>CAWDQN010000004.1:0-167717 GCA_963804495.1 uncultured Alphaproteobacteria bacterium | reverse complement strand
GTGCTGGTTCGCCCACTACCAGCAGGCCGCGCAAACGGTGCGCGACCGCATGGTCGGCGATCCTCGCTTGTTTCTCGACGCCCTGCGGGCGAACGACGAGCGGCGCGCCGGCGAACGGCTACGCGACGGCCCCGAAGGCGAATGCATCGTCGATCTGCGTTGCCTCGAGGCGGTCATCGCGCGCCTGACGGATCGCGCGGCGGCGCTGCAATCGGTGCCACCGGCGCTGATCGCGGCGGTGCCGCGGTTGTGGTCGGCACTCGACGTCCTGACGATTGCGATCGACCGGGGGGGACGCACATGACCCCGGCTGAAATCCGCAGCGCGGTGCGCACGCTGCAGGCGCAGAGGCACAGCCTGCGCGAGATCAGCCGTCTGCTGAGACTGTCGCGCAACACCGTGCGGCGCATCCTGCGCAAGCCGGACGGCAACGTCGCCAAAGCAGCACCGTGCGACGAGGCGACGCTGGCCATGGTGAAAACTGCCTTCGAGCGGGCTCGCGGCAACGTGGTGCGCGTGCGCGAACTGCTGGCCGACGACGGTCTGGAAGTGTCCTACAGCAGCTTGACCCGCTGGGTCCGGGAGGCCGGCCTGCGCAGTCCGCCGCGGCGCATCGGCGAGTACCAGTTCGTGCCGGGCCAGGAGATGCAGCACGACACGTCGCCGCATCGGCTGACATTCGCGAACACCGACAAGCTTGTCACCGCCCAGTGTGCCGGCCTGGTGCTGGCCTACTCGCGCCGGCTGTTCATCCAGTACTACCCGCGGTTCACCCGCTTCGAGGCCAAGGCGTTCCTGCTCGAGGCGGCGCGCTTCATGGCGGGCGTCTGCCCGGTCTGCATCATCGACAACACCAGCGTGCTGCTCGCCGCCGGTGCCGGCGGCGACGCCGTCATCGCCCCGGAGATGGCGGCCTTCGCCCGCACCCTGGGCTTCCGATTCCGCGCCCACCGGGTGGGAAATCCGGAACGCAAAGGCCGGATCGAACGGCCGTTCGCCTATGTTGAAACGAACTTCCTGGCCGGCCGCAGCTTCGAAGATTTCGACGACCTCAATCGCCAGGCACTTGCCTGGTGCCGCGAGGTCGCCAACCGAAAGCCAAAGGCAGCGCTCGGCATGTCGCCAGATGCCGCCTACGTCATCGAGCAGCCGCACCTCGTGCCGTTGCCCGACGCGTTGCCGCCGGTCTACGAGTTGCTGGAACGCGTCGTCGACCTGCACGGCTTTGTCAGCGTCGATACCAACCGCTACTCCGTGCCAGAGCGCTTCGTCGGCAAGTCGGTCGCTGTCTACAAGCACCCCACCGAAATCCATGTCCGCCGCAAGGACACGACGATCGCCGTCCACCGGCGGCTGATCGCCGAGCGCGATGCCAGAAGCACCCTGCCTGGTCATCATACCATCCCAGTGCGGCAGGGGCGCGGCACGGCGACTGAAGAAAAGCTGCTGACCGGCCACCATCCCAGCCTCGACCGTTACGCTGCCGCCCTCAAGCTGCGCAGTCACGGATACGGGCGACGGCCACTCCGCCGGCTGATCGAGATGAAGCGCACCTACCCGGCCGGTCCGTTCATCGCCGCCATCGAACAGGCCCTGCACTATGGCCTGTTTGATCTCGGCCGCCTGGAAGACCTCATCCTCAAACAGGTCGCCGGTGACTTCTTCGCACTGAGCACCAGGAAAGACGACGATGCATGACAAGCTGCGCGCGCTGATCGCCCAGTTGCGCCTGCACGGCATGGCCGAGGCACTCGACGCCGAAATCGAACGCGCCGAGCGCGAAGCGATCGCGGCACCCGAGCTGCTGTACCGGCTGCTCGGCCAGGAAGCCGCGTCCCGCCGCGAACGCAGCCTGGCGTATCGTCTGGGGCAGGCGCGTCTGCCATGGCGGTGGTCGCTCGACAGCTTCCCGTTCGATCGGCAGCCCGGCGTGAGCCGCGCGCAGATCCAGACACTGGCCGGGCTGGACTTCCTGCGCCGGACCGACAACGTCTTGCTCATCGGCAAACCCGGCACCGGAAAGACCGGCCTGGCGATCGGTCTGTTGCGCGAGGCCTGCCTCAACGGCTACCGTGGTCGCTTCATTAATGCTCAAGTCCTGCTCGATGAACTCTATGCCTCTCTGGCAGACCGCACTACCACACGGCTGCTGGCCCAGCTGAGTTCGCATGCAGCCCTTGCTGATTGACGAGCTGAGCTACCTGACAATCAAGCCGGAACAATCAAACGCATTCTTTCGTCTGATGGACCAACGCTATAACCGGGTCTCGACGATCATCACCACCAACCTTGAACTGTCCGACTGGTACGAGCTGTTCGACAAGAAGCCGCTGGTCGATGCGCTGCTCGATCGCCTGCAGCACCACTGCATCACCATCCGCATCAACGGCCCGTCCCTGCGCAGCCCGGAGCCTCCGGCACCGGCGTCGCCAACACCGGCGCGCCGCACCGCCAAAACCTGAAGACCCCGCCAACACCACCGCCGCAGCGCCGAGGAGTGCCACGGCGCGCAAGGCGCCTCAAAGGGCAGGTGCTCGCCATGCTCGAAAATCGGCCACCGCCGATTTTCTGCGCGTGGCTCCGCTCCCGCCGCGCAAGCAAGCGCGCGGCGCCTTTGACTCGCCTTGCGCGCCGTGGCCTGCGGGTGGCGTCGGGACGGAAGGCGTCCCGACAATTCGACGCGCGGCGTCGAACGGAAAGCTGGTATTTGGCAGCAGCCACGTCACGATCGATCGCGCGGTCGGGCCGCTGAGCCACGTCAGCGCTGCCGGCTCTTCCCGGCCCGGCAGCCGCCGGGGGTGTGCCCGCCTCGCCGCGACAGGACGCGCCGCGCCGCCAGGGCCGTGACCCGCAACAACATCTGACCGCATTCATCCCCGGGTCTCCGTGGGCCCAGGACCGGGCGGCAGGCAGGCCGACTTGGGTCAGGCGAAGGAAAATGTGCCGCCGACCACGCCGGCTACCGACCGATCACGCCACCCGACCACCAACTCATGCGCACTTGCTGGGTCAGTTCCACCGAGCGAACCCGGGTCCGTTCCCGTGAGCGCTGTCAGCACGGCGGAGTCTTCTGGCAGGGCGTCGAGGTCGATCTGCATGCCGGCATGGTGAACAACACCGCCGCGTCGCTGCCAGCACTTTTTTTTGGCTGCGACAATTCGTTAACCTGCCAGTGCAGGTCGACAGCTTGCCACTTGCGCCCGCCATTCGCAGCCCTCCAGCAACGTCGCCAGCTGGGCCGCCGTCAGCGAGACTGCTCCCGCGCTCGTGGTCGGCCAGATGAAGTGGCCGCGCTCCAGACGCTTCGTCAGCAGGCACAGGCCGATGCCATCGTGCCAAAGAACCTTGATCAGACCGGCCCGTTTGCCGCGGAAGGCAAAGATGGCGCCGTCGAAAGGGTTCTGCTCAAGGATCTGCTGAACCTGCATGGCCAGCCCCGCCATGCCGCGGCGCATATCCGTGGTGCCGCAGGCAAGATAGACGCGGACGCCAGGCGGTGCGGCGATCATGACCGTTCCAGCGCGGCCAAAACCCGCCGCAATGCAGCCCCATCCACCTTCGCATCCACACGCACCGACACGCCCCGCGACAGCGTAATCTCGATCCGCCCGTCCGGCTGAGTGGGTAAGGGCATTGCAGGTGGCGCGGTCGGCGGCACCGGTGGCCCCAGCTCCGGCGCCGCCAGACGCGGAGGACCGGCCACGACGTTGACGCGCACGAAGCTTGGTTTCGTGTCGGATGTCGCACCAACAGCGTTCCGTAGCAACTCCTGCCGCCAGGTGTAGAGCTGGCCAGTGCTGATCCCGTACTTGCGGGCCACTATGATCGGCGACGCGCCCGGCTCCAGGCTTTCCGCCGCGATCTCGCGCTTCTGTTCCGGCGTCCAACGCCGCCGACGCTCGCCGCGCGTGATGATCTCGATGCGCTGTTTGCGAGCGCTCGTATGATCACTCGTACGAGCGTTCTCAGACTCCGACACCGCGTCCAGCATCCTGTCGTCCTCTTCCAAGGACGACAGGTGACCTCATTTTCCCCGCATTCCGCAACGTGTCGGCGCCACCCCGCTTACCCAGAGCATGTTTCTTCCAGCCGTTGATCAGCGTCTGGTGTACCCCATGCTTGCTCACCAGCTGCGCAATCGTCAGCTCGCCCCGGATCGCCTCCAGTGCAACCTTCGCCTTGAAATCCGCCGAGTAGCGTTTCCGCTCCCCACTCATGCCACGTCGTTCCCTATCCGGTCGGGATAAGCTTATCCAACTGTCCAGGATCCAGGGTCCACCTCAGGCTGCGGCCGTTCCGCAACCTCCGCCGGCTTGCCCGCGCCGGCGAGCGAGGCATGCACGCTGCGGATCAGCTCCGGCAGCGCATCCGGCGCGACCGGGTTGTGCGCCACATGTGCGGCCGCGATCTGGGCCGTCAGCGAAGCAGTTCGCTTGCGTCAGACGTCTCGCTCATTGGTATCCTTTCGCAGATGATGCTCCGGCGGTGACCGTGAATGGCCCGCGGTCGCAAGTCGAGAAGCGAATACGGTTGATCTGGAGGACGACATCTTGCTCTTCGCCTTCAGGATGCGATCGACCTGGACACGGCTCGTCTCCATGGGTTCGGCGAGCCTGCCCCGGCCAGCCCGTCAGCCGTTGGCCGGGCTGGTTTCGATCCGGTCAGTCATGGCGTAAGGGTCGATCTCAAGATGCAGCTTCCCGATCAGCGCCGTCGGCACCCGGCGGCGTTCGACCGTCCGCATTTCCAGCAGGCCGAAGGCTTCGAGCTTGCCGAGCGTCCGCAGCAGGTTCGGCTCAGCCCGGTTGGTCAGCCGCGCCAGTTCGGCGACCGATTGCGGCTTCGCGTCCCGGATGGTGCGCAACAGGCTGCGGTTGTCCGGCGTCAGCAGCCGGATCAGCGCCGCCGCCGACTCCACGCTCGGCGCCGCGGCGTCTGCCGGCGCGGTGATTTCGCCACGCGCGACCGCGCGCATTTCCGCCGCCAGGTCCTTGAAGCTTTGTACCTTCATCGCGTTCCCCTTTCTGTCAACGCCGGAGGAAAAATGCATCGGCGCGGCGACGCTGGCCACCTTCGCCGCCGAGATCACCGCCATCCTGGACGAGGCGGCGCCCGAGGCGATCCATGTCGTCTATTGCGACGAGGCCGTTGCCGGCACCGAAACCTACGAGCCGGGCGATGCGATCCGCCTCACCCCGCATGGCGGCGGCGGCACCGCCTTCCGGCCAGTGTTCGACTGGATCGCCCGGTCGGACATCCAGCCGGTCTGCGCCGTCTACCTGACCGACCTCTATGGCAGCGAGTTCGGCCCGGCGCCGGATTATCCGGTGCTGTGGGTCAGCACCGGAGCGGCCGCGGCGCCGTTCGGGGAGGTGATTGCGTATCGGTGAGAGCATGGTGGTCGATTTAAAACCCCTTTCGGGCCTTGAAAGGCCGTCGCACGCCTCATTACAATAAACAAGTCAAGTGAAAATCATCAAATACCCCTGCCCCACCAGCAGCGAATGCGCAACCCCCGCCAAAATTGCATCCAACTCAGAAAGTGGGATCATACGTTTCTATATATGAAGTAACCGATCGTGAGAAACGCTTCGCCGCTTCGCGCTTCGCGACGTTAGAAACATCATTTTGAGTAAAAATCTTCATCGTTGCCTCATACATTTCGACTATATGGCTTGGGACCGTCGCTTTCACGCGAAGTTCTGAAAAATGTTGCTGTAACCTTATCGGAATCGGAGCCTCATTCCACTGTGCAAGAAAATCGCGGATTGCAGGTTCGACCGAACTCTATGCGTTTCATCCGCAATGAGATTCTTTCTTTCGTACGCTCTCTGGCCGCCGTAAGCCAGTGCCCGAGACCCGCCCCAATTACCACCGCAAGAATGCTGAACCCGGCACCAAGTGCACTGGAGATGATCTCGATAGCGGACCGGCCGGGTCTTGTCATCGAGTCAGGCTTCAGAACAATCTCGTTTGGGATGCCCTCCTTTTTAAATTTTGCACGAAACAACACATCTTCTCCAGTGCACCGAACACCAGGCGGCAAGATCCACTCGACGGTAGATGACTGGCTTCCAGCTAATCCGAAGGGAGCCGTAGTAGAAAATGTCCCTAAAGCGCTTACAACAAACAGCCGAACTTCACTTAACGGCAGCAACGCGAGGCGGTTGGTCAGGGTGATTAGACAGACATTAGGTCCTGCTTGCGGCCGAACCTCATTCGCCTCAATTCCAAGCAATGCCGATTCCGCAGCGCATGCCACTCCTGGCACCAGAAGGATCCCCAAGTTACACAAATAACAGAGTATACGCAACAAAATCATGGTATTAAGCTCTGCCTCCGAACTTGTTCAATTACCGCACGCCGGCTGTGTGGATCCAGACTCACAAGCCTCCCAATCCAACGCACAACTCTCCTTTGAACATCCCTCGGCACGTCCAAACGGCTGAGTAACTTTTCAGAGTATCCGGTTCCAACGTCGGACGGCATATCAACTATTCTGGTGACAAGAAGATAAACTAGTTCTTCGGAAACAGCGCCGGGAAGCTCCGATGCAATTTCTGCAAATTCTAATGCCAATACAGATGGACTAAAAGGATTTATTTTGCTTGAGCCATCTAACTTCAAATACGGAGTCCTATCGTAATCAATCTCGGTCATGGTCTCTGCCAACATCGCCGGCCACCAAATTGAAGCCAGAAACAACGAACCTATCGCTCCAATACTTAAACCTAACGCTCCGGCAAGCATTTGCTTAATAAATGCTGACGACAGATACCCAGCGCCGAACAGTCCAAAATGGTCTGCAAGAACAACATTTATTACAACAACCGCTATCGTCACAATTAAAGGCCTAAGAAAAGATTGCATACGCTCTAAAATGAAGGCTTTTGGAATTACATGATCACGTTGACGCCTAAATGTCGTCAGCGCCCTAACGTAATACGATTCGCGATCGACGATAGTACGCTCAAGAGCCATGTTCTCCTGCCGCGCCGAACGAAGCTCCTCGCGTAATTTTTCTACGTCTCCGCGAATTTTATTACGATCCGCAAGAATTTCCCGAGAGCGTCTAGTTACGCGATCATCTATATCATTGGAAAGGGCTGCAAGTTCGGCCTCAAGTTTCTCACACCGTGCCGTTAGAGCTGCGGCACTCGCAGCTGCGCTCCGATAGGGGATATAACGAGTCTCGCCACAAGCGACAAAAGCTCGTAGCACAAGCGCAGTAGACTCGATCGTTGTAGGTTCACCCGCACACGGCCCCCATCCACCATCGCTGTTTGCCGCGGCCTCTATGACGGACAAACCTTTCTCAATCTGTTCTATGGCACCGCAGCAGCTTAGGGCTCCTAGCACCGTCGCCTGCGTAAAGACATCTCCCTTGCCAATTCCAATACCTTCCCATCCTTTGTCGGCGATCATCGTCTCGAGGTATTTGTACACCCATGAATGACCGCGGCCGATCCACGCGGGTCAACTGATGCGAGTGCGTCCAGCACATACGCGCTTGCAATAACCGAGTGCTGCCGAGTTGCGCCGGCAGTCCAGCCTCCCTTCCCCGGTATTTGCAGTTCATGCAGGACCCTAATGCACCTCGCCGTCGTCGGTTTCATTGCCGTGCCGGCATAAGCAGATGCCTTCACCGCAAATGCGAAATCCCGCACTCGAATCCTTTCAGGACGATCTAGCTCTGATAATAACCGTTTCGATAGCTCTTCGCCAAGGCGGTCCAACCAACCGCGATCCGAAATCTGCTCCGATGCTGCAATGGTTACTAAGCACGCGACATCAAGCATATTGAGCGCTGCAACGTTATTCTCGGAATGCAGGCGGGCCTGATATGCCGCACCTGCAATGTGCGCCTCGTAAGTTATACGGTCTGCGCCGCATAGCGCCGCCGTGGCAAGCGCTGTGTGATAGAGGCTGACATCGCCCCCGGCATGGGGCGGCCAGCACCCCGCAGCGATTTGCATCGATGCGAGGTAGCGGCAAGCGGCCCCTATATGTGGCGGGACAAGAAGCTTTTCTCTCCCAAACTCGATCGCAGGGGAATGTTCTTGCATTTCTTTCAAATCAGGATATCGCGAACGCAAGTTTAAGTGCATATCGGCACACGCTCGTTACTACATCGTACTTGTCCTCAACCTTTACTATCGAGTTAGTCGCTTGGCAAAGCCTATCAAGATGTCGTTCGATCCCATCAGACACAAAAGCGCGCGGCACATCCCTTAGCGCGGGATACGCCTGATCGCAAATCTCCATTACTGTCGCGGGCCCGCGGAATTTACAAAGAGCTATTAGTATTGCGGCTGCGTCTTTCGATACCCCGGCACACAGGTCAAGCGCTTCCTGCGTCTCCCCCGGATAGACCTCGGGAAAGCAGTCATCCAAGAGGGTTTTACCAACTTCGTGAATGTTTTCGGTCATAGCGCGGTTATAGACATGGGATGAGAGGCGGACTAAGTCGCGCGGCACTCGGTCAGCAATCTCACCGATCCGCAGGGCGACGTTCATGGGAAAAATGGATGCTGCTGTTAGCCGTCCGCTTCTCGAAAAAGCGATGAACCTCCAGATCGCTTGCAAAAGGCCCCATCGAAATGCCGGTCACAAAGAGGCGAGCCGCTCCAATATCTCCCTCAGCCAAGCTTGCGCGCTCCTCAAGTAGCGAGCGTCCCTCGACAGTTCCACCTCGTGAATCCGAGGCCAACCGGAGCGAAAGCATCACCATGTAGAATCCGAGGGGCTGAAGGGCATTCTTCAAAGCCGAAAGGGCAAAAGGTTCGATACGTTGGCCCTCGTCGATACAAACGACTATGCCATCGCGGCCCGCCGCTCGGGCATGCTCGGCAAGCGTTTCAAGATCCTGCCGAACCGCATCGCTCGTAAGTGACTTATGACGAGGGTGCTGAAAGAGCTTTGATCCCTCACCGAATCTCCAATCGGCTTCCAATCCCGAGCCAGAGGGCACCCCGGCCCGCAGCAGGTCAGACTGAACAGCAACAACGATGGCCCTTAGTAGTCCCGTCATTTGGTCGTAAGCCGGAATGCTTGCATCCAGCACAGATGTCACCGCGCAGAAATTCCTTGAGCGCGCAATATCAGAAATCTTGTATAGGTAGAACGTTTTGCCCGTTCCGTGAATTCCCGCGACATAGCCGTGGATAGGTCGCTTCGACCGCAGCCCCTGAAGGTTCGCTTCGAATATCGCCAGTTCTTGCTCACGTCCTACAAAGTAGTCACCATCTATTGTTTCCGTAAACGGATTTGCTGTGGGACCGGTAGCTTCTACTGCGCTCATGGTCAGGCACCTGATGACAGAGTTCCGGTCGAGCATTCCGACAAACCGGCGTACGTTAGCGCATGTTGCGGCCGAGGGGCAAGAAGAGAACCTCTGGGTAACCGGTCACATCCCCCCGATCATGTAGCGGCTGGAGCGGGCAGCTTGGGATGGGGCGCGCCGATCCGCGCTGTGGCGATGAGGTCGCGCGCATAGGCCCAGGGATCGGCTTTCCGCTTGCGGCAAGTTTCCACCACGGTGATTGCGGCGGCGTAGAAGCGGCTGCCTTCATCGGTTCTGCTGCCAAACCCGATCAGCCGTGCCAGGACAACGTGACGCAACGCGCGCTCGGCATCGTTGTTCGTGGCTGGCAACAGTGGATTGGTGACGAAGGCGATCATCGCCTCCCAATCGCGGAGAATTTCACGGGCGAGCGCGCGCACTTTCTCCTCGAAGTCGTGCTGGTGGCACTGACAGTTCCACTTGATGCGATCAAGCAGGCGTTCGATCGCCCGCTCGGCTTTTCCATCCCGCTCGGCCGGCCTCTCGTCTGCGACTTTCTCGATCAGGCTTCGCAAATCTCGTAGCAACTCGCGTCCGAATCCAGAGCCGTTGCAGTAGTAGCCTTCGGACAAAGCGATCGCTTTGCGAATGATATGAGCCAGACACCGTTGCCGCCGCTCGCGGTCCCGATAGGCGACATACCCATCGGTCACCAGCCAGCCGAGGAACGCTTCGCCGACCAGTTGCACCAGCGTCTCTTTGCCGCGGCAGCCGATACGGAAGATCACCGCGCTCACGGTCACCATCACCCACATCCACAGCAGCTTGCCCTTCTGGAACCAGGGCGTCTCGTCGACGTTTGCCAACTCAGCTGACTGCACCTCGGCGATGAGTTCCTCGACCACCGGCTCAGATGCCAGGCCGAACTCGTGGATGCAGCGGTTGATCGTCGCCTTCCCGAGTTCCAGCCCGAGCCAGTCGAGCAGGAACTCCTGGATCTTGCCGCGCGACAGACGCATGCGCAGCGCCAGTGCGGCGATGAAGGTCGCCAGCATCGGGCCGACCAGGCAGCGTTCGCTCAGCACCAGGTCGCGCTTGCGGCTGTCGATATGCGAGCAGGCTCCCGTTCCGGGTGCCGCCACCGTTTCATGGCCACAGCTGCAGCAAACAGCGAAATAGCAATGCTTCTTCGCGCTGACCCGCAACGCCATGTCGCCGCGTTCAAGTTCGAGTGCATGATGTGCGCTGACCAACCGTCCCGGTGTCTCGGCGTCCAGGACGGCCTGGCAGGCGCCACAGAGGTGCGGGCGGTGCGGCACGTCTTCGTGCACTACCAGCGGCTGACGCCGCCAGAAGCCCGGCATACCTGGCCGCTTGCCGGACGGCTTCTCGGGCTTCTTGTCTGTGTTCGTCGGCGCCGCAGCATCAGGTTCCGGCGCCGCCGATGCAGCGGCCTGGTCCCCTTGTGCGGCCTGTTCGCCGGCGCGATCACGCCGCCAGGGTGCGTCACTCGACGGCGGACGCGAACTGTTCGACGAATCCGCGCAAGCCAGGTTCGCCAGCCGGCGCACCATGTCCGCCGCTTCCACCGCAAAGCAAATGAGCTCGGGCCGCGACATTCGCGCAGCCGCCTCAACATCAACGCCAGCGATCTCGGCTACTGTCAGCTTGCTCACACATAGGGTAGAATCCGTTTCGGCCCACGGTTCAACCCCTTTTCTAACCCCAATGGAGCCAGCCGGCCCGCAGCCAGCCGTGCACCAGGAACGGGGGGATGTGACCGGTTACACCTCTGGTGCACTCCACTGTTCCTTTGGGGCGCATTGCGCAAACATCTGTCTTCATGCAAAAAGTCTATCGGGAAAGTTCGCACGAAAATTCAGAGCATTAGCAGCGTGCCGTGCAGCGCCGGTTGGCGATCTATTCGAACTATCGATGGCAATGGGCGCGGCGACCGGTCGTAAGTTCCGAATTCGCCTTAAAAACTTTCCGCGCGGGCACTGACGGCCACAAAATTTGTTTAGCTTCGCATTGCGTAAACCTTTCGCCTAGACGCGGTTTCCTGTGCAACGCTATTGCTCGTTCCTGCTGCAGTTCGGCGTTTTCGCGCGGGCTCCACCACCCAAGGCGTCGACACGCGTGCCCCGTCCGCCCAAGAGGGAAAGGGCTGAGGGGCTTTCGTGACGGGTCAGTAGGTTAGGAGATCGTCTCCCAACCGGCCCGTCGCGGAGAACCCGAGATGGTTGCTTCCCCCAAGATCGTGCTGAGCCGGTCGCAGGACATTCCCTTCAACAAGCTGCTGCTGAGCCAGGCCCCCCTCTTGTGCAAACGTCCGCCGGGTCAAGGCCGGCGTGTCGGTCGAGGCGCTGGCCGAGAGCATCGGCCGCCACTCGCTGCTGCAAAGCCTGGCCGTCCGCCCGGTGCTGGACGCCGACGGCCAGGAGACCGGCCTGTTCGAGGTGCCGGTCGGCGGCCGGCGCTTCCGCGCGCTGGAACTGCTGGTCGCGCAGAAGCGCATGAACAAGACTGCCCCGGTCCCCTCCATCATCCGCACCGACGGCATCGCCGAAGAGCACAGCCTCGCCGAAAACACCGACCGCGAGGCGCTCCACCCGCTCGACCAGTTCCGCGCCTTCCAGACGCTGCGCGAGAAAGGCCGCGGCGAGGAAGAGATCGCCGCCACCAACGATTTCGACGCCGATCTGCGCAGCCTCGGCACCGGCGCCCTGCGGGCAAGGCTGAAAACGCAGCGCGTGCCCGAGGATGCCGCCTGCCTTGTCCCGCCGCCCGCATCCGGCAGCGGATGAAACGCACGGGGGCACCCTCGCCCGGTAGCGCTGGAAGAAGAACATCAGGGCTGCCCGTCGTCCGGGAAAGACCGCTCCCGTGCGGTCTTCCGGGCGGGGATCACGCCGGAACCGGGCCAGGGGGCAACGGCAGCCCGGACCCTGTTTTCCGCCGGCGCCGCCCAAGCGCGGCGCCTTTGCATCGCGAAGCAAAACAGGGCGCGGCCTGCCGTTCCCCGCCCGCATGGTCCCGTTCCCCCGAGCGGAAACGGAATGCGGGCGGTGCCCCCCTGCCCCCTCCCGGCCTGTGCGCTCCCCGCGAAGGCCGCACCGGAGCGGTCATCCGAACAGGGAACCCACCATGACATTTATCTCCCATACCTATCTGACCAACGACGCCGAGCCCGTGCACCACGCCTCCCAGACCGCCCGCGTTCTCGACGAGGTGCGGATGCAGGGCTGGCGTCCGCACGAGGACGAGCCCGACCCCCGCCCCCTGCCCGACGGCGACGATCTCGGCCGCGCGCTCACCGACGTGTTCGATGTGCTGGGCGGGGTGCTCTCCGACACGCGGCTGGAGCCGGACCTGCCCGACCTGCTGTGGTCGGTGGTCAACATCTTCCACCGCAAATCCGACCGCGTGCAGCGCGAGCTTGATGACAACGAGGACCGCCAACGCCGGGCGCAGCAGGAACAGGACGGCTCCGAGGTGAAATCGGTCGAGCTCGAACGCCTGATCGCCGAGGGCATGAGCCTGCTGGAGCGCCGCGACGCCTTCGAACGCCTGCGTGACCAGGCGGCCGATCTGTTCGAGGCCCGGACCGGCTCGGACTGGCGCCCGCATGCCGGCTCGATGGTGAACCACCGGCACATGACCGCGGCGCTGATCGACAGCCGCGACTTCCTCGCCGCCCGCCGCCGCGCCGAGACCGAGGTGCTGCTGCCCGCCGGTCCGCGTATCGCCTTCGCCGGCGGCATCGACTGCAACGACACCGACCGCATCTGGGCCACGCTCGACCGCGTGCGGGTCAAGCATCCCGACATGGTGCTGCTGCACGGCGGCAGCCCGCGCGGCGCCGAGCGCATCGCCGCCTGCTGGGCCGACAGCCGCAAGGTGCAGCAGGTCGTCTTCAAGCCCGACTGGACGCGCCACGCCAAGGCAGCCCCGTTCAAGCGCAACGACAAGCTGTTGGAGACGCTGCCGATCGGGGTCATCGTCTTCCCCGGCAGCGGCATCAGCGAGAACCTGGCCGACAAGGCCAGGGCGCTCGGCATCCCGGTGATGCGTTTCGGCGGGGGCGCGTAAGCGCCCCCTTCTTTGTTGACCGTACGAGGCGGCACGACGTTATAATCAGTGTTATAACTTTCGGGGCAAGCATCGAGGCCGCCATGACCGACGCCGTCAAAATCCGCGCCATCGGCAACTCCCTGGGGGTCACCCTGCCCCGCGACGTGCTGCTGCGGCACAGGATGGCGGAGGGCGACATCCTCCATGTCGTCGACACCGCCGACGGCATCCGGCTGGTCCGCCACAATCCCGAGTTCGCCCGGCAGATGGAGGTTGCCCGCGAGGTCATGCACCGTCGCCGCGACGTGCTGCGCGAATTGGCGAAGTGAGCGGGACGGACATCATCTGGCTGCTGCGCGAGGTCGTCGAGGCGATCCACGATGAGCAGATCGCCTGGCACGGCGGCCGCGAGGGGATCCGGGATGCCGGCCTGCTGGCCAGTGCCATCGACCGCCCGCGGAACCTCGCCGCCTATGGCGGCGATCCCGATCTGGCGTCGCTCGCTGCCAGCCTTGGCTATGGATTGGCCAGGAACCACCCTTTCGTGGATGGCAACAAGCGGACCGCGTTCGTTTCCGTCGAGACGTTCCTGCTGCTCAACGGCGCCACCCTTGTCGCCGGCGACGCCGAGTGCGTGCTGACGATGGAGGGCCTCGCCGGTGGGACGATCAGCGAGGCGGAGTTCGGCGCCTGGATTCGGCGGAGCCTCCGGCTTTCCCGGCCTTGATGCGTCAGGTCTAGCCGTGCCGGGCACCGCGTTCAGAGCAAGCGCCCCGCCACTGCCGGCGGTGCAGTCCGATCCCGGTCTGACGGCCGGCCGCATGAAACACAGCAGGATGCAGCCGCCCTACCCTCGCCCGGCCGCGAGCGGTCTTCCGCAGCCATAGCCGGCCACGCTGGATCGACCGGCCCGCCCGCTCTCCTTGGCCGTCCGCTTCCAGGCCCCCCATCCGCGATGCCGCGCAACCGGCGCGCCCGGCGCTGTCCTCATTCTATTGTCACGGCGGCGGCATGGCCGGGAGGGATGTCAGTCTGGCTGCCCGGCGCCTGCAACCGTCCACGGTACGTGACGGTACCGATCGCCATGGCTGCGCTTCCCCCCGCTGTTCCGGCTCGCCGCCCGAGCGGCCTTCCGATGGCTTGATCTGGCCAGAGGGTGAAGGGCTGACGCCCCTCGCCATGCCCCGCAACGGGGCCGGCCGGCTATTTTCCGCCGGCGCCGCGAAGAGGCGGCGCCTTTGCATCGCGAAGCAAAATAGCCGCCCGGCCCCGTCCTCCGCTGCGCCGCGGCCCTGACGGGTGCGCGGCGCGAGCCCTCCGGCCTGGTCATCGCCATCGAGGCCGCAACGGGCGGCCGAGACCTGAACCGGACGGAGCACACCATGGCGATCATCGGCACCTTTACCCGCGCCGCGAACGGCAACTTCTCGGGCAACCTCAAGACCCTGACCCTCACCGCCAAGCTGCAGTTCGCCGCCGAGACCAACAAGAGCAAGGACAGCGCACCCGACTACCGGGTGTTCCTGGGGACTTTGGAGGTCGGGGCCGCCTGGAAGCGGAGCGGCCAAGAAGAGCGGGCGGGACTACTGGTCGGTCAAGCTCGACGATCCGGCCTTCGCCGCCCCGCTCTACGCCAGCCTGGTCGAGGCGGAGGACGGCAAGAGCTTCAACCTGCTGTGGTCACGCCGCAACGGCGACTGACCGCCGGGTCGGACGCGCCCCGCCGGCGATGGCGGGGCGCTTGCCCTGTACGTGGTGCCCGGCCGACGGCCGCCCTGCGGCGGCAGGGCCGCCGCGAGGAGCGACTTTCGGCGCAAGGTGTTGGTGCCCGCCCTCCCACCCCGAGGCCGCGCTGCGCGCTGCATTGGTCAGAGCGATGCGGCAATCCCCCCATGATCGCCGCTATCGTGCGGCGAATTTGTTGACGCAATCGCCGCACGCGCCTACACAACCACCGTAACTCTGCGGTGATTGTGGGCGCGGTGTATATCTGGGAACTCCCCGACTGGCCGCGGTTCCAGTGGGACGCCGAGCGATTGCTGCCAGCGGTCGCCGATGCCCGGTTCCGGCATGGCCGGTTCCTCGGGACCATGGCGGCGGCAGGTCTGGAGATGCGCCGGGAAACCGAACTGACCGCCGCCACGGCTGACGCGGTGGCGACATCCGCCATCGAAGGCGAGACGCTGCCCCCGGCCAGCGTCCGCTCATCCATCGCCCGGCGGCTGGGTCTGCCGGAAGGCGGCGTGGCACCCCAGGACAGCCAGGTGGAGGGGGTGGCCGAAATCGTGCTCGATGCCACCCGCAACTTCCGGAAACCGCTGACCGGGGAGCGGATCTTCGGCTGGCACCGCGCCCTGTTCGCCGTCGCAAAGCCATCGGCCGAGGTGCCGATCGACGTGGGCAGGTGGCGGACGGACGCTCGGGGCCGGATGCAGGTGGTCTCCAGCGCCTACCGGGGCGGCAAGCCTCCCCGCGTTCATTTCGAGGCGCCTCCTGCCGCCCGCGTGCCCGCCGAGATGGAGCAGTTCCTGGCCTGGTTCAACGCCGGCGGGGAACTCGACGGGCTGGTGCGGGCGGGCATCGCCCATTTGTGGTTTGTCACCATCCACCCGCTCGACGATGGCAACGGCCGGATCGGCCGCGCCATCGCGGACATGGCGATCGCCCAGGCTGAGGGCGCCGAACAGCGGTTCTATTCGCTGTCGTCGGCCATCCTGCGACAGCGGCGGACCTACTACGATACGCTGGAGCGCACCCAGAAGGTAGAGCGGCTCGACATCACCGGGTGGCTCCTCTGGTTCCTGGACTGCCACAAGCGGGCCATCGAACACGCCGACGCGACCGCCGCGCAGGTGATCACCATTGCCCGGTTCTGGGCGAACCTGGATGACCACCCGGTCAACGAGCGCCAGCGCAAGGTGCTCGCCAAGCTGCTGGAAGGCTGGAAAGGGCTGGTCACGACCCGCAAATGGGCAGCGATCTGCCGCTGCTCTGCCGACAGCGCACAGCGCGACATCGCCGACCTGGTGAGGCGCGGCCTGCTGGTGCACAATGACAAAGGCGGCCGGAGCACGGGCTACGTCTTTCACCTGCCCGCCGGCTCGGGGCGAGCCGAAACCACGGGCACGGACCATGGGGCGACCCGTCTTGATGCACCACCGGGTTTACCGAAGTAAGCGATGCATCACTGCATGGTGGAACCTGCGGCTTCCGGGGCACACCCCAGCCCGGACCCCTGAAGCCGGATCATCGCCGCCACCTCGTCAGGCTCCCGCATCCCTCCTCCCCGAATGCCCATTCTCAGGGCACCAGGGTTGTCCACTCTCCGATCCATCCGAACCTCCTCTCCCTATCGAGGGGTCCAATTCCTCATGTCGCCACCGGTCCAGTTTCCCATGGCGCCTGACACCAACCACCGAACCATCTGACGCAGGTCATCGAGCGGCAGCTGCCCAGGGGCTGTGACCTATCGCCTTCCCGGCGGCACCGAGGAGGACAACGACCACATCTTGTTTCGAAGCCCCCGGCAGGGCAGCATCGACGCCGGCAAAGGGTCGGATCGATCGGCGCTCGCAAGCCAAGCCGCAACCGGCGTTCCACAATGGCTGGGAATCCAATCTCCCGGCGACCTGATGCCGGCCCTGTCCACCCAAATGAACTAGACTTAGTCCGGCTGAGGGCCGCCATGCACATCGTCAACATTCACGCTGCAAAGACCCATCTCTCTCGCCTGGTCGATGCCGCCGCCGCCGGCGAGGAAATCCTGATCGCCCGCGCTGGCAAGCCAATCGCCCGCCTGGTCCCGCTGCAGGACACGCCGGTCCGACCACGCCGCCGTCTTGGGGTATTGGCTGGCAAGCTGACCGTGCCACCGGATTTCGACGCACCGCTGCCCGATGACGTGCTCGACGGTTTCGAGGGACGCTGATGCGCCTGCTGCTCGCCACGCATCTGCTGCTCTTTGAGACAATTTACTGGCACGTTTATTGATGTAGAATCCGTCAGACGCGCCTAGACCTGGAGGCAACATGAGCAGAATTCACAATTTGACCCCATTTTTAACTGCCGTTACCTGCTTTTTTTGGCCTCGGTGACGACTTACGCTGCCTCCAGGATAGCTGATCCCCGCATGGCGCTTCAAGCCGGCTTTTGCGCTGATTGTCCGAGCGGACAGGACAACGGTCGGCCGCTCGTTCCCATACACCTATACCGTGCTGTCATTCCGACTGTGCCACGGACGCCAGATGCGGGACTCTTAAGGGCTGTTGGAATGGTTCAGAACGACGCGCTCGCTGGTCCTGCGACCGCCTGGATTGTTGCCGATGGCGGTGGATGTTATGCTGTGACGAATTATCATGTGGCCTTTGGCGTTCGCCACCCGTCAGTCAATCAAACAATGACAATAGCATTTGGGCAAGGAAAGGAAGATTTGTTTGAGACTCATGTCACAGCTCATCCCATTCGAGGTGGCTGGGTTGATCTACCAAGCGGAGCCAAGCGGGAATGCGGTGACGACTGGACCGTGGTTCGGCTTTCGAGTTGCGTGGGAAAGACCTACGGTGCGCTATAGATGGCCGACGTTAAGGGCAATGACTTGTTTGATCAGAAGATTTCTATGGCGGGCTATGGGGACAATAACCACTACCACAAGGGCGTGAGCTTCGAAGAAGAATGTGCCGGCAATCAGGCCAATCTGTATTGGAATGGGAAAATTCAAAACGATCGCCTCAGCCATAACTGTACGGCTGTTGATGGCACCTCAGGTTCGCCGATTTTTTTAATGTGCACGGAACAGAACACGTGGTCGCCATGGCTTGCGCACAATCACATCTAAGCTCGGCTTTCCGCCATCCATTTCTTGATCCCACCGGTTCGGCGTAGCGTCGGGTGGCGGAGGTTTTGAGTCGTCAGGCGGCGTAGCACACGGTGTCGACGAGACTGTGCAGGAGAGTCGTGGGAATTTCGATGACGTCCTTGCCCGGCCGGGACATTGAAAAATGCGGTGGGCACCAAAGTGCCCGGCGGACCGCGGCGATGGCATCGCTGAAGGTGGGCTCCTGCTTGGCGTACCAGGCAGCCCCGCGCGGGCGCAGGGCGGTGGTCGGTGCCCGCATCAATTGGTCGGCCCATAGCGTCACCAGCGAGAACAACCCAAGCAGTGCGGGGGTGGTGCGCAGGATGGCCAGGTCCGACCATTGCCGCTGGGTCTCGACGCCGAGATGGCGACGGACTTCCTGAAACGTCGTCTCCACCCGCCAGCGCGAGACGAAGCAGTTGAGGATGTCCGCCGGCGTGTCGTCGAGGTTGGTGCTGAGGAAGGCCTGCGGCTCGCGCTGGCCGGACGGGTCGCGCACCAGCACCCAGCGGATGGGCGCCGGCGGCAGGCCGGCATGGTACCAGACCGCGGTGCCGGAGACGATCTCGACCAGCCTTGTCTCGCCGCCATACCAGTCGGTCACCTGTAGCTTCGTCCAGGCGGTTGCTGGGTTTTCCAGGATGGCGCTGAGCTTCGGCAGACGCTTGCCTTTCAGCGGCGCACGACCGCGCTGGCCGGGCCGGCGAGGCGGGGCCGGCGCGAACAGGTTTGCATCAAGCCGCAGGCGAGTGATCAGACGGACGTGACGGCGGACCGCGGCGATCAGTTCGAGGGTGGCGAAGCTGCTATCGCCGACGATGGTGATGCGGCGGCCTGGCAGCCAGCGCCGCGTTTGCAGAATTGCCTGGATTGCCCAGCGGGTCAGCGGCTTGTGGCGCCGGCCCCGTTTCTCGTTGCTGCGTTGGGACGGCGCCAGGATGGTCAGGAACGGCAGCGCCCAGCGCCGCTTCGCCCACGGCACCGGCAGCACCACCATAAGCGACAGCCAGCGCAGGCCGCTGGTCTTGACGAAGAAGCCGCGCGAGGAGCGCACCGGATCGCGGTAGATGCCGCGGGCCGCGATGTTCGGCCCCCAGCGCCGCTCGATGGTGTCGTCGATGCCGATCACCACCTCGCCAGTCGGCAGCAAGGCGTCGAGCAGATGAACGAGCAGTCTGCGTGCCATGGCGTGCGAATTCCAGCGCGCCTCGCTCAGGACTTCGTGGAAGCGGCCGAAGCCCGGTTGGTCGGCCAGCCCCATCACCCGCAAGGCGGCGCTGACCGTCCGCTGGCCTGGTGCCAGCACCGCGCCGGCCACCAGGACCAGCACGCGCTGCCAGACCGGCGCGGTGAAACAGTCGCGGAATGGCACCAGCCAGGTCACCAGCAGCGACGGCACGGTGATGCCGCCGGAGGAAATGGGGGCGGCAGGGATGCGATCGGGTGTCATCGAATCCGTAGAATCGAACGACGCCCGTGTCGCAAGCCGCGCCGTTGCTTCGCTCATTCGTGGCGATGCGCCGTCCCCAGGCCACCTATAATATAGTGTGCATGACCGACGGCATCGTCCAGCGCATCGAGCGCTTTACCTTCAGCCGCGGCGCTGTGCTGGTCGAGCACCGCAACCGCGGCTACTCGCTCTACCACGCCGCCTCCGGGGCGCCGGTCGCACGCCTGCGCCCGAACGCCGACAACGATCGCGTCGAGGTGCTCTACTGGTCACTCAAGAAGGAATGCTGGTCACCCACCGGCCCGTTCGGCCGCACCGTCCTGCCGCTCGAAGACGCCCTCCGCTTCATCGCCACCGAGGATATCTTCTGGGCGCTGGTCTGATGCGCACGTGGAATCACCGGCGGAAAGTCAAGCTGAGCGGCAATCAGTCATTTGTTGTTGGATCGACGAGCACGAGCCAGGAGTTTTGCGCGATAAATTTGACTATGTAGAGCGACCGAGTTGTCGTGGCAAATTATAGATCGCAAGGTAAATTGCTTGCCCCAAGCCTGCCTTGCTGCTCCGTGCTTCATGCTTGTGTGCCGAATCCAGCCGCTGTTTCTGATCGAGCTGCGAAGATCGAAGAGGCTGTTACCTATTGCAAGGATTTATACAAGGACCTGCGCATTGACGTTGTTCGTGGCATTATTGCAATAGATCAGCCGCCAACTCTGGAGATGCAAAACAATCCTCAAAAAATAACCGACGTTCAACGGCCTGCGCTAGATGTCGTTAAGATTTTGAACGAGGATTGCCGAAGCAAGATAGCGACGAATAACCGTCGGGCGTCGCAGTTTATGGACAGGGTCAACCCTCATCCATATGAACATTCGCAAATGTTATATAAGGGCCAAATTACTATCGGTGAATACAACACATATCGACAGCAATTTTCGGAAGATTATCGGTCCGCTCTCGCGAACCCGCCAAAGTAGATTGAAGCCAAGCCGGTCGATCTTCGGTCCCGGGTATCACCGACAACGCCAAGGCCCGGGAGTGCGCCCGGTCACAATGAGAGCTATGGGCAAGTCCAGGCTTCGACCTTACACTCGCTGCCGTGCTGACCGGTGCAAGCGTTCATAGCCCTGGATTCTGCCTGTTGGCGTGTTGAGCCTTGACCGACTGCAAAGATACCTTGGCTCTCGATTGCCGCCACGGCTGCGCAACCATTCGAAAGAGTGATTACAAGCTGGCAGTCGTCGCCATGTTTCCTGCATTCGAAGAGCGCAGTGCTATTGGCCGCCGATGCGGAGGCTTTGCCGTAGGCCCAGCCCGCCGCGGTGCTCCGCGCGCCGTAGGCGATGGCGCCGAACGAGACTGACGGCTCGCTTTTCTTGGCCATCTCGCAGTTACTGACGCAACTGGCGTAACTGATGGAGTTGTCGCTGCTGTAGCCCCAAATTCCCCTGCACACCGTAGAACACTCCGCGGCTTGCGCAACATGCGCCGCCAGACCGAACATGGCGGCCATAACCGGAACAGCTACCCATAAAGAATTCATGGTCGTTCCTCTTTTCGGGATGCCAATGACGGAACGCTACAAATGCAACGATAGACCCATCTCCCCACCGGGAAATGTCCGACCGCAAACAAATTACCGTGCTCTCCCGCGGCCGGCCGCTGTCCGTGGTGCCAGCGCCGTTGATCGCCCTGCGCGATAACCCTCCCGACGTTCTGACTCTGCGCGACCTGTCCGGCCGCGTCGGCATGCTGGCCGTAGTCTGCAAGCGGTGCGACCGGCGGGGGCGCGTGTCCGTGCACCGGCTGACCGGCCCGAACCGGACGACAAGCGGCTGCCGGCGATCCTCGCCAGCCTGGCCGGTGACTGCCTGCGCTGGGGCGATGCGTCATGACTGGATCGGTGCGACCCCCATTTCCTGACCTCGCTGATCTCATTCCTCGCTGACCGGCCTATCGTGGGGGTGCGCCCTTTCTGTGCAAAGCAGCGATTACCGGCCCACGAGCGGGCTTGTTTGTTGCGCCTTGTCCGCCCATGCTTCGGTGCACATACGGATGAGCAACGGCGCCGAGACCGCGTGCACGCATGGCGCCCCCGTCTCGTTGTCGCTGATCCTATGCCGCGGCCGTTTCCTTCGTAGCGTCCGAAGCGTAGTACCGCGTGCGCACAAGGGCAGTCACGCTGATGGGATTTGCCCGTTGCGTTTGGGACTGTCTACGTTGCCCCGCCATGCTCGGTCTCTCCGAAGCCCAAACCGCAGCCATCCGGAGTGCCTTCCATGAAGGGGGCCTCAGCGCTCACGGAAACGGACCCACTTCTGCTCATGGGAATGGACCCAGCAAGTGCGCATGAGTTTGTGGTCAGATGGCCTGATCGGTCGGTAGCGGGCGTGGTCGGCGGCAAATTTTCCTTTGTCTGCCCAGGCGCCATGCCTGCCGCCGGGGCGTGCACCGACGGAGACCCGGGGATGAAGGCGGTCAGGTGTTGTCGCGGGTCACGGCCCGGGCAGCACGTCGCGTCCTGTCACGGCGAGACGGGCACGCCCCCGGCGGCTGCCGGGTCGGGAGGAGTTGGCAGCGCTGACGTGGCTCAGCGGCCCGACCACGCGATCGATCGTGACGTGGCTGCTGCCAAACCTCAGCCTTTCGTTCGACGCCGCGCGGCGAGCGCGCGTCGAATTGTCGGGACGCCTTCCGTCCCGACGCCACCTATGGGCCACGGCGTGCGAGGCGGGTCAAAGGCGCCGCGCGCCTGCTTGCGCGGCGGGAGCGGAGCTACGCGCAGAAAATCGGCGCTGGCCGATTTTCGAGCATGGCGAGCAGCTGCCCTTTGACGCGCCTTGCGCGCCGTGGCACCCCTCGGCGCTGCGGCGGTGGTGTTGCCGGGGCCTTCAGGTTTTGGTGGTGCGGCGCGCCGGTGTTGGCGACGCCGGTGTCGGAGGCTCCGGGCTGCGCAGGGACGGGCCGTTGATGCGGATGGTGATGCAGTGGTGCTGCAGGCGATCGAGCAGCGCATCGACCAGCGGCTTCTTGTCGAACAGCTCGTACCAGTCGGACAGTTCGAGGTTGGTGGTGATGATCGTCGAGACCCGGTTGTAGCGTTGGTCCATCAGACGAAAGAATGCGTTTGATTGTTCCGGCTTGATTGTCAGGTAGCTTAGCTCGTCAATCAGCAAGGGCTGCATGCGACTCAGCTGGGCCAGCAGCCGTGTGGTGGTGCGGTCTGCCAGAGAGGCATAGAGTTCATCGAGCAGGACTTGAGCATTGATGAAGCGGCCACGGTAGCCATTGAGGCAGGCCTCGCGCAACAAACCGATTGCCAAGCCGGTTTTACCGGTGCCGGGTTTGCCGATGAGCAGGACGTTGTCGGTCCGGCGCAGGAAGTCCAGCCCGGCCAGCGTCTGGATCTGCGCGCGGCTGACGCCAGGCTGTCGATCGAACGGGAAGCTGTCGAGTGACCACCGCCATGGCAGACGCGCCTGTCCCAGACGATACGCCAGGCTGCGTTCGCGGCGGGACGCGGCCTCCTGTCCGAGCAGCCGGTACAGCAGCTCGGGTCCAGCGATCGCTTCGCGCTCGGCGCGTTCGATCTCGGCGTCGAGTGCCTCGGCCATGCCGTGCAGGCGCAACTGGGCGATCAGCGCGCGCAGCTTGTCATGCATCGTCGTCTTTCCTGGTGTTCAGCGCGAAGAAGTCGCCGGCGACATGTTTGAGGATGAGGTCTTCCAGACGGCCGAGATCGAACAGGCCGTAGTGCAGGGCTTGCTCGATGGCGGCGATGAACGGGCCGGCGGGGTAGGTGCGCTTCATCTCGATCAGCCGGCGGAGTGGCCGTCGCCCGTATCCGTGACTGCGCAGCTTGAGAGCGGCGGCGTAACGGTCGAGGCTGGGATGGTGGCCGCCCAGCAACGCCTCTTCCGCCGCCGCGCCGCGACCCTGCCGCACTGGGATGGTATGATGACCAGGCAGGGTGCTCCTGGCATCGCGCTCGGCGATCAACCGCGGGTGGACGGCGATCGTCGTGTCCTTGCGGCGGATATGGATTTCGGTGGGGTGCTTGTAGACAGCGACCGACTTGCCGACGAAGCGCTCGGGCACGGAGTAGCGGTTGGTATCGACGCTGACAAAGCCGTGCAGGTCGACGACGCGTTCCAGCAACTCGTAGACCGGCGGCAACGCGTCGGGCAACGGCACGAGGTGCGGCTGCTCGATGACGTAGGCGGCATCTGGCGACATGCCGAGCGCTGCCTTGGGCTTTCGGTTGGCAACCTCGCGGCACCAGGCGAGCGCCTGGCGGTTGAGGTCGTCAAAATCCGTGAAGCTGCGGCCGGCCAGGAAATTCGTCTCGACATAGGCGAATGGTCTTTCGATCCGACCCTTGCGGTCTGGATTCCCGACCCGGTGGGCGCGGAATTGGAAGCCCAGAGTGCGGGCGAAGGCCGCCATCTCGGGGGCGATCACGGCGTCGGCGCCGGCACCGGCGGCGAGCAGGACGCTGGTATTATCGATGATGCAGACCGGGCAGACGCCCGCCATGAAGCGCGCCGCCTCGAGCAGGAACGCCTTGGCCTCGAAGCGGGTGAACCGCGGGTAGGACTGGATGAATAGCCGGCGCGAGTAGGCCAGCACCAGGCCGGCACACTGGGCGGTGACCGACTTGTCGGTGTTCGCGAACGTCACCCGATGCGGCGACGTGTCGTGCTGCATCTCCTGGCCCGGCACGAACTCGTATTCGCCGGCGCGCCGCGGCGGACTGCGCAGGCCGGCCTCCCGGACCCAGCGGGTCAAGCTGCTGTAGGGCACCTCCAGGCCGTCGTCGGCCAGCAGTTCGCGGACGCGCACGACGTTGCCGCGGGCCCGCTCGAAGGCGGCCTTCATCCGCACCAACGTCGCTTCGTCGCACGGCACCGCTTCAGTCCGGTCCGGCTCGCGCAGGATGCGCCGCACGGTGTTGCGCGACAGCGCCAGCAGACGGCTGATCTCGCGCAGGCTATGCCGCTGCGCCTGCAGCGTGCGCACTGCGGTGCGGATCTCAGCCGGGGTCAAGTGCGTCCCCCCGGTCGATCGCAATCGTCAGGACGTTGATCGCCGACCACAGACGCGGCACTGCCGCGGTCAGCGCCGGCGGCACCGATTGCAGCGCTGCCGCGCGATCCGTCAGGCGCGCGATGACCGCCTCGAGGCAGCGCAGATCGACGATGCATTCGCCTTCGGGGCCGTCGCGCAGCCGTTCGCCGGCGCGCTCCTCGTCGTTCGCTCGCAAGGCGTCGAGAAACAGGCGGGGATCGCCGACCATGCGGTCGCGCACCGTTTGCGCGGCCTGCTGGTAGTGCGCGAACCAGCACTGCAACTCGCGGGTCGACAGCGGTGACGCGGCCAGCGCCGCCAGCAGGCAGTCGGCATGAACCGGATTGGCACGCGCCAACGGCACCACCACCCGATTGGCCGCCCAGCTCGACAGCTTGCCGGTGCGCACGGCCGCCAGCGCCGCATCGGGCAAACCCGACAGCAGCTGCAGGCGCCGGCTCACCCAGCTGACATCCCGCCCGCACCGGCGAGCCAGATCCTGCTGCGACAGGCCCTGGCCCTGCATTAGCTCGCGCAGCAACAAGGCCTCCTCGATGATGGCGAACGAGCGATCCTGCGCGCGCGCCAACACCCCCAGCACCGCCTCGGCCAGCCCGCAGGTCCATTGCTCGACGCTGGCCGTGTCGCGGCCCAGCCGGCGCAGCGCGGCAACCCTCCGATAGCCGTCGACCAACACCCGTGGGTCCGCACCGGCACCGCCGGGAGCTGCCACCACGATGCAGGGCACGATCTGGCCACAGCGCTCGATGGACTGGCCGATCCGCGCCACCGCCTGCGGGTCCACCAGGCGGCTGCTGGCGAAGCGCAGGTCCAACTGGTGCAGATCGAGTTCCAGACGATGGCTGTCCATGGCGCCATCGCTAGCAGGACGGTTCGCGCGTCCCTATGATGTCCTCTCTTTGCAAGATCGGCCCGGCGCCCCCGTCCTGGCCATACCCATCTGAAATCACTGTCAGTTTGACCGTGCACGCGTCCATCTTTGCAAGATCGCCACCCGTCCACGGCACCAGACGGTAAGTCCCTGATGGAATGGGATGAACTGGCGTTGACGCGTCCATCTTTGCAAGACGTGACGCATGCCGCTGGCGGTCGCGTCGCCGCTGCTCCAGACGGTTGCGCTCGGTGTATTCGGGGTGGGCTGCCCGCCACTCACGCCAGTAATCGCGGCGGCCGTCGGCCCAGGCCCGTTGCGCCAGCGCCTGATTGGCGCGGTAATCGCCGTCGCCCCGCCGCTTGCCCTGCTGCCAGCGTCGCCGGCGCTCACGCTGGCAGGCCGCCTTCCCGCAAAAACGCTGCCGGGGAACCTGCGCACGCGGCCGGAATGCCTGCCCGCAGGCCTCGCACCGCCGACACTCCATGGTTGCGCCTCCGCGCCCAAAACCAGCGCGAAGCGTGGAAACCACCTTCAGACGATGACAACCGTCCGGCCGATCATCGGCCGATGGACGATAGGACCGCAGTCAGTGGGTCAACTCTGGTGAGCAGACCCCCGGGTCAACCTCGTGAGCGCCGAGGAGGGGGAGAGTTTTCTGCGGCGATCGAGCTACGCCGTATGCTCCCTCACATCACGGACAACGTCACCGCGCGAAAATATGCCCGCGTAATCGTTGGTCTGGACCTTTCCATCCCGCCGCGGCCGCGCTCGCCGCTGCACGAAGTGGTGCCGCTGCATTCCGCCAGTTATCGCCCGGCAGGAAGCACCTGACTGCACGCCAGCGCGGGCGGCAATGTCGCTGCGCGGTGCGGGGAAGCTGATAGCGCCCCATCGTGGTGCGCTATTCCAGACGGGCGATCGCTTGATCCCTGAACGCCCGAAGCATCCGCACCACACGCGGTGGAGAGCGGCATCATTCGACGGTGCGGAACCTGCTGGCGCGGGACGGCGGGTGACCGGGCAATCCGGTGCGCCCCACATCGCCCTTCAGGGCGATTTTGCTACCCCGGCGTTACCCTGCGACTTTGGAGGCTTCAGCGGAGTTGCCCTAACCCCTTGAAAAACTTGGCGGACCCGACACGATTCGAACGTGCGACCTTCGCCTTCGGAGGGCGACGCTCTATCCAGCTGAGCTACGGGTCCAGCAGCCGCACCCCATAGCGCAGAACGAACCCCAGCGCCAGCGCCTCAATCCTGCGCCTCCAGCCATGCCTCCGCCGCCCGTTCCGCCCCCGATGGCAGCGCCGCCGACGGGTCGCGCAGCCAGGCCACGATATCGCCGATCGGCACCGCCCGGTCGTGGTCGCGCAGCAGCAGGTGATAGCCGTTTGGATAATAGGCCAGCCGCGGCCCGTCCGCCCCGCCGCGCGGCAACGCCCTCCAGGTGGTCGCCGTCGCCGCCTTGGGTACCAGTTCGTCCTTGCCGCCATACAGAAGCAGGCTCGGCACCCGCATGCGCGGTGCCGCCGCCAGCGCCGCATCCATCAGTGTCACGAGGCCGCCGAGGGCGTCCATGCGGGTGCGGCGGATGGTCAGCGGATCGGTCGACAAGCGGATCAGCGCATCGCGGTTGTCGCTGGCGGTGATCTGCACCGGCCCGCGCGTCAGCCCCAGCCCCGGCACCAGCGCCACCGCCAGCCACAAGGCGCCGGAGAGCACGAAGTTCATCCGCGCGCGGCCCCACACCGCCGGCGCGATCAGCGCATACGACACGTCCTGCGGCGCCAGACTGCCAGTCGCCAGCACCATGAGCACCGCGGCCCCCATGCTTTCGCCCATCAGCACCAGCTTCACGCCGGGGTGCTGCGCGCGCACCAGCCGCACCATTTCGGCCGCATCGGCCACAAGCGCCTCGCTGCCCGGCCACAGGCCCCGTCCGGGCGCCTCGCCGAAGCAGCGCTGGTCGGGCGCATACACGGCGATCCCGGCCGCGGTGAACACCGGCGCCGGGTATTCCCAGGCGTCGCGGCTGTCGTTGAACCCGTGCAGCGCCAGCACGACCGCCTCGGGCGCGCGGTCGGGCAACCAGGCGCGATAGGGCAGCCGCGCCCCGTCCGGCATCGTGAACGCATCCTCGGTCATCGATGCGGCCTCCACCGCCGGCCCCGGCGGGGCCTCCATCGACACGCACCCGCCCAGCGCCATCGCCACGCCCAGCCCCAGCGCGCCGCGCCGGGTCACCCCGGCTGCCGGGGGGAACACGGAAGCGACAGCCGGACGAAACAACAGGCGCGCGGTTGAAAGCATGGAACGCATGGCTATCATGCCGCCCGCCCCCCGGGGCAACCCCCAGAGTTCGAGGCCCCCATGCCGGACGGCGCCACCACAGCAGCATCCACCGATTTGATCCCTTCTAAAACAATTCCCGTGGAAACCATCACCGTCGACCAGCGCATCGTGGCCTGCGACGGTGGCGATCTGGCACTCGGCCATCCCCGAGTCTTTCTGCGCATCGCCGGCACCCAGGTGACCTGCCCTTATTGCTCGCGGCTGTATGTGCTCAGTCCCGGCAGCGGCGGCGGAGACTCGCACTGACCGCCCCCGCCACGGCGGAGCCACCGGCCGGTGCGACCGGCCCGCATATGGTGCTGATCGACGGGTCGGGCTTCATCTTTCGCGCCTTTCACGCATTGCCGCCGATGAGCCGGCCCGACGGGGTGCCGGTGAATGCGGTGTTCGGCTTCACCAACATGCTCGCCCGGCTGTTAAAGGACCATGTCGGCACCCATTTCGCCGTCATTTTCGACGCGGGCCGCTTGACCTTCCGCAACCGGTTATACGATCTCTACAAGGCCCAGCGCCCCGAACCGCCCGAGGAGTTGCGCCCGCAATTCGCGCTGGTGCGCGAGGCCACCGCCGCCTTCGGCGTTCCCGCCATCGAGCTGGCCGACTGGGAAGCGGACGACCTGATCGCCTCCTACACGCGCGCAACCGAGGCCGCGGGCGGCCGCACCACCATCGTCTCGTCCGACAAGGACCTGATGCAGCTCATCCGGCCCGGCGTCGGCATGCTTGACCCGATCAAGCAGAAGCCGATCGGGCCGGCCGAGGTGGCGGAGAAATGGGGCGTGCCGCCGGACAAACTGGTCGAGGTGCAGGCGCTGATGGGCGATGCGGTGGACAACGTCCCCGGCGTGCCCGGCATCGGCCCGAAAACCGCCGCCCAGCTGATTACGGACTACGGCGACCTGGAATCGGTACTCGCGGCGGCGCCGGCGATGAAGCCGTCGAAAAAGAAGGACATGCTGATCGCCCATGCCGAGGCGGCGCGCCTCTCCCGCCGCCTGGTCCAGCTGCGCGACGACGCCCCGCTGCCGGTGCCGCTGGCAGAGCTGGTGGTGCGCGAGCCGGACCGTGCCCGCCTGGCATCCTGGCTGATCGAGCAGGGTTTCCGCAGCACCCTGGTGCGGCTGGGGCTGGAGCAGCCGGACGCCGTGTCGCCGCCGTCGCCCACCGGCAAAGCCCCACAGGGATCGCTGGCCTTTGCCGATCCGCCGGCCGGTCCCGCCGCGCCGCTGGTTCCCGGCGGGGGCTACGGCCCCTATGTCACCGTCACCACGATCGAAGCCCTCCACGCCTGGATCGCCGAGGCGACCCGGGCGGGCGTCGTCGAAATCGACACCGAAACCGACGGGCTGGACGCCATGCGCGCCAATCTGGTCGGTTTCTCGCTGGCGACTGCCCCCGGACGGGCCTGCTACGTGCCGCTGCGCCACACCGACGCCGAGGGCCGCCCGCCCGAACAGGTGCCGGTGGCCACGGCCATCGAGGCGCTGGCGCCCCTGCTGACCGATCCGGCGGTGCTGAAGGTCTTCCTGAACGCCAAGTTCGACATGCTGGTTCTGTCGCGCGCCGGCGCGCCGATCGCCGCCCCGCAGGACGACGCCATGTTGATCTCCTACGCCCAGGACGCCGGACGGCACGGCCATGGCATGGACGAGCTGGCGCTGCTGCATTTGCACCATAGCTGCATCAGCTATGACCAGGTCACGGGCACCGGCCGCGCCCGGGTGCCCTTCGGCCAGGTGCCGCTCGACCGCGCCACCCCCTATGCCGCCGAGGACGCCGACGTCACCCTGCGCCTGTGGCACCGCCTGCGCCCCACGCTGCGCACCACCGCCTCGCTCGCGCTGTATGAGCAGATCGAGCGCCGGCTGGTGCCGGTGCTGCTGGAGATGGAGCGCGCGGGGGTGAAAGTCGACGAGGACGACCTGCGCGCCATGTCGAAGGATTTCGAGGCGCGCATGATTGTCATGGAACAAGACATTCATCGCCTCGCCGGGTTTCCGTTCAATGTCGGCAGCCCGAAGCAGCTCGGCGAGGTGCTGTTCGACCGGATGTCGCTCGCCGGCGGCAAGCGGATGAAAACCGGCGCCTGGGGCACCGATTCCAGCGTGCTGCAGGGCCTGGCCGACCAGGGCCATGAGTTGCCGGCGCGGGTGCTGGAATGGCGCCAGTTGCAGAAGCTGAAATCCACCTATGCCGACGCGCTGGTCACCCAGATCAATCCCGAGACCGGCCGGGTCCACACCAGTTTCGCCATGGCCATCGCCAGCACCGGACGCCTGTCATCCACCGACCCCAACCTGCAGAACATCCCGATCCGCACCGAGGAAGGCAGCCGCATCCGCCGCGCCTTCATCGCCGAGCCGGGCCATGTGCTGGTATCGGCCGACTACTCGCAGATCGAATTGCGCCTGCTCGCTCACGTGGCCGACATCCCGCAGCTGAAGGCAAGCTTCGCCGCCGGTGAGGACATCCACGCGCGCACCGCCAGCGAGGTCTTCGGCGTGCCCATGCAGGGCATGGACCCGATGACAAGGCGGCGTGCCAAGGCGATCAATTTCGGCATCATCTACGGCATCAGCGCCTTCGGCCTGGCCCGCCAGCTCGGCATCACCCCGGGCGAGGCGCGCACCTATATCGACGCCTATTTCGCCCGTTATCCGGGTATCCGCGCCTATATGGAAAAAACCAAGGACGACGCCCGCATCGCCGGCTTCGTCACCACCCCGTTCGGCCGGCGCTGCTGGGTGCCGGGCATCGACGACAAGAACGCGGCAAGGCGCGGCTATGCCGAGCGCCAGGCCATCAACGCGCCGCTGCAAGGAGGCGCGGCCGACGTGATCAAGCGCGCCATGGTGCGTCTGCCCGCGGCGCTGGCGGAGTCCGGCCTGTCGGCGCGGATGCTGCTGCAAGTGCACGACGAGCTGCTGTTCGAGGCGCCGGCCGATCAGGCCGAGGCGACCGCCGCCCTGGCCCGCCGGGTCATGGAAGGGGCGGCAACTCTGTCGGTGCCCCTGCTGGTCGAGACCGGGACGGGGCGCAACTGGGCGGCGGCGCACTGACGGCGCGCGGGGCGTTACCCCGCACCCGACCAGGGGCGTTGCCCCTGGACCCCAGCAAGGGCTTCGCCCTTGGAACCCCTTCCTATGTTTTCTTAGTGAGTTCCTTCACCAGCGCCTGCAAGAGATCGGCCCGGCTGACCAGCCCCACCAACTTGTCATCCTTCACCACTGGCACGCGCTTGATCTTGCGTTCGTAGAACAGCCGCGCGATGTCCCGCGTCGGGGTTTCCGGGAACACGCTGATCGTGCTCTCGGTCATCAGTTTCTTGACCTTGCGTTGCTGCGAGCGGATTGCGTCCATGAAGCTCGGCGCCAGGTCCGTCCCCTCGGCGAGGTGGTCGAGCCACCAGGACTGGCGTTCGGTGAATTCGCCGTGCCAGCGCAGCAGGTCGCCCTCGGTCAGCATGCCGACCGGCCGGTGTGCCTCGTCCACCACAACCAGCCCGCTGATGTGGTGATGTGCCATCAGCCGCACCGCGTCCAGTAGCGGTGTCTCCGGGTGCACCACCTTGACGTCGCGGGTCATCACGTCCTCGGCCGTCAGCGGCGAGTCCTCGAGCATGGTCTGGATCCCTTCTTCAAACGCGAGCCATGTTAATGCGGCCTGCAGGCGGAAGCGGGGCAACCGCCCATGAGGGTGACACTCGGCCCGCCGGCAGGCTGGCGTGCGCCGCCGCGGGCAGGATATACGCGGCATGGGCCGCGGGGCCAGTCCCGGGGCGGCAGGGCGGGTGCGCCATGGACACAATCTTCCGCGGCGGGCTTGACACCGCGGCCGGGCGCCGACGCGCCTGGATCGACAGCATGCTGATCGACCATGGCGTGCTGCGCCTGGCCTGGACCAATGCCGGCCCGGTGCTGCCCGGCCGGCTGTATCGCTGCAACCATCCCACGCCGGGCCGGCTTGCCGCCATGGTGCGGCGCTGGGGCATCCGCAGCGTGCTGAACCTGCGCGGTCCCACCGGCAATGGCTCCGACGCGCTCTCGCGCGAGCGGGCGCGTCACCTGGGGCTGGATTTCATTGACCTGCCAATGTCGAGCGGCCGGCCGCCGCCGCGCGAGCGGCTGCTGGCGCTGATCGCCGCCTTGCAGGGCATGCGCGAGCCGGGCCTTGTGCATTGCAAATCCGGCGCCGACCGCGCGGGTTTCGCCGCTGCGGTGTTCCTGCTGCTGCAGGGCGCCTCGGTGGCCGAGTCAATGCGCCAGCTTTCGCTGCGTTGGGGCCATCTGGCCCGCTCCCGGGCCGGCGTGCTCGATGCCGTGCTGCGGGCCTATGCGCGCGAGGCCGAGGGGAGCAAAGAATTCACTGACTGGGTGCGCGACAGCTACGACCCGGGCGCGATCGCCGCCGGGTTTACCGCCACCCGACTGGGTGCGCTGCTGAACGACCGGCTGTTGCGCCGCGAATAGAAGGCTGGTTCAGCCCGCGTTCAGGTTCCTGTGGGCAGTGTACCGGTAGTAAGCGCATGCTGGCGTCGGCGCGCGAGAACTCGTGCCGGCGGACTTGCCGAATTCGGCCGAGCTGGATGCGAGTGGGTGATGAACGGATTCCGGCTGGCGGCGGTGGGGGAACAGGATATGTGTGACATTCTGAAATATACTGTGTCAACCGGTGACATTTCTGCGCTTATTCTTTGTTGTGCGCTTGTTCTCCGGACCGGGCACGCCGGCCTTTGTGCCGGTCCCGGATCGCTCAACGACGACCTCAAGCGGTGAGGAAGGCTCTGGCCGCGCGATTTATGCCGGCACTGCTTCTGCTTGCGGCGGCGCTGGGTCAGCCCGCCTTGGCGCAGCCCGCCTCGCCCGGCGGCGGCATCGGTGTTCCGGTGACCGTGGCCACGGCCGTCCGCCAGGACGTGCCGATCCTGCTGCGCAACATCGGCGCGGTGCAGGCGTTCCAGTCGGTAGTGGTGCGCTCGCGCGTCGACGGCACGCTGGAGAAAGTGTTCTTCACCGAGGGCCAGGACATCAAACGCGGCGAGCCGCTCACCCTGATCGATCCGCGCCCCTACGCCGCCATCCTGGCGCAGGCCCTGGCCAAGAAAACCTACGATCAGGTGCAGCTGGAGAACGCCAAACGCGACCTGGCGCGCACCCAATCGCTCGTGCGCACCGATTTCGCCTCACGCCAGCAGTTCGATACCCAGACCGCGCAGGTGGGCCAGATCAGCGCGACACTGGTCGGCGACGACGCGGCCATCGCCGCGGCGCAACTCAACCTCGATTTTTGCACCATCACCGCGCCGATCGACGGGCGCGTCGGGCTGCGCCAGGTGGACCCGGGGAATTTCGTGCGCGCCAGCGATACCTCTCCGCTGGGCCTGGTCAGCATCACCCAGATCCATCCGATCTCGGTGCTGTTTACCCTGCCGCAAGACGCGCTGCCGCGCATCCAGACGGCGATGGCGGGCGGACGGCTGAGCGTATTCGCCTATACCGCCGATGACAAAACCTTGCTGGGCAAAGGCGAATTGACCACCACCGACAACGCGATCGATCCGGCGACCGGCACGATCAAGCTGAAAGCCGTGTTCCCCAATCTGGAAAATCGGTTGTGGCCGGGGCAGTTCGTCAATGCGCGGTTGCAGATCGAGGTGCAGAAGAATGTCCTGACGGTGCCTTCGGTCGCCGTGCAGCGCAGCCAGACCGAATTATATGTCTACCGCCTGAACCCGGACTCCACCGTTACCGTGCAGCCAGTCGTGCTCGGCCAGGACGACGGGCAAACTGCGGTGATCCTCAGCGGGTTGGACGACAGTGCCCGCGTGGTCGTCAACGGCGCCTCCCGCCTGCAGAACGGATCGCGGGTGGCGGCGACCGAGCTCAAGCCCGCCAGCTGACGCGGGCAAGAACATAAGGCGCGACGCGGCATGAGCATCTCCACCCCCTTCATCCGCCGGCCGATCGGCACCTCGCTGCTGATGGCGGCGATCCTGCTGGTCGGCATCGCCGCCTATCCGCTGCTGCCGGTGGCGCCGCTGCCGCATGTCGAATTCCCCACCATCAACGTCACCGCCAAGTTTCCCGGCGCCGGCCCGGACACGATGGCGACCGCGGTCGCGCAGCCGCTGGAGCGGCAATTCTCGCAAATCGCCGGCATCTCGCAGATGACCTCGGTCTCGGTGCTTGGCCAGACCTCGATCACCATCCAGTTCGATCTCAACCGCCAGATCGATTCCGCCGCCCTCGACGTGCAGACAATGATCAACGCGGCGCAGGGTCTGCTTCCCAAAAACCTGCCGCAGCCTCCCACCTTCCTGAAGGTGAACCCGTCGGACAGCCCGATCCTGATCTATGCGGTGCAGTCCGACCAGTTGCCGATGATCACCGTGGATGACTACGCCGACAATATTCTGGCCCAGCAGATCAGCCAGATCGCCGGCGTGTCGCAGGTGTTCATCGGCGGCGAGCGCAAGCGCGCCGTGCGGGTGCAGATCGACCCCGCCCGCCTCGCCGCCATGGGGCTGACCCTGGAAGACGCGCGGCTGTCGCTGCAGAACGCCACCGTCGACTCACCCAAGGGCAGCATCGACGGCGAGCGGCGCAGCTTCACCATCTATGCCAACGATCAGCTGACCCGCGCCGCCGAATACGATAGCCTGGTCATCGCCTACCGCAACGGCGCGCCGGTGCGGGTGCGCGACATCGGCCACGCGGTGGATGAGGCCGAGAACGTGCTGCAGGCCGGTTTCCAGAACAACCGGCCGGGCGTGCAGCTGGTCATCTTCAAACAGCCCGACGCCAATGTCATCGCCACGGTCGAACGCATCAAGGCGGCGCTGCCGCGGCTGCTGGCGGCCATTCCGCCGGCGGTGAAAGTGACCGAGGTGATGGACCGCACGCAGACCATCCGCGCCTCGGTGCATGATGTGCAGTTCACCCTGATGCTGTCGATCGCCCTGGTGGTGATGGTGATCTTCCTGTTCCTGCGCAATCTCTGGGCCACCATCATCCCCAGCGTGACGGTGCCGATCGCGCTGCTCGGCACCTTCGCCGTCATGTACGTGATGGACTACAGCCTGGACAATTTGTCGCTGATGGCGCTGACCATCGCCGTCGGTTTCGTGGTCGACGACGCCATCGTCATGCTGGAAAATATCTTCCGCCACATGGAAGCGGGCATGAAGCCGATGGACGCCGCCATCAAGGGCGCCGGCGAGATCGGCTTCACCATCGTCTCGATCAGCGCCTCATTGATCGCGGTGTTCACGCCGCTGCTGCTGATGGGCGGCATCGTCGGGCGGCTGTTCCGCGAATTCGCCATGACAGTCAGCATCGCGGTGCTGGTGTCAGCCATCGTGTCGCTGACCCTGACGCCGATGATGTGCTCGCGCTTCCTGCACCACGACCATGGTCAGCACGGGCTGCTGTACCGCATCGTCGAGCGCGGCTTCGAGCTGCTGATCGGCGGCTACCGGCGCAGCCTCGACATTGCGCTGAAGCACCATTTCGTCACCCTGCTGTTCTTCCTCGCCACCATGGCGTTCACCGTCTATCTGTATATCATCATCCCCAAGGGTTTCTTTCCCGAGCAGGACAACGGGCTGCTGATTGGAATTTCCGAGGCCGCCCAGGACGTTCTCGTTCAAGGAAATGACGCGGCTGAACCTCAAGCTTGGCGAGGTGCTGCTGGCCGATCCCGACATCGCCGCCTATTCCAGCACCATCGGCGCCGGCGCCAGCGGACAGACCGGCAACAACGGCCGCTATTTCATCGGGCTGAAGCCGTTCGCGCAGCGCCACGCTACCGCCCAGCAGGTGATCGCGAGGCTGCGCCAGGAGCTTGCGAAGGTGGAAGGCGCGCAGCTTTTCCTGCAGGCCGGCCAGGACGTGCGCATCGGCGGACGGCCGTCGAAAACCCTGTACCAGTTTACCCTGCAGGACGCCGATGCTGCTGAGCTGAACGAATGGGCGCCGAAAATCTTTGACCGGCTGCGGGCCCTGCCCATGCTGCGCGACGTGGCGACCGACCAGCAGAACGCCGGCACCACCGCGGTGGTCACCATCGACCGCGACGCCGCCGCGCGCTTCGGCATCCAGCCGCAGGTGATCGACGACACGCTGTACGACGCGCTCGGCCAGCGCCAGATCACCCAGTATTTCACTCAGATCAACACCTACCACCTGATCCTGGAAGTGCTGCCGGACCAGCAGCAGTCGCTGTCGGTGCTGGACAAGCTGTTCATCACCTCCAGTGCCGGCCAGGCAGTGCCGCTATCAACCTTCGTGAAGATCGACAGCACCAAGACGGCGCCGCTGTCGGTCAATCACCAGGGCCAGTTCCCGGCGGTGACGGTTTCGTTCAATCTGGCGCAAGGCGCCGCAATCGGCCAGGCGGTCGATGCCATCAACGCGGTCATGCGCGAGTTGCAAACGCCACTCACGCTGAACGGCACGTTCCAGGGCACCGCGCAGGCGTTTCAGTCGTCGCTGTCCAGCCAGCCCTACCTGATCGCAGCGGCGCTCATCGCCGTCTACATCATCCTGGGCATTCTGTATGAAAGCTACATTCTGCCGCTGACCATTCTCTCGACCTTGCCCTCGGCCGGCGTCGGCGCGCTGTTGATTCTGATGGCGGCGGGGTACGATCTGTCGGTGATCGCGCTGATCGGCATCATCCTGCTGATCGGCATCGTCAAGAAAAACGGCATCATGATGGTGGACTTCGCCATCACCGCCGAGCGGCGGGACGGCGAAACGCCGTTCAACGCCATCCTCCAGGCCTGCCTGCTGCGCTTCCGGCCGATCCTGATGACCACGATGGCCGCCCTGTTGAGCGGCCTGCCGCTGATGATCGGCACCGGAGCCGGGTCGGAACTGCGTCGCCCGCTCGGTTTCGCCATGGTCGGCGGGCTGGCGCTGAGCCAGGTCCTGACGCTCTACACCACGCCCGTGATCTACCTGTACCTGGAACGCCTGCAGCGCTGGTTGGCACCGAAGCGCAGCCGCCGGGTGCCCGCGCTTGCAGAGAAATTGGGCGCGACGGCCGATTGACGACGCTGTGGGGTCCAGGCCAGAACGGATAAAAGTTTTTTGGTTCTTTTTTTCAAAAAAGAACAGAAAGCCTTCTTTTTGAAAAAAGAAGCAAAAACTTTTATTCGCTTTTTCTTCAGTACGGCTGGCGCATCATCTCGGTCAGGCTAGGAATGCCGTCACCGCCAGCCATGCGCTGAACACAGAAGCCGCGGCCATGTAAAGGCGGAACCGGGCCGGATAGTGCAGTGCCTGATAGAAGCCGGCCAGCGCATGCGGCGGCGTTGCCATCACGGCGACACCCTTGATCAGGGTCAGCCAGCCCAACAGCGTCACGGCAACGGGCAATGCGCCCCCTGACCAGATATTGTGGCCAACCACCAGGGCTGCGCCGCCGGCCATGGTGAAGATGCCGGTGACCAGATTAAGCCCAGGGTTTTCCAACATCGCATTGATTGCTTGCAAGGACGCCTTGGGCCTCGCCATCAGGACGACGCACATCAGGAGACAGGAAAGACCCAGGAATTTCCCCAGAAACAAGGTGAGTGGCGACATTGTCCGTCCTCCTCCGTGCGGCACGTCCAGGCCACGCCGCCGCAATTGATGCGAATTCCCGGACCGCCCGGAGCCGAAGGCGTACTCCCGGAGGGGAGGCCAGCGCCACTCACGGCTTCGGGGTGCGATCTCCCGGCGCCGGGACGGCTCAGCCACCGGGGCAAACCGGCGCTTGCGTCCGCGTCTCGCGGCCCCCACATTGATTGCTGACGTGACGACGCGGTGCGTTCGTGCGTGCTTGTGGCTGCTTGCCACCGGCCACGCCGTGCCGGATCAGGAATTCGCCCGGCGACCAGGCTCACAATCCGCCCAGGCCGAAGGCGCCTCGTGCCAACGACACAACAACTCCCTGCAGGAAAGCGCGCCAATGACCTCGCGGACCGACGAGAACGTCGGACGACATCTCGTACCCCTCCAGCATCGCCTTCCTGTTGGTCCATTTCGCCTGTTTCGCCGCCTTCTGGACCGGGGTGACCGGGGCGGCGCTGCTGCTCGCCGCCGGGCTGTATCTGCTGCGCATGTTCGCGATCACCGCGGGGTACCACCGCTACTTCTCCCATCGCGCCTTCCGCACCAGCCGCGCCTTCCAGTTTGTGCTGGCCTTCGTGGCCCAGACCTCCGCCCAGAAAGGTGCCCTGTGGTGGGCATCCCACCATCGCCGCCACCACCGGTACTCCGACACCGAACGCAACGTCCACTCGCCGGCGCAGCGTGGGTTCCTCTACGCGCATGTCGGCTGGATCTTCGTGCCCCGCAACGATCCCACCGATCATGCCGCCATCCAGGATCTGGGAAAATTCAAGGAACTGCTCTGGCTCGACCGGCACCCCCACCTGCCCGCGACGTTGCTCGCGGGTGCGGCCTGGCTGATCGCCGGCTGGCCGGGGCTGGTCGTCGGATTCTGCTGGAGTACGGTGGCCACCTGGCATGCGACGTTCAGCATCAACTCGCTCGCCCATGTGTTCGGCCGCAGGCGCTATGTCACCGGCGACGACTCGCGCAACAATTGGTTTCTCGCGCTGCTGACCCTTGGGGAAGGCTGGCACAACAACCACCACGCCTACCAGGCGTCGGCCCGGCAGGGGTTTCGCTGGTGGGAATACGACCCGACCTATTACGCGCTGCGGCTGCTGTCGTGGCTGCGCATCGTCTGGGACCTGCACGTGCCTCCGCGGGCGCTGGTACGGGGGGAATACCGGTTGGGGCAGCGCGTCATCGACAAAGTGGCCGGCCAGCTTGCCGCCTCCTTCCCCGTCAACCAAATCGCTACCCAGGTGCTGGAGGCATTGGTGCGCACGCCGGGATGGGGTGAACTGCGGCTGCGGCTGGCCTCCGCGGGCATGCGCGCGGAACTGTTCTGGAACGATATCGACCTGCCGGAGCTTCCTACGCTTGACGACGTGCACAGTTATGCCCGCGAGCGCCTGTCCAGGACGCCGTCGCTGGACGAGATTGCCGTGCGCGCCCGCGAACGGTTGCTGGAACTTGTCTATTTCCGGCTGAGTGAAGCCGTCATGGCCCCCGCCGCCGGATAGGACCGCGCGGGGACGTTCATCCAACACGCCCCAGTCCGCCGGCCCGGCCGTCAGCCCGGCCGGCCCGCGGCATCCCAGATCGCAGGCGACACCAGCAAGCGCCTGTTGGCAGGTGTTTTTGGCGCGGGCTGCCCTGTGCCCGGGCTGCCCGTGCCCGGGCTGCCCTGTGCCCGGGCTGCGCTGCGCCCGGGCTGCGCTGGGATGGGCATGACCTGGGTTTTGAACCCATCCCGGGTTTGCAGAACCCCCAGCGCCGTGTGTAGTGTTCGCGCAGCAAAAAAAGTGAAAAGGGAGGCGACACCATGCAGCTCAACCGTGAGGATCTGCTGCGCGCCTATCGGACAATGCGGCTGATCCGCGATTTCGAGGAGCGCCTGCACGTCGAGTTCGCAACCGGCGAGATTCCAGGCTTCGTGCATCTCTACGCCGGGGAAGAAGCTTCCGCGGTCGGGGTCTGCATGCATCTGGGCGGGCAGGACAGCATCGCCAGCACCCATCGTGGCCACGGGCACTGCATCGCCAAGGGCTGCGACATCGGCGGCATGATGAAGGAAATCTACGGCCGCCGCGACGGGCTGTGCGGCGGCAAGGGCGGCTCGATGCACATCGCCGACATCTCCAAGGGCATGTTGGGCGCCAACGGCATCGTCGGCGGCGGCCCGCCCCTGATTTGCGGCGCCGCGCTGACGGCGAAGGTGCTGAACACCGGCGGGGTGGCGGTGGCCTTCCTGGGCGACGGCGCATCGAACCAGGGCACAACGCTGGAGAGCTACAACCTCGCCAGCGTCTGGAAACTGCCCGCGATCTTCGTGGTCGAGGACAATGGTTACGCGGAATCGACATCGTCCAGCTACGCGGTGGCCGGCAGCCAGGTCGAGCGCGCCCGCGGCTTCGGTATGCCCGCGTACCAGGTGGACGGGTTCGACTTTTTCGCCGTGCACGACGCCGCTGGCACCGCGATCGCCCGCGCCCGCGCCGGCGAAGGGCCGAGCCTGATCCATGTGCAGCTCGCGCGGTATTTCGGCCACTTCGAGGGCGACGCCACCACCTACCGCGCCCCGGGCGAGGTAGACCGCCTGCGGGCCGAACGCGACTGCCTGCTGCGGTTCCGCGCGAAGGTGACCCAGGCGGCGCTGCTGGCGGCAAGCGACCTGGACGCGGTGGACCGATCCTCTGCCGAGGAGATCGAGCAGTCCGTCCTCCAGGCCAAGGGCGCGCCGGCGCCGACCGAGGCCGACCTGCTGACCGACGTTTATGCCGCCTATTGAGGGGAGAGCTTCAGCATGAGCAGGAAAAGCTTTCGCCAGGCCATCAATGAAGCGCTGCGCCAGGAAATGCGGCGCGACCCGCGGGTGGTGCTGATGGGCGAGGACGTGGCCGGCGGCGCCGGCGCCCCCGGCGAAGACGATGCCTGGGGCGGCGTGCTGGGCGTGACCAAGGGCCTGGTGGGCGAGTTCGGCCGCGCCCGCGTGCTCGACACGCCGCTCAGCGAGAGCGCCTATATCGGCGCCGCCGCCGGTGCCGCGGCGACCGGGCTGCGGCCGGTGGCCGAGCTGATGTTCGTCGATTTCATGGGCGTCTGCTTCGACCAGATCTTCAACCAGGCCGCGAAATTCCGTTACATGTTCGGCGGCCACGCAACCACGCCGATGGTGATCCGCACCATGTACGGCGCGGGCTTCCGGGCGGCGAGCCAGCACAGCCAGTGCCTCTATCCGATCTTCACCCATATTCCCGGCCTGAAAGTCGTCATTCCGTCCTCCGCCTACGAGGCGAAGGGGCTGCTGATTTCAGGCTATCCGCGACGACGACCCGGTGATCTTTTTCGAGAACAAGCTGCAATACGACCAGGAGGAGGAAGTGCCGGACGAGGCCTACACGATTCCGTTCGGCGAGGCGAACCTGACGCGGGAAGGAAGCGACATCACCATCGTCGCGATCGGGCGCATGGTGCAGGTGGCGAACGAGGCCGCCGACCGGCTGGCGGGCGAGGGCATCACCTGCAATGTCGTCGATCCGCGCACGACCTCGCCGCTGGATACCGGCACGATCCTGGATTGCGTGGCCGACACCGGCCGGCTGGTGATCGTCGATGAGGCAAGCCCGCGCTGCAATATCGCCACCGATATCTCGGCGCTGGTGGCGCAGGAAGCGTTCGATGCGTTGCGCGCGCCCATCCGCATGGTCTGCCCGCCGCACGTGCCGGTGCCGTTCGCGCCGAACCTGGAGGATCTTTACGTGCCCAGCGCCGACCGGGTGGAATTCGGCGGTGCGCGCGCTGATGGCGCACCCGTCGAGATCTAGGGCCTGACCATGGGCGCGATCACGCCCGTGACCATGCCGAAATTCGGTCTCGCCATGACGGAAGGCAGGATCGCCTCCTGGGCCAAAGCCGAAGGCGAAACGATCGATGTCGGCGACGAGATCGCCGATATCGAAACGACCAAGATCACCAACGCCTATGAGAGTCCGGTCGCCGGCGTGCTGCGCCGGCACGTGGCGCATGAACAACAGGAGCTGCCGGTCGGCGGGCTCATCGCCATCGTCGCCGATGCCGACGTGCCCGACCACGAGATTGACTCCTTCATCGCCCGCTTTCAGGCAGAGTTCGCCACCAGGCCGGCCGCCACCGAGGTGCAGGCGCCGCAGCCGCAAAACGTTGCGGTCGGCGATCTGACGATCCGCTATCTGCAAACCGGCGATGGGCATGAGGAGCGTCCCTTCGTGCTCGTTCATGGCTTCGGCGGCGACCTCAACAACTGGCTGTTCGTGCAGCCGCTGTTGTCGGAGCGGGCGCGGGTGATCGCGCTCGACCTGCCGGGGCATGGCGGCTCGGCCAAGCGGGTCGGCGCCGGGGATTTATCCGCCCTGGCGGGGGCGGTGCTTGGGTTCCTGCGCGCGATCGATGTGCCCAAGGCCCATCTGGTCGGGCATTCGCTTGGCGGGGCGGTGGCGCTGCGGCTGGCGCTCGACCATCCCGCACGTGTGGCCTCGCTGTCGCTGATCGCCCCGGCCGGGCTTGGGCCGGAGATCGACGACGCGTTCACCCGCGATTTCATCGCCGCCAGCCGTCGCAAGCAGCTGGAGCCGGTGCTGGCAAAACTGTTCGTCGATGCGGGGCTGGTGAGCCGCGACATGACGGAGGATGTGCTGCGCTTCAAGCGGCTGGACGGAGCCGGGGAGGCGCTGTCGGCAATCCGGGCGGCGAATTTCGAGGGCGGCCAGCATGAGCTGCTGCGGGGCCGTCTGGCCGAGCTCGGCGGCCTGAAGCTGCAGGTGATCTGGGGAGCGGAGGACCGCATCATTCCGGCGTTCCATGCCGGGGGGCTGCCGGCGGCAGTGCGCGTGCATGTGCTGCCGGGGGTGGGCCACATGCCGCATCTGGAGCGCCCCACCGATGTCAGCCGCCTGCTGCTGGCCTTCATCGGATAGGCACAGCTCGTACACAGAATTGGGCTGTGACTTGGGCTGTCCTGCGGTGGCCGCATAGCAGCCCGTCGCCGGCCTCTCGCTTGTATCAGAGTATATTTAGATATATCTAATTGATGTCTGAAACCAAACGGAGACATCATGTTTCATCACCATCAACACCGTCGCGACCAAGACCCCAGCGAGCGAGCGCGTGACGGCCACATCCCGCGCTTCGCCCGTGGCGAGCAAGGGCTGGACGGTCCGCATGCCAGCCACGGTCGGCCTGCAAGCGGCGGCGGCCGCCGCCAGGGGCTCGGCCGATTCTTCGCCCACGGCGACCTGCGGCTGGTCATCCTGCACCAGATCGCCGGCAAGCCCCGCCATGGCTACGAGCTCATCAAGGCCATCGAGGAGCGCGTGGGCGGCGCCTACAGCCCAAGTCCAGGCGTCGTCTATCCGACCCTGACCATGCTTGAGGACCTCGGATACGTCACCGCCAGCACTGGCGATGGCGGACCGAAAAAACTGCACGCGATCACCCCGGAGGGGCAGGCGTATCTCGACGCCAACCGTCCGGCGGTGGAGGCGCTGCTGGCGCGGATGGACGCGGCCGGAAGCGCACACGTCGGCGGACCCGCGCCGCAGGTGCTGCGGGCGACGGAGAACCTCAAGCTCGCCTTGCGGCTGCGCCTTGCGCGGGGCCCGCTGACCGAGGAGCAGGCCAATGCCGTGGCGGCCGCGCTGGACGCCGCCGCCGTCAGCGTGGAGCGGAGCTGATGGACGCAAGGCCCAAGGCCAGTTCGGAGGCGCGCGTCGCAACGGCGGTGGCGGGACGCCATCTCACGCAGCTCTGCAAGCATTTTCAGCACAAGCTGCCGGTCACGCTGAGCGACGATCACGGTACCATCGCGTTCCCGGGCGGCACCTGCGCGCTGCAGGCGAACGACGGGTTCCTGCACATGCAGGTGACCGCGGACGAGGAGGCGGCGCTGACCACGCTGGAAGATGTGGTGGCGCGGCACCTGGTGCGTTTCGCCTTCCGCGACCCGCCGGAGATCCGGTGGACACGCGTATGCTGAGCGCTTGCACCGCAAAGCCGCGGTGCAGGCGATCCAAGCAGTCCCCCGGCGTAGATGAGTGTCAGGCGGCCACCCAGGCTGCTGGCACGCAGCCCCATCACCCGTCGCCGGCGCTCCTCCCGGGCCCACTGCGCCGGCTGCCGCGTGTCCAGGGGCCTCATCGCCCACGACGACGGGCACCGTCGCGGGTTCGTCCAGGACCACAAACCGGATCGATAACCTGTCCGTAGTCATTTTATCACATTTCGGTCGCTGTTTGCCGATTAGGAACATCCGCCTCCTTCGGAGGTCTGCTTTCAACCACCCTCCAGGGATCCCGTCATGCATTCGTTTCGCCGCTCGCTGCTGTCCACCGCAGTCGGCACCGCCGCGCTGCTCGCCACCGGCGGCCAACCCGCCCGCGCCGCCAATGGCGGCGATACCCCGGCTGTTGCCAGTACCTACAAGCACGTACTGCTGATCAGCGTTGACGGAATGCACGCGGTCGACCTGACGAAATGGGTCGCGCAACATCCGACCAGCCATATCGGCGCGCTTGCCAGCCACGGCATCATCTATCCGAATGCGTTCACCACCGCGCCGTCGGACAGCTATCCGGGCATGCTGGCGCAAGTCACCGGCGCCACGCCCAGGAAGGGCGGGCTGTTTTACGACGACAGCTATGACCGCGAGGAATATCCGTCCAAGGCGTACTACACCAGCCAGAACCTGCCCGATCCCGGCTGCACCGGCATTCCGGGCACCGAAGTCACCAATTTCGAGGCGCTGGACAAAAGCTACAGTTACGCGACCCAACTCGTCACCGACATCACCGGCGGCGGAACGCTGGGGCAAGTTTACACCCAGCTCGATCCGGACCACATGCAGCGCCACCTCGTGTACGGCCAATGCGTGCCCGTGTATCCGCACGAGTATGTGCGCACCAATACGATCTTCGAAATCATCAAGGCGGCCGGCTACCGCACGGTGTGGTCCGACAAGCACCCGGCCTACGAGGATCTGAGCGGCCCGTCCGGCAAGGGACTCGATGAGCTGTTCGCGCCGGAAATCAACTCGCAGGATACGCTCGATCAGGGCGCGCAAACCGGTGACGACTATACCTCGAGCTACACCGGGGTTCGCACCTACGATGCGCTCAAGGTCAAGGCGGTGCTGAACTGGATCGATGGCTACAACGCCACGCGCACCGCGACTGCCCCGGTGCCGGCGATCTTCGGCATGAACTTCCAGGCGGTCAGCGTCGGCCAGAAGCTGGCCAAGGCCGGCCATGCCGACACCGACAAGAGCCTGAGGGGCGGGTACCTGGACGCCAACGCCACCCCCGGCAACGCGTTGAGGGACCAGCTCCAGTTCGTGGACAACGCGATCGGCCAGTTCGAACAGGAGCTGGTGGCCAAGAACCTCGTCGCCTCCACGCTGATCATCATCAGCGCCAAGCACGGCCAGTCGCCGATCGACGTGAGCAAGCGGGTGGCGATCTCGGACGCGCCGTACGGGAACACGCCGGGCTTCGGAACCCATGGCTTCGAAATTTGCGACGACGAGGCGCTGGTGTGGCTGGCCCCCGAGTTGCAGAAAGCGACCAATCCGGCGACCGGGAACCCCTACTATGCCGACGCCGAGGCCTATATCCTCGCGCATGCCACCGAGCTGCAAATCGCCCAGTTGCTCGACCGCACGGCACTGACGCCGCTGTATGGCGACCCGTTCAACAACACCCGCGTGCCCGACTTCATCGCCATTACCAACCACGGCGTGATTTGCACCGGTGGCAGCAAGCTGGCGGAACATGGCGGCTTTTCCCACGACGACCGCAATGTGGCGCTGATGCTCTCCTCGCCCCGACTGACGCAGGAATATGTCGTGACGCAGACCTTCACGACGCAGATCGCGCCCACGATCCTGCAGGCGCTCGGCCTGAATCCCCGGCTGCTTGACGCTGTGATCAGCGAAGGCACGCAGGTTCTCACGCATTGAACCGGCGGGCGGCCCGCCGGGCCGCCCGTCCTTTCCTGCATTGGCATGTCGCCCGGCGCACGGGCGGACGACGGGTCCGGAGCGTTCCTTTCGGGCGCCGCCCCGCGATCTGCCGCTCGGCGATCGCGCCGGGAGGTCGATTGGACACCCGATTGACCGGTGTGCCCTTCCCTGGTTCGGTCCCTTCCCTTGTGAAAAGAGCCAGGGGAACGGCCGATTCTTCGACGGCGGACTTTGTGCGGCGGGTTATGACGCCAGAAAGGAAGATGCTCATGGCGGTGCGGCCGTTGCCATGGCGGCTTGCGCTTGCCGTGCTGGCCGGGGCGCTGGCGTTCGCGCCCGCCGCGCTGTTGGCCGCGCAACCGGCGCCGCCGCGGCTGGCCGGTGTGGTCGTGGGACCCGACCATCGGGCAGCGATCTTCGCCTCCCCGGACGGAAGCTGGGTGGTGGCCGGCGAGGGCGACACGGTCGGCGGCTTCACGGTGTTGCGCATCGTCCCGGGCGGCACCGAGGTCGCCGGGCCTGACGACCGGCTTCTTCTGGTGCCCGTGCCGGCTGCGGCATCGGCCCATGTTCCGCCCGGCGGGCCGGGCGAGTGCCTTGCGGAGTCCGGGCGTTGTGCTCAGCCAACCCCGCCGGTCGCGATCACCGATGTTGGTCAACGTGACAACACCGCGGGTATCAACCGCGGCGTGCCCGGCACGCAGCCGCGGGAGGGCTTTGATCGTCGCCACTGATGCCGCCCCTGCTCGACGATGACGCTTCCAGGGGAAGGCAGGGGCGCCGCCAAGGCGCACAGCGCGCCCGCGCGCGCCGGGCCGGGGAACCCGTTGACCCCATTCATGGAAAGCTGCGGGTCAACGCTGGCGCGACGATGTCACCGGCAACCATTCACGCAACATCTTGTGGCTCGATCTTGTGGCGCGCGCCGCAAACGGAACCGGCCATCCCTGCCTGGCTCCGCGGTCGAACCCCACCCTGCCGCGTCGCGCGCGGAACGTGTAGGGTTAGCAGCCTAGACCGCCCCCGCCGCCGCCCCCTCCGCGAAGCCGCGCAGGCGGGTGGCGATGACCTCCCCCACCGCCTCCACCGCCGCGCGGCGCGGGAAGTGCGCGCGCCAGGCGATGCGCACCGTCCGCCCCGCCCGCGCCGCCAGCGGTCGCAGCACAATCCCCGCATCCTGCGCCGCCCCGGCGGCAAGCCCAGGGATCAGCGTCGTTCCGTAGCCCGCGGCCACCATGTTGAGCAACGTCGCGAGGCTCGCCGCACGCAGCGCGCCGCCCAGCGCCCCGCCGTACCCGCAGGCCGCCAGCGCCTGGTCACGCAGGCAATGCCCATCCGCCAGGACCAGGATGTCGCGCGCCAGCTCCGCCTCCGCCACCACAGCCCGGCCGGCGAGCGGATGCTCGGCCGGCAGCGCCGCGAGGAAGGGCTCGTCGAACAGCGGTTGGCTGGCGAGGTCCGGCCCGTCCACTTCGGTCGCCAGCAGGGTGGCATCCAGCTCATGCGCGCGCAGCCGCTCAAGCAGCGCCGTGGTCTGGTCCTCCCACGGCTCCACGTCGAGCGCGGGCAGCGCCTGGCGCAGCGGCGCGAAGATCAGCGGCAGCAGGTGGGGCGCCAGCGTCGGGATGATGCCGAGCCGGAAGCGCCCCGCCAGCGGCTCGCGCAGGGTGAGCGCGACGGCGAAGATCGCTTCCGCCTCCGCCACCGCGGCGCGGGCATGGCCGATCAGCCGCTCGCAGGCGGCTGTCGGCGCCACCGTCTTGCTGCTGCGCTCGAACAGCGTGACGCCCAGCAACTCCTCAAGCTTGCGGATCTGCACAGACAGCGTCGGCTGGCTGATGCCGCAGGCCCTGGCCGCGCGGCCGAAATGCTCATGCTCGGCCACGGCCAGCAGGTAGCGGAGGTCCCGGAGGTTCATCCGGTCAGCCGGGCTGTTATCATAGATGGTGTCTATCGCATCAGTTGAAAGCCGAACCTCCCTTCTATCATTATGATGCACCTGGCGCTATACTCCCTCAACGACCCGAGGGAGCAACGGCCGGACCCAACACCTTCCCGCGAGCTGCGGCGCGACTGTCGCCGGCACCCACAACCGCCTCACCGCCGGCCCTTGCGGCCCGGCACCTCCTGTCCGGTGCTTGTTCGCCGTGCCGGCCAGGAAACCGGATCATCTCCCAAAGTCGTCACGGTGTTCGCTCACGGACCAGGTCAATCAACGCTGACAAGATCGGAGAGAAACATGAACGAAAATGGCGGCCAGAGCGCTGGCAAGTGCCCGGTTGTGCACGGGACCCCCAAACACACGAGCTATGCCGGCAGGTCGAACCGTGACTGGTGGCCGAACCAGTTGAATCTCAGGATCCTGCACCAGAACTCTTCCCTCTCGGATCCCATGGGCCGGGACTTCAACTACGCCGAGGCGTTCAAGACACTTGATCTCGGGGCCCTGAAGCAGGACCTCGTTGCGCTGATGACCGACTCGCAGGACTGGTGGCCAGCCGACTACGGCCATTACGGGCCGCTGTTCATCCGGATGGCGTGGCACGGCGCCGGCACCTACCGCATCGGCGACGGCCGCGGCGGCGCCGGCTCGGGAATGCAGCGGTTCGCCCCGCTCAACAGCTGGCCGGACAACGCCAACCTCGACAAGGCGCGGCGGCTGCTCTGGCCGATCAAGCAGAAATACGGCAACAAAATTTCGTGGGCCGACCTGATGATCCTCGCCGGCAACTGCGCCCTGGAGTTGATGGGGTTCAAGACCTTCGGATTCGGCGGCGGGCGTGCGGACGTTCTGGGAACCCGAAGAAGACACCTACTGGGGCGCCGAGGACACCTGGGTTGGCGACAAGAACTATACCGGCAAGCGCTACACCGGTGATCGGGATCTTGAGAACCCTCTCGCGGCCGTCCAGATGGGGCTGATCTACGTCAATCCGCAAGGGCCGGACGGCAACCCCGATCCGCTCGCTGCCGCCAGGGACATTCGCGAAACCTTCGCGCGCATGGCGATGAACGACCAGGAGACCGTTGCGCTGATTGCCGGCGGGCACACGTTTGGCAAGTGCCACGGCGCCGGCGATGCGGCGCTTGTCGGGCCTGAGCCCGAGGCTGCCACCATCGAAGAGCAAGGCCTTGGCTGGAGGAACAGCTTTGGCAGCGGCAAAGGCGACCACACGATCACCAGCGGATTGGAAGGCGCATGGACCCAGGATCCGATCCGGTGGGACAACGGCTACCTCGACAACCTGTTCAATTATGAATGGGAGCTGAAGAAGAGCCCCGCCGGTGCCTGGCAGTGGACGCCCAAGGATGCGTCTGCGGCGGGCAGCGTACCGGATGCCCACGATCCGTCGAAGCGGCATGCGCCCTTCATGCTTACCACCGACCTCTCGCTGAAGCTGGATCCCATCTACGCGCCGATTTCGAAGCGTTTCCACGAGAACCCGGATCAGTTGGCGGACGCGTTCGCCCGCGCGTGGTTCAAGCTGACGCACCGCGACATGGGGCCTCGCGCGCGCTATCTCGGCCCGGACGTGCCGGCGGAGGAATTGCTTTGGCAGGACCCCGTTCCCGCACCCGATCATGCGTTGATCGACGCGCATGACATCAGCGACCTCAAGGCGCGGATTCTCGCATCGGGACTTTCCATATCCCAACTCGTCTCGACCGCCTGGGCGTCGGCGGCGAGCTTCCGCGGCTCTGACAAGCGCGGCGGGGCGAACGGTGCCCGCATTCGCCTCGCGCCGCAGAAGGATTGGGAGGTCAACCAGCCTGCCCTGTTGACGGCGGTGCTGACAACGCTGGCGGGGATTCAGCGGGCGTTCAACGACGCGCAGTCTGGCGGGAAAAGGGTTTCGCTCGCCGACCTGATCGTCCTTGGCGGATGCGCGGCCGTCGAGCAGGCGGCGAGGAACGCCGGGCATGAGGTGCAGGTTCCCTTCGCGCCGGGACGCACGGACGCGTCGCAGGAGCAGACCGATGTACACTCCTTCGCCGTGCTCGAACCGAAAGCGGACGGGTTCCGCAACTACCTCGCGGCGCACGCTCCCGTCTCGGCCGAGGAACTGCTGATCGACCGGGCGCAGTTGCTGACGCTGACCGCGCCGGAGATGACGGTTCTGATCGGCGGCCTGCGGGTGTTGAACGCGAATGTCGGACAGTCGCAGCACGGCGTTTTCACACGCCGGCCGGAGACGCTCAGCAACGATTTTTTCGTGAACCTGCTGGACATGAACACGACCTGGACAGCGGCCTCGGACGCCGGTGATGTGTTCGAGGGACGCGATCGCGCCACCGGTGACCTGAAATGGACCGGCACCCGGGTCGACCTTGTTTTCGGATCGAATTCCCAACTCCGGGCGCTGGCGGAAGTGCATGCCTGCGACGACTCGCAAGCTGCCTTCGTGCGTGACTTCGTGGCCGCGTGGAACAAGGTGATGAACCTCGACCGCTTCGAGCTGTCCTGAACCCGGCGGCAAGGCGTCCGGACGCAGCGAAACCCTGCTGCGTCCGGACGTTTGGCCCGGGTCAGTTCGTCGCTGGCGTCGACTTCGGTCTGCGCCTGTGCCGCAAAGCTGCCCTCCGCCGCCCTGTGTCGCATTCCTGCACGCCACGCCGTCGCATGCGGCTTCCCCCCATTGCCCCGGAGTGAGATGGTCGAGGTTGCGGCGCACAACGAGCCTGGCCTAGAAGCCACGCCGTATCGCCGGCCGCGCGGTGGAACGAGGGATCGCAGGTGCACATCCTACCAGACCGGTCGAACCGGCCAACGTCGGCTCACCGTCCTGCGTGGCCGAAAGGACGGCGCTTGCTTTGACTCTCGGGCAAAGAAGCCGTGCGGCTGCCTCTTGCCTGTGAAGCTCTCCAAACTCCATGAACGACATCGCCTCTGCCCAGCCTGATCCCCGAACGCCAACCGACCTGCCCGACCAGGTCACCGCGGCGGCGGGGTTGCAGCTGGTGCGGCTGCTGGCGCTGTGTATCGGCCTTGCCGTCGTCATGCTGGCGGTGGCGCAGATCCTGGCCTTGGTTCTTCCACCCGCACATCTGCTCCATGGATGGGTCCGCGTCCGGCTCGCGGCTCCGCCGCTCGCCGCCCTGCTGGTGGCGTTTTCCGGGCTCGCCGGGACCTGGGCGATGGCGTGGGCCAGGCGCCGCGGCGATCCGACGCTGGTGGGGCGCACGGCGCGCTGGCCGCAGGTGCTGCTGGTGGCGCCCTTGGCCGTGGCGGCAATCGCCGCCGCCCTGCTGCCCCTTTTGGCGGGCCCGCCGGATGTCCTGACCGTCATGACCCGGGCGGCATTTCTGTGGGGCGGGGCCATGGTGATCCTTGCCTTCCCGCTGCTGCTGGCCGAGCGCGTGCTGGCGGCGTGGCCGCCGGCGCGGCTGCCGGAAGCGCCGGCGCTGCGGGCGTTGCTCTTCCTGCCCACCATCGTCCTGTTCGTCGCCGGCATGCTGGACATCGCCGCCGGACTGGGTGCGACGTCGCTGGCCCGGCGTGTGGCTGCTGGCCTGTCCCTCCTCCCCTGCGCCATTGCCGCCGAACTGGCGTTGCGGGCGGTCGGCCGCTGCTTTCTGCCACCGCCCCCCGCCGCGGTCGCGCGCGCCGCCGTGCGGTCGGTGCTGGCTGCACTGCTGGCCGAGGGTGCCGGAGCGGGCAGCCTCGCCGCCCCGCTGCGGCAGCATCTGGGCATCGATTTTGCCCGCAGCTGGGCGCTCGCCTATGTCCGCGCAGCCGTCGCGCCGCTGGTCCTGCTGCTGCTGCTGCTCTGCTGGGGCTTGAGTGGTGTCGCCCTGGTCGGATTTGACCAGCGCGCCGTCTATGAGCGCTTCGGGGCCCCCGTGCGCGTGTTGCCACCGGGTCTGCACCTGGTACTACCCTGGCCGCTCGGTCGGCTGCTGCCGGTCGAGTTCGGCACCGTGCACGAGGCCGGGTTGGCCGATGACAGCGCCGCCGAACGCGTGGGCGCCGAGGACCCGCCGCCGCACAGCGCCGACCGGCTGTGGGAGCAGTCGCATCCCAATGAGGCCTGGTTCCTGATCGCCGCCGCCCGCGCCGGCCAGCAGAGTTTTCATCTGGTCAATGCCGATATTCGCCTGTTCTACCGGATCGGACTCAGCGATGCGGACGCCTTGCGCGCCACGTATCGCGTGGCCGACCCCGTGATGCTGCTGCGCCAGGCGGCCGGGCGGGTGATGGCGGAATTCTTTGCCGGGCACACGCTGGATTCGGTGCTCGGCGAGAACCGCGAGGCAATGGCCGACCGCTTGCGCGCCCTGCTGCAGCGGGACCTCGATGCGGCCGGAACGGGTCTCGACCTGACCTCGGTGGTCATCAATGCCATCCACCCACCCGGCGGCGCGGCCGATGCCTACCATGCCGTGCAGGCGGCGCAGATCAACGCCGAGGCGAGCATCGCGGGCGAACGCGGCCGGGCCCAGGCGACCATGGCGTCGGCACGCCAGGGCGCCATTGCCCTGGAGACAGATGCCCCGGCAACCTCCGCGGAACTCACCGGCGCGGCGACCGCGGACGCCACCCGCTTTGACGCCGACCGCGACGCGGCCATCGCTGCCGGGAATGCGTTCCTGTTCGAGCACCGGCTTGCCAAACTGATGTCCGTTATCGCCAAAACGGACGTCATTGTCATCGACCATCGTATTCCCGCGGCGGACGTGCCGTTGTTCGACCTGCGCCCGCCGCCGGGAGACCCGGCCGATAACGTCATAGGGAAGCCGTGACATTGCCCCTCCTGCACCTCGTGCTGCGTTTTGGCCTTGCTTTCCTCGTGCTGGCGGTGGCCGGGCTGGCCGCCACCGCGGTGATGGTCAGCGACGGCGAGGCGGTGGTGGTCACCGCCTTCGGTGCCCCGGTCCGGGTGCTCACCGAGCCGGGACTGGCCTGGAAACTGCCGGCGCCGTTGCAGGTCACCATCCCGGTCGACCTGCGGCTGCGAACCAGCTCAACCGGGCTGCAGGATGTCGGCACCCGCGACGGTTTGCGCATTTTGCTGCAGGCCTACGTCGCCTGGCAGGTGCCCGACGAACCCGAGCGCATCGGCCAGTTTCTCCGCGCCGTTCGCAACGATCCGGACGAGGCGGCGCGCCAGTTACGCAGCTTTGTCGGCTCGGCCCTGCAGGTCACCGCCAGCAATTTTGCCCTGGCCGATCTGGTGAATACCGATCCGGCCCGGCTGCGCTTGGCCGCCTTCGAACAGCAACTCAAGGCGCAGGTAGAAGCCCAGGTGCTGCAGACATACGGTATCCAGGTGCGGCAGATCGGCATCGAGACCCTGAGCCTTCCGGAGACCAGCCTTGTCGCCACGGTGGCTCGCATGCGCTCCGAGCGCGAGACGGCGGCGGCCGAGCGCACGGCCGAGGGGTTGCGGGCAGCCGCCGAGGTCCGGTTCAACGCCGAGCGCGACGCCCGCATCACCCTGGCGCGCGCCCGCACCGAAGCGGCGGAGATCGAGGCGCAGGCGCAGCGCGAGGCGGCCGAAATCCAGGGCCGCGCCTATCAGGCCGACCCGCAGCTTTACATGATGCTGCGCGGACTCGACACGCTGAGCCAGCTGGTTGGCAGCAACATGCGGCTGGTGCTGCGCACCGACGCCGCGCCGTTCTCGCTGCTGGTGCAGGAACCGCCAGCGGCGGGGCCGCACAACTGCCAAGCGGCGGAGCAGCACAACTGCCAAGCGGCGGAGCCGCGCAAGTGAACGCGACGCTGGTCACCGGAAGGCTCGACGGGCCGGTTGTCCAGTCGCTGCGGATCGGCTTTCGCGTCCTGTATCTGGCCACCCTGCTATTGGCGCTGGCCTGGACCGTCTCCAACTGCCGCCAGGTGCCGCCCGATTCACAGATCGTCGTGCTGCGGTTCGGGCAGGTGGTGCGGGTCCAGCCGGCCGGACTGCTGCTGGCCTGGCCGCGGCCGATCGAACAGGTCGAACTGCTGCCCGCCAGCGCCCGCCAGATCGAGCTCAAGGTGGTCGCGCGAACCGCCGGCGTGCCGGCGGACGCCGGCACCTATCTCACCGGTGACGGCGGCGCGGTGCTGCTGGGCGCGACGCTGACCTGGCACGTCGTCGATCCGCGCGCCTACTACCGGGCACGCGCGCATGTTTCCCCGGCCCTGAACCGGCTGTTCGCCGCCAGCGCCGTCACCGTCGCGGCCGGCCGGTCGATCGACGAGTTCCTGGTGGTCCGTCCCGAACGCGATGGCACGGACCCGATGGTGCAGGCGCAGCGCCAGGCGCTGCGCGGCGACCTGATGAAGGAGATCAATCGCCGCCTGCGCGCGCTGGAGGTGCAAGGCGCGCCGCTCGGTGTCGAGGTGACGCGGGCCGATATCGAGGCGCTGCTGCCGCAAGCCGCCAAGCCCGGGTTCGATGCGGTGCTGGAAGCGACCCAGCGCGCCGAGCAGGGGCTGGCCGCCGCGCGGACTCAGGCCACCCAGACGCTGCAGACCGCCGAACGCGAACAGGACCGCATCCTCACCGAGGCCCGCGGCGACGCCGAGGAACATGTGGGCAAGGTGCGTGACCAGGTTGCCGCCATCGCCGCCTTGGAGACGCGCGACGATCCTGCGGGACGGCCCGGACTGCTCGACCGGCTTTATCGCGAGCGCATCGCCGGCGTGCTGGGCCAGGCCGCCTCGGTGATCGCCGTCGATCCGGACGGCGGCAACCGCCTGATCCTGCCGGGCGCGCGCCCATGAGCAATACCGCAGCGCGAGCGATGGCATGAGCGCGAGTGCCGCCGTGACCGGGTTGGAGGCATCGCCGGTCCTGGCGCGGGCCGAGCGACTGCTGCTGGGCGCACGGCTGACCCTGGCCATGCTGGCGGCCGGATTGCTGCTGCTGGCGGTGGGATGGGAACTGGTCGTTCCCGGCGGCCTCGCCCTGGCGACCCTGGTGGCCGGCGCCGCCGCGTCCCTGGTGGCCGTACCGGTGCTGATGGCCGCCTGGCAAAGCCTGCGCGCGCCGAGCCTGCACGGCATTGCCGACCGGCTGATCGCGCTGGCGCTGATGGCCGCCTGGGCGAGCGGTGACCTGATGACGGCCGCCCTGCTGCCGATCGTCATGATCATCGGTCATGTGCTGGAGGAACGCAGCCTGCTCGGCTCTCGCGAGGCCATCCGCGCCCTTGGCCGTCTGACCGAAACGCAGGCGCGGCGGCTGCGCGGGGGCGTGGTGGAGACAGTGCCGGCGGCCGCCCTGCGCCCGGGCGACCTGATCGAGCTGCGCGCCGGCGACCGGGTGCCCGCGGACGGCATCGTGCGGGCGGGTGCCGCGAGCCTCGACATGGCATCGCTCACCGGAGAGTCGGTGCCGGTGGACGTGCTGCCCGGGCAGACCGCGTTGCTCGGCTCCATCGCCACCAACGGGCGGCTCGAGGTGGAGGTGACCCTGACCGGTGCCGATACCACGCTCGGCAGGATCATCGCCCTGATGCGGGCCGCCGAGGATGCCAAGCCGCCGGTGACGCGATTGTTGGAGCGCTATGCCGGGCAGTACCTGTCGCTCGTGTTGATGATCGCCGGCGGCACCTGGTTTGCCTCCGGCGACATGGCGGCGACACTGGCGGTGCTGGTCGCATCCTGCCCCTGCGCCCTGGTGCTGGCGGCGCCGGCGACCGCGATCGCGGCGATCGCGGTCGCGGCGCGGCACGGCATTCTCATCAAGGGCGCCGCCTTCCTGGAGAGCCTCGCGGAGGTCAGGTCGGTGGTGTTCGACAAAACCGGCACCCTGACTACCGGCGAACTCTCGCTCGCCCGCACCCTGCCGGCTACCAGCGACGCCGGGCCGGCGCTGCTGCAGGTCGCCGCCGGCCTCGGGGCGGCGAGCAGCCATCCGGTCAGCCGGGCCGCTGCCCGTGCCGCGCCGGCCGGGCCGCGCGTGCCGGTGACGGAGGTGCGCGAAGCGGGCGGCTTCGGCATGACCGGACAAAGCGAGGGCGTGCCGGTTGCCTTCGGGCGGCCGGAATTGTTCGAGCGCCTGGGGATATCGGCCCCACCGCCGCCGGCGCACGACGGTCCGATCGCCGGCGCCAGCCGCGGCGGGGTCTTCCTGGGGTGGCTGCTGTTCACCGACGCACCGCGCCCGGAGGCCGCGGCGGCGCTTGCCGAGCTGCGGTCTCTGGGGCTGGGCCGGCAGGTGTTGCTGACCGGCGACCGCACCGCGGTGGCGCGGCGCATCGGCGCCGAGCTCGGCATTGCCGAGGTCTGCGCCGAGGTGTTGCCCGAGCAGAAAATGCATCGGGTGCAGCAGGAGACGCGTGACGGGTTTCTGCCCCTCGTGGTCGGCGACGGGATCAATGATTCGCTCGCCCTCAAGGCCGGCGCCGTGGGCATCGCCATGGGCGCGCAGGGCACCGATGTGGCGCTGGCCTCGGCCGACGTGGTGCTGATCGCCAGCGATCTGCGGCGCATCGCCACCGCCATCCGGCTCAGCCGCCTGTGCCGTCGGACAATTCATGTCAATGTGGGGATTGGCCTGGGGTGGACGCTGGTGCTCGTGGTCCTGGCGGCGTCCGGGCTGCTGGGCGCGCAGGGGGCGGTCATCGCCGCCCTGTTGCACAATTTTTCCACCTTTCTCGGCCTTGCCAATGCGGGGCGGCTGCTGCTGTTCGACGAGACGGGGCGCGGCGTAGCCGCCGGCATGCCGCCGGTCGGAGGCTGCCGGGCAGGCTGACCGGCGGCACTCTCGCCGGAGGATGGACGTTGCTTCGGCGCACGGTGTGTCTCAATGTGCATGCGCACCGAAAGGGAGGACCTGCATGATGATCCGCCTCGCGGCCCAGGCGCTGGGCTTTGCAATGCTGGCGAGCGTTGCCTTCGCGCAAGGCGCGCCGACTTTATTCAAAATCGTCACCGCGAAGGACGAGGTCGTCATCGGCGTTGCCGGTATTGACCTCGACACGCTGGCCAAGCGGCTGGTGGCGGACGGGCAGATCACCGTCTGGCAATATGCCGTGCACCATGGCGCCAACGGCGATCTCGAGCAGGGTCCGTTGCGCCGGATCGCCATCCTGCGCCAGGACACGCTGCGGATCGAGCCGTACAGCTCCCCGCTCAAGGTGGCGCCGCTGCCCCCCTGATCGGCCGTGCGGACACGGCGGCGCATTCGGATCTGCGCGGCCGCCGTGTCCCTGCTGGCGCTCGTCGGGTGCGCCGCGAGCGCGGGCAGGGTGGGTGTCGTGTCCGGCGGCGAGAAGCGTTCATACCTCCTGATCGCGGCCGCTGGCGGCGACCGGGCGCCGCGTCCGCCGGTGATCGCCCTGCATGGGTGGCTCGGCACGCCCGAGCAGATGGCCCGCATGTCGGGGCTGTCATCGGCCGCTGCCCGTCTCGGGTTCTCCGTTGTCTACCCGGAGGGCGACTGGCGCTCCTGGGGGGTCGACCCGTCCAGCCTCCGCGGCGCTGCCGATGCGGTCTTCCTCGCGGACGTGGTGGCGGAGGTCTCCGCCAGAATACCGGTCGATCCCGCACGGATTTACGCGGTCGGCTTCTCCAACGGCGGCTTCATGGCCCAGGCGCTCGCCTGCTCGGGGCGTGTGCGTCTGGCGGGCATCGCCGTGGTCGCATCAGGGCTGGCCGCGTCCGCCGCAGCGGCGTGCAAACCGGGTGTCGCGGTCCCGTTCCTGCTGATCGCGGGCACCGACGATCCTGTCGTTCCCGTCAATGGCACCGGCACGGGCGAGGACCGCATCCTGCCGGCCAATGAGACACTCGCGTTCTGGGCCACCGAGAACCGCTGCAACGGCTTCGATCTGGCCGGAGCCGAACTCCAGGGAGCCGGGCGTGACCATCCTGCGGGCGATCGGCCGGACCTGCCACGGCGGCGACACCGAGGGCTGGTTCGTTCGCGGCGGCGGGCACGGCTGGCCGGGGAGCGATGTCGGATACCCGGAGTTCCTGGTCGGCCGGCAGACATCCGCCGTCGATGCGACATCCGTCGTCCTGGAGTTTTTGCTGCGGCATCCGTCACGGCGGGGCAATTGAGGGAAGGAAGCGCGGGTCGGGGCCGCAGCGTCTGTCGTTGCGGGCATGGCACCACGCGACGCCCACAATTTTCTCCTTTCCTCAATTGATATGGATCAATGCCGCGGGAGCATCAGTCGCCCAGGGTGAACTCCCCAAGGTGAGCCAAGGAGGGCGTCGTGCACAAGAACTGGCCGGAGCTGGCGGCGGGCCTGTCGTTGCCGTTGAAGGAATTGCGCGGCGGCGCTGCGGATGTGATGAAGAGCTTCTCCGCTCTTGCCCGTGCAGCGCTGGAGCCCGGTGCCCTCGATACCAAGACGAAGGAACTGATTGCGTTGGGCATCGCGGTGGCCACACGCTGCGACGCCTGCATCGCCTTTCATGCCGAAGCCGCCCTGCGCCATGGCGCGGGCCGCGACGAGGTGATGGAGACCATGGGAATGGCCATCTACATGGGCGCGGGACCTTCGGTCATGTATGCGGCCCAGGCCATCGAAGCCTATGACCAGTATACCGTGAAGGCGCGGCCAGCCACCACCTGAACGACATCACCCTTCAACGGGAGACTGCCATGACTCCGAATGTCGGACCTGCGGACCGTGTCGTCCGCGTGATCGTTGGCCTGGGCTTGCTGTCCTTGTTCATCGTGCTGGACGGCAACGCGAGGTGGTTCGGCCTGATTGGTCTGGTTCCACTCCTGACTGCCGGCATACGTTTCTGCCCGGCGTACGCCATGCTCGGCATTCGGACCTGCAAAGCCTGAAACGCACATTCGACGTCAAGCCTTGACGGCGCCTGGATTGCCTGGCGTCGGTTTGGTTTATGCTTGGTCCCCTCCGCCAAGCCTGGGCATGTCTGCAGGTCTGACGGCATGATGGCATCGGGTCCCATTCTCGACGCCCCTTTAGAGTAACCTCGGCCGAACCGGCGACAGCCTGCCGATGAAGTTGCTCTATAAAACAGGGAACTAGAGTGCTCTGACCCGTCACGGTCAGGATGAAGGCGCTCTCGTCACGTCAGGCAAAGATAAGAGCAGGACCGGGGCGGTGCCTGTTCCTCGGGCCATTCGCCATCCTCCAGGTCGCGGGTGGCCAACCAGGTGGCCCATCCCTCACCCGGCAGCAACACTTCGTGGCTGGACATCTTTCGATCGCATGGCAGACTGATCAACAATGCCCTGACGTAGAAGTTACAATAACTTACAAAACTGGTGAGCGCCGAGATGTCGCACGAACATCCGCTTGAAAAAGCCGCACGGTATCGGCAGACCGCTGAATACATTGCCGATGCTGCCTTGACCCCCTACCTGCTTCGGATGGCGGAAGATTGCGAAAGGCAGGCCGCCGAGGCCGGCGTCATTTCAGCCGCGTCGTCGTTGCCGCTGCGCGCCGGGCGCTGGGCCACATCAGCGTAGTACCGGCACCCGGTTCCTGACGGCGGCCAGAATGGCCGCTGACCAGCTCGCTACCCCTGCCGGCGAATCCGGTCCGGGCGGTGAGGTTGGACGATCTGGCGACACTCGCCGAGGCTCGAACCGATCAGGACCAAGCGACGCTTCGCGCGATGATGGTGTTGCTGGCTGCAAGGCCGACGCCACCTCGTCCGCGCCGACTGAGTGCCAACGCGGGTGTCGGCCGGCAGCCGCAATGCCGTCAGCCTCCGCCACGCCCGCTCTCCCTTTTCCTCCGATTGGCGGACGGCGCTGGGCAGGTTAGGAAAGAGTTTCCTGCTCCTGAGCGCTGCGCCGCCGCGACGTCCCTTTTCGTTCCGGTTGTGCCGCGTTCGCTCGATGTCATGAGAGGGCGCACGATGGCGCAGACCCGCGACCGGATGGCGGCGCGCGAGCCGATCGAAACCGCCAGCCGTGACGAGATTGCCGCGTTGCAACTCTCGCGCCTGCGGGCGACGGTCCGGCTGGCCTACGACAAGGTTCCGCATTACCGCCGCGCCTTCGAACAAGCCGGCGTGGATCCCGACGATCTGCGAAGCCCCGACGACCTGCGGCGCTTTCCCTTCACCTGCAAGCACGACCTGCGCGCCAACTACCCGTTCGGCATGTTCGCCGTGCCACGAACGCAACTCGCGCGCATCCACGCCTCCTCCGGCACCACCGGCAAACCGACCGTGGTCGGCTACACGCGTGCCGACCTCAAGACCTGGGCGGGAGTGGTGGCCCGCTCGATCCGCGCCGCCGGCGGCCGCCCGGGCGACATCTTCCACATCACCCATGGCTACGGCCTGTTCACTGGCGGCCTGGGCGTTCACTATGGCGCCGAACACCTGGGCTGCACCGTGGTGCCGATGTCCGGCGGACAGACCCCCCGCCAGGTGCAACTGATCACCGATTTCCGTCCCGATATCATCATCGGCACGCCGTCCTACATGCTCGCCATCGCCGATGAGTTCGAGCGCCAGGGCCTTGACCCGCGCACCTGCTCGCTGCGGGTCGTCATGTGCGGCGCCGAGCCCTGGACGGTGGCGATGCGACAGGAAATCGAGCAGCGTTTCGATGCCAGTGCCTTCGACCTGTATGGCCTGTCCGAGATCATCGGCCCCGGTGTTGCCTGCGAATGCGCCGAGAACAAGGATGGCCTGCATATCTGGGAGGACCATTTTTATCCCGAAATTATTGACCCGGCGACCGGCGAGACGCTGCCGGACGGGCAGCCCGGCGAACTCGTGCTGACCACGCTGACCAAGGAAGCCATGCCGATCATCCGCTACCGCACCCGCGACCTGACCCGCCTGCTGCCGGGCACGGCGCGGACGATGCGGCGGATCGAGAAGATCGCCGGGCGCACCGACGACATGCTGATCATCCGCGGCGTCAACGTCTTCCCCGGCCAGATCGAGGAACTGCTGCTGAAGGAGCCCATGCTGTCGCCGCACTACGTGCTTGAAGTCACCCGTCGCGACCATCTCGATGTGCTGGAGGTCGTGGTGGAAGCACGGAAGGGCGCCGGCACCCAGGATGGGGCGGCACGGCAGGACTGCGTGGGCAGGCTCGCCCATGCGGTGAAGGCCTATATCGGCGTGACGGTGCGGGTGCGCGTGACCGAACCGGGAGAGGTCGAACGGTCGGTCGGCAAAGCCAGGCGCATCATTGACATGCGCCCACGGGCCTAGGCAGCCCGGCGATGTCGCGCAAACCGCCCGCCGCCCCGGCAATTGCTGCAGGTGAGATCTCGCTCTGAAACCGGATATTCGTTTCGGTTAGACGGATCGTGGGAACCATAGTCTCATGTCTGTCAGGCCGTGCGCGTATCGGCAGGTTACGATTCGCCGACGTTGGCGGACGAAAACGCGTAGGCGGACGAGGAATTGCCCTGTCCCATGTCGGGGTGATTGCCGTTGCCGGACAGGCGGCAGTCTATCTCCTGTAGCGATGCCTCAATGGCGCCAATGAGATTCTCGATGAGGGAGAGTGTTTCCGGCGATCCGGTATCGACGGCCCGACAGAAGCTGCGCGCCGCAAGGGCGAGCCGCTGGAAGCCGATCAGGCCGGCGCTGCCCACCAGGCTGTGCGCGGCCGCGGCGACGGCCTGGGTGCCCGCCGCGGGAGTGAAGGGCTGGCGAAGCTGCTGCAGAAGCGCCGCCGCCCGGGCAGCGAGCGACTGCATGTATGTCGTGATCGCCTCGGTCGGCAGGAACGACGCGATGTAATCGAACGACTCCTGATCGCAGACCGCCAGTTCCGCTGCGGTCGCGGGGGGTGGCGATTCCGCGACGACCGGCCGAACCGCAACCACCCGCTGCGTGTCGGCCGCCGCCGTGCGGGTCCCGCGGCGGGCCTCCGCTTCGGTCAAGGCGCGCGCGACGGCGTCAAGCAGCGTGTCCTGCGTAAAGGGCTTGCCCAGGTGGCCGTCCATGCCGGCACGGCGGCACGCTTCGACATGCTCGGCGAATACTTGGGCGGTCAGGGCAATGATCGGGACTTGTCCAGCCGCACCCGCGAGCGCCCGGATACGCCGGGCCGCTTCAAACCCGTCCATTCCCGGCATGCGAAGGTCCATCAGCACCGCGTCATATTCGCCGGTAGCGGCCGCCGCGACCGCTTCCTCGCCGCCCGCCGCACAGGCGGTCCGGTGACCGGCGGCTCTGAGGAAGGCGCTTGTGATCTCGCGGTTCATGGCGACGTCGTCGACAACCAGCACGTGCAGTTGCCGCTCCAGGCGCCGCCTCTGGTCGTGCAGGTCCGCGACCGCCGGCACAAACTCCATCGCTGTCACCGGCAGTTCCAGCCAGAATATGCTGCCGCCGGCCGGGTTGTCCTGGTGGCCGAGCCTCCCCCCCATCAGGGCCATGAGCCGGGCCGAGAGCGCCAGACCGAGGCCGGCGCCCTCGATGGAGTCGCCGCCGAGCCGCTCGAAGTCCTGAAACAGCCGCCGGCGGAAGTCGGCGGGAATGCCGGGGCCGGTGTCCACCACCTCGACCCGCATCGCGGCCGCGTCGCCCGCCATCCCCAGGCGCACCTCCACCGACCCCTCGGCGGTGAACTTCACGGCATTGCCGATCAGGTTCAGCAGCACCTCGCGCAATCGGGTGGGATCGGCCATCACCTCCGGGGGCATGTCCGGCGCTTCGATTAGGCGCAGTACAAGTCCCTTCGCGTCCGCGGCGGGACGGACCACGTCAAGGCACGCGCGGGCGGTCGCCGGCAGGTCAATGGCGGATGCACGCAGCTCCAGCCGGTCGGCCTCGATTTGCGAGAGGTCGAGGACGGAGTTGATCATGCCGAGCAAATGCGTGCCGGCGTCCAGCATGGCATGCACATGCGTCGATTGTGCGGCCGTCAGCCCTCCCTCCAGGTGCAGCAGCTGCGCATAGCCCAAAACACCGTTCAGCGGGGTGCGAAGTTCGTGGCTCATGCCGGCGAGGAATCGTGATTTGGCCCGGCTCGCCTGCTCTGCCAGATTCCGCGCCTGCGTCAGCCGCTCGGCCAGACGCTCCGCCTTCTCCTGCAACATCCGCGATTCGTGCACATCCATAGCGGTCCCGTACCACCTGGCGATGGCACCGCTGTGTTCGCGGATGGCGACGGCGCGGACAACGTGCCAGCGGAAATTCTGATCGCTGGCACGGCGCAGGCGAAACTCGGCCTCGAAGGTTTCTCCGCTGCGCAAGGCTTGTGCCCAGGCCGGCGCGCAGCGCTTCAGGTCCGCCGCCGGCACCATCTGCTGCCAGCACCGTTCGGCCGGCCGGTCAGGCGGCAGCCCGGTATACTCGAAGAACCGCTGGTTGAAGTAGTCCAGCCTGCCGTCGGGCGTCGCCGTCCAGACGATCATCGGCATCGCTTCCGTCAGCTCGCGAAACCGACGTTCGCTGCGGGCGATGAGCTGTTCAGCCTGCTTGCGCTGGGTGATATCCTGAAAGGCCCCCTGCACGCGGACGATTCGCTGCGCCTCGCTGCGCACCGCCTCGCCGAGACAGCGCAAATAGATGTGCCGCCCGGTAACGGTGGTCACCTCCGTTTCAATATCGAACGGCGCGCCGGTGCGCACGCAGGCATCGAAGCTGTCGAGGAATTCCGCGCGCTGGTCCGCCGCGATCAGGGCGGCGATGTCCGCGAGCGGCAGGGTCACGCCGGGAGCGACATCGAAAATCCCGCGCGTGCTGTCCGACCAGACCCGCGCGCCGGTGAGCAGGTCGACGCTCCAGGCACCGAGCTGCGCGACGTTGGTGGCCATGTCCAGCAAGGCCTGGCTCTCGCGCCCGGCCTGTTCGGCCGCCCGGCGCGCCGTGATGTCGCGCAGGGTGGCTATCCAGGCCTGCTGCCCCTCCCACTCGATCGGCGTGACCCGCATCTCCGCCACCGCCGGCGGCTGGCCGCGGCGCGGGATATCAAGTTCCTGGACCGTGCCCTCGTCAGAGGCGACGATGGGAAATCCGAAGGATGCGCTCTCAAGTTCAGCCGGCGGCTGGCCGAACAACGCGCCGGCCGCCGGGTTCGCGTACTGGATCATGCCCACCCGGTCGACGACCAGCACAGCGTCCACCTGCTGCTCGATCAGCATACGGATCCGGGCCTCGCTGGCGCGGTAGCTGTCGATGCTGTCGCGCTGACGCAATTGCGCGCGAACGCGGGCCAACAATTCCGCATTGGTGATCGGGCGAACGATGTAGCCATCGGCGCCACAATCGAACCCATAGGCCTGGTGGTCCGGGGTGGACAAATGGGCGCTGATCAGCACCACGGACACCGCCTCCAGCGTCGTGTCGGCGCGGATCTGGCGCAGCACGTCGATGCCGCGGATGTCCGGGAGATGCTCGTCCAGCAGCACCAGCGAGGGATGCTGCGCGCGGACCTGAGCCAGTGCATCCTTGCCATCCACGGCCTTCAGAACGACGAGGCCGGCCTTTTCGAGGATCCGGACTGTCGCCGCCAGCGCCAAGGGCTCGTCGTCAACGACCAGGACGGTGTGCGTCGCTGCCACGGCGCTATTCGGCGGTGAACAGATTGCGAATAACGTCGATTTCGCCGCTGCCGGCATGACGGGGGCTTCCAGCCAGGATGCCAGTGACTTCGCGGAACGGCTTGCCGATATGCATGCCGCGCGCGTCGATCGTGAACTCGCGAATGTCCTTGTCGTGCCGTGAGCCGCGCATCTTCAACACCGTCAGGCCGCGCCGCATTTCGCCGTACATCTCGACGTAGCGAAGCAGAATGATCAGGTCGGTGATGGTGGAGATATGTGCCTCGGTCACCGACGCACCGCCCAGCAGGTTGGGCGTGGTGGCGGTGAACACGCCGGCGATCTCCTGGTGCTTGATAAATGACGTCAGGCAGATGACGAACTCGCGGAAACCGCGCGGAACTCGACACCCGCTCCAGCGCCGACAGGCTGTCGACCGCCACCCGCTGCGGCGCGAAGGACTCGATGGTCCGTTTCATGCGGATGAGGTGATCTTCGAGGCCGTCGGTCTCCGGATAGGCGCAGACCACCTTCAGCCACCCCTCGCGCTCCATGCCTTCGAAATCCACGCCCCAGCCGCTGGCATTGCGGAACAGCTGTTCCCGGCTTTCCTCGAAGGCGAACAACAGGCAACGTTCTTTGAGGTTGACGCCGCCGGCCATGAACTCGGTGGCCATGAGGGTCTTGCCGGTGCCGGTGGCACCGGAAACCAGAATGATCGAATCGCGGAAGAACCCGCCGCCGCACATGGCATCCATGTCGGCACTGCCGGAGGTGATGCGAACATCGGACGATCGCTGTTTCAGCTCGATGGCCGACAGCGGGATGACCACCATGCCCTCGCCATTGATGATCGAGAACGGATACTCGCCCTTGCGATGCGCGGTGCCGCGGAACTTCAGGATTTCGAGGGTTCGCCGCCGTTTTTCGCCCTCCAGCACGTTGCGCAGGATGATGACATTGTCGGCCACGAACTCCTCAACGCCGTAGCGCGCGATCTCGCCGTATTCGGCGGTGCGCTCGGCGGTCAGCAAGGCGGTCAGGCCGAGCCGCTTGAGCGCGGTGGCGATGCGGAACATCTCGCGCCGCACGGTGGCGCTGTCGGTGAACTGGGTGAAGATGGCGCCCAGCGAATCCATCGACAGCCGGTGCGCGCCGACCCGCGACACGGCATGCTCGATGCGCGCGAGCAGCGCACCGAGGTCGTAATCGCCGACGATCACCGCTTCATGGGCGGGCTCCGGCGAGGCATCGACAAACGCCCACAGCCCCTGGGCCTCCCAGGCCGCGATGTCCCAGCCGAAGCCGCTCATGTTGAGGCGCACGTCCTCGGCGCTTTCCTCGAAGGTGACGAACACCCCCGGCTCGCCGGCGCAACGGATCCCCTCGGCCAGAAATTGCGCGGCCAGAATTGTCTTGGCACTGCCGGCGCTGCCGCACACCAGCGTGGTCCTGCCCATCGGCAGGCCGCCATCGGCGACATGGTCGAAGCCGGGAATATGACTGGGTAGTTTCGTAATCGTGTGCGTCTTGGTCATCGGCTGCGCGGTGGTTTCACTGGTTTCCGGGGAACTCATGTCAGCCGGCCTGAGACGCGGTCGGCGGCCAGAGATCGAGCCCCAGCAGAACTTTATCGGGCATGGACAGGTCGCCGATGATGCGCCGCGTGGGCGGCGGCAGACACTTCACCAGCGTTGGCGTGGCGAGGATCTTTTCCTTCTCGGCAAGGTCAGGATGTTCCAGCACGTCGATGATCTCGACTTCGTAGCGCCCCCCGAGCTCGCGCTCACAGAGCCGGTGCAGATTGGCGATGGCCCGCTCCGCACGCGGTGACTGGCCGGTCACATACAGCTTGAGGCGATACTGACTCATGGCGATGCCTGTTCGTTGGCGGACAGGACCGCCTCGGGGCGGCCACGAAGCTCGGGTTGCCGGCTGCGATAGGCATTCAGCACACGTCCCATCAGCTCAAGCAAGGTCAGCCGCCCGGCCTCCATCAAGGCGCGCGCGCGGCCCGGTGCTTCTCCCGCGGCGCGCGCGGACAGCGCGCGGTAATGCAGCTCCGTCACGTCGCGCGCACCGGCGCGCAACTGGAACAGGCGTTCCGCGAGATCGCGCAGGGCATGCGTGACCACATTCTCGACCCGGAACATGCGCTGCTCAAGCGCTTGCCCAAGCAGCGACTCGTATTCGGCCCGCAGCTCGGCAAACGCCGCCGGCGCGGTTTCGCTCAGCGGTCCGATGCCAAGCAGGCGCGCACTCACCGGCAGGGCGCCGGTGGCCGATTGGCCGAGCGCGAGAATCTCGGCATCGTAGCTGGCTTGGCGCTCACGCTCGAACTGCTCACGCCAATACCGCTCGCTGTCGCGCAATGCGTCGATCGTGGTCTTGTGGCGCAGATAGGCCTGGACCCGGGCGAGCAGTTCGCGATTTTCGATCGGCCGGGAAAGGTAGCCATCGGCACCCGCGTCCACCCCCAGGACCACCGCATTGCCGTCGGTGCGCAGCGCCGAGCAGAGCACCACGAAGGACTGGCTGGTGCGCGGGTCGGCCTTGAGCCGGCGGCAGACCTCCAGCCCGTCGATGTCCGGCAGCATGACGTCGAGCAGGATGAGATCCGGCGGCACCTGCGCGGCAAGCCGCAGCGCCTGCTCGCCGCTGCTCGCCTGGATGATCGAATAGCCATCGCGCGACAGCAGCCTGGCGGTGCCAGCGGTGATCGCGGGGTCGTCGTCGACCACGAGAATATGCGCCGACCACACCGCGGCGGGCAGCGTCGGAGTGCTGATCGAACCGTCCTCGCGGTTGCCATGCTGCGCCGTCGTCTGCAGCTCTTGCGACGGGCTCACATCGGGTTGGTCAGCTTGGATCGGACGACTCAAGTCTGCCCGCTTTGCGCCGGGGCGCCGGCGGCCATGCGGGCCTGGGAAAGCGTGGCCTCGACGGCCGTAATCCAGCTTGCCGGAAAACGTGTCCGGTCGGTCAGCCAACCGCCAAGGCTTTCTGTCGCGCCGGGGCTGCCGTCCATTTCGTCGGCCACCGCCGACACCAGCAGCAAAGGCGTGTGCGGCAGGCGTACCCGCCAGCAGGCCTCGGCCGCCGCCTCGAAGCACGCCGTCAGCGCCGCCGTCTGCGCGTCCGAAATATGCGACCGGCGGGCTTCATGCAGATCCTCGGCGGCCCGGCGCAGCGTGGCATGCGTCGCGTGCCCCTCCGGTGCGGCGGCATCAAGCTCGTCGCAGAGGATCTCCAGCTGGGTCTGCAGAATGACCGATGGGATTCCCCGTGTCGCCAGCATCTCGCGCAACCAGCGAATTTGCGCCATCACATCCGGCATGTCGGGCTGCGTCAGGGTGGCCAGCCAGGCGCTGTCGCTGCGGGTAAACCGGTGCCCGCGGTCCCCGTATCGCTCGGCCAGATAGGGAAACCGGCGCCAGCAGGCATCAGCGGCGCGCAGTGACGCCTGTAACTTCGGCGGTTCGGAAGGCACGGGATGCGCACCCGCCTCGGCGTTGAGCATGCTGGCAGAAATCACCTTGGAGTCCGCTTCGGAAACACAAACTGTTGACCTGACAGCCTAGCAGGAGGCTGGCGAGAGAACAACCATGCCGACGCTCGTGAGCGGGCAGACCGGGGAAGCAAGGCCGGGGTCTCTGACCCCGGACGGGCCGTAGCGCGCCCCGCGCCTTCGCCGCGACAGGTGAAAGGTCCTTGGGAACCCAAAATTTTTTCAGGGGAGAGCCGCCCAACTCCTCGCCGGTGCGGCCGGTGGGAACGATCGTCCGGGCCCTGCTTTCGGCAGGGTGAAAATGAAGCGGGAGCCGCGGCCAACCTCACTCTCGACCCAGATCCTGCCCCCGTGACCCTCGACAATCCGGCGTACAATGGCAAGGCCGAGGCCGGTGCTCTTTTCGCCTGCTGTCGGGCGCACGCTGGTCCTGCTGAACGGCTTGAACAGCTTCGGCAGGTCCGCCGGCGGAATGCCCGGTCCCTGGTCGCCCACCATGATCGAGACGTTCTCATCGTCCACGTCGAACCGGACATCCACCGGCGCGCCGGGGGGGGAAAACTTGATGGCATTGCCGATCAGGTTATTGAGAATCTGCTCGACTTTGGCGGCGTCGGCGAGAACGTATTGTGCCGGAAATTCTGTCTGCAAGCCAATGGTGATCCGCTTGCGCGCCGCCAGAACCCGGTTCAGCGCCAGGTTGCGCTGTAATAACGCAACAAGATCGACCGACTGCAAATCTAAATTCAGCTGTCCTGCCTCGATTTGCGAAACATCAAGAAGATTATCCAGCATTTGAAGCATAAACTGAGTCGTCATTCGAATCGCCAGGACGAAATTTCGCTGCTCGGCGTCGAGTACATCCGCCGCCTCGCTTTCCAGAAACTCGCTATAGGTCAGAATGACCCCCAAAGGGCTGCGTAAGTCATGCGCCGCAATACCAAGAAGTCGGTTTTTTTCCTCGTTTATTTTCGAGAGCTCGGCATTCTTGCGCGCCATCTCCCGCTGAAGATTGGCCAGTTCGTTGTTTACCCGCATCAGACCTTCGAATTTCGTATCGTCGCCGTCCTTGTTGGGCAGCGCGACGGCGGACAGCGGTTCCGCAAGCGAGGACCCTGTATTCGCCTGCCCGGTGTTGATAGGCTCTATCTCCTCGTTCACCCGTACAAGCGCGCCCCTGGTCCGTGCCGCGACCACCAGCATGCCGTCGTCGGTGCGTGTGCCGGCGAAATGCAGCGGCAGCGTTTGCGCGTCCATGGAAACCGCGATCTCCCAGTCGAACGACGTGCCTTGTCTGCGGACCGCGTCGGCGAAGGCATTGAGCCTATCCCTGGCGCCCGGGGGGGCAAGCGCCTCCAGGCGCGTGCCGGGAAGCATGCGTGCCGAAAGACCAAGATCGTCGCGAAGCACGCCGATGACGGTGCCGTCGGCGCGACACCGCACTGCGAACCCGCCTTCGGAAGGCTCGCTCAAGGACCTTCCCGGCGACGACCGACCAAACTGTTCGCGGCAGCAATCGCGCTGTCGGCATTCGCGCCGGTGCCATCCGCGCCCACCATCCGCCACAGCTCCGGATTTCGCGTGAACGGCAGGCCGCCGACGATGATCTTCACGCCGACGCAACCGGGGTGCGTGCGGACCTGGTCGATCAGGCGCTTCACCTCCTGAACATGATGGGGGATGGTGGCCGAGATCGCCAGCACATCGGCGCGGCGTGCGGCCACGGCCTGGATCACGCCGCTGAAGGGCGTGTTGGCGCCGGTATAATACGAATCCCAGCCATCCATTTCGAAAAAATCGGCAACCATGCGCGCCCCCAGCTCGTGCAGATCGCCGCCCACACACACCACGACGACGGTTAAGCCAATTCGTTCGCTGGAAAAGACGTATTGATAAAGCTGCGACATGATCAGCTGGGTCGCCGCGGTACAGAAGTGCTCCTCGGCAATGCCGATCTGGTTGAGCTGCCACATGCGGCCGATTTCATACTGGGCCGGCTGGAAGACGTGAAGGTAGATCTCCCTGATCGGAACACCGCTTTCCACCGCCGCCACCACCAGCCGGCTGGCCAGGCGGCGGTCTCCGCGCAGCAGGGCCCGGAAATACAGCAACGCGAGCGGTGAGACCGGAGCGCCGGGCTGCAGGAAAGCGGGTTGTGCCGCCGGCAGATCCGGCATTGCCCGCAAGCCGGCCATGACAGCCCGCGATGCCTGCTGGCCCGCATCCTCGGGAAGGCCGCGGCCCACCGCCGCCGCCATCCGCTCCAGATGCGCCTCGAGCGCTGACGCCGGCACCCCGCGCGGCAGCAGTACGGCCTTGGCCCATCCGACGCAGTCGACGAACAGGGCCGGCTCATTCCATGACAAGGCGCGCTGGAGTTCGGCAAGCAGACGGTCGGCGACCTGGCGCAGCAGGTCCTGTGCGTCATTGTCACCGGCGCCGCCAACAACCGGATGCGAAGCCGCTACCGAGTGCATCAGCTGGTCGAGGATGTCCGCGCGCGCCGCGCCGATCCCATCGCTTGCCTGCGCCTGCGGCGACCGGGTTTCAAGCAACATGGTTGGCCAACCCGACCCCGCACCGCAGGCGTGGCCCCGGGGGCGACCGCCCAGGCCACGGAGATGTGGCCAGACGGCGCCGCCGGCCGGCACTCATGCCCTTGGCGTTGCAGGCCAGAATCCGCTGGTTCGGCGCAAAAACGTCACCCTGGAGGTCATTTACGCGTGCGAATGCATCCATTCATCCCGACTTCCCTCACACCACCCGTCAAGCATCCAGCGAGGATGCGCCCGCGCCAGCCTACAGGGTCCTGCAACCCGAAGCGACCCTCGACTCGACCCCGGTCATCAGGGCGAGGCGGCAATGGCGCAAGCGGCCCCCTGCCACGAACGAGACCGGGCCCGCCATGCGTGCACCCGGCCTCGCCGCACGCGCCGCGCAGGACAGTTTCAGAAAACCGTGCGACCGGAAACGCGATGCGCCATGGCGATGAGGGCCGCGTTCACGCATTCGTGGCGGCGCATGCGACGGCCGCGGCGCCATCGTGCGGAACCGATGCCAAAAATTGCCGACCGCGGCGGCGAGGAACCCTGTGCTGATGCCGAACAGCAAAACGCCGTTGGCCGCCTCCACGGCCCCCATCAGCCGCCATGGCGGTCCCTGTTCGATCCCCGATGCGCCACGTGTCGTCAGCGAGTCCAGGGAATAGAGAATGGCATCGGCCAGCGTGTCGATCGCGCCCGGCCAGAGATAGGCTCCGGCCCACATTCCGGTTTCCACGAAGTGCAGCAGCGACAGCGCCCAGCCAGCCAGCCCGAAGATGGCGACGGCGAAAAGGATCATCGCCAGCGGCCCGCTTTGCCGCCGCTCGCCCCGGGTCTTGGCCTGCGCCAGCAACACGCCGATGCCAACGATTCCGCCGACGTGAAAGGCAATTGTGACGGCTGTGACGGCCGTCAGCGGCACGCACCACAAGATTTCACTGGTCCAGACGGTCATGCTCGGGCCTGCGCGAGGGTGCGGCGGATGACGTCATCGGGTCCATGACGGAGCCCTCACCTTGCCTCACCCGCCAGGTCGGCGTGTGCCGCCGGAAAACCGGGTCGCCATGGCTGGACGCCGGCGGCGGCGGCACATCGGCGCCCCCGCTATGCACCGGCCGCTCGGCGAAGCGGCCGTGCTGCAACAGCCGGTCGTACAGCACCAGCGCGCCGGCCACCGCCAGATTGAGCGCGAACCGCGTGGGGATGCGCACCACATGCCGGCAGCGCGCCAGCAGCGCCGGGGACAGCCCTGAACGTTCCGGCCCGAGCACATAGGCGGCGTTCAGCGGGTGGCGGAAGCTGGGCAGTTCGGCGGCGTCGTCCAGCAGTTCCAGGCCTACCAGCGCGCAGCGCTCGGGCAGAATTATTTCCTCCGGCCTGTCGAAGCGCCACAGCGGCACATGCGCGGGTGTGTCGGCGGTGTCGGCTGAGCGTCCGGCACGGGCGTCGAATCCGGTGCCGACCAGGAAACAGAACGACGCGTCGAAGGCATGCGCGGTGCGCAGCAGCGCGCCGACATTGGCCGATTTCGAGACGCCTTCGGCGCCGATGCCGACATAGCCGCGGGTTCTGGCGGGATGCATGCGCCTGCTCTATGCCGCGTCCATGCACGACGCAACCGACGCCAGCCTGGCGGCCCAGGTACGAAGCCTATCCGTACCCCCAGCGCGACCCGAATGACGAGAAAAAGCGCCTGGTGGTGGGCAGCCCCAGCCATTTGCGCGAGATCGACTGGTGGGTGTTCGGCGCGCGACGCCCGCGCGCGCGCCCGCTGCGCGCGCTGGTCGCCGGCGGCGGCACCGGCGATGCCGCCATCATGCTGGCGGCGCATATGGCGCGCCTGGGCCAGCCGGGAACAGTGACGTATCTGGACCGCTCCGCGGCGGCGCTGCGCATCGCCCAGGCCCGCGCCGCCGCGCGGGGATTGGACAATATCGTCTGGGAGCGCCGGTCGCTGCTCGATCTTCCCGGCGCCGGGCTGGGGATGTTCGACTACATCGACTGCTGCGGCGTGCTGCACCATTTGCCCGACCCGGACGCCGGTTTGACCGCCCTGCTGTCGGTGCTGGCGCCGGGCGGCGGCCTGGGGCTGATGGTCTACGCGCCGCACGGGCGCACCGGCGTGTACATGGTGCAGGACGCGCTGCGCCTGCTCGCACCGGACGACCAGCCGCCGCCTGCGCGGCTGGACATGGCAAGGCGCGTGATGCGGCATCTGCCGGAGAGCAACTGGCTGCGCAGCAACCGCAATTTCGCCGACCATCTGACCGGCGGCGATGCCGGTCTGTACGATCTGCTGCTGAACCCGCGCGACCGGGCTTACGATGTGCCCTCCCTGTACGCCCTGCTGCATGGCGCCGGACTCGCGGTCACGGCGCTGATGGAGCCGATGCGCTACGACCCGTCGATCTTTCTGCCCGACCCGAAGCTGCGCGCCCGCGCCGCCGCCCTCGACCCGGTCGCCCGCGCCGCCCTGGCCGAGGCGGTGACGGCCAATATCAGCACCCACGTGGCCTATTGCGTGCGCGCCACCGAGCGGGCCGACCCAGCCAACCCGATGGACGACGCGGCGGTGCCGGTGGCGCGCGAAATGCCGGCAGCCGAGGTGGCGCGTGCCATCCGCCCGGACGGCACCCTGATTTTCCAGTTCGATGGGCTGCGCGTGCCGGTGGGGCTGCCGAAGCTGGCCGGCGCCATCCTGTGCCTGATCGATGGCGAGCGCCGGGTGGGCGAGATCGCCGCCGCCCTGGCGCCGCGGGGGATCGACCGCGCCGCCTTCGACCGCGCCTGGCGCGAGACCTGGGACAAATTGTCGGCGCTGAACCGCATCCTGCTCGCCCCGCCGCCGTGACCGGTGGCGGCGTGACCGATGTCGCCGCAACCGGGCCGGCGATCGTCATTTTCGGCGCGGCCGTGCGTCCGGGCGGCCAGCCCAGCGGCGCGCTGCGGCGGCGGGTCGAGGCGGCGCTGGCCTTCGGCGCCCGCCACCCGGACGCGCTGTATGTGCCCACTGGCGGCCTGGGCGAGCATCCGCCGGCCGAGGCCCTGGTCATGGCGGCGCTGCTGGCAGGCGAGGGCGTCGCCGTGCATCGCATCCTGGTCGAGGCGAGCGGAACCGACACCGTGTCCTCGGTGGTGGCGGTGCGCCGGCTGCTGCGGGCGGCCGGGCATCGAGGCCGGGTATTCGCCGCCAGCAGCGCCTATCATGTGCCGCGCTGCGTGCTGTTGCTGCGTCTGGCCGGGCTGCCGGGCCGCGCCTGTCCGCCGCCACGAGGCCCGGCGGCAACGGGTCTGTGCAAACGCTGGTACTGGCGCCTGCGGGAAATTCCCGCCGTACCGTGGGACGCGGCATTGATGCTGTGGCTGCGCGTCGCGAGGCGGCTTTGAGGCGGGACGGCGTTAAGCAAGCAAGATAAGCAAGGGGTGCACAGAGTTTAGAGAAAATTAGATGAGATCACAGGGAAGGAAAAACAGGCTCTTTGCGAAGCGCCCTCAATCCGGCGCGGGTTATCTTTCAGACAACCTGCCTTCTCTCTGGTGTCCTCTAAACTCTATGTAGTTTTTCCCTATCTTGCTTATCTTTTACTCGCATAGCGGCAAGATTTTCACCGCTCTTCCTCACCCGCCTCGGGCTCGATCTCCACATCGACCACCGCCTCGTCGCCGCCCTCGAGGTCGGAGGTGTCTTCCAGCACATCCTCCTCCACCTCCTCCTCGGCGGTCTCGACCTCGACGTTGCCATCCTCCAGGCCGGGCACGGGAATCACCTTGGGGCGGCGCTTTTCCTCCAGCGCCACGTTGCCGCCGGTGCGCCGCAGCCGCGGCTGCTCGGCCGGCTGTTCGGTGTTGCATTTCGGGCAGATCGCCGGCTGCCTCGTCAGGTCATAGAAACGGGCGCTGCAGGCCACGCAGACGCGCTTGTTGCCGAGTTCGGGCTTCGCCATCGTGTCGCCTCGCCAGGGATTGCGCCGGAGGGCGCGCCCCATGCCATCCTCCCGCCTGCCTGTCAAACGCGTCCTGCCCGTGCTAAGCGCGCGCGCATGGTGACACCTGTTCACGGCGCTCCCGCCCGCCCGCTCGCCGCCCACCGCCCCGCCGCCGCGCTCGCCGGTACCGTTGTTGTGCCGGGCGACAAATCGATCAGCCATCGCGCCCTGATGTTCGGCGCTCTGGCGGTCGGCGAGACCCGCATTTCCGGCCTGCTGGAAGGCGAAGACGTGCTGTGCACCGCCGCCGCCATGCGCGCCCTCGGCGCCGAAGTGGTGCAGGACGCGCCGGGCGCCTGGCGGGTTGCCGGCCGCGGCGTCGGCGGGCTGGTGGAGCCGGCGGAGGTGCTGGACATGGGCAATTCCGGCACCGCCGCCCGGCTGCTCACCGGCATCCTCGCCAGCCATCCGTTTTTTTCCGTGCTGACCGGCGACGCCAGCCTGCGCGGCCGGCCGATGCAGCGCGTGACCGACCCTTTGGTTGCTTGCGGCGCCCGGTTTTCATCGCGCGCCGGTGGCCGGCTGCCGCTGGCGGTGGAGGGCGCGCGCGATCCGCTGCCGTTGGAATACCGCGTGCCGGTGCCGTCCGCGCAGGTGAAGTCGGCGCTGCTGCTGTGCGGCCTGAATGCGCCCGGACTGACCCGCGTCGAGGAACTCGAGGCCACCCGCGACCACAGCGAGAACATGCTGCGCCATTTCGGTGCCGACGTAACGGTCGAGGCGGAGGGGGCGGCTCGGATCATCACCCTGGCCGGCCAGCCGCATCTGCGCGCCGCCGACGTGGTGGTGCCGGGCGATCCGTCCTCGGCGGCGTTTCTGATCGTCGCAGCGCTGCTGGTGCCGGGGTCGCGCCTGCGCATCGCGGGGGTCGGCCTCAATCCTCTGCGCTGCGGCCTGTTCACCACGCTGCGGGAGATGGGCGCCCAACTGACGGTGGAAAACGCCCGCACCGAGGGCGGTGAACCGGTCGGTGATGTCATTGCCGTCGCCTCGCCCTTGCGCGCGGTGGAGGTGCCGTGGCAGCGGGCGCCGAGCATGATCGACGAATATCCGATCCTCGCTGTCGCCGCCGCCTTCGCGGACGGGACCACCTGCATGCGCGGGCTGAAGGAACTCCGGGTGAAGGAAAGCGACCGGCTGACCGCCACCGCGGCGCTGCTCAGCGCCAACGGCGCGCTTGTGCAGATCGAGGGCGACGACCTGATCGTGCAGGGTGGCCGTCCGCCCGCTGGCGGGGCGACGGTGCAGACTCATATGGACCACCGGCTGGCGATGAGCGCTCTGGTGCTGGGCCTGGCCACGCCGGCCCCGGTGGCGGTTGACGATGCCGCCTTCATCGACACGAGTTTTCCCGGTTTTGTGTCGCTTCTGAACGGGCTGGTCGATGGCCCCGCGCCGATCTCCGCGCCGTGACGACGATACAGAGAGAACCCTCTGCCCCAGATGGAGGGAGAGGGCGGGGTGAGGGGGCTCCCCCGACCGCCGGCGCGAAGCCCCTGATCATCGCCATCGACGGCCCCGCCGCCGCCGGCAAGGGCACGCTGGCCCGGCGCCTCGCCGCTCATTTCTGCCTGCCCTATCTCGACACCGGCCTGCTGTATCGCGCCGTCGGCCGCCGCGTGCTCGATGCCGGCGCCAACCCCGTCGATCCGATAACGGCCGAGGCCGCCGCCCGCGCCCTGCGTCCCGAGGACCTCGATCGCCCCGATCTGCGCGGCCCGCCGGCAGATGCCGCCGCCAGCGCGGTCGCCGCCATTCCCGGTGTGCGCGCCGCTCTGCTGGATTTCCAGCGCGCATTCGGCCGCGCCCGCGGCGCGGTGCTGGACGGGCGCGACATCGGCACCGTGGTGTATCCCGATGCGGGGGCAAAGCTTTACGTCACCGCCAGCCCTGAGGCGCGCGGCCTGCGCCGCTGGAAAGAACTGCAGGCACGCGGCGCCGATGCCGATCTCGCCACCGTCACGGCGGAGGTTCGCACCCGCGACGCCGCCGACGCCGCGCGCGCCGCCGCGCCGATGAAGCCGGCCGACGACGCGAGAGTGTTGGATACCACCGACCTCGACCCCGATGCCGCGTTCGCGGCGGCGCTGGCGCTGCTGGCCTTGTCCTAATGGGTGAGATCAGCTGGTCTGGTCGCATGGAAATCGTCAATGTCTGCGATTCCAGAACACATCTTTCCCGCCTGCTCGACCGTGTCGCGGCCGGCAAGGAGGTGGCGATCGCGCGCGCCGGAAAACCGGTGGCAAAGCTGGTCCCGCTTCCGCCCGCCATGCCGCGCCCGCCCGGCTTGCAGTGGGCCCTCCCGACCCCGCTGGACGGCTTCTTCTTCGACCCGCTCCCCGAGGACGAGCAACGTCTCTGGGACGCTGGCGACGATGGCGGACGCTGACGTCCCGCTGCCGCTCGATACCCATGCGTTCGTCTGGGCCATGACCGCACCCGAGCGCCGCGCCGCACCCGCGCGCGCCGCCATCGAGCAGCACGGCCGGGTGGTGCTCCTCAGCACCGCCAGCATTTGGGAGATCGCGATCAAGGTGGGACGCGGCCGTTGGACGGAGCCGACCGCCTTGCTCGATGACTTCGATACCGCATTGCGCCGTGCCGGCATCGCGCCGCTGCCGATCGGTTCGGCCCATCCGAAACGCGCCGGCCTGTTGGCATGGGACCATCGCGACCCCTTCGACCGCGTGCTGGCTGCGCAGGCGATCGCCGAGGATGCCCATCTGGTCACGCTCGATCCGGCGTTTTCCACCGTTCCGGAACAAACGGGCTTCAGGCGAATTTGGAACCAGGTCTGACACCACCGGTCCACCACGGACGTTGACCCTGACCAGGCGTTCGCCGCGGCGTTGCGGCTGCTGGGCCGACATGAACCGGTGCGTCTCGTCACCCGCCCTCTCATAACGGTTGTCGAAATGGAATGCGGTTCAGGGGGCCGCTTCCTGCCGCGCCGGGGGCGCTGCGCGCGACGCAGGGGCCAGGGGCAGAGCTTCTGGCCTCCCTTTCTTCACCCCGATTGCCGCGCGCCTTGCCTCGCCGACCGCCGACATGTTTCCCTGGCCGAAACAGACTGGACCAGGATCATGGATCGTCATGCCTCGCAGTGTCCCGGCGGTCTGGCGCGCCGGTGGCCCGGCAGGTTTGCCACCGCCTGCCTGCTCGCGCTGCAACTCGCGGCCGCGGCAAGCGCCGCATCGCCGCCAGGACCGGGCAGCCTCGAACTCCCGCCCATCCGCGCCCGCCTGGCGCCGCTCGGGTTCGATGTGACCGCGTTGCCGGACGGCGCGACCAGCGTCGAATCGACCTCGAGCCCCACCCAGGCAAGCTTCGCCAAGGCCGTCGGGCTGCTGGCGCGGGTGGCGCCGGTCAGCGAATTCAGGGTCGGCGGCGGCGACATTTCCGACATCGCGCCGCTCAGCGGGCTGACCGCGCTGAAACTGCTCTGCCTGGACCACACAAGCGTGGCGGATCTCCGCCCGCTCAGGAGCATGGCGGGGCTGCAGGTGCTCTCGCTGATGTTCACGCCCGTGGCCAATCTCGAACCGCTGCGGAATCTCATCGGCCTGCAGACGCTGTATCTGCAAAACACGCGGGTTGCCGAGCTCGGCCCGCTCAGCGGGCTTGCCGCCCTGCAATCGCTGTTTATGGAAAACACCCGGGTTTCGCGTCTCGAACCGCTGCGGGGCCTGACCGCACTGCATTCGCTCGAACTGACCGGCACCGCGGTGGCAGGCATCGAGCCGCTCAGCGGTCTGACCGCCCTGACGATGCTCAGCCTGACTGGAACGCCGGTGACCGGGCTCGCCCCGCTGAAGAACCTTACTGCCCTGCGCGAACTCCACCTGGGCGGCACCCGAGCCACCGACCTCGAACCGCTGCGCAACCTCACCGCCCTGCAGTCACTGGACGTGAGCCGCACTTCGGTCACCAACCTCGACCCGCTCAGCCCCCTCACCGCCCTGAGGATTCTCGGCCTGGAACATACCAAGGTGCAGGACCTCGGTCCGCTCAACCACCTCACGGGCCTGCGTCAGCTGTCCCTGCAGGGCACCGGGGTGGCGAAGCTCGAACCGCTCGCCGGGCTCAGCGCCCTGGTGTCGCTCAACTTGGCCGACACGCCGGTGGCGACCCTTGAACCGCTGGCCGGGCTGACCGCCCTCGAAAATCTCGACCTGAGCGGCACCAGCGTAACCAGGCTCGATCCGCTCGCCGGCCTCCCCGCGCTGCGCTCGCTCGACCTGTCCGGCACCCAGGCGGCGAACCTCGACCCGCTCAAGAGCCTCACCGCTCTCGAGAAACTCAACCTTGCCGGCACCCAAGCGGCGAACCTCGACCCGCTCAAGGGCCTCATTGCCCTCAAGCGGCTCATGCTTTCCGGGAACCAGGCCACGAACCTCGACCCGCTTAAAGGCCTCACCGCTCTGCAGACTCTCGATCTTGCTGGCACCGAGGTCACGAACCTCGACCCGCTCAGGGGCCTCACCGCTCTGCAAACTCTCGACCTTTCCGGCACGCCGGTTGCGAACCTCGACCCGCTCAAGGGCCTCACCGCTCTGCAGTATCTCAACCTTTCCGGCACCCAGATCACGAACCTCGGCCCACTCAAGGGCCTTACCGCTTTACAGACTCTCGACCTTTCCGCGACCGAGATTGTGAACCTCGACCCGCTCAAGGGTCTCACCGCTCTCAAGAAACTCGACCTTTCCGGCACGCCGGTTGCGAACCTCGACCCGCTCAAGGGTCTCACCGCTCTCAAGAAACTCGACCTTTCCTCGACCCGGGTTGCGAGCCTCGCCCCGCTCAAGGGCCTCACCGCTCTGCAGGATCTCAACCTTTACGGGACCCAGGTTGCGAGCCTCGCCCCGCTCAAAGGCCTCATCGCGCTGCAGGGTCTCGACCTTTCCGGGACCCCGGTTGCGAACCTCGACCCACTTAAGGGTCTCACTGCCCTCCAGTGGCTCGAACTTTCCGGCGCACCGGCGGCGAACCTCGACCCGCTCAAGGGCCTCGCCGCTCTGCAAACTCTCGACCTCGCCAGGACCCCGGTTGCGAACCTCGACCCGCTCAAGGGCCTCACCGCTCTGCAAACTCTCGACCTCGCCGGGGCCCCGGTTGCGAACCTCGACCCGCTCAAGGGCCTCACTGCCCTCACGTTGCTCAAGCTTTCCGGCACCCGGGCGGCGAACCTCGACCCGCTCAAGGGCCTCACCGCTCTGCAGGATCTCGACCTTTCCGGCACCCCGGCGGCGAACCTCGACCCGCTCAAGGGCCTCACCGCCCTCCAGCGGCTCAACCTTTCCGGGACTCAGGCGGCGAACCTCGACCCGCTCAAGGGCCTCATCGCTCTACCGAATCTCGACCTTTCCGGGACCCCGGTCGCGAACCTCGACCCGCTCAAGGGCCTCGCGGCCCTCAAGTCGCTCAAGCTTTCCAAGACTCAGGCGGTGAACCTCGATCCGCTCAAGGGCCTCACCGCTCTGGAGGATCTCGACCTTTCCGGGACCCCGGTTGCGAACCTCGACCCGCTCAAGGACCTCACTGCCCTCTGGTGGCTCAACCTTTCCGGGACCCCGGTTGCGAACCTCCAGCCGCTCAAGGGTCTCACCCATCTCCAGTACCTCGATCTGTCCGGCACCCAGGTGCAGGCCCTCGAACTCGCTCAAGCCCCTCACCAATCTCACGTCGCTGAGCTTGTCCGGCGCACCAGTGGCGAATTTCGAGCCGCTCACCGGCCTCACCGCTCTGCAGACGCTAGACCTATCGGACGCCCAGGCGGCGAATTTAGGCTCGCAGCTTGGCTTTCCGAGCCTCACCATAGTGTCGGGAATTTCAAAAACCGCCCTCGAGACACTCAACGCCGACCGTCGCGCGCACAACCTCCCACCTGTCGAATGACCGCAAACCTGACGGCCGGGCGAACCGCCCCGTTCACGACTTTGCGATGCGCAAACCCGTCGCCGCCCTTGACTCCGTCCCCGCTCCGGCTATCTCTCCGCCGCACGCGCGGCCGGGAGGCCGCGCTCTGAGCGGGAAGGGAAATCACCCGTCCGTTTGGCCATTATACCTTCACCCCGGCCTGCGCCCGAACCATGCCCGGCGCGGGCAAGTCGTGCTTCCCGCAGGTCAGCACCCGACCAGGAAGGGCGCAAGCGCAGCAGGCGGCATGGGAAATACCCGCCGCCCTCTCAAGGACAGACCCACCCTCATGGCATCCAGCGCCGCCGTCGCCCTCGCCCCGCGTCCTGCCGCCAGCCCCCTGGCCGGCGAAGACTTCGCCTCCCTCCTCGATGAAACCCTCGGCCGCGATTCCGGCTTCGACGGGTCGGTGGTCACAGGCCGCGTGGTGCGGCTGACCGAGGAATTCGCCATCGTCGATGTCGGCCTGAAAAGCGAAGGCCGAGTCGCGCTCAAGGAATTCGGCCCGCCCGGCGGCAAGCCGGACGTGAAGCCCGGCGACGTGATCGAGCTCTATGTCGAGCGTTACGAGGACCGCGACGGCACCATCGTGCTCTCGCGCGAAAAGGCCCGCCGCGAGGAGGCCTGGACCAATCTGGAGCGCGCCTTCGAAAGCCAGCAGCGCGTCAACGGCACCATCTATGGCCGGGTCAAGGGTGGTTTCACCGTCGATCTCGGCGGCGCCGTGGCCTTCCTGCCGGGCAGCCAGGTGGATATCCGACCGGTGCGCGACGTGGGGCCGCTGATGGGCACCCCGCAGCCCTTCCAGATCCTCAAGATGGACCGCGCCCGCGGCAACATCGTGGTGTCGCGCCGCGCCGTGCTGGAGGAAACCCGCGCCGAGCAGCGCAGCGAGCTGATCCAGGGCCTCAAGGAAGGCCAGATCCTCGACGGCGTGGTGAAGAACATCACCGATTACGGCGCCTTCGTCGACCTCGGCGGCGTCGACGGCCTGCTGCACGTGACCGATATCGCCTGGCGGCGCATCAACCACCCGTCCGAGGCGCTGCAGATCGGCCAGGCGGTCAAGGTGCAGGTCATCCGCTTCAACCCGGACACCCAGCGCATCAGCCTCGGCATGAAGCAGCTGGAGGCCGATCCGTGGGAGGGCGTGGCCGCCAAATACCCGCCTGGCGCCAAGTTCACCGGCCGTGTGACCAACATCACCGACTACGGCGCCTTCGTGGAGCTAGAGCCGGGGGTCGAGGGCCTGGTTCACGTCTCCGAAATGAGCTGGACCAAGAAGAACGTCCACCCCGGCAAGATCGTCGCCACCTCGCAGGAGGTCGACGTGCTGGTGCTCGATGTGGACAGCGGCAAGCGGCGCATCTCGCTCGGCCTGAAGCAGGTGCAGCGCAACCCTTGGGAGCAGTTCGTCGACGAGCATCCGATCGGCTCGGTGGTCGAGGGCGAGATTCGCAACATCACCGAATTCGGCCTTTTCATCGGCCTCACCGCCGATATTGACGGCATGGTGCACATGTCCGACCTGTCCTGGGACGAGCAGGGCGAGGCGGCCATGACCAAGTTCGAGAAGGGCGCGGTGGTCAAGGCCAAGGTGCTGGACGTGGATGTGGAGAAGGAGCGCATTTCGCTGGGCATCAAGCAGCTCGCCGACGATCCGGCCGCCGCCGTGCTCGACCGGGTGCACAAGGGCAGCATCGTCACCTGCGTGGTCACTGCGGTGCAGTCCAACGGCATCGAGGTCAAGGTCGACGAGGTGCTCACCGGCTTTATCCGCCGCGCCGAACTGGCCCGCGACAAGGGCGAGCAACGGCCGGACCGCTTCGCCGTGGGCGAGAAGGTGGACGCCAAGGTCATGTCGGTCGACCGCGCCGCCCGCAAGCTGCAGCTTACCATTAAGGGCAAGGAGCAGGACGAGGACAAGCAGGCGATCCAGGAGTTCGGCAGTTCGGATTCCGGCGCCTCGCTCGGCGACATCCTGGGGGCGGCGATCCGCCGCCGCAACCAGCAGGCCCAGCAGGAGTGATGGCCGCGCGCCGCCATCCCGCCAGGGATCGCCATGTCGTTCGAAACTGACCTTCTGATCGACAGGCGGCGCCTCAAGCGCCGCCTGTTCTTTTGGCGCGGCGCCGCCGTGTTGGCGGTGGTGTCCTGCGTTCTGCTTGCCGTCGCGCCGTACCTTCCGCTGGGCGGGCGCCCTCATCTCGCCCGTCTTAGCGTGACCGGGCTGATGACCGAGAACCGCAAGCTGACCGATGCGGTGGCCGCCCTGGCCAAAGACGACGCCGTGCGCGGGCTGATCGTCTATGTCGACAGTCCCGGTGGCAGCGTCGCCGGCGGCGAGAGCCTGCATCACGCCATATCCGAGGTTGCCGCCCGCAAGCCGGTGGTCACCGTCATGGGCGGGACCGCCGCTTCCGCCGGTTACATGATCGCCGTGCCGGCGGCGCGCATCTTCGCCCGCGCCTCGACGCTGACCGGTTCGATCGGCGTGCTGCTGGAGACCGGCGAGGCATCCGGCCTGCTCGAGCGCATCGGCATCACCGCCACGGCGATCACCTCGGGGCCGCTGAAGGACCAGCCGAGCTTCACCCACCCGACCTCGCCGCAGGGCCGCGAGGTGCTGCAGGCCCTGGTGATGGACATGTACGACCAGTTCGTCGGCATCGTCGCCGCCGGCCGCCACATGACCGCCGAGCAGGTCCGCGCTTTGGCCGATGGACGCGCCTATACCGGCCGCCAGGCCCTCGGCCTGGGTCTGGTCGATGCCATCGGCGGCGAGGCCGAGGCGCGCGCCTGGCTGGCGGCCGAAAAGGGCATTCCGGAGAGCCTGCCGGTCGAGGATGTGGAGCTTGGCGGCTTCGCCCGCCGGGTGCTCGCGGCGTCATTTTCCCCGCTCCTCAGCGACCTGATGAAAACTGTTCTGTCTCAAGGACTTAGACTTGACGGCGCCTGGGCCGTCTGGCAGCCTTCCGCCGGTAGCGAGTGAGCGTTCAAACGCTGGGGGCGGAAGCATGACCAAGTCGGAGCTGATTGCGGATCTCTCGGCGGCGAATCCACATTTGCGTGGCCAGGATGTGGAGCTGATCGTCGCCACCGTATTCAACGAAATCACCGCCGCCCTGGCGCGCGGCGAGCGGGTCGAGCTGCGCGGTTTCGGCGCCTTCACAGTGAAGCGACGTGAGGCCCGCACCGGCCGCAATCCGCGCACCGGCGAGGCCGTGCCGGTCGACGAAAAGGCGGTGCCGTTTTTCAAAGCCGGCAAGGAGTTGCGCGAACGGGTGAACCGCGGCAAGCGGGAGAGTCGCAAGCCGCCCGAGACCAAGGGCCGCTCCAGGGCAGGGGTGGCGGCCTGAGGCAAACTGGGTTAGTTTCTATTGCGTCCCTTTCCCCGAGGTGAAACCCATGTTGCGCACGCTGATTGCCTTGCCTGTCCTGATCGTCCTGGTTTTGTTCGCACTCTCCAACCCGCAGCCGGTCACCCTCTTGTTCTGGCCGACTGACTTCAAGCTGGCGACGCCGGTGTCAGCCGCCGTGCTGGTGACTGCGGCGGCGGCCTTCCTGCTTGGCAGCCTGTTTGTCTGGTTTCCGGCACTCGGCGCCCGTCGCCGCGCCCGCCGGTTCGAGCGGGCCGCCCGCAGGCTGGAAGACCAGGTCAACTCGCTGAAGAAAAAGAGCTCCGGCACCGCGGTGGCGGCGTCGAGGTGATATGCCGGGCCTGATCGCGGCGTTCGACACGACCGACGCAGCGCTCGCTGACACCTGGGCCGACCGGGTCGCGTTTGGCCGCGGCCTGTTCGTGCATGGGCTGCCCTGTTTTCTGGCCTATGGCGCCGACGGCTTGCGGGCCGTCGGCGCCCTTTTCATGTGCTGCGACCCCGCCCGGCCGGACAAAGCCGCTGCGATCGACGGGCTGTCCGGGTGACGCGGGTTAAGATCTGCGGCATCAACGACCCCGAAGCCCGTGACGCCGCTCTTGGCGCCGGCGCGGACTGGCTCGGGTTTGTGTTTTTTCCGCCATCGCCCCGTGCCGTGACCCCCGCATGCGCGGCCGCGCTCGCGGACGGCGCCGGGTCATGCGTCGGGCTGTTCGTCCGTCCTGACGATGAGGCCATTGCCGCCACCCTGGCGAAGGTCCGGCTGGACGTGCTGCAGGTCTACGATTTGCCCGGGCGCTGCGCCGGCTTGCGGGCCAGATTTGGCCGCCCGGTCTGGCGGGCGATTGGGGTGGCCGGGGCCGCCGACCTGCCGGATTCGGCCGAGGGCGTGGACGGGTTGGTGATCGAGGCCATTCCGCCGGAGGGCGCCACAAGGCCGGGCGGCAACGCGGCGATGCTGGACTGGTCGATCCTGCGCGGCTGGCGGGCGCCGCTGCCCTGGTTGCTGGCCGGCGGCCTGAACCCCGCCAATGTGGCCGAGGCCATCCATGCCACCGGCGCGCCGGGGGTGGATGTCTCCTCCGGCGTCGAACGCGAGCGGGGCAAGAAGGACCCCGGGTTGATCCGCGCGTTCGTGGCCCGCGCCAAGGCAGCCCATCGCGAGGCGCACCCATGACCATCCGCCCTGCCACGCCGGACGACGCCGCCACCATCGCCGCGGTGCATGTGCAGGCCTGGCGCGAAAGCTATCCAGGCCTGGTGCCCGATGCCGTGCTTGCGGCGCTCGACCCGGCGCGCCGCACCGAGATGTGGCGTGCCATTATTCCGCGCGGCGGGGTGTTCGTCGCCATCGCGGCGGCGGATCTTGTCGGCTTCGTCTCCTGGGGACCGCAAAGCGACGCCACCCTGTCGTTCGCTGCCGAGGTTTCCGCGCTCTATGTGCTGCGCCGTGCCCAGTGGCGCGGTTTTGGCCGCGCCCTGATGCACGCTGCGGCGGCGGACATGCGCCAAGCGGGATTCGCGTCGGCCGGATTATGGGTGCTGGACGGCAACGCGCCCGCGCGCCGGTTCTATGAAACGCTCGGCGGCCGCGCCTGCGCCACCCGCCAGGACGCGCGCGAGGGCTGGACCGCGCACGAGACGGCGTACGGGTGGGATAGTCTTGCCGGGCTTGCGTGAGGGCGGACAGGAAATTCCAAGGCTCCGCCTCGGACCCACCCCGGCACGCCTTTCGGCGCGACGGGTCGGTGCACCAATTGAACCCATTCTTGAAGGGGAAAACCTCCCGCTCAGCTGGGGAACGCCACCAAGCCACCCGTCGATACCACCGAAATCCCGTGCGCGGTGCCATGGCCGGCGGCGGCCCATGACACCGAGAAGGTTTCCGACGCCGACAGGTTGCTCGTGTCCGTGGCCACGATTTGGATGTCGGCCGTCCCTGAGCCGGTCCTTGGCGCAATGCCGGTGAACGTGCCGGTGGTGCCGTTGAAGGTAAGCCACGACGCGATGCTGGGTCCGCTGATTTCAGATTCGGTGTAGGTCAAGGTCTCGCCCTGCGGATCGGTGAACGTGCCGCTGGGCAGCACGAAGCTGATCGATTTCCCGTCGGTCCAACTCTGGTTCGGCGTCTGCTTTGCCAGCACCGGCGGCGACGCCGCCACTGCCTGTACGGTGGCGTTGAAGGTTTCCGATGCCGACAAGCCGCTGGTGTCGGTGGCCGTGACCGTGATGCCCAGGGTCTGCGCGGTAATCGGGGCGGTTCCGCTCAACGTATCGGTTGTCGCGTTGAAACTGAGCCAGTTCGGCAGCAACGTCGTGTTCGACTGCACGACCGCATAGCTCAGCGTTTCGTTCTGCGGGTCCTTGAAGGTGGCGGCGAGCGACAGCGAGATCGCCTGGCCCTCGGTCCATGTCTGGTTCGGCGTCTGCGTCTGCAGCACCGGGGGTGAGGCGGCGCCGGCGGCCGAAATGGCGACGTTCAACGACTGCCAGTCGCCCCAGTAACTGCCGTTGAATGCCCGCACCTCCAGCGTGTCGGTCGTCGCGGTCGTGCCGGCGTCGAGGGAAACCAGCCCGAGCGATGTGGTGGTCAGGGCCGCCGCGGCCGAATGGTCGCTGTAACTGCTGCCGCCGGTCACCAGCGTGTCGCTGGTTGCGGTATCATAGACCTGCCACTCCGTAATGGCCTTGTTGGCCGGATCGGTTGCGGAGAAGAGCGACGCCAGTGACTGCGACGCGCCGGAGGTGAGAGTGTCAGAGGACACGCTGTCGGTGACGATCGGTGTGTCCAGCTCGTAAATGACCACGGACGAGGCCGCGACCCCCGCCCATTCCTGGGAAGCGGGGTGCGGTGCCGAAATGAGGACGTCATTGGCCGAACCGTCGTTTGCCGGATTCAGAACCTGGTCGGAGGCGTTCACATAGACGATATTGTCCACCAGCATGGCGGTGCTGCCGGAGCCGGACACGCAGGTGGTGATGTGCCCGCCGCCGCCCGGGGTGCCGAACAATACCATTTCGCCGGCGGTCACCATGGATTGCCAGTTGCCCGTCTGGCCGGCCGGGCCATTGAAGGCCACGATCCATTCGCCGTTCGGTTTCCCGGATATGCCGATCAACGTGCTCTGCAGCGGCAGCGACGCGCCTGCCTCGGCGGCGATGGTGCTGGTCAGCACCCAGCAGCCGTTCATGTTCCAGGCATCGCCGACGAAACTATTGGCGACCGCCGCGATGGAATCCGGGGTTGCCTGGGCCGGCACGGAGCCTGTGAAGCTGGGCTCGGTGACGACGGTGGCGCTGCCGATGTATCCCGCGGCGTCGTCAGCGGCCATGGAGTAGGGGTTGGTGGCGAGATCCGTGGCCAGGCTGAGATTGCTGGTGCCGAACAGCGACAGGTTCGTCACATCGTCCAGGCTGGAGGACGAATTGAAGCTCAGCTGGTCCAGATAGCCGTAGGTACTATTGTAATAGCCGGCGCTCGTGTAGGTGAAAACAACGCCGGTGCCCCGTTCATCGCCGCTGATACTGCTCAGGCCCAAGGTATGGACAACGCCGGACACCGTGCCGGTGAGCGTGCCGGTGGCACCGGTGGCGCCCGCGGTGTATTCGTTGCGGTCCAGCACGGTCAGCACAAGATAGGTCGGATCGGTGCTTCCGGCCGTCACGGTGAACATTTGTGACAGGCTGATCGATGTCGCCGCGGCGTAAACAAATGCATCGGTGTTGACGGTGACGGACATTGCCTGGCCCTTTGTTCTGCCCCAGCCGTGGCCACAGTTCGCCCGCGGATGGTTTGCGTACTGTTAACGAAAACCCGGTATACAGTCAAAGCGGCACGACTTTCGGCCCAGGGCAATCGGGTGAACGGCCCGGCGGCTGCGGTGCATTGCGAAAAAGGAAAAGATGCACACGAAGACGGAGAGTAGGAGAGGCCTATCCAAGCGCCGTGCGGCCCTGGCGGCGATCACCAACGGGCTTCCCTCCGTCTCTCCGCCTCTTTGTGCAGCTTTCTGGCGCGGCATGCCCTCGCGCAGGGCGTCACCCGATTGCGCTGACTTTCGGCCCGCTCGGTTGGTTTCTTCGGATACGGGGCCCAGCGGCATTGGTGGGATTCCGGGCGACGCCCATGCCGGATCAGACCGGCAGCGCATCACCGCCCCCGCACCGCCGCACGCGCGAACCGAAAGTCGAAATTGCAGAACTCGCAGGTCATGACGATGTCACCGTCGACAGCCATATGGTCGAGGTCGTCGGTATCGAACCCCTCGAGGATGCCGGACAAGCGCTGGCGCGTGCAGCGGCAACCATAGGCAAGGGCGCGCGGCCGATCGGCGGCCACGCCTTCGCTGTGCAAAAGGTTGAACAGCAGCCGCTCGGCCGGCAATTCGTCGTCCAGCAACTCGCCTTCGGTGACGGTGGCGGCGAGCATGGTGGCGGTGCGCCAGCTTTCCTCCTGGGCCGCGGCGTCGAGCGCAGGGTCGATGCCGCCGCTGCCGGCGATTTTCTCCAGCACCAGGGCGGCAGCGCGCCAGCCCGCCCGGGTGCGCGCGCAGGCCAGCCGCAGCCACACATGCAACTGTTCGCTCGTGGCGAAATAATGGAGCGCCATGTCGGCCAGGTTGTCGCCGGTGATGCTGACGATGCCCTGCTGGCGCTCCATGTCCGGGCCCTGATCGACGGTGAAGGCAATGTAGCCCTGGCCGAGCAGCAGTCCGGCCGAAGGCGTGGGGCCGTCGGCCAGCGCCGCGGCCAGACGCTCCGGCTCGGCGCGGGCGTAGCCGCGCAGCGCGCCGTCGTGGGTGCAGTCGGCCAGCAGCATGCCAACCGGCCCGTCGCCTTTCGCCTGCAGGCTGAAGCTGCCGCGAAACTTCAAGGCCGAGGCCAGCACGGCGGCGAGCGCCAGCGCCTCCCCGTGCAGGACGGTCACCGCCTCGTGGTTGTCATGCCGGGTCAGCAGCGCGTCGGCGAGCGGTCCCAGCCGCACCAGCCGCCCGCGCACCGGCCGGCGCGGTAAATAAAAGGGCACGACGCCGCGCGGCACGACCAGGTCGGGCACGTCGGGTCGTCCGGGGTCGAGGAAGGGAGGGGGTTCGGACATAAAACAGAAGATAGAAAATCCGGGCGGGCGCTGCCACCTGCCCTCAGCCCGCGCCGAAAATCCCCTTCAGCCCGATCGCCGGCGGGTCCAGCCGCAGCCGCCCGTCCCGCACGATGCGGGTGAGAATGGTGCCGGCGTCTTCGCGCGCGTGGTGGATCACCGTGCGGATGCCGGTCGCCACGATCAGATGTTGGCGCAGCGACGGAATACGGAAGTAGTCGGTGAGCTTCAGTCCAGCGTCGCGGGCACGCGAGGAAGGGGACAGGATTTCGACCACGATCAGCGGATCGGTGATCCGCAGCGTGGCGTCGGGCAGAGCGGCACCGCAGCGCACCAGGGCAGCGGGCTCATAGACCGTCGCCTCGTCCGCCTGCACCGCCACACCGCCCACCAGCGCCTCGCAAGGCAGCCCCGCTGCCGCGATGGCATCCGCCAGCAGCCGGAAGACGCGTTGCCTGCCGCGCACATGCCCTAGGCGCTCCGGCGCCATTGCCGTCACCTGTCCGGCCACCAGTTCGTACTGCGCACCCTCCGGCTGCTCCATCGCCCAGGCGATGAATTCATCGGCCGTCATGCGGGGAAGGGCGGACGCGCACATCATAACACCCCTCCCACATCGCCGCTGCGGAAGGAGCTTTCTGCTGAAGGAAGCAAGGCCAGGGGCTCTGCCCCTGGACCCCGCCAAGGGCCGGGAGGCCCTTGGAACCCATGACTTCCCCAGATTGCCCCGGCCCGGCGTCGCGCTACCATCCCGCCATGAACGCACCCGGTTTTTGCCTCCGCCCGCTCCATCCCGACGACCACGAGCGCGCCGCTGCCCTCATTCGCAGCGCTTTCGCCGCCCTGAGCGCGGCCGTTGACCCGCCCCCGTCGGCTCTGCGCGAAACGGCTGCCGGCGTGGCTGCCATGGGCGACGGGGCGGTCGCCGTGGCCGCGGACGGCAGGCTCGCCGGGGTGATTCTGCGGGCCGAGCGCGGCGGCGGCCTCTATTTCGGCCGCCTCGCGGTGGCCCCTTCCTGGCGCGGGCGCGGCATCGCCCGGGCACTGGTCGCCGCCGCCGAGGCCGAAGCTAGGGCGCGCGGCCTGCCGCGGGTGCATCTCGCCACCAGGCTGGCGCTGGCCGGCAATCGCCGCCTATTCGTCGCCTGCGGCTTCATCGAGACCAGGCAACGCGCCGCGCATTGCGGCTACGACCACCCGACCGTCGTGGACATGGAGAAGCGGCTCGGCTGAACACCAAGCGCTACCGCGCCGCGCCGAGCGCCCAGGCAAGCACGCCCTTCTGCGCGTGCAGCCGGTTCTCCGCCTCGTCGAACACCACGCTCTGCGGACCGTCGATGACCTCGGCGGTCACTTCCTCGCCGCGATGCGCCGGCAGGCAGTGCATGAAGATGGCATCCGCCGCCGCCTGCTTCATCAGCGCCGACGTGACCCGGTACGGGGCAAGCAGGTTGTGCCGGCTGGTGTTCGGGTCGTCCGACATACTCACCCAGGTGTCGGTGACCACGCAGCGCGCGCCCGCCACCGCCACCGCCGGATCGTCGGTGAGTTCCACCTTCGCCCCCTGCGCCCGCGCCCAGGCGATCAGCTCCGCCGGCGGGCGCAGGCTGTCCGGGGTGGCCAGCCGCAGGGTGAAGCCGAACCGCGCCGCCGCCTCGATCCAGCTGCGCGCCACGTTGTTGCCGTCGCCGCACCAGGCCACCACCTGTCCGGCGATCGGCCCGCGATGCTCCTCGAAGGTCAGCACGTCGGCCATCAGCTGGCACGGGTGCGAGTCCGCGGTCAGGCCGTTGATCACCGGAACGGTGGCGTGCATCGCCATTTCCTGCAGCTTGTCGTGCGCGTCGGTGCGCATCATGATGGCATCGACATAACGCGACAGCACCCGTGCGGTATCGGCGATGGTCTCGCCGCGGCCGAGCTGCATTTCCTTGCCGGTCAGCATGATCACGTCGCCGCCGAGCTGGCGCATCGCCACCTCGAAGCTGACGCGGGTGCGGGTGCTCGGCTTCTCGAAAATCAGCGCCAGCGTGCGCCCGGCAAGCGGGCGCGAGGTCACGCCCTTCGCCGCCTTGAACCCGGCCGCCACCTCCAGCATTTGCCGCAGCGTCGCGATGTCGTGATCGCGCAGGTCGAGGAAGTGGCGGGGCGCCGCGTCGCGCGCCTCGCGTTTGCCGCCGGACGCCGCCACGCGCCGCCGTGCCGCCGTGCTCATGGTGCCGCATCCTTGCCGGCGGACTCCTGGCAACGTGCCGCGCCACGATACATCCGCGCCATTCCCTCGGCGATATCGGCATCGGTGATGACCAGCGGCGGCACCAGGCGCACCACGTTCTCGCCGGCGGTCACGCTCAGCACGCCTTCGGCGGCGAAGGCGGCCTGCACTTCTCCGGCCGCAACCACGCATTTCAGTCCCTGGATCAGCCCGAGGCCGCGGGTTTCGGCGAACACGGCCGGGTAATCCGATACCAGATCAGCCAATGTCGACGCGAGCACCTCGCCCTTGCGCGCCACCTCATCAAGGAAACCGGGGGCGAGCAGGATGTCCAGCACCGCGTTGGCGGCGGTGCAGGCCAGCGGGTTGCCGCCGAAGGTGGTGCCATGGCTGCCCGGCACCAGATATTTCGCCACCTTCTCCCGGGCCAGAATGGCGCCGATCGGAAACCCGCCGCCCAGCCCCTTGGCCGTGCTCACCACATCCGGCTCGATGCCGGCCCATTCGAAGGCGAACAGTTTGCCGGTGCGGCCCATGCCGCACTGCACCTCGTCCAGCCCGAGCACCAGGCCGAACTCGTCGCAGGCGGCGCGCAGGCCGCGCAGAAAATCGACTCTGCCGCGGCGGATGCCGCCCTCGCCCTGCACCGGCTCGACGATGATACCGGCGGTGTGCGGCCCGATCGCGTCGCGCACGGCATTAAGGTTGTTGAACGGCACCTGGTCGAACCCGTCAACCACGGGGCCGAAGCCCTTGAGGTATTTCTCGTTGCCGGTGGCGGCCAGCATGGCCAGGGTGCGGCCGTGGAAGGCGCCCTCAAAGGTGATCACCCGGTAGCGGTCGGGGTGGCCGGTTTCATAAGCGGCACGGCGGATCATCTTCACCATGCCCTCGTTCGCTTCCGCGCCCGAGTTGCAGAAGAACACGCTGTCCGCGAAGGTCGCGTCTACCAGCCGCTGCGCCAGACGCTCGGCCTGGGGGATGCGGTACAGGTTGGACACGTGCATCACCTTGTGCGCCTGCGCGGCGATGGCATCGGCCAGATGCTGGTTGCCGTGGCCGACGCTGGCGGTGGCGATGCCGCTGCCGAAATCGAGGAATCGTCGCCCGTCCGCCGTATACAGCCAGGCGCCCTCGCCCCGCTCGAAAGCGAGGTCGGCGCGGTTGTAGGTCGGCATCAGGGCGGGGATCATAATCCTTGTTTATCCTCGGTGATTTGCGCGGGAAGAATGAGCCGGGGGGGACGGGGAAGTCAAACCTGCTCAAAGCAAGGAAGGTCCGGGCTCTGCTCTGGCCTTCTTTTGTGCGTCCATGGCATCGTCATGCCATGCGGAATGCTGCCCGTCCCACGGAAGCCACGCTGCACGAAGCAGCACTGGCGTATCTGTCCCGCTACGCCGCCAGCCGTGCCGGCCTGACCCGCGCGCTCGACCGCCGCTGCGAGCGCTGGGCGCGCGCGGCCGGCACCGAGGATGCCGCCGCCGCGCTGCCCGCGCTTCGCCTGGCCGTGCGTGAGGTGGTGGCGCGGCTGGCCGCCGCCGGCGCGGTGGACGACGCCGCCTTCGCCGCCAGCCGCGCCCGCAGCCTTGGGCGCAGCGGCCGCTCCCGCCGCGCCATCGCCGCCCATCTCGCCGCCCGCGGCGTGGCCGGCGACGAGGCGCGCGCGGCCCTGCCCGACGACCCCGAGGCCGAACTGGCGGCGGCCCTGGCGTTGGCGCGCCGCCGCCGCCTCGGCCCGTTTCGCGACCCCGACACCGCGGCCGACCCGCGCCGCGAGCTGGGCGTGCTGGCCCGCGCCGGCTTCGCCCAGGACATCGCCGCCCGCGCCCTGCACACCGACGCCGATACCGCCGCGGCGCTGGTTACCCGCCTGCGCCGCGGCTGAGGGTCAGGCGGCGGCGCGCCGCGTCAGGCCCGTCACCGCCGCTTCCATCGCTTGTGCCTGGTCCGCGTCGGCGAAGACGAACCGCAGGTGCAGCGCCACGTCCGTCCGCTGCACCACCTCCGCCGCGACCAACGGCAGCTTGTCCACGTGCAGCACCACCCTCGTGCCGACACCGGGTCTGCTTTCCGCCGGCCCGGCGGCGTCGTCCATGACCAGCCGGGCCCCGCCACACGACACATCGAGCAAGGTGCCGGCGCAGCGCTTGCCGGCAAACGCCAGCTGCGCCGGCAGCCGGACAGCGTGGCGCGCCGTCGCCCTGCGGTCCAGCTCCTCCACCCTGGTGCGCAGCACGCGCACCAGGGTGGTCTTCATTTCGCCCACGCTGTCGGCCACCGTGCGGGCGATGCCGGCCATCTCGCCGCAGGACGCGACCGAGCGCGCGGTGCCGGACGCGGCCGCATCCATGCACACGGCCGCGCGGCCGGCGGCGTCGTTGCATCCGCGCACCGCCTCGGCGATTTCGGCGGTCGCCGCCGATTGTTCCTCGACCGCCGCCGCCACCGCCCCGGCGACGGTGTCGATCTCCCCCACCGCGTCGGTGATGGCCGCCACGGCGCCGGTTGCCGCGCGCGTCTGCTGTTCGATCGCGCCGATGCGCTGCACGATGCGCTGGGTGCTGCGGGCGGTTTCCTGCGCCAGCGCCTTCACCTCGCCCGCGACCACCGCGAAATCCGCGCCCGGCCTCGCCGGCGCGGGCCGCCTCGATGGTGGCATTCAGCGCCAGCAGATTGGTGCGTCCGGCGATTTCGGCGATCAGGGTCGCCACCTCGCCGATCTCGCCCACGCTGGTGCCGAGGGCGGCGAACACGCCGCGCGCCTCAGCCGTTCGCGCGACCGCCACCCGCGTGGCCGCGGCGGCGCGCTCCATCTGGGTGGCGATCTCCCCGATGGCGCCGTTCAGCCCGGCGGCAGCCTGGGCGCCGGCATCCGTCTGCGTCCGCACGGCGTCGGCCTCGGTCAAGGCGGTGCCGGCCGCGCCGGCCACCGCGGCGGTGTCATCCTGCATGCGCCCGGCCAGGACCGCCAGATCGTCCGCCCGCGTGCGCACGCTGGCGATCGCCTGCGCCCCGATTTCCTCCACCAGGTCGCCCACTTCGCGCATGGCCGACAGCCGGCTTTCCTCAGCCTGCACGCGCAAGGTTTCCTGCTCCGCCGTCAGCCGGCGCGCCTCGCGCGCGGTGGCCTGGAATTGCGCGGTGGCGCGCAGCAGCCGCCCGATTTCATCATCTCCGGCGGCGGCGGGCACCTCGGCATCGAGGTCGCCGCCGGCCAGCCGCTCGATCACCGCAATGATCCGCCGCAGCGGCCGCACCACGCCGCGCAGCACATACCAGCTAAATCCAACGACGAGGCCCAACGCACCCAGCAACGCCGACAGATGCAGGGTCAACCGGCGGCCGGCGGCCGCGGCCTCCGCCTGCAGCAGCATCGCCACCTCCGTGCCGGCCTGCGTCTGCACCGCCGCCAGCGCGTCGATGCCGCGGCTGGCGCCGTCGAACCACGCCGCGGCCGTGACCGGCCAGGGGTCGCCGCGCATCGCCGCCGCCAGGACCTGCCGGCGCAAAGGCTGGAAGTTGGCATACCAGGCGGCGTCCGCCGCCTGCACGCGCGCGCGCAATGCCCGCGAGGCATCCGCCAGGCGCCCGCCCACCCGTGCCCAGGCACCGTCGATCCGGCCCTCCGCGGCTGCCAGGGCCAGTGCCTGTTCGGCGGTTGCGCGCGCACCGGCGGTGATCAGACCGTTGACCAGGCCGCGCTGGCGGCCGGCGAACTCGCTCATTTCCCCCAACCGGTCGCGCAGCGCGACGAGGCGGGCAATCGGGCCCTCGGCGTTCGCGGCGGTGTCCATGGCGCGGCGCAGGCCCACCACGGCGTCAATCTGCGCGGTGGCGGCGGCAAACCAGGCGAGGGGCGCCGGTGGCGGCCCGGCCTCACGGGTCAGCACCCGGTCGGCCGCCAGACGCAACTCGTTCACCGCCGTCCGTGCGTTCGCCACCGCCTCGGCGTCCGGGCCGGAAACCTCACGCAGGGCGGTGCCGAGCGCCGCTTCCGCCCGCGCCCGGGCAGCGGCGGCCTCGGCCAGTCCGGCAGGCGCGGCGCGCGACGGGTCGGCCAGCAGCCCGTTCATCAGCCCCCGCTCCACCGCCAGCGCGCCGGCGGCATCGGCCAGCGCGGCGCTGACGGCGTTCAGCCGCTGGCGTTCCCCTGCCTGGGTGGCCGCGCTGAGGGCATCGACCGCCTCGCTGCCCAGCAAGATGGCAGCGACGGAGGCGAGCACGCCCATCGCCAGCATGATCCGCAATCCGAGCGACATGGCATTTTCTCCGCAATCCGGACGAGAGTGCCGTGCAATACTCGCCGCCACGTTAAGGTCCGCTCAGCGGCGTGCAGCGGGCGGGTCGGCGGCCGGAGCGGCGGAAAAGCAATGAACGTTCCGGGGCTTCGAGGTCCGCCCCGTCGCTGCGTGCGCCTTCGCGCTCGGCCGCAGTGCCGGGCAAAGCGCTGCCGGGAGCGCAGCGCGATGGATGCGGCCGAGGCACCGCCAATCCTCAAACGCATCGGAGTTTCACTTGAGTTCGTCCAACCCAGGCGAAATATTCTGATGCAAAATCATTTGGCGATGAGAGACCGTCATGAACGCTCTCCATATCACCAACGGTGATAGCGCCGGGGATACTCTGAAGGCCTGCGGCATTGGCGGCGATGTCCTTCCCTGGCGTGATCCGATGCATCACGGACCGTTTCCGCCCGATCTTGATCTCGACGCCGTCAGCGCCGTACGAGCCAGATACCTTGAAGGTCCGCCCACGGATGGCACCGCACCGCACGTGTTTCAAAGGCGGAACGAACTCCTCAGGGCCGCCTGTGAATATGACGAGGTTATCTTATGGTTCGAACATGACCTGCACGATCAGGTGCAAATTCTGCAACTCTTGGACTGGTTTTCCACCGCCAGCATGGGATCGACCAAGCTAACCATCATCTGTATTGACCGCTTCGAGGGAATTGATCCGTTCCGCGGACTGGGGCAATTGAACCCGGCGCAGACGGCTTCGCTGCTGGCGTCCCGCCAGAGTGTCACCGGCGCGCAGATGACACTGGCGAGGCAGGGGTGGGCAGCGTTTCGCTCACCTGACCCGACCATCCTGCACGCCTTCCTGGGTGGTGACCTGACGCCGCTGCCATTCCTCGCTGCCGCCTTGGCCCGTCACCTGGAGGAATTCCCTTGGTGGAAAGATGGATTGAGCCGATCCGAGCGGCAGATTCTGACGCTTGCAGCTGATGGGATTGCGGCGCCCGGACGACTCTTCGTCGCCAACATGGCGCGGGAGACATGCTTGTTCGAGGGCGACCTGCGCAGCTATCAGCACATCGCCGAGCTGTGCGGCGCGTCGCCGCCGCTGCTGCACAGCGAGCCTTACGGCACGTTCCGCTTGCCATCAGACAGGACACTGTCGCGCAGCGAATTTCTTGGACAGAGGCTGACTTTGACGATCACCGGCAAACAGGTTCTGGCAGGCGAGACCGACGCCTGGCACCTTATGCCTCGCGACGCGTGGCTGGGAGGCGTCCGGCTGCTCACCGGACAGCCCATGTGGGCGTGGGATGCCGATGCCGCAGGTTTGCGACTCCGCTGGCCAGACAACGCACCGGCGCCCGAGGTGTCGTGCTAACGGCGCAAGCCGGCGATAACCGTTGGGTTTTGCAACCATAACATATTGAGAACTCACTGCGGCGGAGCCGCACGGGTCCAACAAACAATACCGCGTTCGCGCAAAACGGCCATGGCCAAGGTCAGCCCCGGTCAGTCCAGGGCCGGATGCGCGGCGTCGGTTCCCGCCGCCCGCTCCCAGGCCCGCGCCACCCGCAGCAGCGTCGCTTCGTCGAAATACCGCCCGGCGAACTGCACCGACAGCGGCAGACCGGCCGAGGACAGGCCCGACATCATCGCCAGCGCCGGATGCCCGGTGACGTTGAACGGTGTGCGGGCCTGTCGCGGATAGGTGCGCGCCACCGCCTCGGCATCCTCGATGCGGCAGGCCGGCTCCATCGAGCTGGCGCATAGCAGCACGTCCACCCCGCGCAGCGCCGCTTCGACCGCCGCAATCAACTGCCGGCGCTGCCGCTGGGCCGCGACGTAGTCACCGGCGGGATAGAAGGCGCCGGCCATCAGGCGCCGCCGCGCCAGCCTGCCGTAATCGCCGGGCCGCTGGCGCAGCCAGGGCGCATGCACCGCCCAGGCTTCACACGACAGAATCACCCGGTTCACCGCGGCGAACTCGCCTAACGCGGGCAGCTTCAGGTCGCGGACCTCGGCCCCCTCGGTGGCGAGGGCGCCGGCCACAAGGTCGAGCGCCGCCGCCACCTCGGGGTCGGCCGGCAGGTCGCGCGCGTGGAAATGGCGCACATAGCCGATCCGCAGGCCGCGCACGCCGCGTTCCAGCGGGGCGGCGTAATGCGTGCGCGGGGTCGCGGCGCTGCCCGGGTCTCCCGGATCGTGGCCGGCGATGCAGTCCAGCAGCAGGGCTGCGTCTGCCACCGAGCGCGCCATCGGCCCGACATGGTCGCAGGTGAAGGCGAGCGGAAACACGCCGCGCCGCGACACCAGCCCGTAGGTCGGTTTCAGCCCGACCACGCCGCAGGCGCTGGCCGGGTGGCGGATCGAGCCGCCGGTGTCAGTGCCCAGCGCCACCGGGAACAGCCCCGCCGCCAGCCCTGCCCCGGCGCCGGAGGACGATCCGCCCGGATGGTGCGCGAGATTCCACGGGTTGCGCGCCGGCGGGAAGGGCAGGTCGAAGCTCGGGCCGCCGATGGCGAACTCGTGGGTGGACAGTTTGCCCATGATGATGGCGCCCGCCCGCCGCAGCGTCGCCACCGCCGCCGCATCCTCGGTGGCGACATGGTCGAGCCGCAGGCGGGAATGGCAGGTGGTGGGCAGCCCCGCCACGTCGATGACGTCCTTGATGCCGACCGGCACCCCGTGCAACGGCCCGCGCAGGCCCCCGGCCATGATCTCGGCCTCGGCCGCGCGGGCGGAGGCCAGCGCCGCCTCGGCATCCAGGCGGATGTAGGCGTTGATCCGCGGGTTCAGCGCCTCGGCGCGTGCGAGCAAGGCGCGCACCAGCTCGACCGGCGAGATCGTGCGGGCGGCGAAGGCGCGGGCCGCGGCCGAGGCGCCAAGCCAGTGCGGCCGCATCGGCGCCGGATCGGTCACAGCCCGAGCCCGGCCCGCATCGGCGGCCAGGGCTCGGCTGCCGGGTCCTCGTGCGCCTGCGTTGCGTCGCGATGGCCGAGCGCCTGGACGGCGGCGGCGAGCACGTCGTCGGGAAAGGCGGCGAGCGCCCGTTCCAGACCGGCCAGACGCGCCAGTGCGGCGACCAGATCGGCATCCATCCCCGCCTCCCGCTGCTGCGGGGCAATGGTGCGCCACCGCCCGGCGAAAAGAAAAGGGGCGGCACAGATACCGTGCCGCCCTGAGTTTCCGCGCGCCCGTTGCCGGCAGAAGGACGCCGCGGGGGGGGGGAGGACGTCAGAAGCCGGTTCGGCTTCTGGAGGCAGTCTGCACCGGTATTGTCATTTTTTGGTTAAGCCGGATTGGTCAAGCGTCAGCGATGGCTCTGACGCCGCCGATTGCCATTCTTGCCAGACTTCCTTCATATTCCATCTCTAAGATGTCCCGTATGATGCTGGTTCCAAGCCCTGTCCGGTTCGCTGCTCTGGTGCTGGCCGCGTCGCTGTCGGCCTGCGCCTCCGGCGGCCCGGTCACCGGATCGAACCTTGCCGCCGCCAGCCGCTATCCCGGCGTGTCCTGCGCCCCATTCGCCCGCGAACTCTCCGGCGTTGCGTTGTATGGCGAGGCCTACACCTGGTGGACCTCGGCGGGCGGCCGCTATGTCCGTTCGGCGCAGCCGCAGGTCGGGGCGGTGCTGGTGCTGCGCCGGGAGCCCCGGCTGCCCTCCGGCCATGTCGCGGTGGTCTCGCGGGTGCTGGCGGCGCGGCAAGTGCTGCTGATACAGGCCAACTGGATGCCCGGCGAACTCACCGAGGACCATCTCGCGGTCGATGTCTCGGAGCGCAACGACTGGACCGAGGTTCGCATGTGGTGGCCGCCGACCAACAGCATGGGCAGCCATGCCTATCCGGCCTACGGTTTCATCCTGCCGCACGCCCCGGCCACCCACGAGGCCCTGCGCCGCGCCGCCGCGCCGGCCGCGAGGCTGGCGCTGAACGGCGGATGACGGTAGGCTCAGCCGAAGCCTGCGGCCTTTAGCCCCACCACCCGGGCTGGCGCGGCGCAAACCATCGCTTGCATCCGGGCCCCCCGCGAGCCATTTCGTGACCACGGGGCGATGCCCCATCTGGAGGACGCTCATGGGTAGCTTCAGCATCTGGCATTGGCTGGTTGTTCTGATGGTGGTTCTGCTGTTGTTCGGCAGCGGCAAGATCAGCACCCTGATGGGCGACTTCGCCAAGGGCATCAAAGCCTTCAAGAAAAACATGTCGGACGAAAGCGATGCCTCGATGGAGGCCACCGCCGAGAAGCCGCCGGGCTCGATCCCGCCCCCCGGCAGCAGCGCCGGCAGCACCCAAACCCACAGCACCCTGAAGGCCTGATCCGGCCGGGTGCGGGTGGCGCGGCAGCGGCGCCGGGCGGTGTGGCTGCACGTTTGCCGCCGCCGCGGCGCCTGCCCGCCGCCCTGGCCGCCGGTCCGGGAGGGCTGAGGTGCTCCCCCTCGTTGCCGTCGTGACCAGCATCGAGGGCACCACCACCCCGCACAGCTTCATCCGCAACGTGCTGTTCCCGTTCGCCCGCGAACATCTCCCCGGGTTTCTGGCGGCGCATGCCGACGACCCGGAGGTGGCCTTGCAGCTGGCGGAGGTACGCCGGCTGATGCCGGGTCAGCCGGAGGTGCAGACGCTGATGCATTGGATGGAGCAGGATGCCAAAATCACCCCCCTGAAGGCGTTGCAGGGCATGCTCTGGCGCGAAGGCTACGGCGAGGGCGGGCTGTCCGGTGCCGTTTACGCCGATGTGCCGCCGGCGCTGCGCCGCTGGTCCGCCGCCGGGCTGCGTCTGTTCTGCTTCTCGCACGGCTCCACCGAGGCGCAGCGGCTGATCTTCGGCCATGCCCTGGGCGGCGACCTGGGCGGCCTGTTCAGCGGGTTTTTCGACACACGGATCGGCAGCAAGCGCGAGCCCGAGAGTTTTTCCCGGCTTGCCATCGCCATCCGCCTGCCGCCTGCCGAAATCGTTTACCTGTCCGATGTCGAGGCGGAACTCGATGCGGCGGCGACGGCCGGGATGCGCACCTGTCAGCTGGCACGCTCTGATCATGCCGGGCAAGCAGGCGAGCGGCACGTGGTCGCGGCGGATTTTTCCATGGTGGCGGCACGCCTGGGGATGGCTGGAGTCGACTGACCCGCCGCGCGCACCGACTCCCGGTCTTCCCGGCACTCTTCAGATGTCACGCTTTAGATGTCACGCTTTCGGGCAGCGCCCCAATGGTTACCGCAACGTTAAGTGAACGACCTGATATTGCCGTAATGCCATGCAGCATTGCCGCAGCATGATATTTCTATCCCGTTCCATGCAACAATCTCGGCGGCACCGCTTCGCGCCCGGTGACGCCATGATTTTGTTATCACTGTCGCTTCACAGCATTGTGATGAACTCCGTCACGGGATGATCACAAACTCTAGATGTTGGGGGTCGGTTGGTTGTTATCCACAACTTTCTCACCCAACCGCTCTTTGCGCGATTGACTGGTTCCCGCGGCTACCACAATATTTTGTGGCCGCAGCAAGGGATACCCACGACATGGAGTGGACGGAAGAGAGCATCGCTCGGCTTCGGGAACTATGGGCCGAAGGGCATTCGACCGCTGAGATCGGCCGGCGCATGGGCGTTTCCAAAAATGCCGTCGTGGGCAAGGCCCACCGGCTGGACCTCGCTGGCCGCCCGTCGCCGATCCGCCGGGAAGGCGACGCCGAGCCGCCGCAGGCGACGGTGGTGCGCCGCATGACCGGTTCCACCCTGCCGCCGCTCGCCGCCGCGGCGCCGGTGCCACCGCCGCCGCCCCTGCCTCGCCCCGCCACGGCGCTGGCCCGCGCCGAGGCGCCCAAGCCACAGGTGGTGCTCTCGGTGCCGGCGCGCGCGCCGCGCGCCCACACCTGCTGCTGGCCGCTGGGCGACCCCGGCACGCGCAGTTTCCGCTTCTGCGACGCCGGGGCGATGCCAGGCAAGCCGTATTGCGGCGAGCACGCCGCGGTTGCCTATGTCAAGGTGCGCGACCGGCGCGAGGAGGCCGCGGCCTGATCTGGCCGCGACCGCTTGCGCCCGGCTACATGTGCTGCAGTGCCGACAGCAGGGTGTTCCGGGTGAGGATCTGCGGCAGCAGCACCGGCGCCCGGTGGCCGGGCGGGTAAAGTACATAAAGCGGCACGCCGTCGCGCCCGTGGCTGCGCAGGAAGCCGGTGATCGCGGCATCCTGCAGCGTCCAGTCCCCCGTCAGGGTTACCACGCCGAGGCTTTCGAACTTCTGCCGCACCTCCGGCTGACCGAGCGCCACCCGTTCGTTCACCAGACAGGTCACGCACCAGGCGGCCGTCATGTTGACGAAGACCGGCCGTCCCTCCCGCCGCAGGGTTTCCAGCCGGGCGGCGGAGAAGCGCTCCATCCCCGCTTCCGGGGCTCCCCGGTCCGACGCCCCCCGGTCTAATGCCCCCCGGTCTAATGCCCCCCGGTCTAATGCCAGCGAGGCCGGCACCGCGGCGCTGGCGGCAATGCCCGACAGCACCGCCAGCGCCGCCAGCGCCGCCGCCACGGCGGCGGCATGCAAAATCCGCCGTCCGCGCACGCTCAGCCCGCCGTCCTCGGGGCTGCGCTGGCCCAGACCGACCGCCCAGGCGATAAAGCCCACCAGCACCAGCCCGGCGGCGGTGGCCGCCACGCCGGCCGATCCCGCTTCCTGGCCCGCGACCCAGAACAGCCACGCGCAGGCGCCGTACATCGGGAAGGCGAGCACCTGGCGCACCAGCTCCATCCATCGCCCGGGGCGCGGCAGCGCCCGCGCGAAGCCCGGCAGCGCCGCCAGCACCACATAGGGGGCGGCGAGCCCAAGCCCCATGGCCATAAACACCGCCATGGTCAGAGTGGCCGACCCGGCTGCGAGCGCCGCGCCGATCGCCACCCCCATGAAGGGCACCGTGCAGGGCGTCGCCACCAGCACCGCGAGCAGGCCGGTGAAGAAGCTGCCGGCGTGTCCGCCGCGCGCCGCCAGCGACTGCCCCGCCCCGGTGCCGCCCACCCGCACCTCATAAACGCCCGACAGATTCAGCCCGACGGCAAACAGCACCCAGGCGATGCCGGCGACGAAGGCCGGCGACTGGAATTGAAATCCCCAGCCCACCACGTCTCCCGCCGCCCGCAGCCCGAGCAACGCGGTGCCCACCAGCAGGAAGGTGGCCACCACACCGGCGGTGTACGACAGCGCGTGCGCCACCGCGTGCCGGTGCGCCACCCCGGAAAGCCCGGCCAGCCCGACCGCCTTGACCGCCAGCACCGGGAACACGCAGGGCATCAGATTGAGAATAACCCCGCCCAGCAGGGCGAAACCGATGACGCGCCAGAGCGGCAGCTCCGGCGCCGCGGGCGGCCCGTCCGGCGCCGCCGTGATCGCGAGCGCGCTCTGCTGCCCGCCGGCATCGCGCACGGTCAGCACGCCGGCGAGCGCGGCATCGGCGCGGAACGCCTCGCCCGGTTTCAAGGCGAGGGTGAAACGGCCATGCTCCACTCGCAGCATTTGCGGGGCCGGACCGTCCACCGTGCCGGCCGCCTCGGGAATGAACCAGGCATCGCGCACCGTGGCCGGCGAGATGCCGTCGCCGCTGACGGTCAGGGTGCCGTCCGCCGCCACCTGCGCCGGCCAGGGCGAGGGGCGGGGCAGGGCCGCCTCGGCGGCGGCGAACAGCGGCGCCTGTGGCGCCGCGGCGGGCGTGCCGGCGGGCAGGTCGAGGCGGAAATCGCCTTCCTCCGGCACGCAGATGTCCCTGCAAACCAACCAGCTCGCATGCAGCCGGACGGTGTTGGCCGGGCCGCTGACCCGGGCTGCGAGCAGCACCTCGCCGCTATAGCCGTAGGTCATCAGCGGCCCTTCCAACTGGCGCTGCGGTGCCGGCCAGGCGAGCGGCCCTATGCTGGCGTCGTCGGGAAGGGTGAATTGCAACTCCGGGGCGATCCCGGCATCGCCGGGGTTGCGCCAGTAGGTGTGCCAGCCCGGTGCCAGGCGCAGGCGCAGCCCGACATGGAATGGTATGCCGGGATCGATGCGGTCGGTGTCGGAGACCAGCGCGGCGGTGGCGCGAGCACTGGTGACAGCCACGCTTTCGGCGGCCTGGGCCGGCTGCGTCAGAACGAGCAGGATCAGCGCTAGGAATACGGTCAATGATGTCCCCGGTGACAAAAGGAAGGAAGGCCAGGGCTCTGCACCGGCCTTCGTTTATATAATCGCTTAAGGCATGACCGACCTCCCCGTCACCGAGACTCTCCCCGCCCTCTTGGCCGCCCTGGCGGCCGGCCGCAACGCCGTGCTCGTCGCCCCGCCCGGCGCCGGCAAGACCACGCTGGTGCCGCTCGCCCTGCTCGGCGAACCCTGGCCCGGCGCGGGCCGCATCGTTATGCTGGAGCCGCGGCGCCTGGCCACCCGCGCCGCCGCCACCCGCATGGCAGCCCTGCGCGGCGAGGCGGTCGGCGGCACCGTCGGCTACCGCACGCGGCTGGAGTCCGCGGTCTCCGCCGCTACCCGCATCGAGGTGGTCACCGAAGGGCTGCTGGTGCGTCGCCTGCAATCCGATCCGGGGTTGGACGGCGTCGCCTGCGTCATCCTCGACGAAGTGCACGAGCGCGCCCTGGAGGCCGATCTGGCGCTGGCCTTCTGCCTCGATCTGCAGCGCCATTTGCGGCCGGAGCTGCGCCTGCTCGCCATGTCGGCCACCGCCGACGGCGCCCGGCTCGGCCCGCTGCTGGACGCGGTGATCGTCGAAAGCGCCGGCTGCGCCCACCCTGTTGCGGTCGAGCATGCGGCGCGCGACATCGCCGCCCTGCGCGACCTGCCGGAGGCGCTGGCCCGCGCCGTGCGGGCGGCGCTGGCGGCGCATGCGGGGGATGTGCTGGCCTTCCTGCCCGGCATGGGCGAGATCCGCCGCGCCCAGGCGGCGCTGGAAGGCTGCGGCGCCCTGGTGCTGCCGCTGCATGGCGATCTGCCGCCGGCCGAACAGGACCGCGCTCTGCGCCCGGCCGAGGGGCGGCGGGTGGTGCTGGCAACCTCGATCGCGGAAACCTCGTTGACCGTGCCGGGGGTGCGCATCGTCGTGGATGGCGGCTGGCGACGGGCGCCGCAGCTCGATCCCGCCACCGGGCTGACCCGTCTGGTCACCCGCCGCATCAGCCGCGCCGCCGCGCATCAGCGGGCCGGCCGCGCCGGGCGCGAGGGGCCGGGGGTGGCGATCCGGCTGTGGACCGCCGCCCTGCATCGCGGCCTGCCGGAGTTCGACCGGCCGGAGATTCTCGAGGCGGAGCTATCGGGGCTGCTGCTGGATTGTGCCGCCTGGGGCGCGGCCCCGGGCGATCTCGCGTTCCCGGACCCGCCGCCTGCCGGTCCGCTTGCCGCCGCGGCGACTCTGCTGGCCGAGCTGGGGGCGCTCGCCGACGGCCGCATCACCGAGCGCGGCCGGGCGATGGCGCTTCTGGGCGCGCATCCGCGGCTGGCCGCCATGATGCTGGCCGCCGCCACGCCCGGGCAGGCGGCGCTGGCGGCCGACCTCGCCGCCCTGCTGGAGGAGCGCGACCCGCTGCGGAATGGCGAGGTTTCCTGCGACATCGGGTTGCGGCTGGCGGCGCTGGAGGGCGCCGGCGCGGACGCCGATCGTGGCGCCGTCTCGCGCATCCGCCGCGCCGCCAGCCAGTATCGCCGCCGGCTACGGGTGCAGGCCGCACCGGACGGCGACCCGGCGCCGTTGCTGGCCGCCGCCTTCCCCGACCGCATCGCCCAGCGGCGCGGCGAACCGGGCAGTTTTCGCCTCTCCGGCGGCGGCGGGGCGAAGCTGCCGCTGGCCGATCCGCTGTCGAAAGCCAGGCTGCTGGCGGTCGGCTCGCTCGACGCCAAGGGCGCCGCGCGCATCCGCCTCGCCGCCCCGCTCGACCCGGCGACGCTGCCCGAGGCGGTGGCCGCCCGCATCACCGAATTGGTGGAGAGCGGCTTCGATCCGGCCAGCGGCGCGGTGCTGTCGCGCCGCCGCCGGCGGCTCGGCGCCCTGGTGCTGGAGGACCGCACCGAGCCGGCCGAGCCGGCCGACATCGCCGCCTGCCTGGCCCGCGCCGTGCCATTCGCCGCCTTGCCCTGGACCGACGCCGCCCGCCAGGTGCAGGCGCGGGTGGCGCTGATGCGCGGGCTGGAGCCGGCGGACTGGCCCGATCTGTCCGATGCCGCCCTGGATGCCGACCGCTCCTGGCTGGAGGCGCCGCTGCACGGGCTGTCGCGCCTGGCGGATGTGGCACGTATCGACCTGGCGTCGGTGCTGCGGGCGACGCTGTCCTGGCAGCAGGCGGCCCGGCTCGACCGCGACCTTCCCACCCACCTGGCCCTGCCCGGCGGCCGCGCTTGCGTGGACTATACCCAGCCGGTGCCGGTCGCCGAGGCGCGCGCCCAGGTCTTCTATGGCCTGACCGAGACGCCGCGTCTGGCCGGCGGCCGGGCCGACATCCGGCTGGCGCTGCTCTCGCCGGCGGGGCGGCCGGTCGCCATCACCGGCGATTTGGCCGGGTTCTGGCGCGGCGCCTGGGCCGATGTGCGCAAGGACATGCGGGGCCGCTATCCCAAGCACCACTGGCCGGACGACCCGGCGACTGCTACGGCGCATCGTTCCTGACGCAATCTTGTTGCCCGCCGGCCGCGTCGCCACCTGCATCATCGTATCGACAGCCAAAACTGGCCAAACCTCCCGGAGCCGAACCAGATGACCGCCCTGCTGTCCCGCCGCGCCGCGATTGCCCTGGCCGCCACCGCCGTGGCCGCAGGCTGCAGCAGCCCCGCCACCGCCCGCGGCGGGCCGGACAGCTTCGCCCCGCTGGTCAAGCGGGTTCTTCCGTCGGTGGTCAACATCGCCGTCGTCGAGGCCGTGGCACAGGATACCAACGACCCGCTGGCGCTGTTCCCCCCGGAAATCCGCCGCCAGTTCCGCCAGCACATGCCGCAGCGCCGCCGCGAGGTGCATGGCAGCGGCTCGGGATTCGTTATCGACCCGGCCGGCCTGATCGTCACCGCCGCCCACGTGGTCGGCAACGCCGAGAAAATCGTGGTGGCGCTGCTGGACGGCACCGAACTGCCGGCCGAGGTGGTCGGGTCCGACGAGCTCACCGATATCGCGGTGATCCGGGTCAAGCCGGCCGCGGCGCTGCCCAGCGTCACCTGGGGCGACAGCCGGACGCTGGAGGTCGGTGACTGGGTGGTCGCGGCCGGCAATCCGTTCGGGCTGGGCGGCTCGGTCACCGCCGGCATCGTCTCGGCGCACGGGCGCGACATCGGCTCCGGCCCCTACGACGATTTCATCCAGATCGACGCGCCGATCAATCCCGGCAATTCCGGCGGCCCGCTGTTCAACACCGACGGCGAGGTGGTCGGCATCAACACGGCGATCCTCTCGCCCACCGGCAGTTCGGTGGGCATCGGTTTCGCCATCCCGAGCGAGCTGGCCGGCCGGATCGTCGCCGAGCTGCGCGACAAGGGACGAATCGAGCGCGGCTGGCTCGGCGTGGCCATGCAGGACATCCAGGAGCACGGGGTGGCGATTGCCGAAGTGGTGCGCAACGGGCCGGCGGGGAAGGCCGGCATGCGCCCCGGCGACATCGTTATCGCCGTCAACGGCCTGGCGGTGGAGGACTCGCGGGCGCTGCTGCGCGCGGTCGCCGCCATTCCCCCGGGGCAGACCGCACGCCTGACCGTACAGCGGCAGGGACGCGAGCTCGACCTGTCCGTCACCGTCGGCCGCCGGCCGAGCAACGAAGGTTGACCGCAATGCGCATCCTGGTGGTGGAAGACGACAAGGACGTGGCCGGCTTCGTGGTCAAGGGGCTGAAGGAAACCGGTCACGTGGTCGAACACGCCGACAACGGCCGCGACGGGCTGTTTCTGGCGGCCAGCGAGAATTTCGACGCGATCGTGCTCGACCGCATGCTGCCGGGCGGCGTCGATGGGCTGCGCCTGCTCGAAACCCTGCGCGCCCAGGGCAACCAGACGCCGGTGCTGTTCCTGTCGGCGATGGCGCAGGTGGACGACCGGGTGCGCGGCCTGAAGGCCGGCGGCGACGACTACATGACCAAGCCTTTCGCCTTCTCCGAGCTGCTCGCCCGGGTGGAGGCGCTGACCCGCCGCGGCAAGAACGACACCCCGGCCACCAAGCTGACCGCCAGCGACCTGGAGATGGACCTGCTGTCGCGCACCGTCCGCCGCGCCGGCCAGAAAATCGACCTGCAGCCGCGCGAGTTCCGGCTGCTGGAATATCTGCTCCGGCACGCCGGCCAGGTGGTGACCCGCACCATGCTGCTGGAAGGCGTGTGGGACTACCATTTCGACCCGCAGACCAACGTCATCGACGTGCACGTCTCCCGCCTGCGCCAGAAGGTCGACAAGCCGTTCCCGACCCCGCTGATCCACACGGTGCGCAACGCCGGCTATATGCTGCGTGGGGATTGAGCCGGTGCGGCAGATCGCCGCCGACATGTCCGACTGGGCTGCGCAGCAGCTGCAATGGCTGGCCCGCCGGGCCCGCATGGACACATGGCTGATCCTGCACCCGCGGACGCTGCTGCGTTCGGCCGGGGTGCGGTTCGGCATCATCTACGCCGGATTGTTCGCCCTCAGCGCGCTCGCCCTGACCGCGTTTCTCTGGTGGTCCACCGCCGGTCTGCTGGACCGGCAGACCGAGGCGGCGATCAACGCCGATGCGCAGGGGCTGGTCGAGCGCTTCATGGACGGCCCGACCAATCTGGTCGAGACCATCCAGGACCGGCTGAGCGCCAATGTCGATGACGACGCCATCTACCTTTTGGCCGACTCCTCGCTGCGGCCGGTAGCCGGCAATCTCGAGGTCTGGCCGCGCATGGTCAACGTCGACACCGAATGGGCGGAAATTCCGATCGACCGCGCCGGTGTGCGCGGCCTTGCCCGCATCCGCCAGTTCGTGCTGCCCGGCGGCTATCATTTGCTGGTCGGGCGCGACGTGCAGGAGCGCGCCCAGTTGCGGCGTATCCTGGGCGACGCGCTGATCTGGGCGCCCTCGATCGTGGTGGCGCTGGGGGTTGCCGGCGCGCTGGCGGTGCGCAGCCTGTTCCGCATCACCATCAACGACGTGGCCGCCACCGCGGCCGCGTTCAGCCGCGGCGATCTGACGCGCCGGGTGCGGGTGACCGGCATGGGCGACGAGTTCGACCGGCTGGCCGAGGAAATCAACAACATGCTGGACCGCGTCGCCACCCTGATGGACGGCGTGCGGCAGGTTTCCAACGCCATCGCCCACGACCTGCGCACGCCGATCACCCGTGCCCGCGCCCGGCTGGAGGATGCCGCCCGCTCGGCCCGCTCCGAGGCCGATCTGCACGCCGCCATCGAGCGCGCGCAACACGACCTCGACGGCATCGTCGCGGTGTTCCAGGCGTTGCTGCGGATTGCCGAAATCGAGGCCGGCGCCCGCCGCTCGGCCTTCGCGCGGGTCGATCTCGGTCCGCTGCTGTTCGACCTGGTCGAGTTGTATACCGCCGCCGCCGAGGAGAACGGGCAGGTGCTGGAGCACGCCATCCCGCCGATCCTGCCCTTCTTCGGCGACCGCGACATGCTGCAGCAGGCGGTGGCCAATCTGCTGGACAACGCGTTGAAATTTTCCCCGCCCGGCAGCACCATCCGGCTGGACGCGACCCCGTCCGGGCGGACGTTGGAGATCACCGTGTCAGACCAGGGTCCGGGCATCCCGACGGACGACCGTGAGCGTGCGGTCGAGCGGTTCTTTCGCGGCGAGAGCGCCCGCAGCACCCCGGGCTCGGGGCTGGGCCTGTCGCTGGTGCAGGCGGTGGCGGTTCTGCACGGCGGCACGTTGCGCCTGGAAGACAACCGCCCCGGCCTGCGCGCGGTGATGTCGCTGTCCGCCCTGACCGCCGCCAATGCCCCGCAATCGCTGTCCTGACGAAAGCGTCACATTCGACCAAGAGCGTGGTATGGCCGGTGGGGGCATGATGCGTGGCTTGGCCATGGGGGTATGTTCTGTGCCGCGACGCCGGATGATGGCCGGCCTGCCCGTCTGGTTCGCCCTTGTGGTCGCCGCCCGCGCGCAGCCCACCCAGACGGACGCGCCTCCCCCCCAGAGCCTGTTGCCGCCCCCGCAAACCGACGTGCCGCCCGCCCGCATCACCTCCGACAGCCCCGCCTTCTGCGCCCAGTTGGCCACCCAGATCCGCCAGGAGGCCAGCACCCACCAGCCGGAGCCGGTGCCCGCGGAGGTATGGAGCCTGCGGCAGGAGGGCACAAAGATGTGCGGCGAAGGCCATCTGCGTCCGGGCATCCTGCGCCTGCGCCGGGCGCTGCAAATCCTCCGCGGCGAGGAGACGGACCCGCGCTGACCGCCTCGGCCGACCCCGGGCGGCCGGGCTACGGAGCCGTGACGCCGGCCACGCCGATGCGCCGTGCGGTCTCAACAAGGCCGGAGTCGAGCGTGGCGAAACCGTCGCAGCCATCGGCCGTGGCCAGATGCAGGGCGTCCGCGAAATCCATGCCGCGTTCGCTCCACTCCAATGCCCGCGCCAGTGCCGCCTCGTTCTCGGCCGTCACCGTGCGCAACCCGGCGAACCGGCGCAGCGCCGCCGCGATCAGCGTCGGCGCGACGCGATAAAGGCTGCGCAACACCCATTCGGTTTCCAGCAGCACGCTGAGCGACACCCACACGTCCTGCTGTTCGACGAGTGCCCGGGCGCGCCGCGCCTGCTCCGGGTCGTCGTCGATCAGGCAGCGGACGACGACGTTAGTATCGACCGCGATCATGCCGCCGCTGGATTTCGGCCGCGATGGCGGCATGCATGTCCTCGACCGTCTGCGGTGGACCTTGCCAGGGCAGCGAGCCGAACACCTCGCCGGGCTCGCTTGGCGGGAACAGCTTCGCGGCCTTGAGCAGCACTCCCTCGGGCGTTTCCTCGACCTGCAACAGGGTCCCGGCATCCCAGCCGCGGCGATGACGGACCGCGGCCGGCAGGATCACCTGCCCTTTGGTTGACAACCGGGTTGTGAGCTTGGGTTCGCTGGCCATGGCTTGCCTGCCGGATGTAAGGCGGAAGTAAGATATGGTGCGACACTCTGGCGGGCAAGCAAAGAAAGGCCAGGGCTCTGCCCTGGACCCGCGTCGCGCGTCGCGCGCCTGCGGCGCGACGGCCGGGAGGCCCTTGGAACCCATTCCTGAAGGTCCGTTTCCCAGAAACCGACCCTGTTTGCCGCTTCGCCATCCGAGGGCCGCCTCCTACGCCGATCCTGTCGGGTGGGCTTCAGCCCACCAAACGCAAACGTGGCCCAAAAACCAATGTCTCCACCGCCCAAATTCTGGCAACTCCGCGCGCGATGCCGGCCTCTCCGTTCGAGGAAGCAGAACTGGCTGACGCCGGCGCGCGGTCATAACCTGCGACTGTGGGCTGAAGCCCACCCTGCTTGCTGACACGCCAGAGCATCTTCCCCGCAATGGCGGCAAACCGCAGCAGCGGAACCATCGCCAGCCCGCTCAGCGCCCGCGTCGTCGGGGCGGCATTCCACGGGTTCATCCGTCACGCGCGCATCACCGCCTTCCTGTTCGCGCCCTTCCTGAAATCGCCGGGCGGCGATCCACACAGAGCGGTTCATGTCGGCCCGATATCCTCCAACGCATCGGAAATCCCAGGTCAGGCCGGAACCGGAAGCCTTCTGCATGCGACGAGACACGCGCAAACCCCATAGAATAGGGGATACAGGGAAGGCGTCTCCCGCATTCAAAGTGGCAGGGCAACGGAATGATCGGTCGGTCTTTGTGCCGTTTTGCGCTGGCGGGGCTCGTGCTCCCCGGCTGGCTCGTGATCCTCAGCGCGGCGTCCGGTGCCCAACCGCTGCCGGACGCCACCCAGGTCGAGACCTTTGTCGTATCTGCTCAACCCCCCGGTCTGGATGGGTGCGTGGCGGGTTTGTTGAAAGCTGCTTGACGTGACCACGACCGGCACGATTCAAGCTTGGGGTGACCCAGCTCCCCGACCTCAGTTGCCTGTCGCATGATGAGAAGGACGCGCTGATCCGCGTGCTTTGGGCGCAGGTGCAGGCGCTGACCGCGCGGGTGGCGGCGTTGGAGGCGCGGCTCGGCGAGCCGCCGAAGACGCCGGACAACTCCAGCGTGCCGCCGTCACAAGGCAAGACACCCCATCGGGATGACAAGCCGAAACGGAAAGGCCCGCGGCCGGGCAGCCTCGGCCGCAAAGGTGGCGGCCGGTCGCTGGTGGAAAACCCTGACGAGACGGTTATCGCGCGCCCGGTGTGCTGCGCGCACTGCCAGGCAGGGTTGGACGAAGCCGACCAGACGCTGGCCGGTCGCTACGACAAGGTCGAGTTGCCGAAGGTCAGGCCGATTGTCACGCGGGTGGAGCGCTACGCGGGACACTGCCGCTGCTGCGGCCACACCACGCTGGCGCCGGTGCCCGAGGGTCTTGAGCCGGGCACGCCATTCAGCCTGAACATCGTGGCGCTGGCGATCTATCTGCGCGTCACCCATGCGATCAGCTACCAGCGGCTGAGCCGCCTGATGCTGGAGTTGTTCGGGCTGGCCATCAGCGAGGGCGCACTGGACGCCGCATTCCGCCGCGCCGTGCCCTGCCTCGATGCCAAGGTCAGCGCCATTCTCGCGCGTCTGCGGCGCGCCCGGGTGGTCTGCCCGGACGAGACGGGCGTGCGGATCGACGGACAGAATGCCTGGAACTGGGTGTTCCAGAACGGCGAGGTGGTGATCCACGTGATTCGCCACAGCCGTGCCGCCAGCGTCGTGCACGAGGTGCTGGACGGCCACCGTCCAGTGCTCTGGGTCCCGGTGCTCTGGGTCTCGGATCTCTACAGTGCGCAGCAGGTACATGCCGAAGAGTGGCAGATCTGTCTGGCGCACCAGCTCCGCGATTGCCAGTTTGCCATCGAGGCAGGCGATACGATCTTCGCCCCGCGCATGAAGATGCTGCTGCTGCGCGCCTTCGCGCTGGCGCGGCGGCGGCATCGCCTGGCGGAGAGCACGCGCCGCATATACCGCCAGCGGCTGGAACGCGATCTCGATGCCATCATGGCGCTCGCGCCCGCCAATCCGCACGGCCGACGATTGCGAAAACGATACGGAAAGCTCCGCAGCCACCTGTTCACCTTCCTCGGCCACCCCGAGGTCGGCGCCGACAACAATGGCAGCGAACGCGAGCTGCGTCCCACCGCGACCTACCGCAAGGTCGCCGGCGGCTTCCGCTCGGTGTGGGGCGCCGATTTCTTCGCTGCCGCCCGCTCCATTATCGGCACCGCCGCACGACGGAGAATCGACGCCTACCAGGCCATCATGATGGTCCTAAAAGGACAGTCTGTGCTCGCCGCCGCATGACGATACGCCGGGGGTTGAGCAGATACCATCGCCCCATGATTCTGGTCTCCGCACGCGACAGATTCTCATGGCGATTGGGAGGCATGCTCGTGCCAGCCGTAATGACTACGGAGCTTCGCCTCATAGGCCTGATCGATGATTTCGTCGCGGTCCCAAGGCGGGCTGGCCTTGATCTGATCGCGGCTGAGATCCAGCCGGATGTGCTTCTCCGACGATAGGATCTCTCGTACGACATAGGGCGATATCAGCACATGCTTGCCGAAGCCCCAGTTCTTCGTGTCGACCACGAGATAGCGTATCTCCCATCTTGCATCGTCGAGAAGCATGTTCTCGACATGGCCCACGTCGCCGTCGCTGGCCTGGATATGATAGCCCGTGATGACTGCGGTGCTGAGCAAGTGCGGATCTCCGTCGTCCAGCCGGGAGCCGATTTCCGCAGCCTCGCCGACCGCAGCGCCCGCCATGGCGGGCGAGGGCGTCAATGTTGCGGCGGTCACCGCCACCTCCGCGCCGATGAGCGTCCGCCAGCCCGGTTGCGGGTCGCCGCCATGCCGGTGATACACATGTTCCTCCAGCTGCTTTGAAACAGGCTGGACATCGAGAATGTCGGGTCCGTTCTCGATCTGCGCCTTCGTCAGTCTCACCGGAAGGCACTGTCGCTCGTCGTCAGCCTGCCCGATCGCCGATGGATGAATGAGCACCTTGCGTCCGCTCAACCAGTTTCCGGTATGCACCACCAGCCAGCGCACATTCCAGCTCCTGTCGTCGAACAGGAGATCTTTGACGGTTCCGAGGCTGCCGTCGCTCGCCTCGACGGAGTAGCCCGTGACGTCCGATGCGGTCAACAACATGGCGTCGTCCCTTTCTGGCATAGACTGCTTGATCTGCCGGCCACCGTTCATGGGGCCCGGGCATTTCTAGGCACCAGCTGGTCCGATTTCACAGGCTCGGAAACTACCCAGTGTCCGGGTTTGTCGGTGGGGGCAAAGTTGTTCGCCACGAGTCTCGTCTGCCTGGCGGCGCCACCTCGCTCATTGTTCTGCCGACCGTCGCGCCATCCCGGTCTTCTGGTCCGCGGCGATGCTGCGTAGTTTCCGATCCTGCTGCACCGGTCTTTCGGCGTTGTAAGTATGCCGTCGCGTGGAACCGGAACGCCGCGCGCCCATTGCGATTGTCGCTGCCGCCTGTCGCCAAGCGCGCCACCAGCGGCTGCTCCGTCGTGAATCTCCCCGTTCTGATAACAAAGGAGCGAGAGCTTCGTGCCACCGGGGCGGCGGTCACGCGCACGGCACTGGCGGGCGATCACCCGTCGGGTAATCCGATGGTTGTTCGTCGCCAGCGGAGCGGAGTTTGGTTGATGGGTTTGCTCACGGACGACACCGCCGCGTCGGGCGCCTCACGCGTCGACACCGGGACCGAAGCAAACGGGCTCCACCAGGCGCAGCGCGAAGTGGCGCGGGCAAAGCCCGACACGGTGAAGGTTTGTCTGGTCATTCTTACCGTGCTTGCCGTGCTCACCGCACTCTCCGTCGCGGGATCCATTGTAATTCCGTTGGTGCTGGCGGTGGTGCTCAACCTGCTGCTCAGTTCGTCCAAACAACTCCTCACGCGCTTGCATGTGCCCGACACCGCCGCCGCGTTGCTGCTGATCATCGTCCTGTTCGCAGCCGTGGGCGGCGTCGGCGCCGCCATTTCCGTACCAGCATCGCAATGGATTGCCCGTGCCCCGGAGGGCATTCCCAAGTTGCAGAACCAACTGGGCGCGCTGCGCAAACCGATGGCGTTCCTGCGCACGGGATACGATCAGGTCAATCATGCTCTGGATCAGGGCGCCCAGCCGGCCGAGCGCGGCGTGCAGAAGGTCGTGGTGCAGCCGACCAGTGACATGGGGGGCTTCGGCTTGTCGGTGCTGCAAGGCACGCAGGTGGCGCTCGGGCAGGTGGTGATGGTGGCAGTGGTGCTGTTCTTCCTGCTCGCGGGGGGCGGTTCCTTGCTGCGCCGGTTGGTGGAGATCGTTCCCGGTTTCGCCGACAAGCGCCGCGTGGTGGAAGTCGCCGTCCAGATCGAGAGCAACATTTCCGCCTACCTGTTCACCATCACCGCCATGAATTTGCTGGTCGGTCTCGCCAACGGGCTGCAGATGTGGGCGCAGGGCCTGCCGGACGTTCTGCTCTGGGGCACGGCGGCCTTCCTGTTGAACTACATCCCCATCCTCGGGCCGATGACCGGTGTCGTGCTGTTTTTTTTCGTCGGCCTGTTCGTCAAGGAAAGCATCGGCGGCGCGTTGGTGCCGCCGGCGATCTACCTGGCCATTCACATCGCCGAGGGCGAGGTGATCACGCCGATGCTGCTGGCGCGGCGCTTTACCCTCAACCCGGTATTGGTCATCGTGTCGTTGTTTTTCTGCGACTGGATGTGGGGCGTGGCGGGCGCGCTGCTGTCGGTGCCGCTGATGTCTATTCTAAAAATAGTCTGCGACAACATCCCGTCGCTGACGCCGATCGGCCACCTGCTGGGCGGCCCGCCCGAAACCCGCGTCGCAGCGGTCACGGAAGAGTGACAGGCGGGTTTTTTATTTTTCGCCGCGGCCGGCGACCAGCCCGGCAAGCAGAGCGGCCATCAGCACCGGGCCCTTGTTGCCCCTGACCACCCGCGTCATGTCGGCGAGCAGCAAGGCTGGCGCCGTCGCGGCGGGCTTCGGCGCCTGGCGGGGCGCCAAGCCGTATCGCACCAGCATCAGCATGGCGAGACACAGGGCAACAAGAACGCCGCCAACCACGAGTGGCGCGCCGACCGCACCCGTATGCGGCAGGGCATAGATCCAAAGTGCAGCGAGCCCACAAGCAACCACGGCTATCGCACACAAAGTGGCGGCCACTGTGCCGACGGCCGCGCAGACGACGCAGGTGCGCGCTGGCCGGCGGCTGCTGGCCTCGGCGACGGACAGGACAAGCTTGATCAGGTCACTCATCGGCGGTGCGACGCTCACCGCGACAGCAAGCGTCCGCCGACGTACCCGACACCCAAGGCAATCAGCAGCGCGACCAAAGGTTGCTCCTCGATCTGCCGGCTGACCCCCTTCACCGCCCGATCGCCCTCGGCGGCGACGTTGCGGTAAATCCGGTGCACGCTGTCGTCAAGCTGGTCGGCGGCACTGCAGGCGCTGTTCGCGGCACCGGCCTGCACATGCTCAAGCAGGGTTGCGACATCGCGCTGCAACGCGGCGATGTCATCCTTCAATGCGGCGAGGCCGGGATCGGTATTGCTTGATGCGGTCATGGTCGTGGACTTCCTGTTGCAACGCGCGCCGGTATCCGCTGCGATTGCGGGCGGCGCGCTCCATTACGCCGGTCTTGCGGCGATCACGCACGTTTGGGAGCCGCCGGTCCGCTGCCTGGCCAGGTCGCGATCCACCCCGGCAGCGAGAAAATACCCCGCCGGGGCCGTTTTCAGCTCCTCCAGCAGTCCCTTCGGAAGGAACACGGTGCGCGGGTCGGCGCCCGCCAGCAGCTGGTCCAGCACAGCCGCGAGAAGACCGGCTGCTCTTGGGCTGGTCAAACCGCCTCCATCCGGCGTGTCGTGCGAGCAGGCGGCCAAAATTCCCGACAGCCCCATCGCTGTCAGCAGGTGCCTGTCCATCCGTTCGACAGATTGCGCCCAGACCGTCTCGGTCCCGATGAGGTGGGCCCGACTGGATCGCGAAGCTGTGTTTGTCTCCGGCGGCATGGCGGGATATCTCCAGGCTCTGGTGAAGGCGATCACCGGTCCAGGCCTGGCGACAGCGCCCTTCACCTGGCGACGCGATGGAGGTGGCGGAGGTGGCGTCGTCAGTCCGATCGGATTCTCGTCCATCTGAGTTATAGTCGATGCCCTCTCTCCAGAAGCAGAATCGGAAACTACCCAGACTGACGACACGTCGTGGCCAGCCGGCATCGGCGAAGGCCCGGCAGGAACACATCAGTCGTGGTTCAACTCTCGGGCGATCGCCGCAGAACACTCGTGCGTGCGAAGCAAGCGTGCTAGTGATGTCCCGCGTTTCCCGTCGGGGAAACACCTTACAAGGTCCACCGCCCCATGCCGGACGAACGTCCCTATCCGGCTGCAGCGGCCGGGCTTCGCCCTGGCCGGAGCCAGCGTCCGCAAAGCACGTCCTCATCCTCTGCGGGCGAAATCACGGTGGTGGGTATCGGCGCCTCAGCCGGCGGCCTGGAAGCCTGCAGACGGCTGCTGGCGGTGCTGCCGGCCGGCAACGGCATGGGCTTTGTGCTCATCCAGCATCTCGATCCGACGCACGAAAGCATGCTGGTGGACTTGTTGGCCGGCGGCACGCCCATGGTGGTGCAGCAAGCCACCGACGGAATGCCGATCGAGCGCGATCACGTCTACGTCATCCCGCCCGGAACCTATCTCTCCGTTGGCCAGGGCGTGCTGCGCCTCTCTGAGCCCCTGGCGCGTCATGGTGCAAGGTTGCCATTCGACTTTCTGCTGCATTCGCTGGCGGAGGAGTACGGCGTCCGCGCCGTCTGCCTGATCCTGTCGGGAACCGGGGCCGATGGTAGCGTCGGGTTGAAATCGGTGAAGGAACACTGCGGTCTGGTCATTGCGCAGGACCCTGACGAGGCCGGCTTCGACGGCATGCCGCGCAACGCGATCATGACCGGCGGCGTGGACCTCGTGCTGCCGGTGGCGGAAATCCCCGAGGCACTCGCACAGTACGACCGGCGGATTGCCCGCGCGCAGACAGCGTCCGGCCTCACATCGCGGGCAGGGACAACGGATTGTGTGCCGAAAATCATCGATCTCCTGCGCACGAAAACCGCCTTTGATTTTTCCCTTTATAAGCGGGGCACGCTCGAGCGTCGGATCCAGCGGCGGATGGCGATGACCGCCGTCGAGATCGACGACATGGACCGGTATCTCGACATGCTGGGCGGCGACCCGGGCGAGCTCGACATGCTGGCCCGCGAGTTGTTGATCCATGTCACCAGCTTTTTCCGTGATCCGAAGGTGTTCGATGTTCTGGCGGCGAAGGTATTGCCCGATCTGGTCCGCACCCACCCGCCGGATCAGCCGCTGCGCATCTGGATTGTCGGCTGCAGCACGGGCGAGGAGACCTATTCGCTGGCCATGCTGTTCCGTGAGGAAATCGCCGCCGCCCATCGCAGCATCAAGCTGCAGCTGTTCGCCTCGGATATCGATCCCGATGCGATCGCCAGCGCCCGCGAGGGCCTGTATCCGGCATCGATCGAGGCGGAGGTGTCACCGGCGCGGCTTGCGCGCTTTTTCGCGAAGGAGGCACAAGGCTATCGGATCCTTCCCGAGCTGCGGGCGATGGTTGTCTTCACGGTGCAGGATGTGCTTGCCGACCCGCCGTTTTCGCGCATCGATTTCATTTCCTGCCGCAACCTTCTGATCTATCTGCGTCCCGAAGCGCAGGCCCGTGTGATCTCGCTGTTCCATTTTGCTTTGCGGGAGGGCGGAATTCTGTTGCTCGGCGCCGCCGAGGAAGTCGGCGAGGCCGGCGGTCGTTTCGAGGTGATCTCCAAGCCGGAGCGGCTTTATCGGCATGTCGGCCGCAGCCGGCCGGGGGAATTCGGTTTCCTGCTGAGCAGCGGCGACGGCGTGCGCTTGCGCGCGCGACCAGGCCAAGGTCCGATGCCCTCGCGCCAGGCAGCCCTTGCCGAGCTGTGCCGGCGCCTGGTGATGGAACACTACGCGCCGGCCGCGGTGCTGATCAACCGCCAGAACCAGTACCTCTACTCGCTGGGGCCGACCGAGCGCTACCTGCGGGTGGCGCCGGGCAATCCGACCCACGATGTGCTCGTCATGGCGCGGCGAGGCTTGCGGATCAAGCTCGCGGCGGCGATTCAGCAGGCGAGCGAGAAGAACACCCGGGTCATCGCCTCCGGCGGTCAGCTGAGCCAGAATGGCCAGACGATCTTGTTCAACATCGATGTCCAGCCGGTGGTGAGTGAGGGCGAGCAATTGCTGCTGGTCTGCTTCGCCGATGCGGCAAAGCACGAGCACACCAGCCTTCTTCCCGTCGCGCCGAAGGAAGTGACAAGGGTCACCGAACTCGAGCAGGAGCTCGACGCCACGCGGACGGAGTTGCACGGCGCCATCCGCAACCTCGAAGTGTCGATCGAGGAGCAGAAGGCGGTCAACGAAGAAGCCTTGTCGGTCAACGAGGAATACCAATCGACCAACGAGGAACTGCTCACCTCGAAGGAGGAGCTGCAGTCGCTCAATGAGGAGCTGGCTGCCCTCAATGCGCAGTTGCAGGAGACCCTGGAGCGGCAGCGCACCACCGCCAACGACCTGCAGAATGTGCTGTTCAGCACCAACGTGGCCACGCTGTTTCTCGATGCGAAATTTAACATCCGCTTTTTCACGCCGGCGACGCAGGTGCTGTTCAGCGTCATTCCAACCGATGTCGGCCGGCCGCTTGCCGACCTGACCTCTCTGGCCGCCGATGGCACATTGCTGGACGATGCGCGGACGGTGCTGCAAACCCTCGCGCCGCATGAGCGCGAGGTCGAGGTCCGGAAAGGCGCCCAAGATACAGCGTGGTACATCCGCCGTATCTTACCCTACCGTACCCAGGACAACGGGGTCGAAGGTGTTGTCATCACCTTCGCCGACGTCACGGAGCGCAAGCATACGGCCGACGCGCTGGAGGTGGCGAAGCAGCAGGCCGAGCAGGCAAATAAGGCCAAGTCGCGGTTTCTCGCCGCCGCCAGCCACGACCTGCGCCAGCCGCTGCAGACGCTTTCGTTGCTGCAGGGACTGCTGGCGACCGCCGTGGAGGGCGAGAGAGCACGGAAGCTGGTCTCCCGCTTTGACAAGACGCTGGGTACGATGTCGGTCATGCTGAACTCGCTGCTCGACATCAACCAGATCGAGGCAGGCGCGGTGCACGCCGAGAAAATTAACTTCCACATCAACGATTTGCTGGTCCATTTGCATGACGAATTCGCCGATCATGCGCAGGCGAGCGGGATTGTCCTGCGAGTGGTTCCGTGCAGCCTTGCGGTCCACAGCGACCCGCGCCTGCTGGAGCAGATGCTGCGCAATCTGCTGTCGAACGCCTTAAAATACACCAGGCACGGCGGGGTGCTGCTCGGCTGCCGCCGGCACCATGCGATGCTGTCCATCGAAATCTGGGACACCGGCGTCGGCATTCCCGCGGCAGAACTCGATTCGATTTTTGAGGAGTACCTACCAGCTCGACAATGACGCACGCGAGCGCAGCCGCGGACTTGGACTTGGTTTGTCCATCGTGCAACGCCTGGCGAATCTCCTGGGGCATCGGGTCCGCGTCCGCTCACGACCCAGCAAAGGCTCGGTCTTCGCCATTGAGGTGGCACTGCCGCCCGCCGGCGCCATTTCTCTGCCTGAGTCCCAACGCCCTGTGGTTGAAGGCGGGATCGCTGCTGCTGGCCGTTCCACCGGGGTGATCCTGGTGGTCGAGGACGATCCCGAACTCTGCGATATTCTTGAGCTATTTCTGAGGGAGGAGGGGCACCGCGTGGTGACCGCGCCGGACGGTGTCGCCGCCCTGGACCTGGTGGTGCGCGGCGCGCTTCTGCCCGACCTCATCCTGGCCGACTATAATCTGCCGCAGGGCATGAACGGGCTGCAGGTCACGGCGACCCTGCGGGACAAGTTGCATCAATTGCTGCCGGTCATCATCCTGTCCGGCGACATCTTCGAGCGAGACATTGCACGACATCGCGCGGCACGACTGTGTGCAACTCAGCAAGCCGGTGCGGTTGAAGGACCTGACCGAGGCCATCCAACGCCTGCTGCCGGCCTCGCACACCGAACCGCACGCGCACGCGCCACGCCTCGGCGATACAGCAGGCAGAAACGAGGCACCGGTCATCTACCTTGTCGATGATGACGTTGACCTCCGGTATGGGCTTCGCGCCGTGCTGGAGGAGGATGGCCTGATCGTCGAGGATTACGCAGCCTGCGAGACATTCCTTGCCGCCTATCGCCCGGGCCGCGAGGCCTGCCTGCTGATCGATGCCTATCTCCCCGGCATGAGCGGGCTGGAATTGCTGCAGCATCTGCAGGACGCCGGACATTCGCTTCCGGCCATCATGATCACCGGCAACAGCGATGTGTCGATGGCGGTTCAGGCCATGAAAGCGGGCGCATCCGACTTCATCGAGAAACCGGTTAGTCGTGGGGAGTTGCTTGCCAGCGTCGTGCACGCGCTCGAGGTTGCGCGCGATGCGAGCGTTCTGACCACAAAACGGGAGGTGGCAGCCGCTCACATCGCCAGCCTGACGTCGAGACAGCGGGAGATCATGGAGCGGGTGCTGGCCGGGCAGCCCAGCAAGAATATCGCCGCGGACCTCGGAATCAGCCAGCGCACGGTCGAGAACCATCGTGCTGCTATCATGAGAAAGACCGGCTCGAGGTCGCTTCCGGCGCTGGCGCGTCTGGCGCTTGTCGCTGCCGCGAATGGCGCCGACGGGCCGCGCGCTTCAAACGAACCTCCCTTTATCCGGGCGCAAGAAGCCACGGACATATGAGTGCGGTGCCGTCATGGTACCAATGGCGGTCACACCTTCGTCAATGAGGACACGGTGATTTACACCGGCTGAATTTCTTTCGGACCGCACGGTTTGTGGCACGGCTTGGTATTATTTAAGCGTTCGGCAGGTACGAACGTGCGCGCGATCTGGACCCTGGGAGAAATCCCAGACGCCGCGCCGCGCCCAAAAAGGAAATTGCCGCCCGGCCAGGGTCCATTTGGGGGCCGAGCGGACCCTCATGTCACGCTTCCAGCAAGTGTGGATCGCGATTCCCCATGGTGAGTAATTTCCAGAGTCTCCCGCTCCCGCGCCGTCATCTGGTACCATCTCGATGCAGCACTGAAAATAGGAGCCCACGAGATGACAACCGCCCGAGCAATCCTGATGGCGACGTCCCTTGCCCTGAGCGGGCTGATTTCAGCGAGTCCGTTCGACCGCGCGGTGGCGGCGACGGCCGGGGATCTCGATCAAAGCGCTGACCAAGCTTTACAGACGCTTTACAAGGACAATTCCTTCGCGGATGCCTTGTCAAAGAAAGCGGTCGCTGTGCTGGTCTTCCCCAATATCGTCAAGGCCGGGTTGGTGTTCGGCGGCGCTTACGGCGAAGGTGAGCTGAAACAGGGCTCGAAAGTCGACGGCTATTACAATTCCGTGACCGCATCCTGGGGTCTTCAGGGAGGCGCCCAATCGTACGGATATGCGGTGTTTTTCATGACTGAGAAGGCCGTGGATTATCTCCGTACATCGAAGGGGTGGGAAATCGGCGTTGGCCCTACTGTCGTCGTTGTGGACGAAGGTGCCGCGGAGAACCTGTCGACGTTGACCCTGAAAGAGGATGCATACGCCTTCGTCTTCAGCCAGCAGGGGCTGATGGCCGGTGTCCCCATTGAGGGAACAAAGATTTCACTCATCAAGCGCTGACAAACGATACGAGGAGTTCACCGGTGCACCAATGACGGGCGCCAAATCCGCTTTTGGTGCCATTGGAATGTGACGGACCCGGGTGTGATCGGGTTAGTAACTGTCTGGTTACAATCGGGTCCTGTTTGCACGCGGGGACCCTCAACAAGTCGGCGAAACAGTGAAGGTGCATCATGGGTACAATACTTATTATCATCCTGCTGATCGTTCTGCTCGGGGGCGGAGGTGGCTATTACGGCTACAGTCGCTACGGGACTGGCGGCCTGGGCGGTGTCCTCGGCCTTGTCCTGCTGGTCTTGGTTGTCCTTTGGTTTCTTGGAGCACTCGGCGGAATCGGATATCATAGGGTCTAGCCCCCCGTTGATCATGACAGCGTTCAGCCGATCGGGTCGACTTGAACGCTGATGGCGGGCGATATCATGGCGGTCGCTCGGCGGGGGTGTCGGCACCGGATTGCCCATGCTGGCGCGCCGGATGGGTAGTTTCCGACCCTCCGGCGCAGTTCCGCGGAAAGTTAAGGTCGCCGCGGCGACGAGCCAAGACGCTCGTGTTGCCAATCATCCTGGAGGGTGCCATGTCTAACGACAGTCAATTACGACAGGCGGTTCTTGCAAGAGTTAACTGGGAGCCGGGTATTATTGTAGCCCATATCGGCATTGCGGCGAATACCGGCGTGATAACCCTCACGGGTCACGTCAACAACCACGCGCAGAAACGTGCGGCCGAAACCGCGGCCGGTCGGGTCAAAGGCGTCAAGGCCGTGGCGGAGGAACTTGAGGTCCGTCTGGCTTTCGATTCGGAGCGGGATGATGGCGATATTGCGGCCGCGGCCGTCGACCGCCTCGCCTGGGACGTTTCGGTTCCGCGCGACGCCGTCGAGGTAAAGACCGAGAACGGATGGGTTGCTCTGACCGGACAGGTCGCCTGGCATTTCCAGAAGGAAGCCGCCGAGCAGGATATTCGTCCACTGCTGGGTGTTGTCGGGGTGTCCAACCAGATCACGATCAAGCCGCAGGTGAACACGGCGAACCTCAGCGACAATATCACGCATGCGCTGCATCGCTCCTGGCTCTTCGACCCGAAGACGATCACCGTAACCGCAGACGGCGGCAATGTCCGGCTGACCGGGTCCGTCACCTCATGGTATGACCGGCAAGTGGCGGCGGAAACCGCCTGGGCGGCGGCCGGCGTAACCGACGTTGAGAACAATATCGCCGTCATCTGACGGTCGATCAAGCAAGGTGGTCGGCACGGAAGGCGGAATACGCGCTTTCCGCGCTCCCTCGTCACTTTCCGACCGATGCGCACGGCGGCGCCAAGGTCTTCAAGCAAAAAGGCAGAGCATCATGCCGACACCAGCAACCGGAGAAGCGGGCGGCGCGCGACCCGGCGATCCATCGACGATATCGCGGTCTGACCGTCGAACCCTTGTCGGTCTGTTCAGCCACCCTCTGGCACATAATCTTGCCTGGAGCGACGTTGTGTCGCTGTTCAACAAAATCGGCACTGTCGAACGAAAATCCAACAACGAGTATGTGTTTCACGTCGGTGGCAAAAACCACAGCATGCGCAGGCCGCATACCGATCACCTCACCACGCAGGAGGTGATGGAATTGCGACATTTCGCGGTGCACGTCGGGTGGTCGCCGGACTTGCCGGCCCCGCTGGAAAAGCATCCAGATCCGGGTCCGCCTGATCTGCTCGTCACCGTGGCGCATCACGAGGCGAGGGTGTACGAAATGGATGTCGCCTCCGAAGATGTGGCTGATCATGTCATCAGACCATACGATCCGCATCACTTCCTGCACCACCTCACGCACAAGGACCAGTCGCGCGAGCAGGGCCAGAGAGCGCACGAAGACGCGACTTTCTACGAGCGGATCGCCCAGGCCGTCGCGGCCGGCGGCCGGATCGTTCTGGTCGGTCATGGGACGGGCAAAAGCAATGCGACCCATCATCTGGCTGAATTTCTGCAGGCCCATCACCCGGAAACCTACCAGCGCGTTGTCGGCGAGGTTGCCGTGGATCTCTCCGCCGTGACCGCACCGCAGCTTCTGGATGTCGGACGCTCGGCATTGCGCTGAGCCCGGCTATCGGGATTCTCATGGGGCGGCGAGAGGGGCTGGGCCGCATGTAGGTCAGGATAGTTGCTGCTCAACCTTCGGCCACCGCGGACCCATGCCCCAGGCCAGAGCGTGGTGCGCACGGAGTGATCGCCTCCGGCGATCAGTTCCGCCGGCACGACGAAATCGCGGTCCCTACGGAGCGCGGCCTATTTCGGTGGGGGGTGGCATGAGCGGCGTGCTCATATGGATCCAGCCGCTGATGGCCATCGGTATGGCGCGCTTCCTGGTCAGCGGCCGTGGCAGGATATACCCGGTTTCAATGCGGATCCTCCACGCTGAACAGCCGCCGCGGATGATCGTAGGCAAAGATTTCCGCATATCGTCCCCAGGCGATGATGGCGCTGAGCGTGTGCTCGGCGTCCTCAGTGCCAAGATGGTCTTCCAGTTCCGCAAGGAAGCGGCTCCGAGGCGCCGTGTGGCCAGGCCGCTCGTCGAGCACCCGACGGATATGCGCCGCAAGGGGCACGGACCGCAGCAGGTGGTCCGCGAACAGGCGCTTGCGACCCTGCATGTCCGCCACGGCAAGTGCCTGGCCCGCCACCGTAAGCTGTATGTTGCCGGCTCGCAGTTCGGCAAAGCCCATCATCTGGGTCACCTCCGCTAGACGAAACAGCTCATCGATGCCGAGATACAGACGAGCGGCAAGCACCGGGAGCTCCGCCCGCCCGCGGAACGGCGGGCGTGACAACACTTCCGCCATGCCGGTGATCCGGGTCCCCGAAATGATCGGCAGCCGCGTGCCGATGCTTGCCATTGCCGGTGGCTGCCTGTCGCCAACGGCCGGAGGCGGTCCGGCCGTCATGCGGCTGTAGATGTCTTCGGCCACGTCACGGAACGCGGTGTCGAGGCGGTTTCGCGGACGGGCAAGCGGGACGACGATTTCCGCCGCGATGCGGCCCGGGTTCGAGGACAGGATGAGGATACGGTCGCACATGAACACCGCCTCCTCGATATTGTGCGTGACCAACAGCACCGATTTTATCGGCAGCTGCCGCGCCGTCCACAATGCGATGAAGTCGCTTCGCAAGTTCTCGCCGGTGAGCACATCCAACGCCGAGAACGGCTCATCCATCAACAGAATCGTGGGATCGACGACCATCGCCCTCGCGAAGCCGACGCGCTGGCGCATGCCGCCGGAGAGCTCGCGGGGATAGGCGCTTTCGAACCCGTCGAGGCCGATCAGGTCGATCGCTGCCAGCGCCCGATTGCGCGCCTCTGCCTGGGCTACGCCGATCGCGTCCAGCCCGGCCTGGACGTTTTCCAGCACCGTCAGCCACGGGAACAGGGCGAAGGTCTGGAAAACCATGGCGATACCTTCGGCCGGCCCCCGCACGACGCCGCCGCGATAACGGACCTCGCCGCTGGCCGGCGGCGCGAGGCCGGCGACGATGCGCAGCAGCGTGGATTTCCCGCAGCCGGAGCGCCCGAGCAACCCAACGATCTCGTCGGCATGCAGGCTCAGATTGATATCTTCCAGCACCACCAACGGCTCGCCGGAGGGCCGCGGATAGGTCTGCCGGACATGCCGGAGCTCGAGCTCGACCTCGCTCACAACACCGCTGCTGCCGATGGCCTGAAGCACGGTTCCTTCCTTTCAGTCCAACCGGAAATGACGTTCGCCGTAGGCATAGAGCGGCCGCCACAACAGGCGGTTGAACACGACAACGAAAGCCGACATCACGCCAATCCCAAGAACGATACGTGGGAAGTCGCCAGCCACCGTCATCTCGGCGATGTAGGCGCCAAGACCGTGGGCTGTCAGGTGATCAGGCCCCCATGAGGCCACCTCCGCGACGATACTGGCGTTCCAGGCCCCCCCGGACGCGGTGATCGCGCCAGTAATGAAGTAGGGGAAAATCCCCGGCAGGATGACGATCCGCCACCACTGCCAGCCATGGAAGTGGAAGTTCTCCGCCGCTTCCAGGAAATCGGTCGGGTAGGCGGTGGTGCCCGCGATGACGTTGAACAGGATGTACCATTGCGTTCCCAGGATCATCAGCGGGCTAAGCCAGATATCCGCGTTGAGGCCAAACCGCACGATCGGAATCACCAGCAGGGGAAACATCAGGTTGGCCGGGAACGCCGCAAGAAACTGCGCCAGCGGCTGCACCCGCTCCGCCAGCTTTGGACGCAGCCCGATCATCACGCCGAGCGGCACCCAGATGAGCGATGCCAACGCAACCAGGATTATCACGCGAAGCAAGGTGAAACTGCCTAGCCGCATTGCCGTCCAGACATCCGCCCAGCCCGCCCCGGTCGCCACGTAGCGGACAATAAGGCTCACGATGCAGGCAGTCGCCACACCCACGGCGGCGTACCAGGTCCAATCCAGCACGCGGCCCATCCGTGACCGACCGGCCACCGGGTCCGTCGCTGGCAAAAGATTGAGCAGCCGGGCCCGCAGGAGCCAGCGCATGCCGAATGCCACGGGATGCGCGGCGAGGTGCATGATGCGGGAGCGTCTGAGCAGCTGCAGAAACCAGGAATGCGGCGCCGTCTGCGCCGCGACCTGCGTGACGCGGAAACCGTCGGCCCAGACCACCAGCGGTCGGAACATCAACTGATCGTATGCAAGGATCACCACAGTCATCGCAAGGATGGCCCAGCCGATGGCGCCAAGGTTTTCCTGCTGGATCGCCAGCGCCACGTACGAACCGATGCCCGGGAGCGTGATCTGCCGGTCGCCCACGGTGATCGCTTCCGATGCGACGACAAAGAACCAGCCGCCCGACATGCTCATCATCATGTTCCACACCAGACCCGGCACGGCGAAGGGAAAGTCGAGCCGCCAGAACCGTTGCCATGACGAGAAGCGGAACGCCCGGCTCGCCTCCTCCAGGTCGCGCGGCACGGTTCGCAGCGCCTGGTAGAAGCTGAAGGCCATATTCCACGCCTGGCTGGTGAAGATGGCGAAGATCGCAGCCAGTTCGGCCCCCAGCACGCGGTGGGGAAACAGTGACAGGAAGAAGACGACGGTAAAGGAGAGATAGCCGAGCACCGGGACAGATTGCAGGATGTCGAGCAAGGGAATGAGAACGAAGCCGGCCCGCCGGCTTTTCGCCGCCAATGTTCCATAGGTCAGCGTGAACAACAGGGAGGCGGCCATGGCGGCAAGCATGCGCAGCACGGTCCTGACGGCGTATTCGGGCAGCCGGGCAGGATCAAGCGATGCCGGTGCGGCCTGCGGGTCGGAGAGAGGCGCGAAGGTTCCGACGGCGCCGAACGCCATCACTGCCACGACGGCCAGAACCAGCGGCACGGCTACCAGATCCGACCAGTCAGCCAGACCGGCACTCAGCCCAAGCTGGTCATCCGCGCGCCGCGTCGTCGCGGGCGCGGCAGCGGTACCGAGGCTGCCCGGAACAGGCGGCGGCTTGAGCCAAACTGGGCGGGTCATCGGTGCGGTTCTCCGAAGAGAAGGCGAGGACAGCAGGCAACCCTCGGCGCCTCATGGCGATCCAGATAAGCTTGCGCATTGAGCGCTTGTGGAAAGGCTCGCCGTACACGGCGTGGCGGAACGCCAGTTCGCGATGGCGGCCAGGGCACGGTCCGGCCGTTCGGTCACCGGGGAAAGGCGTCCGGCATGGACGGCGCCGGTATTGCCATCCAACGACAGCAAATCGCCCTCGTCCAGCAGCTTCGCGCCGATCCGGCATTGGCGGTGGTCCAGGTCGATTTCCAGCCCGGGGCATGCGACCAGGCACACCTTACCGAGCTGGCGCGCCACCACCGCCGCATGGGAGGTGCGCCCACCCGAAGCCGTGAGGATCCCGGCGGCGAGCGCCATGCCCTCGATGTCCGTCGTCACCGTGTCCCGCCGCACCAGGATCGCCGGCGTGCCCGCCGCCGACAGGCGTTTGACCGCGTCGGAATCCAACGCAATGGCACCGCTCGCCACCCCCATGCCGGCGACCTGCGCCACCGCGAGCGTCGCGGGCGCCGGCTGGGCGAAGCTCGTGCGGACCAAGGCGTCGAGGTCGATGCCCTCCAGATGTGTCAGCGCCTCGGCCGGTGTGAGCCGCCCTTCCTCGACCATGTCCACGGCGATCGCCACCGCCGCCCAATCGGTGCGCTTGGCCCGCCGCGTCTGCAGCAAGTACAGTGCGCCGGATTGCACGGTGAACTCGAAATCCTGGGCATCGCCGAACAGCGCCTCCAGCGCGTGGCAAATATCGCTCAGCCGGGCCCAGACGGAAGGCAGCACCAGGCGCAGGCGGTCATTGTCGCGCAGCTTGTGACGCCCGGCCACCACGTCCTCGCCCTGCGCGTTGAACTGGAAATCGAAATACAGTTCCCGCGCGCCGGTGGCGGGGTTGCGGGTGAAGGCCACGCCGGCGCCCGACTCGCCGCCGGCATTGCCGTAGACCATGGTCTGCACTGTCACCGCAGTGCCCGCCTCGTCGCTGATGCCATTCAACCGTCGGTAGCTTGCAGCCTTCGGCGAATCCCAGGAGCGGAAAACGGCCGCGGTGGCTTGCGCAAGCTGCTCGCGTGGGTCGGCCGGAAATTCTGTCCCGGTGGCCTTGCGGTAGCACTCGAGCATCGCCAGCGTCAGCTTCCGAAGGTCGCGATGGTCGAGCTCGCGCTCGTTCTCCGCCTCCGCCGTTCCAAGTGCTGCGGCGAGCAACGATTCGAACGGCGCCATCGGCAGGTTCGTCACCACCTCCGCGTAACCCAGCACCAGCCGGCGGTAGCTGTCCCAGGCAAGCCGCGGATTGCCGGTCAGGCGGATCAGGCTTTCGACGGTCTCCGCGTTCAGCCCGACATCCAGCACGGTCTCCAACATGCCGGGCATCGACACCGCAGCGCCCGAACGAACCGACACCACCAAAGGCCGCCGTGCGGCACCGAAGGCAAGGCCGGTGGCGGTTTCCAGGCGTGCGATTCCCTCGGCCAGCGTCCGGCGCATGGCTGTGTCGCTGGCGGCTCGGGTGCGCCGGCACCAGGAGGTGGGCAGCACAAAGGCGGCGGGCACCGGAAGGCCGGCCTGTGCCATGCGCATCAGGTTCCATGCCTTGTTGCCGACCTCCTGCGGGCCGCCCTTCGCCGGCAGGGCGCCCGGCAGAATGGGGTAGAAATCAACCATCAATCACGTCCTCAAGCACATGGTCGCGCAGCATCAGCGCGGCGTGCTTTAGCGCATCGGCTGCCGCCTCGAACTTGCCTCCGATGGCGCTGAAAAGATGCAACTGCCGAAAATCCCGTGCGTGCCTGATGGTGGTTACCGACAGCGTGCGCTCCGCATCGTCAGCCTGATGCTCGATGGCAACGATCCGGTCTATCGCGGTGAGGAAATCCTCCGTCTCGGCCTGGCTTGCTGCACGACCGATTTGCGCCGCATGGCCGACCGCCTTGATCCATTCCTGCGACGCATTGACCAGCTGGTCGGCCAGCACCTGCAGCGCCTCGAGCGGCTTGCCGTCGAGCGTGTCGAGATCGAGCAGGAACGCCGCGTCCTCCAGTTCGTCCGCAACGTCATCCGCCACTTCGAGCAGCCGCAGGAACACCGCGTAATCCGGGCGGCGGCGCACGGCCTCGCGCGTGTCTGCAACCAGTTGGTCCGCATCGTGCTCGAACCGGCGGGCACGCAGAATGCGTTTGCTGGCGCCGTCCGGCTCGGCCTGCAGCCCATCCCGCACCAGGCCGGCGAGTTCGAAGATCAGGCCGGCATGATCGGCCGCTCGCCGAAGCAATTGCCGTTCTTCGTTGCTGAAATGCGCGGCCAGGGTCACACGGATTCGGTCATGGACCAGCGCGTGCGACTGACCGGACAGCAGGCTCTCCGTCGCTATCCGGAAGACGAATTTCAAGAAGGCCAGTGTCTCCGTGTTGCCAAGCACATCGCACAACCGGTCGCCGAAATGCATCGAGGATCCGGCGGTGGCCTCGATGGCCTGGTTGACCAGCCGCGCACCGCCCAGTTCTAGAAAGCCGCGATGGCCGATATCGGTCTCCGCCGCTGAATGCAGCAGAGCCAGCCGGTCCGGGCCGCGCAGGAAGCTGCGCAATTGTTTGCGCGCGCGGTTCCAGTCGATCAGGAATACGAGCCGCGAGCCAAGAAAATCAAGGTAGGAGCGGCACGCCTCCTCGTCCTTGGCCTCGATGCGCCCAATCACCAGATAGAACGGCGCGCCGGCGGCCGCGACGGCGGTACGCTGGGCATCCCATGTCACCCCGCGAGGCTTCAGCATGTCCTGAAAGAACGCCAGCCGCTCGGCATGCACGTCCGTATAGGTGACGCTCACGGCCAGTTCCTGCACGTGGATGACAATGACATGCGCGTCGGTCGTACCGATATCGTTCTGGATCACCAGCCGGCCACCGGCGCGCGTGGCGGTCGTGGTGAGGCCAGGATGAGCAAATTTCAGCCGCGCGGTGCGATTGACCCCGGCCATGAACGCCGAGACGAACGGCCGATCGGCAGGCGCCAGATTATAGGCGGCCGCGCCGTCCAGCGTCTCCTCAGCCAGCGTCGCCTGCAGCGCGTTGAGCCGTTTATGCAGGTCCATCACCAGCTGATGCAGGCTGTCCGCAGCCCCGTGCGCCGCGTGCATCATGGCAGCGACGGCAACGGGATCTAGCAAATCGTCGGCCGCCGCGGGCAGTGCGGCCAGCAATCCATCGAGCCGGGCCGCCAGTCCGTCCGGCTTCACAGCGAGCAATGGCGCTGCCATCACACGCATGTCGTCTGCGATTTGTGCCATGATTCGCTTGGCACCCGGCACGCGGCAGGAGTTCCCCGCCATGCGCGCGTCTGCGACGACGGAGTCGAGATCCGGATCGTCGATGCCGCAGTCGGTGCGCTCTTGTTTCAGCGTGGCGACCGGCTGCTCCGGATGGTCCGCATGGGTGATTGCCATCTGCAGTAGGGAGAAGCGATATTTGATCCGGTCATTCGCCGCCAGCGCGGCGTTGAGGGACGCCAGCGGTTGCAAACCGGCCTCGCCGATCGCGGCCAGAATCTGAGTCTTCATGTGCGCGCCTCCTTGGAGCATTTGCGCCCCGATCGATGGCGGATCAGGTGCAGGTCATCCCCGCTGGGCCGGGCATTCCGCTGCGACGCTTATACGACCGTCCCGAACAGGGCCCCGACGCCGATGGTGATCCCCATAGCCGGCGCCCCCCAAAAAGTCACGCGCAGGGCGCCGGAAACCATCGCCGCGCCCAAGACAACCACCTGCTCCCGCGTGGCTCCTGCCACACGGTCGGGGTTCCGCTCTGGCGTGGTGGAAAAAGCCCTTGATCAGTTCGATAAGGCCAGGATAACCAGGTGGCGCGCCGCGCAAGAAGACGGAGAAGAACTCCGCCAGCGCCATGAAACCGAATCACCTTGCGACCGGCTGCAGCGGAAGAACGGTCGCGAACGCGACCTCTCCATGCGCGAGGGAGGGGGGCGGCGCCGCCATCAGCCGAAGCGGCCGGCAATATAGTTCTGCGTGCGCTTTTGCCTGGGAGCGATGAAAATCTGTTGTGCTGACCCGGCTTCGACCATCTCGCCGAGATAGAAGAACGCCACCTGATCTCGGCTTTCCGCCATCCATTTCTTGATCCCACCGGTTCGGCGTAGCGTCGGGTGGCGGAGGTTTTAAGTCGTCAGGCGGCGTAGCACACGGTGTCGACGAGACTGTGCAGGAAAGTCGTGGGAATTTCGATGACGTCCTTGCCCGGCCGGGACATTGAAAAATGCGGTGGGCACCAAAGTGCCCGGCGGACCGCGGCGATGGCATCGCTGAAGGTGGGCTCCTGCTTGGCGTACCAGGCAGCCCCGCGCGGGCGCAGGGCGGTGGTCGGTGCCCGCATCAATTGGTCGGCCCATAGCGTCACCAGCGAGAACAACCCAAGCAGTGCGGGGGTGGTGCGCAGGATGGCCAGGTCCGACCATTGCCGCTGGGTCTCGACGCCGAGATGGCGACGGACTTCCTGAAACGTCGTCTCCACCCGCCAGCGCGAGACGAAGCAGTTGAGGATGTCCGCCGGCGTGTCGTCGAGGTTGGTGCTGAGGAAGGCCTGCGGCTCGCGCTGGCCGGACGGGTCGCGCACCAGCACCCAGCGGATGGGCGCCGGCGGCAGGCCGGCATGGTACCAGACCGCGGTGCCGGAGACGATCTCGACCAGCCTTGTCTCGCCGCCATACCAGTCGGTCACCTGTAGCTTCGTCCAGGCGGTTGCTGGGTTTTCCAGGATGGCGCTGAGCTTCGGCAGACGCTTGCCTTTCAGCGGCGCACGACCGCGCTGGCCGGGCCGGCGAGGCGGGGCCGGCGCGAACAGGTTTGCATCAAGCCGCAGGCGAGTGATCAGACGGACGTGACGGCGGACCGCGGCGATCAGTTCGAGGGTGGCGAAGCTGCTATCGCCGACGATGGTGATGCGGCGGCCTGGCAGCCAGCGCCGCGTTTGCAGAATTGCCTGGATTGCCCAGCGGGTCAGCGGCTTGTGGCGCCGGCCCCGTTTCTCGTTGCTGCGTTGGGACGGCGCCAGGATGGTCAGGAACGGCAGCGCCCAGCGCCGCTTCGCCCACGGCACCGGCAGCACCACCATAAGCGACAGCCAGCGCAGGCCGCTGGTCTTGACGAAGAAGCCGCGCGAGGAGCGCACCGGATCGCGGTAGATGCCGCGGGCCGCGATGTTCGGCCCCCAGCGCCGCTCGATGGTGTCGTCGATGCCGATCACCACCTCGCCAGTCGGCAGCAAGGCGTCGAGCAGATGAACGAGCAGTCTGCGTGCCATGGCGTGCGAATTCCAGCGCGCCTCGCTCAGGACTTCGTGGAAGCGGCCGAAGCCCGGTTGGTCGGCCAGCCCCATCACCCGCAAGGCGGCGCTGACCGTCCGCTGGCCTGGTGCCAGCACCGCGCCGGCCACCAGGACCAGCACGCGCTGCCAGACCGGCGCGGTGAAACAGTCGCGGAATGGCACCAGCCAGGTCACCAGCAGCGACGGCACGGTGATGCCGCCGGAGGAAATGGGGGCGGCAGGGATGCGATCGGGTGTCATCGAATCCGTAGAATCGAACGACGCCCGTGTCGCAAGCCGCGCCGTTGCTTCGCTCATTCGTGGCGATGCGCCGTCCCCAGGCCACCTATAATATAGTGTGCATGACCGACGGCATCGTCCAGCGCATCGAGCGCTTTACCTTCAGCCGCGGCGCTGTGCTGGTCGAGCGCCGCAACCGCGGCTACTCGCTCTACCACGCCGCCTCCGGGGCGCCGGTCGCACGCCTGCGCCCGAACGCCGACAACGATCGCGTCGAGGTGCTCTACTGGTCACTCAAGAAGGAATGCTGGTCACCCACCGGCCCGTTCGGCCGCACCGTCCTGCCGCTCGAAGACGCCCTCCGCTTCATCGCCACCGAGGATATCTTCTGGGCGCTGGTCTGATGCGCACGTGGAATCACCGGCGGAAAGTCAAGCTGATCGGCGCAGCGTGCCGCCTGTTGCAAATTGTGCGTAACGAGGGCGATGGTCACGTGCTTCCTCAGGTCGTCGATCAGATCCTCGATCTTCTGGCTGCTGATCGGATCGAGCGCGCTGGTTGGCTCGTCGAGCAGGATCACCTCCGGCCTGGTCGCGAGTGCGCGGGCAATACAGAGGCGCTGCTGCTGGCCGCCCGATAGATCGCCGGCCGGGGAGAACAGGCGATCCTTCACCTCCGTCCACAGCGCGGCGCGGGTCAGCGAAGCCTCCACACGCGCGTCGGTTTCCGCACGCGAAAGCGTCCTATGCAGATTTGTCCCGAAGGCGATGTTGCCGTAGATTGACATCGGGAAGGTTGTCGGTGCCTGGAAGACCATCACGACCCGCTGGCGCAGTCGCTTCACGTCGACCTTCGGGCCGAGGATGTCCTGACCGTCGAGCCGCACGTCGCCGGTCGCGCGCTGGTCCGGATAAAGGTCATAAGGCCGGTTCAGCACCCGCAGCAGTGTCGACTTGCCGCACCCGGAGGGTCCGATCATGCCGGTCACCTGGTTCTCCGGCAGCTGCAGCGAAACCCCCTTCAGCGCCCTGGTGCAACCATAGTAGAAATCCAGATTGGTGATGGAGATTTTGGCACGATGCAGGGCGACCTCGGCGGGCATCCGCATTTCGCCGGAATCCCGTACCACGCCGGTAGACGCTGGCATGGCGCTCCCGCTGGCCGCTGTGCCTCTGGCCTCGCTGATGGTCTCGCCCATGGCTGTCCGGGTCCTGCTCTCGGCCGTGCAGTCGCGGCGAAGCTTCGCTTGGCTTCGAAGCGTTTGCACGCGGCGGGGTACCGCTGATCACCGGTACTCTGGTGTGTCCAGCTGTGCGGGCATGACCCGATGGCGCGTGCTGTGCGATGTCCGGGCCCAGGCGTATAGACGGGACTTCCATCGAGAAAGCCTCGGAATCTACGCAGTGCCGGTTCTGCCTCTGCGGCCGCGCGTGAGCTCGCGGAGTGGCGTGCTGAACGGCCCCCTTTTCCGTCCCGCTCGGGATTCTTCGCAGGCCGCTGCCTCGCCAATTCCCATCTTGGGGGATGATGCGGCAGCCGGGGCTGGGCACGGGCTGCCCAGGTCGGCTGCGCCGGTCCTCCACCGTTATGGACGAACGCCCTTCCCCGTGCATCTATCGCCTCGTCAAAAGAATCTGTGGGCGACGTTTGGCTCCGGCAGTTTATCGACTGCATGATGCAGCGCGGTGTCCAGGACGTGGTAGGTACGGAAGCCATAGTATTATTGAATGGTCACTTTGGCCTTGTTGTTGAGGCCCTCGGCGAGGTCGCTGGAAAACGCCTTCCTAGCGCGGAAGTAGTTTAGGATCGGCTGACGGTGCCAGCGTAGCGTCCGGGCGACCTTCTTCATCGGTTCGAGGCGGGAACGCATCACCTGACGGCACCAATCACCGAGAAACTTGCCGGCCCAGCTTGGTGACTGGTACTCCCAGAACTGCTAGAAGTCCTCCTTCAGCAGATAGGCTCGAACCGTCTGCAGATTGTAGCGCAACAGATTGCGCAGGCGGAAGCGTTGGTCCTCGGGTGACTGCCCAGTTTGTTTTCCGTGTTCATGCGGACTTGAGGTGGCTTGCGAGAGTGCCTGGGTCTGCGGCGAGGGTAGCGAAGATATTCCTTTCCTGCTTTCGTGCGGCGGAGATCCGCGAGCGGAGTACCGAGGAAGCCGGCGGCACCTGCGAGGGAGCGGAAACCGCCGGAGATCTTCTGCCGCAGCTTGGCCATGCGGGCATCATGCTCTGCGACGTTGTTGGTGAAAGGTACCGTGGGGTCTGTGAGGAAGCGCAGCACATCCTAATTGATGGTGGAGAGCCGCAGGGCGAGATTGTGGCCGGTGCGGCGGGGTATCGAGTCGCGCCGCTTCACCGGCAATGGCGGTTGCGCTTCATGGAAGGCGATGGCTTCGGCAATGATGGCGTCATATCTTCGCTCGACCATGGCCAGCAGTTTCGGTGCGAGCGATCTGTCATGTTCGCGGGCAATGTTAGGTGCATGACATGCGCGACGTAGTAGACGTTGCATCGTCTCGGCCCAGGGTTTCTTCTCGATGTCGATCAGCGCCTGAAGTTCTTGCAGCTGATGGGCATCGCAAAGCGCATGCAGCACGCCTTCCAGCGAGAAATAAGGCTTCCAGTGATCATGCACCACGATGCCGACGAGGCCAGCGAGCATCTGGCCACGTCCGGCGATCCGAAACAAGGTCAGTTTGATCGTCGAGGCGATGTGGAGCCAGTGCAGCCTTTCACCGCTATGCATTCCGGTGTCGTCAAGGTGCTTGACCGGCGCGTCGCAGATCAGCTTGCGGATCATTTCGGCAAAACTGGAGAATCGGCCGGCACAGGTCCGCTCATTTGCGCCACCGTCGCCGCCGACAGAATCACGCCGAACAGGTCGGCCATCACTTCGACCACGCGACGCTCCGGCAAAAACTGAGCATGCAGCAGGTAGACCACGAAGGACGCCAGCCGCGAGCCATACTGCACCGGGGCCGCGACATCGTCGGGAAAGTTGGCCCGCGTCTGCGCACCAGAGCTGGCACAGCCGCAGGTATACGCAGGATGCTCGGTCACCACCAATGGCGGCGGCTCGGAAAGATCGAACACCTGCCGAGCCGCGTACTCCGTCGCTGCCCTCTTGCTTAACATGCCCCCACAGCGCTCGCACTTTTTGGGATAGTGGTCGATGGTGACATCCGACGTTTCACTCTGCCGCAGCGTCTCGCCGGAATGCCTGGGTTGTCCGCCGCTCTTGCGACCGGGTGATCGACGCAGGCTCCTCACCTGCGGCGTCTTTTGCAGGCCATCGCTGGATGGGGGCTTGCTGCTATTCCCACTGTTCAGTGCAAGCCGGCGCTCCAACTCGGCAATCTGAGCCCGTAGCGCCGCCATCTCGGCTGCGTGCCGGCCCTCCCGGGCCAGCAGAAGCGCAATCAGGCCTTCTTTCGAAAGCTGTCGCAGGTCCACAGGATTCTTCAAATCCTAGAGTCAGAACGCCCGAACTCGCGTCAAACGATTTCTGATCCTCACCATCGGCCAGTTCGGGCCACTACCAGACGCCCAAACGTTCAGTCCCATCCAAACGTCGAAAACAGTCCCGGCAGTCACCTCGAGAGGGTGTCCTTGCTCCTTCACCTCGAAGGGCAACTTTGCGTCCACGACAGCTGGGAAAGTTCCGTTTGAACCCTCTTGCGCTTCCTCGTCCTTCTGTGGGTGGAAAGGCCGAGCGGTCATTTTGGCGAGGCGCATGCGCCCGAGCCATCTTGCCATGGTTCCGGAATGCACCTCGCGCACGCGGAACCGCACGGAGGTTTGTTTGACTAAATCTTCTCAGCGGTAGTGCACAACTCCATCCTTGTTGAGGTCTGCCCATTGACCACGAGTTCACGCAGTTCCCCGGCTTGGCGTGGTCTCAGCAGCCTTGGCCAGCCCGACGAAAAGACGCTCTCATGGGAATCCCGCGGATGGGTCGGTCTTTGCGCGGGTTGGCATAAGGAAGGTCGCAACGTCAACCCGCAGGTCCTCATCGCCATGGCGGTCACGCGCGACGGCATGCCGGTGCGCTCGTGGGTGCTTGCCGGGCAACACCGCCGACATGGCAACGGTCGCGCGCACCAAGCAGGATCTGCACGCCTGGCAGCTCGGCCGCTGCCTGTTCCTCGACGACGCCGGCATGTATTCGGCCGACAACCTCCCCGAACTCAGCCGCGGCCTCGGCCGCCACGTGCTGGCGGTGCCGATGCGTCGTGTCAAGGACGTGGAGGTCGAGGTGCTGACCTCGCCCCGGCCGCTATCGCAAGGTCGCCGACAACCTGGAGGTCAAGGAAGTCTTGGGTCGGGGATGGCGAGCGGCGCAAACGCTATGTGCTGTGGTTCAATCCCGCCGAGGCCGAGCGCCAGCGGCAACACCGGGTCGAAGTGTTGACCGAGCTTGCCGTCGAGCTGAACCTGCTCGACGAACGCGACGAGGACCATCCCAGGGCCGCCTGCGCGCTGATGGGGTCGCGGCGCTTGGGGGCGCACCCTCAGCCCGGACTGGCGGGGCTGGCCGAAGCTCGACGCCGGCAAGATGAAGGCGGCGGAGAAGTTCGACGGCAAGTCGGTGGTGATCACCAATGACGACACGCTGACCGCCGAGGACGTGGCGCTGGCCTACAGAGGCGGAATGATCATCGAGTCTTGCTTCCGCAGAATGAAACAGACCGGGCTGGAAGTGCGGCCGATGTATCATTGGGCGTTGCGGCGGATCGAGGCGCACGTGAAGCTGTGCGTGCTGGCGCTGCGGCTGCAGCGTACCGCCGAGATCCGCACCGGCCTGCCGTGGGCGCGCATTGCCCATCTGCTGGGACGCTGAAGGCGGTGCGCTTAATGGCCGAGAGCCGGACCATTGTTCAGCGCACAAAAATCGCCGGCAAACTGGATGATCTGCTAAAAAAGCCCGGGATTCCAATACCCAAGCAGCCGCTAGCAGTTGCCGGGGCGGCCGACACCCCGCCGGCGGCATAGAGATATGCCCCGAATCCGTCCGCTGCAAGGCCCTGCTATTGCTGAGGGATTCGACGCATGTGTCCTGAGAACACGAACCCAGGTGTAAGCCTGACACCAGCGAAAGATGATTGTTTGGTCGGCCTCCACGGCCCGAGCCGCCGGCATCGGAGCGAGGTCGTGATGGCTCGTCGGGAACGTCAGGTGCCGGCGCACGGCCCACAGGATCACCTGGGCCGTTAGGTGCCGTCCCTTGAGGCACGGCACTCCAGATCCTCCCCCGTTCGTCGCAGGCCCTCATGCCCCATTCGAGCCCGTTGGAAAATTGCAACAGAACCCGCATTCCGGCTGGCTACAAGGCGCCGGCGATGATAAGAAAAGTACAGGTTCGCAATGTCGTTGCATGACATGAAAGCGTGGCCCAGCTTCACGACCAGGTGGTTCCACGTTGCGGCCTGAACCCATTCCTCCGCATGACGCGATCAAGCCGGCAAAAAAGTTACCATAGAACCCCCTGCAACAGAACCTACGGAACGCATCCGGCAATGATCATCAAGACGTACCATGGGACCTTCCTAGGCATCGACGAAGCCAATAGGAGGTTGGTTCAACTCCAAACACCCGATGATGAACCGGGTAAGTTGCTCATCGAGTTTACGCCAGAGGAAATCACTACGCTGCGTCGGCACGCCGGTTCCGAAGGCACCCTTATATCGGGCGGTCCGCTGGACGGATACCGTTTTCATGCGCATGACCTGCCCAGTGCATTCAATCTGTCCGATGGACTCTTCATGTCGGCCCAACTGAACGGCGTTGACGTTCTCATGTGACCGTCTCGAGGCACAGAAATGGGAAACCTTCTGGTTCGTTGACCGTCTGCACAGCCAAGATGCGGCAACGTGCTTCGTGACCAGCGGCAGACATCTCGATCTATTCGGCGTTCCGGCACCGATAAGTTTGGAACATGCTCTTCTGTTCGCGAACTTCCAGGAAGACCACGATATAATCGGCGATTTAGGTGAGATCGGCGTCTTTAAGGGGCAGTTTCTCACGCTTTTGATGTTGAAATCCCGTCCGAACGAACACGTCCTCGCCATCGACGTTTTTGACGACCTGACGCAGAATTTCGACACGAGCGGTGGTGCGACCACAATTGCCGAAGTTCGACGCAACGTGGGCAGGTTCGTCGACTCTAACACCTTGGAACGGCTTCGGATGGTGACGGGCGACTCGCTCTATCTTCAGTCCGAAGAGTTACGCACCCACATGCTGCATCGCGGAATGCGGTTTTTTGGGATTGACGGTGGACACAGTTGGTATCATACTGTTAACGATTTGCTGCTGGCCGACCGGCTGGTCACGTCGGGTGGCATAGTCGTGCTCGACGACATATCCAACGCCGGCTGGCCTGGCGTTATGGAAGGGTTCGCACGATACATGCTGTTGACAGCTGATCGGCGGCTCTGGCCTTTCATGATCGGCCATAACAAGGTCTGGTTGACCACCTGGGATTTCCGGGAGAAGTACAGAGAGATCGCATGGAATGACGTTCGCATAACGGAGTGTGAGGCGAAGCGACGAAGCGAATTTTTCGGCACGACTGTGGTCGGGTTCTGACCCACTGGAGCTCAGGACTTTCCGCATGTTCAGATGGCACCGAACATCTCGGCGAAGATGGGCTGGGCCTTGAGCAAATCGCGAACGTCTCGACGAGCAGCAGCAGGTTTACATGCAGCGTCGGTCAGGAGCGGACGCTCCAGTTCCCCGCGCGCGTCACTTGGTGAGCGACGAACTGCGGGACATTGCCTCTTGCCAAGTCCGGAGCGGGACAGAATGACACGACCGAGGCGATCAAGCAGCGCCGTCCCAACGCCCTAACCGACCCGCCGCCTACAACCAGCCCCCATCCACCACCCAGCACTGCGCCGTGCACATCCGCGAGTCATCGGCCGCGAGCCACAGCACAATGCGGGCCAGGTCGGGCGGATAGAGTTTCCGCTTCAGGCATTGCGCCTTTAGCATCCCCGCTTCGGCGTCCGGGGTCAGCCACAGGGCTACTTGCCGTTCGGTCATAACCCAGCCCGGAATGACGCAGTTCACCCGGATGTTGTCGGGGCCGAGGTCGCGGGCGAAGCTGCGCGTCAATCCTTCCACCGCGGCCTTGCTGGTGGTGTAGGCCGGCATACCGCCGTTCGAGCGGCGCCAGGAAATCGAGCCGAAATTGATGATCGAGCCGCCGCCCTGCGCCTGCAGCATCGGCGCTACCGCCTGGATGGCGAAGAACTGGTGGCGCAGGTTCACCTGCAGCCGGTCTTCCCAGGTACTCCACCGTCACCTCCTGCCAGGCGTGGCGCGCGTCATGGGCGGCGTTGTTGACCAGCACGTGCAGGCCACCCAGCGCCCGCGCCGCGTCGGCGACCGCTTCGCGCAGGGCGGGGATGTCGCGCAGGTCGCAATGCAGGTAGTGCGGCGGCTTGTGGCCGGCGGCGGCGATGCGGGCGCAAACCTCGTTGGCCGGCGCATCCTGGATGTCGATGAAGGCGACCCGGGCGCCCTGGGCGGCGAAGTGTTCGACGATGGCAGCACCGATGCCGCTTGCCCCGCCGGTTACCAGCACGCCGCGCCCGCGCAGGCTCGGATAGACCGCATCCTCCGGGTTCATGTCTTACCCTCAGCTTGCTTCGGGCCAGTGTAGCAGCCCCAAGGCTCGCTGACAGAACCGGGGTCCAGGGGGCAGTCGCCCGTCGCGCCGAAGGCGCGCTGCGCGCGACGGCGGGTCCAGGGCAGAGCCCTGGCCTTACCTTTCCTTATACGTCCTGCCCCTGAATAACACTCCCAAACCGCGCCCAGCTTTTGCCGTTCCAGCGCATCAGTTGCATTTGCCGGATCGGGTGATAGTTGGTCGGGCTGGTGCTCACGGTAATCCCCGGCAGCAGGGTCGGAACGAACAAATCCCGGATGTTCGCGGCCTGTTTCATGATGTTCTCGCGCGACAAATCATCGCCGCACTGCGTCAGTACCCGCACCGTGGTGGTGCCCACGCCGTACGCATAGGCGTATCCGACGTCGTTCAGGTCCGCGTCGGGCAGGTATTGCTTCATCCAGCCCAGCCATTCCTGCATGCCCGGGTCGTGCTGCCACTCCGGATCGGTCCAGTCCTTGCAGTAGCCGCCCGAAATGATCCCGGCCGCGCGCGCCACCCCGGCCGGGGCGATCACCGCGCCCACCGAGACCGACACATTGGACAGAAACTGAGTGGGCTTCCAGCCGATGTCATAGACCTTGCGGATCATCTGGGCGGCGAACTTGGGGGTCGCCGCGGTGATCAGCACGTTCGCCCCGGTGGCCTGCAGGGTGATCGCCTGGCTGTCGATGGTCGGGTCGGTTACCTCGTAGGAGGCCGCCTGCGCCACCACCTGGTCATAGCGCGATCCCAGGACATCCTTCACCCCGGCCAGGTAGTCCTTGCCGAAGTCGTCGTTCTGGTACAGGACCGCCAGCCTCGGCTCCTTCACCGTGTTGAGCATGTATTTCGTGTAAATCTGCGCCTCGGTGCGGTAGCTGGGCTGCCAGCCCATGGTCCACGGGAAATGCTCCCAGTCGCCCCACCTGTCCGCCCCGGTGGCGACGAACAACTGCGGCACCTTTTTTTGGTTCATATAGCGCTGGATCGCCGCGTTCGGCGCCGTGCCCAGCGAATTCAGCAGGAACGCCACCCCGTCCTGCTCCACCAGCCGGCGCGCCTGCTCCACCGTGCGGGCCGGCACATAGCCATCGTCGAGCGAAATGAACTCGACGCTGCGGCCGTTGATGCCGCCCTTGTCGTTCACCGCGGCAAAGAAGGCGGTCAGCCCGCGCCCGATGGCGCCATAGGCCGAGGCCGGCCCGCTGTATGCCTCGGTGTTGCCGATCTTGATGCTGCTCGCCGTGACCCCGGGCGTATCGGCCCGTGCGGTCCGTGCAGCGCCCAGTCCGGCAATTGAGGCGGCGGCCGAAAGCAGAAGTGCACGACGTTGCATGATGCCTTCCTTGTCATTGTTGCCGCGCGGAACCTCCTCCTGCGCGGGTCGCCAGCCTCGTCCGAACTTCACGCAAGACGCCAGCGAAGCCGGACGGCATCAGGAACATGACGGCGATCAGGATGACACCATAGAGCGCTCCTGGTGCCGCTTTCGACAGTGATTCGGTGACATTGGGAACAAACTCGATGAACACCGCCCCGAACAGCGCCCCCTCGATCAGTCCCACCCCGCCCACCAGCAGGCCGACGAAGAACGTCAGGGACAGGAAAAGACCGAAGCCATCCGGGGAAACGAACTGCACGGCGATGGCGCCGAGCGATCCCGCCAGCCCGGTCAGCATGGCGCCGACCGCGAAACCACGGGTCTTGAACAGGGCACTGTCGACGCCCATCGCCTCGGCCCCCACCGGCTGGTCGCGGATGGCGCGCATCGCCCGGCCGATCCGACCGCGCAGCAGGTTGTGGGTGAGCAGGAACAGGCCCGCGCCGATAACGAGGGTGAACAGATACAGGTACTGATCGGCATCGAGCCAAAGCCCGAATGGCGGGTCGGGCTTGTCGATCACCAGGCCCTGCACGCCGCCGGTCCATGGCTCCAGCGCCGGGGATTTGAGGATTTGCGGCGTTGCCACCGCCAGCGAGAAGGTGGTCAGCGCCAGATAGAGGCCGCCCAGCCGCAGCGCCGGAAACCCCACCAGGAAACCGGCCGCCCCGCACACCAGCGCCGCCGGCGGCAGGGTCGCCCAGTACGGCACCCCGGCCGCCGACATCAGCACCGCGGTGACGGTGGCCCCCAGCGCATAGAAGGCGCCGTGCCCAAGCGAGATTTGTCCGTTGACGCCGGTGACCACGTTGAGGCCGAGGATCGCCACGGCGTAGACCACGACCATGGTGAACTGGAACAACCGGTAGCCGCTGGCGAACAGCAACGGCAGCACCGCCGCCGCCAGCAGCAGCGCGCCGCAGGCCCAGGCCCCTCGCGCCCCGCCCGGCCGCTCCCTGCGCACTGCGTCGCCCATGCTTCCGTGCATGCGCTACACCCGGCTCACGATGACGCGGCCGAACAGGCCGGACGGGCGCAGCATAAGCACCGCCACGATAATCGCCAGCGCCAGCGACAGTTTCAGCCCGGTGCCCACCAGATAGACGCCGCCCACATTCTCCAGCACGCCGACGGTGAAGCCGCCCAGCACCGCGCCGATCGGGTTGTCGATGCCGCCCAGCAGCGCGCCGGCGAACGCATACAGCAAAATGCCGGACATCATGCTGGGATCGAGGAACACCACCGGTGCGATCATCATCCCCGCGATCGCGCCGATCGAAGCCGCCAACCCCCAGCCCAGCGCCAGCATTTTGCCGACCGGAATGCCGACCAGACGGGAGGAGACCGGATTGGTCGCCGCCGCCCGCATCGCCAACCCCAGCGGGGTGAAACGAAAAAACCCATAGACGGACAACAGCACCGCCAGCGTTACCGCGGTCGATCCGAGCTCGTGGCGCGACACCAGCCCGTGCCACAACGGCGCGCCCTCGCCGAACGGGCTGGGAAACGGCTTGAGCGTATAGGTGAAGATCCAGCCGGCCAGGCTGTTGAACAGCAGCAGCAGGCCGATGAACACGCCGACCGAGGCGAGTTCCGGCGCATCCGCCATCCGGCGCATCAGCACCGCCTGGATCGTCACGCCGATGGCGAACGACACCGCCAGCGTGATGACGAAGGCGCTCCAGTACGGCACGCCCGCCTCGATCAATGTGAGTGCGATGTAGGTGGAAAACATCGCCATTTCGCCCTGGGCGAAGTTCACCTGGTGTGTCGCCTGATGGATCATGACCAGCGCCAGTGCCACGCTGGCGTAAATGCCGCCGGTGGCCACGCCCGAGACGATCTGGTGCAACAGCCCCTGCATGCCGGTTCAATAGCCCAGGTAGGCGCGGCGGACGGAGGCATCCCGCCCGATCGCCTCCGCCGGGCCGGCCAGCACGATGCGGCCGGTCTCCAGCACGTAGGCGGTATCCGCCAGCGCCAGTGCGAGCCCGGCATTCTGCTCCACCAGCAAAATACTGACCCGCTCTTCGCGACGCACGCGGGCGAGGGCGGCAAAAATTTCGCGCACGATCAGCGGCGCCAGGCCGAAGGACGGCTCATCCAGCAGCAGCAGTTTCGGTCGCAGCAGCAGGGCGCGGGCAATCGCCAGCATCTGCTGCTCGCCGCCCGACAGGGTGCCGGCCTGCTGGCGCAGCCGCGGGCGCAGGCAGGGGAACAGATCGAGCATGCGGGCGGTGTCGGCGGCAACCGCGCGGTCGCGCCGCGTCCAGGCGCCGAGGCGGAGGTTTTCTTCCACCGTCAGATCGAGAAACGTGCCGCGCCCGTCCGGGACATGGGCGATGCCAAAACGGGAAATGCGCTCGGTGGCCACGCCATCGATGCGGGCGCCGGCGAACACGATCTCGCCCTGGGTCGGCAGCATGCCGCAAATGGCGCGCATGGTGGTGGTCTTGCCCGCCCCGTTGGCGCCGAGCAACGACACCACGCCGCCCGCGGGCACGCTGAAATCGATGCCGTGCAGCACCCGGGTTTCGCCATAGAAGGCGCTCAGGCCGCGAACCTCAAGCAGCCCGGACATTGCTGTCCTCGCCCAGATAGGCGCGGATCACCTCGGGGGCGCGCTGCACCTGCCCGGGCGTGCCCTCGGCGATGCGCCGGCCGAACTCCAGCGCCACCACCTTGTCCGACACGCGCATCACCAGCGCCATGTGGTGCTCGACCAGCAGGATGCTGAGCGCGGCGTGCGCCTGGATGCGCAGCAGCAGGTCGGCGAAGGCGTTAACTTCGGTGTGGTTCAGCCCGCAGGCCGGCTCGTCCAGCAGCAACAGTTTCGGACCGCCGATCAGCGCGCGCGCCAGTTCTACCCGCTTCTGGGTGCCAAAGGGCAGCGTGCTCACCACCTGACTGGCGACCGCGTGCAGGTCGAGCAGGTCCAGCATGTCGTTGAGCCGGTGCGCCAGCATGGCTTCTTCCGCCCGCACCGAGGGCAGACGCAGCGCATTGGCGATGAAGCCGGTGTTTCCCAAGTGATGGGCGCCGGCGAGGATGTTGTCGCGCACGCTCATGCTACGGAAAAGGGCGACATTCTGAAAGGTGCGGCCAATGCCCAGGCCCGCCCTGCGGTGGCGCGGCACCGCGGCGATCGACTGGCCCTCGAAGCGGATAACGCCCGCGCCGGGGTGATAGATGCCGCTGATGCAATTGAACAGGGTGGTTTTGCCTGAGCCGTTCGGACCGATCAGGCCGCAAATCTGTCGCCGCCCGACAGTGAAGGACACGCCAGCGAGCGCGACAATGCCGCCGAAACGGACCACGACGCGGTCCACCTCGAGCAGCGGCCCGGCGCTGCTCGCAAGGGACGTTTGACACGACGAGCCGAGATGTCGTGGACGTGGCATCCGCTCCCCTTCCAGGCTTCCTTGTGGCGAGCCTGTTATTCTTGCCGGCCGCGACCGCGGCCAGGACCGGAGATCAGCGTATGGGATCGGCTGGTGCCGTTGCAAGCGGAGAAGGGTTCACGTCCGTGGGAATGCGGCGAAGAAAGGAAGGCGAGGGGCGGAGCCCCCCGCCGTGCGTGCCTTCAGGCCGCCGCCATTACCGGCACCTTGGCGCGGATCAGCTTTTCGATATCGCGCAGGAACGGACGCTCATCCGGTCCGCACAGGCTGATCGCCACCCCGGAGGCGCCGGCACGGGCGGTGCGGCCGATGCGGTGCACGTAGCTTTCCGGCACGTTCGGCAGATCGAAGTTGATGACGTGGGTGACGTCGTCCACGTCGATGCCGCGGGCGGCGATGTCGGTGGCCACCAGCACCCGCGTGGTGCCGGCACGGAAACCCGCCAATGCCCGCTCGCGCTGGCCCTGGCTTTTATTGCCGTGGATGGCGGCCGAGGGCACGCCGTATTCGTCGAGATACTTCACCACCCGGTCGGCGCCGTGCTTGGTGCGGGTGAACACCAGCGTGCGGCCGCCGCCGGACTTGCCGAGCAGGCCGCGCAGGGCCGCCCGTTTGGCGGCGGTGTCGACGAACACGACATGCTGGGTGACCCGCTCGGCGGTGGTGGCGACCGGTGCCACCGCCACATGGACGGGGTCGCGCAGCAGGCCACTGGCGAGCTTGGCGATTTCCGGCGGCATGGTGGCGGTGAACAGCAGGGTCTGGCGCTTGGCCGGCACCAGGGCGGCGATTTTGCGGATGGGGATGATGAAGCCGAGGTCGAGCATGTGATCGGCCTCGTCCAGCACCAGCACTTCCACGGCATCCAGGCGGACGGCGCGATCGTTGAGGTGGTCGAGCAGGCGGCCGGGGGTGGCCACCAGCACATCGACGCCGCCGGCAAGCTGGCGGGTCTGGCGCGGCTTGGGCACGCCGCCGAAGACGATGGCGACGGTCAGGCCGGTGTTGCGGCCATAGGCGCGGAAGCTCTCGGCGATCTGGCCGGCGAGTTCGCGGGTGGGGGCGAGCACCAGGGCGCGACAGGTTTTCGGCGCCGGGCGGGCGCGGCTGGCGCCGAGGCGCTGCAGGATGGGCAGGGCGAAGGCGGCGGTTTTGCCGGTGCCGGTCTGGGCGATGCCCTGGACGTTGCGGCCGAGCAGCGCGGGCGGGATGGCCTGCAACTGGATGGGGGTGGGGGTGATGTAGCCCTCGGTCGCCACCGCTTTCAGCAGGGCGGCGTTCAGGCCGAGATCGGGAAAGTTGGTCATCGGGTCGCTTTCATAGGTATCGACGCAGTTCCTCGCCCGCGTGGCGCGGGACCGAATAGGTATGCGTCATCGCGATCGACAGGATCGCGGGCCGGCGCAATCGTTTGAGGAAAAGCGGGCTACCTGGGTGGGCGCCCGGACCCTTGCGAGATGCAAGAAAGCGGTCGGGCGGGCAGCGCACGAAACCACAGCAGGGCGCGCGGATGTCTAATTGGGGGGCGGGGGCGGGGAAGTCAAGGAAAACCGCGAACAAGGCGAAGGGCGTTGCGCGGGGAGACGAAGCGGGAAACGCTGAACGCGTGGTTGGTTTCGCTTGCAGCAACGCCCCGGGGTTGGCGCTTTGAACTATCCCGCAACGAATGATCTCATTTTATGATACCGTGGAGGACTGCATGGGTCAGTTTCTCGTCCGGGGCCTGGACGACTGCAAGGTAAGGCCGGGGCTCTGCCCTGGACCCGCAAGGGGCCGAGAGGCCCCTTGACCCCATAACTTAAGAATGGGTTCCAAGGGCTTTGCCCTTGGTGGGGGTCCAGGGGGCAACGGCCCCTGGCGGGGTCCGGGGCAGCGCCCCGGCTTCTTACCTAGGCCGCAGAGCCGCGATGGACTCCGCATAAGGCGGCCGCCCAAACACCGCCGACCCAGCGACAAGCACAGACGCCCCAGCCTCAATAACCAAAGGCGCCGTCTCCGGCGTCACCCCCCCGTCCACCTGGATGCGGATATCCCGCCCGCCGATCATGCGGTCGATGCGGCGGATTTTCTCCAGCCCGCCGTGGATGAATTTTTGTCCGCCGAAGCCGGGGTTCACCGTCATCACCAGGACCAGATCGATGTAGTCGAGCACATAGGCGATGCTCTCCTCCGACGTGGCCGGGTTCAGCGCCACGCCCGCCTGCACGCCCAGCGCACGGATGGCCTGCAGGGTACGGTCGAGATGGGTGGTGGCTTCGGCGTGCACGACGATGCGGTCGGCACCGGCCTTGGCGAAGGCCTCGATGAACGGATCGACCGGTGAGATCATCAAATGCGTATCGAAACATTTTTTGCTATACTTGCGGATCGCGCGGACGATGTCGGGGCCGAAGGTGATGTTGGGCACGTAATGCCCGTCCATCACGTCCAGATGAATCCAATCCGCCCCGGCTTCGTCCACGGCGCGCACCTCCTCGCCGATGCGGGAGAAATCGGCCGAGAGGATGGATGGGGCAATGAGAACGTCGCGGGTCATGCCGGCTCCTTCGCCGCTTCGGGTTCGGCCAGCACGCGGCTGGACAGGATTTCCTCCGCCTCGATCGTCATCAGGTCATCGACCGACAGCGCGTGGTCGCGCCGGTCGAACAGCCGCACCGCCTGACGCAGCCGCGCGCGGTCGAGCGCGTTGCGGATCGAGCGGGCATTGGCGAAATGCGGCTGGCGCATACGCGCCTCGATATAGCGGCGGAACGCCGCCTGGGCATCCGGGCTGAACCGGTAGCCCTGGGCGTCCAGCATTTTCTCGCCGATCTGCGCCAGCTCATCGGCCAGGTAGTCGGGAAAGTCGATGTGATGGGCGATGCGCGAGCGAAAGCCGGGGTTGGAGGTGAAGAACTTGTCCATCCGGTCGGCGTAGCCGGCCAGGATCACGACCAGGTCATCGCGCTTGTTCTCCATCACCTGCAGCAGGATTTCGATCGCCTCCATGCCGTAGTCGCGCTCGTTCTCCGGCCGGTACAGGTAATAAGCCTCGTCGATGAACAGCACGCCGCCCATCGCCTTTTTCAGCACCTCGCGGGTTTTCGGCGCGGTGTGGCCGATGTACTGACCGACCAGATCGTCGCGCGTCACCGACACCAGATGGCCCGAGCGGATGTAGCCCAGCCGGTGCAGGATGTTGGCCATGCGCAGGGCCACCGTGGTCTTGCCGGTGCCGGGATTGCCGGTGAACGACATGTGCAGCGTCGGGGGCTGCGCCGTGAGCCCGTGCTCACGGCGCAGCTTGTCGACCAGTAGCAGCGCCGCAATCTCGCGGATGCGCGCTTTCACCGGCCGCAGGCCGACCAGCTCGCGGTCGAGTTGCGCCAGCACCTCGCCCACGCCGGACTCGGCGAAGGCGCGGGCGAGATCCACGGTCTGCGGCGCGTCCGCCATCAGTAGCGCTCGCCGGCCGGCTTGGCCGAGGCTGCGTAGGACCGTACGGTGTAGTTGATGCTGCGGCCGTTCACCTCGTTGCGCTCAAGGTAGAAGCCGGGCTCCTCGGGCGGGCGGTTGACGATGAACGACAGGCGCACCGTCTCCCAGGTGTGCGAGGCGTCGAAGGCGGAGACGCGGATGTAGGAATTGCCGAAGACTTTGCGGCACTCATTGATTTCGTGCAGCACGCCGGCCGGGTCCTTGAGGTCGAACATCGGCAGGCCCCACAGTTCCCAGTAAGTGTTTCTGGGATGCGGGTCGTCGGTGTACTCGACGTTCACCGCCCAGCCCTGCGCCTGGGCGTAGGCGACCTGGGAGCGGATCTGGTCGTCGGTGAGGTCGGGCAGGAAGCTGAAGGTGCCCTGGGTCAAACGCATGCTGGCGGTTCCTTTGCTTCAGGCCGTGGTCACGGAGGGGACGAAGTCGGGCGTGTCGGTGGAGGCGTAGTTGAAGGTCACGTCCTTCCAAACCTCCAGCGCCTGCGCGAGAGCGGTGCAATTGCGCGCCGCGCGCTGCAGGATTTCCGGGCCTTCGGCGATGATGTCGCGGCCCTCATTGCGGGCGAACACCATGGCTTCCAGCGCGACACGGTTGGCGGTGGCGCCGGCCTGAATCCCGGTGGGGTGGCCGATCGTGCCGCCGCCGAACTGCAGCACGCAGTCGTCGCCGAACAGGTCGAGCAGCTGGTGCATCTGGCCGGCATGGATGCCGCCCGAGGCGACCGGCATGGTCTTCGCCAGCGACGCGAAGGACTGGTCGAAGAAAATGCCGCGGTCGAGGCGCGTCGGGATGAAATCCTCGCGGCAGATGTCGTAGTAGCCGCGGGTGGTTTCCGGATCGCCCTCCAGCTTGCCCACGGCGGTGCCGGCATGGATGTGGTCGACGCCGGCGAGGCGCATCCACTTGGCGATGACGCGGAAGCTGACGCCGTGCGACTTCTGCCGCGTATAGGTGGAGTGGCCGGCGCGGTGCAGATGCAGGATCATGTCGTTCCGGCGCGCCCACTTGGAGATGGACTGGATGGCCGAGTAGCCGATCACCAGGTCGATCATGATGATGACGCTGCCGAGTTGCTTGGCGAATTCGGCGCGCTCGTAGATTTCCTCCATGCTGCCGGCGGAGACGTTCAAATAGGTGCCCTTCACCTCGCCGGTCGCCGCCTCGGCGCGCTTGACCGCTTCCATGCAGTACAGGAAGCGCTCGCGCCAGTGCATGAAGGCTTGGCTGTTGATGTTCTCGTCGTCCTTGGTGAAGTCGAGTCCGCCCTTCAGCGCCTCGTAGACCACGCGGCCGTAGTTGCGCCCCGACAGGCCGAGCTTCGGCTTCACCGTGGCGCCGAGCAGCGGACGCCCGAACTTGTCGAGCCGCTCGCGCTCCACCACGATGCCGGTGCTGGGGCCGGCGAAGGTTTTGACGTAGGCGACCGGCAACCGCATGTCCTCCAGGCGCAGCGCCTTCAGCGGCTTGAAGCCGAACACGTTGCCGATGATGGAGGCCGAGAGATTGACGATCGAGTTCGGCTCGAACAGGTCGAGGTCGTAGGCGATGTAGGCGAACCACTGGTTCGACGCCCCCGGCACCGCATCGACCCGGTAGCAGCGGGCACGGTATTTCTCGCAGGCGGTCAGGCGGTCGGTCCAGACCACGGTCCAGGTGGCGGTGGAGCTTTCACCGGCAACGGCCGCGGCCGCTTCCTCGGGATCGACGCCGTCCTGCGGGGTGATGCGGAACAGGGCAAGGATGTCGGTGTCCTTCGGCACGTAGTCGAGGTCGAAGTAGCCCATTTCCTTGTATTGCATCACCCCGGCCTTGTAGCGGTCGGCGGCCGAGCGGGAGGCGGGAACCTGTGCCATATGGTGCGTTTCCTTTTCGATTTGCGGTGCGGGATCAGGCCGCCTGGGCCTGTTTGGTGGTGGGCGCGAGTTCGCCCTTGCGGTAGCGCCGCGCCATTTCGGCGAGCGGGATCACCTTTATTTTCCCTGCCTGGCCGGCGGTGCCGAACAATTCGAACCGCTCGGCGCAGAGTTTTTCAAGCTCCGCCAGCGCCGGCTTGAGGAAGGCGCGCGGATCGAACTCGCCGTGCTTCTCGGTGGCGATGCGGCGGAACTGCGCGGTCATGGCAATGCGGCAATCGGTGTCGATGTTCACCTTGCGCACGCCGAAGCGGATGCCGCGCTGAATTTCCTCGATCGGCGTGCCCCAGGTCTGCGGCATCTCACCACCGTAGCGGTTGAATGCCTCCTGCAGCGAGTCCGGCACCGAGGAGGCGCCGTGCATGACCAGGTGGGTGGCGGGGATGCGTTCGTGGATGGCCTGCACCACGTCCATCGCCAGCACGTCGCCGGTCGGCTTCTGCTTGAACTTGTAGGCGCCATGCGAGGTGCCGATGGCCACCGCCAGCGCGTCCACCTGGGTGGCGGCGACGAAATCGGCCGCCTGGTCGGGGTCGGTGAGCAGTTGCGCGCGGTTCAGGGTGCCGGTGGCCCCGTGCCCGTCTTCCTGCTCGCCATGGCCGCTTTCCAGCGAGCCGAGGCAGCCCAGTTCGCCTTCCACCGACACGCCGACGGCGTGCGACAATTCCGCCACTTTCCGGGTCACGGCGACGTTGTACTCGTAACTCGCCGGGGTTTTGCCATCACTCTCCAACGAGCCGTCCATCATGACCGAGGAAAACCCGTTCTGGATGGCGGAGAAGCAGGTATCGGCCAATTCCCCGTGGTCCTGGTGCAGGCACACCGGAATGTCGGGATTGGTCTCGATCGCCGCCTCCACCATGCGCCGCAGCATGATGTCGCCGGCATAGGAGCGGGCGCCGCGGCTGGCCTGCACGATCACCGGCGCGTTGGTGCGCCGCGCCGCCGCCATGATGCCGAGCAACTGCTCCATGTTATTGATGTTGAAGGCGGGCACGCCGTAGCCATGCTCGGCGGCATGGTCCAGCAACTGCCGCAGGCTGATCAGAGCCATGTGTCGTTCTCCCGAACGGTCTGCATATTGTTCAAGATGCTTGCCGCGCCAGCCGGGCGCGGGCCATTTCAACCAGATTGTCGGCGGTGATGCCGAAGCGCGCATAGAGCGCCTGGATCGGCGCCGAGGCGCCGAAGCCGCGCATGCCCAGCACGTCGGCCTCGCTGTCGGCATAGCGGGTCCAGCCCAGGGGCGAGGCCGCCTCCACCGCCAGCCGCGGCGCGGTGCCGAGCACCTGGGCGCGCCATGTCGCGTCCTGGCGGTCGAACAGTTCCCAGCAGGGCAGGGAGACGACGGCGGTGGGGATGCCCTCGGCTTCCAGCGTGGCGCGGGCGGCAACCGCGATCTGCACTTCCGAGCCGGTGGCCAGCAGGGTGAGCGCGCGCGGGCCGCTGGCGTCCTGCAGCACATAGCCGCCGCGGGCCGAGAGATTTTCGGCCGACGCGGTGGTGCGCAACGCCGGCAGCGCCTGGCGGGTGAGCGCCAGTGCTGAGGGGGCGTGGTTTTCCGCCAGCGCCGCCGCCCAGCACTCCGCCGTTTCCACCGCGTCGGCGGGGCGGAACACCAGCAGGTTCGGGATGGCGCGCAGGGAGACCAGATGCTCGATGGGCTGATGCGTCGGCCCGTCCTCGCCCAGGCCGATGCTGTCATGGGTGAACACGTAGATCAACCGCACACCCATAAGAGCAGACAGGCGGATGGCGCCGCGGGCGTAGTCGGAGAACACCAGGAAGGTGCCGCCGTAGGGGATGAACCCGCCATGCAAAGCGATGCCGTTCATGCCGGCCGCCATGGCGTGCTCGCGCACGCCCCAGTGGATGTAGCTGCCGGCGAAACTGCCAGGCTTGATGGGCTTGGTGGAGGGCGTGATGGTGTTGTTGGAATGGGTCAGGTCGGCCGAGCCGCCGATCAGCTCGGGGGCGGCAGCGGTGAGCACTTTCAGTGTCTCTTCGCTGGATTTGCGGGTTGCCCAGGAGGGTTTGGTCTCGACCAGCCTGGTCACGAAGGCGGCGAGCGCCTCCGCGGCGGCGGCGGACAGGTTGCCGGACTCGGCGTGCAGGAACGCCGCGCGCAGCGCCGCCGGGGCTTCGGCCAGGCGGCGTTCCCAATCCTCCCGTTCGGCCCGGCCGCGGGCGCCGGCCGCCTGCCACGCGGCGCGGATGTCGGCGGGGATTTCGAACGGGCGGTGCGGCCAGCCCAGGCGGTCGCGGGCGCCGAGGATTTCCGCCTCGCCCAGCGCCGCGCCGTGCGCGCTCTCGCGCCCGGCCTTGGTCGGCGCGCCGTAGCCGATGATGGTCTTGCAGGCGATCAGCGAGGGCCGCGCATCGGCGCGCGCCGCCGCCAGCGCGTCAGCCACCGCCGCGGCATCATGGCCGTCGATGGACTGTACGTGCCAGTGATAGGCTTCGAAGCGGGCCTGGGTGTTCTCGGACACCGTCATGCTGGTCGGCCCGTCGATGCAAATGCCGTTGTCGTCCCACAGCACGATCAGCCGGCCCAGGCCGAGATGGCCGGCGAGCGAGGCGGCCTCGTGCGAAATGCCTTCCATCAGGCAGCCGTCGCCGGCGATGACGTAGGTATAATGATCGACCAGCGCCTCGCCGTAGCGGGTCGCCTGCATGCGTTCGGCCAGCGCCATGCCGACGGCGGTAGCGATACCCTGGCCGAGCGGCCCGGTGGTGGTTTCGATCCCCGCGGCGTGGCCATATTCCGGATGGCCGGCGGTCTTCGCCCCGAGCTGGCGGAAGCGCTTCAGCTCGGCGATGTCCAGGCCGGGGAAGCCGGTGAGGTGCAGCAGCGCGTACAGCAGCATCGAACCATGCCCGGCGGACAGGACGAAGCGGTCGCGGTCCGGCCAGTCCGGGCGTTCGGGGTCGAAGCGCAGGAAGCGCGTCCACAGCACGGTCGCCACATCCGCCATGCCCATCGGCATGCCGGGATGGCCGGAGTTGGCCAGCTCCACCGCGTCCATCGCGAGGGCGCGGACGGCGTTGGCCAGGTCGCGGGTCGACACCTGAGTCATGTTGTGCGTTTCCGTCCGGTTTTTCAGGCCGAGCGCCGCCGGCGCTCGACCAGTTTGAGGATCATCGGCGTGAGGATGAGCTGCATCGCCAGGTCAAGCTTGTTGCCGGGAATGACGATGGAGTTGGCGCGCGACATGAAGCTGTCGCGGATCATCGAGACCAGATAGGAAAAGTCGATGCCGCGCGGGTTGGCGAAGCGGATCACCACCATCGATTCGTCGGGGGTGGGAATCCAGCGGGCGCTGAACGGGTTGGAGGTGTCCACCGTGGGCACACGCTGGAAGTTGATGTCGGTCATGCCGAACTGCGGGCAGATGTAGTTCACATAGTCCGGCATGCGGCGCAGGATGGTGTCGGTGACCGCTTCCACCGTGTAGCCGCGGCTGGCGCGGTCGCGGTGGATTTTCTGGGTCCATTCCAGGTTGATCACCGGCACCACGCCGATCTTGAGGTCGGCATGCTTGGCGATGTCGACGGTGTCGGTCACCACCGCGCCGTGCAGCCCTTCGTAGAACAGCACATCGGTTTCCGACGGCAGCTGGGACCACGGCGTGAAGGTGCCGGGCGGGCAGCCGAACTTGTCTGCCTCGCCCTGGTCGTGCACGTAGTGCCGGGTGCGCCCGGTGCCGGTGCGGCCGTAGCTTTCGAAGGTCGCTTCCAGCTCGGCCAGCAGGTTCGCCTCCGGGCCGAAATGGCTGAGGTGGTTGTTGCCCTGGGCGGCCGCCTCGGCGATGGCGGTGCGCATGGCGGCGCGGTCGTGGCGGTGGAAGGCGTCCCCCTCGATGAAGGCGGCGGTGATGCCCTCGCGGCGGAAGATCTGCTCGAACGTATGCTTGACCGTGCTCGTGCCGGCGCCGGACGAGCCGGTGATCGAAATGATGGGGTGGCGGATCGACATGCTTACCTCAGACCTTGTGAAGCAATCGAACTTGCGACGGAACGGCCGCTGATATGCCTGGGCTTTTTCACGTTGTCCGGCGGCTCGCGGGCGCTCTCTCGCAAACTCTCAGACCCGGAACAGGCCGCGACGGCCGAACAATGGGGAGCGCTCGCCGAGCGGCAGGCGCATGGTTTCGTAGCGGGCGATGCGGTCGACCTTTTCACGCGAGCCGAACACCAGCGGGCTGCGCTCGTTCAGGCGGCGTGCCGCGGTCTGCAGGATCGGCTCAATGCCGTCGGTGGCGGCGCCGCCGGCCTGCTCGAACAGCAGCGCCAGCGGATGCGCGTCGAATACGAGCAGCCGCCGGCCGCGCCGGTGGTCAGGGCGCGAATCGCCGGGATAGAGGTAGATGCCGCCACGCTGCAGGATGCGCATCGCTTCCGCGGTGGCGCAGCCCAGCCAGCGCATGTTGAAATCGGCGCCGCGCGGGCCGTCCTCGCCGGCGATGCAGTCGTCCACATAGGCGCGTACCGATTCCGACCAGTAGCGGTAATTGGCGGCGTTGATGGCGTAGACATGCCGCCCGGAGGGCACCTTCACACCGCGCTGCGACAGGCGGAACGTGCCGTTGTCGCGGTCCAGCACGAACAGGTCGGTGCCTTCGCGCAGGGTCAGCGCCAGCGCGGTGTAGCAGCCGTGCAGCACGCAGCCGGCGGCGAGCTGGCGGTCGCCTTGCTTGAGGAAGGCGAGGCTGCCGCCACTGCCAGCCACGGTGGGCAGCGGCAGCACGGAAAAGATGGTGCCGGTGGGCGCCCCGACGGCGGCGTTCGTTGCCCCTTCGAGCGGGTTCAGCGCCACCGCCAGCTTGGCGCCGGGATCGATCGCCACCGGCGCTTCGGAGGCTTCGGTGGCGAGCCACGCCACCGGGGCGCCGCGCAGCGCCTCTGTCATCAGTTCGCCGGCGCGGCGGGCGGCGTCGCGCGAGCAATCCTCTTCGTCGCCCTGCTGCTGGCCTTGCCCCAGCATGGCGGAGACGCGCGCCGCCCCCGAGGCCAGCGCCGCCACCGTTTCAGCGAGCGGCGCGCGCGCCTCGTTGTCCCCGGTCCAGGCGTGCAGATACTCGGCCAAGCTGCTCATGCGGCTGGTCTCATGGCGCAACCTCTCCCTGTTCGGGGACGCGCCCGATCGCGCTTCCCCGCTGCCGTGCCGCCCCTGGTGGGACAATTTTGCTGGCCGGTGAAGCGCAGATTGGTGGCGTTTGGAAGGAAAGAGAATTCGTTTATTGTTGGCGACGATGATAGAAAAACTTAATCCGTCGCTCCGCGGTATCACCCTACGCCAGTTGCGCGCCCTGGCGGCAGTGGTGCGCACCGGCACCGTCTCAGCCGCCGCGGACGCGCTGGCGGTGACGCCGCCGGCGGTCAGCCAGCAGCTTCGCCTTCTGGAGGAAGCGCTGTCCGTGCCGCTGGCCGAGCGCACGCCGGCGGGCATGCGGGCCACCGATGCCGGGCGGGAGGTGCTGGCGGCGCACGCCCGCATCGAGGCGGCGCTGTCGGACTGCGGCGCCGCCATCGCCGCCTTGCGCGGCATGCACGGCGGGCGGGTGGCGGTGGGGGTGATCAGCACCGCCAAGTATTTCGCCCCGCGCGCGCTGGCCGCTTTCATGCGCCGCGAGCCGGGGGTGGAGATCAGGCTGAGCGTAGGCAATCGCAGCGACATGTTGGCGGCGCTGCGCGAGCTGCAGATCGACATCGCGGTGATGGGGCGGGTGCCGGAGGATTTTCCGGTCGACCGCGCTGTGATCGGCGCGCATCCGCATGTGATCATCGCCGCGCCCCACCACAGGCTGGCGGCGGCGCGGGCGGTCGGGCTGGCGGCGCTGGGCGGCGAGACGTTTTTGCTGCGCGAGGCGGGGTCCGGCACGCGCGACCTGCTGCGCAGCCTGCTGCAGGCGGCCGGCATGGACCCCGGGCTCGGGATGGAGATGGGCAGCAACGAGACGATCAAGCAGGCGGTGATGGCTGGCATGGGCATCGCCCTGCTGTCGGCCCACACCGTGGCGGCGGAACTGGCAGACGGGCGGCTGGTGGCGCTGGACGTGGCCGGGCTGCCGGTGCTGCGCCAGTGGTTCGTGGTGCGCAGCCGCGACAAGCGGCTGCTGCCGGCGGGGCAGGCGTTGTGGGACCATCTGGTGGCGCATGGGGCGAATTATCTCCCCGATGTGCATCTGTCGGCCGCGCCAGGTTTGACGCCATTGCCCGCCGCCGATAACACGCAGGTGTCCTGATCCGGGGGGAGCCGCGCAGCGCCATGACGAGTTACGCCCGCATCTACCAGCAGCCGAAGACGGCCATGCAGTCGGGCATGGCGGGCACGCAGGAATGGGTGCTCGATTTCGAGCCATCCGAGCCTCGGCGGGCCGACCCGCTGATGGGCTGGATCGGCAGCGCCGACACCCAGAGCCAGGTGCGGCTGCGCTTCGACAGCCGTGAGGAAGCGGTGGCCTTTGCCGAGCGGCAGGGCTTTGCCTATGAGGTCGAACTGCCCCGGCCGCGGCGCATTCGTCCGAAGTCTTATGCCGACAATTTCCGCTTTGGCCGCGCCGAGAACTGGACGCATTGAACCTGTGGGACGACGCGGGGCCGGGGCGGAGCCCTGGCCTTCCTTCGTCTTTGAATTTGTATTATCTGCGGCCGACGGCCCCATAGCTCAGTCGGATAGAGCAACCGCCTTCGGCACGATCGCCAGGAGTGCGCCACCGGAAACGGTGGACGTAGAATTTGTCAAACTCGGGGAACCCTGTGCCCTTGGAGGGCCTGGCAATCCCGAGCCAAGCCCGGCGCTTGCCGGGAAGGTGTAGAGACCAGACGGCAGGCGCCTGTCGGCCGCGCGGCGGCCCATGGCGAAGGGATGGTCCAGACCACGAACGCCCCTGCGGCCAAGGCCGCAGGGACGGCGGCGGAAGCCGAAGTGGGATGCTAAGCGGTAGGTCGCAGGTTCGAGTCCTGCTGGGGTCGCCATCTGAGGGACCGACACAAAACTGAGCATTATCAAGACATTGCAGGAGAGGTCGGATCGGACTTTACCCACGCACATGACCCACGCTTGACCCACGCTCGCCTTTGCGGTCCCGTTGGGGTCCCTTCATCCGATTAAGGGCGCCCCATGCCGGCCACCATCTCCCACATCCACAAGCGCCGCCGTCTCTGGGTTGTCCGGCTCACGGTCCCGCCGGACGTGCAGGGCGTCCTTGGTCGCAAGCTGTTCTCATGGTCCACCGGTGAGACGGACGCAGCACGGGCAGCCGTCAAGGCCGATCCGGTCCTGGCAGGGTGGCGCAGGGAGATCGAAGCGGCCCGGGCCGGGCACCGAACGGTCATCCCTGAGGACCGGCTCAAGGCCCTGAAGGCAGCGTGGAAGGCCGGTGAGACGGAACTGGTCATGGATGCGGTGGTGGGCCTGCTTCCCTCGACCGTGACCATGGACGCCCTCACGCGGGCCTGGGAGGAACGTGGCCGGGACATGGGGCTGGCCATTGCATCGGTTGCCCCGGTCCTCGGCCCCGTCCTTGACCAGATCACGGACAAACGGACCCCGTTCCTTGAGCACAAGGCCGAGTGGGTGGCCAGTCTGGACGTAACGCAGAAGACAAGGGACATGTATTCTGCTGAGCTTGACCTGTGGGTTGCTGGCGGGGCCGAACACCAACACATGGAGAACGTGACCCGATTTGTCGTGCAGCGGTGGGTTGACGGTCGGGCACTGGCAGGGGACGGGGCGGCGACTATCCAGCGGCGGTTGTCGGCCCTGCGGAACTACTGGCAGTGGTGTCAGCGCCACGGGCACGTTGACGCCGAACGGGACCCTTGGCGGGGCGTGAAGTTGCCGGGCGGGGGACGAGGGCGAGGGAAGGGGGTCGATAATGGCGACACCCAGCGGCAGGCGTTCACGGTGGACGAGATCAAGGCCCTCCATACCTCGGCCATGGCGAAGGACGACAAGGCCCTGGCTGACCTGATCTGGCTGGCAGCGCACACGGGGGCACGCATTGAGGAACTGTGTCAGCTTCAGGTGAAGGACGTTGACCTGGGGCAGAGTGGCGTAGCCACACCCAGAGCCATCCGCATCGTGGACAGCAAGTCACCGGCCGGCAGGCGCACGGTCCCGATTGTCGGTGAGGCAGTGCCACTGGTCCGGCGCCTTGTTGAAGCTGCGCAAGGTGGGCAATGGATCATCCATAGCGATGCGGACAACCAATACGGGATGCGCGGTATCTCATTGGGGAAACGGTTCGGGCGCTTGAAGACTTCAATGGGGTTCGGTCCTGGCCACGTCTTCCATTCGATCCGCAAGGTGGTGGCCACGCTGCTTCACGATGTGGGCTGTCCGGAACCGATCGCAGCGGACATTCTCGGCCACAAGATCGCCACCATGAGCTACGGGGTCTACTCGGCGGGGTCCTCACTGGACACGCGTAGGGAATGGTTGGCGAAGGCTCTGGCACCGCTGGCGAGCGCGGCCACCCTCAGGCCGGATGGGACCCAGTGAGGATTTGGTGGGGTAGGGGTTTAACAATGTTAACACCCTCCGGCGGCCCCAGGCCGGATGGGACCCATTCCGAAATTCGTGGGGAGGGGGTTAAACCGTTTAAGCCCTCTGCCTGGGCCGATTATGGTCCCATAAAGGATTGAAATTGCTTAATTCCGTTAATTCTACGGGTCTGGATTTCCTGGGCGTTTCAAAGCGCCGCCCAAGGCCCAACAACAAGAGAGCCTTTACCGGTATTTTTGAAATGCCCTTCGCTGTCAGCGTTTCGGCCTAGGGACCGGATGCGGCGGGAAGCTAGCCGAGTTCGGCGTCAATTGTGCTACCGATTCCGCAAACGCAATGGCGGGAGTTGAGGCACATGGACTTGCCTGCTTGGAATGGGGATCGGGCAGCGACGGTGCAGGCGCTTGCAGCGATTATGCAAGCTGTCTTGACTATCGTGGCTCTAGGGATCGCGATCGGCGTCCCTTGGTGGCAAGGTTATCGGGAACGAAAAAGGCAGGCGGCCGACAGGCGGGAACGCTCGGTGGCGGTTGCTATAATGCTGTTGCCTCATGTGATGGCAATTCAGAAAGAAGCCCAACAAATCGCTAGCCTGCTTCACGATAATGCAGATGCAATTCCGAGAGAATTGATCGCGAAGTCAGTTGATACACGCTTGGAGACAGCGTTGCGGTTGAACGAGGTCCAAGACAGTCTGTGCATACTTCCGGCGTTTGTGCATTTTTTGGTAGCTCGTTTACGCGTAGCAACGGATCGGTATGCGCAACCAGGAGCAGACAAAGGAGTAGCAGCCGATGAGGTCGCGAGCGCAGCCGGGCGCGTGCTGGAGCAATTGAACAACCTCATCGCTCAAAGCCGCTTACGGGTGCTTTTCTCCGAGTGACCTCGTTGTCACCGTGAACCAATCCTGGAACTTGCGGGCCTGCGGCTTGTCGGACCGGAGGACCAGCTTGTAGAGGCCGGACTTGTTGATGACAGCCAAGGACTGCGCCCGCTTGTCGATACCCCAAATCGGATTTGGGGTATTGTCGCGGGTCAGCACCAGCTTCTCATCGGGGGCCAGCTTGCCCAGGTGCATGGAGGTGCCCTTATCCATGGGCAGGCCGAGCGCCCGGCACACGTCCGCAGCGACGAACCAGATGGCCCCGTTCAGGAGGATGGGACCCACTCAGGGTTTGGGTGGGGCCGGAAGCACCTTCGACCGATGAACGCCCCCCCCCCCGGCCGAGTAGGGACCGGTTGATGGGACCCAGTGAGGAAATTCTGGCGAGCTTCAGCGCCGCTCAGGACCCAACAACAACAACGAGAGCCTTTAACGGGTTTTTGAAGTGGATCAACGAGTTAGCGTTTCTCAGGCAGGGACCGGACGGGGTAGAAACGAGAGTTCGAGTAGGGCCGCCTTGTCGGCAGCGGCCCGGTATGGTTGAACCCCACTCAAGGTTGGTCTGCTTAACTACGATCCTTGGTGCTAAATGGAGGGAGCCTTGATACGCCCCGTAATGCCTGTCGTTGGTTTGGCGGCGCTCGTTTGCTCTTGTGCCTTTGAGCGGGCTGATACGGCCTCAGAGGCAAAGGCCCGTATGGTCGGCATGTCGAAAGAGCAAGTTCTGGCATGTATGGGCATCCCCGGGCAGAAAGCGGCAGAAGGAACAACAGAGGTATGGTCTTATATGTCCAGCAATGGACGACGCGATATCTCAACATTTTCAACGCTTAACGCCCAAGCAACAGAGGCCGGAAACTCGGCTTACGCCTCCGGACTGGGATCATCTTTCGGGACTTCATCGTCAAGGTTCTGCACTGTGAACGTCGTAATGCAGAACGGCGTCGTTCAACGTGTGAACTACAGCGGCCCTACCGGGGGCCTCCTCACCAAGGGTGAACAGTGTGCCTTCGCTGTTGGTAACTGCGTAAAGTAACCCTGCGCCAGCATAGGGGCTGCGGCCAGCACGGTCAGGCCACGGTCTCCCGCCTGCTTCAATGTGTCCGATTAGACCAAGCCCCAGTCGGACGTCCGATGCCCCTGCCGGAATCCTGTGCAGGGCGTCCGAATAGAATGGGTCTTGCGCTATCGGACGCATGAGGGTAGAAGGTCCAGACCCTAATCGGACGCATCGGAGGCGATCATGTTGGTCGGTTACGCGAGGACATCAACGGCGGAACAGGACGCGGGCCTTGCAGCACAAGAGCGGGACCTAAGGGCAGCGGGAGCAGAACGGGTCTTTGCGGAACAAGTTTCCAGCATCGCCAAGCGCGATGGACTGAAGCAGGCACTCGACTTCGTCCGCGAAGGCGATGTGCTGATGGTCACAAAGCCCGACCGCCTTGCCCGTTCTACTCGGGAACTGCTGGACATTGAGGAGGCCCTGACCAAACGGGGCGTTGGGCTTCTGATCCTGTCCATGGGCGGGGAGCGTCTGGACACACGCAATCCCACGTCCAAGTTGATCCTCACCATCCTGGCAGGGGTGGCGACCTGGGAACGTGAAATTATGTTGGAGCGGCAGCGCGAGGGCATCGCCAAGGCGAAGGGCGAGGGGAAATATCGTGGCCGCAAGCCCTCAATCGACCCAGTCAGGGTGCGGGCCTTGGCAGCGGAGGGCATGGGGCCGGCTGGGATCGCCAAGGCGCTTGGGGTGGCCCGTAGCAGCGTCTACCGGATGTTGGAGGGGTCGGCTGAAGGTCCACTGCAAGGCGTTGAAATCACATAAAACCGACTCCTTGCCGGTTTCGAGCTTGTGGGTCGGCAGCCGCACGCCTGAGGACGGTGAGTAGGGCAGGGATCGAACACCTACCCTTGCCGGCTTCCAGCATGAGCGGAAAGCAACGAGGGACGGTCCCACGTCAGGGATACTCCCTCAGCGCTCACGGAAACGGACCCACTTCTGCTCATGGGAATGGACCCAGCAAGTGCGCATGAGTTTGTGGTCAGATGGCCTGATCGGTCGGTAGCGGGCGTGGTCGGCGGCAAATTTTCCTTTGTCTGCCCAGGCGCCATGCCTGCCGCCGGGGCGTGCACCGACGGAGACCCGGGGATGAAGGCGGTCAGGTGTTGTCGCGGGTCACGGCCCGGGCAGCACGTCGCGTCCTGTCACGGCGAGACGGGCACGCCCCCGGCGGCTGCCGGGTCGGGAGGAGTCGGCAGCGCTGACGTGGCTCAGCGGCCCGACCACGCGATCGATCGTGACGTGGCTGCTGCCAAACCTCAGCCTTTCGTTCGACGCCGCGCGGCGAGCGCGCGTCGAATTGTCGGGACGCCTTCCGTCCCGACGCCACCTATGGGCCACGGCGTGCGAGGCGGGTCAAAGGCGCCGCGCGCCTGCTTGCGCGGCGGGAGCGGAGCTACGCGCAGAAAATCGGCGCTGGCCGATTTTCGAGCATGGCGAGCAGCTGCCCTTTGACGCGCCTTGCGCGCCGTGGCACCCCTCGGCGCTGCGGCGGTGGTGTTGCCGGGGCCTTCAGGTTTTGGTGGTGCGGCGCGCCGGTGTTGGCGACGCCGGTGTCGGAGGCTCCGGGCTGCGCAGGGACGGGCCGTTGATGCGGATGGTGATGCAGTGGTGCTGCAGGCGATCGAGCAGCGCATCGACCAGCGGCTTCTTGTCGAACAGCTCGTACCAGTCGGACAGTTCGAGGTTGGTGGTGATGATCGTCGAGACCCGGTTGTAGCGTTGGTCCATCAGACGAAAGAATGCGTTTGATTGTTCCGGCTTGATTGTCAGGTAGCTTAGCTCGTCAATCAGCAAGGGCTGCATGCAACTCAGCTGGGCCAGCAGCCGTGTGGTGGTGCGGTCTGCCAGAGAGGCATAGAGTTCATCGAGCAGGACTTGAGCATTGATGAAGCGGCCACGGTAGCCATTGAGGCAGGCCTCGCGCAACAAACCGATTGCCAAGCCGGTTTTACCGGTGCCGGGTTTGCCGATGAGCAGGACGTTGTCGGTCCGGCGCAGGAAGTCCAGCCCGGCCAGCGTCTGGATCTGCGCGCGGCTGACGCCAGGCTGTCGATCGAACGGGAAGCTGTCGAGTGACCACCGCCATGGCAGACGCGCCTGTCCCAGACGATACGCCAGGCTGCGTTCGCGGCGGGACGCGGCCTCCTGTCCGAGCAGCCGGTACAGCAGCTCGGGTCCAGCGATCGCTTCGCGCTCGGCGCGTTCGATCTCGGCGTCGAGTGCCTCGGCCATGCCGTGCAGGCGCAACTGGGCGATCAGCGCGCGCAGCTTGTCATGCATCGTCGTCTTTCCTGGTGTTCAGCGCGAAGAAGTCGCCGGCGACATGTTTGAGGATGAGGTCTTCCAGACGGCCGAGATCGAACAGGCCGTAGTGCAGGGCTTGCTCGATGGCGGCGATGAACGGGCCGGCGGGGTAGGTGCGCTTCATCTCGATCAGCCGGCGGAGTGGCCGTCGCCCGTATCCGTGACTGCGCAGCTTGAGAGCGGCGGCGTAACGGTCGAGGCTGGGATGGTGGCCGCCCAGCAACGCCTCTTCCGCCGCCGCGCCGCGACCCTGCCGCACTGGGATGGTATGATGACCAGGCAGGGTGCTCCTGGCATCGCGCTCGGCGATCAACCGCGGGTGGACGGCGATCGTCGTGTCCTTGCGGCGGATATGGATTTCGGTGGGGTGCTTGTAGACAGCGACCGACTTGCCGACGAAGCGCTCGGGCACGGAGTAGCGGTTGGTATCGACGCTGACAAAGCCGTGCAGGTCGACGACGCGTTCCAGCAACTCGTAGACCGGCGGCAACGCGTCGGGCAACGGCACGAGGTGCGGCTGCTCGATGACGTAGGCGGCATCTGGCGACATGCCGAGCGCTGCCTTGGGCTTTCGGTTGGCAACCTCGCGGCACCAGGCGAGCGCCTGGCGGTTGAGGTCGTCAAAATCCGTGAAGCTGCGGCCGGCCAGGAAATTCGTCTCGACATAGGCGAATGGTCTTTCGATCCGACCCTTGCGGTCTGGATTCCCGACCCGGTGGGCGCGGAATCGGAAGCCCAGAGTGCGGGCGAAGGCCGCCATCTCGGGGGCGATCACGGCGTCGGCGCCGGCACCGGCGGCGAGCAGGACGCTGGTATTATCGATGATGCAGACCGGGCAGACGCCCGCCATGAAGCGCGCCGCCTCGAGCAGGAACGCCTTGGCCTCGAAGCGGGTGAACCGCGGGTAGTACTGGATGAATAGCCGGCGCGAGTAGGCCAGCACCAGGCCGGCACACTGGGCGGTGACCGACTTGTCGGTGTTCGCGAACGTCACCCGATGCGGCGACGTGTCGTGCTGCATCTCCTGGCCCGGCACGAACTCGTATTCGCCGGCGCGCCGCGGCGGACTGCGCAGGCCGGCCTCCCGGACCCAGCGGGTCAAGCTGCTGTAGGGCACCTCCAGGCCGTCGTCGGCCAGCAGTTCGCGGACGCGCACGACGTTGCCGCGGGCCCGCTCGAAGGCGGCCTTCATCCGCACCAACGTCGCTTCGTCGCACGGCACCGCTTCAGTCCGGTCCGGCTCGCGCAGGATGCGCCGCACGGTGTTGCGCGACAGCGCCAGCAGACGGCTGATCTCGCGCAGGCTATGCCGCTGCGCCTGCAGCGTGCGCACTGCGGTGCGGATCTCAGCCGGGGTCAAGTGCGTCCCCCCGGTCGATCGCAATCGTCAGGACGTTGATCGCCGACCACAGACGCGGCACTGCCGCGGTCAGCGCCGGCGGCACCGATTGCAGCGCTGCCGCGCGATCCGTCAGGCGCGCGATGACCGCCTCGAGGCAGCGCAGATCGACGATGCATTCGCCTTCGGGGCCGTCGCGCAGCCGTTCGCCGGCGCGCTCCTCGTCGTTCGCTCGCAAGGCATCGAGAAACAGGCGGGGATCGCCGACCATGCGGTCGCGCACCGTTTGCGCGGCCTGCTGGTAGTGCGCGAACCAGCACTGCAACTCGCGGGTCGACAGCGGTGACGCGGCCAGCGCCGCCAGCAGGCAGTCGGCATGAACCGGATTGGCACGCGCCAACGGCACCACCACCCGATTGGCCGCCCAGCTCGACAGCTTGCCGGTGCGCACGGCCGCCAGCGCCGCATCGGGCAAACCCGACAGCAGCTGCAGGCGCCGGCTCACCCAGCTGACATCCCGCCCGCACCGGCGAGCCAGATCCTGCTGCGACAGGCCCTGGCCCTGCATTAGCTCGCGCAGCAACAAGGCCTCCTCGATGATGGCGAACGAGCGATCCTGCGCGCGCGCCAACACCCCCAGCACCGCCTCGGCCAGCCCGCAGGTCCATTGCTCGACGCTGGCCGTGTCGCGGCCCAGCCGGCGCAGCGCGGCAACCCTCCGATAGCCGTCGACCAACACCCGTGGGTCCGCACCGGCACCGCCGGGAGCTGCCACCACGATGCAGGGCACGATCTGGCCACAGCGCTCGATGGACTGGCCGATCCGCGCCACCGCCTGCGGGTCCACCAGGCGGCTGCTGGCGAAGCGCAGGTCCAACTGGTGCAGATCGAGTTCCAGACGATGGCTGTCCATGGCGCCATCGCTAGCAGGACGGTTCGCGCGTCCCTATGATGTTCCTCTCTTTGCAAGATCGGCCCGGCGCCCCCGTCCTGGCCATACCCATCTGAAATCACTGTCAGTTTGACCGTGCACGCGTCCATCTTTGCAAGATCGCCACCCGTCCACGGCACCAGACGGTAAGTCCCTGATGGAATGGGATGAACTGGCGTTGACGCGTCCATCTTTGCAAGACGTGACGCATGCCGCTGGCGGTCGCGTCGCCGCTGCTCCAGACGGTTGCGCTCGGTGTATTCGGGGTGGGCTGCCCGCCACTCACGCCAGTAATCGCGGCGGCCGTCGGCCCAGGCCCGTTGCGCCAGCGCCTGATTGGCGCGGTAATCGCCGTCGCCCCGCCGCTTGCCCTGCTGCCAGCGTCGCCGGCGCTCACGCTGGCAGGCCGCCTTCCCGCAAAAACGCTGCCGGGGAACCTGCGCACGCGGCCGGAATGCCTGCCCGCAGGCCTCGCACCGCCGACACTCCATGGTTGCGCCTCCGCGCCCAAAACCAGCGCGAAGCGTGGAAACCACCTTCAGACGATGACAACCGTCCGGCCGATCATCGGCCGATGGACGATAGGACCGCAGTCAGTGGGTCAACTCTGGTGAGCAGACCCCCGGGTCAACCTCGTGAGCGCCGAGGGATACTCTCATGTCCGGTAGTGCTGTCGCATCTGTAACTTGAGGCTGCTGTCCTGCCGAAGCATGGTTGCCCTCGTCTGGCGGTAAACGAGAGGAACACGACATGGCTTTGCTGCTGAAGGTGTCCGATTACGGGCGGTTGATTGAGGTTGGGATGGACGGTGCGGCGAGCGTCTGGCTTGGCCTTGGGTGGAACGGTCTGGCCACGTGGAAGGTGGAACGAGGGGAGGACGGTTGTCCGGGCCACTGGGTTGTCCGCACACCGTGCTTCGGCCTGAGGGTCTGGTTTGGGCGTGAGGTGGAAGCCGAGGCTTAGGGCACGAGCCCGGGGTATTTCACGAAGTGATGAAAAACCGTATAGGGATAGGAGCGTGGTCCTAGTAAAGAATAAAGATCGGCGGCTTGGCCAACCTTTACTTTAGAGGCCCTAGGAAGGCCGTAGAAGGCCGTGCAACGTTTTCTGGTGGGTGAGTAGCGACCCCCGCCCCGCAAGGTCCTCTACGGCCTTCTGAGGGGCTTCTAGGGGCATGTTTGGGAGCGAGGGTTGTCCATCCCAGCCACTTTACCTCACGGGGACCGTTGAGGGTCCACAGCGGGCACGCAATGGCGGACTCTTCGGTGGGCACATGGCGGGCCTGCGGTGGCGTGTCTGGGAAGGGCGCTAGCCCGCCCCATCGAAGGCCGTAAGACCCTCCCTGCCAGGATCAACCCAACAAGACCACCAACAAGACCACCCCACCACGTCCCCTGTCAGGGATCGTTGAGGAACGATGAGGAACGTTGAGGTAACGTTTAGGTTCCCCCTCCCCCCTCCCTCACTACGTTCGGGAAGGGTTCCCCTTCATTCCCATACTCACCTATCCCCCTATAGTCCCCCTTTCCGCTCTTTCCCTTTCCTCCCCCCTCCCCCAACGCGGGGCACCGGTCGGGCACGGGTCCGGGTTGTGGAGCGTCGCTTGGACGCGACTGCCTGGGCATGGTCTGGGCAGCAACGAGGCAGTCGAGAGGGCGGGAGCGTCGCCGATGCGACTGCCAGGATGGCCGCTGGGGCTACCTTTACTTTAGAGCCCCTAGGAAGGCCGTAGAAGTTAATGCAACGGTCAGCGGCTAGGGTAGTAGCAGCCCCTCCCTGGACCGCCCTCTACGGCCTTCTGAGGGGCTTCTAGGGGCATGTCCGGGGATGGGGTGGGCCTGGGTGGCCGGTCGGAGTTGTGGAAGGGATAGGCCGGCCCCAGACCGACCCGTGGAGGGGGCGGGGCGGAACGGTTAGACCAACTTGACCCACGCGCTTGACCCACGCACACCCAGCCCCAGGCCAGGAAATCCAAGACCCACAGCGGGATGACGGTCGGGAGGCGTATCGTCCTGCTGGGGTCGCCATTTTGAGGATGCGCAGAATATCATTTCTTATCAGGTGGACTTTCC
>CAWDQN010000003.1:0-731346 GCA_963804495.1 uncultured Alphaproteobacteria bacterium | reverse complement strand
ACTCGCGGCACTAGGAGGGTTTGTTCCCGATCGCCCGACCAAGGACGATGCCCAGGCTGCTCTGCTGCTGATCCGGAGGACCTTCGCCACCTTCTGCTTCGCCGACGCCAAGACGGTGGAGGATCCGGCGCGCGGCGTATCGGTGGTGGATATAACGAAGGCGCCTTGCAAAGACGAGTTGGCCTTCCTGGCCGCCCTGCAGACGGCGGTGTGCCGGCCGAGCCTGCACCTTGCGCCCGGTGTTCTATTACGCGCGGCGCCAATGTCGGGCGCCGGGGCGGGCAAGGGACTGCTGGCGCGGCTCATGTGCATCATCGCCTTCGGCCGAGAGCCGCACGCGGTCACCTCCGGTGGTGATTTGGCGGAACTAGAAAAGCGTATCAGCGCGGAGTTGATCGAGGGCAGTCCGGCGCTGTTTCTCGACAACCTCAACAATATGGCTTTCAAGTCGGACCTGCTGGCGTCCGCCATCACTGAACGTCCGGCCCGGGTGCGGGTTCTCGGTCAGTCGCGGATGGTGCCGCTGTGCGCTTCCGCGTTCATCGTGTTGACCGGGAATGGGCTGAGCGTGTCGGAGGACTTGGCGCGGCGGTTCATCGCGGTCGAATTCGACGCCCGCACTGAGGACCCCGAAGCGCGACCGTTTCGTGGCGACATTCGCACCGAAGTGCACGCCCGCCGCACCGAACTGCTGGGTGCGGCCCTAACGATCTGGCGATGGGGCCGGCACACGGCCGACATTGCGCCGGGGCGGCCCTTGGGTAGTTTCGGGCAGTGGTGCGCCTGGGTCCGCGATCCTTTGCTTGCGCTTGGCTGCCAGGACCCGGCCGAACGGGTGTCGGAGGCGAAAGCGCGCGATACGCGGCGACAACAGATCGCGGATTTGTTCGGCATGTGGTGGGAACACCACAGCGATAAGCCCATGACGGCCAAGGACCTGCACGACGAGGTGCGGAAGATCATCGACCCCCAGGGGCGAGGGCGCCAATTCGTCGCTGCGTTTCTCGACAAGATGGGCGGAACGCGCCTCGGCGGCTACGTCCTGACCCGGCAGGCCCCCGCCGGAACATGGGGAGCGGCGACCTACGCACTGCTAAATCCAACAGGGTCGGAAAAGCATCGGGAGCATAGGGGGCATAGTGCCCAGGAGCCGTCCGATGCGCCCTACGCCCCCGATGCTTCCGGTGGGCGCGGCATGAACCACGCCCGCGCGCGAAACCCTGTGCCCCCTATGCCCCCTTTGCCTTCCGAGAACGCCGGCATTCCCGGGGATGGCGGTGGTTGGGAGGGCATCATTTGACCGCGGCGGCGGTCCTGGCTCGCGCCCGTGCGGCCGGGCTGGTGGTGGAGGCGGCCGGCGGAAACCTCCGCCTCCGCGCCGCGGCCGAGCCGCCGGCCGCTATCCTGGCCGATCTGCGCCAGAACAAGGCGGAGGTGCTGGCGCTGCTCGCCGTCGCGGCCAACGCCCCATCGCTGCCACCAGCGCCCGCGGTGGCGACCGGGATGCCGTCCTGCCTCCCGCTGGCCGAGCCAGCCCAACCTGGTATGCTGGCCGTTCGGTGGCTGCCCAATACCCCCGCCTCGTTCGAGGCGAGCGATCCACCGCTTGCTAGCGCCAACAGCCAGGTGCCGCCGACTGAACAAGCCACGCCTTGCCGGGTCGACCCCGCCGATGTATCCGCGCGCGTCTCGCCGCCGGTGTCGCCGCCCCCGGCCGATGCCCCTCGCTTGCTGCGATACATCCAAGACACCTTGCACTGCCGGGTGACGGTGGAAGGTGACCAAGTGAAGATTTCGTCGGCGCACCGGTGCGCGCCGAATGTGGTAGCCGCGGCGCAGGCAGTCGCCGGCGATCTGCGGGCGATCCTCGACTTGCGTAACGAGGCACCTTATGCCGCCCGCCACCCGAGCGAAGCCGAGGTAGAGAATTTGGCCGCCGCGCTGGCCGCGAACCCGGCCCACCGGATTATCGACCGCGATATCGCCATGCAGTATTTCCGCGGTATGGCGCGAAACCAGCTGCATCGGAGCGGTTGACCTGACAGCGGGCCGCGTCCGATCAAAATCGGCGCCACGCCTCATGTGTCTCATCACTGATCGGACTCCCATCGCTGTCCGATCACCCGACCAATACCCGGGGAACTCTCCAGCCCTCGATACGCGCATTCTCATTCTCGGCAGTCCGCGTTCTCATCCGATTCTCATTCTCATTCCGATTCTCATTCCACCCCCGGTCAGTGCCGCCCGGGGAGTCGCATCATCGATGCCGGACGCGCGACGAAGGTGCAGATCAACTGCGGGATCCCGCCGAGGACGCTGGGCAGCTCCAAGCAATGACACCTGGCGAGCGCGGCCGGTGTACGGCGCAGGCCTTCGGCCCGACCGCGCTCGGGTCAAATGGATCTGCCGCCGGCAATCTGCTCAGCCCGTCGCCCGGTCGGCGGCGTCAGCCGCTGCAGCAAAGCGGGTGCGCAGGAACTCATTCTCGCCCGGCAGCCCGGCCACCACCTCGCGCGCATGACGCACGTAGTCCTGCCGCCGCTGCATCGGCCAGTCCGCCGGCGGGCTGGAGGCCAGCGCCCGCATGTTGCTCGTCTTGTCCGCCAGCTTGATCACCGCCGCCCGCGGCGACTTGTGCGGCGCATGCTCGATCTGCAGGCGCTTGCGGTCGGCCTTCGGCAGCGATTTGTCGTCCGTCACCTCCATGACCAGCGAGGCCACCTCCTCGCCAAACTCCGCCGCAATCGTCGCGCGGCTGACCGGTTGGTCCTCCACAGCGTCGTGCAGCAGCGCCGCCACCACCAGGTTGATGTCGGTGCCCCCGGTGGCCTCGGCCACCAGATCGGCGACTTCCAGCAGGTGGTTCACGTAGGGTTCTGCCGCGGCTCCCTTGCGTCGCTGGGCGGTATGCCAGTGCGCCGCCCGCAGGGCCGCCTTCATCACCACGCTCAGATTCAATGCGTCGCTCATCATGTGCACCTCGTCACGGAGCCGGATCAGCCCGGCTTCGATCTGATACCAGAGTCTCTCCCGCGCGTCGCGCCGCCACGAAGGGCTGGCGACACCCCATCGCACCGCCTATGTTGATCCCCATGGATGGCACCGCAAACCCGCAGGACGATATCCCTGGCCGGCCCGAAACGGCCGAGGCTCGGCGCCTGCGGCTTGCCCGGGAAGCGGAACTGATCGCCGAGGCGGAGGCCGAACTGGCAGCCGGACTTGGCCGCACCGGGGCCGACCTGGCCGCATGGCTGGATGCCTGGGAAAGTGACGGCGCCCTTCCACCGCGGCGCCAAACTCCGTAATTGCCGGCATCGGTGCCGCGCTCGATCCGCCTCTCTCCCGCGGCGGAGAATGATCTTGAAGCTATTCGCACCTGGCTGAACCAGCCAGGGTCCGGTCCGCGTGCCCGGGCGCGCCGCCGGGCGATCGCACAAGCGATCCGCGACCTGGCGCGCCACCCGATCCGCTTCCCGGTCGGCGACCACGAGGGCGTGCGCGAACGACCGGTGGAGGGATACCGGGTGCTCTATCGCGTTGAGCCGGACACCGGCCGCAACGACACGGCGGGCAATGTCCTGGTGCTCCGCGTGTTCGGACCCGGCCAGGATCGTGCCCGTATCTGATCGCCGGGGTTGCCAGCCGGCGGCCAGGAACCTGGGATCAGGCCCCTGACGCTCCGTCGGCAGGCCGGTCCGCACATCTCGGCTACCGGAACGATCCGAATAATGCCACCCAGTATGGGCGCGCCACACGGGTCAGGATGTCTTCACTGAATCGACATTTAGGGCTATAGCAGCCCTGTGAGACCCCACGCGTAGAGAGGCGGCAAGACATTGGCGGTCAAGAAGTCTGAAATCTACAGCTCGCTATGGAAGAGCTGCGACGAACTGCGTGGCGGCATGGATGCCTCGCAGTACAAGGACTACATCCTCGTTCTGCTGTTCATGAAATACGTCTCCGACCGCTATGCCGGGGACCCGAATGCGCTCATCGAGGTGCCGGCCGGCGGCGGCTTTGCCGACATGGTGGCGCTGAAGGGCGACAAGGACATCGGCGACAAGATCAACAAGGTCATCGCCCGGATGGCCGAGGCGAACGACCTGCGCGGCGTGATCGATGTCGCCGATTTCAACGATGCCGACAAGCTCGGCCGCGGCAAGGACATGGTGGACCGGCTGTCCAGGCTGGTGGCCATCTTCGCCGATCCGGTGCTGGATTTCCGCGCCAACCGCGCCGACGGCGACGACATCCTGGGCGACGCCTACGAATACCTCATGCGCCACTTTGCCACCGAATCGGGCAAGAGCAAGGGGCAATTCTACACCCCCGCCGAAGTCTCGCGCATCATGGCCAAGGTGATCGGCGCCGGCGCGGCCACCAGCACGACCCAGACCGTCTACGATCCCACCTGCGGCTCCGGCTCCCTGCTGTTGAAGGTGCACGACGAAGCGCCGGTCGATATCGACGAATCTTCGGCCAGGAAATGGACAACGCCACCGCCGCGCTGGCGCGCATGAACACGATCCTGCACAACTGCGCCACCGCCGACATCTACCGCGACAACACGCTGTCCTCCCCGCACTTCAAACAGGCCGACGGCAGCTTGAAGACGTTCGACTTCGTGGTGGCCAATCCGCCCTTCTCTACCAAGGCATGGAGCACCGGCTTCAACCCGGCGGAGGACGCATTCAACCGGTTCCGTTTCGGCATCCCGCCGGCCAAGAACGGCGACTACGCGTTCCTGCTCCATGTGCTCGCCTCGCTGAAAAGCACCGGCAAGGGCGCGATCATTCTGCCGCACGGCGTGCTGTTCCGCGGCAATGCCGAGGCGGACATCCGCCGCGCCATCATCGAGCGCGGGTATATCAAGGGCATCATCGGTCTGCCGGCGAACCTGTTCTACGGCACCGGCATCCCCGCCTGCATCATCGTGCTGGACAAGGAGAACGCCGCCAGCAGGCGCGGCATCTACATGATCGACGCCTCGAAAGCCTTCCTGAAGGACGGCAACAAGAACCGCCTGCGCGCCAGGACATCCACAAGATCGTCGATGCCTTCACCCGGCTTGCCGAGATTCCCGGCTACGCCCGCATGGTGCCGGTGGCCGAGATCACCGCGAACGACGGAAATCTGAACCTGCCGCGCTACATCGACAGCAGCGAAAAGGAAGACATCCAGGACATCGCCGCGCATCTGCACGGCGGCATTCCGCAACGTGACGTGGAGGCGCTGGCGCCCTACTGGCAGGTGTTTCCCGCCGTGCGGGACGCGCTGTTCGCGCCGGACCGGCCGGGCTATTTTTCTCTCCGCGTGGCCCCCGCCGCGATCAAGCCAACCATCTTCGACCATCATCAGTTCAAGACCTTCACCGCCACCGTCGCGGCGCGCTTCGCCGCCTGGAAAGCGGACAACCGTCCCCGTCTGGCCGGCATCGCGACAGGCGACAAGCCGAAGGCGCTGATCGAGGCCATTTCGGAATCCCTGCTGGAGGCGTTCCGCGCCGCGCCGCTGCTCGATGCCTATGATGTCTATCAGCACCTGATGGACTACTGGGCCGCCACCATGCAGGACGATGCTTATTTGCTCGTGCAGGAGGGCTGGGTCGCCGTGCTGGACGGCACACCGACCACCGATCTGATCCCGCCCTCGCTGATCATTGCCCGGTTTTTCGCCGCCGAACAGGAGGCGCTCGATGCTCTGGAGGCGGCGCATGAGGCTATTGCGACGGAGATCGAGGAATACGAGGAGGAACACGGCGGCGAGGATGGGCCGCTGACCGAGGCACGCAACGACCGGGGCAAGCTGACGGCGACGAGTGTGAAGGCCCGGCTGAGGGCTATCCGGTGCGACCGGGATGCCGCTGAGGAGCGCACGGCATTGCAAGCTTTGCTGGCTTTGCTTGAGCGCGAGACGGAGGCGAAGGCCAAGTTCCGGGCTGCCAAGACGGCGCTCGAAACAAAGGTGCTGGCGAAATACACTGCCCTCGACGTGCCCGCGATCAAGGGGCTGATCGTGGATGACAAGTGGTTGGCGGCGTTGGGGAGCATGGTGCAGAGCGAGGTGAATCGGGTATCGCAGGCGCTCACAGATCGGGTCCGGCAACTAGCCGAACGTTACACCAAGCCGCTTCGTCACCTTTCTGACGAAGCAGCTGCATTCGGCGCTCGCGTTGAGCAAAACTTGATGAAGATGAGGACCACGGGAATATGATATTAGAAACTCTGAGATTGGACGGTTGTGGCGTTTGGGGAACTTCATTCGCAACCATTACGAAACGGCGTCTATAAGACAGCGGGCTTTCATGGGCGCGGGGTGCGCATTGTGAATATGGGAGAGATGTTCGCGTTTGATTTCATATCAGACCAGAAAATGAGTCGCGTTGACTTGACTAGGCCGGAGATTTCAGAAAATTCTTTGTTCAACGGCGACCTTCTTTTTGGCCGTCGTTCGGTAATAAAATCTGGCGCTGGGAAATGCTCAATTGTCATTGAACCACCCGATCTGATGACATTTGAATCTTCTATTATTCGAGTGCGCCTCGATCAAACTCGCGCCGAGCCATTGTTTTATTATTATTTCTTTCAGTCCCCCGCTGGCCGTTGCAGAGTCCGCGATATTATAACTGGCACAAATGTGAAGGGCATTCGTGGAAGCGAGCTCAAGCGTTTGCCGGTTCCAGTGCCCCCACTCTTCGAGCAACGCGCCATCGCAGCGGCGTTGGGGGATGTGGATGGGCTGATCGGGGCGTTGGACCGGCTCATCGCCAAGAAGCGCGACCTCAAACAGGCCGCCACTCAACAACTCCTCACGGGCCAGACGCGGCTGCCTGGGTTCTCTGGCGATTGGGAAGTCTCTTCGGCGAGTGATTGCTGCGTCAAAATTCAAGACGGAACACACTTCTCACCGAAGACGGGAACAGGGCCATACTTATACATCACGTCGAAAAATCTTGGGCGCGGATCGCTTGATCTATCGTCGGTGGAATTCATTGATGAATTCTTGAGCATCGTGCGATCTATGCGTGATGCGATGTAAAGAAAGGAGACATCCTCCTTACGAAGGATGGCGCAAATACAGGCAACGCCGCCATAAACAATATCGATTTGGAGATATCGCTTTTATCGAGCGTCGCTTTTCTCCGTGTAAACAAGAAAAGATTTGTTGCAAATTTTATTCTTCAATATATTCTCAGTTCTCCAGGACAGCGCCAAATTCAATCCGCGATGAGCGGCAATGCAATCACTCGCTTGACCCTCAACAAGATCAAAAAACTTCGCTTTCCTGCGCCGTTTCTCGACGAACAAACTGCCATCGCTACCGTCCTCACCGACATGGACGCCGAACTCGCCGCCCTGAAAGCGCGTCGCGACAAAACCCGCGCCCTCAAGCAGGGCATGATGCAGGAACTGCTCACCGGCCGGTCGCGCCTGGTATGACCGCCATCGGCGAAACCGAGAAGAAAACCCAGGCGCGCATCATCGCGCTGTTCCGCGACACGCTGGGCTACGACATTTCTCGGCAACTGGATCGACCGGAAGGGCAACCGCAACATCGAGGCCGACCTGCTCCGGGCGTGGCTGGTCAAACGCAGCGTGGATGCCGAACTGATCACCCGCGCGCTGCATCTGCTCGACCGCACCGCCGGCGACGCCAGCCAACATTTATATGACCGCAACCGCACCACCTATGGCCTGCTGCGCTACGGCGTGAACGTCAATCCCGGCGCCGGCGAGCAGGCGCAGACCGTCCACCTGATCGACTGGGCCAACCCCGCTTCCAACGACTTCGCCATTGCCGAGGAAGTCACCATCGCCGGCGCCGGTGCCAAGGCCAACACCAAGCGGCCGGACATCGTGCTGTATGTGAACGGCATCGCCCTCGGCCTGCTGGAACTCAAGCGCGCCAGCGTATCGGTGGCCCAGGGCATCCGGCAGAACTGGGACAGCCAGAAGAAGGACTTCATCGAACCCTTCTTCGCCACCCAGCAACTCGTCATGGCCGGCAACGACACCGAGGGGCTGCGCTACGGCACAATCGGCACCTCGGAAAAATATTATCTGACGTGGAAGGAAGACAGCCCGATCGCCAACCCGCTCGACCGGGCGGTGACGCAACTCTGCGGCAAGGCGCGCTTCCTGGAGCTGATCCACGATTTCATCGTGTTCGACGCCGGGGTGAAGAAACTGTGCCGGCCCAACCAGTATTTCGGCGTGAAGGCGGCCCAGGCGGCGGCGCGGCGGCGCGAGGGCGGCATCATCTGGCACACCCAGGGCAGCGGCAAAAGCCTGACCATGGTGTGGCTGACCAAATGGCTGCGCGAGAACATCACCGACGCGCGGGTGGTGATCATCACCGACCGCACCGAGCTGGACCAGCAGATCGAAAGCGTGTTCCTCGGCGTCAACGAAGCCATCGTCCGCACCACCAGCGGCGCCGACCTGATCGCCCGGCTGAACGCGACCGAGCCGTGGCTGCTGTGCTCATTGGTGCACAAGTTCGGCCGCAAGGAAGCGGGCGAGGAGGTGGGCGACATCGCCGCCTATGTCGAGGAACTGCGCCGCGCCCTGCCGCCCGGCTTCGTTGCCAAGGGCGACCCTGTTCGTGTTCGTGGACGAGTGCCACCGCACCCAGTCCGGCGAATTGCACCGGGCGATGAAATCCATTCTGCCCGGCGCGGTATTCATCGGCTTCACCGGCACGCCGCTGCTGAAGGCGGACAAGGCACGCAGCATCGAGGTGTTCGGCAGCTACATCCACACCTACAAATTCAACGACGCCGTGCGCGACGGCGTGGTGCTCGACCTGCGCTACGAGGCGCGCGACATCGACCAGTCGATCACCGCGCAGGCGAAGATCGATCAGTGGTTCGAAGCCAAGACCAAGGGCCTGACCAACCTGGCGCGGGCGCAGTTGAAGCAGCGCTGGGGCACCATGCGGACGGTGCTCAGCAGCCAGGGAAGGCTGGGCATGATCGTCGCCGACATCATGATGGACATGGCCAAGCGCGACCGGCTGGCGAGCGGACGCGGCAACGCGATGCTGGTGTCCGGAAGCATTTACGAGGCGTGCAAGCTGTATGAGCTGTTCGCCAAAACGGAGCTGAAGGGCAAGTGCGCCATCGTCACCTCCTACCGGCCGTCGGTCGCCGACGTGAAATTGCAGGATTCCGGCGAGGGCGAGAACGACAAGCTGCAGCAATATGCGATCTACCGGACCATGCTGGCCGACTGGTTCAATGAGCCGCCGGAGACGGCGGTGAACAAGGCCGAAAAATTCGAGAAGGACGTGAAGGACAAGTTCATCCACGCCCCCGGCCAGATGAAGCTGCTGATCGTGGTGGACAAGCTGCTCACCGGCTTCGACGCGCCGCCGGCGACCTATCTGTATATCGACAAGAAAATGCGCGACCATGGCCTGTTTCAGGCGATCTGCCGGGTGAACCGGCTGGACGGCGAGGACAAGGAATACGGCTATATCGTCGACTACAAGGACCTGTTCCGCAGCCTGGAGGGCGCGGTGAAGGACTACACCTCCGGCGCGCTGGACGGCTACGAGCCGGCGGATGTCGCCGGGCTGCTGGAAGACCGGCTGACGAAGGGGCGCGAGCGGCTGGAGGAGGCGCTGGAGGTGGTGCGCGCGCTGTGCGAGCCGGTGGAGGCGCCGCGGGACCAGGCGGCCTATTTCCGGTATTTCTCCGCGGCCGAGCATGGCAATGCCAAGCAATTGAAGGAAAACGAGCCGCGGCGCCTGGCCCTGTATAAGCTGGTGGCGTCGCTGCTGCGCGCATACGCGAACCTCGCCAGTGAGATGGCGGAAGCCGGCTTCAGCCAGGCGCAGGCAGATGCCGTGAAGGCCGAGGTGACGCAGTTCGAGAAGCTGCGCGACGAGGTCAAGCTGCACAGCGGTGATGCGATCGACCTGAAGCGCTATGAGCCGGCGATGCGCCACCTGATCGACACCTACATCCGCGCCGAGGATGCCGAGCCAGTATCGGCGTTCGATGACCTGTCGCTGGTTCAGCTGATCGTGGAGCGCGGCGCCGCGGCGGGGGTCGAAGCCTTGCCGGAGAACATCCGCAAGAACCAGGAGGCGGTGGCCGAGGCGATCGAGAACAACGTCCGCAAGCTCATCATCGACGAATCGCCGATCAATCCCAAATACTACGAGAAGATGTCGGAACTGCTGGACGCGCTGATCGAGCAGCGCCGGAAGGACGCGGTGGACTACCAGAAGTATCTCGCCGCGATCGAGGACCTTGCGCGCCAGGCGAAGAACCCCGGCAGCGCCGGCGGATACCCGCCTGCGGTGAACACGGCCGGCCGGCAAGCTCTGTATGACAATCTTGGCAGGGATGAGGCGCTGGCGCTGGCCATTGATGCCGCGGTCCTGGGCAGCCGGCAGGACAGTTGGCGCGACCAACACCTTCAAGGTCCGCAAGGTGAAGCTGGCGATCATTGAGGCTCTGCGCGCGCACGGCCGCCCCGATGATGAAGCGGCGGCGATCGTGAAACTGGTGATGGACCAGCGTGGCTACTGAAACCCGCCGCATCGTCGTCGGCGGCATCGCCGTGGACGTGGTGCGCAAGCCGATCAAGAACCTGCATCTTGGCGTCTACCCGCCTGCCGGCCGCGTGCGCGTCGCCGTGCCGCCCACGGTGTCCGACGATGCGGTCCGCCTCGCGGTCATCGGCAAGCTTGGCTGGATCAAGCGCCAACGGGCGAACTTCGCCGCACAGCCGCGGCAGTCCGAACGCGAGATGGTCAGCGGCGAGAGCCACTACTTCCTTGGCCGGCGGTATCGGCTCCGCGTGATCCCGAGCGAGGGGGCCGCCCGCGTGGTGCTCCGCAACCGGACCACACTGGAGTTGCACATTCGGCCGGAAACCGACGCGGCCCGGCGGGAACGCGCGCTCCATCGCTGGTATCGCGAGCGCCTGCGGGATCTGGCAATGCCGCTGGTGCGGAAGTGGGAGGCCATTCTGGGCGTGCGGGCGGCCGGCGTCGGCATCAAAAAGATGAAGACGAAATGGGGCACCTGTACCATCGAGGCGCGCCGCATCTGGCTGAACCTGGAACTCGCGAAAAAACCGCCGATGTGCCTGGAATACCTGATCGTCCACGAATTGGCGCATCTGATCGAGCGCAACCACACCGACCGCTTCGTGGCGCTGATGGACCGGCACCTTCCGAACTGGCGGCAGCATCGCCAGGAGTTGAACGCGGCCCCGCTGGCGCACGACAGCTGGGGCTATTGATCCACGTTCGGGTATCCGACGCCGCAGGGGGAGATGCGGCAGCTATGCTGCCTTTGCAGGTCGGATCGGACCTTGCGAAACATCGATCGGCCAGAGTGCCATGACGCTGAACCGGAGGGGTGCCAGCCAGCGCGACCTTGGGGGTAGGTTTGGGGGTAATGAATCTGTCCACTCAAAAATATCACGTTTTTCCAATGCGCTGGCAGCTGTACTTGGCGGACGGGGTGGGATTCGAACCCACGGTGAGCTTGCGCCCACGCCAGTTTTCAAGACTGGAGCCTTCAACCGCTCGGCCACCCGTCCTAATCGAGTCACAGACTAGGTCAAAAACGCAAGCACCTCAATATGATCAGGCATGAATCGGAGTGATGGCAAAAGCGATTCTGAACCCCTGGCGAACAGATCGCCAAGGGACACCAGCAAAACCGTGCCGCGCTGCTGACCCGGTACCCTGACAGGCGTCGGCTTGGTCTCTGAACGGAACGTCGCTTGCGCAACCGTTCGCGTCGTGCCAAGTCAATGCCATCAGAAAACAAATAACGTTCCGGCGAAACCGCTACCCCTGAGCCGGCGACTTTCCCGTAAGCCCCGTGGAAGTTAGACTCCGTTCCCCATTCCCGCCGGTGATGACGACCTGATGAAACCGCCTCCCAGCACCCGTGTGCCGTCGTAGAACACGCAGGCCTGCCCTGGTGCCGGAAGGGCAGGGGCATCAAGGTGCACCTCGGCGCCATGGTCCGTCGGCACCACCTCCGCGGCGTGCAGTGAGTTGCGTGCCCGCAGCTTGACCGCGCAGCGCAAGGGGCGCGCCCCGGTCAGCCAGTTCACCTCGCGCAAGGCGACCAGACGGGTGCCGCCGCTTGCCGGCCCCACCACCACGCGCCGCTGCGCGCCGTCCAGCGCTACCACCACCCGACCGGCCTGTGCCGCCGTGCCTAGTCGCTTTGCCTGTCCCACCGTGTAGCGTGCGATGCCGGCGTGCTGACCTACCACCTCACCGGAGGTGGTCACGATCTCGCCCGGTTCGGTGGCGTCCGGGCGCAGTTTCGCCACCACCTCGGTGTAGCTGCCCTGCGGCACGAAGCAGATGTCCTGGCTGTCCGGCTTGCTGGCCACCGGCAGGCCCAGCCGCGCGGCCGTTGCCCGCACAGTCGCTTTGTCCGGCATGCCGCCGAGCGGGAACAGCGTGCGCGTCAGTTGGGCCCGCGTGGTCGCGAACAGGAACCAGCTTTGGTCGCGCGTCGGGTCGGCGGCGCGGTGCAACTCCGCGCCCTCCGGACCCTCCACCCGGCGCACGTAATGGCCGGTGGCCAGGCGTTCGGCCCCCAGATCGTCGGCCAGCGCCACCAGATCGGTGAACTTCACCGTCTGGTTGCAGCGCACGCAGGGCACCGGGGTTTCGCCGCGCGCATAGGCATCGGCAAACTCGGTGATCACCGCGTTGCGGAAGCGTGCTTCGGCATCGATGACGTAGTGCGGAATGCCCAGGTGGTCGGCCACCCGGCGCGCGTCATGGATATCCTGCCCGGCGCAGCAGGCGCCTTTGCGGCCCGCCACCGCACCATGGTCGTACAGCTGCAGTGTAACCCCGATTACCTCATGCCCGGTCTCGGCCAGCAGCCCGGCGACTGCGCTGCTGTCCACGCCGCCGGACATAGCCACCAGCACACGCATCGCTTGTGCTCCAAGAGGTCCAGGGGCTCAGCCCCTGGTGGGGGTCCAGGGGGCTAAGCCCCTCTGGCGGGGTCCGGGGCAGCGCTCCGGCGCCTTTCTTACGAGCCCAACATATTCCGCGTCGCCGCTGGCAACCGCACCACCAGCCCGTCCAATGCGTCGGTCATCACGATCTGGCATCCCAGCCGCGACGTTTTTTCCAGTCCGAACGCCAGATCGAGCATATCTTCCTCGTCTTCGGTCGGTTTCGCCAGCCGGCCGAACCAGGCCGGATCGACGATCACATGGCAGGTCGAGCAGGCGAGCGAGCCTTCGCAGGCCCCCTCGATGTCGACGCCGTATTTATGTGCGATCTCCAGCACCGACAGTCCGAGCGGCGCCTCTATTTCGCGGCGCGTGCCGTCGCGTTCGATGAAAATCATCTTGGGCATGGAACGGTCAGGCCTCGATCTGTGCGTGCGCCAGAGACGCGTGCGCGCGGGCCAGCGAGTCCGCGGCGACGCTGATATCGGCGGCGGAGGTAAAGCGTCCGATCCCGATCCGCAAGGTACGTGAAGCGGCGTTGTCCGACAGCCCCAATGCGCGCAGCACATAGGACGGCTCGAGTGCGGCCGAGGAGCAGGCGGAGCCGGTGGAGACGCATAGCTCGGGCATTGCGGCCATCAGCTCGGTCGCGGCCACGGCGGGAAACGTCAGGTTGAGATTGCCAGGAATGCGCGCCAGCATACTGCCGTTCACCGCCAGCCCCGGCAGCGCCGCACGCAGCCGGCCGAGCAGCAGGTCGCGCAGCCCGGCCAGGCGCATTGCCTCGGCGACCCTCTCCGCCTGCGCCAGGCGGCAGGCTTCGCCCAGCCCGACGATCAACGGGGAGGGCAGGGTGCCGGCGCGCAACCCGCGCTCCTGCCCGCCGCCGGAGAACAGCGCCGCCAGCCGCACCCTTGGCCGCCGGCGCACATACAGGGCGCCCACACCTTTCGGCCCATAGACCTTATGGCCACTGACCGACAGCAGATCGATGCCCATCGCCGCGACATCGAGCGTGATCTTGCCGACCCCCTGTGCCGCGTCGGTATGGAACAGCGCCCCGTGCCGCCGGGCCAGCGCGGCCAGCGCCGGCAGGTCCTGCACCACGCCGATTTCATTGTTCACCGCCATCACGCTGACCAGCAACGTGGGTACCGTCAGGGCGCGGGCGAGCAGCTCGGGGTCGAGCAGCCCGTCGGGCCGCACTGGCAGGAACACCGGCTCGAACCCTTCGGCCCGCAGGTCGGCGACCGATTCCAGCACGCATTTGTGCTCGGTCGCCAGCGTCACCACCCGCCGGCGCGGATCGCCGTTGGCGGCGGCGTGGCGGGCGGCGCCCTTGATGGCGATGTTGTTGCTTTCGGTGGCGCCTGAGGTGAACACCACCTCGCGCGGGTCCGCCCCGATCAGCTCCGCCACTTGGGCGCGCGCCTGTTCCACCGCCGCCTCGGCCTGCCGTCCCATGGCATGCTCGGCGCTGTGCGGATTGCCGAAGTGTTCGGTGAACCAGGGCAGCATGGCGGCGAGCACGCGCGGGTCGCAGGGCGTGGTGGCCTGGTTATCGAGGTAGACGGGGTGGTCCGGGAGCGGCGCCATAAGAAAAGTGTAGGCTCAGGCCGCGTGGCGAAAAAGCCGCGCCGCCATCGCCCGATACGCGGTCAGGAATGCGTCCACATCCGCCCGCCCGGCGCACCAGGGCAGCGACACCCGAATCGCCTCGCCCGCCAGCGCCCCGGCGCCCATGGCGTCCAGCACATGGCTGCGGGCGACTTTGCCGGAACTGCAAGCCGCCCCGGCGGAGACCCGCACGCCCGCCAGATCTAGAGCGATCACCTGCGTTTCGGCCCGCACCCCCGGCAGCGCCAGGCAGCAAGTGTTCGGCAGGCGCGGCGCCGCGGTGCCCAGGGCAATGGCGCCGACCGCCATCGCGCCCTGCTCGGCGACATCGCGCAGCAATTCCAGGGCCACGGCGCCGTTCGCCGCCCGGACGGCGGCGGCGAACCCGGCGATCGCCGGCAGCGGCGGCGTGCCGCCTCGCCGCCCGCGTTCCTGGCCGCCGCCGGCGATCAGCGGTGCGATCCCGGTCGACAGCGCCGGCGCCAGCAGCAGCGCTCCCGCGCCTTGCGGCCCACCCAACTTGTGCGACGACAGCGCCAGGCTGTGGGCCCCCAGGGCGGCGAAATCGACGCCGATCCGGCCGGCCGCCTGCACCGCGTCCACATGCAGCAACGCCCCTGCCGCCCGGCACAGGCGCGCCGCCTCGGCCACCGGCTGCAACGTGCCGGTTTCGTTGTTGGCCAGCATCAGGCAGACCAGCGCCGGCCCGCCCCCTTCAAGCAGCCTCCGCAGCGCCGCAAGATCGGCCTGCCCCGCGCCATCCACCGCCAGCACTGTGGCCCCCGGCGCGGCGCACCGCACGGCGTCATGTTCGGTCGCGCCCACGATCACCCGCCGTCCGGCGCCCAGCGCGTGCACCGCCAGGGCGTCGGCTTCGGTGCCGCCGGAGGTGAACACCAGATCGGCCGGCCGCGCCCCGAACCGGGCAGCGATGGTCTCCCGCGCCTCTTCGAGCAGGCACCGCGCCGCCCGCCCGGCGGCATGCACCGAGGCGGGATTGCCGCCGAGGTCGAGCGCCGCCAGCACCGCGGCGCGCGCCTCGGGCCGCAGCGTCTCGCTGGCATTGGCATCGAGATAGGTCATGCCCGCTCCAGCACCGAAGGCCGGCTGGCCCGCCCGGCGACCCGACCCTCCACCACGTCGGCAAGGGTGATGCCGGACAGGAACAACCGGATATGTTGTCCGAGTTCGGCCCATAAATCATGCGTACGGCATTGTACCTGTCCGCCATCCTCGGCGCGCATGCAGCCGACGCCGCCGGCGCAGCGGGTGGCGCGCATCGGCTCCTCCACCGCATCCACGATCTCGGCCAGCGCCATCGACGCCGCCGCCCGCCCGAGCCGGTAGCCGCCGCCAGGGCCGCGTGTCGACCGCACCAGCCCGGCCCGGCGCAGGCCGCCGAACAACTGCTCCAGGTAACACAGGCTGAGTTGCTGGCTGGTGGCGATCTGCGCCAGCGTCACCGCGCCGGCGACCGGCCCCGGATCGCCCTGGCCGCCGTGTTCGCGGCTGGCCAGTTCGACCATTGCCATGACCGCATAGCGCGCGCGGGTGGAAACTTGCATGTGCCTCCTCCAACTCCGCGGCGGGTTGGTTCGCTCCCGGCCGCGCCGGCAAATACAGATGAACACGCCGCATTGTATATGGTCTCCGGCGCCAGATCAGCGCATGCAACCACGGGTAGCAAATGAGCACATCATCCGCTTTTTGCCGCCGACGGCCGCTCCCGGCAGGTTTTGACCGGTTCCCACAAAAACATGAACCCCGCGCGACATTTCCGTTATGAAAACGCCGCCGCCCGACCTATAGTCCGCCCCGCTTCGGGGACACGCCCCTTCCCGGAGCGTTGCGGGCGGTTCGCGAGTAGGCGGTTCGCGAGTACAGGGGTGCGTTTTTGTCGGCAGTCAATTACAAGCTGCGGTTCTGGCCAGAAAGGCCAGGCGTCCAAGGGGGCGCCGGATTTCAGCCGGGAGCGAGGCAGGCAAGCATTTCTTGAGGGTTCGGGTCAAGAATTCGCAGCTTGTCCCGCGCAGGACTGGTTTCAAGCAAAGGGCATGCCTAATTCAGGGGACGCATGTTCGTGAACGTCATGCCTCCATGATGTCAGATTTCGTTAATTGAGGAGGAGTCGTGGTATCGGCAGTCGATCGATCGCCATGGTACGTCCATTCGCACGGTCGGCAGCTTCCGTCCGGTCGCTTCGTCAGGGTCTCAGCCCGGTCGGTCCCGACCGGTGCGAACAGGAAACGGATTTCGGAACACCATGCCTGAGGTCATGTTCGCCGGCCCCGACGGCCGGTTGGAAGGTCGCTACCATCACTCCAAGGAAGCCGGGGCCCCGCTGGCATTGCTGATGCACCCGCATCCGCTGCACGGCGGCACCATGAACAACCGTATCACCTACACGATGTACCAGTCCTTCCAGCGGCTGGGGTTCTCGGTGATGCGGTTTAACTTCCGCGGTGTCGGTCGCAGTCAGGGCCGCTACGACGGCGGTATCGGCGAAATCGGCGACGCCGCGGCGGCGCTCGACTGGATGCAGGCGGTCAACCCCAACTCGGGCGGGCTGTGGATCGCCGGCTATTCCTTCGGCGCGTTCATCGGCATGCAACTGCTCATGCGCCGACCGGAAATCTCCGGCTGGGTCAGCATCGCACCGCCCGCCAACCACTACGACTTCGGCTTCCTGGCCCCCTGTCCCTGTGGCGGCCTCATGCTGCACGGCGACACGGACGAACTCGTGCCCGAACCCGCCGTCAAGAAACTGGTGGACAAGCTGAACACCCAAAAAGGCGTGTCGGTGGATTACCGGATCTTGGCCGGCGGCGACCACGTGTTCGCCAGCCACGCCGATATCATCGCCGAACACGTCGAGGACTACGTGCGCAAGACCATGGCCCGCCGTTCCATGGCACTCGCCGCTGACTGAGCACGTTCACAACAAACAGAAGCGAAAGGCCCGGGAGTTCCCTCCCGGGCCTTTCGCTTTTTCGGCAGCCGCGGCGCTGCCCCGGACCCGGCCTCCGCGCGCAGCATGCGTTTGCGCGACAACGCCGTCCCTGGACCCCGCCAAGGGCCTAAGGCGCTTGGAACCCAACAGTTTTTCCGCCCCCCAACGGAGCATCTACGCCCGTCGTTCCCGGGAAACTCAGAGGCAGACCGCGCAGCACCCGTACCGCCAGGAAGCCGAAACACTGCGCCTCCAGCGCGTCGCCGTCCCACCCCGCCGCTTCCACCGGCGCCACCGCGCCGAGACGATCCCGTAGCGCCGCCATCAGGCTCGGGTTGCACCTTCCGCCGCCACATACCAGCCAGCGCCGCGGTGCCTGCGGCAACGGCGCCCGCGCCACCGCCTCGGCCGTGAACGCCACCAGCGTGGCTGCCCCGTCCTGGGGCGACAGAAATTCCAGCCCGCTCGCCGCCAGCCCCGCGGCGAAATCCAGCCGGTCCAGCGACTTCGGCGCGGGACGGGCAAAATACGGATCGGCCAGCAACCGCCCGAGTACGCCCAAATCCACCCGCCCACCGGCGGACAGCACCCCGTCGCGATCGCAATCCTGGTTGCCGTGCCGCTGCGCCCAATCGTCCAGCGGCCCGTTGCCCGGCCCGGTGTCGCACGCCAGCAGGGCGCCATCGGCGCCGACAAAGGTCACATTCGCCACCCCGCCGATGTTCAGCACCGCCAGCGGCCGGGGCAGGGGAGACGCGAGCGCGGCATGATAGACCGGCACCAGCGGCGCGCCCTCGCCGCCGGCGGCCACGTCCGCGCTGCGGAAATCCCAGGCCACCCGCATCCCGGTTTCGCGCGCCAGCAGCGCCGCATCGCCGATCTGCCAGGTCCTTCCCTGCCGCGGCCGGTGCAAGATGGTCTGCCCGTGGAACCCGACGATGTCGGCCGGCAGGCCGATCGCCCGCACCGCCTCGACATGGCGCGCCGTCAGCCGTGCCGCCACCGAAGCCACCCCGGCATTGTCCCGCCCAAGCCCCGGCGCCCGGTCCAGCAGCGCCCGCAGATCGCCGCGCAAGGACGGGTCGTACGGCAGGGTGAGCGAGGGGCCGAGCCGTCCGATGCGCTCCCCATCGGTTTCCAGCCACGCCGCATCCACCCCGTCGAGCGACGTGCCGCTCATCAGCCCGATCGCCCGCAGCATTTCCATCCGTCTTCCTCCTGTGCTAGCCCCTCGGCCCTCGAGCAGCCCGGACCCGACCATCATGCCCAGCGCCGACTTCCTGCACGAGGCCACCACCCGCGGCTTCGTCCACCAATGCACCGACAACGACGGCCTGCATGCCGCGCTGACGTCGGGGATCGTGCCCGGCTACATCGGCTTCGATTGCACCGCCGACAGCCTGCACGTCGGCAGCCTGGTGCAGATCATGCTGCTGCGCCTGCTGCAGCGCTGCGGCCACCGCCCGGTGGTACTGATGGGCGGCGGCACAACCCGCATCGGCGATCCGTCGGGCAAGGACGAAACCCGCCAGCTTCTCACCGACGAACAGATCGCGGCGAATATGGCGGGCATCCGCCGGTGTTTCACGCCATTCTTGTCCTTCGGCGACGGCCCCACCGACGCCATCATGCCCAACAACAACGACTGGCTGGGACCGCTCGGCTACATCCCGCTGCTGCGCGAGGTGGGCGTGCACTTCACCGTCAACCGCATGCTCACCTTCGATTCGGTCCGCCTGCGGCTGGACCGCGAGCAGCCGCTCACCTTCCTCGAATTCAACTACATGATTCTGCAGAGCTATGATTTCCGCGAGCTGTTCCGCCGCCACGGCGTGCTGTTGCAGATGGGCGGATCGGACCAGTGGGGCAACATCGTCTCCGGCGTCGATCTGGTCCGCCGCACCGAGGCGCGCGCCGTGTTCGGCCTGACCACGCCGCTGATCACCACCGCCTCCGGCGCCAAGATGGGCAAGACCGCCCAGGGCGCGGTCTGGCTCACCGCCGACCGGAAGCCGCCCTTCGACTACTGGCAGTTCTGGCGCAACACCGAAGACGGCGACGTGGGCCGCTTCCTGCGCCTGTTCACAGACCTGCCACTCGCCGACATCGCCCGGCTGGAGGCACTCGGCGGGGCGGAGATCAACGAGGCGAAGAAGATCCTGGCGACCGAAGCGACAGCCATGCTCCACGGACGGGAGGAGGCGGAAAACGCCGCCGAGGCAGCACGCCACGCTCTCTCCGGCACCGCTGCGGCGATGGCGACCGCGACAGGCACGCCGACGGGCCTGCCGACCGTGACCATCCCAATCGAGGAGGTGGGCGACGGCCTTCCGGCTTTCCGCCTGTTCGTCCTCGCGGGTCTCGCGGCCAGCAATGCCGAGGCGCGCCGCCTCGTGCGCGGCGGCGGTGCGCGGCTGGACGACGAGCCGGTGACCGATGAGGGCCAACTCATCACTGGAGCGGCCCTGCGAGGAGGGGTCAAAGTCTCGTCCGGCCGCAAGCACCACCGGCTGCTGCGGGTCAGCGGGGACTGACCCAGCGCCGGTCCGCGCCGCCCCGCGCGATCAGGCGCCCATCCGGGCGGCCAGATCCTCGATGTCGGCGGCCACCACCGTCCAGTCGCTGTCGGCGGCGAAATCCCGTGCCTGGTGCGGTCCGTACTCGGTCGGGCGGGCAAAGAACGCGGTCTGCAATCCGCAGTTTCGCGCCGCGTGCAGGTCGTTGTTGTGCGCCGCCGCCATCATCACCTCGCCCGGCGCCAGCCCCAACAGCCGGACTGCCCCCAGATAGGTTTCCGGGTCGGGCTTGTAGTGGCGGAACAGATCAGCGCCGCACACCATGTCCCACGGCAGGCCGGCATGTCTGGCCAGGTTCACCAGCAGCGCCACGTTGCCGTTGGACAGCGGCGCGATGACGAAGCGCGTTTTCAGCCGGGTCAGCCCGGGCACCGAATCCGGCCATGGCCGCAGCCGGTGCCAGGCGCGTGTCAGATGGTCGAGGTCGGTCCCGCCCAGCCCCACGATGCCGAACCTGTCCACCAGGCGCTCCAGCGAGGCGCGGTGCAGATCGTCCAGAATGGTCCAGGGCAGCTCGCCGCTGCGCACACGATCCATCGAGGGCACATAGGCCCCTCGCCAGGCATCGATCAGCCCCGTCCAGTCGACGCTGATGCGGCGTGCCGCGCCGAATGCGGTCAGCTCGTCGATCAGGCTGCCGCGCCAATCCACCACGCTGCCGAAGGTGTCGAACAGGATGGCCTTCACGTCCTGCATGCGGCGATTTCCTTCTGCTCCCCCGTCCACCGCCGGAGCGCTTTCACCCTGACCGTAAACGGCCAGCGCGCTCTAGCTCTTTGTTTTATAGAGCAACTTTATCGGCCGGCCAGCGCCACTCTGGCCGATGTTGCTCTAGAAAATGCCAAACAGCCCGCGCAGGAATCCAGGCGTCAGCGCTGCCAGCGGGTTCACCGACACCGCCGGGTCCGCCAGCGGCCCGCGCATGGAGTAGGTCGCGGCGAACACCCCGCCGCCGCGTTCGGGGCTGAACAGCCGGCCGATGAGCGGGATTTCGCCCAGCATCGTGTTGAAGAAATAGGCCGGCACGATCGTGCCTTCGAGGGCGATGCTATGGTGCGGCAGGTCGATCCGCCCCTTCGCCGTCATCCCCAGCGAAGCGCTGAAGGCGCGGGCGTCGGCCAGGTCGAGCCCATCGCGCGACAATTGGAACGGTGCGATCAGCCGGCTGAACCCCAGCCCCTGGCCCTCCAGCGCCTCCACCAGGCCATACAGCGTCATCACCTGCAGCAGCTTTGCCAGCGCCGGGGCGTTGCGCATGCGGAAATCAACGATTTCGGCGGTGCCCTGCAGCGGATGGCCGCGGGCGCGGTCGTCAAAAGTGGCGCGGATGGCCAGCCGCCCGCCGCGCATGTCGTCCAGCAGGTCGAGCGCGCGCAACAGCCCGCCGGCATCCTCGGCGCTGCCGGTCAGTGTGCGGGTGGCGCGGCCCGGCGCGATGTCCAGGTGGAAGCCGGCGCCGGCGCCGGTCTGCCCGGTGATCCTGGCCTGCCGGATGACCCGCCCGTCGCTCTCAGCGGCGGCGGCGACCGCGGCGAGTTCGCGTCCTTCCCCGCCCAGCACCACCCGGTCGAAATGCGCATCCACCCGCCACGGCGGTCCAGGCAGATCGTCCTCCTCCGGGGTCGGTTTCGGAGTGGCGTCGCCGCGGCCGAATTCCGCCGAGGCATCGACGCTGCGGCCGTTCAGCGTGGCCACCCAGGGATCGCCACGTACGCGGGGCACCCGCACCTCCCCGCTCGCATCGATCGAATTGCCAAGCCGGATGCGGTCGAACTGCATCGCCTGCGCGACGCCGCCGGCGAAGGCGACGTGCCCCGCCACCGCGATCCCGTCGCCGTCCAGGCGCAGCCGGTCGATGGCGGTGATCTGGTCGCCCTCCAGAACCACATGCACTTCGGCGCTCGCCGGCTGACCGGCGGGCTTGCAGAAATTCAGCCGCGGCACCTCCAGCGCTGCCCGGCCGAGGTCGCCCCGCACCAGCACCTCGCCGCTATCGTCGCGCCGCTGCATCCACGTCGCCTGCAGCGGCACCGCCCCGTCGAGCATGCCCGCGGTATCGAACCCGGCCGCCGCCAGCTGGCGTGGCGTGGCGGTGCCGGTGACGACGATTTTCTGCAGTACCTGTGCCGGGCCGCCGCCGTGGAAATCCAGATCGCCCTGCACCTGCGCGGCCATGCCGGCCAGCAGCGCGGTGCCGCGCAGCTTCAGCCCGTCGTTGCCGGCGTCGAATTCGAACGTGCCCTGGTCGAGGTCGCGCCCGGCGACGATGTTGCCGAGATGCAGCCGGGTCAGCTTGCCGCTGGTCTGGACGTGTACATCGTCCGTCGTCACGTTGTTTTCGAGCGGCAGCCGGGTCAGCGTCAGCCGCCCGGCGAACGCGCCCGACGGGTCGTGGATGTCGAGCGGGCGGCGGTCGAAAAGGTGCAGCCGCGGCTCCTTCAGCACCGCCAGCAAGTCGGCGGCCGGGCCGGCGAGGTCGGCCTCGATGGTGAGGAACTGGTGGCGCGCCGCCAGCCCGTCGATGCGCAGGTGCCCGGACTGCAAGGCGATGCCACCCTGGCTGCCGCCCGCCTGCCGCCCGCTGGTGACGGTCATCTCCGCCGCGTCGGGCGAAACAAAGGCCAGCTTGCCGCTGGCGTGCTCCACCGGCGGCACCGGGCGCAGCCAGTGCACCGTCAGATCCTGCCCCTCGATGCCGCCCGCCAGGCTGGTGACCGTGGCCTCGGCCAGGTCGTCCCGCGCCGTCAGCTGCAAATCGAACCTGCCGTTGCGGGCAAACCCCGCGGTCACGTTCTCGGTGATCCAGGGGCGGGTGCCGGGGCCGCCCACGCCCGCCGGCCACAGAGCGGCGAGGTCGGCGAAATCCACCTGATCCAGCTCGCCGGAAATCATCGCGTCCAGCCGCCCGTGCTGGCGGGTGGCGACCAGCTTGCCTCGTAGCACCGTCCTTGGGTGGTCGAGCCGCGGCACCAGTTCCACCCGCTGGACGCGCAGCACCGCGGCGCTGAGCGAGCCTTCCGCGTCCGCCAGCGCCCCGATCAACGGCACGCTGCCGGCGGCGATGAGCAGGTGTCCGGCGCCGACGCGCGCCTGCAGCTTCACCTGCGTCGGCAGCAAATCCGCTCCCACCGTGGCAGTGCCCGAAATCGCCACCGGTGCATCCAGCGCCTGCAGCGCCGCCAGTCCGGGGGCCAGCGCCGCCAGCCGCGCCGGGACGACCGGCGCCAGATGCGCCTGCACCGCGGCGCTGTCTCCGCCGGCGAGCAGGGAAGCGCGGGCGGTGGCGTGCAGGTGCTCGTCACCCAGGATCAGGGTCAGTTCGGCGTCGGCCTCGGCGCCACCCTCGGCGCCGCGCACCAGGTCGAGTTCGACGTCGCTGGCCCGCCAGGTGGCGCCGATCTGGCGGTCGATCACCGTCAGGGCGGCGTCGCGAATGCGCACCCGGCGAAGCTGCGCGAAGCGCGACCCCAGCCCGCTGCTGTCGTTCTCCGCCGGCCGCGCCAGTTCGCTCAGCAATGCCGCCAGCAATTCCTTCCCGCCCGCGGAGGCTGCGGTGCCGGTAACCGCCGGGCCGGCCGCCTCGGCGGCGTCCTGGCCCATATCGATGCTGATGTGGCCGTCTTCGCCGCGCTGCACCCGCAGCCGGACGCCGACCAGTTCCAGCACCCGTGGCACCACCCGCCCCAGCATCAGCCATCCGGCCGACAGCGACACATCGGCGCGCGGCACCTCGGCGATGCGCGCCCCGGCCGCATCCAGCAGTGCCAGGTTGGTCAGCTGGATATCCAGCGGGCGATCGACCCCCTGGGTGAACCCTTCCCAGACCAGCGCCGCGCTGCCGATCACCAGCACCGGCGGGGTGCCGCCGGCATTGGCTTCCGCCTGAATGCGGCGAGTTAGCCAGCCGATTTCCAGCGGCCCCTGCGCCAGCCGCCAGGCGAGGGCGCCGGCGGCCAGCGCCGCAAGGAAGGTCAAAGCCAGGGCGACCCGCACCAGGCCATGCAGCGCACGGCCGGCATGCCGCATGGCCGGACTCAGCGCGCGATGCAGGGCCAGAGTCACTCGCCGCCGGAATGCTTGACCGAAGGTGGTGCTCATGGCCAGCCTGCCGGCGCATGAGTGAACAAACGCCTGTGCCTCGCTTCCGGCTGCCGGCGGACTGGCCAGACGCCGCCGATCCCGCCGCCGCCGGGAGGCTGATGGAGCGCTTTGCCGGCCTCGGCGCCGCCGAGGCGCAGCTCGCCGCCGACAAGCATGCCAGTGCCATGCTGCGCTGCCTGGGCGGCAACAGCCCGTACCTGGCCGATCTGGCGCTGCGCGAGGCGGAGGCGGTATGCCTGCTGGCGCAGTCCGGCCCCGATCTGCCGGTGCAGCGGGCGATGGCGGCGATCGCCGCCTGTCCCGTCAGCGCGCCGCGGGCCCAGCTCGCGGCCACGCTGCGCGCCGCCAAGCGGGTGATCGCCCTGACCACCGCCATCGCCGATATCGGCGGCATGTGGGATCTGCTGCGCGTCACCGAGGCGCTGTCCAACCTTGCCGAGGCGGCGCTGCGGGCAGCGGTCGCGCATCTGCTGTGGGACGCGCACGCGGCCGGCACGATCCGCCTGCCGGACCCCGGCGATCCCGGCCGGGCGAGCGGCTTCACTGTCCTGGGCATGGGCAAGCTCGGCGCCCGCGAACTGAACTATTCCAGCGATGTCGACCTCGTCCTGCTGCATGACCCTGACGCCGGGGTCTATTGTGGCGACGCTCCCGGTGCTTTCTACACTCGCATGACACGCGGTGTCGTGTCCCTGATGGAGGCGCGCGACGCCGACGGCTACGTGTTCCGCACCGATCTGCGCCTGCGCCCCGACCCGGCCGCCACCCCCGCCTGCATCGCCCTGCCGGCCGCCATCGCCTATTACGAAAGCATGGGCCAGAACTGGGAGCGCGCCGCCATGCTGAAGGCGCGCCCGGTGGCCGGCGATCTCGCCCTCGGCGCCGGGTTCCTGGACGCCATCCGCCCCTTCGTCTGGCGCCGCCACCTCGACTTCGCCGCAGTCGCCGACATCCACGCCATGAAGCAGCGCATCGACGCGCATAAGGGCACCGGCCTCGGCGCCCAGGCCGACCCGGTCGCCCGCATCGCCGGGCACAATGTCAAGCTCGGCCAGGGCGGCATTCGCGAAATCGAGTTCATGGCGCAGACGCTGCAACTCGTCTGGGGCGGCCGCGATCCGGCGCTGCGTACGCCGCGGACGCTGGACGCGCTGGCCCTGCTGGCCCGTGCCGGCCATCTGCCGCGCCGGGCCGCCGGCGAGCTCGGCGCCGCATACCGCACCCTGCGCCGGGTCGAGCACCGGCTGCAGATGGTGGCCGACCGGCAGACCCATTCACTGCCCGACAGGCGCCCGCAGCTGGAGGCGTTTGCGCGGTTCATGGGTTATCCCGACGCCGCTGTCTTTGCCGCCGTGATGCTGCGTCACCTGACCCGGGTGCAGCAGCGCTACCGGCAGGTGTTCGATGCCGTTCCCGACCCTTACGAAGACGGCGCCCCGGCGGCGCTCGACTTCAGCGGCACCGACGAGCCGGCGCCGGCCACGCGGGCGGCGCTCGCCGCCATGGGCTACACCGACATCGGCCGGGTGGTGGAGGCGGTGCGCGGCTGGGCATCCGGTCGGGTGCGGGCGCTGCGCTCCCAGCGCGCCCGCGACCTGATGCACAGCGTGCTGCCCGGCCTGCTGGCGGCGCTGGCCCGCCAGACCCAGCCGGATGCTGCCTTCTCCCGCTTCGATGCCCTGCTGGGCACTCTGCCGGCGGGGGTGCAATTGCTGTCGCTGTTTCAGCGCAACCCGGCCCTGCTCCAGCGCGTCGCCGGCGTGCTCGGCGCCGCCCCCTCGCTCGCCGACTATCTGGCGCGCACGCCCGAGGCGCTGGAGGGGCTGCTGAGCCCGGCCGTTGCCGGCGATGGGGCGCGTGCGCTGCGCACCAGGCTGGCCGACGCGCGCGACCTGGAGGAGGCGATCCGCATCATTCGTTCCACCGTGCGCGCCGAGGATTTCGCCATTTCGGTTGCCACCATGGAGGGGCGAATTGATGCCAATGCGGCGGGCGAGGCGCGATCAAGGCTGGCCGAGGCGGCGCTGGCGGCGCTGCTGCCGCGCGTGCTGGAGGATTTCGCCCGGCGCTTCGGCCGGGTGCGCGGCGGGGCCATGGTGGTCGTGCTGCTGGGCAAGGCCGGGTCGCGCGAAATGATGGCCGGTTCCGATCTCGATATGATGATCGTGTATGATCATTCTCAGGACGTGACCGAGAGCAGCGAAGGCGCGCGCAGCCTGCCGGCCAGCCAGTGGTTCATCCGCGCCGTGCACACGTTTGTCGCGGCGGCGACCGCGCCGGACGCGGTGGGGCCGATGTTCGCCGTCGACATGCGGCTGCGTCCGTCCGGCAACAAGGGGCCGGTGGCGGTCTCGCTTTCCGCCTTCGAGCGCTACCACGAAGCCGGCGACGAGCATGGCGGCGCCTGGACCTGGGAGCGCATGGCGCTGACCCGGGCGCGCGTGGTCGCCGGCCCGGCGGAGCTGCGCGGGCGCGTCCGCACCGCCATCCGCACCGCCATCGCCAGCGCGGGATCGCCGGAGCGTATCCGCGCCGACGCGGCCGCCATGCGCGCCCGCATGCAACGCGACCTGCCGCCGGGCGGGCCCTGGGACGTGAAACTGCGTCCGGGCGGGCAGATCGAGGTGGAGTTCATCGCCCAGACCCTGCAGCTCGTGCACGCGCCCACCCATGCCGAGGTTCTCCATCCGACCGTCCGCCGCGCCCTGGCCGGCCTGCGTGACGCCGGGTTGCTGGCGGCGGACGATGCCGGGCTGCTGATCCGGGCCGACCTGGTCTGGCGCAGCGTGCAGGGGCTGCTGCGCATCACCTATGGCCACGCGCCGCCCGGAAAACTGTCCGAGACGGTCGAGGCGGAACTGCTGCGCGCGGTTGCCGCAGCCGGGATCGATCCGGTCCCGGTTGACGTGGCGTCGCTGCGTGCCACCTTGGAGGCGCTGGCGCGGGAGGTCCGCGCCGCTTTCGTGCGGCAGGTGGGAGAGATCGGCTCATGAGCGTTCAGGAGGGCGATGCGGCGCCGGCATTTTCGTTGCCGGCCAGCGGCGGGCGCACGGTCAGCAGCACGGCGCTGAAGGGCAAGCCGTATATCCTGTATTTCTATCCCAAGGCCGACACCTCGGGCTGCACCAAGGAAGCCTGCGCCTTCCAGGAGGCGTTGCCGCAGTTCGGCAAGCTCGGGCTGGAGGTCATCGGCGTGTCCCCCGACCCGCTGAAGCCGATCGAGAAATTCGCCGCCAAATACAATCTGACTTTCCCGCTCGCCTCGGACGACACCAAGGCGACCGCCGAAGCCTATGGGGTCTGGGTGGAGAAGGCGATGTATGGGAAGAAATACGTGGGCGTCGAACGCTCGACCTTCCTGGTGGATGCCTCGGGGAAAATCGTCCGCGCCTTGCGCCGCGTGAAGGTCGATGGACATGCGAAGGACGTGATGGCGGCGGCGGGGAGTATCAGGGGAGCATAATCCCCCCTGGAACCCATTTCATGGCAATAGTCTAAAAGTAATGGGTTCCAAGGGGCCACCGCCCCTTGGCGGGTCCAGGGCAGAGCCCTGACCTTGCTTGTTTCTCCCGATTGCCCTGGATGTGCACCTGCGGTCAGAAGATCTTAGCTGATGACATTTCAACGAGGATTTTCTACCGCCAGTGAAACAGTCTGACCCTAAAGACTGTCTTCAGCGCTGAAACAGCCGCCCCGCCGCCCGGCTGATCCACACGACGTGCCCGGCCAGCCAGTCGGCACCCAACAGCATGTCGACGCCCGGGACCGGCAGAGGACCGATATCGACTTCCATGTTACGCACCGCAACGCCGCCCACCCGGACCTCGCCGAAACGGTGGCGTCGCAACGCCACCGCCTGGGCGCCGATGCCACTTCCGCGCATCACCTGGTCGCGTGCGAGCGCCTCGCCGGTCACGCCAAGCCGCGCGGCAGCGTCGCGTTCCAGCAGGCTGGTGCGCGCGCCGGTGTCGAGCAAGGCCCGAACCGGGTGCCCATCGATCCGGACAGCGATGACCAGCAACCGTCCGCGGGTCCGCCGCAATTCCTCCCCGTCGGCGGCGCTGTAGTCCGGCGGCACGAAACCGGGGCAGGAAGGCACCGCATACAAGGTCATGCTGCGCCGTGGCAGATCGAGCGCGATGTCGTACCCGCCCAGCACGTCGAGTCCCAGCAGCCCGCCGACAGGCAACCCGGCGCCATGCAGGCGCGGCAACCGCCCCACATCGGGCGACAGCCCATCCACATGCAGCCGGCCGAGGACCAAACGGTGCAGGCGCACGGTCCCGCCGCTGAGCACCGCGCCACCCACGCCCAGCAGCATTGTCCGCGACGGCTCCGAGGCGAGGTGCAATCCCGCCGCCGTTTCGGGCGTGACGGTGGTGGCCTCGGCACCGGTATCAACCACCAACATCGTCTGACCGCCGTCAAGCGACGCCGGCACCAGAAGAAATCGGTGCCGCAGGGTCAGCGGCAACTCGGTGCCGGGCGCCGCCGTGCAGGCGGCCTGTGCGACCGGCACCGGCATCCATGCGCCGGCCCCGAGCAAGGCGACCAGCGCCTGGAGCCAGCGCAGCACATGTCGGGTCGGATCGGGCACGCAGCCTTCATCCCCCCTTTTGGGGGTCATGTCTCACGCCATACAGGCCGCGCCGCCGATCCGGCCGGCCGACGCCGCCGCGGCGCTCACTCGGCCGCTTGCGAGCCGCCGTGGAGGCGCCGCTGGGTCGCATGCGCAAGCGCCGAGTTTTCCAGCGAGCGCACATGCTCCTGCAGTCGCCGCAGACAGGCGCGCAGCGTGGTCCACTCCTCGTCGGACAGCCCGGCGGCGAGCTGCGCCTCCAGGGTCAGCGCCAGCGGCACGATGCTGTCGTGCACGGTGCGACCCTTGCGGGTCAGCCGCAGCAGGCGGGCGCGGCCGTCATGCGGTGCCGGCCCCTGCTCCAGCAGGTTGGTCGCCACCAGGCTAGCGGTGGCGCGGCTCACCTTCACCTTGTCCATGTCGGTGCGTTCCGAGACCGCGCTCGGCGTGATCGTGCCGAACCGTCCCACCACCGCCAGCACCCGCCATTCGGCGATGCTGAGGCCGAAGGCCGCTTCAAACCGGCGCGCGAACAGCCGCGAGGTGCGGCCGGCCGCGACCGAGAGCTCGTATGGCAGGAATTCTTCGAGCAGGAAGGCGTCGGCGTGGCGCGCATCCTCGCCGCCATCGAAGGCGACGATGTCTGCGTAGTTGTCCCCGGTTGTTTTCATTTGCAATCACCTATCACTCTGAGATTGAGTTTAGCAGGTGGGACCGGTTGAAAGGAAAACACCATGCCGTGCAACAATAATCATTCGCAGCCCGACAGTGAGGCAAGCGCGCGCTGGCAAGGTCTGCTAGACCTTCGCTCCGGACCGGACCCGGGACCGGGAACAAAGCGGAGGGGAGCACGTCCATGGCCGGATTCGCCTCGACCCATGATATGGCTGAAAAAGCCGTTTCGTTTGATGAGCTTGGACCCGGGTTGTATGCTTATACTGCTGAAGGTGATCCTAATTCCGGCGTGATCGTCGGGCCGGAGGGGGTGGTGGTGGTCGATGCCCAGGCCACACCGGCAATGGCGCACGACGTACAGGCCCGCGTCGCCACCGTCACCGGCCTGCCGGTTTGCCAGCTAGTGTTGTCGCATTACCACGCTGTCCGGGTGCTCGGCGCCTCCGGCTATCCCACCCATTCAATTCTTTGTTCCGATGCGACTCGCGACCTGATCGCCGAGCGCGGTCAACAGGACATGGACAGCGAGATCGGCCGCTTCCCGCGCCTGTTCCGCGGCCGCGAAAGCATCCCCGGCCTAACCTGGCCGACCCACACTTTCCACCGCCGCATGACACTTTGGCTAGGCGAGCGGGAGGTGCAACTCATCCACATCGGCCGTGCTCACACCGCTGGCGATACGATCGTATGGCTGCCGAAAGAAAAAGTCCTGTTCGCCGGCGACACGGTGGAGTACGGCGCCACCCCCTATTGCGGTGACGCGCATTTCGCCGACTGGCCGGAAACCATCGCCCGCCTGCGCGCGCTCGGGGCGGAGAAACTGGTGCCAGGCCGCGGTCGGGCCCTGCTGACCCCAAGCGACGTTGCGGAGGCGCTGGACGCCACCGAGGCCTTCACCGCCAGCCTGTTCGCCCTGGTGCGCGCCGGGGTCGCGCGGGGCGCCGGTCTCAAGGCGATTTACGACGAGGCGATGCACCAGCTCCGCCCGCGCTTCGGCCACTGGGTCATTTTCGACCATTGCATGCCCTTCAATGTCAGCCGCGCCTTTGACGAGGCCAGCGGCCACGATCACCCGCGGATCTGGACCGCCGAGCGCGACCGTGACATGTGGCAGGCTCTGGCGGCCAAAAGCGCGCAGAGTGGGGAGATCGCCCCTTAGCGGGCGGAGCAGGAAATGCAGACGAAATTTGTTCATCCGCACTATGACCATGTGCCGCCGACCGATGACGGCGCCCGCCACCCTGTGGTGGTGGTGGGCGGCGGCATGGTGGGGCTGACCGCGGCGCTCGATCTGGCCATCCGCGGCCAGCGCGTGGTTGTGCTGGACGACGACGACACGGTCAGCTTCGGCTCGCGCGCCATCTGCTTCGCCAAGCGCACGCTGGAGATCTATGCCCGGCTCGGGCTGGGCGCGCGGCTGCTGGCCAAGGGCGTGACATGGAATGTCGGCAGGGTGTTTTTCGGCGACCGAAGCATCTACGAGTTCGACCTGCTGGCCGAGCCCGGCCACGAATTCCCGGCCTTCGTGAACCTGCAGCAATATTACCTTGAGCAATGGCTGGTGGAGGCCTGCCAGGCGACCGGGATGGTCGATCTGCGCTGGCGTAGCCGCGTGATCGCGGTGGAGAACCGCGCCGACCGGGTGGGGCTGACCGTCGAGGTGCCGGGCGGACGCTATGGCCTGACCGCCGACTGGTTGCTGGCCTGCGACGGGGTGCACAGTTTCGTGCGCGAGAGCCTGGGCCTGCCGTTTGTCGGCCGGGAGTTCCGTGACCGTTTCCTGATCGCTGACGTGATCATGCGCCCTGACGTCCCGGCCGAGCGCCGGTTCTGGTTCGACCCGCCATTCCACCGCGGCGGCTCGGTGCTGCTGCATCGCCAGGCCGACGATGTCTGGCGCATCGACTTCCAGCTTGGCTGGGACTGCGACCCCGAGGTCGAAAAGGACCCCGAGCGGGTGCGCGCCCGGGTGCGCGCCATGCTCGGCGCCGGGGTGCCGTTCGAGCTGGAATGGGTGAGCATCTATACTTTCCGCTGTCGCCGGCTGGAGCGGTTCCGCCATGGCCGCACGCTGTTCCTGGGCGATGCCGCCCACCAGATGAGCCCGTTCGGCGCCCGCGGCGGCAATGCCGGCGTGCACGATGCCGACAACCTGGCCTGGAAGCTGCTGGCGGTGCTGCGCGGCGACGCGCCCGAGGCACTGCTGGACAGCTACGACACCGAGCGCGCGGCGGCGGCCGACGAGAACATCCTCGCCTCGACCCGCACCACCGACTTCATCACCCCGAAGAACGCGGCGGCTCTGGCCTATCGCGACGCGGTGCTGGAACTGGCCGAACAGCACGAATTCGCCCGGCCGCTGGTCAATTCCGGGCGGCTGTCGCGTCCCGCGGTGCTGCACAACAGCTGGCTGAACACGCCGGACACCGGCGCCTGGGCCGGCGGCCTGCCGCCCGGCGCGCCGGCGGCCGACGCGCCGGTGCTGTGCGACGGGCAACCGGACTGGCTGCTGCACCACCTGGCCGCCGATGGCTTCACCTTGCTGCTGTTCGGTGCCCCCGACGAGGTTCCCGCAGGCGCGGTCACCGCCCCGGCCGGTCGCGTGCGGCAGGGGGTCTGGCCGGTGCGGTCGGTGTTCGTCAGCCCCGTGGAAGCCGATGGCGTGTTGTGGGACCGCGACGGGCTGGCCGCCGCGCGCTACGACGCGCAGTCGGGCACGGCGGTGCTGCTGCGGCCGGACCAGCATGTTGCGGCCCGCTGGCGCGGCTTCGATGCGGTGGCGGTGGCGGCGGCGAGGCGCCGGGCGCTTGGCTTCACCAGCGAGGAAAAGCAGCGGATTTCGGCATGAGCAAGCTCGATCTTTCCCCCGCCTGACCGATCCGGACGGCTTGTTCGAGGCGCTGGTGGAGGCGCATCACGGGCTGGCACCGGAGGCTTCGCGGCGGCTGGATGCCCGGCTGGTGCTGTTGCTGGCCAACCATATCGGCGATGTTGAGGTGGTGCAGGCGGCGATTGCGGAGGCCGGCCGGGGCGCTGCCCCGGACCCCGCCCCACGCGAAGCGCGCCTTCGGCACGACGGCTTTGCCCCTGGACCCCACCAGGGGCAAAACCCCTGGACCCCCTAAGGAATGGGTTCCAAGGGGCCACTGCCCCTTGGCGGGTCCAGGGCAGAGCCCTGGCCTTGCTGTGATGGTGCCATGCGTCTGTTCACCTATGTCCGCTCCTCAGCCGCATGGCGCGTCCGCATCGCCCTGAACCTGAAGGGACTTCCCTGGGAGGCGCGGCCCGTGCACCTGCTCAGGGACGGCGGCCAGCAGCACACACCGGACTTTCGCGCCATCAACAGCCTCGGGCTGGTGCCAGCGCTGCAGACCGGCGACGGTGCGGTGCTCACCCAGTCGCTCGCCATCATCGAATATCTGGACGAAACACATCCCGAGCCGCCCCTGCTGCCGGGCGATGCATTGCTGCGAGCGCAGGTGCGCGCGTTCGCGCTGACGATCGCCTGCGACATCCATCCAATCGACAACCTGCGGGTGCTGCGTTATCTCAAACGGCAAATGGGCCAGCCGCAGCCTGCCATTGACGACTGGTACCGGCACTGGCTGATCCAGGGACTGCCGGCGCTGGAAGCCATGCTGGCGCGGCACGGCGGCGCCGGCCCCTTTTGCTTTGGAGGGACGCCGGGACTGGCGGATGTGGTGCTGGTGCCACAACTGGCCAACGCGCGCCGGGTTGGCTGCCCGCTCGACGCCTATCCGTTGCTGCTGCGCGCCGATGCGGCAGCAGCCGACCGTCCCGCCTTCAGTGCCGCCACCCCGCTCACCCAGCCCGACGCGTCCTGATCGGAACCGCATGTTCAAATCCTTATTGTCCCATCTCCCCAAGAGCCTGCGCAACGCCCTGGCCGCCACTGGCCTGGCCCAGCCGCAAGCACCCGATGCCGACCGCCCGCGCGGGAGGGTGACGGAAGCATCGTTCGACCCCAATCCGGGCGGGCTGACGATGAAGCTGTACATCCCGGACACGGCCTCGCGCACCGGCGGGCCGCTGCTGGTGCTGCTGCATGGCTGCGGCCAGGACGCCGCCGGCTTCGCCGCCGCCTCGGGCTGGATGGCGCTGGCCGACCGGCTTGGCGCGCCGCTGCTGCTGCCCGACCAGCTTGCCCGGAATAACCAGGGCCGTTGCTTCAACTGGTTCGAGCCAGTCGACATCGCGCGCGACAGCGGCGAGGCGCGGTCAATCCGCCAGATGGTCGAGGTGGCGATCCATGGCTTCGGCTGCAAGCGGGATTTCGTGTTCGTGGCCGGGCTTTCGGCCGGCGGCGCCATGACTGCGGCGTTGCTGGCCGCCTATCCGGACGTGTTTGCCGCCGGCGCGGTGGTGGCCGGGCTGCCGGCGGGCTGCGCCAGCGACGTGCGCTCGGCGATGGCCCGCATGGCGAAGGCCGGCAGCGATCTCGACCCGGAAGGCTGGGCGGCACGTGCGCGCGCGCTGGCACCGCCCGGCTATGCGGGGCGCTGGCCGCGCATTTCGATCTGGCAGGGCAGTGCGGACCAGACCGTCGACCCGGCCAACGCGGCGAACCTGGAGGCGCAGTTTCTGGCACTGCATGGGCTGAGTGGCGCGCCCACGCAGGATCTGTCGCCTCGGCCTGGCTTTCGCCGCCGGGTCTGGCAGGACGCCGTCGAGGTCTGCACCATCGATGGCATGGCGCATGGCTACCCGGTGGCGCGGCCGTCCACGGAGCCGTTCGTGTTGGACGCCGGCGTCGACGCCACCGGCGAGATCGGCCGCTTCTGGGGGCTGCGGCCGGCTTGAGCGGTGGCGGCCGCGGCTTTTATTGCTTCGATACCGACTGCACTGTTGAGAAGGCGGCCGTCTCCGAACCCAGCTGCAAGTCCAGCGTGCCGCTGTTGTTCACCACCCCGGTGACGGTGCCGGACACGGTGAACGGCAGTGCCGCGGCGCTGCCGCTGGCATTGGCACCGGTCACGGTGACCGTGTAGGGCCCGTCGGGCTGGGTATTGCCCTGACTATCCTCGCCGTTCCATGTCCAGCTGTTGCTGCCCGCCGTGGCGTTGACGGTGGTGGCCAGTACCTGGGCACCGGCGGCGTTGGTAATGGTGATCGCCGCCGGGCCGGCGCTGGTGGCAGTGAAGCTCAAAGCGCCGCTGCCGTTCTGCAGCGGCATCTGATTGGAGGCGAGCTGCACCGTGCTTCCCACCATCGACGAGGCTTGCAGCATCTGACCGGACTGGGTCAGCGAGATCAGCTGGGTCAGGCTGGCATTGGTGTTGATCTGCTGCTCGACGCCGGAGAACTCCACCAGTTCCTGGGTGAACTGATTGGTATCCAGCGGGCTGGTCGGGTCCTGATTTTGCAACTGGGTCATCAGCATGCCCAGGAAGTCCTGGAAATTGCCCGAAAGCGATTGCAGGGCGTTCTGGCCCGCGGCGGCGCCGCTGCTGGTGGTGCTGGTTTGGGCCGCGCTTTGCTGGGCGGCGACGCTGGCGATGCTCATGGGTCTCTTTCCTTCAGGCGGTGATGTCGATGCCGGCGCGCTGCCGGCGCGGCGCGGCCTGGATGGGGGAATTCAGATCCGTCGCACTGTCGTCCTGGGCGGCGGGGCTGCGCCGCGGCTGGGGGGCGGACAATGCATGCTGCGGCGTTCTGTCCGATCCGCTGCCGCCGGTGCCGGCGCCGATGCCGGCGCTGATGGCGTCCGGCGAGGCGGTGGAGGGGGCAAGGTGGAAAGTGATCGAGCGTCCCTCGGCCGGCACCCCGGCCTGGTCGAGCGCGTGGTGCAACTGGGCCTGGTCGCGCACCAGCAGATCGAGCGTTTGCGGCCGTTGGGCGGTCAGGGTCACCCGTGCCGGCCCGTCATTGGGCTGTTCGACGCGGATCTGCACTTGGCCCAACTCCTGCGGGTCGAGACGGACGGTGACATGCGTTGTGCCCCGGCTGCCGCCCAGCGAGACCAGGGCCGGCATTGCCTGCGCGGCCGGCGTTGGCCGGATCGCTGCCGCTTCGGGCGCGGTGGTGGCCGCTGCGGCCGGCGCGGCGACGGATGGGACGGCCTTGCCGGCCTGAGCCGCGGCGGCAACGGCTGGCGTGGCGGATGCGGCCGCTCCGGCAGCGGGTTCCGCCGTCGCCGCGATCACCGCGGCGCTCGCCGGGGTCGATTGGGCCGTTCCAGCGGCCTCGGCGGCAGTGTGCTGCGCCGCCGCTTCCGGCCGGATCCGCCCGACCGGCCGGTCCGGCATGGGCGGGTCGGCGTGGTCCGTGTCGCTGGTCGCCGCCGTGCCGCCGGGCGCAGGGGATGCCTGCGCCGGAAGGGCAGGGAAAGTTGCATTTGCATCCGTCGCCGCCGGTCCGGCCGGTGGCGGCGCGGCAGCCTTGCCGGATGCGCTGCCATTCCTTGGTGCCGGTGCGGCGCCGGGCTGCGGGGCCTCGGCGGTATCGGGGTGGACGCGGCCGGGGCTGCGGGTCTGGTTCGCGCTGACGTCCAGGCCCGCGTCTTTGGTGGCGCCGCCAGCCAGGGTCGGAAGCACGGCCGGGGCGGTTTGTGCGGGTGGGGCGGACTGGGAAGCTTGCACTGGTGGCGTGCTCTCGGCAGCCGGAGGCGTGGCCAGCGCCGTCTGCGGCGGCGGTGCGATCCGCCCGACCGGTGACGGCGCTTCGGCCTGCGTGGCCGGCGCAGGAGCGGGGGTCTGTCGGATTCGCGTCGGCGGTGCCGGCGGAGGGATCTGGGCCGGCGGTTCGGCCAGCGTCACCGGTCGCGGAGTGGCGGCCGGCAGGTTCTGCGCCGGGGGCGCCGACGAACTGGGGTGCACCCGGGGTTGGCCCGCGACAGGCGTCGCCGGACCAGCAGTTGGCAGGACCTGCATCACAGGCGTCCATGCTGCGGTCTGAACCGGCGGGTTGGCCCGGATCGCCGGCGCTTGAGCGTCGGCCGGGACGGTCCGTGCCGTTGGCCCCGACCGAGCGATTTGAACCTTCGGTTCGGCCGCAACGGGCGGCGCCGGAGCGGCGGCTTGTGTGGGCTGCGCCGGGGGGGCGGGATGTGCAGCCTGCATCACCCCTTCTGCCGGGGCGATCGGCGCCGGAACGGCGCCCTGCGGGGGCTGGGTCGGTGACCCCGACGAGGCGCTCGCGGCCGGCGGTCCGGCCTGGGCGATCGGCGCCGGAGTGGCGGCCTGTGGGGGCTGCGCCGGCGGCCCCGACGGAGCAGCCAGCGGAACTGTCGCGGCCGGCGGTTCGGCAGGGACGAGCGGCGCCGGAATAGTCGCCTGAACCGGTTGTGCAGGATCGACAGCTTGCGCCGCCGGAACCTGGGGAGGAGCTTCTGCGGCCTGCACAGCGGCGGAAGCCGGCGTGATCGGCGCCGGAGCGGCCACCTGTGGGGGCTGCGCCGGTGGCCCCGATGGAACGGTCGGCACCTGCGGTTCGGCAGGGGCGGGTGGCGCCGGAGCGGCCGCCTGGGCCACTTGTGCCGAAGCAGCAGCCCGCGCCGCCGGCAGCAGGCGAAAGGGGTTCGCGGCCGGCGCCGGGTCGGACGCCAGTGTGACCGGCACCCGCGCGACGCCCGGCGCGCCCTCCTCCGGACGGCTCCTGGCGTGCGGCACGCTGGCCGCGCCGGCGTTGACCGGTAGGGGCTGAGCAACGCACGGTGGTAACGTCGTCGGATCCGGCAGCGCGTCCCGGTTCGTTGCCGGGGATGCTGATGCGGCATAAATCGGCTGCGCCGGCGCGAGATCGGCAACCGGCAACGTCGTGTCCGTTGGCGCCACCGCCGTATTGGGCGTTGGCGCTTCCGTGCCCGCCGGGATGAGCGGCGGCCAGAACGCACCCGCGAACATGCTCGCGCCTGCCGGAGTCGCGTCGGTGGAAGATCGGGCCTCTGCCTGCTGCCGGCCCTGCGCCTGCGGCACCGCGCGGGCCCGGGCCGGTTGCGCTCTCTCGTTCGCGGCGGCGGGCTTGGCGGAGCCCGCCCGACCGGCGACCGGCGCGGGGCCGGCGGCGTGCTGCGGCGCCGCTGGCGTGTCGGTCTGCACGCCGGTCGCCGCGCCGGCCGCTTGCCGGCGAACTGGTGGTGCCACAGGCGTCGCAGGCGTGCCGGTGGAGGCCACCGACCCTGCCACGAGAATGTCGGCCAGCGCGCCCGCAAACGGCGCCGCGGGTTCCGCCGCCGTGGCCGGCGGCGCGGCCGGCAGTCCCGGCGAGGCAAAGAGGGCGGTAACGGCAAGAAAATGCATCGGAACTCCTGGCTGAGGCAGCAGGCCGCGCTGGCCTGCCGCGGCGGGTCCGGCTCGCAGACGGGCATTCGTTCGCCATGGCCTCGCATGCCGCGTGCCACGCCGGAATGGGACCGGAAACGGCTGAGCGGCGTGCCCTGCGGGCCGGCGGCCGGCGCCGTGCGGCAGTTTCTGCCGGGTTCAAACTGCCGCGTGCCACACGCCGCCGCTGCCAACCCCGCCCGCGGCATGGGGCTCCGTCTGGCACGTTTCCTGCGCACCCGGCGGGGCACTCCGCGGCCCCCCGCGCTTGGTTCACCTGTCAGGAGACACGCATGTCCGTTCTAGGCGCCATGAACACCGCCGTCAGCGGCCTCGCCGCCCAATCGGCCGCGTTCAGCAACATCAGCGACAACGTGGCGAATGCCCAGACCGTCGGCTTCAAGGGCGTCAACACCAGTTTCGAAGACTACCTGACCACCAGTTCGGCCCTGGTCAACGACCCCGGCACGGTGGTGGCGACCCCGCAGTACCTGAACACGGTGCAGGGGACGATCACGCAGTCGCAGAACCCGCTCGCCCTCGCGGTCAGCGGCCAGGGATTCTTCGCCGTGAGCGAGGCCACCAATGCCGGCTCCGGCAGCAACGTCCAGACCCAGTTTGACAGCAAGCAGTATTACACCCGCGATGGCGACTTTCAGCTCAATGCCGAGGGCTACCTCACCAACAACTCCGGCCTGTACCTGAACGGCTGGATCGCCAACCCCACCACCGGCGTGCTGGACCAGAGCAACATCCAGCCGATCCAGGTGGCGCAGACCATCTACGCTCCGGTGGCGACGCAGAACATGACGATGAGCGCCAACCTGCCGAGCGGCTACCATCTCAGCCTCAACGCCACCAACCAGGTGGTGGTGATGAACAGCGCCAATACCGAGGTGCAGGCGCCGACCTCGCAGGTGGAGGTGTACGACAGCCAGGGAAATGTGCACCAGCTCACCCTGACCTGGATGCCGACCGCCACGTCGGCCAGCCAGACGAACGCGCCCTGGACCCTGTCGATTGCCGACACCACCAACGGTGGCAACGCGCCGATCCTGGGAACGACCCCGACCGCCGCGCAGACCGCCGCCGCCGCCGCCGCGACCACGCAAGCCGTGAAAGACCAGGCACAGCTCACGAAAGATCAGGCGGCGCTGACCAGCGATCAGTCGACGCTCAGCACCAACGAGAATTCTTTGCTATCGGTCACCAACCTGCAGAGCGACATCAGCAGCGTTCAAACCGCCTACGACCAGATGGGAAAGGACCAACAGGCCCTTGCGGCCACTTCTTCAACAAGCTCCACCTACGCTACTCTGCAGTCCGCCGTGGCTACCGATCTCACCGTTGCGACCGCCGCGTTGGGCACACTTGCCACCGACGAAGCCTCCGCTGTCGGCAGTCTCTCAACAGCCCAGCAAACCCAGGCGAATACCGCACTTAAGAACATGACCACCGCCTGGCAGAATATCTATGGCAGCAGTGCCGGGACTGGAGATATCTACACTGTCGCCACCGACCAACTAGCGGTGAATACCGATACGAGCACCATCGAAAGCAATACCGCACCGGGTGGCGCGGCGGTGAGCTTCGGTGCCAACGGGACATTGGATCAAGTATCGTACACAGACCCGGCCACTGGCCAAGTGGCGAATATCGCCGCGACCGCCGTCAATCCCAATCCGCTCGCGGTCCTGACCATTCAGACGCCCTACTCAACCCCCACTGGCACGCAGTCGATCTCGTTGAATCTCGGCAATATCGGCGAGACCAATGGCGTTACCAACTTTGCCGCCAGCAGCTATACGCTGAGCAGCCTGTCTCAGGATGGCGTGCCGCCCGGCAGCTTCAGCAGCATCAGCACCACCACCAGCGGCGACATTTACGCCAACTACAACAACGGTCAGACACGCTTGATCGCCCAGGTGCCGCTGGCCACCTTCGGCAACGCCGACGCGCTGCAGTCGCAGAACGGCAGCGCCTACACGGTGACCAACGGATCCGGCAATCCGTCGCTGCAGGCTGCCGGCACCAACGGCGCCGGCAGCCTGGTCACCAGCTCGGTGGAATCCTCCAACGTCGACATCGCCAGCCAGTTCAGCCAGCTGATCATCGCCCAACAGGCCTATTCGGCCAACGCCAAGGTGGTGACCACGGCGGATCAGCTCATGCAGACCACCATCAACATGAAAAGCTGAGCAAAATTCACTCGCTGTGCCCGGTCGGCGCCTCCGGCGCGGCTGAGCGGCAGGCAATTTTGCCATTGGGAACGCGGACATGAGCCTCGCCTCCGCCCTGTCCATCGCCGCCGGCGGGCTGAGCAATGTCACCAGCCAGCTCGCCGTGGTGTCGCAGAACGTCAGCAACGCCAATACGGCGGGCTATACGCTCGAGCTCGGCCAGCAAAGCGCCCTGAGCGCGAACGGCATGGAACTGGGCGTGCGCACCGGAGTCACCGTGCGCAGCGTCAACGCCATGCTGCAGGCCGAGGCGTGGCAGCAGAACGCCACGGTGGCGGGGCTGACCGTCACATCGCAGGCGCTGTCGGCGGTCGATGCGGCGAACGGCACGCCGGGGCAGGGCAACGACCTCGCCAGCCTGACCGGCGCGCTGAACGACGCCTTCACCACGCTATCGGCCGATCCGTCGTCCACCGCCGAGCAAACCGCGGTGGTGAGCGCGGCGAGCAATCTGGCCAGCGGCATCAACCGGGTGGCCCAGGCGGTCGGCACCCAGCGGCAGGGGGCGCAGGATTCGATCGGCCAGGAGCTCACGCAACTCAACACCGCGCTTGCCAGCATCGGCACACTGAGCAAGCAGATCGGCGTCTTGACCAACGAAGGTACCAGCGTCGCGGCGCTGCAGGACCAGCGCGACGCCGCCATGAGCACCGTGGCGCAGCTCACCGGTGCCAGTTTCGTCAACCAGCCGGACGGCTCCGTGCAGGTGATCCTGCCCTCCGGCACCACCCTGCCCACCGATGGATCGGCGTCGCTGTCGATCGACGGTTCGCAGTTGGACCCGCAGAGCTCTTCTCCCCCGGTCACCCTCAACGGCCAGGACATCACCGCCCAGCTCACCGCCGGCCAGATCGGCGCCAACCTGTCCTTGCGCGACACTGTGCTGCCGACCTTTCAGGCCGAGCTCGACGAGTTTTCGAACAACCTGACCCAGCGGTTCGACGCGGCCGGGCTGACGCTGTTCACCGACCCCAGCCCCCCGGTTGCCGCTTCGCCGCTGCCGGTGCAGGCCGCCTATCTGGGTCTGGCCAACCGGATCGCGGTCAACCCGGCGGTGGTCAACGACCCGACGCTGGTGCAATCCGGCACCGGCGCCGGCGCCGCCAGTGTCCCCGCGAGCGACCAGACGGTCATCAATGCGGTGCTGGGCCAGGCATTCGGACCGGCTTCGGCATCCACGGCCGCGGCCCCGTCGGTGCAGGGGCTGGGTCTGACCGGTACCCTGTCCGCGCCCTTCGCGGCACCCGCGACGCTGGCCGGTTTCGCCGCCGACGTGGTGTCCGCCCAGACCAGCCCCAGCGCCGATGCGACTGCCAGCCTGGCCACCGCGCAGGCGGCGCAAACCACCCTCAACAACAGCATCGCCGCCGTTTCGGGCGTATCGGTCGATACGGAGATGTCCACCATGATCGGGCTGCAGAATTCCTACGCGGCCAATGCCCGCGTGATCACCGCGATCCAGAACATGTGGACCTCGCTGCTCGACATCGGCACCACTGCATGAGGACGGGCGTATGAGCGTGGGCGCAGTGAGCGGCCTGGTCCAGAACGGTCTGCTGGCGCAGCTTGTCGCCGACAGCACGGCGACGCAGACGCAGCTGGACAAACTCACCCGGCAATCCGCCAGCGGGCTGGTGGCCGACACCTATGGCGGACTGAGCGATGCGGCGTCGGTCTCGATCGACCTGCGGCCGCAGATGGCGCAGGCGCAGGCCTGGCAGCAAAGCATCTCCGTCGCCAACACAAGCCTGGCCACCACGCAGAACGTGCTCGGCCAGTTGGCCAGCATCGCTGCCAATTTCAACAGCCAGGCGCTCGGCACGGAAATGCAGTCGGCCACCGGCGCCACGGCGGTGGCGGCCGAGGCGCAGGTGACGCTGCAGCAGGTCGTCGGCCTGCTCAATACGCAGCTGAACGGGCAATACGTGTTTGCCGGCACCGACTCCGGCAATCCGCCGATTGACAGCAGCGCGCTCACCAGCTTCGTTTCGGCTGTCGGCACCCAGGTGGCCGGCCTGAACACAGGCACCGTCCCGGCGACCGTGGTGAGCGCGGTGGTGAGCCTGGCCACAACGTCTCCCTTTGCGTACCCTGGATCTTCTGCCACTGGCACCACTCCGGCGGCGGTGCAAGCGCAGACCGGCGATGAGCAGTCGGTGCCAATGGCCTTCGTCGCCGGGCAGAACAGCTTCCTGCCGGCGTCGGGCGGTGGCACGGGCTCGTATGTCCGCGATCTCATCGCCGGCCTGGCGGGCCTGGCCGGGCTCAGTGGCACCACTGCCAGCGAGAGCACGCTGCAATCCTATGGTGCCAGCATTTCGCAACTGCTGCAGGGGGCGGCCGGCGCGATCGCGACGGACGAGGCCGGATTCGGCCAGGTGCAGTCGAACCTCACCGCCCAGGGCACCGCCCTGTCGGACACGTTGACCACCCTGACCGCGCAGGTCTCCGGCGCTGAAAACGTCAACATGGCGGCCACTGCGACCGCCCTTTCGCAGGTGCAGACGCAGTTGCAGGCATCGTTTCAGCTCATCGCGGGTATGAAGCAACTGTCGCTGACGGCTTATCTGTAACCGGTCCGAACAGATGCCCGGCTTCACCCGATGTTAAGGCGTGCCTGCGACAACAGAGGCGGCGGCCAGAATGGCCTGCCAAAAGCAGGCAACCGGGAAAACGCCGATGTCAAACCTCGTTCTCGAGTTGCGCCAGGGCGACATGATGATCGTCAACGGCGCGTCCATCCGGTTCCGCAGCAAGACGCGGATCGAGCTCGCCGCCAAGGCGCGGTTTCTGTTCGGCAAGCAGATCATGCCGCCGGACGGTGCGGACAGCCCCGCGCGGCGCATCTATTTTTCTCTGCAGACCGCCTATATCGGCACCGATGATGAGCGGGAGGCCGGCCTGCAAGAGGCGCTGCGCCTGATCCGCGAATTCCAGGCCGCCACAACCTCGCCCCTGGCGCGCGAGATTCTGGAACGCGCGCTGGTTTTGGCCCGTTCGGACGATTGTTATACGGCGCTGAAGCTGGTGCGGCGGGTGATCCGGCATGAGGATGCGGTGCTAGGCCGGCAACAGTAGCCGGGGCCCATAAAGATGGGGTCAAGTGGGTACCGCCCCCTTGCGGGGTCCAGGGGCCGAGCCCCTGGCCTTTCTTTCGTTCACGCAAACAGCGACAGCGTGGGATCAGCGCTCGCGCTGCTGCTACTGCTGGTGCTGCCGGCACCGAACAGCGACAGGATCGAAGTGGTGCTGCTGCCGCCGAACAGCGACAGTACCGTGGTGGTGGTGGCATTGGAGGCGTTCCAGTCGGTCGGGTCCTGAACCGCCTGGATCAGGTATTGCTCCGCCATCTTGGTCACCTTCGCCGGGCTCTGGAAATCCGCGAGTTTGATCTTGCTGGTCAGGAAACTGACCTGCTGGTCGTAGCTCATGTTGGCGTAGGTGGTGAAGTTGATGCCGGTCTGCCCCACCGCGACGGCGAGCGCGGCGCTGTTGCTCATGAGTTGGTCGATGCTGATGACCTGCGAGGCGGTGCGGGTGAAGCCGAGTGCATTCTGCATGCCCGGGGTCTGGGTGTTCTGCGCAGTTTCGTAGCTGTTGATCACGTAGTTGTTGACAATCGTTTGGACGTTGCTGCTGTTGGACAAAGGCTGATTCTGAAATTGGTTGAAGGTCATCGCAAATTTTTGATAGCCTGGATTGGCGATTTTCTGCGCGACCGAGGTGGAAGCGTTCGGATTCTGCGTCAGCAACTGCTTGGTGAGCGCGGGGTAGGAGAGCAGATCGGAAACGTTGTAGGCGCCGAGGACGATTTTCAGCGACCGGTAGTCCTTCGTCAGTGCTTCGGCCGTGGTGAGCTTGGGGGCCTGCGCCGTGAAGTAGGTGATGTCCGACTGGATTCGCGGGTTGGTGGCCGCCCATTTGTTAGCGAGGGTCTGCTCGTTCTTGGTGTCCGTGAGGTACGAGGCGATCGCCGTTCCTGGGCTGGCGGTGAGCGAGAGAACGGACATCGAGAGCCTCCGCGCGCGGACTGCCGGCGGATTCCGGCCGCACCAGAATGCCGCGGACGGATAAACGGCCGGTTAAGCATTTCGGGCGATTGTCGCTGCATGCGTCGCGGCAAAACCTTCCAGCCGCCGCACAAGCCAGACAAACACGTACCCAGACGGGCACGTACCCAGACAGGGCCGTCAAAAAGGAGCTTCCCATGTCCGTATTCTCGGTGAACACAAACCTCGGCGCCATGGCGGCGCTGCAGTCGCTGACGCAGACGCAGAACGACCTCAACACCACGCAGAATGCGATCTCGACCGGCCTTAAGGTCGGCCAGGCGTCGGACAATCCGGCCATCTACACGATCGCGCAGAGCATGACCGACACGATTTCCGGCTTGTCGGCGGTGTCGGACAACCTAAATTTCGCGCAATCCGTGCTTACCACGGCGTCTTCGGCCGCGACGCAGATTTCGTCGCAGCTGGCCACGCTGCAAAACACGGTCACGCAGGGCCAGCAGACCGGCATCGACTCGACGACGATGAATAACCAGATCTCTGCCATCCTGGCCAACATCGATGCCTTCGCGAACGCCGCCACCTTCAACGGCGTCAACATCGCCGGCGGTACCGGCGCCTCGGTCACAGCGACCACGCTGTCCACCACCAAGAACGTTACCGGCGACGCGCTCACGGTCGCGACCCAGGACGTAACATCGAGCGGCCTGGGCCTGACCGGGTTGAACGTAACCACCGGCGGGCTCGACCTGACCACAGACGCAACGACCGCGTTCGCCAACAATGATTACATCAAGTTGAGCAACGGAACGCAGAGCACGTATTTCGTGCTCAGCGACGGCAGCGCCGCACCGACGGCCCCGGTGGCGACGGACGCCAATGACAAGGTGGTGTTCGTCAATTTCAATTCGGCCAGTACGCCGGGCGGTGGCAACGCCGACAGCTCAGCGACGGTGCTGTCGAAACTCGCGGCAGCCATGCAGCAGGATGGTTTCGGCGCCCAGATCGCTTCCAGTGCCGTCGGCACTGGCGCTGGTTCGATCACTGCAGGCGATTTGGTGATCACCGGCACCGATTCCTCCTGGGCGAGCGGCTCGGCCAACATCACCGCCGCCGGGTCATCCGTCAGCATCGCTACCGCTGGCGACGCCGCCATAGCCAGTGTCACGGCGACGAACACCGCCATAGCGACCGTGACCAATGCAATTACGAATCTCAACACGAAAATCGCCGTGCTCGGCCAGAATGAGCAGGAAGTCACCGGCCTGCAGAGCTTCACCAGTTCGCTGTCGAACTCGCTGACGAGCGGCCTTGGGGCGCTGACCGATGCCGACATGGCGGCCGAAAGCGCCCAGCTCACCTCTCTGCAAACCAAGCAGCAGCTTGGCATCCAGTCGCTGTCCATCGCCAACCAGCAACCGCAGGCGCTGCTGAAGCTGTTCGGCGGTTAATGACCGCCCGGCCGGGCCGGATACGGCCCGGCCGGCTCGTGCTGCTTGAGATAACCTCCCAGGGCATCCGATGAAGCGCACCGCAAGCTATTTCCGCACTCCGCAAATCGGCGGCGCCACGCCCCGCGAGACGGAGATCCTGGCCTTCGGGCTGTGCAACGAGCGGCTGGCGAAAGCCGACACGCCGCGCGCGCGCATCGAGGCGCTGCACAAAACGCACGAACTCTGGTCATTGCTGGTGAAAGACCTGCAGTTGCCGGGCAACACGCTGCCCGACGACCTCAAACAGCAGCTCACGGCGCTCGGTTTCTGGGCGATGACTTACAGCACACAGGCGATGCCGCGCGACCTGCCGGTGCTGCCGCTCATCGAGGTCAACCGCAACATCATGGACGGGCTACGGGCGCAACAGGTCGCCGCTCTGCCGGCGCGTGAGACAAGCTGGACGGAGCCATCGCTGACGGCCTGACGACGTCACAAATCAGCCTTGCGCACCCCATGCCGGATACAAACGCACGAGCACTCCGCATGCCGGGGCGCCGCCGGTGCTGGACATGACCGCCGACCTGAAAGACTTCGCCGACAGCGCCGCGCTGGTTGCCAACCTCGATGTGGTGGTGACGGCGGACACGGCGGTCGCGCATCTGGCCGGCGCCCTGGGTAAGCCAGTGCATGTGCTGTCACGCGTTGATGCCAGTTGGCGCTGGCTCGCCGGGCGGCGCGATTTGCCTTGGCATCCCAGGCTGCAAGTGCATCGGCAGGCGCAGGGCAAGGGGTGGGGACGCGTGGCGGCGGAGGTCAGGGACGAACTGGCGGCTCTTTCTGCCGCCCGTGCCAGATGCGAACAGGCCGACGGGTGACGTTCGGCCACGCACCGTGCCGAAGCCGCGAGACAATTTCTGACCCGGCATGAACGCTCGCCGTTGACCGGCTCGCAAGCCCCGGTGGGCGGTCTGTTCAGGACAGCGCCGCCGCGCCCGCCAATGTCGAGACGACCATGGAAGCCGCCATAAGCGGGCTCCCAATGGGCGCGGCAGGGCTGCTGCCTCCCGCGACCGTCCTGGCCATGCCCGGTTCGCTGGCCGTCGTGCGATCGGGTGGCGCAACGGATGCATGCGTGGCGGACGCATACGTGGCAGGGGATGCGTGGGCGGCGCCGGCGGCGCGATGATACGCGGCCAGTTGCTGCGCCGTGGGAATGGTGGACGATACCTGGCCAGCTTCGTTGCTGAACTGCATGACCACGATGCCCAGGGCCGCGTCGATTCGGAAGGAGGGGTTCGGGCGAAGCGGCGTTTGCGTGACCGGGCTGTCCGCCGGCGGGGGCAGTGTGGCGGACGCGGCGCCGGCGCGATCGCCAGAAGCTGCGACCGGCTCAGTCCCCTGCACACTGGCGAATGCTGCGATGGCGGTGCTCATGATCCGATCACCGAATGGACGGCCCACGCCGTCAAGCGAGGAGTATGCGGCAAGGGAGTTGCGAAAAGGTAAAGTGCGGCAAGACGACGTGTCAGGAAGGCGTCCAATTGAACCGGACCGCCAGCCAGCGGCGCAGTTCCAGCATCGCTGCCGAATCGGCGGCGACCGCCGCGGTGGCCATGTTTGCGTCCGGCGCGCACAGCAGGCGCACGCCCGGCGCCTGCGGCCGCAGCGCCCGGCTGGCCTCGGCCCCGGCGCAGCGCCATTGCGCCACCAGAGTGGCGGGGGTCAGCGGCGGCAGCACCAAGGCGAAGTCGATCTGCGTGGCGGCGGCGACCGATCGCCATGCCCCGGTCAGGGCGCCGGCGGGCAGACCACCGCGCAGGGCATTCGCCAGTTCCTGGGCAGTCGGAACCTCCGGCAGCAGCGGGTCGCGCTGCGTGCCGCCAGGCGTCGGCACGCCCAGGGTGAACAGCGGCAGGGCGCCGGCGGCGCCGGCCTCGGCCAGCCGCGCCGGTGTATCGGACCCGGTGATGAAGACCGCATCGACCATGCGGTCCCGCAAGGCCCGCAATGCCGCGCCACTGTCCTGCAGCCCGAAGATCGGCACCGGCTCGATGCCCATCAGGTCCAGGCCCAGCAGGGCGGCCAGTTCGGACCCCGCCGGCACCGAGGTGGCGACGCGCAGGCGCGATCCCGGCCGCAAGGCGCTCGCCGGCACCAGGCTGGCCAAGGCGGCTTGCGTGAGCCCGGTCATGACCGGCAGCCATGAGGCGGGCTCGAAGCGGGCACGTGGATCGCCGGTCAGCCAGGTGAGCGGCGCCTCGCCGGGCAGCAGCAGCACGGTCTGGCCATCCGGCGCGACCCGCGCGTCGAACTGGTTGGCCGCGGTGACCCCATCGGCCCCGCCCACCAGCGTCTGGCGCAGCGTGGTTCCCGCCGGCAGCGTGCGCGACAGGGTGCCGGCGATAGCGTCCGCCCACCGGTCCATCCGTCCCCCGGGCGGCCCGGCGACCAGCAGGGTGATGCTGTCGGGAAACCTCTCGGGCGGCGGCGTGCCGTTGCGGCTCGCCGCGGTCGGCACGGCGGCGCGAGCCCTGGGGATGCTGGCCATGCCGGCCATGCCAGCCACTACGAAGCAAAAATCGCGGAAGCAAAAATCGCGCCGACCGGTGCCGCGTCGCGTCACCGGTGACTCAAAAGGCACCTTACTCGTCGGCCGGGCGTCGGGCATTTTGACCTCCTGCCAAGCACGCGGCCGGCCACACGCGGCCGGCTGGCGCTCTCCCTGCACCGGAAGCGCCGGCTTGTCAAAAATCGGTGAGGCCGGCTGGGTGGTGACTTGGGTCAGGAATCGTACGAGACGAGCGCCTCGAACGGCACATCGAGCCGCTTGCGACCTTCCAGGAAGGTCAGTTCGATCAGGCTGGCGGCCGCCGGGACCACCGCGCCGACATTGCGCAGCAGCTGGATGCCGGCCGCCATGGTGCCGCCGGTGGCCAGCAGATCGTCCACCACCACCACGCGCTGCCCGGGGGTGATGGCGTCGGCCTGAATCTCGATGCGGTCGGTGCCGTATTCGAGCGCGTAGTCGAGCGGGATGGTCGCGCCCGGCAGCTTGCCGCGCTTGCGCAGCATAATGAAGCCGCAGCCGAGCTTCAGGGCCAGCGGCGCCGCCACCAGGAACCCGCGTGACTCGATGCCGGCCACGAGATCGGGCTGGTGGGTGCGCACCGCCCGCGCCATCCGGCCCATCGCCACCTGCCAGGCGTCGTCGTGCCGCAGCAGGGTGGAGATGTCGTAGAAGAAGATGCCGGGCTTGGGGAAATCCGGGATGCCCCGGATGTGGTCCTTGAGATCCATGTCGTGCGCCCTCCTCAACTGCCGAACGGGCGCGTTTAGGGCCGTGGGGCGGGTTGAGCAAGCGGAGGAAAGGCAGCCGAGGGCAGAGCCCTGGCCTTCCTTTGTTTCCCGCGTTACCCCTGTCGCATGTCCCGCCCCCTGATCGCCGTGTTCGCCAGTGTCGTGTGGTTCATCGCCTATGTTGCCGGTGCAGTGACGCTGGCGGATGCGCTCGCACCCATGCATTGGGCCGTGCAGGCGGTGTATTTCCTGCTGGCCGGGGTGCTGTGGGTGGGCCCGGTCTGGGGGCTGATGTATTGGGCCCTGCGCCGACGTTAGCGCCTTCATCCTGCCGTCATGCTATTGTCACCCAAGGGCAACAGCGAGTCGTTACCAACCGGCCGCCCCCATAGGAAGGAGGAACCGCGATGAAGCGTCGGACCATGCTGGCTGGCGCGGCTGCGCTGGCTGCCGCCCAGAGAGCGCGGGCCGAGGCGGGCCCCACGAAGATCGTTTTCTGGCACGCCATGACCGGCGCCAACGGCGAGGAAATCAACCGCCTCGCGCGCGACTTCAACGCGGCACAACCTTCGGTCGAACTCGAGCCGGTGTTCAAGGGCTCCTATCCCGAGACGCTGACCGCCGCGATCGCCGCCTGGCGGGCGGGACAGGCGCCGCATCTGGTGCAAGTGTTCGAGGTCGGCACCGGCTCGATGCTGGCCGCCGGTCCCGCGGTGAAGCAGGTGTGGCAGCTGATTCGCGAAACCGGGGCGAAGATCGACCCCAATGCCTATCTGCCGGCGGTGCGCGGCTATTACAGCCTGGCCGACGGGCGGTTGGCTTCGGCGCCACTGAACTCGTCCACGCCGGTGATGTGGTTCAACAAGGACGCTTTCGAGACCGCCGGACTCGATCCCGAGAAGCCGCCGCAGACTTGGCAGGCATTCGTCGCCGCCGCGCGGACGCTGAAGGAAAAATGGGCCTCGAAGGGGCAGGACCTGGTGCCCTCCACCACCGCCTGGCTGACCTGGGTGCAGCTGGAAACCTACAGCGCCATCCACAACGTGCCCTATGCGACCCGCGCCAACGGGTTCGAGGGGCTGGACGCCGAGCTGAAGCTGAACGGCCCGGCGCAGGTGAAGCATTTGCAGCGCCTGCTGGACATGGCGAAGGAAGGCACCTTCAAATACGCCGGCCGCGACGGCGCGCCCGATCCGTTGTTCTATACCGGTCAGGCGGCGATCGGCTTTGGCTCCTCGTCCGGTCGCGCCGACATCGTCCGCAATGCCAAGTTCAAATGGGCGCCGGCGGTGCTGCCGTACGATCCCGAGATCATCAAGTCGCCGAACAACAGCATCATCGGTGGCGCCAGCCTGTGGACCATGACGGCGCCGAACCGCACGCCGGCCGAGTACAAGGCAGTGGCGAGCTTTCTGGAATTCATCGGCCGGCCCGAGCAGGTGGCGCTGTACCACCAGCATACCGGCTACGTGCCGGTGACGCTGGCCGGCTACGAGCTGTCGCAACAGCAGGGCTACTATGAGAAAACCCCAGGCGCAGACACCGCCATCAAGTCGCTCACCCGCGGCACGGTCACGCCGAATTCCAAGGGGCTGCGGCTGGGGCGGCTGCCGGAGATTCGCAATATCATTTACGAGGAAGTCGAAAAGGCGCTGCAAGGCCAGCAGGGCGCCCAGCAGGCGCTCGACAGTGCCGTGGTGCGCGGCAATGTCGTGCTGCGCGCCTTCGAGAAATCCGTGAAGAGCTGAGCGTGCCGGCACGCTTGCGCGGGGCGGCGCTCCCCGCCGGGCACGGCTGATGGAACGCAGAACGATTTTTCCCGGCTGGAAGCTGCCGGCGGCTCTGGTGCTGCCGCAGCTTACCCTGACCCTGGTCTTTTTTCTTTGGCCGGCCGGGCAGGCGATCTGGTCGAGCCTGACGCAGGCCGATCCGTTCGGAATCAGCACCCGGTTCGTTGGCCTGGACAATTTTTCCGATCTGTTCGCCGACCCGCTGTATCTGGAGTTGATCGGCCGTTCGGTGTTTTTCTGTGCAGCGGTGGCGGCGCTGTCGTTGGGCATCGCCATGGTGCTGGCGGTTGCCGCCGATCGCGACATCAGCTTCCGCGGCACCTATCGCGTGCTACTGATCTGGCCCTATGCCATCGCCCCGGCGATGGCGGCGGTGTTGTGGATACTGCTGCTGCATCCGCAGATCGGGCTGATCGGCCGCTGGCTGAACTTCATCGGCGTGCCATGGGACTATAAGCTGAATGGCTCCCAGGCAATGCTGATGGTGATCCTGGCCAGCGCCTGGAAACAGATCAGCTATAATTTCCTGTTCCTGCTCGCCGGGCTGCAATCGATTCCGCGGTCGGTGATCGAGGCGGCACGGATGGACGGGGCGAAGGGGTTCTTCCGCTTCCGCACTGTGGTGCTGCCCCTGCTGATGCCCACGGTGTTCTTTCTGCTGGTGGTGAACCTGGTTTACGCCGCTTTCGACACTTTCGGCACCATCCAGGCGCTCACCGGCGGCGGCCCCGGCAAGGCCACCGAGACGCTGGTGGTGAAAGTGTATCGCGACGGCGTGGTGAATCTCGATGTCGGCTCGTCCTCGGCGCAGTCGGTGGTGCTGATGGTCGGGGTGATCGTGCTGACCGCACTGCAGTTCCGCTTTCTCGAAAAGCGGAGCGGCGGCGGATGAACGGGCGCATCGACTGGCCCGCGCATCTGGTGCTGTGCCTCGGGGCGGCGTTGTTCCTGTTGCCGATCTGGCTGGTGGTGGCGGGATCGACACTCGATAACGGGACGATTTCGCGCGGCGAGTTGTCGTTGATTCCGCGCCTGCAAGGGTTCGCCGTTTATGCCAGCGTGCTGACCGAAGGCTCGGCCGGTTCGGGGCCGGTCTGGCGCATGTTGCTGGTCAGCGCCGGCATGGCGCTGGCCATTGCCTTCGGCAAGATCGTCATTTCGGTGCTGTCGGCCTACGCCATCGCGTTTTTCCGCTTTCCATTCCGCATGGCCGCGTTCTGGGTGATCTTCATTACTCTCATGCTGCCGGTCGAGGTGCGCATCATTCCCACCTATGCGGTGATGTCCGATCTTGGCCTGATCAACACGTTTCCCGGGCTGACGGTGCCGCTGATCGCCTCGGCCACCGCCACGCTGCTGTTCCGCCAGACCTTCCTCGCAGTGCCGGACGAGTTGATGGAAGCGGCGCGCATGGACGGGGCGGGGCCGTGGCGCTTCCTGCGCGACATCCTGCTGCCGGTCTCGGGCGCCAACATCGCCGCCCTGTTCGTCATTTTGTTCGTCTACGGCTGGAACCAGTATCTCTGGCCGCTGCTGGTGGCCACCGATCCGAAGCTCGATACCATCGTTATCGGCATCGTGAAGATGATCGGCACCGAAACGGCAACCGAGTGGAACCGGGTGATGGCCACCGCCGTGCTGGCGCTGCTGCCGCCGGTGGGGGTGGTGATGCTGATGCAGCGTTGGTTCGTGAAGGGCCTGACGGAAGGCGACAAATAGATGGCGTCCCTGGTTCTGGAAGACCTGCGCAAGAACTTCGGCGCCGTGCCGGTGCTGCACGGCATCGACCTGACGCTGGCGTCCGGCGAAATGCTGGTGATCGTCGGCGCCTCCGGCTGCGGCAAATCCACCTTGCTGCGGCTGGTGGCGGGGCTGGAGGTGCCGAGCGCAGGCCGCATCCTGCTCGACGGGCAGGACGTGGCGCGGCTCGATCCGGCGGCGCGGGACATCGCCATGGTGTTCCAGAATTATGCGCTCTATCCGCATATGAATGTGTTCGACAACATGGCCTATGGGCTGCGCATCCGCGGTTTGTCGAAGGATGACATCCGCACCCGTGTGAACTCCGCCGCCGGCATGCTGGGGCTGCTACCGCTGCTGACCCGCAAGCCGCGGCAACTGTCCGGCGGTCAGCGCCAGCGCGTCGCCATGGGCCGGGCTATCGTACGCAATCCGAAACTTTTTCTTTTCGATGAGCCGCTGTCCAATCTCGACGCCACGCTGCGGGTGCAAATGCGCGCCGAAATCCGCCGCCTGCAGCGGCGCATGGGCGTGACCAGCCTGTATGTCACCCACGACCAGGTGGAGGCGATGACGCTCGGCGACCGACTGCTGGTGCTGCACCAGGGGCGACCGGTGCAACTGGCCACCCCGATGCAGGTCTTCGAGCGCCCGGCGAACACCTATGTGGCCGGCTTCATCGGCGCCCCGGCGATGAATTTCCTGCCCGCCACCCTCAGCCATACCGGCACGGCGGCGACGTATGCCGGCGGCCAGGTCATTGTGTTCGCGGACGGCCGGCGGCCGGGTGCCGATGGCCGCGCGCTCATCCTTGGCATCAGGCCGGAGCATGTGCTGCCCGATTCCGCCGGCCTGCCGCTGCAGATCGACCTGGTGGAGCCGCTGGGTTCGGAGACGGTGCTGATCGGCCGGCTGGCGGAGGGTGATCTGTTTTCCGTCAAGCTGGCCGGCGCCGCCCCACCGGGGGAGACTTTGCGGGTGACCATCCCGGCCGGACATTTGCATGTGTTCGACGCGCAGACGGGGTTGCGGCTCGATCCGCCCGGATAGGCGGCGCCGGCATTCAGGCGAAGGACGGCCAGGGCAGATCCACGGAATTCCGTTACGCGACTGCCGAAGTGCGGTCAGCCGGCACGACGTTAACCGTTCCTCCAAATGATTCGGTGAAACCTGCATGCAGGCGGCGGCCGCGCGCGGACGCAGGAGCGCTGCGCGTGCTTGCCGATCGGACTGCGCCTGCCGGGCGAGGAGACCATGCCGTGCGTGTGAACGAGCCAGTGACCAACCGCGAGGTATTTCTGCCGGAAGGCGAAACGATTGTCTCGCGTACCGATCCCGGGGGCCGCATCACCTTCGTCAACAAGGCGTTCCTCGACATCAGCGGGTTCAGCGCCGAGGAACTGATCGGCGCGCCGCACAATATTGTCCGCCACCCCGACATGCCGCGCGAGGGCTTCGCCGATCTTTGGGCCACCATCAAGGCCGGAAGGCCATGGGAAGGGCTGGTCAAGAACCGCACCAAAACCGGCGATTTCTACTGGGTGCAGGCCAACGTCACGCCGGTGATCGAGGGCGGACGGATCACCGGCTACATCTCCATCCGCCTGCGCCCGCCGCGCGAGAAAGTGCTGGCCGCCGAGGCCGCCTATGCGCGCATTCGCGCCGGCGATTGGCGCGGCCTGGCGCTGCTGGACGGCGAGTTGGTGACATCGACGCCACTGTCGCGCCTGCGCGCCCTGTGGGCCAACGTCACCACCCGCGTGGCCGCCCTGGGTGTGGCGGCCGTGCTGGGGTCAGTCCTGGTGGGCGTGGCCGGGTTGCAGGGCATGTGGCGCACGGAAGCCGCGCTGCGGACGGTCTATGAGGACCGCACCGTCTGCGCCGGACAGCTGGCGCAGATTCTTGACCGTCTGCACGAACAGGCGCGGCAACTGCTGCTGGCGGCGAACGACCTGCGCGCCGGGCACGCGGCCACCGTACCGCCGCGGATCGCTTCGGTGCAGGCGGATGCGGCGCGGATCGACCAGACCTGGGCCGCGTATAGCGCGACCCGCCTCACCCCGGAGGAGGCGGATCTGGCGCGCGGTTTCGCCGCGCAGCTTGCGGCCTTCAACAAAACCGGGTTGGAGCCGGCCTTGCGTCTGGCCGGGCAACTTCAGGGCGACGCATTGGACGAGCATCTGCGCCAGCAGGTCGGCGTGCTGCTCGATCCGCCGATGGCGACGCTGCGCGCGCTGGTGGCGTTGCAGACACGGGTGGCGGCGGAGGAATACGCGACGACAAAAGCAAGCTTCGCCACCCGGGTCTGGCTGGTTTGCACGGCGGTGGCGGTCGGCACTGTGCTGGCGGCGTGGCTGGCGTGGCTGGTGCTGCTCTCCGTGCGGCGGCCGCTGCGGCGCATGCAGCAGCATTTCGACGCGGTGGTGCGCGACGACGTGGCGTGGCAGATCGAACTCCCTGGGCAACGCGAGTTCTGGGATGTCACCCGTCTGCTGCGGGCGATGCGGGCGAGGCTCGCCTATATGCACCGGGTGCAGCAGGAACAGCTCCGGCTGGCCGACGCCGCCCGCCACACGGCCTTGCAAAAGATGGCCTCGACCGTCGAGACCGAGAGTACCGCGGCGATGACGCGGGTGGCGGAGCGGACCGACCAGATGGCGGACGAAGCCGCCGACATGGCGGCGGCGGCCGAGCGGGCCAGTGTCCATGCCGCCGAGGTATCGGCGGCGGCCGAGCGCACCATGGCCACCGCGCAGTCGGTCGGCGCGGCCACCGAGCAACTGACCGCCTCGATCCGCGAAATATCGGGTCAGGTTGCCCACGCCAGCGATTCGTCCCGCCAGGCCGTCGCCAGCACCGAACTGGTCCACGAGCGGATTCGGTCACTGGCCTCCTCGGCGGACAATATCGGCACGGTGGTGAATCTGATCCGCGACATCGCCAGCCGCACCAACCTGCTGGCGCTGAACGCGACGATCGAGGCGGCGCGGGCCGGCGAGGCGGGGCGCGGCTTCGCCGTGGTAGCCGGCGAGGTGAAGGCGCTGGCGGCCCAGACCGCCCGCGCGACCGAGGAAATCACCCGTCAGGTCGGCGATATCCGCGCCGCCACCGGGGCAACGGTGACCGCGGTCGAGGAAATCGGCCGCGCCATCGGCCAGACATCCGAAATCGCTGTGGCGGTGGCGGCGGCGGTGGAGCAGCAGGCGGCGGCCACGCAGGAGATCGCCCACGGCGCGGTGGACACGGCGGCGGCGGCGGGTCAGGTGTCGGCCAGCATCGCCGAGGTGTCGCGCGATGCGCAGGCGACCGGCGAGCGTGCCGCCGCGGTGCAACTCGGATCGCGTGAGGTGGCGGAACGGATGGTCGACCTGCGTGGGTCGATCGTGCGGGTGGTGCGCAGCTCCACGGCGGATGCCGAACGCCGTCTCACGACGCGGATCCGCGTCGACGCACCGTGCACCGTGGCGCTGTCCGGCCGGGCACCGGTTGCCGGACAGGTGCGCGACATCTCCGCGGGTGGGGCATGGCTGGGGGAACTGGGCGATACCGATGGGTCCAGCGAGGGGCTGCTGCGGCTGGACGGTGCGGGCGGGGACGCGCATGCGCAGTTTACGGTGCGCGGGCGCGACGCGAACGGCGACCTGCACGTGGAGTTCTTGGCCGGGCAGGCCTCGCCGGCGTTCCTGCGCTATGTTGCGGCGAAGACGGGCGAAGCGGGGAGGGAGGACCGGCCGGCGGCCTGAGGCGGTGATCGGAAGGAGGAAAAGTCCAAGGGCAGAGCCTTTGGCCTTGATCCCTTCGTCGCTCACCCCGAAAAGGCGATCGTCTCCCGCAGGTGCTTTGAACGCACCAGTTCCTCGGCCACGAACGCACCCAAGTCGGCGCGGCTCACCATGGTCGTGTTGATCTCGCCCGACTTGCTGGCCAGCCATTTGCCGGTGGCGGGCGCATCGTTCAGGCCGACCGGTTGCACCAGGGTCCAGTCCAGACCGGACGCCTTGACCAGGACTTCCTGCCGCTCCTTGTCCGCCATCTGCGCGCGCAGGAACAGGCGAAAGAAAATCTTGAACGTCAGCGGCAGTTTGTCGCGCGTGTCCCCGACGCCGAACGCGGTCACGCAAACCAGCCGCGCCACCGAGGCCGCCTGCATGGCGGCGATGATGTTGCGGGTGCCGATCTCGCAGACATCCGCCGCCGTAGTCCGTTCGGCGCCGAACCAGCGGGCGGATTTTTTCTGAGAATTGCCAAGACTGACGACCACAGCGTCCTGGCCGGCGACGGCGCTGGCCACATCGGCGGGATTCATGGCGTCGCCGGTCACCACGCTCAGGCCGGGCTGGCCGTCCAGCGCCGCCGGGTTGCGGGCGAAGCCACTGACCTGATGGCCGCCGGCCAGCAGGGTGCGGATCACCGCGCGGCCGGTGCCGCCGGTGGCGCCGAACACGACGACCTTCATGCGCCACTGCCGAAGGCGACGCCGGTCAGTTCTTCCAACGTCACCCACAGCCGGGCCGCGACCGCCGCGTCCTTGGCCCGGGGCGGCAGCCGCGTCGGCGCCGGCGGTCCGTTGAGGAACATGCCGGAGGGTCCGTAGTAGCCGCCGCCGCGTGCCTTCGGCGAGGTCGCGGCGAACAGCACCGGCAGCGCGCCGGCGGCGGCCGATTGGCCCAGCAGCGGAGCAAGCAGCACGGCGAGGCGCCAGAACCCCCGGACGCCGCCGTTGCCGCCGGGCCCGTTGGCAATGATGTCGGTGCGCGCCCAGCCTGGATGCGCGGCGGTGCTGGTCAGCCCCCAGCCCCTGGCATCGCTGCGCCGCTGCAGCTCCAGGGTGAACATCAGCATCGCCAGCTTTGTGTGCGCATAGGCGCGCATCGGCGTGTCGCTTCGTGCCGTTTGAAGATCATCGAAGGAAATCTCGCCCTGCCAGCTCGCCAGGCTGCTCAGGTTCACCACCCTTGGGTCGGTTCCACGCCGCAGCAGGGGCAGCAGACGCGCGGTCAGGGCGAAATGGCCGAGGTAGTTGGTGGCGAACTGCAGCTCGAACCCGTCCTCCGTCTGTTGCCGCCGGGGCGGGGCCATCACGGCGGCGTTGTTCACCAGCAGGTCGATGCCGCGCCCGGCGGCAACAAGCCGGTCGGCGAAGCCGGCCACCGACTGCAGCGATGCCAGATCGAGACGCTCGAACCGGACGACGGCGCCGGGGTGGGAGGCGCGGATTTTCGCCACCGCCGCCTCTCCCTTGGCCTCGTTGCGGCTTGCCAGCACGATGTCGCCGCCGGAATTCGCCAGCGCGCGGGCGGTTTCAAACCCGAGTCCGCCGGTCGCGCCGGTGATGACGGCAAGCCGTCCGCGCTGCGGCGGGATATCCGCGGTGGTCCAACCGGTCATGCTCGGGTCTTTCTCCGGGGGGTCAGAGCGGCTTGCGCGCGGCGGCCAGCACATAGTCGAGGGCGCCGTAAACCGTTTTTGCGTCCAGCCGCAGCAGCGGCCGGTAGAGCAGGCGCCCGGCCGGATGGAAGCGCCGCAGCAGGGCGGGATCATCCGCCAGGGCGCGATGCCAACCGGGGAAAACAAGGTCGCGGATGGACGTGACATCCAGATCGGTGAATCCGGCCGCAACCAGTTTGCCGGTGTAGCTGTCGAGACGGTCGGCGTTGGCGGGCGGGATGGCGAATTTCTGGGCGAAAGCGGCCCAGTTCACCTCCTGCAGCCGGCGGCGCAATGGAAGAGGATCGGGCGCGTTGCGGATGATATCGGCCAGCACCAGCCGCCCGCCGGGCCGCAGCACCCGAAACGCCTCGGCGAGGAAGCGTTCGCGGGTATCGAAATGGAACGCGCATTCCACCGCGGTGACCACGTCGCACGACGCGTCGGGCAGTGGCATCGCGGTGGCGGAGCCTTCCAGCAGCTCGACGCGTTCCGCCAGACCGAGCCGGTTCACGCGGGCGCGGGCGAGCCGGACCTGCGAGGGCGTCACGTTCAGCCCGGTGATGCGGCGCGGCGCGAAGCGCTTCATCCACAGGATGTCCTGGTCGGCGAAGCCGAAGCCCACGTCCACCACCTCGTCCGCGGGTCCGATCGCCGCGGTTTCACCGACCAGGGCGGCCAGTGCCTCGCAGGCCTGGTCGATGGTCTGCGCGTCTTTCCAGTAGCCGAGGTTGAGGTAAAGTCCGCGCGCCGTGAAGGCGTTGGTGGACAGCAATTCGTAAAGTCCGCGTGCCGTCATCGGCCGAAACGGTGTGTAGGCCCACAAAAAATAGTCCAATGTCTCGCGCAATTTGCCGCGAGTTGCGCCCATTGTTTCGCTTACAGTAGCCATTCCAGCCCCCGGCCGCTTTCCAACTCCTTCAAATGCTCCAGACTCTTACGTAATCAAGGGTGCAAAGGGAAAAGCCCTTGGCGGGGTCCAAGGTGCGCTGCGCGCGGGGCGAGGTCTGGTCCAGCGCCCAGGCTCGGTCCCGCCCCAGGTTTCCTGCTAAACAATCGCGCCGGCGCAGCTTGCCTTGTAGGCCGGCCGGGTCAGCAGCCGCTGGTACCAGGCCAGCAGGTTCGGCGCTTCCGGCCGTCCTTCGAAATACATGTTGAACCAGCGGTGCACGTGCGGCCCGTAGGCGAAATCTGCCAGGGTCAGGTGCTCGCCGGCCACCATGGGAAACCGCGCCAGCCGCGCGTCTAATATGGCCCAGATCGCCGCGGCATCGCGAATGCCGGCGGCAATGGCGGCCGGGTCACGCTTTTCCGGCGGCGTGCGGATCAGGCCCTGGAACACCACCGAGGCCGGCTTGGTCAGCGCCGTCTGCTGGAAATCCATCCACGCCTCGACCTGCGCCCGCGCGCGCGGCTCGGACGGGTATAGTGACGATGCCGGCGCATGCGCGTTGCAGATGTAGCGCAGGATGGCGTTGCTCTCGAACAGGGTGAACCCGCCGTCCTCCTGTAGCGCCGGCACCAGACCCAGCGGCTGCATGGCGCGATACTCGGGCGTCGCGGTGCGTCCGAAACTGCCGCCGGCGTCGTGGCGTTCGTACCGACAGGCCCAACTCGTCAAGCAACCAGATGACCTTCATCACGTTGCTGGAAGTGGTGCGGCCCCAGAGGGTGATCATTGCGGTTTTCCCTTCGCCGTCATGGAAGAAAAGCAAGGCCAGGGCTCTGCCCTGGACCCGCCAAGGGCCATTGGCCCCTGGAGCCCATTACATAAATTGCCTTGCCGGCCAGGTCGCGTCATATCGGCCCGTATGAACCGTCTTGCCCTCGCGCTTGCCGCAATCGCCGCCGCCGGTGTGCTCAGCGCCGCCTTCGCCGCCGAAAACTTCCTCGGCGTCGTGCCCTGCGCCCTCTGCCTGCTCGAACGCTGGCCCTGGCGCATCGCCCTGCTGATCGTCCTGGTCGGGTATTTCTGGCCGCGCCTGCCCGACCGCCTGGCACTCGGCCTGGCCGGGCTGGTGGTGCTGGCCGGTGCCGGCATCGCGGTGGTCCATGTCGGAGTCGAGGACGGGCGGTGGCCCAGTCCGCTGCCGGAATGCACAGCCCCCCATATCACCGGCAACACTCTCGCCGAGCGTCTCGCCAGCCTCCCCGAGCACCCCGCCAAACCCTGCGACGAGCCGAGCTACCTCGTGCCGTACCTGCCAATTTCGGCCGCTGGGCTGAACCTGCTGGCGAGCCTGGCCTTCTCCTCGGCCATCGCCATGTTCCTCCTGCGCAGCAGAAGGAGGGCCACATGACCGATATAGCCGCGGGGCGCCTGCCTGGCGACCTCACCGCGCGCGAGACGGTGGAGCGCATCATCCGCGTCGATCACGCCGGCGAATACGGCGCGAAACGCATTTACCAGGGCCAGCTGGCGGTGCTCGGCCGCGGCCCGAAGGGCGCCGTGCTGCGGCACATGAAGCAGCAGGAACAGGCGCATCTGGACCGATTTTCGGCCCTCGTGGTGGAGCGCCGGGTGCGGCCGACCGCGCTGCTGCCGTTGTGGCACGTGGCCGGCTTCGCGTTGGGCGCGTTCACCGCGGCGCTGGGCGCGAGGGCGGCGATGGCCTGCACAGTCGCGGTCGAGGAGGCGATCGACGAGCACTATGCCGGCCAGGCCGCCGACCTCGGCGACGACGAGGCCGAACTGCGCGCCACGGTGGAACGATTCCGCGCCGAGGAGATCGAGCACCGCGACATCGGCCTGGCGCACGGCGCCGAGGAAGCACCGGGCTACCGGTTATTATACAACATCATCAAGGGCGGCTGCCGTGTGGCGATCGCGGTGAGCGAACGGGTTTGAACCGCTTCCCTACGCCGCCGCGATTGCCGCGTTCATCGCCCGGACTCCGGCGGCCGGCCCGTCGGGATGGTTCCACACCGCCCCCACCACCGCCAGGAAATCCGCCCCGGCCTGCACGAGCGGCGCACAGTTCTTCGCCGTGATGCCGCCGATCGCCACACAGGGCGGCTCCATCAGCTCCGACCACCAGCGTAAAATATCGGGGTCGGCGCGGGTCGCTGCCTGCTTGGTGCCGGTGGGGAAGAAGGCGCCGAAGGCGACGTAATCGGCGCCGGCCTCGCCCGCGTCCATTGCGAGATGGCGGCTGTCATGGCAGGTGACGCCCAAGGTCAGCTCGCCCAGCACGGAGCGGGCGATCACCGCCGGCGTGTCGTCCTGGCCGACATGCGCGCCGTCGCAGCCCAGCGCCACCGCCAGGTCGGGCCGGTCGTTCAGGATCACCGCCACGCCACGCGCCTGTGCCACCGGCAGCAGTGCGCCTACAGCCCGCTTCAGCGCCTCGTCCTCGAGGTCCTTCAGCCTGATCTGCAAGGCCGCCACGTCGCCAGCGTCCAGCGCCCCGGCCAGAACGTCGGCGAAACCCGGCGAAATGGCGGGCGGGGTGACCAGATACAGCCGGCACCGCTCGCCGCCCGCCATCGGGATCATGCCTTGCCCTGGTAGATCTCGATGATTTTCGCCAGCATCGTCAGCGCCTCGGCCTTCGGGCGCTGAAATGTGTTGCGGCCGATGATTGAGCCGTTGGCGCCGCCGTCGCGCAAGCCGCGGACCTCCTCGTACAGCCCCTCAAGGTCCTTCGCCTCGCCGCCCGAGAACACCACGATGCGCTTGCCGGCGAAGCAGGCCTGCACCACGTGCTCCACCCGCTTGGCCAGCGTCGAGCGGTCGATGGTCTTGGACTGGTAGGTTTTCTTCGCCGCCTCCAGGCTGACCACGTCGGTCGGCGGCTTCACCTTGATGATATGCGCGCCAAGCAAGGCGGCGATGTGGGCGGCATAGGCGCAGATATCGAGCGCCGTCTCCCCCGCCTTGTCGAGCAGCGGGCCGCGCGGATAGCTCCACACCACCACCGCGAGCCCGGCCGCCTTGGCTTCGGCGGTGAGTTCCCGCAGCTCCTCCATCTGGTCGAAGGCGTATTCGCTGCCCGGATAGATGGTGAAGCCGATCGCCGAGCAGCCGAGCCGCAGCGCGTCATCCACCCCGCCGGTCACCGCTTGGTCCTTGTTGGTGGCCAGGCTGTTGGAGCTGTTGACTTTCAGGATGGTCGGGATGGCGCCGGCGAAACTGGAGGCCCCGGCCTCGATCATGCCGAGCGGTGCCGCATAGGCCGACAGCCCGGCCTCGATGGCGAGCTGGAAATGGTAATGCGGATCGTAGGCCGGCGGGTTGGGAGCGAAGGAGCGGGCCGGGCCGTGCTCGAACCCCTGATCGACCGGCAGGATGACCAGCTTGCCGGTGCCGCCAAGCTTGCCCTCCATCAGTATACGGGCGAGGTTGGCCTTGGTGCCGGGATTGTCGCTCTCATAACAGTCCAGAATTTTTTTGACGCGCTGGGTGATGCGCATGGCGGAGTTCCTTGCGGCGGAGCCGTTCCGATCGCCGGGTCCTAAACCAGCGGGCTGGCGCTGTCACCCCGCAGCCAGCCTGCCAGAAGTCGGTCGGCGCCGGGGCGGGCGAGGTCGAGTGCCGGCGGGCGAGCTGGCAGCACCGAAGCGCCCAATGGGACCGCAGCCGCGGCCACCGCCTGGAAGGCGGGGCAGGCGGGATCGAGCACCAGGCAACGCTGGCCAACTCGCAGCGCCGCCATCGCGTATCCTGGCGAATTGGCGCAATCCAGGACATCCGCTGCCAGCGCGCCTGGGAAGTCCGCCCGCGCCTGCCCGATCAGCTCGCGCCACCACAGGCAGCCGGCGAATCGCGCCGCCCCCGGCGCTGACAGCAGTGTGATCGGCCGCCCCGGCCGCAGCGCCGCGCGCGCATGGTCAATCCCATGGACCACGACGGCGGGATGCAGGATCATGCTTGACGTTCAAGCCCCTGGGCGCTTGAAACGCAAGTTGCACCGGAGCGGCCGGAGGATTCGAGTTGCCCAATACCGACACCCCGGCCGACGCTGCGGCGCGGATCGAGGAGGCGCTGGAACGGATCGCGGCACTGGCCGACAAGGTTGTGCGCGCGCCAGAGCCGGCACCGCCGCAAGACGAACCGGCACCGCCGCAAGACGAAATGGTGGACGCGGCCGCCGTGGCGGAGCGGCTGGATGCGCTGATCGCGACGTTGCGCGTGGCGCTCGCTCGCCGGCCCGCCTGACGGCCGGGGCCCCAACAGAAAGAGAGGCTGCGATGGCGCAGGTTACCGTGAAGGTGAACGGCTACGCCTACACCGTCGGCTGCGAGGATGGGCAGGAAGCGCATTTGCAGGCGATGGCGACGCAGGTGGACAGCCGGGTCGAAAGCATCAAAGGCCTGGGCGGCAATTCCGGCGAGGTGCGGCTGCTGTTGCTGGCGGCGTTGCTGATGGCCGACGAAATCCACGACCTGCGTGCCGAGTTGGAAGACCTGCGCGCCGCTGCCGCGCGTCCCGCCGGCAATCCGGAGGCGAAGCCCGATTCCGGCCTGGGACAGCGACTCGGAAAACTGGCGGCGCGCGCGGAGGAGATTGCAGCGACGCTCCAGCGTCCCTAATTATGGGCGTGCGGGGCTGCCCGGTGCGTCAGGCTTTTCATCCCCAGGGCCGATAAGCATCTCCCGGGAGCTGGCTCTGTCGTGGCCGTGGTCACGGTATCCGGTGCCCACCTGCTCACGCGGGCCTTGGGAGGATGCACACGCCAACGGCCATGGCGGCTCCGCACTTTTCCGTACCCGATCTGCAATCATGCCCGATCTGCAATCATGCCCGATCTGCAATCATGCCCGATCTGCAATCATGCAAGAACGCCCTGCGGGCGCGGATGAGAGTTCTGCGCGCGGGCTGCGATCCTGCTCTGGGGATGGCGCTCGCGGCCGGACTGCTTCGCACCATGTCGCCGCCGTCTGGCGCCATCGTCGCCGGGTTCTGGCCGATGGGCGACGAAATCGATATCCGCCCGCTGCTGCAGGCGCTGCACGCGCGCGGCCACCGCATCGCCCTGCCGCAAACACCGCCGCGCGGCAATCCGTTGATCTTCCGGCATTGGTATCCCGGCGCGCCGATGCTGCCCGAACGCTTCGGCACCGCGCGGCCGGACGGCGAGGTGGTGCGACCTGACTGGTTGCTCGTGCCGCTGCTGGCATTCGACCGCGCCGGCCGCCGACTGGGCTATGGCGGCGGCTTTTACGACCGGACCCTGGCCGAACTGCCGGGCGCCATTGCGGTGGGCAGTGCCTACGCATGCCAGGAGGTGGACGAAGTGCCGGTCGCGGAGCACGATGCACGGCTGAACGCCGTGGCTACCGAGCGCGGCGTGATCCCCTGCTGCGGAGACTAGATGCGTATCCTGTTCCTGGGCGACGTTGTCGGGCGCACCGGTCGCGAAACCGTCGCCGCCACTCTTCCGGACCTGCGCTCCCGCCTGCGCATCGACCTCGCGGTGGTGAATGCCGAAAATGCCTCGCACGGCTTCGGCCTGGCGCCGGAGATGGCGCGCGCCCTGTTCGCCGCTGGCGCCGATGTCATCACCCTGGGCAACCACGCCTGGGACCGCAAGGAAATCATTCCTTATCTTGCCGAGACGCCGCGCCTGCTGCGCCCGCTGAACTTCCCGCCCGGCACCCCCGGCGCCGGCAGCGTGCTGGTGGCGTTGCGCGACGGGCGGCACGCCCTGGTGGTGAGCGCCATGGGGCGGTTGTTCATGGACAGTCTCGACTGCCCGTTCCGCGCCACCGCCGTGGAACTGGCGCGGCACCGGCTGGGCGCCTCGGTCGCCGCCATCGTGCTGGATTTTCACGCCGAGGCGACCAGCGAAAAAATGGCCTTCGCGCATTCCTTCGACGGGCAGGTGAGCCTGGTGGTGGGCACCCATACCCATTGCCCCTCGGCCGACCATCAGGTGCTGCCGGGCGGCACCGCGTTTCAGTCCGACGCCGGCATGTGCGGCGACTACGACAGCGTCATCGGCATGCAGAAGGACGTCGCGGCGGCCCGCTTCTGGCGCAAGATGCCGGGCGAGCGGCTGCAGCCGGCGGAGGGCGCAGCAACGGTGTGCGGAATATTCGTGGAAACCGATGACGGCTCCGGTCTGGCCACCCGCATCGAACCGGTCCGCCAGGGCGGGCGACTGTCACAGACCCTGCCGTCGGTGTAGAAACCCGCGGCGCGGCGGTCAGGCAAGGAAGGCCAGGGGCTCTGCCCCTGGACCCCGCCAGGGGGCAGTGGCCCCTTGGAACCCATTAGTTTTAGTCAGTTGTTTTGAGACGGGGGGGGGAGGAAATGAACCGGCTCTCTGCCTCACCCCCCTCTCAAAACAACTGCCTTAAGTAGCGGGGTCCAGGGCGGAGCCCTGGCCTTCCTTGCCTAGCCGCCGCGCCGCAGTGGTTTCGACATTCGAGGAGCGGCCATGGCCGGGCATTCGCAGTTCAAGAACATCATGCACCGCAAGGGCGCCCAGGACGCCAAGCGGGCCAGGCAGTTCGCCAGGTTGATTCGCGAAATCACCGTCTCGGCGCGGCAGGGTCTGCCCGATCCGGCGGCCAATCCGCGGCTGCGCGCCGCGGTGACGGCGGCGCGCCAGGCCAACATGCCGAAGGACACGGTGGAGCGTGCCATCAAGAAGGCGACCGGCGGCGCCGGCGGCGAGGATTACGCCGAGGTCCGCTACGAGGGCTACGGACCCGCGGGCGTGGCGGTGATCGTCGAGGCGTTGACGGACAACCGCAACCGCACCGCCAGCGATGTCCGCAATGCGTTTTCCAAATTCGGCGGGGCGCTAGGGGAGACCAACAGTGTTTCTTTTCTGTTCTCCCGGCTCGGCGTGGTGCGCTATCCCAGCGCGGTGGCGAGCGAGGATGCGATGCTGGAGGCGGCGATCGAGGCCGGCGCGGACAATGCCGAGAGCGGTCCGGACGGGCACGAGGTGACCACGGCGCCAGAGGGTTTTTTCGCCGTGCGCGACGCGCTGGAGGCGCGGTTCGGAGCCCCGGAGGAGGCCAAGCTGGACTGGCGGCCGGGCACCCTGGTGACGCTGGACGAAGAACGGGCGACGGCGCTGCTGAAGCTGTTGGATGCGCTGGAGGACAATGACGACGTACAGAACGTCTACGCCAATTTCGACATCCCCGACGCCGTCATGGCCAAGCTGTCGGCGTAGGGGGCGTGCTGGTCCGTCTGCTGGGTATCGATCCGGGGTTGCGTTTCACCGGCTGGGGGCTGGTGGAGTCCGACGGCAACCGGCTGCGCCATCTGGCCGACGGGGTGATCGCGACCAACTCGGCGGCGGGCGTGCCGGAGCGGTTGCGAGTGTTGCATGATGCGCTGGCGGCGCTGCTGACCGAGCACCGGCCGCACGAGGCGGCGGTGGAGGAGACCTATGTCAACCGCAACGGTGCCGCGACGCTGAAGCTGGGCTATGCCCGCGGTGTGGCGCTGCTGGCACCGGCGCTGATGGGCATTCCGGTGGCGGAGTATGCCGCCAAGTCGGTGAAGCTGTCGGTGGTGGGGACCGGCGGGGCTGCGAAGGAGCAGGTGCAGATGATGGTGCGGCGCTTGCTGCCGGGGGCGGTGATCCGGCGGGCCGATGCGGCGGATGCGCTGGCGGTGGCGATTTGTCATGCCCATCATCGCGCCAGCGCGCGGCGCTGGGTGGCCGGGGTGCGCATGGCGTGATCGCCAAACTCCCATGATTGCCAAACTCACGGGCAGGGTCGAGCAGATCGAGGCCGACCGCTGTGTGATCGACGTGAACGGGGTGGGATATCTCGTGCAGGCGTCGACCCGTACCCTGGCGGTGCTGCCGGCGGGGCAAGTGGCGAGCGTGCTGGTTGAGATGCAGGTGCGCGAGGACGCGATTTCCCTGTTCGGCTTCGCCGAGGCGGCGGAGCGCGAGTGGTTCCGGCTGTTGACGACGGTGCAGGGGGTGGGCGCGCGGGTGGCGCTGAACATTCTGTCGGCGCTGTCGCCGCGCGAGCTGGTCGGGGCGATCCAGGCGGGCGACCGCGCGGCGTTGACGCGGGCGTCGGGGGTGGGGGTGAAGCTGGCGGTTCGGCTGCTGACCGAATTGCGCGAGAAGGCCGGGGCGATGCCGTCCGGGATCGGGTTCTCGCCGGTGATGCCGCCGCCGGTGTCGGGGGTGGAGGCGGATGCGCTGTCGGCGCTGGTAAACCTGGGCTACCGAAGGCCGGAGGCGGCGGCGGCGGTGGGACTGGTGATGAAGCGGCTGGGCGAGGGGGCGGCGCTGGACGCGGTGATCCGCGAGGGGCTGAAGGAATTGGCGCGGTGAGGGCGGGCGTGCCGCAAGGGGAGGGGGAGAAGGACTCTGCTCCCCCTCCCCTTGGGGGACGGGGCCGGGGGGAGGGGGCACGCCCCGGGAAGCAGCCATGACCCCGCGCCCGGTCTCTCCTGCCCGCGCCGAGGAAGACGCCGCCGAGGCTTCGCTGCGGCCGCAAACCCTGGCGGAATTCATCGGCCAGCAAGCCTCGCGCGAGAACCTCGGTATCTTCATCCAGGCCGCCCGCGCGCGCGGCGAGGCGCTCGACCATGTGCTGCTGCATGGCCCGCCAGGTCTGGGTAAAACCACGCTGGCACAGATCGTCGCCCGCGAACTGGGCGTCGGGTTCCGCGCCACCTCGGGGCCGGTCATCCAGCGCGCTGGCGACCTCGCCGCCATCCTGACCAACCTGCAGCCGCGCGACGTGCTGTTCATCGACGAAATCCATCGCCTGCAGCCGGCCATCGAGGAAGTGCTGTATCCGGCGATGGAGGATTTCCAGCTCGATCTGATCATCGGCGAAGGTCCGGCGGCGCGCAGCGTGCGCATCGATCTTGCCCCCTTCACCCTGGTCGGCGCCACCACCCGCGCCGGCCTGCTCGCCACCCCGCTGCGCGACCGCTTCGGCATTCCGCTGCGGCTGATCTTCTACACCCCCGCCGAGCTGGAGCTGATCGTCTCGCGCGGCGCGCAGAAGCTCGGCTTCGGCCTGACCGCCGAGGGTGCGGCCGAGATCGCCCGGCGCAGCCGCGGCACCCCGCGCATCGCCGGGCGCCTGCTGCGCCGGGTGCGCGACTTCGCCCATGTGGCGGGCGACGACCCGGTCGACCGGGTCACCGCGGACGCCGCCCTGCACCGGTTGGAAGTGGACCGGCTCGGGCTGGACGGCATGGATCGCCGCTACCTGCGCCGCATCGCCGAGCACCACGCCGGCGGCCCGGTGGGGGTGGAAACGCTCGCCGCGGCGCTGGCCGAGGCGCGCGACACGCTGGAAGATGTGGTCGAGCCATTCCTGATCCAGGAAGGGCTGGTGCTGCGGACCAGCCGCGGCCGGGTGCTGGGCGAGCGCGGGTGGAAGCACCTGGGTCTGATGGCGCCCTCCGGCCCGCAGGCGGTGCTCGATTTGTTGCGTGAGGATGAATGAGCGATCGCCCGGCCGACGCCCCGCCGGAAGCCGGGCACCGCCACCTCGTGCGCGTCTACTACGAGGACACCGATGCTGGCGGGGTGGTCTATCACGCCAATTATCTGCGGTTTGCCGAGCGCGCGCGCACCGAGGCGCTGCGCGCGGCGGACGTTGCGCACGCGGAAATGGCCGCCCTGCATGGCCTAATCTTCATGGTGCGGCGGATCAAAGTGGATTATCTCGCACCGGCGCAACTCGATGATTCGCTGTTGGTCGTGACCCGGCCGCTGCTGGTGCGCGCCGCCTCGGTGGAGCTTCGCCAGTCCATTTTCCGGCATGGCGAGGACCGGCCCCTGGTGGTGCTGGAGGTTCTTTTGGCCTGCGTGCGGACGGCGGACCAGCGGCCCGCGCGGATACCGGAGCGGTGGCGGGCCGCCCTGATCTCGCTTTCGTGAGGCCACAAATCGGCCTTGATATGGCTGTTGATGATGCGCGCCGCGCCTCCAGGCGGGACGACGCGGGTTTGAGGGGAATGGGATAGTGGGCGCAGTGGACGCGGTGAACCTCGGAGCTGCGGCGGGCGACATGTCGATCTGGAGCCTGTTCGTGCAGGCCGATATCGTCGTGAAGCTGGTGATGGTCCTGCTGGTGGTCGCCAGCGTTTGGGTGTGGGCCATCGTGTTCGAGAAGGTCACCAGCCTGCGGCGCGCCAACCGGGCCGCCGATGCCTTCGAAGACCGGTTCTGGTCCGGCGGCAGCCTGGACGAGCTGTACGAGGACCAGGGCACCAAGCCCGAACATCCCATGGCCGCCGTGTTCGGGGCGGCGATGAGCGAGTGGCGGCGCAGCGCCCGCGTGGCCGGCGCCGATGTCAGCCGCAGCGGCATGCGCGACCGCATCGAACGTGCCATGAACGTGACCGTGCAGCGCGAGATGGACCGGATGGAACGGTGGATGGTGTTCCTGGCCTCGGTGGGATCGACCGCGCCCTTCATTGGCCTGTTCGGCACGGTGTGGGGCATCATGCACAGCTTCTCGGCCATCGCCCAGATGCACAACACCAACCTCGCCGTGGTCGCGCCGGGCATCGCCGAGGCGCTGTTCGCCACCGCCATCGGCCTGGTGGCCGCCATTCCGGCGGTGCTCGCCTACAACACCATCTCCACCGATCTCGGGCGTTTCGCGGCACGGCTGGAAGGGTTCGGCGCCGAGTTCGGCGCCATCCTGTCGCGCCAGAGCGAGGAGCGGGCCTGAGCCATGGCCGCCTCGATGCAAAACGCCGGGCGCGGACGCGGCCGCTATCGGCCGCTGTCGGAAATCAACGTGACGCCGATGGTCAACGTCATGTTGGTGCTGCTGATCATCTTCATGGTCACGGCACCGCTCATGAGCAGTTCCGTCAACGTCGATCTGCCGAAAGTGAACGCCACCCCGATCAACCAGGACAACGAGCCGTTGCAGGTGTCGGTGAACGCGCAGGGGCAGGTGTATCTGATGGACGAAGCGGTGGAACTGCCGGACCTGGTGGTGAAGCTGCAGGCGATCGCCAAGGACGAGAAGGACCGCCGCATTTTCGTGCGTGGCGACCGCACCAATTCCTATGGTCGGATCATGGAAGTGATGGGTACCATCATCCAGGGCGGCTTCACGAAAGTGTCGCTGCTGACCGAGCAGGTCGGCGGCAAGCCAGTCGCCGGCAGCGTTCCCGCTCCCGTCCCGGCCGCGCCGGTTCCCGCGGTAACGTCCCCCGCGGCGCCCGCCGTGCCGGTACCGACGACCTCGGCCGCCCCGCGCCGTCAGGGCCGCGGCTGACCGCGGCCGCGGCGCGGCTGGCAGGGTGCCCCGATCGCCATGAGCCCGGACCTCAAGCGCGGCGCCATCGTCTCGGCGATTGTGCACGTCATCGTGCTGCTGGCGCTGCTGCTCGGCATCGACATCAGCAGCAAGCCGGACGAGCCGCCGCCGATGGATATCGAGCTGGCGATGGAGCAGCCCGAGTCCGGTCCGCCGCAGGAGGCGCCGAAAGCCAATGCGCCGAGCCCGGTGCCTGCGCCTTCGTCCAGGCCCGCGCCGCAGGTCACGCCGCAGCCGCCGGCGCCCGAGCCGCCGCAGAAGCGGCCCGTGCCGCCGCCCCCACCACCGCCTCCACCGCCGCCGCCTCCACCGCCGCCCCCGCCGCCGGAGACGCCGCCGCCCAAGCCAAAGCCGCCGACCCCGCCACCGCCGTCGCCCGAGCCGACGCCGCTGCCGACTCCGCCGCCGCCACCCGCGCCGCCCACGCCGCCGCCACCGGTGCAGAAGCCGCCGCCGCGGCCGGTGCCATCGCCGCCGCCGCCGCGCCCGCCGCCGCCCCGGCCGGCGCCGCCGCAGACGGTACCCACGCCGCCAGCGCCGCCTAGCACGACGAGCCAGCCGAATCCGACGAAGAATCCGGCGCCGGAGAGCCGAGAGCTGAACAACACTCTGGAGCGGCTGCGCGCGCTGCAGGCGCAGAATCAGCCGCCGACCGCGCGCCCCAGCCCGCCCCAGGGCAGCAGCGGCGGCAGCCCGGCGGGCACGCTGACCGACAAACTCAGCGCCGCCCAGCGTGGCGCCATCGGCGACAAGGTGCGCGAGTGCTGGACCAAGGATGACGGCGCGCTCGACCTGGAGAAGATGCAGGCCATGCTGGTGGTGACCATCGATGGCGAAGGCGTCGCGCGCGAGGCGCATGTCGGGCCGGAGGATTCAGGGCGGATGGGCGACCCGCGCTTTCGCGCCTTCGCCGAGCGCGCCATCCGCGCCGTGCTCAGTCCGCGCTGCGCCAATCTGCCGGTGCCGCACAACCTGATCGCAGGGGACCGCGGCGTCCTCAAGTTCCGCTTCCGGCCATGAGAGCGTTCCGAAGAAAGCTCGCATCACGCTGGCCGATAGTTAAAAAAACGATAATATGAGCGGGCATGCTGTCGCAACCCCGATTACTTCACAAGCTGCCCGGCGCGCCGGCGGAATGCCCGCCCTTTCTTCCCGATTGCCCTCTCTGCCAAGAGTGTGACAGGTGACCTCATGACGGATGACCTGACCCCCTCCCGCCGCCGGCTGATCGCCGGCACCGCGGCCGCGCTGCTCGCGCCCGCCATCGGCCGCGCCCAGGAGCCGGCCCCGGGAGGCGCGGTTCCGGGCAGCGCGGTGATCGATGTCAACCGCGCCCGCACCGATCCGATCCCGATCGCCATCCCAGTGCTGACCGGCGGCGAGTCGCGGCTCGGCCAGGACATCGCCGGGGTGATCACCAACAACCTCGGCCGCTCCGGCCTGTTCCGGCCAGTCGATCCGGCGGCGTTCATCAACGCCGGCGCGGCCGGCGACGTGCCGAACTTCCAGAACTGGAAGGTGATCGGCGCCCAGGCGCTGGTGACGGGGCGGGTGGAAAGCCAGGGCGGCGACAAGGTGCGGGTCGAGTTCCGCCTGTGGGACGTACTGCCCGGCCAGCAGATCCAGGGTACCGCCTACACCACCTCGGTCAGCAACTGGCGCCGCATCGCCCATATCATCAGCGACGTGATCTACGAGCGGCTGCTGGGCGAGAAAGGGTATTTCGACACCCGCATCGTCTACATCGCCGGCACTGGCCCGCGCGACCGGCGGGTCAAGCGGTTGGCGATCATGGACCAGGACGGCGAGAACAACCGCTTCCTGACCGATGGCGGGTTCATGGCGCTGACCCCGCGCTTCCACCCGACGCGCGACGAAATCGCCTTCATGAGCTACCTGAACAACAAGCCGCGCGTGTACCTGTTCGACCTCGGCTCCGGGCGGCAGCAGCTGCTCGGCAATTTCGACGGCATCACCCTGTCGCCGCGCTTCTCGCCGGACGGATCGAGCATCATCATGGCGCAGACTACCAGCGCGGGCGGCTCGGTGATCATGCAGGTGGGCGTCGGCGGCGGCGGGGCGCGGCGGCTGACGGACGGCGGGGCCATCGATGTCTCGCCCTGCTACAGCCCCGATGGCGGGCAGATCGTGTTCAACTCCGACCGCGGCGGTGACCAGCAGCTTTATATCATGGGCGCCGATGGCTCGGGCGTGCGGCGGATCAGCTTCGGCCGCGGCCGCTATGCCACCCCGGTGTGGTCGCCGCGCGGCGACCTGATCGCCTTTACCCGGTTCGGCGGCGGCACGTTCGCCATCGGGGTGATGCGCCCGGACGGCTCGGGCGAGCGCATCCTCTCGGAGAGCTACTATTGCGAGGGTCCGACCTTCGCGCCCAACGGCAGGGTGATCATGTTCTGGCGCGAGACGGCGGCCCGCGATTCGCGCGGCAGCGGCTTCTCGGCGCGGCTGCACTCGATCGACATCACCGGGTTCAACGAGCGTGCCGTGTTCACCCCCACGGATGCCTCCGATCCGGCGTGGTCGCCGCTTGGGGCATGAGCATCGCGTGACTGATCACTATTGCATGACCGGGCGAGGTTCGCCCCCGTGGGTTGGTGCTGTGGGGCGGGAGGCATGTGAACATGTGGCTTGCCGGTGACACTGGTTCTTGACCGCGTTCGTTGCGGTGGTCTAAGGCAAGTGCGTATTGCGAACGGCGCTTCCTATGGAGCCGTCGGTCCGCCGATACGGTCGCCGTTCGCCTGAACCGCCCGCTGACGTGATCCAGGACGTGATCCAGGTCGACGGGCATCAACCGTTTCGCACCTGTTACAGGAATGCACCACCGATGGACATCAAAATTTTCGGCGTTTTCGCCGCCGTCGCGCTGCTGGCGGCCTGCGCCCAAAAGCCCGCCGACACCACCACAACCGCCGGTTCGGGCGAGACCCTGACCACTGCCGGAGCGCCCGCGCCGGGCAGCCAGGAAGACCTGGTGAAAAACGTCGGCGACCGCGTCTACTTCGACTTCGACAGTTCCCGGCTGAAGCCGGATGGTCAGGCCGTCCTCGACCACCAGGCCAGCTGGCTGGCGCAGTACGCGCAGAACAACGTGCAGATCGCTGGCAACTGCGACGAGCGCGGCACCGAGGAATACAATATCGCGCTCGGCCAGCGGCGCGCCAATTCCGCCCGCGACTATCTGGTGGCTCGCGGCGTGGCCGGCAGCCGCATCACCACCATCAGCTACGGCAAGGACCGCCCGTCGGCCCTGGGCTCGGACGAGCAGGCCTGGGCGCAGAACCGCAACGCGATCACCTCGGTCCGCTAAGGTCGGGCCGGTTTATCGGGCGGCAGGAAGGCCAGGGCCACGCCCTGGCCCTGCTTGCTTCTGGCACGGAGTCCCGCATGAAGCACGCGCTGGTCGCTCTCCTGCTCGGCGCCCTGGCGGTTTTGCCATGCGCGCCGGCGCGGGCGCAGTTCGACACCCGCGAAGGCATCGCGCTGAACAACGAGATCGCCGAGCTGCGCCATGACCTGCAGGCGCTGCGCGAGCAGATTTCGCGTGGCGGGGGGTCGTCCGGCGAGACGTCCTCCGCGCTCGGGAGCAGCCGCTCCGCCCCGGCGTCTGCCGGCGCCGGCGGATCGGAGCTGATCGCGCAGTTGCTTCAGCGGGTAAGCGAGCTGGAAGACGAGGTGCGCCGGCTGCGCGGGCGGGTCGACGAGGCTGAAAACGCCCGTCAGCGCCAAGGCGAGGATCTGGGCAAGCAGATCGCCGACCTGAATTTCAAGCTGGACGGGATGTCGGGCGGCGGGGCCCGGCCGCCGCCGGCCCCGCCCGTTGCGCCGCCGGTTCTGGCGCCGGTCCCCGCCGCGCCGGTGCCTCTGCCGCCAGCGGTGCCGGGCGCCCCGCCGCGGCGCACGCCGGAGCTCGCCTTGCAGGAGGGCAATGCCGCCCTTGCCCGCCGCGATTATTCCGCCGCCGAGGCGGCCGCGCGCGAGGTGCTGGCCGGTCCGCGCGGGCCGCGCAGCAATGACGCGAGTTTCCTGCTGGCCCAGGCGCTGGCGGGCAAGAGGGACTGGGCCAAGGCGGCGGTGGCCTATGACGACACCTACGACCACGCGAAAACCGGGCCGCGCGCCCCGGATTCGCTGCTCGGCCTCGCGGTGGCGCTGACCAACATCAACGAGAAGAAGGCGGCCTGCCAGACGCTGGATAAGCTGCGCGCCGAGTTCCCCAGCCCGCGCCCGGACCTGCGCGACAGTATCGCCTACGCGCGCCAGCACGCGGGTTGTCGCTGACATTTCCTCCCTATCACGGGGCGGCAGGGGGAGAGCAGGTCAACCGGACTGTGATTCGAGCAGGTAGTTCTGGAACCTGGCCCGCAGCGCCGTCTTCTGCAGCTTGCCAGTGGCGGTGTGCGGCAACTCGGACACCACCACCACGTCGTCCGGCAGCCACCAATTCGGCACTTTGCCCTCGTACACGCGCAGCAAATCCTTCTTGTCGATGCTGCGGCCGGCCCTCGCGACCACGATCAGCAACGGCCGCTCGTCCCATTTCGGGTGCTTCGCCGCCACGATCGCCGCTTCCGCCACGTCCGGGTGCGACACCGCGATGTTCTCAAGCTGGACCGAGCTGATCCACTCGCCGCCGGATTTGACCACGTCCTTGCTGCGGTCGGTGATCTCCATGTAGCCATCGGGGTCGATGCTGGCGACGTTTCCGGTGGAGAACCACCCCTCCGCATCCAGGGCGCTGCCCGGTTGGTCGCCGAAATAGGCGCTGCACACCCAGGGGCCGCGGACCTGCAAATGGCCTGACCGCACGCCGTCGCGTGGCAACTCCTGGCCGGTATCGTCGACAATGCGCATGTCGATGCCGTATGGCACGCGTCCCTGCTTCAGCCGCAATCGCATCACCGCCTCGCCGGTGAACTGCGCGGTGCTCGCCTTGGGCGCATTGTAGCTGCCGACCGGCGACAACTCGGTCATGCCCCAGGCGTGATCGATGCGCACGCCATATTCGGAATTGAACGCCTCGAACAGCATGCGCGGGCAGGCCGAGCCGCCGATCACAAAGCGCTGCACCGTGGTCAGCCGCTGACCGCTGGCGCGCAGGTGCTGCAGCAGGCCGAGCCATACAGTCGGCACGCCGGCCGACATGGTGACGCGCTCCTCGTTCATCAGCCCGGCCAGCGAGGCTCCGTCCAGGTGCCGCCCCGGCATGATCATCGCCGCACCGCACATCGGCGCCGCATAGGGGGTGCCCCAGGCATTGACGTGAAACATCGGCACCACCGGCAGGACCCGGTCGGTCGAGCGCAGCCCGAGCACGTCCGCCGTGTTGATGGCGGTGGCGTGGAGCACGGTCGAGCGGTGGCTGTACAGCACGCCTTTCGGCCGGCCGGTGGTGCCAGACGTATAACACAGCGCCGCGGCGGTACGCTCGTCGAAGACCGGCCAGTCGTAGTCCTCGTCCGCGGCCGCCATGATGTCTTCGTAGCAGAGCAACGCCATGCCGGACGGCAGCACGAGGCTGGGCATGCGGGTGCGGTCGCACATCATCACCATGGCGCGCAGCTGGCCGGCGAGGCGCGGCGCCACCGCGCCCACCAGGTCGGAAAAACTGGTTTCGGCGAACAGCAGAACGGCGCCTGAGTCCTTGAGAATAAAGGCAATGTCGTCGGCCGAAAGGCGCGGGTTCACGGTGTGGCAGACCGCCTGCATGCCGGACACGGCGTAGTACAGCTCCAGATGCCGGTAACCGTTCCAGGCCAGCGTCGCCACCCGGTCACCGCTGTCCACGTCCAGGTGCTGCAGCGCCCGGGCCAGCCGCCGCGAGCGCCGCTCCAAATCCGCGTAGGTGGCACGGTGGATGCCGCCCTCGACCGTCTTGGACACCACCTCGGCGGTGGCGTGCTGGCGTGCCGCGTGCTTGATGATGTGTGAGATCAGCAGGGGCTGGTCCTGCATGAGGCCGAACATTTTTTCCTCCCCGTTGGTGGCCGCGGTGATGCGGTGATGGAAGGCCAGGGCTCTGCCGTGAACCCGCCAGGGGGCAGTGGCCCCCTGGACCCCGCCACTTGAGACAGTTTTCATTCGAGGGATGAGGCGGAGAACCGGTTCTTCGCCTCACCCCTCGAATGAAAACTGTCTAAAAATAATGGGTTCCAAGGGGCCACTGCCCCTTGGCGGGGTCCAGGGGCAGAGCCCCTGGCCTTCCTTCCCTCATGACCGCTGCTGCGCCCGAATGAACCGCTTGATCCGCGGCGCCACTTCAACACGGAAGCGCTGCCCGTTGAACAGCCCGTAATGCCCGACCCCTGGCTGCTCCCAGTGCTCCCGCCGGGAATCGTCCAGCCGGTTGGCAATCGTATGCGTGGCCTTGGTCTGGCCAATGCCGGAGATGTCGTCGCGCTCGCCTTCGATGGTTTGGATCGCGGTGTGGGTGATGGCGGACGGATCGATCCGATGGCCGCGATGCATCAGCAGGCCGCGCGGCAGCAAATGCTCCTGGAACACGGATTGGATAGTCTCCAGGTAGAAATCGGCCGAGAGGTCCATCACCGCACGGTATTCCTCATAGAAGCGCCGCTTGGCGGCCAGCGTTTCGCCGTCGCCTTCCACCAGATGCTGAAACATCTGCCAGTGCGCTTCCATGTGGCGGTCGAGGTTCATGGCCATGAATCCGGCGAGCTGCAGGAAACCGGGATAAACCCGCCGCATGAAGCCGGGATGGCCGATCGGCACCCGGTGAATGACGTTGCGTCGGAACCAGTCGATGCTGTGCCGCTTGGCGAAATCGTTCACCGTGGTCACGCCCTGGCGGGTGTCGATCGGCCCGCCGATCAGCGTCATGCTTTGCGGCGAATCGGGATCTCCCGCCTCGTTCATCAGCGACACCGCCGCCACCACCGGCACCGCCGGCTGACACACGGCAATGACATGGGTGTCGGGACCGAGCCGGCGGAGATGGCCGATGACGGTGTCGATGTAATCGCTCAGGCCGAAATCCGGGGCGGTCAGCGGCACCTCGCGGGCGTCGCGCCATTCGGTGATGTACACCTCGTGATCGGGCAGGAAGGCCTTCACGGTGCCGCGCAGCAGCGTGGCATAATGCCCCGACATCGGCGCCACCAGCAGCACTTTCGGGTCGGCCGGCCGGTCGGCGACGCGGCGGAAGTGCTTGAGGTCACACCAGATGTCGGTGTGAATGATCTCCTCGACGATATCGACGGTCTCGCCTTCGATACTGGTGTGCTTGAGGCCGAATTCCGGTTTGCCGAAGCGGCGGGTGCTGTGCTCGAAACTGTCGAGCGCCGCCGCCGTCAGGCGCCCGGCGGCGGTGGGACGCCAGGGGTTGTACGGCATATCGAGAATGGTTAAGGCATGGCTCGCCATCAGCCGCATGGGCGCCAGGGTCGCGCGTTGCAACTCGAACACGTGATAGAGCACTTGGTTTCCTTTGCAAATCATGCGGGTCTGCGGCACGCGGCCCCACGCCACGCCCGGGAGAGGGCGCGGAGCCGGTCGATGCTGCGTGCAGGTTGACCTTGCGTGGCAACCGACGAGGTTAAGAAGCCAACGGTTCACCGCCGCGCCGGAGCGCCCGCGGTGTCCGCCTCTTGCAGGGACTGTTATGTTCCATAAGAACTGTGAAAAGAGCAAGACAGTCCGTTAACACGATCGTGAGCGATCGGCATCGGGAGGATGGCAATGAAGGTGCTGCACGGGCTGTTCGACCTGACCGGCCGGGTGGCGCTGATCACCGGCGGCTCGCGCGGGCTCGGACTGCAGATCGCCGAGGCGCTGGGCGAGTTCGGCGCCCGCGTGGTGCTGGCCGCGCGCAAAGCCCGACGAGCTGGCGGCGGCGGTGGCACAGCTCGCCGGGCAGGGCATCGAGGCGGTGGCGATCCCGGCCGATCTGCGCAGCCAGCCGGCGGCGCAGGCGCTGGCCGAGGCCACGCTGGCGGCGGCCGGGCGCATCGACATCCTGGTCAACAATGCCGGCGCCACCTGGGGGGCCGCGGCCGAGGACCACACGCCGGAGCAATGGCGCCGGGTGATGGAGCTGAATACCGACGCGCCGTTCTATCTGAGCCAGGCGGTTGCGCGGCTGTGGATGATCCCGCAGCGGCGCGGTCGCATCGTCAACCTGGCGTCGATCGCCGGGCTGCGCGCGCATGCCCGCCCGCCCGGAACCGTCGCCTACAACACCAGCAAGGCCGCGCTGATACACCTCAGCCGCAGCCTCGCCGTCGAGTGGGGCCGGTTCGGCATCACCGTCAACGCCATTGCGCCTGGCTGGTTCCCCTCGCGCATGACCCGCGGGACGCTGGCGGAGTTCGGTGAGGAACTGGCCGCGCAGGCACCGCTCGGGCGGATCGGCGGGCCGAACGACCTTAAGGGGGTGGCGCTGCTGTTCGCCTCCGACGCGGGGGCGCATATCACCGGCCAGGTGCTCGCCGTGGATGGCGGCGCCTCGGTGGTCTGATGGACAACGCGTGACGCCGCGCGACACCGGAGAAGCCCCGGCTTGACGGTTCGCGGTGGTTTGCGCAACGTCCGGCGCCTGAGATCCCGGCGGGGGCGGGTCAATAGTTGCGCCGCGTCCGACCGCCGGCCTGGGGGCCTGGGGTTGGCTTTCTCTCGCCCGATCTTCTGCCTATGATCCCGCGGGACGATCCGCGCCGGCACCAGGCCGGAGGGGTCGGACCGGCCTGCAAACTGCCGCTCGCGCTGGCACGGCTCGACATCGTGACTGCGTGCACGGGCTTCTTCGCCCCCATCTGTCCTTGCTGTTTCTAGGGAGATCCTGAATGACCGACATCTTCATCGTCGCCGGCGTGCGCACCGCCATCGGCGACTTCGGCGGCGCGCTGAAGGACCAGTCACCGAGCGTGCTGATCGCCGCGGTGGCCCGCGAGGCGGTCCGCCGTGCCGAGGTGGCGCCGGAGGCGTTCGGGCTGGCGGTGGTCGGCCAGGTGATCCACACCGAGCCGCGCGACCAGTACATCTCCCGCGTCGCTGTGATCGAGGGCGGCCTGCCGCAGGAAACCGCGGCGTTCACCTTGAACCGGCTGTGCGGCAGCGGGCTGCAGGCGATCCTGACGGCGGCCAACGCGATCCGCGCCGGCGAGGCCGACGTGGCCCTGGCCGGCGGCGTCGAGAGCATGACCCGGGCGCCGTATCAGCTGGCGGCGGCCCGCTGGGGCGCGAAAATGGGCGACACGACGGCGGTGGACCCGATGGTCGGCGCGCTGACCGACCCGTTCCACAAGGTGCACATGGGCATCACCGCTGAGAACGTGGCGGCGAAATACGAGATCACCCGCGAGCAGCAGGATGCGCTGGCGGTCACCAGCCATCAGCGCGCGGCTCGTGCGATCAAGGAGGGACGCTTCAAGGATCAAATCCTCGGCATCGAGCTGAAGACGCGCAAGGGCACGACGGTGTTCGATACCGACGAGCATGTGCGCGCCGAAACCAAGCTGGAGGATTTGAACGGGCTGCGGACCGCCTTCAAGAAGGACGGCACAGTCACCGCCGGCAATGCCAGCGGCATCAACGACGGCGCCGCCGCGGTGGTGGTGGCGAGCGGCGAGGCGGTGACGCGGCTGGGCCTCAAGCCGCTGGCGCGCATTGTTGCCTCCGGCCATTCCGGCGTCGATCCGGCCTACATGGGCATCGGGCCGGTGAACGCCACCCGCCAGGCGCTGGGCCGTGCGGGGCTGACGGTGGGCGACCTCGACGTGATCGAGGCGAACGAGGCGTTCGCGGCGCAGGCCTGTGCGGTCGCGAAGGAACTCGGCTTTAATCCGGAGAAGCTGAACCCGAATGGCAGCGGCATTTCGCTGGGCCATCCGATCGGGGCGACCGGCGCGATCATTACCGTGAAGGCGGTCTACGAGCTGCACCGGACCGGCGGGCGGTATGGGCTGGTGACAATGTGCATCGGCGGCGGCCAGGGAATCGCGGCGGTACTGGAGCGCGTCTAGGACCTAAAGGAGCGGGGTGCAGGGGGCCACTGCCCCCCGCCGGGTCCAGGGCAGAGCCCTGGCCTTCCTTAGCTTGTCAGTGCATCCCCGGAAAACTCTGCACAAGGCTCCCCGCCACCAATCGCCACCCGTCCACAAGCACGAAGAAAATGAGCTTGAACGGCAGCGACACCGCGGAGGGTGGCAACATCATCATGCCCAGGCTCATCAGCACGGTGGAGACCACCATGTCGATAACCAGGAAGGGCAGGTAGAGCAGGAACCCCATTTCGAAGGCGCGCCGCAACTCGCCCACCATGAAGGCGGGGATGAGGGCGCGCCACGGCGCCTGATCCGGCCCGGCCGGGTCCGGCATGCCGCCGAGATCGAGGAACAGGCGCAAATCCTCCGGCCGGGCGCTGCCGGCCATGAAATGGCGGAACGGCTCGGCGGCCAGCCGCAGCCCCTCCATTTCGCTCACCCGCCCCTCGTTCATCGGCAGCAGGCCGTTGGTCCAGGCCTGGTCGAGCACCGGCTGCATGACGAAGAAGGTGAGAAAAAGCGCCAGTCCGATCAGCACCGTGTTCGGCGGCGCGCCCTGGGTACCGAGGGCGCTGCGCAGCAGCGACAGCACCACGACGATGCGGGTGAAGGCGGTGACCATCACCAGCAGGCTCGGTGCCAGCGCCAGCACGGTGATCAGCGCGGTGAGCTGTACCAGGCGTGACGTGGCGCTGGCGCCGCCGCCGGCGCCGAGGTCGATGCTGACCGACTGGGCTGCGGCCAGCGACGGGATCAGCAACAGCCATGCGGCGATGCCGGCGCGCTTCATGTCGGGTCGGTCGTCAGCGCCGAGACGCAGGCTGACAGCGCGTCCAGCTCGGCGAGCACCGACGCCAGCCGGGGCCGCATGGCCTGTCCCTCGGTGGGTGGCAGGTCGAGGGCGGCGGCGCAGAGCCGGCCGATTTCCTCGTCGAGCCCGGCAAGGTCGATGCGCCGCTGCGACTGCGCCAGGACACGCGCCACCCGCAGCGTTGCCAGCAGTGCCTCGACCAAGGCGGCGACTCGGTCGGTGGGCGAGGGCGGCCCGGAGGGGGGGGGAACTGCATCGCCACGCATGCAACCGCAGTGGCGTGAAGGAAGCGTTGCTGCCGGCCGCCCAGGCACGCGTTAACCACATTTTCAGACCCGTGGACGATGCTGCCTCCGACCCCAAGGCGGGCCGACTGGCCGGCAGGCCCCAATTACGCACAGGCAGTCACGCACAGTCAGTCACGCACAGTCAGTCACGCACAGGCAGTCACGCACAGGCAAATCACGCACAGGCAAATCACGCGCAGGCAAATCACGCGCAGGCAAATCACGCGCAGGCAGATCACGCGCAGGCAGATCACGCGAAGCCGGAGTTTGGCACCCGGATCGAAGGGCAGGGACGGATGGACCCCACGGGCATCGGATTATTCGACCTTGCCGAACGGCGCATGTCCTACCTGGACAGGCGCTCCGCCGTGCTGGCCGACAACATCGCCAATGCCGATACACCCGGCTGGAAGTCGCGCGACCTGCAGCCGTTCACCGCCGTGCTGGGACAGCTCGCGATGGCGCCGGTCATGACCAATCCGCTGCACCTGTCCGGCATCTCTGTGAACGATCCCGCCCTGCAGGTGCTTGCCGGCGAAACCGCGCCGGACGGCAACGCGGTGCGGCTCGATGTCGAGCTGAAGAAAGTCGCCGACACCAACTCGGCGCATCTGCTGGTCACCGACCTGTGGAAAAAATATCTCGGCATGTTCAGCACGGCGCTCGGCCGATGAGCGCGCCAAGTTGAGCCGCGGAAAGAGCGCATGGACATCACCAAGGCCCTCGACATCTCCGCCCGCGGCATGGACGTGCAGACCACGCGGCTGCGGGTGATCGCCGAGAACCTCGCCAACCAGGACACCACCGGCAGCGATTCGCGCACCGCGCCGTACCGCCGCAAGACCGTCACCTTCGCCACCGAAATGGACCGTGCGCTCGGCACGCCGCTGGTGACGGTCCGGAAAATCGGCGTCGATAACAGCGCGTTCCCGCGCCGCTACGACCCCTCGCATCCGGCCGCCGACGCGCAGGGCTACGTGAGCCTGCCAAATGTGAACCCGTTCGTCGAAATGATGGACATGCGCTCGGCCCAGCGCACCTACAACGCCAATCTTTCGGTGATGCAGGTTGCCCGCGGCATGCTCAGCCGCGCCATCGAACTGCTGAAATAGGGGCTCTCCATGGCCGTCCCGCCGCTCGCCATTTCGCCCGCCGCCGCCGCCCAGGCCTACCGGGTGGTCGATGCCGCGGCCGCCCCCTTCGGTTCCGCGGCGACTGCCGCCGGCAGTGATTTCGGCGGGGCGCTGTCGCGGGCGCTGGAAGGGGCGGTGCAGACCGGCCGCACCGCGGAGGCGCAATCCACCACCGCGATCTCCGGCGGCGGCAACATCACCGACGTTGTGGCGGCGGTGTCGAAGGCGGAACTCGCGTTGCAGACCACGGTCACCATCCGCGACCGCGTGGTGCAGGCCTATCAGGACATCATGCGCATGCCGATCTGATCCGCCCGGGTTGGCCCGGCGGGTACCGGCGGCGCGGCTCCGACCAGGAGAGCGGGGATGCCACCCAACGATGCGGCGTTGCTGCTGCATGCGGCGCTGGTGCTGATCCTGAAACTGTGCGGGCCGCCGCTGGCAGTGGGGATGGCGGTCGGGCTGGTGGTTTCGCTGCTGCAGGCGGTCACCCAGATCCACGAGGCCACGGTCGCCTTCGTGCCCAAGGTGCTGGCGATCGGCCTGACGCTTACACTGACCGGGTCCTACATGATGGCCCAGCTCACCGACTTCACCCATCTGGTGTTCGACCACATGATCGCGGTCGGCGGATGATGGACGGCGCAGCGCTGCTGGCCGGATTGCCGGACTGGGGATTCGGACTGGTGCTGGTGTTCAGCCGCATCGGTGCCGCCTGCACCATGCTGCCAGGCATCGGCGAGGCCGAATTGCCCGCCACCGTGCGCGTCGGCTTCACCCTGGTGCTTACCGCCCTGCTGCTGCCGGTTCTCGCGCCGCTGCTGCCGCCGGTGCCGCCGGCGCCCTGGGTCCTGTCCGGCATGGTGGCGGCCGAGATCGCCACCGGACTCTGGTTCGGCTGGCTGGTCCGGCTGGTGGTGCAAACGCTGCCTGTGGCCGGGCAGTTCATCGCCAGCATGATGGGACTGGCCAGCGTGGTCCAGCCCGATCCGGACCTCGGGCCGCAATCCACCGCGCTTGCCCGGCTGTTCTCGCTGGCGGCGCCGGTGGTGGTGTTCGCCACCGGGCTGCATGCGCTGCCGCTGGCGGCGCTGGCCGGCAGCTACCAGCTGGTCGCCCCGGGCACGCTGCTGCCGGTGGCCGACAGCACCCAGGGCGCGGTGACGGCGGTGGGGCAGGCATTCGCGCTTTCGCTGCGCCTGGCCGCCCCGTTCGTTGCCGCCAGCGTGGTCTGGCAAGGCGCGCTCGGCCTCCTGGCCCGGCTGGTACCCAATCTGCAGGTCTTCGCCGCCGCCATGCCCGGGCAGATCCTTGGCGGTCTGCTGCTGCTGCTGCTGCTGGGGGCCGGTGTCATCGCCGCCTGGCAAAGCGAGCTGCGCGCCGGTTTCACCCTGCTGCCGGGGCTGTAGGCGATGGCCGAGGCGGGGTCCGAGACCGGCGACCGGACGGAAGCCGCAACACCGCGACGGCTGCAGCGCGCGCGCGACGAAGGCCAAGTGCCGCTCTCGCACGAGGCGACCAGCTTTGCGGTGCTCGGCGTCGCGGCCCTGGTGATGGTCATGGTCGCGCCGGCCTCCGCGCAGCGCTTGGCTGCGGAACTGGCGACGATGCTGTCGCAGGCGCACCAGACCGACCCGATGGCGGCGCTGCGGGCGGCCAGCCGCGCCGGGCTGGTCGCCGCCGCGCCGTTCGTACTGGCGGCCCTGCTGGCCGGCACCGCCTCGGTGCTGCTGCAGACAGGGTTCCTGATCAATCCCGCCGCCCTGCAGCCCGATCTGGCCCGGCTGTCGCCGCTGGCCGGGTTCAAGCGCGTGTTCGGGGTCCGCACGCTGATCGACACCGGCACCGCGCTGGTCAAAGCGGTCGCCGCCGGGATCGTGCTGGCGATGGTGCTGCAAGGCGCGCTGCCCGGGCTGCGCAGCGCAATGTTCTGGACCGCTGCGGGCTTGCTGGACCACACCACACGGCTGTTGCTGCACGTGCTGCTGGCGGTGCTGGCGGTGCAGGGCGCGGTGACTTTGTTGGACGTTGTGCGGGCCAGGCTGAAACACGCCGGCGACCTGCGCATGAGCCGCGAGGACATCCGCCAGGAGCTGCGCGACACCGAAGGCGACCCGCAGGTCAAGGGCCGGCTGCGGCAGTTGCGCATGCAGCGGGCGCGCCGGCGGATGATGGCGGCGGTGCCGAAGGCCACCGTGGTGGTGACGAACCCGACCCATTACGCGATCGCTTTGGTCTACGATCGTAGCGCCGGGGGGGCTCCCCGGGTGGTGGCCAAGGGCGTCGATGCGATCGCCGGGCGCATCCGTGCCATTGCCGAGGAGAACAAGGTGCCGCTGGTCGCCAACCCGCCGCTCGCCCGCGCGCTTTATCAGGTCGAGCTCGATGCCGAAATCCCGGCCGAACATTTTCAGGCGGTGGCGGAAATCATCGCTTATGTCTGGCGCCTGCGCGGACGCGCCGGCGGAGCCCGCCGATGAGCGTGCGCATCCGCCGGCCGCCGGCGGCCTCCGACAATGCGCCCCCCGGGCAAGCGGATCGGACCGGGCCGCAGGCGCAGCGAATGGAACTGATGGGGCGCTTCGCCGCCGGCATTGCGCATGATTTCAACAACCTGCTGGCCGTGATGCTGGCCGCGACCGAGCAGATCGCCAGCCGCCCCGGGCTGGACGAGGCGACACGGGAGGACGCGGCGCAGATCGGTGCCACGGCGCGTCGCGGTGCCGCCCTGGTGCGCCAGTTGCTGGCCTTCGCCCGCGAAACCCCCGCCGCCCCCCGCCGCCTGGAGGTGCGCGAGGCGATCGAGGACCTGGTGCCGCTGCTGCGCCACCTGCTCGGCCGCGCCGTGCGCCTGGTGATCGATCGCGGCGACGATGCGCTGCCGGTGCGCATCGAGCCGACCGGGTTCGACCAGGTGCTGCTGAACCTCGCCTGCAATGCGCGCGACGCCATGCCCCGCGGCGGCGTGCTGACGCTGCGCTGCCGTGCGGTGTATCGCAACGGCGTCCGCTGCGCCGGCATCGAGGTGCGCGATACCGGCACTGGCATCGCGCCAGAGGTGCTGCCGCATATCTTCACCCCGTTCTTCACCACTCGCAGCGACCAGGGCACCGGGCTCGGCCTGTCCACCGTGCGGGAGATCGTCAGCGCCGCCGGCGGGGTGGTGACCGCCGAAAGTGCGCCGGGGAAGGGCACCTGCATGCGGGTGGTACTGCGCCTCGCCGAAGACCCGGTCACGTTTCCTCGCGGCGGCACGGCGGAAGGCGGCAGGGTGCTGCTGGTCGAGGACGAGCCGGTGTCGCGCTGCCTGGTGGAGCGGGCCCTTTCCTCCTGGGGCTGGCAGGTGCTCGCCGCCGAGTTGGCCGAGGCGGCGCTCGATCTGGCCGCGTCCGGCCGGCTTGCGGCGGTGGTGACCGATATGGAACTGCCCGGGCGCAGCGGCGCCTCGCTGCTGGCCGAGCTGCGCGCCCGGCCCGGCGGCGGCGCCCTGCCGGCGATCATCGTCTCCGGCCATGCCGAACCGGCGCTGCGCCGTGACCCTGCGGTGCAGGCTCTGTTGTCCATGCCGGCACCCCCGACGGTGCTGTTGTCCAAGCCCTATCCGTTGCCGGAGCTGCGTGCGCACATGGCGGCGATTGCGATCCGGCCTGGGTGACCCGGTTGGGCCTGAACTTGCTGGGCCGCACCGGGTTGGGCCGCACCGGGTTGGGCCTCACCGGGTTGGGCACGCGTGGACATGTTTTGTTCTTGCGCCGTCGGGATTAACGAACATATAACGAACAAATCCTTAATTGGCCGCCCGGCGGCGGTTGCGACCGCGTTCGCGGCTGTGACAGACTCGGCGCCAGGGATCATGCTGGGACCGACCGAAGCAGCCCGGGAGAATGAGTTCGTATGGACAAGAACAAGGCGCTCGATGCCGCGATGGCGCAGATCGAACGCGCCTTCGGCAAAGGCTCGATCATGCGCATGGGCGCCCGCGCGGGCGACGAGCAGATCGAGGTGATCCCCTCGGGCTCGCTCGGGCTCGACCTCGCGCTCGGCATCGGCGGCCTGCCGCGCGGCCGCATCGTCGAGATCTACGGCCCGGAAAGCTCGGGCAAGACCACCCTCGCCCTGCACGCCATTGCCGAGGCGCAGAAGCGCGGCGGCACCTGCGCTTTCATCGACGCCGAGCACGCGCTCGACCCGATCTATGCCCGCAAGCTTGGCGTCGATGTCGACAACCTGCTGATCAGCCAGCCCGACGCCGGCGAGCAGGCGCTGGAGATCGCCGATACGCTGGTGCGTTCGGGGGCGGTGGACGTGCTGGTGATCGACAGCGTCGCCGCCCTGGTACCGCGCGCCGAACTCGAAGGCGAAATGGGCGACAGCCACGTGGGTCTGCACGCCCGCCTCATGAGCCAGGCGCTGCGCAAGATCACCGGCAGCGTGTCGCGCAGCGATACGATGCTGATCTTCATCAACCAGATCCGCCTCAAGATCGGCGTGATGTTCGGCAACCCGGAGACCACCACCGGCGGCCATGCGCTGAAGTTCTACGCCTCCATCCGGCTGGAAATCCGCCGCATCGGCCAGATCAAGGACCGCGACGAGGTGGTCGGCAACCAGACCCGGGTGAAAGTGGTCAAGAACAAGCTGGCGCCGCCGTTCCGTCAGGTCGAGTTCGACATCATGTACGGCGAAGGCATCAGCAAGGTCGGCGAACTGATCGACCTCGGCGTGAAGGCGGGCGTGGTGGAGAAGTCGGGCGCCTGGTTCAGCTACGACAGCACCCGCATCGGTCAGGGGCGGGAGAACGCCAAGCAGTTCCTGCGCGACAAGCGCGAGGTGGCCGAGTTGATCGAGAAGCGGGTGCGCGCCGCGGCCGGGGTCGTGGCCAATACCATGCTGGCGGCGCCGGATAGCGACGAGGCGGACGCGGCGGAGTAAGCAAGGCCACCCCGAAGCCTTGGTCTGGCCAGCGTTCCGCCTGCAGATAGAATTGATCTCGCAACTGACTTGCTGCATTCTGCGTCCGCACTGGGAATTTCCAGGCGCATCGGCCCGGCCAGGAGGACAGTATCAGCGGATTTTCGTCTCGGCTGACCGCCGTTTTTCTGGCGCGTCCGCGGCCGTTGCGCCTGTACATGCTCGGGATCGCGGCTATCGCCACCATCCCGGGCCTGATCCTGGCGGCGGTGGATGTCGCCGGCGACATCACCTATTTCCGCGCCGAACAGCAACACCGGCTGCACGCCATTGCCGATCGGGCAGCGATCCGCCTCGATCGCGAAATTGGCCGCCTTATCAATCCTATGGCCATCGTGGCTGTGCTCTCCGATGGCGCGGCCGAGACGGGTGCGGACGGCTTTCAGGCTCGGACGGACGTCATCGCCCGCCGTGGCCCGGATTGCGCCGGCGCGGCGGTGGTCTTGCCGGTGGTCCGCGACGGCGCCAGCGTGCCCAACGTGCAGCTCTGCGAGAGTCGCGTTCGCGAGCTGCTCGACGGACTGCTCATGGGCCCCGCGATGGCCGTCGATGTCATGGATTGGCGCGGCATTCCGGTCGCGCATGCAGGCGCTGCCGGTCAGCCCGGGTTGCCGTTCGGCCCGCTGGAACCAACCGCCCCCCCGCGACAAGGCGGGCTTCTGAGGCCCGCGGCGGCAGACGGATCGTACCGCGTGACCGCCATTGCCCGTCTCACCCGGGCGCCGGGCTGGCAGGTGGTGGCGAGCGAGGCATCCAGTGCTGCAGATGGTAATTGGGTCCGGCCACTGGTTCTGCAAAGCGGCGTTTTCGCCGCGTCCATACTGATTGCCTTCATCGCCACATGGCGGCTGAGCGGCCGGCTGACCCGCCCGCTCGCCCTGCTCGGCGAGCGCGCGCGGGCGGTCGCGTCTGGCGGCGGCGCCGGGATCCCGGTGCCCCCCTCCGGGGTGCTGGAATTCGAGACGCTGCGGGCAAGCCTGCGGCATGCCGAACTGGCGCTGGAGCGGCGCGCCGCCACCGCGCAGTCCGCCATGCACGAGGCGCGCACCAGCAGCGAACTTCTTGCCTCGGTGGTGAACGGCACCGCCGACCAGATTTTCGTGACCGGGCCGGACGGCCGCTACCTCCTGGCCAACCGCGCGGCGCTGTCGGCCTATGGGGCCCGCGACAACGAGTTGCTGGTCCTGGGCAAGAGCGCCTTGGAACTGCTGCCCCCCGGGCTTGGCCAGGTGATCGAGGCAGCCGACCGCGAGGTATTGCGCAGCGGCGCCAGGGCGATGCGTGAGATTAGCTGGACGCGGCATGGCGGTGAGCCGCGCATCTACGCCGTGAGCAAGGCCCCCTGGCGCAACGCCGCCGGCGACATCATCGGCGTCGTCTCCGTCACCCGCGACGTGACCGAACAACGGGCCGCCGAGGCCCGGCTGCGCGCGGCTCAGGCCAATCTGCTGCGGGCTACCCATTTGTCGGCCATGGGCGCGATGGCGAGCGGCCTGGCGCACGAGATCAATCAGCCGCTGGCCGCCACCGCCAACTATCTGGCCGCCGCCGCGCGCCTGCTGGTGCGCAGGGGCTCCGGGGACGGCGCTGCGGCCCACGCGGTGCACGACGCCAGCCAGCAGGTGCGGCGCGCCGGCGAGATCGTCCGAAGGCTGCGCGACTTCGTCAGCCGCGGCGAGGTCGAACTGCAGGAGGTGGAGCTTGGCGAACTGCTGTCCGCCACCGCGGTGTTGGTTCGCGCCAGCGGCATTCTTGGCGGGGTGTCGCTGACCGCCAGCCCGCCGGCCTCGCCTTTGCACGTCCTGGCCGACCGGGTGCAGATGCAACAGGTGTTGTTCAACCTGATCCGCAACGCCGCCGAGGCGATCGCCAGCCAGGACCCGCCGCCCGCTTCTCCCGGCTGCATCGTCATGGGCGCAGGCCAGGCGGCCGGTGGCGCCGGTGGCGGCATGGCGGGGGCGGAGCTCACTGTCGCCGATAACGGGCCGGGCCTCGCGCCCGAGGTGCGCACCCGCCTGTTCACCCCGTTCGTCAGCACCAAGCCCGACGGCATGGGCATCGGGCTTGCGATTTGTCACAGCATCGTCGAGGGCCACGGTGGGGTATTGACGGTCGAGACCAGACCGGGCGCAACGATGTTCCGCATCATTCTGCCGTCCGCGGGAGGATCAGAGCAAACCGATGCGCAACCCGACGATAAATACCGCCTCGCGACAGGTCAGGACGCATGCAATGGCGCCCGTGGTCCACCTTGTTGACGATGATGAGGCGGTGCGCCGCTCGCTCGCCCTGCTGCTCGATTCGTTTAATGTTCGTACCATCACCTATGCATCCGCCGAGGAACTGCTGGCGGCACCGGGCCTCGCGCCGGGCTGCCTGCTGGTTGATATGCGCCTGTCCGGCATGGACGGGCTGTCGTTGCAGGCGGAACTGAAGGCGCGCGGGCTGCCGCATCCGGTGATCCTGGTCACCGGCCATGCCGATGTGCCGCTCGCCGTGCGCGCCATGAAGGCCGGCGTTCTCGACCTGATCGAGAAACCCTATGCGTCCGACGACATCATCCGCGCCGTGCGCGCGGCGTTGGCGCACCTGGAGGACGCCCGCCTGCATCGGGCGGCGGCCGAAACCGCGGCGTCACGCATTGCCCTGCTGACCGCGCGCGAGCAGGAGGTGCTGGCGCAATTGATGCAAGGCCGGGCCAACAAGGCGGTTGCCCAAATGCTCGGCATCAGTCCTCGGACGGTCGAGATTTACCGGGCGAAAATCATGGAGAAACTTTGCTGCCGCAGCCTCGCCGAGGTGGTGCAGCTGGCGCTTGCTGCCGGATTCGCGCCGCAGGCCAATTCCGAGCGCTGAATCTGCATGCGGATGTATGTATTTTTACGGAGTATAAAGATGCCTGACATTCGTTTACAAATCCAGATACATAGTTGCGGCAGTCATCTATCGGATGACGCGCTGGTTTGGCCCGCTGTGGTGGCCTGGTTCGGAGGACACAATGCAAGCCTTCGAGGGACAATGCGAGGCGGTCGGCCTGGCCGTTGCCGTCGATCCGGCGGCGGAGGCGGCGGAGGCGGCGGACATGCCGGCGGTGACGGCGGAACTCATGCTCGATGTGCTCGCCGCGCTGACCAATATGGCACTGCGCAGCAAGCGGCGGCAGGCCGATCTCGACGCGTCCCTGCGGCACGCCGGCCTGACGATCGGGTATACGGCGCGCATGGCCGCGCTCGACCTGCTGCGCATGCAAGGCTGTGTCGATAACGTGGTGGAGTTGAACGATGGCGGGGTGCTGCTGTCGGTCACCGCCGCCGGGCTCGAGCGGTTGGGCGGCGTGCGCCCCCGCTGACCGTTGACGGCCGAACGAATGGGGCGTTAACGCCCCACGTTTGCCAGAAAAGCGCGCCAGCGCTCGACCACGGGGGCGGCGGCGAACTCCGCCGCGAAGCGCGCCCGACCGGCCTGCGCGAAACCGGCCCGGCGCGACGGATCGTCCAGCAGGGCGGCGATGCCGGCGGCCAGCGCCGCCGGATCCTCCAGCGGCACCACCGCGCCGTCGGCGCCGTCGCGCAGCAGTTCGGCCGGGCCGGCGGCAGCGGCGGCGACGATCGGGCAGCCGGCTGACCAAGCCTCGATGACCATGTTGCCCAGCGGCTCGATGCGGCTGGAACAGACGAAGACATCGGCGGCCCGCAGCAAGGCGCCGGCATCGTGCCGCCAGCCGAGGAATTGCACCCGGTCGGCCACCCCCTCGCGGCGCGCCAGCTCCTGCAGGGCGCCCGACTCCGGCCCTTCGCCCGCAATGGCCAGCAGCGTTCCAGGCAGACGCGGCAGGGCGCGGATGGCGAGGTCAAATCCCTTGTCGCTGTGCAGCCGCCCCAGGCCGAGCAGCAGTTTTTTCCCCCGCGGCAGATCCGCCGCCGGCGGGGTGGCGGCGAAATCGGCGACAAAGTTCGGCAGGTAATGGGTTCGTTCCCGCGCCCAGCCCCGGGCGCGCAGCCAGGCGACAATGCCGTTGGTGTTGCCCACCAGGTGGTCGCAGCGCCGATAGTAGCGCAGGTCGTAATAGCCGCCGAGCCGTCCCACCAGGGTCCAGTCGCCGCGCGGGGCATGCATGTTGGCGCGGTTCATCCAGGCCACCACCACGCGCGGGGCGAAGCGGCACAGGGCGCGGGCCAGGCGGGGACGCGTCAAAAGGTCGAACGCGGTGCCGAAGCGCAGTTGTACCGGCTCGAGCCCGCCCGCATGCAGCCGCGCCGCGCGGGCGGCATCGGTGCGGATCGCCGGCAGTACCTCCTCGCCGCACGCGTGCAGGGCGAGGCAGAGCCGCTCGAAGAACAGCTCCGCCCCGCCATGGACCGCGCCGGCCATGACCTGGGCGACGCGGGTCATGCCGGCACGGGGGCTCCCAGCAGAAGCTCCGCCGCTTGCAGCGCGGCGGCGACGGACAGGTCCTGCATCCGCCCGGTGGACGAGCGCGCGATGGCGGTGCGCCGCCCGGCCGGGCTGTACTCGTGTGACGGGGTGGGGCCGAACAGGCCGAGGGTCGGGGTGCCGGCGGCGGCGGCCAGATGCATCAGCCCGGAATCGTTGCCCACATACATCTCACAGCGCGCCAGCGCTGCCGCCGCTTCGGGCAGCGTGAGGGCACCGCAGAGGTCGAGCGCATCGGGCAGCGCCGCCAGCACCGGGGCGGCGAGCGGGCGCTCGCGCGCCTCAGGCCCGCCGAACACCACCGCCCGCGCGCCCGGCAGCGGGCCGCCGGCAAGCGCCTCGAACAGCGCGACGAAACGCTCGGACGGCCAGATTTTCAGGTCGGTGTTGGCGGTGGGGCCGAGTGCTATGAGCGGGCCGGGCGGCAGCAGCGCGGCGGCGCGGGCGCGGTCCTCGGGGGCGGTCCAGACCACCGGCAGCGGCGGCGGGTCCAGCCCCAGGATGGCGGCCAGTTGCTCGGTTTTATGGCCGGGCCGGCGGCGCATCACCGCGCGGCGGCGGGTAGGCACCATCCAGGCCAGGCCGGAGCCGCGGATGTCCACCACCAGGTCCCAGACCCGGCGCACCGCCATGCCCCAGAGCGGCAGCCAGTGTCGTCCGCCGGGCCGTTTTTCCATGGTGATCAGCCGCTCCAGGTTGGGCATGCGCAGGAACACACCCTCAGCCGCCGGGCCGCAGGCCACCGTGAAGCGCGCCGTCGGGTAGGTGCGCAGCAAATGGTCGATCAGCCCCGTGGACAGCACGGCATCGCCGATTCGGTTGGAGGAGACGAACAGGATTCGCATGCGGCGCCGATAGCACGTTGCTGGCGCGCCCGCGCCTGCCGGTGTAAGGCCGGCGCCATGTGCGGAATTGCGGGCGTGATGACGCGGGACGGGGCGCCCCCCGACCCGGCGCTGCTGGACCGGCTGCAGACGGCGCTGGCGCATCGTGGCCCGGACGGGCAGGGGCGGCTCGTGCGCGGCGGGGTGGCGCTGGTGCACACGCGCCTGGCCATCATCGACCTCGACACCGGCGACCAGCCGCTGTTCGCCCCCGGCGGCACGGCGCTGGTGGCAAACGGGGAGATCTACAACAATCCCGAACTGCGCGCGGCGATGGCGGGCACGCCATTCCGCACCCGCTCGGACTGCGAGCCGGCGGTTTTTCTGTATGAGCGCGACGGCGACGGGTTCGCCGGGGCGCTGCGGGGCATGTACGCCATCGCTTTGCACGACCAGCGTCGAGACCGTCTTGTCCTGGTGCGCGATCCGTTCGGGATCAAACCGTTATATTACCTGCAAACCGAAACCGCGTTCGTGTTCGCCTCCGAGCCGCAGGCGCTGCGCCGGGCACAGAACGCGATCGATCCGGTCCGGCGGGCCGAACTGCTGCAATTGAAATTCACCACCGGCGCCGACACCATCTTCCCCGGCATCCATCGGGTCCTGCCAGGCGAGACGCTGGTGGTCGAGGCCGCGCGCATCGTCGCCCGCCGCCGCCGCGCCGCCCTGCCCGAAGGCTGGCCGCTGCCGGTCCGCCCGGCGGCGGCGTTGGGGGAGCTGGAGCGGGTGCTTCTGGACAGCGTTTCCGTGCATTTGCGCTCGGACGTGCCATACGGGCTGTTCCTGTCGGGCGGCATCGACTTATCCGCTTTGCTGGCCCTGATGACCCGCGCCGCCGGCACCCGAATCCGGGTGCTGACCTGCGGCTGGGAAGGCGGCGGGGAGGTGGACGAAAGCCGGGAGGCGGAGCGGCTGGCCCGCGCGATGGGGGCGGAGTGCCACCGGCTGGACATGAGCCGGCGCGATTTCTGGCGGTTCGCGCCGCGCATCGCCGCCGCCATCGACGATCCCACCGCCGACGCCGCGGTGCTGCCGACCTGGATGCTCGGCCGCGCCGCGCGCGCCGATGGGCTGAAGGTGACACTGTGCGGCGAGGGGGCGGACGAGCTGTTCGGCGGCTATTCCCGCTATCGCAAGCGCCGCGCGCCCTGGCGGTGGCTGGCGCGCAAGCCGCGCAGCAAGGGGGTGTTTGGCGCCCTGCCGGGGCTCGGTGGCTGGCGCGCCGGGGTGGCTGCGGCCGAGGCCGGGTCGGGGCACGAGCGTTCGCCGCTGCAGGCCACCCAGGCGGCGGATATCGCCGAATGGCTGCCCAACGATTTGCTGGGCAAACTTGACCGCTGCCTGATGGTGCATGGGGTGGAAGGCCGCACGCCGTTCCTCGATCCGGTGGTGGCCAACTTCGCCTTCCGCCTGCCGGACGCGCTGAAGACCTCGGCGCGTTTCGGCAAGGTGCTGCTGCGCGACTGGCTGGCCGGCGCTTTTCCCGAGGCCGGCGCATCCGCGAAGAAAAAAGGCTTTAAACCGCCGGTCGGCGCCTGGATGGGGGCCGAGGCGGCGCGCTTGTCGGAACTGGTGGCGGCGCAGCCCGGCGTGGCCGCGGTGGTTCCGCCCGAACGCGTGCGCGCCGCGTTCGCCGCCGCCGAGGCGTCACCGCAGCCGGCCTGGAGCCTGCTGTTCTACGCCCTGTGGCACAGCCGGCACGGGCTTGGCATCGAGCCCTCCGGCGATATCGGCGAGGTGCTCGCCGCCGCCCGCCTCGGCCAGGCCGAGGCCGAGCATGAGAAACATGAAGCCGACGATCTCGGTTGAATAGAAGCCGCTGGTCGAGGCGATCGGCCACAGCTCCATCACCACGGCGATAAACAGGCCGACGCGCAAGGGGTCCGGATCGCGGCCGATATGGCGCAGCAGGCCACGCAGCCAGGCGATGACCAGGGCGCAGAACAATGCAAGTCCGGGCAGGCCGGCATCGGTCGCGGCCTGCAGGTAATGGTTGTGCGGATGGATGTTGCAGATCGCGGCCCCGCCGCCGTCCGGAAGGTGTTGACGGGCCGCCGGCCAGGCCTGCCAGGTGCGGCTGTCCGGGCAGGCGTTGCGGAATCCGTCGAAGCCGCGGCCGAACAGCGGATGCTGGGCGGCGATGACCACCGCGCGGGCGCCGATCAGGCCGTAGTCGCTGTCAGGGAAAGCTTCGATCTGGCTGGTGAATTTGGTGACCAGCCGGTACCAGGTAGGCGGGGAAATCACCGGCGTCGCAGCCAGCAGGGCGGCGCCGGCGAGCAGGCAGACCACCACCACCGGGCGCAGGCGGCGCAGCATCAGCCCGGAGATCAGTAGGCCGAGCAGGGTCAGCAGCAGCGGCATGCGTTGGCCGATCAGCACGATAATGCCGACACAAGAAATGGCGAGGGCACCGGCCGCCAGCGTGGCGGGCCAGCGGTGACGGGCCAGCAGCCGGCTCGTGGGCGGCAGCAGGGCCGGGAACAACAGGCGCGAAGCCGGGGCGCCAGCACGCGGTTTGACGAAGGGGCCCGACAACGAGCCGTCGGCATAGCGGGGCGCCCCCCACATGTTGTGTCCGGCGACGAGCTGCAGCACCGCGTTCAGGCCGATATACAGCGCCGCCGCGGTCAGCATGGCCTGCAGGCGGCGGCGCCAGACGGGCTCGCGCAGCAACCAGTGCTCCAGGGCCGCCACCAGCAGCAGGAAGCGTACCGACGCCAACGCCTGCACAAAAGAATGCCAGCCGCCGATGCCGATGCCGGGCAGCGAGCAGACCACCAGCCAAAGCCACCATGCCGTTGCCAGCGGCGCCCAGCTATGCCGCAGCCAGCGCCACTCGCGTGTCCGCGCGCAGCACAGCAGGAAGGCAAGGTCGAGCAGGGTGATCGCGGCCTCGGCACATGCCTTGGCGTGCATGAGCAGCAGCGGCAACAGCAGCACGAGGACCGGGGCCAGGCGGTCCGTCAGGACGGGCAAGCGCGTCTCCGGTTTGGTGGGATGCCGCAGCAACGGGATATTGCGAGGGGAAGTCAAGGGAGTGGGTTCCAAGCCGTGCCCTTGGTGGGGTTCCAGGGGGCAAATCCCGTCGTGCCGAAACCGCGCTCCGCGCGGGCCGGGATCGGCGGCGGCCCCGGTCCGGCCGTTGCGTTTCCAACTGAGGAATTCTAGCCTCAGTCCGCGTCACGGTGGCGCAAAATGCGCGAAGCGGCAGGCGAGGGGGCGTTCGACGCGATCGCCTGGGTTGGGGGCGCCATGACGGAAGCGACCGCACACACTGCGCCGGGCCTGCAGGCACGCGCCGTGCTGGCGATGGGCGCCCTGCTGGCACTGCTGACGGTGAGCGGCGCCAGCCTGCTGTTGTGGCACGATCGGCAGTCCGACATCGCGCAGTGGCAACAAACGGCGGCCGCCCTGTCCACCACGATGACCGAACACGCGGAGCAGGCCGTGCGTGCCGCCGACCTGGTGCTGCAGAGCATCGTCATTCCGCTGAACGACGCGCGCATCGCCAGCGAAGCAGACCTCTGGCGGACGATGGACACGCCGGCCATCCACGAGGCGATTCGCAACAAGGTGGCTGCGGTGCCGCAGGTCGATGTCGCCGCCATCATCGACCGGAACGGGGATATCATCAATTTCAGCCGCTTCTACCCGCCCTATGCCCCCGACACGCCGGGCAAGCGGGTGAACGTGGCCGACCGGGATTATTTCCAGGCGATGTTCCATGGGCGCAATGACAGGCCGTTCATCAGTGCGCCGGTGCAGAACCGGGTCACCGGGGAATGGACCTTCTACCTGGCAAGGCAAATCCGCGACCCGGCGGGCGCGCCAATCGGCCTGGTCATCACCGGCATCAACAGCAGCTTTTTCGAGGCCTTCTTCCGCGCCGTGAACATCGGCAAGGGCAGCGCCATCGCGCTCTATCGCGGCGACGGCATCATGCTAGCGCGCGATCCGCCGGCCGGCGACTTCATCGGCCGCTCCTTTGCCAACCAGCCGCTGTTCCGCAGCGTGCTGCAGCCCGGCGTCGCCGCCAACCCGCAGGTTGCCACCGATCCGCCGCTCGTCGGCCGGCAAGGCGAAATGCGCATCGTCGCCCCGCTGCGGCTACGTGACTTCCCGCTGGTGACCAACGTCACTCTTTCCGAGGAGATCGTGCTGGCCAAATGGCGGGTGACGGTGCTTTGGGTTGGGGGCTTGGCACTGGTGCTGGCGGTGGCGGTGCTGGCGCTGTCCGCGCTGCTGGCGCGGCTGCTGCACCGGCAGCGCCGCACGCTGGCCGATCTGGCGCGGGCGCATGCACTGACCGAGGCGGCGGCGGCGGAACTGCAAGCGGCCAAGGAAGCGGCGGAGGCGGCCAGCCGCGCCAAGTCGGAGTTCCTGGCCAACATGAGCCACGAAATCCGCACCCCGATGAACGGCATCATCGGCATGAACGGGCTGCTGCTGGACACCGAGCTGACAGCCGAGCAGCGCCAGTACGCGACGCTCACGCGTGACAGCGCCGAAGCCCTGCTGGGCATGATCAACGACGTGCTGGACATCTCCAAGCTGGAGGCCGGCGGCGTCGAGCTGGAGTCGCTGGATTTCAGCCTGACCGAACTGGTGGAGGGCGCGGTCGCCCTGCTGGCGCCAAGGGCGGCGGAGAAGCAGATCGGCCTGTTCGTTTACATCGACCCGGCGCTGCCGCCGGCGGTGCGCGGCGACCCCACGCGTATCCGCCAGGTGCTGCTCAACCTGCTGAGCAACGCCGTGAAGTTCACCGACAGGGGCAGTGTGGCAGTGCAGGTGACGAAGCCGCCACCGGCGCCCGGGCGTGCCGCGGCGGCGATGGAAGTGCGGTTCGAGGTCGCCGACACCGGCGTGGGCATTGCCGAGAGCCTGCAGCCGCGGCTGTTCCGCAAGTTCAGCCAGGCCGACAGCTCGATCACCCGCCGCTATGGCGGCACCGGCCTGGGGCTGGCGATCAGCCGCGAACTGGTCGGGCTGATGGGGGGGCAGATCGGCCTGAGCAGCCAGGCCGGACGCGGTGCGACGTTCTGGTTCGAGGTGCCGATGGCGGCGGCGACGGTGCCGCTGATCGACCGCACTCTGGTGCCGGAGCGGCTGCAGGGCTTGCGGGCGCTGACCGTTGGCGACGATCCGCTGACCACCGAGGTGCTGAGCCGCCAGTTGCGCGGCTTCGGCATGGAGGTCCAGGCCGAGGGTGACGGTTTTCGCGCGGTGGCCGAAATCGAGCGCGCCTGGTTTCGCGGGCGGCCGTACGACCTCGTGCTGATGGACGACCTGATGCCGGGACTGGCCGGAATCGCGTTGGCCGAGCGGCTGCGGGCGATCCCCGGCATCGCCGACACCAGGCTCGTGCTGGTTTCATCGGCAGGGTATGCCGAGATGAAGAAATCGGTCGGCGGCGTGCTGGACGCGCTGCTGGCAAGGCCGGTCCGCCGCGGCGATCTGCTGGACTGCCTGGCCAGGCTGTTCAGCGCGAATGGTACCGCGACAGCCTCCGCCGCCGCCGCCGCCGCCGGCAGCCGCGATGGCGGGCCCGATCCGGCAGGGAGCGGACAGCGACAGCTGCGGGTGTTGCTGGCCGAGGATAACCAGGTGAACCAACGCGTCGGCCTGGCCATGCTGCGCAAGGCGGGGCATCTGGTCCGGGTGGTCGGCAATGGGGCGGAAGCCGTGGAGGCGGTGCGCGCTGAGGAATTCGATATCGTGCTGATGGACGTGCAGATGCCGCTGCTGGACGGCATCGAGGCGACACGGCAAATCCGTGCCCTGCCGGAGCCGCGCGGCCTTGTGCCGGTGGTGGCGCTGACCGCCGATGCGATGACCGGGGCGAAGGAGCACTATCTCCAGGCCGGCATGGACGACTACCTGGCCAAGCCGATCCGCGCCGCCGCCCTGCTGGCCAAGCTGGCCGCACTGGCTCCAGCAGCGCCGGCCGACGAAGCCCCGGGATTTGGAGTGGCGTGACGCCGCTGGGATCTGCCTAAGCGGGCGACAAACACCTCGACGCCATGCCGCCCGGCCGCCACCATCACCGGATGGACGGACCCGCAATCCGCCGGCACGACCGCCTCGATGCAATGGCGACCGCCGTGGTGACGCTGCTGTGTGCCCTCTGGGGCGTGCAGCAGGTGGCGGTGAAGGTCGCCATTGCCGGCGGCCTGCCGCCGTTGCTGCAGGCGGGCCTGCGGCATGCGGTGGCAGCCGTGCTGGTCTGTCTGTATGTGCTGGGGCGGCAGGGTGCCCCGGCTGCGCGCGCGCTGTTCCGGCGCGACAACGCCACCGGGCCCGGCCTGCTCATCGGGCTGCTGTTCGGGCTGGAGTTCATGGCCCTGTTTCCCGGACTGAAACTCACCACCGCCGCACGGGGGGTGCTGTTTCTCTATACGGCTCCGTTCTTCACCGCCCTCGGCGCGCATGTGTTTCTGCCGGCCGAGCCGTTGTGGCCGCGTCAGGCGCTGGGGCTGCTGACTGCCTTCGCCGGCGTGGCGGTCGCCTTTGCCGACGGGCTGGCGGGCGGCGGCGGCAGCATGGCGGGCGACCTGCTGTGCCTGGCCGCCGGCGCCATCTGGGGAGCGACCACCATCGTCGTGAAGGCCAGCCCCAGCCTGATGCGCACCCCGCCGGCCCGGGTGCTGCTGTTTCAGCTCGGCGGCTCGGCGCCGATGCTGCTGGCGGCATCGATGGTGGCCGGCGAGACCACCGTCTGGGGGGCGGTGAGCGGCAGCGCCTGGGCCGGGCTGTTCTACCAGACCGTGATCGTCGCCTTCATGAGCTACCTGGCGTGGTTCCGGCTGGTGCTGATCTACCCGGCCGGGCGGCTGAGCGGGTTTACCTTCCTCACCCCGCTGTTCGGCATCCTGGCAGGGGCGGCGTTGTTGGGCGAGCATGCCAGCCCGGCACTGCTGCTGGGCCTGGCGGCGATTGCCGCCGGCCTGCGGCTGCTGAACAGCAAGGGACGCATCCGATGACCGACAGCATGCCCATTCTCACCCGCCGCCGCATCGAGGCGGAGTTCGCCCGTGGCGTCTATGAAGAAATGACGGCCGAACTGGGCGAGGCCACCGCCAAACGCATCCTGACCGCGGCGGTGGTTCGCCTGGCGCGCGAAGCGGCCTCGCGCATGGCCCTGGAGGCTCCCGGCGGTACTCCCGACCTCGACAGTTTCCGCGCCATCCAGCATCTGTGGACCGCCGAGGACGCGCTGCGCACCGAGGTGCTGGAATCCACGGCCACCACGTATCACTTCAACGTCACCCGCTGCCGCTATGCCGAAATGTATCGCGGTATGGGTCTGGAGGAGCTCGGCGCGGTACCTGTCGTGCAACCGCGACGGCGCGTTCTGCGAAGGCTATGACCCGAAGCTGAAGCTGACACGCACGCAGACATTGATGGGCGGGGCGGCGCATTGCGACTTCCGCTACACGCGGGAGTAGGAGGGCCAGGCCAAGTCCCTGGCTTTATTATTTCCGATTGTCCGATATCACGCAACAGTGACGCAGCGGTCAATGGCATTCAGGCCCCGAACAATCTGCCGCCGAGTTCCGAGCACCTCGCCTGGGGGTTCTATTTCGGCGGCCAGCCGACCGACAGCGCCGGCGCTTCCGGCTATGTCGGGCTCGGATTCTGGGCGGCGGGTCCAGCGGTGCCGGCGGGACTCCTGACCGGTCTGACCGGCACATCCACTTACACGGGTGGAATGATCGGCGCGACCGTCGGCACCGGCGGCAACACGATCGTGGGGTTTGCCACCCAGACGGGACAATTCTCGCAAGTCTGGAATTTTTCCACCCGCACGGCGACGATGTCGGCGAGTTATGGCGGCGTGACCTGGACCAATCTGGGGTTGAGCTACCATCCGAACCTCGGCTCGCCGTATAATGGCATCACGTATAGCGGCAGCGCCCAACAGAACCTGTTGGCTGTCCAAGGGTCGTTTCTTCATAACGCCGCGACCGGCAGCCCGGTCACGTCATCCAACCTCCCCTTGGCAACCGGGGGGCAGTTCTCAATTCTCGGCCCCAATTGGGCCGCGAACGGTATTTTCGCCGGCCACCGCTGACGACGGTCGCGGCGGCACGCAAGCGAGGATCTGATACCCAGGCCGGCCGGATTGGGCTACGATCACCAAAACCAATCATTTACAAACAGATAGGTCACGCGCACATGGCAGGCTCGGTGAACAAGGTTATCCTCGTCGGCAACCTGGGCAAAGACCCGGAGGTACGAACCACCCAGGACGGCACCAAAATCGTGCAGTTCAACCTGGCGACCAGCGAAAACTGGACCGACCGCGCCTCCGGCGAGCGCAAGGAGCGCACCGAGTGGCACCGCGTGGTCGTGTTTAACGAACGGATCGCGGACGTGGTCGAGAAATACGTGCGCAAGGGCCGCAAGCTGTACATCGAAGGCTCGCTGCAGACGCGCAAATGGACCGACCAGTCCGGCCAGGAGAAATACACCACCGAAGTGGTGATCGGCCGCTTCCGCGGCGAACTGGTGCTGCTCGACGGCCGCGGCGAGGGCGGCGAGGGCGGCTATAGCGGCGAAAGCGGCGGCGGCTACCAGAAAACCGAGCGCGCCCCGGCTTCCCGCCCGGCTGCCGCTCCCGCCCCGCGCGGCGGGCCGTCCTGGGATGCGCCGAAGGGCGGGGGGGATCTGGATGACGAGATCCCGTTCTGAGGGGAATTGGATGAAGGAAGGCCAGGGCTCCGCCCTGGACCCGCCAAGGGCCGAGAGGCCCTTGGAACCCATTACTTTTTTGCAGTTGTTATGAGAGGGGGGTGAGGAGATGATATCAACATCTCTTCACCCCCTCTCATAATAACTACTTAAGGAGATGGGTCCAGGGAGCCACTGCCCCCTGGCCTTGCTTCATCTTTCCCGCGGCAACAACTGCTCAGCCAGCGTCGCCCAATAACTGGCCCCCACCGCCAGCACATCGTCATTGAAGTCATAAGCCGGATGGTGCGGCATCGCATCGTTGCCGCGGCCCGAGCCGAGCATGATATAGCTGCCTTGCTTGGCCTCCAGCATGAACGCGAAATCCTCGCCGCCCATGGTCGGCTTTTCCATCGGTTGCACCCGCGCCTCGCCCGCCACCTCTTGTGCCGCCCGGATGGAAAACTCGGTTGCCGCGGCGTCGTTCACCACTGGCGGATGGGCGCGGTCGAACATCACCTCGGCCTGGGCGCCGAAGCTCTCGGCGATGCCGGTGGCGAGCTTGCGCACCCCTGCCTCCAGCCGCTCGCCCACGTGCGGCGCGAACCAGCGTGCCGTGCCCAGCATGCGCACTTTCTCCGGGATCACGTTGTGGATGTGCCCGCCGCTGATATGGCCGATCGAGACCACGCCGCTTTCCACCGCCTCGATCGAGCGCGCCACGATGGTCTGCAGCGCATTGATGATCTGCGCCGCCACCACGATCGGATCGACGCCGCGATACGGATGGGCGCCGTGCGAGCCCTTGCCGGTGACGGTGATTTCGATGTTCGCCACCGCCGCCATCATCGGCCCCTTGCGCCACAAAAAGCTGCCGGCCGGTCCCGCCGGCCAGTTGTGCAGGCCGAACACCATGCGCATCGGGCAGCGCTCGAACAGCCCCTCCTTCACCATGATCTCGCCGCCGGCCAGGTTCTCCTCCGCGGGTTGGAAAATCACATACACGGTGCCGGCAAAGTTACGCGTCTCGGCGAGGTATTTCGCCGCCCCCAGCAGCATGGCGGTGTGACCGTCATGGCCGCAGGCGTGCATCACGCCCGGGGTCTGGCTGGCATAGTCGCGGCCGGTTTCCTCCTGGATGGGCAGCGCGTCCATGTCGGCGCGCAGGCCGATCGCCTCGCCCGCGCCCTGGCCGCGGATGACGCCGACCACGCCGGTGCGCGCCAGGCCGGTGATGATCTCGTCCACCCCGAAACTGCGGAGCTTCGCCTGCACCACACCCGAGGTGCGCACTTCCTGCAGCGCCAGTTCCGGATGCCGGTGCAAATCCTGCCGCCAGGCCGCCATCTCGGCATGGAACTCGGCGATGCGGTTGATCACGGGCATGCGGCGTGGCTCCTTAACGGCGGAAGGTGCGGGCCAGCCCCTCCGCGAGCGGGATCGGCTGCACGCCTAGCGTGGTGATCATCTCAGCGATCGCAAACCCCTTGTCTTCCAGCAGGCGCCGGATTTCGTCGCCGCGGATGCGCGGCAGCCCGGGCAGAGCGGTGAGCGGCGCCGCGGCGCGCAATGCCCAGGACGGCACCGGCACCACGCGGGGCGGGCGTAGCCCGGCGGCGGCGGCGACCGCGCGGACGAAATCTGCGTAGGGCAGGGGGGTTGGACCGGCGATCACCATTGCGTGCGGTCGCTGCCACGCGACCCCCAGGGCCGCGCGCACGCAGCGCGTCACGTCGTCCTGATGGATCGGCTGCACCAGCGACCGCCCGCCGCCGGGCAGCGGCACCAGCGGCAGCCGGCGCAGCATGGCGGCCAGGCGCTGCACATTGTCTTCGCCCTCGGCGCCGTAGATCATGGTGGGGTGCAGCATCACCCCGGACCGGCCGGCGCCGAGCAGCGCCGCCTCGCCTGCCAGCACGCCGTTTCCGTGGTCGTCGGGCCAGCGCGTAAAACGCCGCGTGCTGCCCAGCAGCACCAGACGGGCGGTATCGGGTGCGGCGGCGATGATGGCGGCCGTGTGCCGCGCATGCGCGCAGGAGGCCACCAGGGTGGCATCGCCCAATGCCTTCCGCAGGGCCGCCGCATCGGCCAGATCGGCCACCCGCGCCGCCACGCCGGTGCCCACGTCACGCCACTTCGCCGCATTCCGCACCACCGGCACCACCGCCGCCCCGTCGACGCGCAGCGCGCGGCACAGGGAAACCCCGGAGCGCCCGCTGGCGCCGATGACATGGACGGGCTGGTTCATCGTGGCGGTCTATGCGCGTTGCGGCGGCCTGTCATCCCGCCACCAGCGGGCCTGGCGGAGCCGTTGCAGGGAACGGCGATGGTCCGCATGATCCCGGCATGGAAAAGCCCGCCGCAACGGCCGAGGATCCGTTTGTCCGGGCACATGAGGTCAAGCCTGCCCAGCCAGACCCGGAGAGCCCGCGCATGTCCTTCACTCTCGTCGCCCCGCGCTGCATGATGGTCGGCGGCGGCGCCGTCGCCGACATCGCCGCCTTGCTTGGCAAGTTCGGCCTGTCGCGCCCGCTGGTGGTCACCGACCCCTTCATGGTGTCCTCCGGCCTGCTGCGCCGCTGCCTCGACCCGTTGCATGCCGCCGGCCTGCAGCCAGCGGTGTTCAGCGACACCATTCCCGAGCCCACCGACACGGTCGTGGAAGCCGGTGTCGCCGTGCTCCGGCGCGGCGCGCATGACTGCCTGATCGGCTTCGGCGGCGGCTCGCCGATCGACACGGCGAAGGCCATTTCCATTCTCGCCACCGGCGGCGAGGGGGCCAAGATGCGCGACTTCAAAGTGCCGTTCGCCGCCGACCATGCCGCCATGCCGGTGATCGCCATCGCCACCACCGCCGGCACCGGCAGCGAAGCCACCCGCTTCACTGTCATTACCGATGCCGAACGGGACGAAAAAATGCTCATCGCCGGCCTCGGCGCCCTGCCGCTGGCCGCCATCGTGGACTACGAACTGACCTTCTCGGTGCCGCCGCGCACCACCGCCGACACCGGCATCGACGCGCTCAGCCACGCGCTGGAAGCCTATGTGAGCCGCCGCGCCAATCCCTACAGCGACGGCCAGGCGCTGCGGGCGATGGAACTGATCGGTCCCGCCCTGCGCACCGCCTTTCATGAACCGGCCAACGCCGCCGCGCGCGAGGCGATGATGCTCGGCGCCACCATTGCCGGCATGGCGTTCTCGAATGCGTCGGTGGCACTCGTGCATGGCATGTCGCGACCGATCGGCGCGCATTTCCACGTGCCGCACGGCCTGTCCAACGCCATGCTGCTGCCGGCCGTCACCCGGTTCGGGCTCGCCGCCGGGCAGGCGCGCTACGCCGAGGCGGCGCGGCGTATCGGTCTGTCCGCCAGCCGCGACGATTCGGTGGCCGCCGAGGCGCTGGCCGACGGGCTCGCGGCGCTGAACGCCGAGCTCGGCGTGCCGACCCCCCGCGCATTCGGCATCGACCCGCCGGCCTGGGAGGGGAAGATCGAGTTGATGGCCGAGCAGGCGCTCGCCTCCGGCAGCCCGGCCAACAATCCGCGCGTGCCCGACAAGTCCGAGATCGTGGCGCTGTACCGGGCGGTCTACGCGGCCAATACGTGACGCTGGCTTTGCAAACGCCCGGTGCTTCGCAAACGCCGGGTGCTTTGCAAACGCCGGGAGTTCAAGGCGGCGCCGATCCCGCGGCCAGCGGATATTTCGTATCCCGGCACCCGTGGGCCGACCGACCGGTTCGCCGGCGCTCAAGGCAGAGAACTGGCCTTCCTTTACGCGCGTGCCGCCCGCTGCTCCCGCACCAGCGCCGCAAAGCAGGCCCGCACCCGCGCGCGTCCATGCTGCCGTTGCAGCGGCAGCATGGCCAGCAGGATGTCGCCCACCTCCTGGAAAAACCCGGTGAAATGCCAGTTCACCCCGGCACTCGCCGCCACCGCTACCAACGGCACCGCCCGCGTCGGCAACATCGCCGCCAGCCGCCCCGACAGTCGTGCCGCCACCTGCGGCAGCATCTCCGCCACCATCGGCGCCGCCGCCCGCGCCGACCAGAACGCCAGGTCGGCGTCGTCGTCGTCATCCGTCGGGCCGCCATAGGCGAAGGCTTCCAGGCAGGCCGCCTGCACATCGGCGGCCCCGATATCCAGCCCGCGCGCGCGCGCGATCGTGGCCAGTGAGCGCAGCACCAGCAGCGTCGAGGCGGGCAGGTCGGCCAGAACCCCGGCCAGCCCGGCCGCCCCGGTGACCGCCCCCGACCCGGCGGTGAGCAGCCGGAACAGCCGCGTCGGCGCCGCCCGTCGGGTCGGCGCGCGGTCCATGCCGGCGACGGCGCGCTGCCACGCCCAGGCCAGCGCCGTCCGGGCCCGTGCATGCAGCTGCTCCCGCCAGCCCACCGGCAGGAAGGCGAGGCCCCGCTCGGTATGCTGCCCGGCCCATTCCAGAAAGCCGGTGAAACCATCACGCGCGCGCAGATACCGCCCAGCCAGCGCCGCCAGCAGCGCCAACTCGTCCGCGTCCATGCCGCCGCAGGCATTGCCAGCCTGTGCCGGCGCGGGGACGGGGAGCAGCGTCACTCGGCTGGCCGGCGCGGCCAGGCGGCGTGCCAGATGCTGGCCGCCGCCGCGGTCAACGGACGGGCGATCAGGAAGCCTTGGCCCGCGTCGACGCCGAGCGACGCCATCCGGGTCCAGCCGGCGTCGTCCTCGATCCCCTCGGCAATGACCATCATCCCCGCCGTCCGGGCCGCCGCGATCGCGTGTGCCAGGAACTGCCGTGCCTCCGCAGATGTCGCACTGTCGCGCACCACCGCTTTGTCCAGCTTCATGCTGGTGAAGGGCAGGCCGATCATGTCGTGATAATCGCGCGTGTCCGGCCCGACATCGTCGATCGCCAGTCGGTATCCAGCGGCGCGCAGCCGCTCCATCACTGGAAGCAGAAGCTGCGTCCGGCCAATCGGGTGGGTCTCCGTCAGCTCCACGACGATGCGTCCGGGAGCGATTCCCGCCGCCGTGCGCCAGGCCTCCAGCCGCTCGGCCGCATCAGGCAGCAGCAGCACGTCGAGCGGCATGTTCACGGCCAGCCGCAACCCCAGCCGCAGCAGGGTGTCGCCGCTCCATTCGGCGAATGCCCGGTGCGCGACCAGTTCGGTCAGCCTGGCGGCGAATCCGGCGGCCTCGATGTGCGGCACGAAGCAGTCCGGCGGCAGCGTGCCGAGCGCCGGATGTTCCAGGCGTGCCAGAACCTCCAGTCCGATGGGCTCGCCATCGGCCAGGCGCACCACTGGCTGGTAGTGGGTCCGCAGCTGGCCCGCCGCCAGCGCCTCGAGCAACTGGTCCAGCGGCACCTGCGCCGCGTCGGGCGCCGGCAGTGCCCGGTGCGCCAGCGCCCGGCCGAGCCAACCGTCATCCGGCCGCGGCACCACCAGTGCGCGGGCGCCCCCCGGCAGGGACCGCGCCGCCGCGGCGTGCTCGCCCAGCAGAAACGTGGCAATGCTGGTTTCGGCCTCCCCGCTGGTGATTCCGATTAGGTCGGCCAGCAACCCGCCGGCCGCCGGTGGATCAATCAACAGATGCGTGAACCGCTCGCCGCAGCATAGCAGTGCCACCGTATGCCGTGCATCGCGCAGCGTCAGCAGACGCCGCACCCCCAGCGCCGCGGCCTCGCGGCTCACCGACTCGGTCCAATTGGCGCTGTGGCTGAGCAGCAGCAGCGCGGGGGCGTCGCCCGCCTGATCCAATCCGGTCATGCACGCTCCGGGCCCGTCATCCGCCGGGCGGCTTGCGTTGCAGAGGTATCGTTCCGCCTCGTGCTCCCCTGAGTGGTGACTGTCCGTTCGCTGGAGGTAGGCTGCGCCGCGCGGCTTGTCACATCGATTCCGAGCAACTGATCGTGCTGGCGCAAGCCTGACCTACTGTCGCGACATGCGCAAACCCTGTCATGCCATTGCGAAGTCCGGTCATGCCGGCGCCTTGGCTCCTGGTTTGCTCACCGCCACGGTGTCGCGGCGCAGCCGGTTCTCTCCCAGGAACAGCAGGATCGGCGCCGCGATGAAGATTGACGACGAGGTGCCCACCACGATGCCGAACAGCATGACGCAGGCGAAGCCGGACAGCGTCGAGCCGCCGAACAGCGCCAGCGGCAGGGCGGCGAGGAACACCGTCATCGAGGTGCCGAGCGTCCGGTTCAGGGTTTCGTTAATCGACAGGTCGATCAGGTCGCGCAGCGGCATGGTTTTGTATTTGCGCAGATTTTCCCGCATCCGGTCGTACACCACCACCTTGTCGTTGGTGGAATACCCCAGAATGGTCAGAATCGCGCCGATCATCACCAGGTCGAACTCGAAACGGGTGAGCGCCAGGAAGCCGATCGCCTTGGTCACGTCCAGGATCAGCGTCACCACCGCGCCGACGGCGAACTGCCATTCGAAGCGGAACCAGATGTAGAACAGGATCATCAGCATGCTCAGGCCAAGCGCCAGCATACCCTTCTGGAACAGCTCGGCCGACACCGAGGCGCCGACCGCATCGGTGCGCACCACGCGGGTGCCGGGCTGGGCCTCCTCAAGCGCCGCCCGCACCTTGGACACCATCTGCTGATTGCCGGCCTCGGTGGGCTGCGCCTCCAGCCGCACCGCCAGTGAGGTTTCGTCGCCGAAGCGCTGCACCCCGGATTCGCGCACCCCCTGGGCCGCAAGCGCCGCGCGCAGCTTGGTGAAATCGGCCGGCCCCGGAGTGCGCGCCTCCATGACGATACCGCCGGCGAAGTCGATGCCGAGGTTCAGCCCGGGATAGAAGAACAGCACCACCGAGGCGCTCGACAGGATCGCCGAGGTGATCAGTCCCAGGTAGCGCCCGCGCATGAATTTGATGCGCGTGTCGTCCGGCACGATTCGCAGCATCGGGCGCAGGAACGGGCGGAGCACGGAGGGGAGGGACATCTTGCTAGCTCCTTATACCGGCAGCGGCTGCTGCCGGTTGGCCGTGTACCAGCGCACCATGAACAGCCGCACCAGCATGGTCGCGGTGAACATCGAGGTGGCGATGCCGAGCGTGATGGTCACCGCGAAGCCGCGCACCGGTCCGGCGCCGAAGAAGAACAGCATGACGTGCGCCAGGAAGGCGGTGGCGTTGCTGTCGATGATGGTGGCGTAGGCACGGCGGAATCCGGTTTCCATGGCGTTCAGCGGCGTGCGGCCGTTGCGCACTTCCTCGCGGATGCGCTCGTTGATCAGGATGTTGGCGTCCACCGCCATGCCGAGTGTCAGCAGAATGCCGGCCATGCCGGGCAGGGTCAGCGTCGCCTCGAACAGGCTGAGCAGGGCGATCAGCAGCAAAAGGTTGGCGATCAGGGCGACGTTGGCAAACCAGCCGAACAGCCCGTAGAACACCGCCATATAAACGATCACCAGCACGAAGCCGACGGCCAGCGAAATCGCGCCGGCGCGTATGGCGTCGGCGCCCAGCTCCGGTCCGACGCTGCGTTCCTCCACCACCGTCAGCGGCGCCGGCAGGGCGCCGGCGCGCAGCAGCACGGCAAGGTCGGTGGCCGATTTGGCATCGAAATGGCCGCTGATCTGGCCGCGCCCGCCGGTGATGGCCTCGCGAATCACCGGGGCGCTGATCACCTTGTCGTCCAGCACGATGGCGAAGCGGTGGCCGACACTGGCGCGCGAGGTGTCGGCGAAGCGGCGGCTGCCGATCGAGTTGAAGGTGAAGTTCACCACCCATTCGCCGGTCTGCGAATTCTGCCCGGCGCGTGCGTCGGTCAGGTTGGCGCCGTCCACATCGACGCGTCGGCGCACCGCGATCTTGTTGCCCGCCATGCTCTCGTCGGCGAGGAAATCCACCCCCGGTGGTGGCACCGCGACGTTCGGGTTCACGTCCTCGGCGACCATGCGGAAGGTCATGCGCGCGGTTTTGCCGAGCAGTTGCTTGATGCGGTTCGGGTCCTCGATGCCGGGCAGCTGCACGACGATGCGGCTTTCACCCTGGCGGGTGATCTGCGGGTCGACCACGCCGGTCTCGTCGATGCGCCGGCGCACGATTTCGATCGATTGCTGGACGGCGGCGGAGGCGCGTTCCTTCAGCGCCGCCGGCAGCAGGGTAATGGTGAAGTTTCCATCCGTCCCGGTGCCGAGTTCCATGTCGGCGACCCTGCCGCCGCCGCCCTGGCTGTTGGCGGCGATCAGCTCGCGCAGCGCGGCGGCGGCGGCATCCTGCTTGTCGGCCTCGTCGATGCGCGCGGCGATCCGGTTCTGGGCGGGCTGGGGGGTGACGAGGAAATGCGCGATGCCGGCGCGGCGCAGGCCAGTGCGGGCCGAATTGGCCAGGCTATCGAGGCGTTCGCGGATCACCGCGTTCATATCGACTTCCAGCAGCAGGTAGCTGCCGCCGCGCAGGTCGAGGCCGAGATGGATAGTGCGCCAGGGGACCCAGCCGGCCGGGGCGGGCAGCAGGTTCGGCAGGCACAGCAGCGCGCCGAGCACGCAGGCACCGAGCACCAGCGCGGACTTGAGGCGGCTGAAATACAACATGGCGGCTTGGCGGCTCCCGGGAGATATGGCGGCGCTGGATAGCGTCTATTCCAGGCGGGGGCAAACGCGGGGCAATCGCGGAAAGGAAGCAAGGCCAGGGCTCTGCCCTGGACTCGACAGGGGCCGAGGGGCCCCTGGACCCCGCCATTTGAGCCGAAGTTTTGCGAGGGGGCTTAGGCGGTGAACCGGCTCACCGCCTAACCCCCCTCGCAAAACTTCTGCCTAAAAGTCATGGGTTCCAAGGGCCTCTCGGCCCTTGGCGGGGTCCAGGGGCGGAGCCCCTGGCCTTGTTTCTTTACCCGATTGTCCCCCGGGTGGGCAGCCGGGCCGGGCTTGGTTAAGGTAGCATCATGCCCCGTTCCGTCCCCCTGCCGGACTATCCCGGTCTCGTCGTCGAATTGGATGAAACCGTCTGGGACGGGCGCTTCCCGCTGCAGCGGATCCGCTTCCGCCAGCGTCGTTTCGACGGCACGCTGAACGCCGCGCGCACCTGGGAGTTGTGGCGGCGCGGGCGAGCCGCCGCCGTTCTGCCCTACGACCCGGTCGCCGACACGGTGCTGCTGATCGAGCAGTTCCGCCTGCCGGCCTTGGCCGCCGGTCTCGACCCGGTCATGGTGGAAGTGGTGGCCGGGCTGTGTGACCCAGGCGAAGATGTCGCCACCACGCTGAGGCGGGAAACCGCCGAGGAACTGGGCGTGCCGTTGCGGCGCACCCTGCCGATCGGCGCGTTCCTGCTCACCCCCGGCGGCTGCGACGAGCAAGTATCGCTGCATGTGGGCGAGGTGACCGCGCCTCCCTGCGACCCAGACGGGGTGGTCGGGCTCACCGGCCTGGCATCGGAGGCCGAGGACATCAGGGTGCGCGTCTGGCCCGCCGGTCGTGCCATCGAGGCGGCGCTGGCGGGACGGATGCCGAACTCGGTGACCACCATCGCCCTGCTGTGGCTCGCGGCGAAGCGGCCGGCGCTGCGGGAATTGTGGACAGGCCCCGCATGACCGAACGGTTGTTTCTTGACGATTCGACGCGGCGCCAGGCAGAGGCCACCGTCCGATCCGCCGCGCCGGAAGGGATCGTGCTCGACCGCACGGTCTTCTATGCGCGGTCGGGCGGCCAGCCGGGCGACGTTGGCGTGCTGCGCTGGCACGGCGGCGAGACGGCGATCACCGACACGGTGAAGGGAAGCGGCGAAACCATCCTGCACCTCCCCGCCCCGGGGGCCACGCTGCCGCCGGCCGGGGCTTCGGTGCTGGGTGAAATCGACTGGCAGCGGCGGCACCGGTTGATGCGCATGCACACCGCGCTGCACCTGCTATGCGTCGTGCTGCCGGGCATCGCGGTCACCGGCGGAAGCGTGGGGGCGGACAAGTCGCGGCTTGATTTCGACCTGCCGGCCCCGCCCGCCAAGGACGAGATCGAGCGCCGGCTGAATGAAGTGATCGCCGCCGGCCATCAGGTGCGCCCGGAATGGGTGGAGGAGTCGGTGCTGGATGACAATCCGGCGCTGGTGCGCACCCTGTCGGTGCAGCCGCCGCGGGGCCTGGGGCGGCTGCGGCTGTTGCGCATCGGCGCCGGCGATCCGCCGGTCGATCTGCAGCCCTGCGGCGGCACCCATGTCGCCAACACCGCCGACATCGGCCCGGTGCTGGTGCAGAAGATCGAGAACAAGGGCCGGCAGAACCGGCGCATCACCATCGCCCTGGCCTGATAGGGGAAGCACGCATGACCGAGACCCTGGTGTCCACGGACTGGCTGGCCGCGCGACTCGGCACGCCCGGCCTGCTGGTGTTCGACGCCACCAAATATCTGCCCACCGAGCCCAGGGATGCGGTGGCCGAGTTCCGCGCCGCCCATATTCCCGGCGCGCGCCTGTTCGACATCGACGCCATCGCCGATGCGGATACCGATCTGCCCCACATGGTGCCGGCGCCGGGGCGGTTCGCCCGGCTGATCGGCGCTCTCGGCGTTGCCAATGACAGTTTCGTGGTGTTTTACGATCAAAAGGGGCTGTTCTCGGCGGCGCGGGGCTGGTGGATGATGGGCCTGTTCGGCCACGACCGCGCCGCGGTGCTCGACGGCGGCCTGCCGAAATGGGTGGCGGAGGGAAAGCCGGTGGAGAGCGGCGAGCCGCCGGCGGCCCTGCCTGCGACGTTCCGGCCGGATTTCCGCGCCGCCCGGCTGCGCGGCATCGGCGATATGCTGGCCAACCTGAACACATCCCACGAATTGGTCCTCGACGCCCGCGCCCCCGGCCGCTTCACCGGGGAGTTGCCCGAGCCGCGCCCCGGCATGCGCTCCGGTCATATCCCGGGCGCCGCCAACCTGCCCTACACGGCGCTGCTCGCCCCCGATCAGACGCTGCTGCCGCCGGAGACGTTGCGCGCCCGCCTGGATCAGGCCGGGGTGGACGGCAGCAGGCCGGTGGTGACGTCGTGCGGCAGCGGCGTGAGCGCCTGCATCCTCACCCTTGCGATGGTGCACGCCGGCCTGCCATCGGGCGCCGTTTATGACGGATCCTGGACCGAATGGGGCGGCCGCTCCGACACGCCGGTGGAGAATTGAGCCCGATGCCCGACGACGCCTCGCCGCCCGGCCGCCGCCATTTGCACACTCGCCTCTCGCATGCCGGCCGCGCCGGCACCCATGCGGCCGGCTTCGTCAACCCTGCCGTGCACCGCGGCTCCACCGTGCTGTATCCCAGCATGGCGGATCGCCGCGCCGCCGGGGCGCAGCGGTTCGAGCAGAAACTCATCTACGGCGTGATGGGCACACCGACCCATTGGCCGCTGGAAAACGTGATCGCCGAAATCGAGGGCGGCACGCATTGCCAGATCGTCTCGTCCGGGCTGGCCGCCATCACCACGCCGCTGCTGGCCTTCCTGAAATCGGGCGACCATCTGCTGGTGCCGGATTCCGTCTATGGCCCGGCGCGCAGTTTTTGCGATGGCATGTTGCGGCGCTATGGCGTCGAAACGACCTATTACGATCCCTGCATCGATGCCGCCGGCATCTCCGCTCTGTTCCGCCCCCACACCGCGGTGCTGTTCACCGAGAGCCCCGGCAGCCACACGTTCGAGGTGCAGGACATCCCCGCCCTCGCGGAGGTCGCGCATGCGCATGGCGCCAAGGTGCTGATGGACAACACCTGGGGCATCCATTTCTTCCAGCCCTTCGCCAAGGGCGTCGATTGCTCCATCCAGGCGCTGACCAAATACGTGGTCGGCCATTCTGACGTTCTGCTGGGCGGTATCACCGTGAACACCGAGGCTGATTGGGAACGCGTGCGCGGCACCGCGCTGGCGCTCGGCCAGTTCGCCAGCCCCGACGATTGCTGGCTGGCGCTGCGCGGGGTGCGCACCATGGCGGTGCGGCTGGACCGTCAGATGCAATCCGCCATCACCATCGCCTCCTGGCTGCGCGCGCGGCCGGAGGTGGCCGAGGTGCTGCACCCCGCCTTGCCCGGGGCGCGCGGCCATGATCTGTGGAAGCGCGACTTTTCCGGTGCCTGCAGCCTGTTTGGGGTGGTGTTCCAGCCACGGTACACCCAGTCCGATGTGTGGGAATTCGCCGAAGCGCTGCAGTTGTTCGGCATCGGCGCGTCCTGGGGCGGCTACGAAAGCCTCGCGCTGCCAACCAACGGCTTCATCACCCGCACCGCCGGAAGCGGCGCGTTCGGCGGCCAGTTGCTGCGGCTGCATATCGGGCTGGAGGCGGTCGAGGACCTGACCGCCGACCTGCAACAGGCGTTGGCGGTGCTTGCGGCGGGGTAACGGCCAAGCCGCCGCCGCGACCTCGTCGCGGGCGTGCAAACGCAGCTTCCGCAATCCAGCGATACATGGCAAACATTGCCTGTATGCGCCTACACCCGCCAACCTGGGGCAACCGGGGGTGGGATGCAGCCGGCGTTTGCAACGAATATCTTCCGAAATCAGGCGCGGTCTCCATTGCCGAGGATGTGGTTGATGCCTTCACGAAATGCGGGGTTGCGCCTGCTTGTGGCGATGGTGGTGGCGTTGGCGCTGGCCTGTCCGCCCGTACCGGCCCCGGCGGCGCAGGACGCGCAAACTCCGGGCGTGGCGGTGACCCCCGCCAATCCCCCGGCTTCCGCCGCTTCGCCCGCGGGGCTCACCGATAACGAGTTGCAGGGCTATGCCTGCCTTGCCGGCGCCGCGGTCGCGGTGGGCCTGGTGGCCGCCGCCGGACCGTTGGAAGTCGTGCATGTCATGGCCGGCGCCGATACCTTCTGGGTGCCATCCGGCGGCGCCGTTGTGGTCTGGACCGCCATGGCAGCCAGCGCCGGCGCGCTGGCCTGCGCCGGGTTCGGCGCGGCGGCGCCGGCGGCCATCCATGCCTGGAACTATCTCACCAGCATCTCGTGGCTGCACCCGGGCAGGCAGTGATCGCATTGCCGCCCGGTTGCTTCGTGTCGGCTCAGTGAAACTGCTGTCGTCGCTCGTGTCGGAGTGTCGGCATTCGCGTTCGGAAGGATGGTATCGATGATTTCGCGAGGATTTGCGGCGTTGCGGCCGTGCTTGGTTCGGGGCCTGATCGGGGTGCTCGCGCTGGCGCTGATTCTGGCCACTCCGCGGGTGCCACTGTATGCGGCGGATCAGGGCGGAGCCCCGGCGCTGACCACCGAACCCCCCGCGCAGCCGGCGGCACCGAAGCCCGCGGCGGCGGATGCCGATGCGTCCGCCGGCGGGCTGACCGATCTGCAGCTGATTGGCTATGGCTGCATCGTCGGCGCTGCGGTTCTCATGACCGTGACGGCGGCGGCCGGGGCCACCGAGGTGGTGCAGATCTTCGCCGGCGGCGCGCTGGTGCCAAGCTCCTCGCTGGTGTTGTGGACCGCCTTGTCGATGGGGGCCGCGGCGCAGACCTGCACGGCAACCGGGCTGGCGGCGCCGGCTTTGAAGCATGCCTGGGACAACGTGACCGGGCTTATCTGGGGCGATAAATAAAGCCTATGGGGGCCTTGCCCCCAACCCCACCCCGCGCATGTAGCGCGCTTTCGGCGCGACGGGCTTCGCCCTGGACCCCACCAAGGGCTTCGCCCCTGGACCCCACCAAGGGCTTCGCCCTTGGAACCGCTACTTACAGGCCGCACACTCCCCCTCGGCCTCGATCGTCGCCCCGCCGACCGTGAACCCAACCCGCTGCGCCGCCGCCGCGAGCGCGCGGGCGAGGTCCTGGTCCTCGAGCTCGGTCACCCGGCCGCAGCTGCGGCAGATCAGGAACTGCGCCGGCTGGTGATGCGCGTGCGCATGCGCGGTGCCGTCCACGTCGATGCAGCCGACGAACGCCGACAGCCGCTCCAGACGGTGAACGAACCCCTGTTCGCGCAGGAATTCCAGCGCCCGGTACACCGTGGGCGGGGCGCCGCCGCCGCGCCGGGCGCGCAGCCGGTCAAGCAGGTCGTAGGCGCCCACCGGTGACTGGGCGTCGAGAATCAGCCCGAGCACGTCGCGCCGCAGCGCGGTGAGGCGCGCCCCGCGCTGCGCGCACAGCGCCGCTGCGCGGTCCAGCAAGGCTGCCGTGCGCGTCGAAACGTCTGCCGTATTTCCCTGCCGCACCATGAAGGTGGCAGGATAGCAGGCATGAGCACGCATGCCACCACTCCGCCTCCCGCCTTGTGGGACGCCATCCGCTTCGACGCCGCCGGTCTGGTCGCGGCCATCGCCCAGCAGCACGATACCGGCGAAGTGCTGATGCTGGCCTGGATGAACCGCGAGGCGGTGACGGAAACCCTCGCCACCGGCCGGGTCTGCTATTTCAGCCGCAGCCGTGGCCGGCTCTGGCGCAAGGGCGAAAGCTCCGGGCAGATGCAGCGCCTGGTGGAATTGCGCCTCGATTGCGACGGCGACACGATTCTGCTGCTGGTGGACCAACGCGGCGTCGCCTGCCACACCGGCCGGCGCAGCTGCTTCTATCGCGCGGTCCGGGCGGGCGAGGTGCTGGACATCGCCGCACCGGAGGTGGACCCGGCGGCGCTGTATGGCGGCGGCCGTGTCTGACACCGTTCCCTCGCTGGCCGCCGCGGTGCCGGTGCCGGTGACGGTGCTCACCGGGTTTCTCGGCGCCGGCAAGACCACGCTGCTCAACCAATTGCTGCGGCGGGCGGACCTTGCCGGCACCGCGGTGCTGGTGAACGAGTTCGGCGAGATCGGCATCGACCACCTGCTGGTGGAGAGGCTCGATGACGACACGGTGCTGCTGAACGCCGGCTGCCTGTGCTGCACCGTGCGCGGCGACCTCGCACGCGCGCTGCGCGGCCTGGAGCCGCGGGCGGCCAGGGGTGAGGTGCGGCGGGTGATGATCGAAACCACCGGCCTGGCCGACCCGGCCCCGATCCTGCACACGCTGATGGGCGACGCCGCGCTGGCGCTGCGCTACCGGCTGGACGGGGTGGTGACGGTGGTGGACGCGGTGAACGCCGCCGCGCAGATGGACGCCCAGCCCGAGGCGGTGCGCCAGGTGGCCGTCGCGGACCGGCTGGTGCTGTCGAAGACCGATCTGGCGACAGCCGGCTCGGTGGCGGCCCTCATCGCGCGGCTGCGCCGGCTGAACCCGTCGGCGCCGCTGCTGACCGCGCGGCGCGGCGCGCTCGAGCCCGCGGCGCTGCTGAACTGCGGCCTGTTCGATGCGGCGGGGAAAATCGCCGATGTGCGCGCCTGGCTGGACGCCGAGGCGTTCGCGCCGGATATGCACGACCAAGGGCATCATCATCATCACGACGTGAACCGGCACGATCAGCGCGTCCGGAGCTTCTGCCTGACCTGGGAGCGGCCTCTGCACTGGCAGGGCATCGGCATGTGCCTGGAGATGCTCATCGCCACCCGTGGCGAAAGCCTGTTGCGGGTGAAGGGAACTCCTGAATCTGGTCGGGCAGGACCGGCCGGTGGCGATCCATGGCGTGCAGCATCTGTTTCATGAACCGGTGCTGCTGCCCGCCTGGCCGGAGGGGGACGACCGCCGCTCGCGGCTGGTGTTCGTGACCCGCGATCTGGACCGCGAACTCGGTGGCCGAGGGACTGCGCGCCTTCGAGCAGGCCGCAGCAGAGGAAGCCGGACCCGGCTGAGGCCGGATGCACTTCACGGTTGCGCGTTTTCTTGCCCGGATCGCCCGAAAACTGTCATCAGCAGTGGACACTCTGCGCCGTTCGTAGCATATTGTAACTAGAGACGTGCCAAGAGTTGAACCCGATAGGTGGAATGTGTGTGCCGAGTGCCGCGGGGCCCTCACCTGTGAAAGCTTCCTGACCGACCCGTTGATCAGGTTGGTGATGGAAAGTGATGGTGTGTCAATCACCGAGATGGCGGCGGTGCTGGAAGCTGCGGGTCATGCCCTGGCGCGGCGTGAGCATGAGCCGGAGCAGCCGAGGCTCTGCTGAGCCACACACCGCGCGGTTTGTTTACAATTTGTACAGATTGTGCGGGCTGCGCGGTGGTGTTTTTCATGCTTCGGCGCTTGATGGACGTTGACTGCTCCCTCGCTTATGCAGGGGCATGCACGAACCGGCTCAAATCGATCCCCTGATCTATATCGTCGCCGGCGAGCAAAGCGGTGACGTGCTCGGCGGCCGGTTGATGGAGGCCTTGCGCGCCGCCAGGCCGGGCGTGCGCTTCGCCGGCGTCGGCGGCCCGCGCATGGTGGAACAGGGACTCGCTCCGCTGTTTCCGATGCAGGACCTCGCGGTCATGGGGCTGCTGGAGGTGCTACCGCGCATTCGCCATCTCGGCCGGCGCCTGCGGCAGGCCGCCGAGGATGTGCTTGCGCGCCGCCCGGATGTGCTGGTCACCATCGACAGCCCCGGCTTCACGCTGCGCCTGCTTCGGCGTGTGGCGAGTGCCGACATCCGGCGGGTGCATTACGTGGCGCCGCAGGTCTGGGCCTGGCGCGAGCATCGGGTGCGCGAATTCCCCGGGCTGTGGGAGCGCCTGCTCTGCCTGCTGCCCTTCGAGCCGGATTTCTTTGCCCGCCACGGACTGCCGGCCACCTTTGTCGGCCATCCGGTGTTGCAATCCGGCGCCGACCGCGGCGACGCGGCCCGGTTCCGCGCCACCCACGGGCTGGCGGCGGACGCGACGGTGCTGGTGCTGATGCCCGGCAGCCGGCGCAACGAAGTGCCGCGCCTGCTGCCGGTGTTCGGCGCCACGCTGGCGCTGCTGGATGCGCGCATCCCCGGCCTGGTGCCGGTGGTGCCGGTGGCGTCCGCCGTGGCCGAAACGGTACGCCGGGCGGCTGCTTCCTGGAAGGTGCGGCCGGTCATCGTGACCGAACTCGCCGACAAGCACGATGCTTATGCCGCCGCCGCAGCGGCGTTGACAAAATCGGGCACGTCGACGCTGGAACTGGCGCTGGCCGGGGTGCCGATGGCGGTGACCTACCGGGTGAACCCGCTGAGTGCCGCGATCGCGCGGCGGCTGATCCGGGTGCCGCACGTCGCCATGGTGAACCTGCTGGCCGGCCGCGCCGTAGTACCCGAACTGCTGCAACAGGACTGCCGGCCGGCGAAGCTGGCAGAGACGGTGGCAACCCTGCTGGGCGACCCGGCGGCGGCGCAAGCGCAGCGCGCCGCCTTTCGCGAGGTGGTGGAACGGCTGCGCGCGCCCTCCGGCACGCCTGCAGAGTCGGCGGCGCGGGAGGTCCTGCGGACTTGGGTGAAGGATGGCCAGGGCTCTGCCCTCGACCTTTCTTTACCGAACTCGCGAACACGCTGAGAGCATCGTTGGCAGGCGTGCTGCTGCGCTCAGTGGTGGCGCCGAGGCGGGTGACGCAGAGAAGTTCAGCCAGGCGGAAATCATCGGGCCGGTCGGGCTGTTCGTCCGAGCGGCGTGCGGGGTAGCATCCATCTGCCGCATCGCGGTGTCCGGCGACAATCAGGATGGTTCTGTGGCGATCCGCGCTATGGCTCTATGCTGCTGCCCGAGTTGGACTGCGTCCCGCCGATCGCGCGTGCTCTGTGCGATCAGGACAAGCGGCAGTATTCTGGGACTGCTCAAACGTGATTCTATGCCGCCAGCCGGGCGGCGAGGTGCTCCAGCACCGTTTGCAGCCGGGCCGCAGTTGCCTGGTCGTGGGCGAATTTCACCCCGGCCGTGCCTCTATCCACTTTCAGCACGCTGAATGGCAGCGACAGACCGAGGCTGTCCACCGACAGCGTTCCGAATGCGCCTTCAGGCAAATTCGCAACGTCCAGCAAGCGGGCGCCGTTCGCTGAGATGTCGGCCACGCGCGCGGCCCGCAATGGCTGTCCCGCAACCGTGACTTGGCAGGGCAGGTCGACGGAGTAGCGCGGATGCTGTCTGCGATCGACCTCCGGGGTGGATGAACGCACCGCCCGAATCACCGTGCTGCGCAGCTCGTTCATCGACTTTGACAGGACGGCAGCGCTGTCATGCACGGCGGCTGCGTTCCGGTCGGTGCGTCCGGACTCGGTCTCCACATCGACGGCGCGCTCCGACAACTTGCTGGCCGCGCTGGTGGCGCGTGCCATACTGCGCGCGATGCCGTCGGTCGCCGCTGCCTGCTCTTTGATCGCCGCAGCAATAGAACCGGCGATGGACTTGATAGCGGCTATGGTCTCCTCGATGCGGCAGACCGCCCCGACCGACGCAGCGGTGGCACCGCGGATCGCACCGACATGCCTGGCGATCTCCCCTGTCGACAGGGCAGTCTGGTCGGCCAAATGCTTGACCTCACCGGCGACCACGGCGAAGCCTTTGCCCGCCTCGCCGGCACGAGCAGCCTCGATGGTGGCGTTGAGGGCAAGCATGTTCGTTTTTGCGGCGATCGCCGCGATCATGTCAGCGACAGCGCCGATCTGCCCGACCTTGCCGTTCAGGTCGTCGATCTGCAACCGGGTTTCGCAGCTCGCCGACACAGCCTGCCCGACCGCCACGACGGACTGGTTGACTTGCAGGTTGATCTCCCGAACCGAAGCCGACATCTGCTCGACGGCCAGGGCAACCGCCTGCGCATCCGCCAGGGTCTCGGCCGCGGCGGAGACCGCTTCCTGCGCGGCGGAGCGGGTCCGGGCGGACGATCCGTGCAGCTCGTCAGCGGTTTTCTGCATGGCGAAGATGGCGCCCCTGATTTCCGTCAGGGCAGAATTTGTCTCCGCCTCAACGGTGTCCGCCATCAGGACCAGGGCCGCTGACTTCTCCTGCGCACGCCGCTCGCGTTCCTGTTCAGTCTCGGCGGCCAGCCGCGCGCCCTCAGCCATGCGGTCCCTGAACACCGACGCGGCACGCGCCATCCGGCCGACCTCGTCGGCCCGGTCGGTTCCCGGAATCACGTCGGCGAAATTGCCTCTGGCAAGGGTTTCCATGCGCCGCTCCAGGCGGGCAAGCGGCCGCACGATCCCGCGCGCGATCGCCCAGGCCGCTGCCATGGATACCAGCAGGAGAAGGCCGACCAACAGCCCGACCCGCTGCAAGCCCGCAATGGCATCGGCCCGCAGGTCATCGATGTAGATGCCTGTGCCGACGAACAGGTTCCATGGCTGGTAAGGCACGACATAGACCAGTTTCGGCAGCGCTTCGCTCGAACCCGGTTTGGGGTACCGGTACACCACCGTACCGCCGCCGCGCAGGGCGGCCTGGATCATTTCCTGGATCAGGGGCTTCCCGTTCGGGTCCTTGAAGTTGAACCTGTTCGTTCCCTCGACCTGCGGTGTCGGCCCAAGCACCAGTGTCAGGCCATCCATGTCATAGACGAAAGCATAGCCCGTGCCGCCATCGAACCGGATCGGCCGGGCGATGTCGCGGAACTGCGTGATCGCCTGATCCCGCGTCAGCTGACCCGAGTCCACCCGGCGATCCAGAGCCGCCGCGATCGATACGACCTGTTCGCTCGCCGCGCGGAGCTTCTGCGCGCGCGAGTCCCACATGATGGCGTAGCGGTCATTCACCATGATGCCGGCGAGACCGCCGAAGGCGAGCACCGACACGAGCACAAGCGCCTGCAACCGGACCATCAGTCCCGGATGGCGGCATTTCGCCAGGAACTTCGTCATGCAGAGCGCCTCGGTCCCGAACATGAGGGTGCCAACCAGTGTCATCGGACAATGAGAAAACCTTTAACAGGCTGGGGAGAAACCGGTCGCGAGGGAGCCGTGTTTTGGTCTTGGCCGCTGCGGTGACCTCTGGAAAGGCAAAATTGTGAGTTTTCCTGTCCTGCCCGACGGTGTCAAAGCCGCAGAAAAACGCCCTCACAGACGCTGCCGGATCGTCCTGTTGCGCCAGCGTAAAATTCCGGCTGCGGGAAGGTCTTTGCGGCGATCGTGACGTGTAGGGAATGAAGGTCGCAGGGTGATTAGACTTCGGATCACGCTGTTGGTCGCTCAATCATGCTGACATGTGCCGCCACCACGCGCCAGCCCTGCGGGAAACGGACCCAGGTTTGCAGCTGCCGGCCGATCCGGTCGTGGTCATTGTCGCGACGGAACAACGTCGCGGTGGTGCCGTAGACATGGCCGAAGGTGGTGATGACGGTCCGCTCCAGATGCCGCTGCAGCCCGACGGAAGATCGGGCAGAGCGGAACGCCAAGATTTCATCGCTGCCATAGAGGTTCTCGCCGATGCCATAGCGCAGCGTGTGGCCACTCTCCCAGAACAGCGCGTTCAGGGTCGCCACGTCGTTGCTGGTCAGCGCGGCCTCGTAACGGCCGAAAACCTCCGTCAGTTCCGCCACGATCTCAGGGATGTTGATCTCCATGCCTCACCCGGCGGATGCGATGGGCGCCCGCGCCACGCCGGCCTGCTGAAGCTGCCAGGCAACGCGCAACGCCAGATCTTCCCGCCAGGGCGCGGCAATCACCTGCACCGCGACCGGCAGCCCGTCGCCCGGCACGGGAACCGCCACGACGGGCAAGCCAATGAACGAGATCGGCTGGGTATACAGGCCGATATTCGGCCGCAGCGGCACGGTCTGCCCATCGAGCGTCAAATTGGTCTCGCCGATCAGCGGGGCCGTGCAGGGCGTGGCCGGTGCCAGCAGAATGTCGATCCCGGCGAACAGGCGCAGCACGGCATCGCGATACCACCGGCGAAATTTCTGCGCCTGCACGACCAGCGGCGCCGGCACCAGAGCGCCGGCGATCAGCCGGTCCCGCACCGCCGGATCAAACGCAGCCGCCTGGGTGCGCAGGCGGGCGAGATGCAGCGCTGCCCCTTCCGTTGCGGTGATCACGTAGGCCGCCGCGCGGGCGCGCGCCGCCTCGGGCAGTTCGAACTCGTTCGTGGCCCTTAGCGCGGCGGCCACCCGGTCCACCGCTGCCAGCACCTCGGGCGCGGCCCCACGCCGGAAATACCCGCCTGCCACGGCCACACGCAGCCCTGCCGCGCCTTGTGTCAGGACCGGGAACACCGGCTCGGACGCGCGGTTGGCACAGACCGGGTCGTCGGGATCCGGCCCTTGCATGGCGTCGTAAGCGCCGGCGAGGTCTTCGACGCCGCGCGCCAGCGGCCCGAGATGGTCGAGGCTGAAGACGAAGGGAAAACTGCCGGCGCGGGAGAGCCGGCCAAAGGTCGGCTTGAGCCCGAACACGCCACAGAACGACGCCGGCACCCGGATCGAGCCGTTGGTATCCGACCCCAGCGCGATCGGCACCAGACCGCCCGCCACCGCGCCGCCCGAGCCACCGGAGGAGCCGCCTGTCATGCGCGCGGGGTCATGCGGATTCCGCGAGGGGCCGTCGTGGAGGTTCTCGCCGGTGAAATCATAGGCGTATTCGCCCATGTTCAATGCGCCAACCAGCACCGCGCCCGCGTCTTCCAGCCGGCGCACGAGGGTGGCGTCGGCGCGTGCCGGCGGGCGGACACGGTTGATGCGCGCCCCGGCCAGGGTCGGCAGCCCGGCGATGTCGATCAGGTTCTTCACCGCGAAGGGCATGCCCTCCAGCGGCAGCGGCGCGCGTCCGGCGGCGCGGGAGGCGTCGAGCCACGCCGCGCGCGCGCGGGCGCGCCCGGCGGTGACGGCCGTAAACGCGTTCAGCACCGGGTTACGTTCGGCGATGCGTGCCAGCGCCGCCTCGACGCTGGCCAGCGCGGTCATGCGCGGAACACCGGCGCCGGATCGGCCTCGTCCGGCAGATCGAAAGCGGCGACCAGGGCGGCGTGGCGCAGGGTCACGCCAAGATGCGCGCGGATCGCCCGCTGCCAGGCCGGATCGACGGACAGGCCGAGCACTTCGGCGCCGGCGGCGATCAGGGCGTCGAGCGTCGCGGCATCGGGTTCGGTCGGATCGGTCATGCACCCTCCTGCGCCAGCCAGGCGCGCCAACCACCGAAATGGGTGATGTCCGGTGCCAGGGCAACGCCCGCCGCTTCCGCCAGGAAACCCAGGCAGGGCCCGTCCGCAAGCGCCACGGTGCCGAGGCCGAGCGGCGGCGGCACCTGGGCCAGCAGGGTTCCGATGGCGCCGGTCGGCAGCGCCCAGACTTCGCCGGCGATGGCCGCACCCTCGGCGCCGCGCAGCAATCCCGGACGCGCGCCAAGCGCATGCAGCCGGTAGGCGGACACGGTCTGCGCCGGCCGCAGAAACCGCCCGCCGAGCCCCAGCAACTGGCCGTTCAGCGGCAGGCCCGACATGTGCCCGCCGACGCAGAACAGTGCGGTCTCGTCCGGTGCCGGTCCACCGGCCGCAACCGCTGCCGGCAGCGGCGTTGCGGTTGCGCCCACGGTGGCGGCGCAGGCGCGGTGGATGGCATCAGCCAGGGCGGCCAACCGTCCCTCGGACCAGGCGGGACCGACCAGCGTCACCCCGACCGGCAGTCCGTCCGGACCCATTCCAGCCGGTACGGCAATGGCCGCGAGGTCGCACAGATTGACGAAATTGGTGAAGGTGCCGAGGCGGCTGTTGGGTCCGATCGGGTCGGCTTCGAACTCGGCGAGCGTCGGGTGGAACGGCGCGGTCGGCAGCAGCAGGGCATCGCAGGCGGCGAACAGTTCGGTGGCCAGGCGACGCACTTCCGCCAGGCGATGGAAGGCACGGAACGCGTCCGTGCTGTGTCGTGTCAGGCCCTCGGCCAGGATGGCCCGGGTCACCGGGTGAAACGCGCCAGGCTGGTCGCGCAGGAAGGCCTCCAGCACCATCGTGCGCTCGGCGACCCATGGGCCGTCATACAGCAACCGCGCCATCTCCAGGAACGGCGCGATGTCAAATGGCTCCGCGCCGAACAGGTCTGCCGCAAGCTGCAGGCCGGCGGCGACCGGCGCGGTGCAGGTCTTGCCGATGGCGGCGACCCGCAAGCACGGTCGCGGCGGCAGGGCGGCGCGGCGAAGATGCGGGTATGGGGCCGGGCGGGAGGCAGGATCCGCCGGGTCATAGCCCGCCGCCACGCGCGCCACCGCCAACGCCTCGTCGGCCGTGCGGGCGAAAATGGAGACGGTGTCAATGGAGCGACAGGCCGGCACCACGCCGCGGGCGGAAAAGCTGCCCAGCGTCGGCTTGAAGCCGACGATATTGCCGAACATCGCCGGCACGCGGCCCGAGCCGGCTGTATCGGTGCCGAGGGCGAAGGGAACGATGCCGGCAGCCACCGCGCAGGCCGAGCCGGAAGAAGAGCCGCCGGGCACAAGGGAAGGATCGAAGACGTTGCGCGGCGTTCCGTACGGACTGCGCACACCGGCGAGACCGGTGGCGAACTGGTCGAGATTGGTCTTGCCGATCAGCATCGCGCCGGCCTCGAGCAGGCGGCGCACGACCGGCGCGTCGGTGGCCGGCACATAGGCGAAGGCGGGGCAGGCGGCGGTGGTCGGCAGGCCGGCCACGTCGATATTGTCCTTCACCGCGAAGGGCACGCCCCACAGCGGACGACCTTGCCGGCCTGCGTCCCGCAGGGCACGGGCGCGGGCGAGGATCGCCTCATCCGGCAGCCGGTTGATCCAAATGGCGGGGTCGGCGTGGCGGTGGTCGGCCGCCAGCGCCGCGTCGGCCGCCTCGACGGGGTCCAACTCCGGAAACCCTGGCAGGGGCTGCGTCCCGGCGGCGGAGTCAGGCGTCATTCCGCCGCCACTTCCATCTCCTCGACCAGTGGCCCCGGCGCCGGCTGGGTCCGCAGCAACCCGATGCAGATCAGCGCCAGCATCGCATAGCCCAGCGCGACGGGGGCCGAGTTCGCGAACCCAAGCGCCGTGCCGTTGATGAACCCGAAGAAGGCCAGCACGGCTCCGATACCGGCATAGACGGCCGCGCGGTCGAAACGGCGGTCGATGATGTAGGCCGCGATCGCACCCAGCACGAGCCCGGCAAGAGTGCCGCCGCCGCCGAACAGCTGCATGCCATGATAAATCACCCCGCTGGCGGCGAGCTTGTCGGCGCCGACCTGTGCGGCCGAGGTGCCGGCCGCGGCAAGCGCCCCGTCGACCTGGGTCTGCGCCCAGGCCGCGATGTTGGGCAGCAAGGCGAGGATCACCGCCGGAGCGTGGCGCGACGGGGTGGCCTCGAAGGCCTGGGCGCCAATGACCAGCCCGATGAACAGCAGGATCGGCAGGATCGACACCAGCGGCACCACCGCGAGCAGCATGGCCGTGAGGCCCAGAAAACAGACCGCGCTGATCACCACGCCGGTGGCCACCGAATAGCCGATACGCCCGCCCACCGCCTTCCAGCCGGGATGGCCGATATACACGGCCGGCGGGAACGGGCTGCCGAGGGCGGATCCGGCGAGCGCGCCGATGCCATCGGCGATGAGCACCTGGCGCAGCGAATACTCATCGCCGGCCGCCGAGGCGCTCTCGACGTTGTTCATGCCCTCGGTGAAGTTGTAGATGCCCAGCGGCACCGCGGTGACCAGGAGCGGCGCGATATCGGCGAGGCCCTGCAACACGTCGGCCGAGGGCAGCGGCGGGTGCAGGCCGAACTGGCCCAGGGCCGCGGCAACCGCGGACGGGTCCATCTGCGGGCTGAGCCCGGTGAAGGTGGCGAACCAGGCCAGCGCGGTGCCAGCCAGCACCGCCGCGAGGCCCCCCGGCAGGCCGAAGGGCAGGCGCACCCGGGCGGTCCAACTCACCAGGATGATGCCGAGCGAGAGGAAGGACAGCCACGGCACCTGCCAGCTCAGGAAGGCCGGGCGGAGCGCGATGAAGGCGATGGAAATGCCTGCCAACGCCCCCAGCATGGCCGCGCGCGGGGTGTATTTGCGCACGGTGGGGCCGACAAAGGCGCCGGCCAGGATGATCAGGCCGATGACGAAGGCCCAGGCAAGCCCGGCCTGCCAGGCCAGCACCGGGTTGCCGGTTTTCAGATACACCGGCAGCATCACCACGAACACGACAATGAACATGTGCGGGACGCTCGGCCCATAGGGCAAAGCGGTGACATCGCTGCGGCGTTCCTTCCTCGCCAACCGCCAGGCCAGGTAGCCGTAAAACAGGTTGCCGATGGGCAGGGCGACGCCGAGCGCGGGCAGGATGTGGCCGAACACGATGTCGCCCGGCAGTTTCACCACGCCCAGGCAAAGCCCGGTCAGCACGATGACGTTCAGCACCACATTGGTGAACAGGCCGAAGAATCCGTTCCAGTCTCCGGCAACCCACAAGGAGGGCCCGGTGCGGGCCGCGGTCTGGTGGCTCATGTCGCTGCTTCCTGAGTTGCGGTTGGCACCTCCGCCAGCGCCGCCAGCAGCGCCGCCGATGGGGCCACGAAGCCGAAGATGCCGCCCTGGGCCTTGATCATCGCCAGACCGGCTGCCTGGAATTCGGCGAAATAGGAGCCGACGCAATCCTCCAGCACCAGGCAGTCGAAGCCACGGTCGTTGGCCTCGCGGACGGTGGTGTTCACGCAGACCTCTGTGGTGACGCCACAGACGACGAGCCGGGAGATGCAACGGTTGCGCAGCATCGCATCGAGATCGGTGGCGTAGAACGCGCCCTTGCCCGGCTTGTCCACCACCGGTTCGCCCGGCAGCGGGGCCAGCTCAGGAATGATGTCGTGCCCGGGCTCGCCGCGCACCAGGATGCGTCCCATCGGCCCCTTGTCGCCGATGCCGCTGGCGAGCCGGCCCCGCGCACGCTTCGCCGGCGGCAGATCAGCGAGGTCCGGACGATGGCCCTCGCGCGTATGGATCACCGTGAGCCCGGCCGCACGCCAGGCTGCCAGCACCCTCCGTGTCGGCGCGATGGCGCCGCGCAGGCGGGCGATGTCGTTGCCCAGCGCCGCGCCGAAGCCGCCCGGCTCGAGAAAATCGCGCTGCATGTCGATGATCAGCAGGGCGGTGCCGCGCGGCTCCATGGCGAAGTCATAGGGTTCGGCAGGCAGGCTGATCACGCGGTGGCGCCGATGGTGTGGGCGGTGCGACGCGCGGCGTGCAGGCAGGCTCGGGTCGTGCCCATGCTTCCCCCTCATGGTATCGCCGAACGATCGTCAGGACTGTTCCTTTGAGCAATCCGGCAAGACCCAGGCCCGCAAGACCCATGCCACGGGCAGCACCGCTGCGCGCGGACAAGAAAAGTGTTCGCCGATCCGAGGTTGTCAGCGGCCGACTGAGATCATTTCATTCAATATGACCAGACTGCCCACAGACACGGCAGATCCAGCGCGCCGCCAGTCCCAAAAACAGGCAGTTTCCCAGGGGACCACCGCGGCTTTCAGAGAGCTCCGGGTAGAAAGGAACGCTCCAATAACATGGTGGTGGCGAGCTGTAAGGAATGTCGCCGGATTGCGCCGTTGCTGTCGGACGATCACCTCCCGGTGGACGGCACGCCGATCGAGGCGTGGGCGTCGATGCAGAGCGTCCGTCCGCGGGGCGTCAGCGGCGAGCCGCCTGCCGGTGGGCGGAACGGCGAGCGCGACTTCCATGGCGAGAAGAGCGGCCGATTTCGTCGCCGCGATGCCGCAGATGAACGCTCCCCCGCACCTCAGGACTCCCCTCATTTTCAGATAGCACCGAACATCCTGGCAAACACTGGCTGTGCGTTGAGTAGTTCAGCGAACTTCTCGACGAGTGGCAGCAGGCGGTGTTCCGGCATGGTCGGGATGAGTTGGTAGAGCATGATGCCCTGCCGCAGCAGCGAATGGGTGCGTCGCTTGGTGGTGTTGGACTTGAGCATCCGGTCGAAGCCGAGCGCCTCGCCGGCGGCGCCGAGCAAGGTCAGCAGGGCGACTGCGAAGGCGTTGATCAGCCAAAGCCGGTCACGGCGGGCGGGGGTGCTGACATGCACTTCGCCCATGCCCATACCGAAGCGGATATCCTTGCTGTCGCGGAACTGGCATTCGATGCTCCAGCGCTTCGCGTACAGGTTCACCAACTCGCGGGCGGTTTTATCGGTGGTGTCGGTGACCAGGCACCAGGGCTCCTTCATGCCTTTGGCGTGAACACAGACGACGGTGCCGACCGGGTAGTTGAGGCCGGTGACGCTGGCGCCGTGCAGCACCCGGGCACGGCCGCCCGGCCCGACCCAGTCGGCCGCCTTGCGGCGCTCGCCGCTGGCGGCGGTGACCATGATGTTGGCGCGCATGCGGATGACGAAGCCGAACCGCAGTTCCTCGCGCAGCACCCGGTACAGCTTGTGATCACAGAAGCCGCGGTCGGCGACCACGGTGACCTTGATCCCGTCCGGCAGCGCCGCGGCGAAGCGCACCAGAACCTGATATTCATGGGCGTTGCGCCGCCCCTTCAGCGTCTTGGCATTGACCGTCAGCCAATAGAGCGGCGTCGCCCGTCCATGGCGGGTGAGCAGAGACAGCATCAGCGTGGTTTGGCCGTCGGCGTCGAAATCGGTCCAGTCCAGGGCGACGGCGATTTCGGGCCGGCTGCCGACGATGAAGGGCACCCACTGGGCCAGCAGGGCGTCGACATCGATCCCCTCGTTGGACAGCAGGCGGTCCACCTGCTTGATGGCGTACTTCACGTTCAGCCCGCGTGCCAGCGCCAGGCCCTGGCCGATCAACGCGACCGCTAGCGAGGCCGACTGGATCGCTCCCAGCGTAGCACCGGCCAGGGAGAGGATGCGTTTGGCATGCAGGCAGTCGCCCAACAGGCTCTTCAGGACACGGTGGACGCCGTCGAACGAAATCTGCTTGCTGGCTGACAAGGCACGCCCCTCTGTGTCGGAACAGAAGGCCTGGAATCCGACTTTCGCCGGCTTGGCAACAGCGCGCGGCCGAATTCAAATTTCGTGCGCAAAAGCCGTCGGCGCGATTCTTTTCGTAAACCCGACACCGCCGGCCGGATTCGTTCTCGCCATTCGTCACTAAACCCAAATGAGGGGAGCCATGAGCCCCCGCACGTCGCCCGGACCGATAAGCACCGGCGCTCGGCCATCGACGGCCGCACCGCCCGGCACGCCGGGCAAAACGCATACCCCCGGCAGGCCGCGGGTGGCTGGATGTTCACCCTGGCGCCCGGCGTTCGGCTGTGCTGTAGGGGCGAAACATCGCGCGGCGCAACGCCGCATGCCGGAGGAAATCACGTCGATGACCCAGCCTCTCAACCGACGGGGATTCGTGGCCATCGCCACGGCCGCCGGTCTTGCCGCGCCGTATGTCGCCCGTGCCGCGCAGCAGTTCCGGCTGCGTTGTTCACTCGACACCGCGCCGACGCACATGCGCAACATCACCATCGGCGATTACTTGCAGAAGATCGAAGCCGCCTCGGACGGGCGGATCAAGACCGAGTTGTTCCATGCCGGCGCCTTGTTCGCCGATGTGAACGTGGCGAAGGCGCTGCTGCAGGGCCAGGTGGAAATGGCCTGTCCGGGCAGCTGGGTGCTGACTGGCTTCGTGCCGGACTGCGACATGGTGAATCTGCCGGTGATGTACAGCCAGCCGATCGAGATCTGCCGGCGTGTCATCGACGGCAAGACCGGTTTGCATGTCAACGCGGAGTTGAACCGCAAGCTGCGGGTACGGGTACTTGGGCTGTGGCTGCATCTGGGGTTTCAGCACTGGTATTCGGCGACCAAGCCGATAAAGGCGCTGCGCGACCTGGCGGACATGAAAATCCGCATCACCGGCGGCGCCGCGATGGCTTGGCGCACCCGTTTTTTCAACGCCAACCCGAACACCACCGCCTGGCCGGACGTGCCGCTGGCGCTCAGCCAGGGTGTGTTCGACGGGCTGATCACCACCAACGAGAGCGCCTTTTCGGCCAAGCTGTGGGAGGCCGGGCTGAAAACCTCGGTGCAGGACCGACAGAACGTCGACAACTACATCCCGATGGTCAGCGAGAACTTCCTGCATTCCCTGCCGGTGGAGCTGCGGGCGCTGCTGGTGGAAACCTGGGAGCAGAACGTGGCGGGCTACCGCGCGCAGATGCTGGCGGCGCAGGACCAGGCTCTGCTGGGGCTGCATGAGCATGGCATGGTCGACACGATCCCGCCGGACGAGGATATCGCGGCCGTGCGCCGCACCATGATGGCGTCTCAGCCCAAACTGGTGAAGGAGCTGCGCCTGAGCCCCGAACTGCCCAAGCTGGTGAGCGAGGATCTGCGGCCCTTGTCCTAGCGATCAGGCTGGGCGGATCAGGCTGGGCCGATCAGGCTGGGCGGATCAGGCCGGACGCCTCTGCCCGGGCGCGGCTGGTGGCCATGCTGTCGGTCACCGCCAGGGCTGCCTCCAGGGCGCGGCGGCCGGCGGCGGCGTCCACCACCACGGCGGCGCCGTCCAGGATAGCAGCGGCGAAGGCTTCGTGCTCGGCTTGCAGCGAGTCGTGTTCCTTCCAGGTGATCTCCTCGATTCGACCGCCGCCGGTGCCGGGCAGCGGCAAGCCGCGCTCGCGGCCGATCATCATCAGCTTGCGGGCCGCGAAATCGACCGACATGTAGCCCTCCTGGCTGAACAGCCGCATTTTCCGTTCTGTCTTCAGGCTGATCCGGCTGGCGGTGATAGCGGCCACGCAGCCGTTGGCAAAGCGCACCCGGGCGTTGGCGATGTCCTCATGGGCGCTGGCCACCGGCGCCCCGACGGCATCGACGCTCTCGATCGGGCTGTCCACCAGCGACAGGACAAGGTCGAGGTCGTGGATCATCAGGTCGAGAATTACCGACACATCGGTGCCGCGCGGCTTGAACGGGGCGATGCGCACGCAGTCGATGTAAAGCGGCCGTTGCATGCGGGTGCTGATGGCCTGATGCTCGGCCGAGTAGCGCAGCAGATGGCCGACCTGCAGCACCCGCCCTTTGGCGGTGGCCAGGGCTGCCAGCGTATCGGCCTCGGCGAGGCTGGCGGCGATCGGCTTTTCGACCAGAACGTGCAGCCCGGCCTGCAAGGCCTCGGATGCCAGATGAAAATGGGTCTCCGCCGGGGTGGCGATCACCAGCGCGTCGCAGGCCGCCAGCAAGGCCGGCCAGTCGAGCGGCGGGGCGCCAGCCTCCTTGCCGACGGCGGCGGCGCGGCCGGGGTCGCGGTCGTGCAGGCCGGCGAGGCTGGCGCGGCGGGCGGCGGCGAGTTTCAGCGCGTGAAACCGCCCGAAATGTCCGGCGCCGACAACGCCGATCCGCAGTCTCGCCACGTGCAACCCTCCGCTGGCCGGGGCGAGAGGTAGCAGGAGCGCTGCGTTTCGGCCACGGGGGGGAAGGGCGGACAGGGTCGAACCCTGGCCGTCCTTCACCCCCGCAGCCGCAGTGCAAGCGCCGTCACGTCATCGGCCTGCCCGGCGGTGCCGGCAAACCGCAGCACGCGCGCGCAGAGTTCGGTGATCAGCGGCTCGGGCTCGGCACGGCAAAGCTCCCGCAGGTCATCCATCACCCTTGCATGGGTGTAGAACGCCGCCTCGGGATTGGTCATTTCCGGCAGCCCGTCGGTGATCACCACCAGCCCGTCGCCCGGACCCAGGTGCACGCTGTTCGTCGGCTGCGCCGCCTCGTCCATGATGCCCAGCGGCAGGCCGGGCGGGCAGGGAAGTTGATCCACTTGGCCGGCGGCGGTGAGCCGGTAGGGACGCAGATGGCCGGCATTGACGAAATCCAACCGCCCGCCCGGCACGTCCAGAATGCCCAGGAACAAGGTGATGAACATGCAGCCCGCGTTGTTGCGGCACAGTTCGCGATTGACCCAGTCCGCCACTTCGGCCGGGCCGGGAACCCGGCCGGTGAGCGCTGCGATCTGCAGGGCGGTTGCGCGCAGCGCGCTGCGCGCCCGTGCCATGAACAGGGCCGCCGGCATGCCCTTGCCGGAGACATCGCCGACCACGAGGCACAACGAATCCCGGGTCAATTCAAAGAAATCATAAAGATCCCCGCCGACCTGCCGCGCCGGGTGCATGGCAGCGAATAGGCTGACCGGATATCCCCTGGTGGCGGAGGGGAACTCCCCGGGCACCATGCTCAGTTGCTGCGCCCGGGCCTGCGCCAGATCCTGTTCCAGGGCCGCCAGCTGGGCGCGCACCGCAGCGCGCAGCGTCCGCTTTTCCAGCACCGAACCGAGACGGGCGCGCAGCAACACCGGATTGAAAGGTTTTTGCAGGTAATCCTCGGCGCCCAGCTCGATGCAGCGGACCACCGTCTCCATCTCGGTCGCGGCCGAGATCATGATCACCGGCGTCTCTTCCAGGCGGTTCTCCGCCCGCATCCGTTCGAGCAATTCCATCCCGCCCATGCGCGGCATCATCACGTCCAGCAGCACCGCGTCGTAGCGGTCGGCGCAGAGCCGCTCATAGGCGGCCAGCCCGTCGGCGGCGGTGGCGATGTCGCGATGTCCCAGCCGCTGCAGCCGGCGGCACAGCAACTCAAGGTTGTCGGCGTTGTCGTCCACCACCAGAATCGCGGCGGGGCGGTGCTGCTGCAAATTCATGCCTCCAGGCCTGGTGCGGGTGCCGCCTCTCAGCCTGGCGGATGATCGAGCGGAAATGCCAGGCGCAACCGGTTGGTTTCCCCGGTGCGGGTATAGCTGATATCGGGGCAGAAGCGTCGCATCAGCGCAATGCCGCGCCCCCCCTCGGTGGCTGTCTCCAGCGTGGTTTGCGGCAGCGGCTCGGGCACCTGGAGCGGATCGAAGGAAATTCCCCGGTCGGCGATCTCGGCAACCAGCTGTCCATCAACGCAGCGCAGCGAGACAGCAATCGTCGCGCCACCGTCCAGCCCGCCATGGCGGATCACGTTCGACACCGCCTCCTCGAGACACAATTGCAGCGCGAACGAGGCGTGCGAAGGCAGCCCGGCGCGGGTGGCGAACCGCTCCGCATGCGCCCCCAGGTCCTGCATTGCCTGCAACTCGCACGGCAGCTCGAGCTGCTCCGCTGTCACGTCTGCCATGGTGAACGCGGCGCCGGCCACCCACCGGCGTACCGGTTACCGCTGCCCCCCCACCGCCGCGATCGCCGCGTCCAGATCGGTATAGACCGGCAGGAGCGCACTGGTGCCACTGTCGTCGAGGACCTTCTTCACATCCTCGTTGGGCGACAGCAGAACCATCCGCCCGCCTTTCGAGGCGACCGTTTTTGCCCCCATGATCAGGGTGCGCAGGCCCATGGAGGCGATGAAACTGACGCCCGAAAGGTCCACCACGATCGCCCGCTTCTGGCCGACCAGAACGTTAAAATGCATATCGATTGCCATGGCGCCGGCGATGTCGAGCCTGCCGTTCATCGTCGCTTTCGTGACGTTCCCGGCAATCTGTTCGGTTTGCAAATGCATCTGCCCCACCATGTTAGCCCACCCTCAAAGTGACGGGTCGTATTGAGCGGTGCCATGCTTGCATGGGGCACTTCGCTGTCAAGGTGTTTTCGGCCGCGGCAACGGGCGGGAGAGACAAGAAAGGCCGGCGCTCTGCTGTGGACCCACCGTCGCGCCGGGGGCGAGGCCTGGGGAGCCGGAGCGTGTTGGCGCATGCGCGGGTGGACGGCGTGATGGCGCCGCCGATGCACCCATCCCCTCATAGGACGCCGGCAGTCATGCAACCGAACCCTGTTTGATGCAGCGTGGCACCAACCTATGAAGATGAACGGCATCGGCCATTCGAACGCGGCCCATATCCCCTTGGCGCGATGTTCGGCGAGATCGCATCTCGCGAGCAGGCACATCACAGCCGGCGCGTCCTGCTTGGGATCCGCGGCGGCATTTCATAACGATGAAAGAACGGACACGGCAGGCGTGGGGGGGTGCTGAGACGCGGGGGTTTCGGGGCGTAGGCCCCGCCGGTTACAGTCCTTCGGGCAGGAAGCTGCGCACCCAACCGGTGATCAGCGCGGCTTCGGGGCAGGCGGCGGCGAAGGCCATGCGAACCCGCCGGGCTGCTGCGGTGCTGCGTCTGCCCTCGAAGGCATCGGTCAGCTTCTTGCAGAAAACGGATGCAAAACCGAACGGCAGGGGGGGCTCGCCGGGCATGGCGGGTGCGGTTCGGTGCGTGCACGTGCGCGTGGAAAGGATTGCTGCGGCAACCGACTCCTTGCACGTTTTCAGTGCCTTGCGCTGCACCCGCCAGCGAATCCCCGCCGGGCTGCGAAACGGAGCGGTCATGAACGTCGACGGACGGACCTGCCTGATGCTTTGAATGGCAGCCCTGCTGCGCGGAGGGCCAGGGCCTCAAGCCCTGGCCTTTGTGCAACGCGCGGGGTCAGATGTCCCGTTTCGCCATCATGCCGGCGATTGTATCGGCTTGCCGGATGGCCAGGGCCACGATGGTCAGGGTCGGGTTACAAGCCGCCCCGGTGGTGAACTGGCTGCCATCGGAGACGAACAGGTTGGGTATATCGTGCGTCTGCCCCCACTTGTTCACCACGCCGTCGCGGGCGTTGGCGCTCATACGGTTGGTGCCCATGTTGTGGGTGCTCGGATAGGGCGTTGTGTGGATCACCCGCTTCGCACCCACCGCCTCGTACACCGCCGAGCCCTGCTTGTAGGCATGGGCGCGCATGGCGAGGTCGTTGGCATGGTCGTCGAAATGCACGCTCGCCACCGGCAGACCCAAGCGGTCCTTGGCCACCGGGTCGAGTGTGACGCGGTTGCTCTCCTGCGGCATGTCCTCGCCGACCAGCCACATTCCGGCCATGTTGGCGTACATGTCCAGCGCCGAGGTAAAATCGCGCCCCCACGCCCCGGGGTCGAGGAAGGCCGCCAGGAACGGCACGCCCAGCGACAGCGTCTCCATTTCGTAGCCGCCGGCAAAGCCGCGACTTGGATCGTGCCTCGCTTCGTCGCGGACAATGCCAGCCATGGTGGTGCCGCGGTACATGTGCACCGGCCGCTCGAAAACGGCGTACACGCTGCCGGTCATGTGACGCATATAGTTACGCCCGACCTGCCCCGAGCTGTTGGCCAGGCCGTCCGGAAACTTCGGCGTCGCGCTGTTGAGCAGCAGGCGCGGACTTTCGATCGAGTTGCCGGCAACCGCCACCACCCGCGCCTTCTGGCGATGAATGGCGCCGCTGCCGTCGGCATAAAGCACACCGGTCACCTTCCCGCGGGCATCGTGCTCGATCTTCACCGCCATACTGTCCGGCCGCACCTCCAGATGGCCGGACGCCTCGCCTTTGGGGATTTCGGTGTAGAGCGTCGACCACTTGGCGCCGGACTTGCAGCCCTGGAAACAGAATCCGATCTGCTGGCAGCTGCCGCGCCCGTCGCGTGGCTGGCTGTTGATCGACATGTTGCCGGTGTGGACGTTGTTGTAGCCGAGCTTGCGCGCGCCGGCCGCCAGCACCCGGAAGTTGTTGTTGCCGGGCAGGCGCGGGATGCCGTTGGTGCCGGTGGTGCCCATCTTGTCTTCGGCGCGGGCGTAGTACGGCTCCAGCTCGGCCAGGGTGATCGGCCAATCCAGCAGGTTTGCCCCTGGCAGCTGCCCGTAGGTGGCGGCGGCGCGGAACTCGTGCTCGGCGAAGCGCAGCGAGGCGCCGGCCCAGTGGGTGGTCGACCCACCCACCGCCTTGACGATCCAGGCCGGCAGGTTGGGGAAGTCGCGGTGGACGCGCCAGGTGCCCGAGGTCGTGCGCATGTCGGTCCAGGCGAGCTGCGCGAAGCTCGCCCACTCGTCGTTGATGAAATCCTGGATCTCATGCCGCTTGCCGGCCTCCAGGATCACCACGTTGATGCCCTTCTGCGCCAGCTCGTTGCCAAGTGTGCCGCCGCCCGCGCCCGAGCCCACGATCACCACGACGCTGTCGTCGTCCAGACCAAATTGTGCCATTGTCCGCTTCTCCCCTCAGGTCGACGGCAGCCAGTCGATGTCGTTGAAGCCGCGGTGGATGTAGCCGCCTTTGTCGGCCGAGGATCCCTCGTACCCAAGCTTCGTCCACACCGCCTTCTGGTTGTAGAGCGTGACCACCAGGTCGCTGCGCACCTTGGCGAAAAACGGCGATGCCTCGGCCGCCTTCAGCACCGCCACGCGGTCGGCCTCGGATGTCACCTCGGCATAGGGGCGGCCGTAGCGGTGCTGGGATTCGGCGTCGAGCGCCGCCACCCCTTCCTCCAGCAGCTTGCGCAGCGCCGCATCCTGCGCCTTGGCGTCGTAGCCGCCGACCGCTGTCATGTAGACGCTGTCGGGGAAGATGTCGTGCGGATAGATGTCGCGCGCGGCGCGGGCCAGGGTGGCCAGCGTGGCGGGGTTAAGATTTCGCGCCGCCTGCGCCCAGGCGGTGACGGGTGAGCCGGCCAGTCCTCCGGCGGCGGCGGCCGGCAGACTCGCGGCGGTACCGCGCAGCACCACGCGACGGCTGAGTTGGATGCGTCGGTCAGGTTGTCTCATTGGCGTTTCCTCCCTGTTTTGGTTGTTGTTCAGGCGCGCTGGCGTAGTCAGCTAAAGCGGCCCATCCGCTGCAACACCTCGATGCGGTAGCCGTCAGGGTCGCTGACGAAGAAAAACCGCGCCATCAGCGCGCCCTCGTGCTGCATTTCCCTGAGCGGATTGGGTTCCAGCCCCTCGCGTTGGAAGCGCGCGTGCGCGGCGTCCAGATCGTCGACCACGATGCCCATGTGTCCGTAGCCATCGCCGAGGGCGTAGGGCGCGGCGCGGTCGTGGTTGATCGTCAACTCCAGTTCGAACGGCGATTCCGGCCCGCGCAGATAGACCAAGGTGAAGCTCGGAAACGACCGGCGATCTTCGACCTCCAGGCCGAAGGCGCGATGGTAGAAATCGACCGAGCGGGCCTCATCGCGCACCCGGATCATGACATGGATCGGCTTGGCCATTCAGCGCTGCTCCTTGAGGAAGGCGATGATCGTGCCGCGGATTTCGGGATCGGGTTGGTGGTAGGGCATGACCGTGTCCGGCACCATTGCCTGCGGGTTGGCAATCCAGGCGTCGAGCCGGGTGGCGTCCCAGCGCCAGCGCGCGCCGGCGAGGCCGGCGGAATAGGCATAGCCAGGCAGCCGGCCCGCCTGGCGGCCGAACACCCCGGCGAGATTGGGACCCTGGCGCTGCTCGCCGGGTGTCAGCGAATGGCAGGTACCGCATTGATTGGCGAACACCGTCTCTGGATCGGGCGCGGTGTCCGGGACCAGCATGGCGAACTGCGCGCCGGCCGCCGCCGGCAGACACATGACGACCAGAGACGTCAAAAACCCACCGATCCGCATCGCTCCTCCCCCATTGGCGTCGGTGACCATAGAGGGCGGCGCGGCGGCGCCGGTAGTATTGGGCTATTGCATTGCAGGAATTCGCGCGGGGCTGCGTCGGGCCGCTACCTCGGCGGCGTGCTCGTCGGGGTGACTTAGATAGTGCAGGCAGGTGACGCGCAGGAAGGATGCAAAGTTCGGCACGGCACCGTGCCGCTCCAGGATTTCGTCATAGAGCACGGTGACAAAGCGGCTGAGGCTCAACCCTTCGGCGGCGGCGATCTCGCCGAGGATGGTCCAGAACGCCGCTTCCAGACGGATCGACGTGGCGTGACCGTGCAGCCGCACCGGCCGGGTCTCGGCGGCATAGGTGGCGGGGTCCTGCGACACGAAAATGTTACACATGGCGTTCCTCCCTGCTGTTTTGTCGCCAGCATGTCGCAACACCACGGCACTTGCCAAGTGCAGCTTCTTTTCCACCGCCCCGAGGCCCGACCGGCGGGCCGCATGGCGGGGTCGCTGCGCGCGAGAGCGGCTCCCGCTGCGGCCGATCGCGCCCGCTCCACACCGCCACCCCGGCCGTGACCGTCGGGTACCGTGGCCGGTGAGTTGTATCTGGGCGACCCCCATAAAACCCGCCGACAAAAGCGTGAACGTCCACCACTTTCGCCTGTCCTCGATCGGCCGTGCCATGCCGCCGCTCCATCCCATGACCGCTTGCAGCGTCAGCCGAATACGCCGGATCGCGCCAATACCGCAGGCCCCGAAAATGAGGGGATTGCTGAGGGTTTCTTCATCTTTTTGGAAAAGACTAACGCCATGTCGCTCGCGCCACGAGGCCAAAAAATGGCAGCACCACAGCTGGACGACTCTCCAGCCAGGCAGACGCCAGCAGAGGGACCATCCGCGGACCAGGGGCGGGAGGGTGCCGTGCCACTTTCGGTGCCCAATGCTTCTATCGCTTATGCATGCGCGCGCACTGAGACACCGGCGTCCAGCATCGCAGCAAAGATGAACGAGACCCTCGCACAGTGCGATGAGAATCTGATCGTGGATGGCATGCTGGCAGCCTGCCTGCTCCCGGTCGGGCGCAGCCCTCCCAGTGCGTTCCACGTCGAAATCGGCGCGAACCATCCATTGCAGTGCAGCAACACCAGTCTGCTCTATCGGATGCATGGTGCCGCCGGTGTGCTGGCAAAGGCGAATGCGCGGCTGATCGATAAATTCCGCCGCGTCCGCCATCGTGATGTCGTGCGGCAGGTCCACCTACTTGATCGCATGCTTGCTGATCAAGCCCCTGGTCAGCGCCAGGGCTTGGCCAAGCATCGCCACCGCCAGCGACGCCGCCTGTATCGCCCCGCGCGTCGTACCCGTCAGCGACCCGGTCCGCTTCGTGCTCAGGCCGCGCCGATACAATCCGCAGATGAAAGCGCGAAGGTCTGCCAATATCGCGCGCCCTCGATCCGCCGTGCCCATGCCGCCGCGCCATCCCGTGCCCGCCCGAAATGTCAACCGACTGCGACTGATTCCCGTCTATACAGCAGGCAACGAAAATGATGGGGTTACGGGGGCAGAGCATAGCACCGGTCTCGTTATACGGTCAGAAATATAGCTCGGTCGTCGGCATCGGCGAGATTGGAAGCGTCGTCATCCAGATCTTTGACTGCAATGATCGAACATCCGTCGAACGGGAGGATGCGGCGCAGCAGATCACGTGCTTCAGCGCAATGACAGAAGATGCTCGCTTGTCTGTGCGCGCCGGGGCGGCGGCTCTTCAAGATGCCGGCGTCGGCGAAGCTGCGGCTCGGAGATACCGGCTTTTTTGTCAGGAAGATCACTTTCCACGTGTCTCCGTCACCTCCCATGCCGCCGAGGACATGCGCACATTGCGCACGCCAAAACCGTCGCCACAACATACTGCGGAGCATCTCACATGAGGTACTGTGTTGTTACGCCATATTATAAGGAAGATCGCAGCATTATCGAACGATGCATCGGGAGCGTCCGTCAACAGAGCATAGCCGCGGAACAGATACTCGTCGCTGATGGGTTTCCGCAGGCGTGGATCGACGGTGCTGGCGTGCGGCATCTGCGGCTCGACCGGGCGCACGCGGATTTCGGCAATGTCGCGCGCGGCCTGGGCGCTATGCTTGCTGCCGCAGACTGCTACGATGCAATTTTCTTCCTTGACGCCGACAACTGGATCGACCCCGATCATGTCGAGACATGCTTGGCCGCAGCATCGGAAGGTGGACGGCGTGCCGACACCGTTATTGCGCGACGACGTTTCGCACGACCCGATGGCAGCATCATGGAGGCGGTGCGGCCGGCCGAGTTGCCGTATGCAGAGCATGTGGACACCAATTGCTTCATCTTTATGCCAGGATCTTATCATTTGATCCACCGCTGGTGCATTATGCCGCAGCAGCTTTCATCAATTGGCGATAATGTTTTCTACCATATGCTCAAAGGTTCAAACCTGACACTGGCGATCACCAGCAAACCAACTGTGAATTATCTGTGCATGTTCCGTCACGTTTATGAACAATTCGGGGAGGAGCCGCCAATTGGTTGTAAGGGGCCCAATACGCAGATTGACATACATGCGTTTCTAAGATCGGTGCCTCTTGAACGCAGGCCGATCTTGCAGCGGCTGACCGGATTGCAACTCTTCGAATGATGCTTATTGTGTCGTTCGTTCCTGCTCCAATGCCTGGAACTGGTTCGGGTCCGACAGGGCGCGGATCAGCTTCATCGGCGCCCTCAAGTGGGTGATTCGTCAGGCAGACTGGCATAACTTCGTCAGGGTGGATTTCGGAACCTGCGTCAGCCGACCCGTGACCTCCACCAGGTCTCCAAGCCTTCCCGGGGTGCCGGCGCGATGGCGGTGTGGATCAGCAGCCCCACCCTGGCGGGATCGTCCGGGCTGGCAGATGGCAGCGCATCTATGCGCTCACGCGGCCCATTGGCCGCCGGCAAACCCATCATCCGCATCCGCCGCCCGGCCGAACTGCGCAGCCGCGCCCAGCGACTGGGTGATGGCGTTGCCGAACTGGCGATGCTGCAGGCCCAATTTGCCGCAGCCCCGGTCAATTTCGGCCGTCGATTGACTGGCAGGCGGGCGTAAAGGGTGAGGCCGAAGCGGCGAAGCTGGTCCCTGTCCGGTGCCTTGTCCTGTGTCCGGACATGCCGACGGATCTTTACCGCTCCGGAAGTCACCTTTAGCGTCGGCTCTCGATAACGGTCTGAAATTGCTGAGATTTTAGGGGCTGGCTGGGGGACTAGGATTCGAACCTAGATAAAACGAGTCAGAGTCGTTTGTCCTACCATTGAACGATCCCCCAGCAGGGAGGGGCTGCTATCTAGTGGCCGGTGCCGGGGTTGTCAAACGCCGGTGCCGCCTCCGCACCCGCCCCACGCTCCGCCACGGATGTGAAATCGGGCTTGAAGCGGTGGCCCAGGCCGAGAACAATGAACATTCACGGTTGCGGAAGGCCTCTGCCATGGTCGACATCTCCGCACAGACACTGAACGGATCAGCCCGGGTACCGGGGCCGGCCTTCGCCGCGCTCGACCTGGGGACGAATAACTGCAGGCTGCTGGTCGGTACCCCGGCCGGTGACGGGTTTCGTGTGGTCGACAGCTTCAGCCGCATCGTCCGGCTGGGCGAGGGGCTGCATCATACCGGCCGCCTGAGCCAGGACGCCATGGAACGCGCTATGGCCGCGCTGCATGGCTGCGCCGCTCGCCTGGCCCGCCGTCCCGTGTCCGCCGTCCGCGCCATTGCCACCGAAGCCTGCCGGCGTGCCGTCAACGGCCCCGAATTCCTCGCCCGGGTACGCACCGAAACCGGGCTGCCGATCGACGTGATCTCCACCCGCGAGGAGGCCGAACTGGCGCTGGAAAGCTGCGCGCCGCTGCTGCGCAGGGGCGGGCGGCGGGCGCTGCTGTTCGATATCGGCGGCGGCTCCACCGAGCTGGCCTGGGTCCGCCTGAGCACGCCTGGCCGCCCGGAGCTGATAGGCTACGTGTCGCTGCCCGTGGGGGTGGTTACCCTGGCGGAGCGCTTCGGCAGCCATGGCGATGACGCGGCCGGGTTCGGCGCCATGCGCGACGATGTGGCCGACCGGTTGCGGCCCTTCGAATCAGTGCACTGCATCGGTCAGGAGATCCGGCAGGGCGGGGTGCATTTCCTCGGCACCTCCGGCACCGTCACCACCCTGGCTGGCATCGCCCTCGACCTGCCGCGCTACAGCCGCCCGGCGGTGGACGGCGCCGTGCTATCGCATGCCGATGCCGCGGCGGCGCTGCAGCGCCTGCGCGCCCTCGGCCGGGCGGGCCTGGCCGAACACCCTTGCATCGGCCCCGAGCGGGCGGATTTCGTGCTGCCGGGCTGCGCCATCTTTTCCGCCATCCATATGCAGTGGCCGGCGCCGGAAATCGTGGTGGCCGATCGCGGTCTGCGGGAAGGGATGCTGCTGCGCATGATCCGCGGCGAGCGCGCCCGCGCCCACCACCGGCCGCCGCGCTCCGGACGGGCGCCGCACGCCCTGGCCCGGGCCTGAGCATGGCCGGACCTCGTGGCAAGTCCCCGCCTCCGGGCCGGGGGGCACAGCGCAGCCTGAGCGTCCGTCTGCGCACCGCCAGCGGCCGCAGCCCCGCCTCGCAGCGCTGGCTGGAGCGGCAGCTCAACGATCCCTACGTGGTGGCCGCGAAGGCGCAAGGGTGGCGTTCGCGGGCCGCCTTCAAGCTGATCGAGCTGGACGATCGCTACCACCTGATCCGCAAGGGCGCGCGTGTGCTCGACCTGGGCGCCGCCCCGGGCGGCTGGAGCCAGGTGGCGGTGCGCCGCGGCGCGGGCCAGGTGGTGGGGCTCGATTTGCTGCCGATCGACCCGGTGCCCGGCGCGACCTTCCTGGTCGGTGACTTTCACGATGCCGACATGAATTCCCGGCTGCAGGCGCTGCTGGGCGGCCCGGCCGACCTGGTGCTGTCCGACATGGCGCCGAACACCACTGGCCACACCGCCACCGACCATTTGCGCATTATCGCGCTGGCCGAGCTGGCGCTGGATTTCGCCTGCCAGATTCTGGTTCCGGGAGGCGCCTTTGTCGCCAAGGTGTTCCAAGGCGGCGCCGAGCGGCAGTTGCTGGCACCGCTGAAGCTCCGCTTCGCCACCGTCCGGCACGCCAAGCCGGAAGCCAGCCGCAAGGACAGCAGCGAACTCTATGTCGTAGCGACCGGGTTCCGCGCCGGCTGAGGCCTGGGACAAAGCAAGGCCAGGGGCTTCCGCCCCTGGCCTTGCTTGCTTACCCCAGCAGCACCTTCACGTAAGCTCCAGGCGCATCCTCAATCGGCGTCAGCTTCCCGTCGCCCGGCTTGCGCGCCTTGACCTGATCGTTGTCCAGGTTGGTAATCCAGCGCTGCCAGTCCGGCCACCACGAGCCGGGCATTTCGGTGGCCCCCTTGAACCAGTCCTCCGGTTCCTCGGGCAGGTTCTCGTTGATCCAGTGGCTGTACTTGCCACCCTCGGGCGGGTTCACGACGCCGGCGATGTGGCCGGAGGCGGCAAGAACGAAACGGTTCTCGCCCGACAGCAGGTGGGTGCCGTAATATGTGCTGCGCCAGGGCGCGATGTGGTCCTCGCGGGTGGAGATGAAATACGACGGCACCCGCACCTGACCGAGGTCGATCGGCGTGCCGGCCAGCGAAATGCCGCCGGGATCCTTCAGCCGGTTCTCCTGGTACATGTTGCGCAGATAGAAGCTGTGCATCCGCGCCGGCATGCGGGTGGAATCGCTGTTCCAGTAAAGCAGGTCGAACGGGAACGGGTCGTTGCCCAGCAGGTAGTTGTTGACCACGAACGACCAGATCAGGTCGTTGGCGCGCAGCATGTTGAACGTGGTCGCCATCTCGCTGCCTTCGAGATAGCCGCGCTTGTTCATCTTCTCCTCGAGCATCTTGAGCTGCTCTTCGTCGATGAACACGCCGAGCTCGCCGCACTCGCGGAAATCCATCATGGTAACGAAGAAGGTCGCGCTGCGGATGCGGTCGTCGTTGTGCACCGCCATCCAGGCCAGCGTGGCTGCCAAAAGCGTCCCACCCAGGCAGTAGCCGATGGCGTTCACCGCCGTCTCGCCGGTGGCGGCCTCGATCGCCGACAGCGCCGCCAGCACGCCTTCGGTCATGTAGTCCTCAAAGCCTTTCTCGGCGAGGCGCTCGTCGGGGTTCACCCAGGAGATAATGAACACGGTGTGCCCCTGCGCCACCGCCCACCGCACGAAACTGTTCTTTGGCCGCAGGTCGAGGATGTAGAACTTGTTGATCCACGGCGGGATGATGAGCAGCGGCCGTTTGAGCACCTTGTCGGTGGTGGGGGTGTACTGGACCAGCTGCATCAGGTCGTTCTGGTAGACCACCTTGCCCGGGGTGACGGCGATGTTCTCGCCGATCCGGAAGGCGTCGGTGTCGGTCATCTTGATGCGCAGATTGCCCTTGCCGCGCTCCAGGTCGCCCAGCAGGTTGTTCAGCCCGCGCAGCAGATTCTCGCCGCCGGTCTCGGCGGTCTTGCGCAGCACTTCCGGGTTGGTCAGCAGGAAGTTGCTCGGGCTCATGGCGTCGACGAACTGGCGCGAATAGAAATCCACTTTCTGCGCGGTATGCGGATCGAGCCCATCGGCCTGCTTCACCACATCCTGCACGTAGCGCGCCGACAGCAAATAGGTCTGGCGGATGAAATCGAAAACCTCGTTTTCCTTCCAGGCATCGTCCTTGAAGCGGCGATCCTTCGGGTCGCCGGCGATCACCGGCTGGCTGTCGATACCCATGATGCGCCGGGCCGCGTTCTGCCACAGCGACATGTAATCCTGCCAGAAGCCGAGCTGCGCCTGCATCAGCTTGGCCGGGTTGGCCATCAGCTGGGTGGTCATTTCCATGAAGGCGCCGCCGATGTTCAGCGGGTCGACGCTGCTCGGGCTGCCGCTCTCTCCCTGCCGCTTCAGCCATTCGCCGACGATGCGCTGCGAGCGCTCGGCGATGTCGGCCATCGAGCGCCCGATTTCGGTGGGATCGGGCAGCTTGAGTGCGCCGGCATCCGGCTTGGTCGGCTCAGTCATTAAGGGTCTCCTTCCCGAAGGTCCGGCTGCGCGCTAAACCTGCACCGCGGCGATGCCGCGGGCGGTTGGAGCGATCCGAATTCATGTCAGATAGTCGTGTGCAAGGACGGTGTAGGGTTTGCCACGAGCGCGTTCAAGTGCCCCGGCCGCAGGGCTTGCATGCCGCCGCCCGCGCGATGGCGCCGGCTGTCGCCGCGGCCCCCAGGTTGTTGCCGGTGATACTTTTGCTGGGCTGCTCCGGGCAGTCCGTCTCGGTGAACCCGGCCGACTGGTGGCACGCGCTGGAGGGCGGTAAGATCGCCGAGCAGCGGCCGCCGCCGCCGAATGCCGACGCACCCTATCCCAACCTGGGCAGCGTGCCGGAGCGCCCGGTTCCCACCGATGCCGCCACTCGCGGGCGGATCGCGACCGGCCTGCTGGCCGACCGGGCCAATGCGCAATATGCCGGTGCCATCGCGCCCGACCCGTCATTGCAGGGCAACGCGCCGCTCGCCTCCGCGCACCCCCCCACGCCGCCGCCGGCGGCGGAGTCCGATACGCCGAGTGCCTCGCTGCAGGCCGCGACCGCTTCCCCCGCCGCTGGCGCGCCGGCGAAACCCCAGCCGGGTCCGGGCTTGGGGCAATCTCCGTCGTCGAATCGCCCGGCCACCCCGCCAGGGGCGGCGACGGAAGCGGCACCGGTGGAGGCCGCCCCGCTGACGCTTCCCACCGCCCCGCCGCCAGCGCCACATGTGCAGGGCGTCGACATTCCGGCTATCACTTTGCCGACACCCCCGCCGGTCGCTCCGCCCACCCCGCCGCCGCCGCCGAAGCCCAGCAGCACTGCCAGCGCCGTGGTCGTGCCCTTTCAGCCCGGCGCCGCCAACATCGCCCAGGACTCACAGGACGCCCTGCGCGCCCTGGCGCTGCGGCGCGGGGCGGCGCCGATGGATGCCATCGGCTACGGCGATGTCGCCGGCGCCGATCCGGCCGGCCAGTCGGCGGCGCTGCCGCTGGCGCTGGCCCGCGCGCGCGCCGTCGCCGCGGTGCTGATCGCCTCCGGCGTGCCCGCCGCGCTGGTGCATGTCCAGGCCGAGGCCGAGGGTCGCGGCGGTGCCGCGCGAATCGCCCAGGCCGGCGCGGACGCGGGAATTGTCGATGCCGGTGGTGCCGCTCGCAATACGAACTGATTTCTTCCTTGCCCGACCCGTCCGGGAGGGGCATTGCCCGTCTGCCCCCACCCGATCGCTTCCAGAACCCCGAGGGTCCGGACCGCCGCCATGCACGACGACTTCCATCGCATCCGCCGTCTGCCGCCTTACGTCTTCGCCGAGGTCAACAAGGCCAAGGCGACGGCGCGCGCCGCCGGGGAAGACATCATCGATCTCGGCATGGGCAACCCGGACAGCCCGACACCGCCGCACATCGTCGCCAAGCTGGTCGAGGCGGTGCAGGACCCGCGCACCCATCGCTACTCGGTCAGCAAGGGCATCCCCGGCCTGCGCCGCGCGCTTGCCGGCTATTACCAGCGCCGCTTCGATGTCGGCCTCGACCCGGAAACCGAAGTGGTGGCGACGCTCGGCTCGAAGGAAGGCCTGGCCAATCTTGCCGCCGCCATCACCAGTCCGGGCGATACCATTCTGGTACCCAACCCCTCCTATCCGATCCACCAGTTCGGCTTCATCATCGCCGGTGCCGCGGTGCGCAGCATCCCGGCCAGCCCCGACGAGGAAATGCTGCGTGCCCTCGACCGGGCGGTGCGGCACTCGGTGCCGAAGCCGACCGCGCTGATCGTCAATTTTCCCTCCAATCCGACCGCCTACCTGGCCGATCTCGACTTCTACCGCGAGGTGGTGGCGTTCTGCCGCGAGCATGAAATCTGGATCATGTCCGACCTGGCCTATGCCGAGATTTATTTCGGCGAACGGGTTCCCCCCTCGATCCTGCAGGTGCCGGGGGCGAAAGACATTGCGGTCGAGTTCACCAGCCTGTCCAAGACCTATTCCATGCCCGGCTGGCGGATGGGCTTCGCCGCCGGCAACGCGCGGCTGATCAACGCACTGACGCGGATGAAGTCCTACCTGGACTACGGCGCCTTCACGCCGATCCAGGTCGCCGCCGTGACGGCGCTGAACGGGCCGCAGGACTGCGTGCAGGACATGCGCGATCTGTATCGCGAGCGCCGTGACGTGCTGATCCGCGGTCTGCATGCCGCCGGCTGGGAAGTGCCCTGCCCGGAAGCCTCGATGTTCGCCTGGGCGCCGATTCCCGAGCGCTACGCGCCGATGGGCAGCGTCGAGTTCAGCAAGCTGCTGCTGGCGCGCGCGAAAGTGGCGGTGGCGCCGGGCATCGGCTTCGGCGAGCATGGCGACGGCCATGTGCGCATCGCCCTGGTCGAGAACACCCACCGGCTGCGCCAGGCGATGCGCAGCGTCCGCGGGTTTCTGCAATCCGACACCAACGGGCCCTGGGGCCCGGCCGGCGACTCGGTGCTGGGCGGATTCGCGGAATGACGCGCCCGCTTTCGGTCGGCGTCGCCGGTCTGGGCACGGTCGGCATCGGCGTGCTCCGGCTGCTGCGCGACAATGCCGATGTGGTGAGCGCGCGCGCCGGCCGGCCGGTCGCCGTCACCGCGGTCTCCGCCCGCGACCGTTCGCGCGACCGCGGCGTGCCGCTGGGCGGGCTGCGCTGGTATGACGACCCGGTGGCGCTTGCCGACGATCCGTCGGTGGACGTGGTGGTGGAACTGATCGGCGGGTCGGAAGGGCCGGGCCGCGCCCTGGTCGAGGCCTCGCTGGCCTCCGGCAAACCGGTGGTCACCGCCAACAAGGCGCTGCTGGCGGTGCACGGGGCAGCGCTGGCCGCCGCCGCCGAGCGCACCGGCGTGCCGCTGGCCTTCGAGGCGGCGGTGGCCGGCGGCATTCCGGTGATCAAGGCGCTGCGCGAGGGTCTGGCCGGCAACCGCATCGCCCGCGTCGCCGGCATCCTCAACGGCACCTGCAATTACATCCTCACGGTCATGCGCGAGCACGGCCGCGAGTTCGCCGACGTGCTGGCCGAGGCGCAGAAGCTCGGCTACGCGGAAGCCGACCCGGCTTTCGACATCGACGGCATCGACGCCGCGCACAAGCTGGCCATTCTGGCCGCGCTGGCGTTCGGCCGGCCGGTGGCCTTCGGCGCCGTGCATGTTGAGGGCATCCGCCGCGTCTCCGCCCTCGACATCGCGTTCGCCGGCGAACTCGGCTACCGCATCAAGCTGCTCGGCATCGCCCGGCAGACCGAGGCGGGGGTGGAAGCGCGGGTGCATCCCTGCATGGTGCCGCAATCGGCGCCGATCGCACGGGTGGACGGGGTGTTCAACGCCGTGGTGGCGGAAGGCGATTTCGTCGGCCGGATCATGTTGGAAGGCCGCGGCGCCGGCGCCGGGCCGACCGCCTCGGCGGTGGTGGCCGATCTTATCGACATCGCCCGCGGCCGCTTCGCGCCGGTATGGGGTGCGGCCTCGGGCGCGCTCAGCGATGCGCCCTCGGTGCCGATCGAGGCGCATGTCGGCGCCTATTACCTGCGCCTCATGGTGGTGGACCGTCCCGGCGTGATCGCCGACGTGACCGCGGTGCTGCGCGACCAGGGCATTTCGCTGGAGAGCATGCTGCAACGCGGTCGCAGCCCCGGCGAGGCGGTACCGATCGTGATGGTGATGCATGAAACCCATGAGGCGGCGATGCGGGCGGCGCTGGTTCGTATCGCCGCGCTCGATGCCGTGCTCGAAGACCCTGCCGTGATCCGGATCGAACCGGGCTGAACAAACGCTTCAGGAGGAGCGACGTCATGTCGATACAAGAGAACGTTGTCCGCGAGCTTGTCAGCGGCCGCAATCTGGCGCTGGAGCTGGTGCGCGTCACTGAAGCCGCCGCCCTGGCCGCCAGCCGCTGGATGGGCATGGGGAACAAGAACGAGGCCGATGGCGCGGCGGTGACCGCCATGCGCCGCGCCTTCGATGCGGTGGCAATCGACGGCACGGTGGTGATCGGCGAAGGCGAAATGGACGAGGCGCCGATGCTCTATATCGGCGAGAAAGTCGGCCGCGGCGGCCCGGCGATGGACATCGCGGTCGACCCGCTGGAGGGCACTAACCTGTGCGCCAAGGGCGGCCCGAACGCGCTGGCGGTGATTGCGCTGGCCGAGCGCGGCAATTTCCTGCACGCGCCCGACATCTACATGGACAAGATCGCCGTCGGTGGCGGCCTGCCCCCAGGGGTGGTGGACATCGACGCCTCGGTCGAGGAGAACCTGCATAACCTCGCCCGCGCCAAGGACTGCGACGTGAGCGACCTGGTGGCCTGTCTGCTGGACCGCGACCGGCATGAAGACAAAATCAGCCGCATCCGCGCCCTCGGCGCGCGCATCATGCTGATCAGCGACGGCGACGTGGCCGGCGTGATGGCGACCACCCAGCCCGACAGCGGGGTGGACATTTTCTTCGGCATCGGCGGCGCCCCCGAGGGCGTGCTGGCGGCGGCGGCCTTGCGCTGCGTCGGCGGGCAGATGCAGGGCCGCCTGATCTTCGAGAACGAGGAGCAGATCGCCCGCGCTCTGTCCATGGGCATCACCGACCCGCATCGCAAGTTCGACATCCTGGAACTGGCCAAGGGCGACGTGATGTTCGCCGCCACCGGCGTCACCAGCGGCCCGATGCTGCGCGGCGTGCACCGCCAGGGCCACCACGCGATCACCCATTCGGTGGTGATGCGCAGCCGTTCGGGAACGGTCCGTTACATCGAGGCGCACCACAACCATAACGTCAATCCCTGTGCCCAGGCGTTGCTGGCCCCGCGTTGATGGGTGCGTTCTGGTGAGAGGTCTTTGAGCGAGGCGGAGGCGGCGCCGGTGCTCGGCGTCACCTGCAGCCTAAGCAACCGCCGCTGGATCTGGCGGCAGGGCGAGGATCGGGTGGGCCTGGGCATTGCCCAGCGCCTCGGCCTGCCCGAAATCGTCGGCCGGCTGCTGGCGGCGCGCGGGGTCGGGCTGGAGGCGGCGTCGGATTTCCTCGAGCCGACGCTGCGCGCTTTGCTGCCTGACCCGTCCGTGCTGTGCGATATGGACCGCGCCGCCGCGCGGCTGGCCGACGCGGTACGGCGCGGCGAGACGGTGGCGGTGTTCGGCGACTACGACGTGGACGGCGCCTGCAGCGCGGCGCTGATGACCGGCTTCCTGCGCGGTCTGGGCTGCAGGGTGTTCCCGCACGTGCCGGACCGCATGACCGAGGGTTATGGCCCCAATGTGCCGGTGCTGGAAGCACTGGCGGCGCGCGGGGCCACGCTGCTGGTCTGCGTCGATTGCGGCACCGCCGCGGGCGAGGCGCTGGCCTGTTTGCACGGCCGCGCCGACGTAGTGGTTCTGGACCACCACAAGGCGGAAGGCCCGCCGCCCGCGGTCCTGGCCACCGTCAACCCGAACCGGTTGGATTGCCGTTCCGGCCTGGGGATGCTGTGCGCCGCCGGCATCGCCTTCCTCACCGCCATCGGCACGGTGCGCGAATTGCGCCGCACCGGCTACTTCGCCCGCCACCGCGAGCCCGACCTGCTGGGCCTGCTCGACATCGTGGCCCTGGCCACGGTGTGCGACGTCATGCCGCTGACCGGGCTGAACCGGGCCTTTGTCGCCCAGGGGCTGCGGGTGATGGCACGCCGCGAACGGCCGGGCATCGCCGCGCTGTTGGAGGTGGCGCTGGTCAAGGACCGGCCGACCGCCGCCACGCTCGGCTACGCGCTCGGCCCGCGCATCAATGCCGGCGGGCGCATCAGCGAGTCCGATCTCGGCCTGCGCCTGCTGCTGTGTGACGATCCGGTCGAGGCGCGCGCCCTGGCCGCCACGCTCGATGCGGTGAACCGGCAGCGGCAGATGGTCGAGGCGCCGATGCTGGACGCGGCGATGGCGGCGGCGGAGCTGCAGATCGCCGCCGGCCGTGCCGCCGTGCTGGTCGCCGGGGAGGAATGGCATCCCGGCGTGGTCGGCATTGTCGCCGGGCGCATCAAGGAGCGGTTCAACCGCCCAGCCTGTGTCGCCGCGCTCGCCGAGGGCATTGCCAAGGGCAGCGGCCGGTCGGTGACCGGCATTGACCTGGGTGCCGCCGTCATCGCCGCCCGGCAGAGCGGCATGCTGCTGACCGGTGGCGGCCACGCAATGGCGGCGGGGTTCTCGCTGGCCAGGTCCGGACTGGCGGCGTTCCATGCCTTCCTGGACGAGCGCCTGGCCGCGGCCTCCGGCCTGCCGTCGGCGGCCGATCTGCCGGTGGAGGGGACAGTGGCGGTGCCTGGTTGCACGACCGAGCTGGCGCAGCAGCTGGCGCGCTTGGCGCCATTTGGCAACGGCAACGACGAGCCGGTGCTGATTCTCCCGCGGGTGCGGGTGCTGCGCGCCGACCGTGTCGGCCGCGAGGGCGCCAGCATCCGCGCCTTCGTGGAAGGCGAGGGGGGCGGAGGGCGGCTGAAGGCGATGAAGTTCCGCGCCCGCGAGGGCGCGCTGGCCGATGCGCTGTTGCGCCGGGATGGCATGCCCCTGCATCTGGCCGGGCATCTGCGTGCCGAGGAATGGAACGGTTCGGTCAGCGCCGGCTTCATCATCACCGACGCGGCGCCGGCCTGATCACGATTGCGAGTTGTTCGCAATTGAGCTACGACTTGGTCAGGCCCAACAAGGATTGCGCGCGTCGTGTACATCTGCATTTGTAATGCGCTCACCGATCGTGACATCCATTATGCGGCGACGGTTGCCGGCGCGCGTCGCCCACTGGAAGTTTTCACCGCCTGTCGTTGCCGGGTGCAATGCGGGACCTGCGTGCGCAAGCTGCTCGCCTTGGTGAACCAATCCGCCGCCGGCGCCAAACCCGCCGAGGCGGCTGCCGAGAGCCTGCCCGTCCCGGCATAGTCTGGCGGCGCGGGTGCGGATTGTGGTCAACTGCCGGACAAGGCGTTAGGAGCGATGCATGCTGCGCGACCCGAAAGTCATCGAACATCTGAACACTCAGCTGACCAATGAGCTGACCGCGATCAACCAGTATTTCCTGCATGCGCGCACTCTGCGCCACTGGGGGGTGACGAAGCTGGGTCAGCACGAGTATCACGAATCCATCGACGAGATGAAGCATGCCGACTGGCTGATCGAGCGCATCCTGTTCCTCGACGGGTTGCCCAATGTGCAGCGCCTGGACCAGGTGCTGGTGGGTCAGACGGTCGAGGAGATTTTGCAGGCCGACCTGACGCTCGAGGAGAAGGCCACAGCCGATCTGCGCGAGGGGATCGCCTATTGCGAGAGCGTGCGCGACTACGTCTCACGCGATCTGCTTCGCCGGATTCTCGACGCCGAGGAGGAGCATGTGGATTTTCTTGAGCGTCAGTTCGACCTGATCAAGTTGATCGGAATTCAGAACTACATCCAGCTGAACAGCGCCGCCGCGCCCGACCAGGAGGGCCAGGCGCCGGACTGACGGCACGCAAACAAACGGAAAAAAGTTTTTTGTTTTTTTCAAAAAAGAAGCAAAAAACTTTTATCCATTTAGAGGTTGCGTTCGGTGGCTTTATCAAGCCTAGGTCTGTTGATGACGTCCAATAGGTTTTCAACTTCTATACCGTATTCGTTTGGCTCGTAATTCGGATGAATTCCGCTGATATGAAATTCATCATATAATAAACCGCACAGCGCCTCTATTTCTTGCCCGCAAATGGGTCCGGCGAGTGCTCCCGCAAGATATTTATCAATGATTGCTTTCTGCTCTGGCGCTTTGTCTTGTTTTATTTTGTTAAAAATCCAAATTTGCCTGTCAGTTAGTTTGTTTCTCATATTGTGATCCAAGCTGCCGAGGCAGAAAGCGTGGGGCGGCATGTGCTTCATCGTTCCGCCCTGCGCATCCCCAAAAACCGACGCTCTTACTTCAAAACCTTCGCCACCTTGTTGTGCCGCAGCCGGTACGCGTCCGGCATCGCCTTTCCGAGCAGCGGACGCAGATACAGCCGGAACGCATCGGTCACGTCGGTGCCGCTCCCGGTAAGGAATTCGTCCGGCATGGTGCGCGTCTTGCCGGCCACGTCCTCGAGCGGGGCCAGCCGGTAATCCACCGAGTAATACCCCGTCCGCTCGATCACCACCGAGCCGTCCCGCTCGCCCCACATGGCGTATTGCACCGCCTTCTCGCCGACCTCGCGCGCCTCGCGCTGGTCCACGTCGGAGACGCAGCCGGCGAAGGAGCGCTGCAAATAGCCGAACGTATCGCCGCGCACCCGGCTGATGCCGAGCTTCTCCTTGACCTGATCGCACAACAACCCGGCAAGCTCCCCGGTGCCGGACAGCTGCACATTGCCATGCGCATCGTGCTCGATCTGCTTGGCGAACTTGGTGATGATCGGGGTGCCGGACTCGTCGTGAATACCCTCCGACACCGCCACCACGCAGCGGCCGAACCGATCGACCGTTCGCCGCACGTCGGCGAGGAAATCGTCGGCCCGGAACACGCGCTCCGGCACATAGACCATGTGCGGCCCGTCGTCCGGGAACTTCTTGCCCAGCGCCGCGGCGGCGGTCAGGAACCCGGCATGGCGGCCCATGATGACGCCGATATACACGCCCGGCAGCGAGCGGTTGTCGAGATTGGCGCCCAGGAAAGACTGCACGACGAACCGCGCCGCCGAGGGAAAGCCCGGCGTGTGGTCGTTCAGAACCAGATCGTTGTCGATCGTCTTGGGGATATGGATGCAGCGGATCGGGTGGCCGGCGCGGCGCGCCTCCTCGGCGACGATGCGGACCGTGTCGGACGAATCATTGCCGCCGATATAGAAGAAATACCTTATATCGTGCGCCTTCAGGACCTCGAAGATCTGGTGGCAATATTTCAGGTCCGGCTTGTCGCGGGTCGAACCCAGCGCCGAGGACGGTGTCTCGCCGACCATTTCCAGATTATGCGTGGTCTCCTGCGTCAGATCGACGAGTTCCTCATCCACGATCCCCCGCACGCCGTGCAGCGCGCCGTAAACAAGGCTGACATTGCGAAATTTCCGCGCTTCCAGCACCACGCCCACGAGCGACTGATTGATGACCGCGGTCGGACCGCCGCCCTGGGCTACCAGCACTTTTCCTTGCAGCACGGCCAGCTTCTCCTTTGATCCGACGTTTCCCGAACAGCCGGCGATTTTGCCTGGCCGGCGCGAACGGTAGTCTTCGCCCGAACCTTGTGACAACGAATTTTCTCGGTCATATTCCCGTCCAGGCCGCTGGATGCGTGCCCAACGGTACCGTCGGCCGCACCCACCTGGCCGGCGTCTCCGACAGCAGCGCCGCATGCCGTACTGCCCGCACCGGCCCGAAGCCGCTGTCGTCGTCATACAGCAGATCCGCCACGCCCGCTTCGCCCGGATCGCGCGCGGCGAACCCGTCCGCCAGCCGGCCCAGGCCGCGCAGCCACAGCCCGGTGCCGGCGAGCGTCACCCGAACCAGCCAACTGCCGCCCTCCCGCGCCTGCCGCAGCCGCGCCGCCATGACGCCGAGCGCCAGGAAATACCCGGACGCATGGTCCAGCGCCTGGCAGGGCAGGGGTCTTGGACCTTCGATGCCAGCCGCCTCGGCCTCGGCTGAATTGAAGCCGGTGGCGGTTTGCACCAGCGAGTTCGAACCCGCGCCGCCCGCCCCAGGGGCCGGTCTCGCCATAGGCCGACAGCGTCGCCACCACGATGCCCGGGCGTTGCGCCGCCAGCGCCTCCGCGCCGAACCCGAATGCTGCCAGGGCGCCGGGCCGGTACGACTGCACCATCGCATCCGTCCCGTCCACCAGCCCGCGCAACACCGCCCGCGCGGCCGGGTCGCGCAAATCGAGCTGTGCGGACAATTTGCCGCGGCCGCCGTCCATCACCAGCTGGGGGATCGCCGGCAAATGCGGCGCGGTGATGTGCAGAACCTCGGCGCCGTGCGCCGCCAGCACCCGCCCGCCGACCGGCCCGGCAATGACGCGGGTCAGGTCGAGCACCCGCATCCCCGCGAGCGGCCGGTCCGCCGCCGGCGTGAAGGGGCGCGGGGGCGCCGCGCCGATGCGCTCCACCACCAGCGGCGCAAGGTGGGCCAGCGCCTGTGCGGCCGGATGCGCGTCCCATTCGCTGAAGCTGCGCATCATGGCCACGCACAGCCCGGCCTCGGCGGCGGCGGCCTCGAAGTCCGGCGCCTGCCAGCGCGCCAGGGCGGCGGCGACATTCTCGCGTGCCGCCTCGCAGGCGAGCAGCCGCAGCACGCCGGCGCGATGGTGGGGGAAATTGGTATGCAGCCGCACCCAGCGTCCGTCGCCGCAGCGATAGGTGCCGGCGATACTGTCCCACACCTCGGCGGCCGGAGCGCCAAGGTGGCGAAAAAACTGCTCGCTGCGGAACTCCGCGGCGGCATGGCGCATGTCCACCGCGACACGCTGCGCCCGGCCGGTGCGCGCGCGCCAGATTGCCGCGGCGGCCAGCCCGCTTGCGGCGATGGCCGCCTGCGCGGCCGCACCGACGCGAAAACTGGATGGCAGCGCCGGTTCCACGCCGGCCAGTTCCGCCAGCGGCGCGGTCCCATCCGGCACCCCGGCCTCGGCCAGAAGGCGGGCAAGAATGGCGCGAGAACAGGGGATTACCATAACGGGCAGCGCTCCGGGGCCGGGGGCAGCGAGGATCATCGCGGCGAATTGTTCAAATTCGGAGACAGTTCACCCAAAAGTGAACCCGGGCGGGCAAGGCATCATCCCATCGTGCTTGCGCTAACCTTTTCGTAAAAGTAATCTGCCACTCCTGCGACTCAGACTATCCTGGATTTATTGGTTTGCAGAGCCATGCGCTGCGTTGCAGAACCATGTCCACGGTGATCCAGACCACCTGCGGCCCGTGGACGGCCGCCCGTCTTTAAGGAGTGGCGACCATGGCTGGCCGTATCTCGGGACCGTTCGACCGGTCCTTGGCTGACCGTGTGCGATTTGCCCGGCGAATTGCCGGGATGTCGCAGCGTGATCTGGCCACCGCCATCGGCTCGCGGGTGCCGCAGGTACGTCGCTACGAAACCGGGACAACGTCCATCTCCGCGGCCACCTTGTTGCGAATCGCGGTGGCTCTGGATGCGCCGCTGGGCTGGCTGTACGGCGTCGACGACAGCGACCACTGGCCCGACACGCTGCTCGCCTCGGTGCTACAAGATAAGCAGATGCCGGCCCTGGTCAGCGCCTTCGCCCGCATCGACGACGCCGACGCCAGGAACCTGGTGCTCACTATGGTACAGGGGCTGGTCAACAGGTCCCAGCCAAGGCCGCAGATCCCGGCGTTCCCGCCGCCTGCCGCGCCGCTTCCGGACGGGCGGCGCAAGCGGGCCTTGCTGGTGGACGATGCACCCGATGTGCTGGTGGTGGTCGGCGCCTTCCTGCGTACGGGCGGGTTTGATGTGGTGCGGGCGCATGGCCCCGAGGCGGCACTGGACATCATTCGCCGTGACGAACCGCTCGACGTGCTGGTGACCGATTACGAAATGCCCGGCATGAGCGGTCTGGAACTTGTGCGCCGGGCGACGGACGTGCGTCCGGGGCTGCCCGCCTTGGTCATCACCGCCTTCGCCGCCGAGATGGCACTCGCGGCCGGGCGGATGCCCGGCGTGCTGACTCTGGCCAAGCCGTTCGCGCGCACCGATCTGTTGAACGCCGTGAGCGCGGTGTGCGCCGGCGCCGAGGCCGGCGCGCGCGGGGCGTAAAGCGCGCTTGTGGCGCGACAGCCGGGATAACCTTCGAAGCAATCACTTAAGTCGTGGGGTCCAGGGAACGACTGTCCCGTCCCGCGAGACCGCGCTGCCCGCTGGGGCGCGTCCAGGCAAAGCCGTGTCCTTCCTTGACGCTCAAAATCGGACCCGTGCAAATGGCAGAGGTTTCCAGGCGTCCGCTCTTGCTCGCCGCCGCCGCCGCGCCCTTCGCCGGCTGGACCCGTGCAGCCGCCGCGGCCACGCCCGCCGACACCGTGGTTTTTGCCAAGCAGATTGACGACATCATCTCCCTCGACCCTGCCGAGGACTACGAGTTGTCCGGCGTCGAGATCGCCACCAATATCTATGATCGCATTTTGCGCTTCGAGGCCGAGAACCTCTCCAAGCTGGTTGGCGGCGTGGCCGAGACCTGGACGGTCAGTGACGACGGCCGCAGCTTCACATTCAAGCTCCGTCCGAACCTCAAGTTCCACTCCGGCGCGCCGGTCACCGCCGAGGACGCGGCTTTTTCGCTGCACCGCGTGGTATTGCTCGACAAAACCCCGGCCTTCCTGTTCACCCAGTTCGGCTGGACCAGGGACAACGTGAAAGACTTGGTGCAGGCGCCCGACCCCGGGACCCTGAGCCTGCGAATCACCGCGACATTCGCGCCCTCGCTGGTGCTGAACCTGCTGACCTCGATCGTCGCCTCGGTGGTGGAAAAGCAACTGGCCCTGGCCAACGAGATCAACGGCGACCTGGGCAATGCCTGGCTGAAAACCCATTCCGCCGCCTCGGGGGCCTACCGGCTGGTGGCCTGGAAGGCCAATGAATTGGTCACCCTGCAGGCTTTCCCCGGATTTCGCCTGGGGGCGCCGCACCTGCGGCGGGTGGTGGTGCGCCATGTGCCGGAGCCGGCCAGCCAGCGCCTGCTGCTGGAGAACGCCGACATCGACTTCGCCCGCGACCTGCAAGCCGACCAGATCAAGGCATTGGCCGGCAGCAAGGACATCAAGGTCGATGCCTTCAAGGGCGCCAATACCTGGTACATCGGCCTCAACCTGGGCGTCGGGCCGCTCGCCCACGAGAAGGTGCGGACCGCCCTGAAATATCTGGTGGACTACCAGGGGCTGGCGAGCAGCGTCCTCAACGGCCGGGTCGTTGTGCAGCAGAGTTTCCTGCCGGTCGGGTTCTTCGGCGCCATCGCCTATGCGCCGTTCAGGCTGGACGTGGCGCGGGCGAAATCCCTGCTCGCCGAGGCCGGCTATCCGGATGGTTTCGCGCTGAAACTCACCTCCCCCAACGCCTCACCCTGGGCCGAGATTGCCCAGTCCGTGCAGCAAACCTTCGGCCAGGCCGGCGTCAGGGTTTCCATCGAGCAGGCCGAACTGAAATCGGTGCTGGGCACTTACCGCGCCCGCAAGCACGAGGCGCTGCTGGCGTCCTGGGCGCCGGATTATTTCGACCCGCACAGCAACGCCAACAGTTTCGCCCACAACGACGACAATTCCGACACGCCGAACATCAAGCCGCTGGCCTGGCGCAACAAGTGGTTCATCCCCGACATCACCAGGCAGATGCTCGCCGCCGCCAGCGAACCCGACGGCAGGAAGCGCGCCGAGGCCTATGTCGGGCTGCAGAAGAAGGTCACCGAGCAGGGGCCGTTCATCCTGATGTTCCAGAACACCAACCAGGTGGCGCGCCGCGACAAGGCCACCGGGTTCAATCCCGGCATCACCGAGGATCTGATTTTCTATCGCCCGATCCGCACATCTTAGCCCGCGGCATCATCGGGTGTAGGAAGTAAGGCCAGGGCTCCGCCCTGGACCCCGCTACTTAAACAGTTCTTACGAAGTGGTGGGGTGAGAGGGTAAACCGGTTCACCACCTCACCCCACCTCTTCGTAAGAACTGTCTAAAAGTAATGGGTTCCAAGGGCCTCTCGGCCCTTGGCGGGGTCCAGGGGCAGAGCCCCTGGCCTTCCTTGCTTCCTATGCCTAATTTGCCGCCCCTCTGTGATGGAACGACCCCTATGGCCGACCCCGAAATTCCAGCCGCCGAACCCGGCCGCGACTTCGTTCGCGACATCGTCCAGGCCGACCTCGATGCCGGAAGGGTCACCGCGGTGGTCACCCGTTTCCCGCCGGAGCCGAACGGCTATCTGCACATCGGTCACGCCAAATCCATCTGCCTGAATTTCGGCATCGCCCAGGAGTTCGGCGGCCGCTGCCACCTGCGCTTCGATGACACCAACCCCGTCAAGGAGGAGCAGGAGTTCATCGACTCCATCAAGCAGGACGTGCACTGGCTGGGCTTCGACTGGGGCGAGCATCTTTACCACGCCTCGGACTATTTCGAGACCCTCTACGGATGGGCCGAACACCTCATCCGCGCCGGCCTCGCCTATGTCGATGACACACCGGCCGAGCAGATGCGGGCGATGCGCGGCACGCTCACCGAGCCCGGCCGCAATTCGCCGTTCCGCGATCGCTCGGTGGCGGAGAATCTCGACCTGTTCCGCCGCATGCGCGCCGGCGAATTCCCCGAGGGTGCGCGCGTGTTGCGGGCCAGGATCGACATGGCGTCGGGCAACATGAACCTGCGCGACCCGGTGCTGTATCGCATCCTGCACGCCACCCATCCGCGCACCGGCACGCAATGGTGCATCTACCCCACCTACGACTACGCGCACGGCCAGTCCGACGCCATCGAGGGCGTTACCCACTCCGTCTGCACGCTGGAGTTCGAGGACCATCGGCCGTTGTATGATTGGTTCATTGCCAACCTGCCGGTCCCCGCCCGGCCGCACCAGTACCAGTTCGCCCGGCTGAACATCAGCTACACGGTACTGTCCAAGCGCATTCTTACCACCCTGGTGCGCGACGACCATGTGTCCGGCTGGGACGACCCGCGCATGCCCACGCTCGCCGGCCAGCGCCGCCGTGGCGTGCCGGCCGCCGCCCTGCGCGAGTTCGTCCGCCGCGTCGGCGTCGCCCGCGCCTATAGCGTGGTCGATCTGGCCCTGTATGAGCATGCCATCCGCGAAGTGCTGAATGCCACCGCGCCGCGCCGCCTGGCGGTGCTGCAGCCGCTGAAGCTGGTCATCGAAAACTGGGACGAGGGGCGCAGCGAAACGCTGCCCGCGGTGAACAATCCCGAAAACCCAGAGGCCGGCACCCGCCCGGTAATTTTCGGCCGCGAAATCTACATCGAGCGCGACGATTTCATGGAGAACCCGCCCAACCGCTTCCACCGCCTCTCGCCCGGGCGCGAGGTGCGGCTGCGCTATGCCTATTTCGTCACCTGCCGTGCGGTGGTGAAGGACGCGCGGGGCGAGGTGGTGGAACTGCGCTGCACCTACGACCCCGCCACCACCGGCGGCAACGCGCCGGACGGGCGCAAGGTGCGCGGCACCCTGCACTGGGTTTCCGCCGCCGACGCCGTGCCGGCCGAAGTGCGGCTGTATAACACCCTGTTCGCCCGCCCCGACCCGGGTGCGGACGGCGACATCATGGCCGATCTGAACCCCACCTCGCTGGAGGTTCTCACCGGCTGCCTTCTGGAGCCGGCGCTGGCCGCGCTGCCGGTGGGCGAGGTGGTGCAGTTCGAACGCCAGGGCTATTTCTGCCCCGACCCGGAGTTGCGGCCGGACGCGCTGGTGTTCAACCGCACCGTCGGTCTGCGTGATACCTGGGCCAAGGTGCAGGCGAGCACGAAAGACTGATATCCTTCGTCGGTCACACTGATTTGTATCATTCGGCCGCATCGAGTTCAGCAAACCACACCGGCGCTGGAAACCGAATCCGGCCCGATCGAATCGATTGCCGCCGGGTGAACACATCGGCTCTAGTCGCTTCCATGGTCACGGCTCTCTTTTCGGCGACTCAGCGCGCCACAACAGGCGGTGCGGGTCATCGTGCGTGCGGGTTGCGATGGGCATCGGGCGTGTTGGCGCTGGCCGGCCTGTCGCTTGCCTGCCTGTCGCTGGGGGGCTGCGGATCGCTGCTGACCGAGGGTACCGCGGATGCGGCCGGCATCGCCGGCGCCGGCATCGCCAGTTCGATCACCAAGAACGGCACTCTGGCCGCTGCCATCGGCCTGGGCGTTCGATCGGTTGCCGACGCGGGGTTGAAATATGCCGAGCGGCGCGTGCACCGCGCCGAGCAAGACCGCATCGCCACCGTCGCCGGCGGGCTGAACCCCGGCGAGGTCGGCGTCTGGAGCGTGACCCACGACGTTGCCATCGAGCCCGACGCGCGCGGCAGCCTCACCGTCGCACGCAACTTCGGCGGTCCGGGCTTCGCCTGCCGCGAGATCGTTTTCTCGGTCGAAGGCGGCAAGCCCGAGGCGCCGACCAAGGAATTCTACACCGCCACCGTCTGCCGCGACGGCGAGACCTGGAAATGGGCGACCGCCGAACCGGCGACCGAGCGCTGGGGCTCGTTGCAGTGAGGCTTGCCGGGGCGGGGCGGGCTGCACGCCTGATGGGTGCTGTGCTGATGCTGGGCGGGTGCAGTGCGGTTGCCGATCTTTCGGCGCTGGCCACCGGTGCCGCGGCCGGCGGCGCCACCGCCAGCCCGGCGGTCGGCTTCGCCGTCGGCGTCGTGACCGACGCGGCGGTCGATGCGGGTTTGAAATACGTCTCCCGCCGCCGCCAGCAGGCCGAGCAGGACGCCATCGCCGCCGCCGCCGCCCCTCTGTCCGAGGGCGGCAGCGCGCCCTGGCAGATCCGTCACGACATCCCGCTCGGCAACGAGGAGGGCGAGGTGCGGGTGGTGCGCAGCATCGTCAACCCGATCGCGACCTGCAAGGAGATCGCCTTCTCGGTCACCGACGATCCGCCGGCGCCACCGTCCTGGTTCAGCACCACGATCTGCCGCCAGGACACCGCCTGGAAATGGGCGCTCGCCGAACCCGCCGTGTCGCGCTGGGGATTCCTACAGTAACGCCGCCCGCCTACGCGACGAAATGGATATTCTGCGTCTGCAGACCAGCCAGTGACACCCCCGTCAGCGTGACCAGGTCGGAGACCGCAATGGTCTCGCTGACCATGCGCCCGTCGGTGGCGTCGGAGAAACTGCCCGCCGTGGTGCTGAATATGGTCCGGGCGGTCGAGCCGATATCCAGATCGGCGATCACGACGTTGCCGGATAAATTCGCATAGGCCAGCAGAATCTGGCCGGCATATTCCAGCCCGCCCGGCTGACCGGGACCGAGGTCGTTGAGGGTAAGCCCATGCACGAAGGTGAGGGCGCCCGGCGCCGAACCGGACTCGCCCAGCGAGTGCACCACCGCCGCCGCATTCGCGAACGGGCTGCCCAGCAGCAGCACATTGGCTTGCTCGGTTCCGGCGGCGAAGGTGACGTTCCGTACCTGGTGCCAGCGGGACGGTGAAGATCGCCGGGGTGAAATTCGCCGTGCCGGCGGTGGTAGCCGCCACCGTCACCGGATCGAAATTCGCCGAGCCAGCGCTGTCGATGTTCGACAGCAGAAAGCTGAAGGCGCTGACGGAGACATCCACGACATCGCCAGCGGTCACCGAGGTCGCGGCGGTTGGTGCGTTTGGGAGCGCGGTGGCGCTGACGGCGCTGTGCGCCGCTGTCCACGCGTTCGTCGTGGCCTCCGAAGCGCTGACCGACGCGGTATCCGTCACGCCGACCACTGCGGTCGCGGCCGCCGCCAGGAACGGCTGATCAAGCGGCGCTGTGAGTCCGAGACCGGCGGCAGCCGTGTCGGCGGTAAAATAGGATGCTGCCGCGATCTTGTCGTCGAGCACTGTCAGATCGCTGCCGGTTGCACCGTTGGCAATGGCGTAAATGGCCGATCCGACGGAGACCGCGCCGCTCTGGATCGCGTTCGACCAGTACATCTCGCCAGCCGGATCCGCCGGGCGGTTGAACAAGTTCCCGTAGACTGCGTTGAGGAAGACATCTATCTCGGCTGCGGCGATGGGATCGGGACTCGACGGAGTTGCTGCTGGAATTGGTGGCGGTGAGGCCAGGAACGAATACAGCGCCGTCGCCTCCGGTTGGACCGAAAAGCTTTGCGCGATGCCTGTCGCCGCCACGGCCGCAGGCGTGCCATCGCGTTGCAGCGCGTAAAAGTCGTTGGTCCAGTACAGATAACCACCGCCGTCCGCAGCACGGTTGAAATAGGCGATATAGGCGGCTTCGATCTGTTGGCCGGGAGTCAGATCGGACAGGGAACCAGACACGAGACTACCTCATTCTGAAGTCACGGTTTTCGTGTGCTCGATTTGGTCGCGGATCGACATGCTCCCCTCCGGATGTGCGCGAGGAGCCTATAGAGCAAACCTCATACGGGCTAACAACGCACCAACCCAAGTTAATAGATCGTCAAGCTAAGCGCCTGATTCCACAGAAATCACCTGTCGCATGCTTGGCCGACGGCGCGCACTGCCAGGACGAAGAATATGAAAATCAGGTGCTTTCCACCGCTTCTGCAACCGTTAAACGGCGTTTTTAGCGACCCGACCAGGAGATTGCGTGATGCTCCCATCACGCCGATGTTGCGCCGGAACGACACTGTTGCTTGCCGCAACCACCGCCATGCCGCGATTGCGGGCCCTTAGCAGATACGTTAGTTGGGTTTTTTTTCGGGAGCACTGCGACGATGAATGTCATTGCCACAAGCGCCGCCGTCCGGCTGTTTGTCCTGGCGCTTGTGCTGGCGGCAGCCGGCTGCTCCGACGTGGAAAAGCCCGGACCGCAGAGCATCATCGGGATGTCGCCGGTCGGCACCGTTCGCCTGAACGAAGTGATCGTCGCCGGTGCCGACGCCGGCAAAGGCGTTCTGAATTTCCAGGGGCGGTCCCATGCCTTCCGACTGGTCGGCGGGGTCACTGGCGGCGGTGGTGCGTCCGACATCCACGCCAGCGGCGAGGTATATAATCTTCGCAGCCTCGCCGATTTCACCGGGCTTTATACGCAAAGCGATGGCGGCATCGGTCTGAGCAGATCGGGCAGCAGCGAACTGTGGCTGCGCAACAGGGCAGGGGTGGTGCTGCATCTGACCGGAACACAGCAGGGCGTGACACTGAGCCTCGGCCGCGAGGAAATCCTGATCGAACTTCTCTGACATCGAGGCCGGAGTCCGACGCGATCCGTGTCATGCCTGCTGCCACGGCTCGCCTGTGCGCTCTGCCTTGCCCTGCCGGCGGCGGCGTGCAGCGCCGTGGTCGGAGCGCCCGACCCCGCCACCCTGTCGCGCAGTTCGGTGGTCACCGTGGTCGAACGCGACTGGCACACCGACATCGCCTTGCGCGCCGAGGACATGGACGGTCCGCTGGCGAGCATCCGGGCGCGGTTTCCGGGCGTTCGCACGCTGCTGTTCGGCTTCGGCGACCGCCACTATCTGACTGACCGCCAGCCAGGGTTCACCGACATGCTGATCGCCGCGTTCCCCGGGCCAGGGGCGCTGTTGGTGACCGGCTTGCGCACCACGCCGGCGGAGGCGTTCGGGGCGGCGAACGTGGTGGACCTGCCGGTGACTGCCGCCGGGCTGCACCGCGTGGTGGACTTCCTGTGGCATGCCTTCGAAACCGATGCGACCGGCCGGCCCCGGTTACTCGGCGACGGTCCCTATCCCGGCAGTATTTTCTTTGCCTCGGCCGACACCTATGCCCTCACCCATACCTGCAACACGTGGACGGCCGAAGTCTTGCAGGTCGGCGGGATGGCAGTACGCGCGGCCGGCGTGCTGTTCGCCACCCAGGTCATGGAGCGCGCCCGCGTGGCGGCGCAGCGAAGCCTCCCGCTCAGTAACTCCGCGGCACCACCACGGTGTTCTGGGCTGGCGGCGGCGGGCTGCTGCTGCTGAAGCTGAGGCAGCCGGACAGCAGCAGGGCCGCCAGCAGGGCGAGGGTCAGGCGCATCGATGTCTCTCCTCTCGGGAGCACGGCGGAGCGGCAGCGAGCTGCGCGTGACGTACACTCATTTATAACATGATACCGCTTTGGTGCCTGTGGAAGGGATAGGCGGGTTCGGGACGAATGGGAACATGCTGCGCATCGCCTCACGCAGAGGTCATATGCGGCCACCGTCGAAGCCGGCAGACGTTTCTTGCACCCGATGGCTGGCAAGCCTCGCGGCGTTGTGTTACTGTTTGAAACGCGGGGAGTGGTTTGATGGTTGCGCGTCAATAAGATGGCTTCGGGTACTGAACCGTTTTCCGAAGTTCGATATTTTACGTGCCGCCTGAAAGAAAACATTCTTCGTGCGTTGTGTAAGGCCAGAGAATGCTGGTTTGCTTCATGAGTTCTCCACCATCGGGCGGCAATATTGGTGGGTCCGAAGGTGTTAAGACAATCACGGTAAGCTTGACTTTCCGTGGTTGCTACTGCGACATTCGGGGAAAATAATGCAAAATAGGTCAATCGGGGACAACAGCGATCCGCTGACGGAGCTGTTTGCCCAGAGCCATGGGCTGCGAACGCGCATTGCGGCCTTGCTCAACGCCGGCGGTGCGGCGCAGCGGGGGCTGGCCCCGCTCGTTGATTTGGTGGCCCGGCTTGCCCTCGCAGCGGCGTGCTCCTCGCCGGCGATGCTGGCCGGCGCCAATGTGGCGGACTTCGGTGGCGCCGTGTGGGCGACCAACCTTCTCCAGGTGGCTGCGCCGGTGTTGCTGGTCGCCGGTCTGTTGGTACGACCGCTCGCGCTGCTGATGTTGGTCCTGATTCTTATCACCCAGGGATCCGCCCAATCGCCGGACGCGCATCTGTTCTGTGCCGCCCTTTTTGGCTGGTATGTCGTCGAGGGCGCGGGCCAGATTTCGCTCGATCGGGTGCTGAAAAAAGGGATGGATTTCAGTCCGTTGCCGCTGTCGGGCGCGGCCATGGCGGCGGGCCGCTGGTTCGATCAGCAGATCAGCCCGCTCTACCGGCTCGCGCTGCGGCTCTGGCTGGCGGTTTCGCTCGCCATTCCGATGCTGGCGCCGACCACGTTTCCGAACACGGCGGCAGGGGTTCTGCTGCCCTTCCTGGCCGCGATCGCCGTCGTGCTGCTGGCCCTGGGCCTCGCCACCCCGTTGGTGGCGGCCGGACTTCTTGCCGCGAGCGCCGTCATGGCGATGCTCGGCGCCAGTCAGTGGGCGACAGCCGATGGCGCGTTGTTGCTGGCCTTGCTGGGCGTGTACGGCGCCGGACGCTATTCCCTGGACCGCCTGATCACCCAGATCGCGCATCGCCCCCCCCGGGCGGCGGGTGACGCCCATCACATCGTCATCGTCGGCGGCGGATTCGGCGGCATGGCCCTTGCGGCGGGGCTGCGTCACGAACACGCGCGGGTCACCCTGATCGACCGGCAGAACTACCACTTGTTTCAACCGTTGCTGTACCAGGTCGCGACCGCCTGCCTGTCGCCAGGCGATATCGCCACCCCGATCCGCGGTTTCTTCCGCGACTGCCGCAACCTGAGCGTGCTGCGCGGCACCGTCACCGGCGTTGACACGGCCACAAGGCGGGTGACGGTGGACGGCCAGTCACTCGACTATGACACCCTGGTACTGGCAACCGGCGCCAGTCATGGCTATTTCGGCCACGATGACTGGGCCGCGCATGCGCCCGGTCTGAAATCGGTCGAGGATGCGACGCGGATTCGCAGCCGCATTCTGGATGCGTTCGAACAGGCCGAAATCACCGACGACCCCGCGACCCGCAACAAGCTGTTGACCTTTCTTATCTGCGGGGCGGGACCAACAGGGGTGGAACTGGCGGGCGCCATCGCCGAACTCGCCCGCCACGGGATGGCGAAGGATTTCCGCAATTTCGACCCCGCGTCGGCGCGCATCATCCTGGTGGAGGCGGCTCCCCGCGTGCTGCCGCCCTTCGACAGCCGGCTGTCGGCCTTTGCCCGTACCTCGTTGGAGGCGCTCGGGGTAGAGGTCCGCCTGGACAGCAAGGTGGAGCACGTCGACGCCAATGGCGCCGTGGTCAATGGCGAGCGCATTTTCGCTGGCACGGTACTGTGGGCCGCCGGCGTCGTGGCCTCGCCGGCGGCGGCGTGGCTGGGCGTCGAGCCGGATCGGGCGGGCCGTATCAAGGTCGGGCCGGACCTATCCGTTCCCGATCTGCCCAACGTATTTGCCATCGGCGACACGGCGCTGGCACTTGCCTGGGCCGGCAAGCCGGTTCCCGGCCTGGCCGCCGCGGCAAAACAGGAAGGCGCCTACGTGGCCTCGGTGCTGCGGGCCCGGCTGCGCGACCGCACGCCGCCGCCGCCGTTCCACTACCGGCATCGCGGCAGCCTGGCCACCATCGGCCGCGAGAGCGCTGTGGCGGATTTTGGCCGGCTCAGGCTCGTCGGCGCGACCGCGTGGTGGCTGTGGGGTGCCGTCCACGTGCTGTTGCTGGTTGGCTTGCGCAACCGCATGACGGTGGCGGTCGGCTGGCTATGGTCCTATTTCACTTACGATGTCGGGGTTCGGCTGATCACCGGGGAGAGGCCCCGCCGGTTGGGTGCCCCCCTCGAAAGCGCGCTGATCGAGCGTCCGGCCGGCGCCCTGCTGGGTGAGGAAGGACGGGAATTGCCACGCCCGGCTGCGCCAGCCTATGCGATGGAACTCAACATGCCGGTTCACTCGTAAAGGCAGCTTCGCAAGGAAGGCCAGGTTCCGGCACCTGAACGAACGGGTTCCAAGGGGCCACCGCCCCTTGGCGGGTCCAGGGCGGAGCCCTGGTCTTCCTTGACTTTTTCCCTGGCATCCGGCGCTGGAACGCCAACACCGCACCCCGGCAAGGTCGGCAGTGCGCCACGCCTCTGCCGACCCCGCCAGACCTTTGCGGCGATCCGCCTGGTCCATCCCGCCGGGCCTCGGGCAAGATTTCACGAAAGCTTTCGAGCCTGTCCCCTAAGGAATTCTCTATCGTGCCACGCAAGCAATAACGTGCTGCTTGCGCGCCATGCGCCCAGCAAGCGGGAGCATGATCGCGATGAATGATATCTCCGCCTTGCCCGCGGCCGGTACCGCCGAGGCCCGGTCGGTACAGCAGTATATCGACCAGCGGCCGAACTGGCCCGACGGCACCCCCGTTTCCAGCACGCCGATGACGGCCATGCAGTGGCGCATCTGGTCGCTCGCCGCCTTCGGCAAGTTCTTCGAAGGGCTGGTGGTGTTCATGACCGGCGTGGCGCTGCCGCTGATCGCCAAGGAATTCAACATCGACGCGGTTCAGCACGGGCTGGTGAGTGCCGCCAGCCTGTTCGGCATCCTGGTCGGTGCGATCGGTCTCGGCGGTCTGGCCGACCCGTTCGGACGGCGGTCGATGTTCATTGTCGAGATGGTGATGTTTATCCTCTTCCTGGTCCTGGTTGTGATCAGCCCAAACTTTATTTGGCTGTTGGTCTGTCTGTTCGGCCTCGGCGTGGCGCTCGGATGCGACTATCCAACCGCGCATCTGATGATCTCCGAGAGCATTCCGAGTTCCATGCGCGGACGCCTCGTGCTGGCCGCGTTCGGCTTTCAGGCGCTGGGAGCGCTGACTGGAACCGTCGTCGGCTTTCTGGTGCTCAGGCACATTCCGGACCTCAGCGCCTGGCGCTGGATGTATGCGGTCGCGATCATCCCCGCCGCGCTGGTCACCGTGCTGCGTTTCGGCGTGACGGAGAGCGCGCCGTGGTTGCTGCATCGCGGCCGTGACGAGCATGCGGCGACCGCAGTGAAGCGGCTGCTGGCGCGGACCCCGGCCTATCCGACCGAGGTGGTGCTCGCGCCCCCGCCGTCGGCGCAAACCGCAGCGCGCGGCTATGCGGCGCTGTTTAAGGGCCGCAACCTGCGGGCCACGATCTTCGCATCGCTGCCCTGGTTCCTGCAGGATCTCGGCACCTATGGCATCGGCATCTTCACCCCGACCATCCTCGCCGCTTCAATCGGCCACAAGTCCGAGCATGTGCGCAATCTCGCCGACCTGATCGGCAACGATGAGCTGGCGGCCAAGGGCGCGGCCCTCATCGACGTGCTGCTCATCGTCGGCATCATCGCCGCCGTGCTGCTGGCCGACCGGGTCGGGCGGATCCGGCTGCAGACATTCGGCTTCATCGGCTGCGCCATCGGCCTCCTGGTGGCCTCGTTTTCGGTGGACGCGACCGGCGGGACGCGAACCATGCTGATCTTCGCCGGCTTCATGATCTTCAACTTCATGACCAACATGGGACCGAACGCGCAGACCTACCTGCTGGCGGGCGAGGTGTTCCCGACCGGCATCCGCGGCAAAGGCGCCGGCCTGGCGGCGGCCTTCGCCAAGATCGGCGCGGTGGCGACGGCCTTCCTGTTCCCAGTGCTGCTGGCCGATATCGGCACGCAAACCCTGCTGTACGTCCTTGTTGGCACGTCGCTGCTTGGCGCGGCCGTCACCTGGGCATTCCGGATCGAGACCAACGGCGTTGACCTGGACACGGTCGGACACGAGCAGTCCTGACGACGCGGGCGGGCGGGTGCCGCAGAGAGGCGCGGCGCCCGCCCGTTCTACCCTTTCCGCCCCGGCATCCGGTGCCGGAACGCCAGCGCCTCCGCCACATCCTGCCGCCGGATCGCCGCAACCCCGGCCAGATCGGCGATGCTCCGCGCCACCCGCAGTGTCCGGGTAAACCCACGCGGCGACAGCCGCAGCCGCTCCGCCGCCTGCTCGGCCAGCGCCCGCGCCTCAGGGGCCAGCGCCAGCCCGTGCGGGTCCGCCTCGGCATTGGTTGCCGGCCCCCCGTCCGCCGCGCGGCCAAGCTGCGCCCGCCGCGCCCCGGCCACCCGCGCGGCCACCACGGTGCTCGCCTCGCCGGGTGGCGCGCGCGACAACTCGACCGCCGGGGTCGGCAGCACCGCGATGGTCAGGTCGATGCGGTCCAGCAGCGGTCCGCTCAGCCGGCTCTGGTATTCCTCCCCGCAGCGCGGTGCCCGGCCGCATTCCCGCCCGGCATCGCCCAGATGCCCGCAGCGGCAGGGGTTCATCGCCGCGATCAGCAGAAACCGCGACGGGTAGGTCACATGGGCTGCGGCGCGCGCCACCGTGGTGCGCCCGCTCTCCATCGGCTGGCGCAGCGAATCGAGCGACTGGCGCGGAAATTCCGGCAGCTCGTCGAGAAATAACACGCCGCGATGCGCCAGGCTCGCCTCGCCCGGCCGCGCCCGCTGGCCGCCGCCGGTCAGCGCCGCCTGGCTGGCGGTGTGGTGCGGCTCGCGGAACGGCGGACGCATGACCAGCCGCCCGCCATCCAGCATGCCGGCGACCGAATGGATCATCGACACCTCCAGCGCCTCCTGCGGCGTGAGGTCGGGCAGCAGCCCCGGCAGCCGCGCCGCCAGCATCGACTTGCCGGCGCCAGGCGGGCCGACCAGCAGGATATTGTGGCCCCCGGCCGCGGCGATCTCGACACCGCGGCGCGCCGATTCCATGCCGCGCACCTCGGCGAGATCGGGTGCCCGCCCGGTCTCGGCGAACCCGGCCGGCTCGGGCGGGGTGAGCACCTGGGTGCCGCGGAAATGATTGATCAGCCCCAGCAGATCGGCCGGCGCGAGCACCTGGATCTGTCCCGCCCAGGCCGCCTCGCCGCCCTGCGCGGCAGGGCAGATCAGCCCGAGCCCGCGCGCCGAGGCGCCGATCGCCGCCGGCAGCACCCCGACCACAGGATTGAGCGAGCCATCCAGGGACAACTCGCCCAGTGCCGCGAATTCTGCCATGTCCTCGCGCGGCAGCACCTCCATGGCCGCCAGCACCGCCAGCGCGATCGGCAGATCGAAATGGCTGCCTTCCTTCAGCAGGTCGGCCGGCGCCAAGTTGATCAACACCCGCTTCGGCGGCAACGACAGGCCCATGGCGGTCAGCGCCGCCCGCACCCGCTCGCGCGCTTCACCCACCGCCTTGTCCGGCAGGCCGACCACCAGGAACGCCGGCAGGCCCGAGGAAATCTGCACCTGCACCTCCACCGGCACCGCCTCGATGCCGGCAAAGGCGAAGGACTGCACGCGGGAGATGGCCATTGCGCACAGGTATAGGGGCAATTATCTCCGGGACCGGAATGAAATGCGCATAAAACCACCGTGACATCAAACCGGCTTGGCCGGGGCGCTGCCCCGGAGCTTGGTCCAGCGCGCAGCGCGCCTTCGCCACGACGGCCTTGCCCCTGTACCCCACCAAGGGCCACAGGCCCTTGGAACCCGAACGCTTCCATCGGTCGGCACCGGCACTATATAAGGCAACGTAACGTCGGGTGGCGGCAAGCCCTCCACCGGCTTATGGCCATGCCCGCCGCGACCCCCGCGGCGGCCGGGCCGGCCTGGCCAGGGAGCTACCATGAACCAGCCGATCCTCGCCGCAGCGGTTGCGGGCGTCCTGCTTGCGTCCACCAGCATCGCCCTTGCCCAGTCAAGCGACCCATTGGAGTCCTTCAACCGCGCCATGTACGGCTTCAACAAAGGGGTCGTGGACTACGTCATCGACCCCACCGTCGATGCCGTCGGGCCCTATACGCCGACGCCGGTGGTGACCGGCCTCGGCAACGCCTACAACAACCTCACCGAAATCGAATACGTGCTGAACGGCGCCCTGCGGCGCGACGCGAACATGATCCTGACCTCGGCCGGCCGGTTCGTGGTGAACTCGACGGTCGGCATCGCCGGGCTGTTCGACGTGGCCACCCCGCTCGGCCTGCCCCGGCAGACCGGCGATTTCGGCGCGGCGATGTGCGCTGCCGGCGTGCCGGCCGGACCCTACGTGGTGCTGCCGCTGGTCGGGCCGGCGAACGTGACCAGCGCCGGGCTGCTGGCCGGCGGCGTGGCGGTGGAAGTGTATCTGCTCAGCTTCATCTCCACCACGCTGGCCTTCGCCGACTTCGTGTTCATCGACGTGGGCGGCTCGGCCGCGGCACTGCGCTACGCGACCGACATCCCGCCCGGCGCCGACGGCTATTCCGTGCAGCGCGGCGAGTATGAGGGCTACATCAAGGCGGCGTGCGTCCGCAGCTAGAACGCCCACCCAAACGCGCCACACCAAAGCGCTCTGACCGTCAATGGTCAGAGCGCTTTGGCTCTTTGTTTTGACGCGCAACTTTGTCGGCCGGCGGTCGCCAGTCTGGCCAATGCCGCTCTAGAGCCGCGCAAGCGGCCCCAGGCGCGGCGCGATGGCGTAGTTCAGCTGCACGATCACGATGAAGCCGATGCTCAGATATGTATTCACGAGGCACAGCAGCATGCCGGCTCCGTACAGGGCCTGGGCGATGACGATGCGCCGCTCGATCGACCTTCCGGCCAGCGCCGGCACATCGTCCTTCAGCAGCCCGGCCGCGGAGGCATAACGCCAACTCCCGAACAGGATGACGCCCAGCAGCAGGACATTCGCCCAGTACTCCACCAGCGCCGCGCGGTAGGTGACGAATTCCGCCATCATGGCGGTGGAGAACGGCATCAGCGTGACCGCAAACAGAAAGCCGAGGTCAATCCAGGCCAGGTCACGGTCGCCACGGGCAAAATGGTTGAGCTGGGTTTGCTGCCCCACCCAGAAAATGCCGAGGGTCAGGAAACTCATCAGATAGACCAGCAGATGCGGCGCCAGCGTCGTCAGCGCCCTCCACAGCTCGGACTCGCTATGGACGGCGGCCACGGCCGGCGCATGCAGGTCGAGCACCAGCAGCGTCATCGCGACCGCAAACACCCCGTCGCTCAGCGCCTCGATGCGCCCGATGCTCCGCCCGGCAAATGTATTGTAAAACATGCCATTGTACCCCTGTTCCATGCACTGCGCCCGGCCGGCAGCCGGATGCGACAGGCAGACGCATGGAGCACCGGCCCTCGCCGCACTCCGTGATGCGGTGGCGGTGGCGGCGACCGCACTCTCTGCGGTATGCACCAAGGCCCGGCCGCTCCGCGAGAACACCCCATGACTGCCCCCGATCCGCGCGCCAATCCCCATCTGGTCGGCCACGCCGCCGCCGAGACAGCGCTGGCCGAGGCCATGCACGCTGGCAGGCTGCACCATGCCTGGCTGCTCACCGGCCCGCCCGGCATCGGCAAAGCCACGCTCGCCTTCCGCTTCGCCCGCCGCCTGCTGGCCGGCGGTGCCGGCGAGGGGCTTTATCTCCCCGAGGCGCATCCGGTGTTCCGGCGCGTCGCCGCCGGCACCCATGCCGACCTGCTGACCGTCGAGCGCGAATGGGACCCGAAGCGGAAAAAGAAGCGCGGCGAAATCGTCGTCGCCGATGCCCGCGGTATCCCCGACTTCCTGCATCTCACCCCCGCCGAGGGCGGCTGGCGTGTGGTGGTCGTCGATGGTGCCGAGGACCTCAACCACCAGGCCGCCAACGCGGTGCTGAAAGTGCTGGAAGAGCCGCCGCCACGCGCGGTGCTGCTGCTGGTCTGCGCCGCCCCCGGCCGGCTGCTGCCCACCATCCGCAGCCGCTGCCGCCGCCTGCGCCTGTCGCCGCTGACCGAGGCGGAGGTAGCCGGGCTGCTCGATCGCACCCACCCCGGACTCGACCCGGCCGAGCGGCAGCGCCTCGCCGCCATGGCGGAGGGCTCGCCCGGCCGGGCCCTGACCCTTGCCGAGGGCAACGGGGTGGGGCTGGCCGATCTGGTCTCGCAGGTGCTCGACAAGCTGCCGGCGATGACCACCGGCCGGGCCCACGAGGTGGCGGACGCGCTGGCGCGTGACGACGAGGCGTTCTCGACTTTCATGGGCCTGTTGCGTACCGCGGTGGCGGTCTCGGTGCGCGACGTTGCGCGCGGCCGCGCCGACCCAGACCAGATCAGGTTGATCGGCGCCCGGCCCCTTGATGCCTGGGTCGACGTGTGGCAGGGGCTCTGCCGCCTGCAGGATGAAACCGAGGCGCTTCACCTGGACCGCCGCCAAGCCATCGTGACCAGCCTCGGCCTGCTCGCCGGGACGGGCGCCCGCGTTCACTGACCCTCCTGACTTGAATGACAACCAATCCCATGAAACCAAAATTCTACGTCACGACGCCGATCTATTATGTCAACGACGTGCCGCATATCGGCCACGCCTACACCTCGGTTGCCTGCGACGTGCTGGCGCGCTGGAAGCGGCTGGACGGCTTCGATGTTTTCTTCCTCACCGGCACTGACGAGCACGGCCAGAAAGTCGAAAAAGCCGCTTCCGCCGCGGGGCTCGATCCGCAGGCGTTCACCGACCAGGTCAGCCCCGCTTTCCAGGCGATGGCCCAGGCGATGGGCATCTCCAACGACGATTTCATCCGCACCACCGAGCCGCGCCACAAGGCGGCGACGGCCGAACTCTGGCGCCGCCTGCACGACGCCGGCGAGATCTATCTGGGTGGCTACGAGGGCTGGTACGCGGTCCGCGACGAGGCGTTCTACGACGAGTCCGAACTCACCGCCCGGCCGGACGGCTCGCGCGTGGCGCCGTCCGGCGCGCCGGTCGAATGGGTGGTCGAGCCGAGCTATTTCTTCCGACTCTCCGCCTGGCAGGACAGGCTGCTGGCCTTCTACGAAAACCACCCCGACTTCATCGCCCCGGTCAGCCGGCGCAACGAGGTGCTGAGTTTCGTCCGCGGCGGCCTGAAGGACCTTTCGGTCAGCCGCACCAGCTTCCGCTGGGGCATCCCGGTGCCGGGCGATCCGGCGCATGTGATGTATGTCTGGCTCGACGCGCTGAACAATTACGTCACCGCCACCGGCTGGCCCGATCCCGCCGCCCCGCGCGCCGGATTCTGGCCGGCCGACCTGCACATGGTCGGCAAGGACATCCTGCGGTTCCACGCCGTGTACTGGCCTGCCTTCCTGATGGCCGCCGGGCTGGAACCGCCGAAGCGGGTGTTCGCCCATGGCTGGTGGACCGTCGAGGGCGAGAAAATGAGCAAGTCGCTGGGCAACGTCATCGCCCCTGCCGATCTGGTGGCCGACTACGGGCTCGATCCGGTGCGGTTTTTCCTGCTGCGCGAGGTGCCGTTCGGCAGCGACGGCGATTTCAGCCGGCGCGCCCTGGTGCAGCGGATGAACGGCGAACTGGCCAACGACCTGGGCAATCTGGCGCAGCGAACGCTCAGCCTGGTGGCCCGCAATTGCGCCGGGCAGTTGCCGCCGCGCGGCCTGCCCACCGAGGACGACGCCGCCATTCTCGCTGCAGCCGATTCCCTGCCGGCGCTGCTGCGCGGCCAGATCGACCGGCAGGCCTTCCACGAGGCGCTGGAGGAGGTCTGGAAACTGGTGCGGGCCGGAAATGGGTATATCGACCGCCAGGCGCCGTGGGCGCTGCGCAAGACCGATCCGGAACGGATGGCCAGTGTGTTGCGCCTGCTGCTTGACGTGCTGCGATCGGTGGCCACGGTGCTGCAGCCCTTCATGCCGGGCAGCATGGCGAAGATGCTTGATCAGCTCGGCGTGCCGGCGGACGCGCGCGACATTGCCGCCCTGGCGACACCGCTGCCCGACGGGACAGTGCTGCCGCCGCCGCAGGGGGTATTTCCGCGTCATACCGATGATGTTGCATAATAGTACGATGTTGATCGATTCGCATTGCCACCTGGACTACTACCGCGCCGACGAGATCGACGCGGTGCTCGCGCGCGCGACCGTGGCGGGGGTGGGGGAGATGGTCACCATCGGCACCCGCCTGAGTTGGTCCCAGGACATGCTGGCGCTTGCCGAGGCCCATCCGAATGTATGGTGCACGCTGGGGACGCATCCGCACAACGCCGCGGAACATCCTGTTCCTACAGCAAACGACATTGCTGCCCTGACGTTGCATCAGCGCTGCATCGGCATCGGCGAGGCGGGGCTGGACTATTTCTACGACAAGGCGCCGCGGGACGTGCAGCAGGCCTGCTTCCGCGCCCATGTGCAAGCGGCGGCGCTGACCGGCCTGCCGCTGGTGATCCATGCCCGCGACGCCGACGACGATATGATAAATATCCTTCAAAATGAATGGAATAACTCTGGTAAGTTCAAGTTCCTACTGCACTGCTTCAGCTCCGGCCGCGGTCTGGCTGAGGCGGCGTTGGCGCTCGGCGGCTATGTTAGCTTCTCCGGCATTTTGACGTTTCCAAAATCACTAGAAATCAGAGAAATAGCGCGCGATATTCAAGTAGAACGTCTGCTCGTGGAAACCGATTCGCCGTATCTCGCGCCGGTGCCGTTTCGCGGCAAGCGCAACGAACCCGCCTGGGTCGCCCACACCGCCCGGGTGCTGGCCGAGGTGAAGGGCATCACCCCGGAGGCGCTGGCCGAGCAGACCACGCGGAATTTCCGCCGCCTGTTCGAGAAGGCCCGGGTCGCCGGCGCGGCGTGACCCCCAACGGCGTTACCGGCAGCAGCGTGACCGGCAGCAGCGTGACCGGCATCCGCGCCATCCTGCTGGGCACCGGCGGCTCGGCCGGGGTGCCGCATATCGGCGGGCCGGACGGGCACGGCGACTGGGGCGCCTGCGACCCGGCCGAGCGCCGCAACCGGCGCACCCGCAGCAGCGTGGTGCTGCAGGCCGGCGATGCAGGCCCAGGAGATGGCGGCCCAGGAAGGGCAGGGACCCTGCTTGTGGACACCTCGCCGGACATGCGCGGGCAATTGCTGGAGTGCGGCATCGCCCGGGTGGATGCGGTGCTGTTCACCCACGCGCACGCCGACCACATCGTCGGCCTGGACGACATCCGCCTCTTGAACCGCATCGCCGGCCGGCCGTTGGAGGCCTTCGGCACCGCCGCCACGCTGGACGAAATCGAGGGGCGGTTCGCCTATGCCTTCCGGCCGTGGCAGCCGCCCGGCTTCTACCGGCCGGTGCTGCTGCGGCGTGCCATCCAGCCCGGCGAAACCGTGGTTGCCGGCGGGCTGGCGGTACGCACCTTCGACCAGGATCACGGCTACACCCGCTCGCTGGGTTTGCGCGCCGGGCCGCTGGCCTATTCGACCGACGCGGTGACACTGGATGAGGCGGCCTTCGCCACGCTGGAGGGGGTGGATACCTGGGTGGTGGGCTGTTTCCAGGTCGCCGAGCACCGCACCCATGCCTGGCTCGACCGGGTGCTGGAGTGGATCGCCCGGGTGCGGCCGCGGCGGGCGGTGCTGACCCATATGGGCCAGGACATGGACTGGGCCTGGCTGCGTGCCCGCCTGCCGGCCTCGGTGGAGCCGGGCTATGACGGCATGGTGATCGACGCGCCGGGCTAGCGCCGGGCGGCGACGCGGTCGCACGAACGCGTGACCATGTTGCCGTTTGTGTCGGACAAGCGTAGTTTCAGTCGACCCTTGCAACCGTCTGCGGAAGGAATCTTCCGTGGCGGCCGGGGTCGATCGAGAGGCGGCATTCCATGTCCGGCGTTATCCTCGCCCTGGTGGAACATGTCGGGTCGGCGGTTCAGACCCTTGCCGCGGCCCGCACCCTGGCCGGTCTCATGGGCAGCGCGCGGATCAATGTGCTCGCTGTCCGGGTGCCTCCCGAGACCACCATCATGCCGACCGAGGAGGTTCTGACCCGGCAGCACGCGAGCGAGATCCGCGCCCGCGAGCAGGCACGGGTGGCCGGGTTGCAGACCGCCTTCGAGGCCTGGGCCCCGACGGCGCGGGCACCCGGCATCGCCATCGAATGGACCGACATCGAGGGCGAGGCCGACGCGCTCGTCGGTGAATGGGGAAGGCGATCGGATTTCATTGTGCTCGGCCGGCCGGGACCACGCGACGGCGCGGCCGACCGGCTGGAACTGCAGGCGGCGCTGTTTGCCACCGACCGGCCCGTACTGGTGGTGCCGCCCGGCCGCGGCTCCGCCGCGCCGGCGCTGCCGTTCGGCGAGCGGGTCGCCATCGCCTGGCGGGACGACAAACGCACCATCCGGGCGGTACTCGCCGCCCTGCGGCTGCTGTCGAACGCCAAAGCGGTGCATGTGCTGGCAGGCGTGCGCGAAGGGGCGCCTGACCCCGAACTGCCGGCGATCCTCGCCGAGCACGGCATCACCGCCAGGCTGCATGTGCTGCCGATCGGCGCCGGCGTGTTCGGGGAGGCGCTGCTGGCCGAGGCACGTTTCGTCGGCGCGGATCTGTTGGTGATGGGCGCTTACAGCCACAGCCCCTTGCGCGAACTCCTGCTCGGCGGGGTGACGCGGCACGTGCTCGCCAACGCCGATTTGCCGGTCCTGATGCTCCACTGAGGGAGGCCTTGGTCCATGCCGGAGGTGATCCTGGTGGTGGCTTCCCGCCCCGATCGACAGGATGGCCTGTTGGCCGCGGCGCGGTGCCTCGCTTCCCTCTCCGGGGACGGGCGCATCCGGCTGCTGCGTCTCACCCCGGCCGATATCGGGGCCGCGGCGCCCGACGTGACGGTCGATGTGCTGCGGCAAGGGGCGGATGTCGCCGCCGAGGTCGAGGCGCGGGGCAGCCGGGCGGACTTCGTCGTGGTGGCCAAGCCCGGCGCGGACGATGACCGGTCCACCCGCCATGCGTTCAACGCGGCGCTGCTCCGGACCGACAGACCGGTGCTGATGGTTCCCCCGTGCGGAGCGCCGGGCGCATTTGGCCGGCGGGTGGCGATTGCCTGGCGGGACGACCCTCAGACGCTGAAGGCGCTGGTTCCGGTCCTGCGGCTGCTCTCCGGCGCGGCATCTGTGTTCCTGCTCGCCGGCGTGCGCAGCGGCAGCGCCACCCCGGCCATTCCGTCCGTGCTGGTCGAGCACGGCGTCAGGGTGGCCCTGCACGTGCTGTCGATCGGTTCCGGGTCGTTCGGGGAGTTGCTGCTAGACCGGGCGCGGGAACTGGAGGCGGACCTGCTCATCATGGGCGCTTACGCGCACAGCCCGTTGCGGGAGATGCTGCTGGGCGGGGTGACCCGCAGCGTGCTGGCGCGGGCCGATCTGCCGGTGCTGTTGCGGCATTGAAGCAAGGCCCGGGGCTCTGCCCTTCGACCCCGATACATAAGTAATGGGTTCCAAGGGCCTATCGGCCCTTGGCGGGTCCAGGGCAGAGCCCTGGCCTTGCTTCTGTCTGCCGGCCCGTCCTAACATGTCGTTGTAGATTATGGGGATGGGGTTCCCCAAAACCGCCCTTTCGGAGGGCTGATGACCCCTACCGCGTCGGCATGCGGTGGGGTGGGTAGTTGCCTCTTCAGCATGGAACAAAATGCGCCCGTGGGGGTTCCTCGCGGCGCCATGCATGGAGGAGGCTGTGATGGACAATGTCTGGCTGGCATCCGCGCTCTGGATTGGTCTGGCGCTGGTCGCGTCGATCGTCTCGGTCTGGGTGGCGATTTCCGTGGCCCTGATAGAAATCGTCGTGGGGGCCGTGGCGGGCAACGTCGTGGGGCTGCCATTGGCGCCCTGGGTGAATTTTCTCGCCGGGTTCGGCGCCATCCTGCTGACCTTCCTGGCCGGAGCGGAAATCGACCCGCAGGTGGTGCGGCGCAATCTCTGGTCGAGCCTGGGCATCGGCATCATCGGCTTTCTGGCGCCCTATATCGGCGTGTTCTGCTTTGCCCGCTACGTGGTGGGCTGGCCGTGGGAGCAGGCGCAGATCGCCGGGATATCGCTGTCCACCACATCGGTCGCGGTGGTCTATGCGGTGATGATCGAGACCGGGTTCAATCGGACGGAACTCGGCAAGATCATCCTGGCCGCCTGCTTCGTGAATGATCTGGGAACGGTGCTGGCGCTGGGACTGGTGTTCGCCAACTACGATCTCAAGCTCGCCGGCTTCGTCGCCACCACCGTGATAACGCTGTTTCTGCTGGCGAAGTTTGCGCCGCTTGTGCTGGCGCTGCTGGGCGAGCGGATGAGCGAGCCGCAGACCAAGTTCCTGACCCTGGTGCTGTTGTTTCTGGGCGGGCTTGCGAGCATCGCCGGCAGCGAGGCGGTTCTGCCGGCCTATCTTGTTGGCATGGTGCTGGCGCCGACCTTCCTGCGCGACCCGGAATTACCCAAGCGGATGCGCGTGGTGGCCTTCACGCTGCTGACGCCGTTCTATTTTCTGAAGGCCGGATCGCTGGTGCAGGCGCAGGCGGTGATCGCCGCGGGCGGGCTGATCCTGGCCTTCCTGGCGATCAAGATGGTGACCAAGTTCGTCGGCATCCTGCCGCTCACCCGGTTGTTCAGCTTCGTGCCGCGCGAGGGGATGTACACCACGCTGCTGATGTCCACGGGTCTCACCTTTGGCTCGATTTCTGCGCTGTTCGGGCTGACCAACCACATCATCGACCAGCAGCAGTACACGATCCTGGTAACCGCGGTGATCGCCAGCGCGGTGGTGCCGACGCTGATCGCGCAGCGCTGGTTCCAGCCGCCGCTGCCGGACGAAGAGGTTCCTGTGCCCGCACAAGCACCGACCGGGTAACCGACGCCGTGGCAGCGCGTTGCGCGCGGCGAGGAAAAACCCGCCGCTGCATTTGCCATCGACTGCCATCGCCCGTGAGAGCGATCGCGCTCTTTGATGGGGTGCTGAGCGCGGTTTTCGATGGGCTTCCCACTTCCGCTTCCCGACTGCTGTAGGGGGTGTGGGAAGTGGGAAGCGGAAGCGCCGGCGGGTTTCCGGCCGACCTGGTTGCGGCCGGGATGGTGGGTGCCTTCGCGCGTCTTGGCATTGGCCTGCAGGCTGAAGCCCAGGCGCTTCAGCAGGCGGCCGACCAGCTTCTGGCCGGCGGTGAAGCCGCGTTCCGCCAGCGCGGCGGACAGACGACGCTGGCTCTTGCTCACCCACCGCAGGGCGGCCTCGGGATCGCCGCGGATCGATGGTTCGACCAACTCGTTCAAGGCCGCCAGAATCCCAGGTTGGGCCTTGGTCGCTGGCTTGCCGCCGCCGCCCGGTCGCCGAACCCGCGGGCTGAACATCACGGCGCCAGTACGCAAGTCTGCCAGGCCGCGACCAATCGTGCTGCGCGCAATCCCGGTTGCCAGCGAAACCGCAACCACCCCGCCGCGGCCAGCAGCACGCGCCTCACTGGCCGCGAACAACCGGCGCCCTCTCTCGTCCAGAACCGGCTCCAGCGCCTCGAAGCGAGCCTTGATGGCAGCGATGTCGATCACCCGCTCAGGATAGGCGCTCCAGCCGAAACATCACGCCCAATTTCGGATTCGCTCGTTGCGTTCTTGCCGCCCGCCAGATTCTTTTCTTCCGATTCGGTTGCCCTGGCTCAGGCCCTTAGTGCCTTGCGGTGCACCCGCCAGCGGATCCCTGCCATGCTGTCAATAAAAGCGGCGATCGCCTATGCGTTGTGCCGCGAAACATGAGGCAGTCCCACAACGTTGCGTATGCGGGTTCGCCCCGCGGTCACATTCCCCAGCGCAGCGCCGGGGTCACAACCGGAGCGTCCCACAGCGTGACGATCTCCCTGTCCAGCCGTGTGACGGTGAGCGAACATCCCGCCATATCGAGCGATGTTACGTAATTGCCCACCAGCGACCGCGTCACGCGCAAACCGCGCGCCTCCAGCAGGCGGTGCGCTGCGGCATACATGACATAGAGCTCCATCAGCGGCGTGCCACCGAAACCGTTCACGAACAGCAGCACCTCCCCCGGATCTTCGCCGAGCTCGGCCACGATGGCCTCGATCATTTCCGCTGCCAGGATGTCGGCGCCCGCCATGGCCCGGCGTCGGCGGCCCGGCTCGCCGTGGATGCCCACGCCCATCTCGATTTCGTCCGGCCCGATCTCGAAGGTCGGCCGGCCGGCCGCCGGTACCGTGCAACTGGTCAGCGCCACGCCCATGGACCGGGTGGCGCCATTCACCCGCTCGCCCAGCGCCGCCAGGGCGGCCAGCGGGCGCCCTTCCTCCGCCGCCGCGCCCAAGACTTTCTCGACCACCAACGTGCCGCCCACACCGCGCCGACCGATGGAGTACGTCGAGTTGTCCACCGCCACATCGTCATTGGTGAGCACGGTGGCGACCGCGCCGGTCAGCAGCTCTCGCGCCATGTCGAAGTTCATGACGTCGCCCTCGTAGTTCTTGACGATGAACAGCACACCGGCACCGCTCTCCACCGCCTGCGCGGCGGCCAGCATCTGGTCGGGCGTGGGTGAGGTGAACACCTGTCCCGGGCAGGCCGCGTCCAGCATGCCATGACCGACGAAGCCCGCATGCAGCGGCTCGTGCCCGCTGCCGCCGCCGGAAATCAGCGCAACCTTTCCGGCAGCCGGTTTCGCGCGGCGAACGAAAGCGCCCTGCTCGCCCAGGGCGACCAGATCGGCGTGCGCGGCGGCGAAACCTGTCAGGCTCTCCCGCAGGATCGTGTCCGCAGCGTTCATGAATTTTTTCATCGCGTCCTCCCGGCTCGTGTTTGTGGTTCAATCAGGTTGCAGCAGCTTCGCCAGTCGCTGCACGAAGTCGGCCACCAGCGCTTCCAGCTTGCGGTTGCGCTCGGCGTCGCCGAGGTCGGGCAGCGTGACGGCGGAAGCATGCCCGCGCCGGGCCTCGCGCACCAGCCGCGCGCGCTGCGGGTGTGCCCGCGCATAGGCGTCCAGGAACCGCCGCCGTTCGTCGGGCGAGAAATGGCAGATATCGAAAATCGTCTCAATGTGACGCGCCGGCACCGGCACCGAATAGGCCGGATTGGCGATCTGCGAGACAAAGCTGCGGTTCTTGCCGATCGCCAGCGCCAGGCGCTGGCGGGTGCCGGACGGGCGATTGTCCAGCACCGATTGCAGCGTGCGCTTGTATTCGCCCAGCGCATCCGCCGCGCTCACGCCGGTCTGCCCGCGCCGCCGCCGAACGCGGCGATCGCCGCCTTGACGGCACCCACGCGGATCGGTGCGACGGACAGTACACGGATGCCGGCGCGCAGCAGGTGCGGGATCAGCTCCGGCTCGCCCGCCATGTCACCGCAGACACTCACTTCGATGCCGGTCGCCGCCCCGTGGCGCGCCACCTCCGCGATCAACCGCAGCACCGCCGGACTGGCGGGATCAGCGAGATCGGCGACGGCGCCGATGTCGCGTGCCGCGGCGGTGACATACTGGGTCAGATCGTTCGTTCCGATCGACAGGAAACCGGCGGCGAAGCGCTCGACCGACAGCGCCGCGGCGGGCACTTCCACCATGATGCCGAGCGGCGGGATGCGGTGCGCGATCGCCTCGGCGGCCAGCGCCGCGGCCGCTGCGTGCAGCATCCGGCGGGCCGCTTCCAGTTCGGCGGGAACGGTGACCATCGGCAGCATGATGCCGAGTGGTCCGTGCGCGGCCGCGCGCGCCAGGGCGCGCAACTGCACGCCGAACACCTCGGGCCGGGCGAGCGACAGGCGCAGGCCGCGCACGCCGAGGAACGGGTTCGATTCGCCCTCCGGGGTCAGACCCGGCATCGGTTTGTCGCCACCCGCATCGAGCGTACGGATGCTGACCGGCTTCCCGCCTGCCCAGTCCAGGATGCGCCGATAGGCCGCGTATTGTGTCGCCTCGTCCGGCAGCTCCGGCCCGTGGAACAGCAGCTCCGTCCGCACCAGGCCGATCCCGTCGCAGATCGCCGGATCGAGCCCGTCGAGCTCCGCCGCGTCGGCCAGGTTCAGGCGCACCAGCACGCGCTCGCCGTCGGCCGTGATCGCCGGTTGTGTCGGCGGCGTCGCGGTCGCGGCGCGTTCGGGTTCCGTCGCCAAATGGGCGAATGCCGTGCGATGTTGCGCACCGGGGCTGAGGAACAGCCGGCCGAGGCTGCCGTCCAGAGCAGCCAGCGCATGACCCGCGGGGTTGAAACGGCCGAGCCCCACCACCATCGGCACGCCGCGCGCGCGCGCGAGCATGGCGACATGGCTCGTTTCGCTGCCGGCGGCAAGCGCGATGCCGCCGCCGCCGCTCCAGTCGAGTTCCAGGAAGCGCGACGGGGCGAGATCGTCCGCGACCAGGATGGCCCCGCGCGGCGGAGATACCGCTGGCACCACCTGACCCGAAAAATGCCGCCGCACCCGGTCGCGGATATCCTTCAGATCGGCGCTGCGGGCGCGGAAATAGGGATCGTCCGCCGTTTCGTAGCCGGCGATCTGCGCCGCGAGCGCCGCGTGCCAGGCCGCATCTGCCGCGCTGCCCGCGGCGATCGCAGCGAGGGCGGGCTCTCGCAGCGCGTCATCATCCAGCATCGCCACCTGGAAGGCGATCATGCCGGCCGCGTCGGCGTCCGCGCCGGCCGCCAGCGCCTCCAGTTCGGTCACCGCAGCGTCGATCGCGGCCGTGAGCGCTGCCCGCGCCTGCGCCACCGTGCCCGGCCGGAGCACGGATTGCACCGCCGCGTCAGGCAGGTGCACCACCGGTCCGATCGCGGCTCCGGGCGACGCCGGCCGTCCGGTCAACTCAAGCGGCGCCGGCATCGGCGAAGTCGTTCTGCACCAGCCGCACCAGCGCATCGACCGCCGCGCCGGCATCCGCGCCGACCGCGCGGACATGCAGCGTGGCATGCTGCGGCAGTTTCGCGGCCATCACCTTCACGATGCTTTTCGCGTCGATCCAGGGCCCCGCCGCATCGGCTGCGAGCTCGACGCGGGCGGAAAAGCTGCGCGCCAGTTTGGTGAACTTCACCGATGGGCGCGCGTGCAGCCCCACCGCATGGGTCAGCAGCACCGTCCCCGACGCCTCTTCCGCGCTCACCCCTACATCTCCTCTGCCGCGCGGCGCACCTGCGCCAGGGTGGCACCACCCGACGCTTCGGCCGCCGCCACCACCGCGCCTTCTACGATCGGCGCATTGCACACTACCACACGCTCGCGGCGCTCAGGCGGCAGCATGTCCACCGCCATTTCGCTGTTGGACTCGGCGCCACCGAGATCGACCAGGATCGCCACGCCGTGCTCGGACCATGCGGCGTCGATGGCCGCCAGGATGGCCGCCACGTTCGATCCCAGCCCCCCATCCGGCGCGCCGCCGCACCAGGCGAGCTTGACCTCCTCGCCCACCATCTGCCGGACCATGTCGGCGGTGCCACGCGCGACATCGGGCGAGTGGGAGACGATGACGATGCCCACATTCCCCGCCGTGCTCATGCGACCTCCCCCAGGTTTGCCGCCGGCGCCAGCGCCCGGCATGCGGCGGCCACCAGCAGCGCGCTCGAGCGCGCACCGGGGTCGATATGGCCGATGCTGCGTTCGCCGAGGAATGCGGCCCGCCCGCGCAGGGCGCGCATGGGCTTCGTTGCCTCGGCCGCCGCCTGGGCCACGTCCGGCAGGCGCTTGGCGAGCCCTTCCGCGTCGCCGGCCGCCGCCGCGTGCAGGGCTTCCAGCACAGGCGTCATCACGTCCAGCATCGTCTTGCTGCCGGTGTCCGACTTGCCGCGGGCCTTCACCGCCGCCAGCGCCACATCCGCCGCCGCCGCCAGTTCGAACAGTCCGGGAGATGCCGGCAGGGCGCGGCCGATCTGCATGAACAAGGTGCCATACAACGGACCCGACGCGCCGCCCACTTTCATGACCAGAGTGGTGCCGAGCGCAGTGAGAGCCCCAGGCAATGGCAGCGCGGCAATCCGGTCGAGGTCGGCGAGAACGGCGTCGAAACCGCGTTGCATGTTGGCGCCATGGTCACCGTCGCCGATGGCCTGGTCCAGGCTTGTGAGTTCCTCAGCGTGCGCGGCTATGGTGGTGGCCATTGCTTCGATCAGACGCCGGTACTGCTCGTTCGTCCATTGCCGTTCCTCAGGGAGCGTGAAGGAAGGAAGGCCAGGGCTCTGCCCTGGACCCGGCAGGGGGCAGTGGCCCCCTGCACCCCATTCTAGAAGGGGTCCGGGCAGCGCCCGCGGGCAGGCGGAGTCCATCCGCAGCAAAAAATAACGGCGCCTCCACCTCCACCTCCACCCGGTCCCCCGCCGCCAGGTCCGTTTCCGCGTCTGTCAGCGTCACCAGGGACAATTTGCCCACAGCAACATGCAGATGCGTCTGGTCGCCAAGATGTTCCACCCGCACCACGCATCCCGGCCCGTCGCGGCACGGCCGGATATGCACGTGTTCCGTGCGCACCCCCACGGTCGCCGCGTTCGCGGGCGTGCCGGGCACGGGCAGAGCGCCGGCCGGCAGCAGGTTGATGGGCGGCGAGCCCAATCTGCTGGCGACATAAAGATCGTCCGGCGTCTCGTAGATCGCCTGCGGCGTGTCCACCTGCACCAGCTGCCCTTGCCGCATGACGCCGATGCGGGTTGCCATGGTCAGCGCTTCGATCTGATCATGCGTGACATAGAGGATGGTCGCGCCGGTGTCCTGCTGGATGCGCTTCAGTTCCACCCGCAGATCGGCGCGCAGGCTGGCGTCCAGCGACGAAAGCGGCTCGTCCATCAGATAAATCGCCGGCCGGCGCACCAGGGCGCGGCCGATGGCCACGCGCTGCATCTCGCCGCCCGACAGGGTTGTGGACCGGTTGGCGAGCTTGTGGTCCATCCGCAGCAACGCCGCGACCTCCTGCACGCGCCGTTTCACTTCCGCTTCGGGCACGCGCCGCGCCGGCGCGCGCAGCGGGAAGGCCAGGTTGTCGAACACGGTGAGGTGCGGATACAGCGCGTATTGCTGGAACACGAAAGCCACATCGCGCTCCGCCGGGCCGGCGCCGGTCACGTCCCGCCCGCCGATCAGCACGCGGCCGGCATCGGGTTTCTCCAGCCCCGCGATCAGTCGCAGCGTGGTGGTCTTGCCGGCACCGGTCGGCCCGAGCAGCACCACCATGTCCCCATCGTGCACGGTCAACGACAGGGATCGCACCGCCTCGATGCGTCCGAAACGGCAGCTGATGCCATCGAGCACCACCTCAGCCATGCGCCGCCTCCGCTGCCTGCATCAGGGCGCGGCCGGTCGCGCTGTCAAACAATGACAGGCTGCGGAAGGAAAGGCCGACGCGCTCGCCCGCGCGGGCGCTCGCCCGTGCCGGCAGCCGCACCTTGAGCGGCCCGGCGGCGGAGGCGACGGTCGCGATCTGCGTTGTGCCGAGATATTCCATCGCCACGATTTCTCCGCGCAGAGAAGCCGTGTCATCGAAGGTCACGTCCTCCGGCCGGACGCCCAGCGTCATCGCCACGGCGCGTTCGCCCCCCGGCGGCAGCGGCAGCGCAGTGCCGGCGATCCGCACGGCGCCGTTGCTCCCGCCCTCGGCCTGCAGCAGGTTCATTGGCGGGCTGCCGACGAAGCCCGCCACGAACATCGTCGCCGGCCGGCGATACACCGCAAGCGGCGTGTCGATCTGCTCCACCACGCCATGGTTCATCACCGCGATGCGGTCGGCCATCGACATCGCCTCCAGCTGGTCGTGCGTCACGTAAACGGTGGTGGCGTGCAGGCGCTCGTGCAGGCCGCGCAGTTCCGCGCACATGAGCGCGCGAAATTCGGTGTCGAGCGCGCCGAGCGGTTCGTCCATCAGGAATGCCTTGGGACGGCGCACGATGGCGCGGCCGAGCGCCACCCGCTGCCGGTCACCGCCGGAAAGCCGCGAGACCGGCTGGTCCAGCAGATGGTCGATGCGCAGCAGCCGCGCCGCCTCCTCGACCCGGGCGCGGATGTCACCGCGCCGCATGCCCTGACAGGACAGTGGAAAGCCGATGTTGCGACGCACGTTCATGTGCGGATACAGCGCGAACAACTGAAACACGAAGGCGATGTCGCGCTGCGATGCGCGCTGTTGCGACACGTTCTGCCCGTCCAGCAGGATCCGGCCGGAGGTGGGCAGTTCCAGCCCGGCGATCAGGCGCAGCGTGGTGGTCTTGCCGCAGCCGGACGGGCCGAGGAGCACGAAGAAACTGCCGTCGGGCACGCTGAACGTGGATTGCCGGACGGCCACGAAACCGCCGAAGCGCTTGTGCAGATCCTCGACGGTGATCGTGGCCACCTTGCTATTCCGGAAACTTGCTGACGATCATGAAAGCGATCGTGCCAGTCAGGATGGTCGGAAACGACCAGCCGTACAGATCGAGCGACAGCGGCTGCATCAGCATGACAACGCCGGCGCCGATCAGCAGCGTTGCCGCCAGTTCCCACGGTCCGCGGCGGAGGATGCGCCGGCTCATTTGCGCACGGCCCCGAAGGTGATGCCGCGCAGCAGATGTTTGCGCAGGACCACGGTGAAAACCAGGATGGGCAGCATGAACAGGGTGGCGCCCGCAGCGACCGCCGGCCAGTCGAACCCGCCCTCGCCGATGATGGTGGGGATGAAGGGCGGCGCTGTCTGCGCCTCGCCGCTGGTCAGCAATACCGCAAAGGCATACTCGTTCCAGGCAAAGATCATGCAGAAGATGGCGGTTGCGGCGATGCCGGTCGCGGTCTGCGGCAGCACCACGCGGCGGAAGGCCTGCAGGCGGGTGTAGCCGTCGACCAGCGCCGCCTCCTCGGATTCACGCGGGATTTCGTCGATGAACCCCTTCATCAGCCAGGTGGCGAGCGACACGTTCACCGAGGTGTAGAGCAGGATCATCCCGAGCCAGGTGTCCGACAGGCCGAGCGAGCGGTACATGAGGTAGATCGGGATCGCCACCGCAATCGGCGGCATCATGCGCGTGGACAGGATGAAGAACAGCAGGTCGTCGGCGAGCGGAATGCGGAAGCGGGAGAACGCGTAGGCGGCAAGCGTGCCGAGCGTGACCGCCAGGATGGTCGAGCCGCCTGCAATCACCAGCGAGTTGACAAAGCGCTGGCCGTATTTGGAGGGGCCGGCGATCACCATGTTGCGGCTGCGTACCAGCCCTTCGTACCAGGTGGCGGGCGGCGGCAGGGTGGCCATGTAGTCGGCGCTCTGGCGGCTGCGGGTGGTGAAAAGGTTGACATAGCCTTCCAGCGAGGGCTGGAACACCAGCTTCGGCGGGTAGGAGATGCTGTCCGGCGGCGTCTTGAACCCGGTCATCACGATCCACAGCAGCGGCAACATGCCGAGCAGCGCGTAGCCCACCACGAGGATGCCGGCGACAGCGCGGACGCGGCCCGATGGCTCGATCACCGAATGCGCGGTGACACTCATCGCTGCTTCACCCGGTTGAGCGCCTTGACGTAGATATTGGCCAGCCCGAACACCGCCACGAACAGAATCACCGCGAAGGCCGAGGCATAGCCGGTGCGCCACTTCTCGAACGCCTCGCGCTTGAGCGTGATGGAGGCGAGTTCGGTGGTCGAGCCGGGGCCGCCCGAGGTGAGCAGGTTGACCATGTCGAACATCTTGAAGTTCTCAATGCCGCGAAACAGCACCGCGAGCATCAGGAACGGCAGCACCATCGGCAGGGTGATCGACCAGAACTGCCGCCAGGCCGAAGCACGGTCCACCTCCGCCGCCTCGTAGAGATAGGCGGGGATGGAGCGCAGGCCGGCAAGGCAGATGAGCATGACATACGGGGTCCACATCCAGGCATCGACCAGCACGATGGCCCAGGGTGCGAGCTGCACTTCGCCCAGCATCTGAAATGAGCTTGGATCGAGGCCGAACGGGAATGCCACGGCATAGTTGAACAGGCCGATCTGCGGCTGGAACAGGAACGTCCAGAACGAGCCCACCACCGCCGGCGACAGCATCATCGGTAACAGAATGACCGTGGTCCAGAAGCCGTGGCCGCGGAACTTCTTGTCCACCAGCAAAGCGAGGCCAAAGCCTAGCAGCACCTCGACGACGATGGTCCACACGACGAAATGCGCGGTGGTCTGCATGGCCTGCCAGACATCCGGGTCGGACAGGATGCTGTCGTAGTTCTGCAGGCCGATCCATTGCTGCACGGCATTCGGGCGGTTGGCGCGAAAGTTGGTGAACGACAGCCGCACCGTCCAGATCAGCGGGAACACGTTGATGGCGAGCAGCAGCAGGATCGTGGGCGTGATGAACGCCCAGGCGATGGACCGGTCCGACAGGCCGCCAATGCGCCGCAGGGCCGGCTGCGGCGGCATGCGCACGGACGTCAAAGCGGACGGCGGCAGCGATGAATCTCTCATGCGAGCTCCGGCATGACGAGCTGCGTGCGGACCAGGCGGCCGGCTGCACTCACGTCGCAGCCGGCCGTCGGCGTCAATTCTTGCCTTCGTCCTTGAACACCTTGGTCCAGTCCTTGATCAGCAGATCGAGCGCCTGTTTCGCGGTTCCCTGATCCGCCACGACGTAGTCGTGCACGCGCTTCTGCATATCCAGCAGTAGCTCCGCGTAGGAGGGTTCGGCCCAGAAATCGACCACGATGCCCATGCTGATCAGGAAGTCTTTCGCGAACGGCGCGCTGGAGGGAAACGACGGGTCGTTCAGCACCGCCTTGTGGCAGGAATAGCCGCCAAGCGCCCACCACTTCTTCTGTACCTCGGGCTGCGCGAACCACTTGATATAGTCGAGCGCATCGGCCCGCTTGTCGGAATACGCGACGACCGAGATACCCTGCCCGCCGAGCTGGGTGGCGCGAAGTTTCTGGCCTGGGTTGACGAAGAAGCCGATCTTTTCGCCACCGACCCCCGGGTCCTTGTACAGGCCAGGGAAAAAGGCGAACCAGTTCATCATCATGGCCACCTGGCCGCTTTTGAACGCGTCCAGGCCTTCCTGCATGTAGGCGTTGGTCATTCCGGGGGCGGTGCAGCATTTGTAGACGGATTTGTAGAACTCAAGGCCTTGCACGGCACCGGGCGAGTTGACGAAGCCTTCCATGTGGTATGGCTTTTTCGGGTCTTCATACTGGAAGCCAAACGGATACAGGGCGTTGGTCACGCCCATGGTGATGCCTTCCGAGCCACGCTCGGTGAAAATATAGGCACCATAGACCTTCTTGCCGTCGATTTCGCGGTTCTGGAAGAATTCCGCCACCTGCTTCAGTTCGGTCCAGGTCTTCGGCGGCTCCAGCTCGCGTCCGTATTTCTGCCTGAACTCGCTGCGCAGGGCGGGGCGCGCGAACCAGTCGCGGCGGTAGGTCCAGCCCACCGCGTCGCCCATGGCCGGCAAGGCCCAGTAGTTCGCCGTGTGCTTCGGCCATTCGGAATAGCCGAGCACGGTGGCCTCCATGAAGTCGCTCATCTTGATTCCTTCCTTGTCGAAGAAATCGTTGAGCTTCACGTAGGCGCCGTTTTCGGCTGCGCCACCGATCCACTGGCTGTCGCCGATGATCAGGTCGCAGAGCTTGCCTTTGGAGTTCAGTTCGTTGAGAAACCGGTCGGCGTAGCTGGTCCAGGGAACGAATTCGTATTTCATCGCCGTGCCGGTCTTCGCGGTGAAATCCTTGGACAGTTCCACCAGCGCGTTCGCCGGGTCCCAGGCCGCCCAACACAGGGTCAGCGATTTTCCCTGTGCCAGGACCGGATGCGGCAGCCCCGCCACCGCGGCCAGAATCACAGCCATCTTCAGCAATCGTCGCATCTTTTTCCCCCCTCCGCCTGTCGCCTGCCGGCCAGCCCGGTCACGCGCAGCCCTCTCGCGCGCATGGCCGAAGCCATGGCACTTTTGTTTATGAGCGGCGTTTAGTAAAACCGGGCGGCACTAAACTTTGCAAGCGGAATCCGCAGGCCGCCGCGGCGGGTCGGCATCGTCCCGTCCGGCGGGGTGGCCCGTTTCGCGCCGGTTCCCCAGGCAGCGGGCGGGAACGGCAGGGAAATCTGTGGAGAGTGCGACCGATACATGCCGGTCACGGCGGGCTTGAGTTTGGCCCGCTCTGGATATTTCGTATTTGACCGGGGGTTGCGAGGGGCTCTTCCACTCGCGCTCCCAGGTCACGCTCCCAGGATTTTGTGTTCCGAGATGATTTAAGGTCGCCAAGCCGTTGCGGTGCATCGTAGGGATCGTTCTGTGGCGGTCATGGGTCGGTCGGAGACCGACTTTCGATCAAAGCCGCTCGCAAATCATGACGCGAGGGTTTTCCCACAGGCCACATGTTCGGTCAGCTTATGCGCACCAGAGGATGCTTTCCCGTTGGGTCCGGCCGATGGCGGTCTGCCGGTCCGGCTCCGCACCGGTGGCGCGATCGCGCGTCATCCCGATGCGGACCCAGAGCGGCGCTCACGTCAGCATATCAAAGTCGGCGGCGCAGCTATCCCTTGGCGCCTGCCTGCATCAATGAGGATCTGATCCTGGAGTTGCTCGTCAAACTCAGTGCGGTTATGCCGCCGCTCATCACGGCATTGATCTCGACCTTGAAATTGCTGATTAGCAAACGCACCACATCGTGGTGGCCCCTGGCGGACGCCAGCATCAGCGCGGTTGCGCCGTCGTTTCGTCTGGCATTGATCTCCGCCCCCTCCGCAAGCAGCATGTGCACCATATCCCAGTGGCCTTCCTGGGCAGCCAGCATCAGTGCGCTCACGTGGTCGCCCGTCCGCCTCGCGTTGACCTCGGCCCCCTTGGCGAGCAGCGCCTGGGCAACATGGCAGTGGCCTTCCTGCGCAGCCAGCATCAGCGCGGTGACGCCGTCGTTCGTGCGTGTGGCGTTGACCTCGGCGCCCTCGGCGATCAATGCCCGCACAACGTCGAGGTGGCCGGTTTCGGCGGCCACCATCAGTGCTGTCCCGCCGATATCATCCTTGGCATTGACCTCGGCCCCCTTGGCGAGCAGCACCCGAACCACATCACAGTGGCCGAACATGGCGGCCACGATCAGCGCGGTCACGCCATTGTTGTTCCTGGCATCGACCTCGGCCCCGTTGGCGAGCAGCACATTCACAACGTCGCAGTGCCCGTTGATGGAGGCCTTGTGGAGCGCGGTCTTGCCGCACCGCATCTTGGCGTTGACAGAGGCCCCATTGGCGAGCAGCGCCTGCACCACATCGCGGTGGCCGCTCTCGGAGGCCAGAAACAGCGCGGTCGTGCCGCTGCCCGCCTTGGCGTTCACATCGGCCCCCGCATCGAGCAGCGCCTGCACCACATCGCGATGGCCGTGCAGGGAGGCCGCGATCAGGGCGGTCACGCCATACTTGGTCTCCTTGGAATTGACCGCGGCGTGCTTGTCGAGAAGCATCTGCTCCGCGCCGCGATGCCCGTTCACAGCGGCCAGCATCAGCGCCGTCCGTCCGTCGATATCCCTGTCATTCACGTGCGCGCCCCGGTCGAGCAGGGCGCGTACCACATCGCGATGGCCATTCTCGGAGGCCACCATCAGCGCGGTCACGCCGCCGTGGTGCGTCTTCCCGGTATTGGCATCGATTCCCTTGTCAAGCAGCGCCTGCACCACGTCGCAATGACCATTCTGGGAAGCTTCAAGCAGCGCGATCACGTCGACAGGATCGTGGCCCTGCAACTCAGACGCCTTTTCAAGCAGCGCCTGCATCAAGCTTCGGTGGCCGCCGTCTGAGCCATGAAACTGAGCGGTTAGTCCATAGCTGCATTCTTTCGCCTGAACATCGCCCCCTTTTTCCAGGTGCGCCAGGATTTTGGCTGCAGCTTCAACTCGTTCGGCCGAGGCGATTGCTGGTCCAGCGCTTGCGGTTGGGTGCCACCAGTTGTAAGTCATATCCGTTTCCTCGCCACTTTTATTACCGAGCGTAAGTAATTGTAAGTGAGCAATTCGGAACTCCATAATCAATTTGAAGTGACTATTTCCCAGGGACGGCAGAATCTGTCCAAGGCCGCCGCGGCGACCATGCGCGGCCGACATTCGAACCGACACCCCATCCCTGCGCGTGCCCCAAGCAAGGCCAGGGCTCTGCCCTGGACCCGGCAAGGGCCGAGAGGCCCCTGCACCCCATAATTTAAGCCCCTGGCGGGGTCCGGGGCAGCGCCCCGGCCTCTCCCCGGGTCGACGCCGCCCCCCATGCGGCTCTATCCTCCCGCTACGAGTTGTCGAGGAGCAGCATCGATGGAACTGGGCAAGGCGCGCGGAACACGGCTGGCGCCCCGCACCGGCGGACGGGTGCTGGCCGACGCGCTGGTGGCGCAAGGCATCGCCCACGCCTTCGCCGTGCCGGGCGAAAGCTACCTCGACGTGCTCGACGGCCTCTACGCCGTGCGCGAAAAACTCCACCTCACCACCTGCCGCTTCGAAGCCGGCGCGGTGCACATGGCCGAGGCCTGCGGCAAACTCACCGGCCGTCCCGCCGCCGCCTTCGTCACCCGCGGCCCCGGCGCCTGCCACGCCGCCATCGGCGTGCATGTGGCGTTCCAGGACTCCACCCCGCTGCTGCTGTTCGTCGGCCAGATCCCCTTTGAGGAAACCGACCGCGAGAGCTTCCAGGAAATCGACTACCGCCGCATGTTCCAGCCGCTGGCCAAATGGGTGACGCAGATCGACGACGCCGCGCGCATCCCCGAACTGGTGGCGCACGCGGTCGATGTCGCCACCAGCGGCCGCCCCGGGCCGGTGGTGATCGCGCTGTCGGAGGAGATGCAGAAACGCAGCGTCGAAGTGCCCGATATCGGACCCGCCCCGGTGTTCCGCCCGCACCCCGACCCGGCGGCGCTGGCACGCATGACCGCCCTGCTGGCGCGCGCGCGCAAGCCGCTGGCCATCCTCGGCGGCAGTTGCTGGAGTGATCAGGCGCGCGCCGATATCCGCGCCTTCCTGGTCGCCAACGACCTGCCGGTCACCGTGAGTTTCCGCCGGCAGTCGCTGTACGACGGCACGCTCGATACGTATGTGGGCGATCTGGGCGTCGGCTCGGACCCGGCGCTGGTGGCGCAGGTGCGCGAGGCCGACCTGATCCTGGCCATCGGCACCCGCCTGGGCGAGGCGGCAACCCAGGGTTACACGTTGTTGGACCCGGCCGGCGGCACCGCGATCGTGCATGTGCACCCCGACGCCGCCGAAATCGGCCGGGTGTTCCGCCCGGCGCTCGGCATCATCTCCGACCTGAACCTGTTCGCCGCGGCAGCGGCGAAGCTGGCGCCGGTGAAGCCGGCCTGGAGCGAGTGGACGCGCGAGCTGCGGGCGCTGCGGCTCGCCGGGCGGGAGGTGCCGCAGTACGAGGGGTCGCTCAATCTCGGCCAGGCGCTGCGCGACCTGGAGGGGCTGCTGGACGACGACGCGGTGCTGACCACCGACGCCGGCAATTTCGGCACCTGGCCGATCCGTTTCATGCATTTCAGCGACCGCCAGCGCTTCATCGGGCCGACCAACGGCGCCATGGGTTATGGGGTGCCGGCGGCGATCGGCGCCAAAATCGCGCAGCCGCACCGGCAGGCGGTGGCCTTCGTGGGCGACGGCGGGTTCCTGATGACCGGACAGGAACTGGCCACCGCCTTCCACCATGGCGTGGCGCCGATCGTGCTGGTGTTCAACAACCAGATGTACGGCACGATCCGCATGTATCAGGAACGCGCCTACCCGGGCCGCGTCTCCGGCACCGCGCTGACCAATCCCGATTTCGTGAAATTAATCGAGGCGTTCGGCGGCCATGGCGAGCTGGTGGCGGCGACCGCGGAGTTCGCCCCGGCCTTCCGCCGCGCGGTAGACAGCGGCAAGCCGGCGGTGATCGAGCTGCGCATGAACCCCGAGCAGATCACCAGCCGGGCCACGATCGCCCAGTTGCGCGCCGGCGCGGGGGTGAAGCCGGCAGCCAAAACGAAGACGAAACGAGCGACGGCCGCCGTCAAGCGCCCGGCCGTCGGCGCAAGGCTGCTGGCCAAGAAGCCGCCGCCGAAGCGGTGACCGAGGCCGCGACGCCGTGGTTGCGGCGTCGCGGACATCCGCCATGTTCGGCGGCAAGCAACAGCGCGGCCGGAGCGGACCGCACCAGGGAGGGGAAATACATCATGACCATCTACACCGGTCCCGTGTTCGACATGGCGCGGGAGCAGTTCAACACCGTCGCCGATTACCTCGGCATCCCCTTGACCGAGCGCGAGCGGCTGCTGCTGCCCAAACGCGCCATCGCGGTGTCGATTCCGGTGCACATGGATGACGGCCACGAAACCGTGTTCCAGGGCTACCGGGTGCAGCATCATCTGACGCTCGGCCCCACCAAGGGCGGCACGCGCTATTCGCCCAAGCTGGATGTGGGCGAGGTGGCGGCGCTGGCGGTGTGGATGAGCTGGAAATGCGCCCTGTGCGGCCTGCCCTATGGCGGCGCCAAGGGCGGCGTGGCGTGCGACCCGTACAAGCTCAGCCGGCGCGAACTGGAGGCGGTGTCGCGCCGCTACATGCAGGAGATGATCCCCTTCGTCGGCTCGCACACCGACGTCATGGCCCCCGACATGGGCACCAACGAGCAGGTGATGGCCTGGTTCATGGACACCTATTCCATGTACCAGGGCAAGACGGTCACCGAAATCGTCACCGGCAAGCCCGTCAGCGCCGGCGGCACCGAGGGGCGGCGGGAGGCAACCGGGCGCGGAGTGGCGCATCTGGTGGGCCGGGCGATGGAGCGGATGCAGATGCACCCCACCGACGCCACCGCCATCGTGCAAGGGTTCGGCAATGTCGGCTCGGTGAGCGCCATGGCGCTGGCCGAACGCGGGGTGCGCATTCTCGGCGTCTCCGATCACACCGCCTGTTATTACGACCCGAAAGGGCTCGACCTGAAGGCGCTGCAGCGCCACCAGGCGGAGCACGGCGTGCTGGCCGGCTGGTCGCGGGAGGCGGTGTGCGATCCGGCGGTGTTCCTGACCATGCCCTGTGATGTGCTGGTGCCGGCGGCGGTGGAGCAGGTGATCACCGGCGCCAATGCGGGACGGCTGCAATGCCGCATCCTGGCCGAGGGCGCCAACGGGCCGACCACGCCGGAGGCCGACCGGGTGCTGCGCGAGCGGCACGGCGAGGTGTTCGTGATTCCTGACATCCTGTGCAACGCCGGCGGCGTGGTGGTGAGTTATTTCGAGTGGGTGCAGGATTTGCAGCAGTTCTTTTGGGATGAGGCGGAGGTGCTGAGCCGGCTGAACCGGGTGCTCGACCGCGCGTTCAACCGGGTCATGGCGCGGGTGGACCAGGACCATGTGCCGCACCGCGATGCGGCAACCGCCATCGGAGTGCAGAAGGTGCGCGATGCCAAGAAAATGCGGGGGCTGTTTCCGTGAGCCAGGGAAGGCAAGGCCAGGGCTGTGCGCTGGCCTTTGCGCGGCAGAACCGAGCAGGCTAGTGTCCGCGCCTCACTGAGTTCGGACGGATATGATGAAGAACCTGATCCTGCTGCTCGTCGTCGTTGCCGTGGCGTTTTTCGGCTACCCGCTGGTGGGCGAGGATACCACCAGCCCCTGCGACGCGCTGGAGCGCATCACGGTGCGGGTGGTGTCGGCGCACGACAAGGACGACCATGCCGGCAGCTTGCTGCTGGGCAATCTGCTGCAGGGACTTTCGCGCGGCCAGTTCGCTTCGGTCGCGGCGAAAGACCGCTACCCGCAATTGCCGCCGGTGGTGGCCTGCACCGTCCTGTACCTGGCACGCCGTGGTGGACACCGAGGACTTCGTCAAGGACGTTGCCAAGACGCCCTGACCTCCGGTGTTGCGTCATGTCCGGGCGTGTCCCGGGCATGACGAGGTCACGCCGGCGGCGTAGATCGCCCGCTCCATCGCGCCGAACACCTCCAGCACCGCCGCGTCGGCAAACGGAAACATTTGCGTGAGCAGGCAGCCGGCCACGCCCTGCGCCGGATCGAGCCAGAAATAACAGTTGGCCAGGCCCGCCCAGGCCAGGCTGAAAGCGCTGCGCCCGTTCGGTCCGGGCGCGGTGTTGAGGAGGAAGCCGAGCCCCCATTGCTGAACCATACCGGGGAAGAAATTGGCGTCGTTGGCCAGCCTGGGCAGGGCGGTGGCAAGCGTGTGCACCTGCAGGTCGCCGATATGGTTGCGCCCCATATCGGCGATTGTTTCGGCCGCCAGCAGGCGCACGCCGTCCAGCGCGCCGCCGTTCAGCAGCATCCGCAGGAAGCGCGCGTAGTCGCGCGCGGTGCCGCACAGACCGCCGCCGCCGCCGGCAAATCCCTGGCCGTCGCCAACCAGCCAGTCGATCGGGCGCAACGCGCCGTCTGAGGTGCGGCGATGTATGGGCGCGAGGCGTGATTGTTGGGCCGGCGTCAGCCGGAAGCCGGTGTCGTGCATGCCAAGCGGCCCCAGCACATGCGCGCGCAGATAGGCGTCGAGCGTTTGCCCGCTCGCGGCTTCCACTGCGAGGCCGACGATGTCGGTGTTGATGCCGTAGGTCCAGCGCGTGCCGGGATCGAACAGCAGTGGCGTGCGCGCCACGTCGTCCCAGCTGGTGGGAATGCGCGGCAGGTTGGCGTGGTCGAGGGCGCGGCCGAGGTCCGCATTCCAGAAATTGTAGCCATAGCCGGCGGTGTGGGTGAGCAAGTGGCGCAGCGTCATGGCGGTGCGGGCCGGCCGCAGCAGCGGCGTGCCGCTGGCGTCGAAGCCTTCGAGCACGCGCGGCGCGGCGAGCGCTGGCAGGATGCTGGCGACCGGTACGTCGAGGCCCAGGCGCCGTTGTTCCACAAGTTGCATGGCGGCGACGGAAACAATCGCCTTGGTCATGGAGGCGAGCCAGAAAATGGCGTCGGCGGGAAGTGCGGCGGCGGCCTCGAACAGCAAGCCGTCGCGGTTGACTGCCACCGCGACCGCCCCAGGCAACACGTTTCGTGTCACTGCGTGATCCAGCAGCGCCGTTATCTCGTTCGAAAGGTCCACGCGTTGGTTTGCCTTAACGAATGGGTTCCAAGGGCCGCACGGCCGTCGCGCCGAAGGCGCGCTGCGCGCGACGGCGGGGTCCAGGGGCAGAGCTCCTGGCCTTGCTTTCTTGCATTGCGGCTGGCGTCGCGCCAGTTTCCACCCGGCAAACACGCAAGGCGGGCCATGCTGGTTCTGGTAGTCGGCCCGTCGGGCGTCGGCAAGGACACGTTGCTGATCGGCGCGCGTGCCGTGTTGGCGGCAGATGCGCGGTTTTACTTCGTGAGGCGGCAGATCACCCGCCCCGCCGAGACCGGCGGCGAGGAGCACGATCCGGTCGATCCGGAAACGTTCGCGCGGCGGCAAGCGTCGGGCGCCTACGCGTTGTGGTGGGAGGCGCATGGGCTGCGGTATGGGTTGCCGTCCGCCATTGCGGGTCCGCTGGCTGCCGGGCAGGTGGTGGTGGCGAACGTGTCGCGCGCCACCATTGCCGGCGCGGCCGGGCGGTTTGCGGTGCATGTGGTCGAGGTGACGGCGCCGGCCGAGTTGGTGGCGCGACGGCTGGCGGCGCGCGGGCGCGAGACCGAAGCCCAGATCGCCCGGCGGCTGGCGCGTCACGTCGAGATACCGGCGGGCGTAAAGCTGGACCGCGTGGTGAACGATGCCGATGCGGAGGCGGGTGTGGCGCGGCTGGTGGCGGTGCTGCGGCGGCTCGCCGGCGGCTGAGGCGGCGTCAGCCCGCCAGGGCGACGCGTTGCGCGAGCGCAAAGGGCGTGCCGGCGCCGCGCTGCACGAACAGGCAGATGTCGGTGACGCGCCGGCGCTGGCCGAGCGCCGGCGCGAACCAGGCTTCCGCCGCCGGGCGCAACAGGTCGTTTTCCGCGGTCGAAAGCCGGCGGGTGAGCGTCATGTGGAAGGTCCAGGTGGCGAACACGTAAGGGTAGCCCCAGCGCAGCAGATTGCTGTCCTGCGCGGGTGAAATTCCGCCGCGCCGGCGCTTTTGCAACTCCGCCTCGTCGGGCGGCACGCGCAGATGATCGGCGCCGGCGACGCAGGCATCGGCCAGCGCCTGCAATGCGGGACTTCGGGCTGGTTTCGCACAGGGCGAGGAAGCCGTGCAGGTTGGTCACCGCCAGCGCGGGCAGGTCGAATTCGGGAACGGTGGCAGCGATGGCGCGGGTTGCCAGCACCACCTCGTCCCAGCTGATGCCGTCGCGCAGGAGCATGGGCGGCTTCAGCGTGGCGTGGAAGGCATAGAGCCGGGGCTCGGCGGTGAACGCGGCGATGCCGGGCAGGGGCGGTTGCGGATGCGGCGTGCCGGTCTGCGGGTCGCGGCCCAACCAGCCGGCGCCGAGCGAGCACAGCGGATCGTCGGACGCGGGCGCGTAATACAGCGCGACGCGGGCGCCGCGCATCAGGCGACCCGCTCGCCGGCGCGCCAGACCTGGCGCACCACGGGCAAACCCTCGTGCACATGCACGCGCACCAGATCGGCGCGCAGGCCCGGCGCGAGGCGGCCGCGGTCGAACAATTCGCACATGCGCGCCGGCCGCTCGGTGACCAGCGCCACCGCTTGCGGCAGGGCGATGCCGGCGGCGTCGCCGGCGAGGAACGCGGCTTCCACCAGACTGGCCGGCACGTAATCGCTGGCCAGCGCGTCCAGCACGCCGGCGCGCAGCAGATCGATGACCGAAACATTGCCGGAATGGCTGCCGCCCCGCACGATGTTGGGCGCGCCGGCGATAATCTCCATGCCGTGCGCGCGGGCGGCGCGGGCGGCGTCGATGTTGACCGGAAACTCGCTGATGCGGATGCCGTCGCGGAGATTTTCTTCGATTTCCGCTTCCGTGCGGTCGTCGTGGCTGGCCAGCGGCACGTGGTGTTCAGCCACCCGGGCGAGCACCGCGCGGCGGTTGGGAGTGCGCCATTTTTCCCGCTGGGCTATCAATTCACCCATGCGGCGCTCGATCACCTCGTCGGATGCGCCTTCCGTGCGGCGCAGCGCGCGGTAGCGGTCGAGGTCGGCGTACTGGCCCATGCCGGGGCTGTGGTCCATCAGGCTGACCATGCGCAGGCGCGGATTGTCGATGGCAGGCTTGAGCAGGTCCATCAGGTCGGTGGCGGGAAGCTCGCAGCGCAGGTGCAGGAAATGTTCGCTCTTGAGCAGACCGGTGGGGGCGAGGGCGTCGAGGTCGGCAACCCCGTCCTGATAGGTCTGCTGGCGGTCGCGATCGAAGCCGAGATCGCCGACGCACAGCGCGTCCAGCACCGTGGTGACGCCGGCGGCGGCGCATTGCGCGTCGTGCGCCAGCATTGCCGAGCGCGACGGCCAGCGCGCCAGAAGGCGCGGTTGCACCTGGCGTTCCAGATTGTCGGTGTGCACGTCGATGACGCCGGGGATGAGAAAATCGCCGCCGCAGTCGATCGCGCCGGGCAGATGGCTGCGCCCTTCGTCGATAGACCCGATCAACGACCCTTGCAGCAAGATGCTGCCGTGGATCACCTGGTCGGACAGGACAAGCCGGGCGTTGGTCAGAATGGTCATGCGGCATCCTGCAGCGGAGTCACGGTATGCGAACGGTCGGCGACCGCGTCGCGGACCATGGTGTCATGGAAGATGCCGACGATGGCAGTTCCTTGTGCCTTCGCCTGGTTGATCATGCCGATGACGATGTCGCGGTTCTCGGCGTCCAGGCTGGCGGTGGGCTCGTCCAGCAACAGCACCGGATGGGCACCGATGAAGCCGCGGGCGAGGTTGACCCGCTGCTGCTCGCCGCCCGAGAAGGTCGCCGGCGGCAAGGCATGCAGGCGGCGAGGGATGTTGAGCCGCAGCAGAAGCGCTTCGGCGCTTGCGTGGGCTTCGTCCTGGCTGAGACCGCGCGCGGCTTCGGCGACGATGTCGAGCGCGGACACGCGCGGCACCACGCGCAGGAACTGGCTGACATAGCCGAGGGTGGTCGCGCGCACCCGCACGATGCTGCGCGGCGAGGCGGCGGCGATGTCGATCATCGCGCCGTCGTGACGCACCCAGATATGCCCGGCATCGGCGCGGTAGTTGCCATAAAGGCTGCGCAACAGGGTGGACTTGCCGGCGCCCGACGGGCCGGTGAGGGCGACGCAGCCGCCCGCGTGCACCGTCAGGTCGACATCGTGCAGGACCGGGATGCGCAGGCCATTGCGGAGGTGGAGGATGAAACTTTTCGTCAGGGCTTCGGTTCGCAGCATGACAGGGGGAGGGGCCAGGCCCCGGGAGACATCGCTCATGCCTGCAACACCGAACTCACCAGCAACTGCGTGTATTCGTGGCGCGGGTCGTCCAGCACCTGGTCGGTCAGGCCGGCTTCCACCACGCGGCCGCGCTGCATCACCATGATGCGATGCGCCAGCAGCCGCGCCACCGCCAGATCGTGGGTGACCAGCACCGCCGCAATCCCCAGCCGCGCCACCAGGCTGCGGATCAGGTCGAGCAGCCGTGCCTGCACCGATACATCGAGCCCGCCGGTGGGCTCGTCCATGAACACCAGGCGCGGATGGGTCACCAGGGTGCGGGCGATCTGCAGGCGTTGCAGCATGCCGCCGGAGAAGGTGCGCGGCAGATCGTCCACCCGGCCGGCGTCGATTTCCACCTGGCGCAGCCAGGCGATCGCGTCCTCGCGGATGCGCCCGTAATGCCGTGCGCCCTGCGCCATCAGCCGCTCGCCCACATTGCCGCCGGCGGAGACGCCCATGCGCAGATTCTCGCGCGGGTTCTGATGCACGAACCCCCAGTCGGAGCGGTGCAGCGCCCGCAGCGCCGGCAAGGGCATGGCATGCACGTCGTGCAGCCGCCCTTCGGGGTCGCGGTACCATACCACGCCGGCTTGCGGCCGCAGCCTGCCGGACAGCACGTTCAGCAGCGTGGTCTTGCCGGAGCCCGATTCCCCCACCACGGCGAGCACTTCGCCGGGCCAGAGTTCGGCATCAACGTCCACCAGCGCCGGCACCGCACCGAAGCGCAGTGACAGACCGCGGGCGGAGAGCAGGGTGTCCTCGCTCATCGCCTCACTCCGCCGCCAGCGCGTCGGCGCCGATATGGCCGGCTTCGCGGCGGCTCTCGCAATGGTCGGTGTCGGAACAAACGAACAAGCGCCCGCCGCGATCGTCCACCACCACTTCATCCAGATAGGAGTTGGTGGCACCGCACAGGCCGCAAGGATGCGGGGCGCGGGCGGCGCGGAACTTGTGGTCGTCGAAATCCAGGCTGCGCACGTCGGTGTAGGGCGGCACGGCGTAGATGCGCTTTTCCCTTCCGGCACCGAACAGCTGCAGGGCCGGCATCATGTGCAGCTTCGGATTGTCGAAGGCGGGAATGGGCGAAGGCGCCATCAGGTAACGGAAGTTGACCATCACCGGATAGTCGTAGCTGATCGCGACGTGGCCGTAGCGGGTGATGTCCTCATACAGTTTCACATGCATCAGCCCGTATTCGGACAAGGCGTGCATGCGCCTGGTCTCCGCCCGGCTCGGCTCCAGCCGCGAGAGCGGCTCGGGTTGCGGCACCTGATAGACGATGATCTGGTCCTCTCGCAGCGCTTTTTCGGGAATGCGGTGGCGGGTCTGAATGATCGTCGCCTCGCCGGTGCGGGTGGTTGGCGCCACCCCGGCGGTGCGGGCGAAGAAGCGGCGGATCGACACCGCGTTGGTGGTGTCGTCGGCGCCCTGATCGATCACCTTCAGCACATCGGCGGGGCCGATGATGGAGGCGGTGATCTGAATGCCGCCGGTGCCCCAGCCATAGGGCAGCGGCATCTCACGGCTGCCGAACGGCACCTGATGTCCGGGGATCGCCACCGCCTTGAGAATGGCGCGGCGCACCATGCGCTTGGTCTGCTCGTCCAGATAGGCGAAGTTGTATCCCGTGTTCACTCGGCCGCCTCCTGCAACGCGGCCGCCTCGGCCCGCATGCGCCGTATGGTCTTCGAGCTCGCTCTGGAAATCGACATAGTGCGGCAGCTTGAGATGCTCGACGAAGCCGGTCGCTTCGATGTTGTCGCAGTGCGACAGCACGAACTCGACGTTCTGTGCCGGCGCCGTGATGTCCTCGCCCAGTTCTCCGGCGCGCATGGAGCGATCGACCAGGGCCATTGCCATGGATTTGCGCTCGGCATGGCCGAAGGCGAGGCCATAGCCGCGGGTGAACTGCGGCGGCGCCGTCTTGCTGCCCTTGAACTGGGTGACCATGACGCATTCGGTGAGGGTCACGTCGCCGATGTCGATGGCGAAGCCGAGTTCGGGCGGGGTGATTTCCACCGAGGTCTCGCCGACGCGGATTTCGCCCACGAAGGGATGCGTGCTGCCCCAGCCGCGCTGCGAGGAATAGCCCAGGGCAAGGAGAAATCCTTCGTCGCCGCGCGCCAGCGATTGCAGGCGCAGGTCGCGCCCGGCGGGGAACGACAGCGGCTCGCGGGTGATGTCGCCGGGTTCGCCGTTGGTTTCGCCATCGGGCTCGATCAGGCCCTCGTGACCGAGAATCTCGGCAACCCTTGGCATTTGTTGGTCCGCTGCCGGGGCTTCGCAGGCCGGCGGCGGACTGCCGTCCGCGAGCAGGGAAAAATCCAGCAGGCGGTGGGTGTAGTCGTAGGTCGGGCCGAGCACCTGGCCGCCGGGCAGATCCTTGTAGATCGCCGAGATGCGGCGGCGCAGCAGCATCGTGTCCGTTTTCACCGGGGCGGCATGGGCGAAGCGGGGCAGGGTGGTGCGGTAGGCGCGCAGCAGGAAGGCGGCCTCGATCAGATCGCCCTGCGCCTGCTTGATCGCCAGCGCCGCCAGTTCGGGGTCGTACAGCGAGCCCTCGGCCATCACCCGGTCGACCGCGCGGCCGAGTTGCCCGGCGATCTGCGCGGTGCCGATTTCGCCAACCGTCGGCGCGCCGCGCCGCGCCTCGGCGAGCCAGGCATGGGCGTTGTCAATGGCGCGCTCGCCGCCTTTCACCGCGACATAGGGCATCGTCTAGCTCTCCACCCGCACGCTGCGCGGCAGCGCCGTCAGCGTGGTGCCGCAACACAGCAGCAGATCGACACCGCGCGGGAACAGCGCGTGGTTGGCCGCCCAGAGGGCGGCGAAATCCTCCGGCAGTCCGGCCACGTCCAGCGCTTGCGCCACCCGCAGGCCGGGACCCGACAGGCGCAGCCGCCGCCCGTGGCCCAGGGATTCGACCTGCAGGATGATGGTGGCGGAGGCGTCCGGCGATTCGTCGCTGCCGGCGTCCAGGACAGTCAGATCGGGCATCGTGTCGGCCAGCACGAATCCGGCCGCCGCGACCGCGTCCAGCGCTACGGCGCCGCAATGAAATCCGATCCAGTCGCGGGCTGGCGCAAACGCCGGGGAGAGAAACAGCGGCGTCTCGCCGTCGATCAGCGTCAGCAGCACAGCGGCGGCTGCGGGGACGAGCGGGGCAGGGGGGGCAAGGCCGATGCCGGCGGCGCGCAGCGTGCCCGGCCGCGCCATGGCATCCAGCACGGCGCGGAAACAGGCCTGCGAACTCCAGCACCGGATCGGCGAAGCCGGGAAGATCGATACTCATTCTGTGGTCCGCATGGTGGCCATGGTGAAGAAATCCACCCGTGTCGCCGCGGCCCGGCGCGCGGTGGCGTCGCGCTCGGCCTGCTGGCTTGCGGCGAGCGGGGCGATCACCGCCGCGTGCAACGCGTCATGGCGGGATGGTTCCTGCAGCGCCGCATCCAGCAGCGCCGCCAGTTCGGCCTGGCGCGCGTCGCGGCCGGCCACATAGGCGTGGCCGACAGGACCATCGTTGACGCGCACGGTGCAGCGCGTCACCGTCATCTCGCCGAGGTTGAACGCCGCCCCGGCGCCGCCGGCGCGGCCGCGCAGCATGACCAGTCCGGCTTCCGGCCCGCGCAGCCGCACATGCGGCGGCAGGGCGGGCGCGTCGGCCAGCAGGGCGGCGATGTCGGCCGCGCTGGCGCGGGCCAGCACGCTCATCCAGGCGCGGCGGGGGGTGTGATCTCGTTCAGAATGATCGTGCTCAGACGGGCTGGGGTTGGGCATCCAGGGCAGCCGATTGTTGTGTAGATGTCTAGACAGGTAGACCTGTCTCTTGCTAAACGTCAAGCGCCACTGCACGATGCGGGCTGGAAAATGGGTGAAGTTCACATGACAGAGCCTCCGCCGCCCGGCCCGACCGAGCGGGTGGAAGGCAGCCGGACCGCGCGAACCATGATCGAACGCAGCGGGGGAGTCGCGCTGTGGCGGCAGATCGCCCGCTGCATCGAGCAGGACATCGCCGACGGTGCCCTGACAGCGGGCGGACGCCTGCCCACCGAGGCGCAGATGTCCGCCCGCTTCGGCGTCAACCGCCACACCGTGCGCCGGGCGCTGGAGGAATTATCGCGCGCCGGCCTGGTGCAGGTGGAGCAAGGGCGCGGCAGTTTCGTCGCCGAAGACGTGCTCGATTACGCGATCAGCGCCCGCACGAGGTTCTCCGAGTGGATCCGGGCGCACAACAAGGAACCGGGCGGGCGGGTCCTCGATCTGCGCGAGCTGGCGGCGGATGCCGCCATCGCCGCCGGGCTCGGCCTGCGCCCCGGCGCGCGTGTGGTGCTGATGACGCGGCTGGGCCTGGCTGATGGCCGTCCGGTCAGCCTCAGCCAGCACCATTTCCCAGCCGCCCGTTTCCCCGGCCTGCTCGAGGCGCTGCGCGCGTGCCAGAGCGTCACCGCGGCCCTCGCCCGCGTCGGCGTGGAGGACTACCGGCGCCAGCAGACCCGGGTGACGGCGCGCATGCCGCAGGGCAGCGAGGCCGAGCTGCTGCGCATGCCACGCAACCGGCCACTGGTGGTCACCGAGAACACCAATGTCGATGCCACCGGCGCGGTGGTCGAGTTCGGCATCAGCTGCTATCCGACGCCGCGGGTGCAAATCGTCTTCGAGCCATAAGGGGGACAGCGATGCGACCGTTGCGGATTGCCGGCGGCGAGGTTCTCGCCGGCGAGGGGACGTTCGCGACCGGCGATGTCTGGATCGCCGGAGGCCGAATCGCCGAAGCCGGCGACCCCGGCGCGGTCGTGCTGCAGGCGCGCGGGCTGAAAGTGCTGCCCGGCATCATCGACATCCATGGCGATGCCTTCGAGCGCCAGTTGCAGCCCCGCTCCGGCGTCGATTTTGCGCCCGGCCTGGCGCTGGCGGAAACCGAGCGACAGTTGCTCGCCAACGGCATCACCACCGCCTATCACGGGGTCACGCTGTCCTGGGAGCCGGGGTTGCGCGGCGCCGAAACCTGGCGCGCCCTGCTCGACGCACTGCATGCGCGGCCGTGGGTGTGCGACATGCGCATCCATCTGCGCTGGGAAGCCTTCAACCTCGACGCCCTGCCCATGGCGCTGTCCGACATCGCCGCCGGGCGGGTGCATCTGCTGGCCTTCAACGACCACACGCCGTCGATCCTGCGCCGCCTGCACGACCCGGTGAAAGGCGCCAAATACAGCGACCGCGCCGGCATGGGCCTGGAGGCATTCCGGGATCTGGCCGGCGCGGTCGGCGCCCGCGCCGATGAGGTGGAGCCGGCGCTGGAGCGCATTGCCGCCGCCGCCCGCGCGGCCGGCCTGCCGATGGCCAGCCACGATGACGCCACCCTGGCCACGCGGGACAGCTTCCGCCGGCGCGGCGCGCGGATTTGCGAGTTTCCGATCGCCGCCGAGGTGGCCGAGGCCGCCGCCGCGGCGGGCGACGTGGTCGCCATGGGTAGCCCCAACGTGGTGCGCGGCGGGTCGCATATGGGCTGGACCTCGGCGGCGCGCTTGGCCGAGGCCGGCATCTGCCGGGTGCTCACCAGCGATTATTTCTATCCTTGCCTGCTGCAGGCGCCGTTTGTGCTCGCGCGCCGCGACGTGTTCGACCTGGCCTCCGCCTGGGCGCTGGTGTCGCGCAATGCCGCCGACGCGGTGGGGCTGGACGATCGTGGCCGGCTGCTGCCCGGCCAGCGCGCCGATGTGGTGCTGGTGGCCGACCACGACGGACCGCCGCGGCCGGTGGCGACGATTGCGGCCGGCAGGATGGCCTGGATGTCGGCCGAAGGCGCGGCGCGGCTGCGTTTCGGCTGAACGGCCGGGCGAGGAAGCCGCACGGCCGTTCAGGCCGGCACCTGCTCCGGGGTTTCCGCCCGGGCGCAGAACAGGCGGTAGGTGATCGCGTCGTGCAGGGCGCTGAATGAGGCGTCGATGACGTTGCCGGAGACGCCGACGGTGGACCAGCGCCCGAGCGAGAGGGCGTTGATATCGTGGCTGTCGATCATCACCCGGGTCACCGCCTTGGTGCCCTCCTGCGGGGTCAGGATGCGTACCCGGTAATCGGCCAGGCGCATGCCCAGCAGCGCCGGAAACAACGGCAGCAGCACCTTGCGCAGCGCCGTGTCCAGCGCATTGACCGGGCCGTTGCCCTCGGCGACGGTCATTTGCAGCTCGCCCTGCACTTCCACCTTCACGGTCGCCTCGGACAGGGTGATCAACTCGCCCTTGGCATTCCAGCGCCGCTCGTCGATGGCGCGGAACGAGACGACGCGGAAGAATTCCGGCACCTCGCCCAGGGTGCGGCGGGCGAGCAGTTCGAAACTGGCCTCGGCGCCGTCGTAGGTATAGCCCTCGAATTCGCGGCGCTTGACCATCTCGACCAGCAGCGGGATGCGCGGATCATCGGCGGCCACGTCGATGCCGGCTTCCGAGAGGCGGGTCAGCAGATTGGCCCGGCCGGCCTGGTCGGATACGATGATATGCCGGCGATTGCCCACCCGCGCCGGCACGACATGCTCATAGGTCGTGCTGTCGCGGGCCATCGCCGCGGCGTGCAGCCCGCCCTTATGGGCGAAGGCATTCTCACCGACATAGGCGGCGTGGCGATTGGGCGCGCGGTTCAGCCGCTCGTCCAGCATGTGGCTGACCTCGGTGAGGCGGCGCAAGCCCTCGTCGGTGACGCCGGTCTGGTAGCCCAGCTTCAGCATCAGCGTCGGGATCAGGGCGGTGAGATTGGCATTGCCGCAGCGCTCGCCCAGGCCGTTCAGCGTGCCCTGGATCATCCGTGCCCCGGCGGCCACCGCGGCCAGGCTGCCGGCCACCGCGGTTTCGGTATCGTTGTGGGTGTGGATGCCGATGCGCGCCCCCGGCAGGGCCGCCACCACCGCGCCGACGATGTCCGAGATCTGCCCCGGCAGGGTGCCGCCATTGGTATCGCAGAGTACCAGCCAGGTGGCGCCCGCCTGTTGGGCGCGCCGCAGGCAGGCCAGCGCGTAGCCGGGGTTGCGCTGATAGCCGTCGAAAAAATGTTCGGCATCGAAGAGGACGTTGCGTCCGCGGCGCACCGCCTCGGCCACGGAATCGGCGATAAGCTCAAGGTTTTCCTCGGGAGTTACCCCCAGGGCGAGCTCGGCGGCGAGATCGGACGCCTTGCCCACCAGGCAAACCGCCGGTGTTTCCGCCTGGAGCACCGCGGCGAGGCCCGGATCATTGCCGGCACTGCGGCCCGGGCGCCTTGTCATGCCGAAGGCGGTGAGGGCGGCGTGGCGCAGCCGCGGCGGGGTGGCGAAGAACGCATCATCGGTCGGGTTCGCCCCCGGCCAGCCGCCCTCGATGTAATCGACGCCGAGGCGGTCGAGTTCGGCGGCGATGACTTGCTTGTCCACCACCGAGAAATCCACCCCTTGCGTCTGGGCGCCGTCGCGCAGGGTGGTGTCGTACAGCACGATGCGGCGATCCAGGGCCGCGGCGGAGGCGGCGGCGGCAGAGAAGGCAGCGGGCGTCAGAGGCGTCATGGAGCAACAGTCATGGCTAGGGGTCACGGCCGGTCCGGCCGCGCGCCACATTGCGCCAGTTTGCCGGAACGGCTCAAGGTTGCCCCGGCGGCACCGCTGGTGGCGCCGGGTGGGCAGGGGGCCGGATCAGCCGGAGCGCAGGCGGGGCGGCGGCAGCCACCACGGGGGGCGGCTCGCGGTGGGACGCGGGTCGATCGTGGGGTGGTGCGGGATCGGGGCTGGCCGGGGCAGCGGCCGGTATTCCGGCGCGGCGGCTGCGGGGGCTTCGGATGCGGGCGTGACGGGGCGGGGCGGGTTCGCGGGCGGCAGGCCGAGCATGCGGCGGATCGGGGCGAGGGTGCGGCGGGCGGCGGTGCAGGCGAGCAGGTCGGCGGCGGCGGGATCGGCCAGCAGCGCCTGCAGTTGGGCGGCGCAGGCGGCGGCCTCGGCGCCGAGGGCGCGGATCAGCCAGGCGCGGGTGGTGGGAAAGGGTGAGCGGTGCCGGGGGCCGCTGTGGTTGCTGGCGCGGGGGCGCGGCGGCGGCAGGGGGCCGGCGGCGAGGCGGGCGCGCAGGCGGTCGAGGCGGGCGGCGGCGCGGGTGAGGTGCCGCCACAAGGGGATGATGAGGGCGGCGAGAAGCGGATGATTGAGGAAGCGGCGGGCGATGAGGGCGGCGAGGGTGCGGAGGATGACGCCGAATCCGGTCCCACCGAAGGATGGGGCGAGGGTGGGGGTGGCGGGGAATGGGTGCGCGTGCATGGATTATATTCCTAGCACGCGTGCGGGGTGGATCGCAAGGGAGATTCAGAAAGCGGGCGTGCCTCGATGCGCGGGGGCGGACGGAATGGGGGGCGTTGGAGGCCGGCGGTGCGGATGGCGGGACTGCGGCCATATCGGTCGGCATGTAGGGCGGGAGAGCGCAGCTAATCCCCGCCGTCGCAACTGGCGGTTGGCTGGGCGTCGGCGGAGCAAGGGCGGCAGGCCGCAAGAGGCGGGATACGCTTCGCTTTCCCGCCCTACGGCTTGCTGGCGGTTGGCTGGGCGTCGGCGGAGGAACGACGGTAGCCCGCAAGCGGCGGGATACGCTTCGCTTTCCCGCCGACGGCTTGCTGATCGCGATCTTCCGTGGGCCGGTAGTGGGTCAGTTTGAAATTTCCCGAGACTCCATTCCTATCCTCCCCGCGTGCGCCGCCCCGGCCAGTGTGGCATACTCTCGCCATGACGATGAAGCGCACCCCCCGCCCCCGCGACCCTATCCAGCTTGGCAAGCTCATGGTCGATATCGCGACCGGGCAGGTTCCCGACACGGTGGACGATGGGAAGGACGCGGCGGCGGCAGGGCTAGGGCAGAAGGGCGGCTCCGCCCGCGCTCGCACCCTGACGGCGGAGCATCGGGTGGAGATTGCGCGGAAAGCTGCGGCTAAGCGGTGGGAGAAGAGCTAGGCACCAAAAGTTCTAGTTCTCTCTGACCACCAAACCGGTCAATGATCTTGCTCTCATAAGCATGTCGGTTGTCAGACAATTCGGCCATTTCGAGGACGCGTCCAAGGTGCATGCGCAATGCACGAGTCCCTATTTCGTTTAGAAACTGGAAGAGCTTTTTTTGGCGGTCGCCCTCGCTGGACTTGATTGCTCTCAAAAGAGAGAGAATCTTCCCGCTGCTTTTTGCCAGCGGAAAGTAAATGTGATTAACTGTCAGGAATTTGAATTGCCACGGCTTGCCACGAACAGGCACAGGAAGTTCGTAAAGCCGATGCCATTGCATATATAGCTCCGGCGGGAACTCTGGCTCGTATTTTTTGGCCTCCTCTTGCACATAGAGCTTAAAGGCCGCAATTACCTCATCCGTAGCGGGACTGTAACCAGCAAGCGCATAGACGAGTTGCCTGATGCCGTTCTTCGCTGATGCGCTGGTGATGATGCGGGCCTGTTCGATCATCCCCTTGTAGCGCGCAGCCGACAGTTTGCCGTCTGCCTTTGCGGCCAACACGGCATTGCAGAGATCGATCAAAATGGTGGCGTCGTAGCCATTCCCCCGCGCCGAAACCGGACTAGCCGCGGCCGCGCCAGGCAATTGAAAAACAATGGGATTTTCGATTTTTTCCCTCAAGTCGCGGCCGAGGTAACCGTCCATCGTCTGGCTCTTCACGAAGACCGTTAGTCGCGACCCTCGGCGGCTGAAACCTATCGCCTCTCCCATTCCACGTTGGCTTATCACCGGCGTTTTCGCCGGGTCGTCCAAGACATAGCACTCAACATCTATTCCAAAGTGCTCAAGGAAGTTCCCCTTGTGGCTTGCGGTGTAAACCTTCCCACGCCACCGCGCGGCCGCGCCTTGCTGCGCGATCTCTTTCCGCTTCTCGGGGGGAAGCGCCTTCGCCCGCGCTAGCCCGGCCGCCACTTTCTTAGGATTCTTCTCCGCGTCCATGCAAGCACATCCTTCTCAAACTGATGCTTGCACAATATCCCGCGGCCGCGCATGGTGCAAGCACATCATGGCGCCGGGATGCTTGCAAAAGCTCTTGCCGCTAAGCACGAAGGGTCATATCATGCGCGGCATGAACAAACTCTCCCGCGCCGCTCGCGCTCAAATCCTCGGCCTGATGGTCGAAGGCATGTCACTGCGGGCCATCAGCCGCACGACGGGCGCCAGCAAGAACACCGTCGTGAAGCTGCTGGAAGACGCGGGCGAGGCGTTCTCCGACTATCAGGACCGGACGCTGCGCGGCCTGACCAGCAAGCGCATTCAGGTTGATGAGATTTGGGCGTTTGTCTACGCCAAGGCTAAGAACGTCGAAACCGCCAAGGCGGCCCCGAAGGCGCTGGCGATTGCTGGACGTGGATGGCGATCGACGCGGACACGAAACTGATCCCATCCTTCTATGTGGGCAACCGGGACGCTGCCGCCGCACACCACTTCATCGGTGACCTGGCCTTACGCCTCAAGAACCGGGTCCAACTGACCAGTGACGGGCACAAGCCGTATCTGGAAGCCGTGGAAGAGTCCTTTGGGGCGGATATCGACTACGCCATGCTCACCAAAATCTATGGTGACACGCCCGGTGCCGGTCGCTACAGCCCCGGTGAATGCACAGGCGCCAAGAAGGCTCGCATCGAAGGACATCCCGACCCGGCGCATATCAGCACCAGCTATGCGGAGCGGGCCAACCTGACGCTGCGGATGGGGTCGCGCCGCTTCACCCGGCTGACGAACGGGTTCTCCAAGAAGGTTGAGAACCACGCCCATTCGGTCGCGATCCACACCATGCATTACAACTTCGTCCGCATTCACCGGACCCTTCGCTGCACCCCGGCCATGGCGGCGGGCGTGACGACGAAGCTATGGGAATTAGCGGACATGGTAACAGTGTTGGAGGAATGGGAGAACGGAACCGATGCGGCGCCTTAATGTCAATCAAAAGATAGAGGGAGCTGCCTTGCTGCCGGCCTATGTTCAATTACCTTCTTGACAACGTAATCAGTCTTCAGACCGTCCGTCGTGCGGACCTGCCTTGTGCTGACATCGCAAATCAATATATCCCCCTTTGAGAAAGCGACTTGGTTAGCGTCAACTCTCGCAATGAAGTCTTTATCTTCAATGGCTGCGCTAATCTGAGTATTCCCGTCATATAGCCTCCACTTATTGTCTTCTTTGAATGCGAGCGATATAATAGAAAATGCTTTCCTGCTGGTTTCTTCAAGCAATACCTCGTCAGGAAGCGAAGGCTTTGCAAAGTAACCGGCCTCTGATTTTTCAACGCGGACAACAGGCGTCTTTCCATCGCGCGCCTCAAATACATCAATTCCTTCTTGCTTAAGAGGCTCTTCGACAAGCCGTTGTAACGCAGTTCTTACAGTTAAATCTTGGTATAGCCTTAACAGTTCGACTGGTACTGACAGCGCTCACGGGAACGGACCCGGGTTCGCTCGGTGGAACTGACCCAGCAAGTGCGCATGAGTTGGTGGTCGGGTGGCGTGATCGGTCGGTAGCCGGCGTGGTCGGCGGCACATTTTCCTTCGCCTGACCCAAGTCGGCCTGCCTGCCGCCCGGTCCTGGGCCCACGGAGACCCGGGGATGAATGCGGTCAGATGTTGTTGCGGGTCACGGCCCTGGCGGCGCGGCGCGTCCTGTCGCGGCGAGGCGGGCACACCCCCGGCGGCTGCCGGGCCGGGAAGAGCCGGCAGCGCTGACGTGGCTCAGCGGCCCGACCGCGCGATCGATCGTGACGTGGCTGCTGCCAAATACCAGCTTTCCGTTCGACGCCGCGCGTCGAATTGTCGGGACGCCTTCCGTCCCGACGCCACCCGCAGGCCACGGCGCGCAAGGCGAGTCAAAGGCGCCGCGCGCTTGCTTGCGCGGCGGGAGCGGAGCCACGCGCAGAAAATCGGCGGTGGCCGATTTTCGAGCATGGCGAGCACCTGCCCTTTGAGGCGCCTTGCGCGCCGTGGCACTCCTCGGCGCTGCGGCGGTGGTGTTGGCGGGGTCTTCAGGTTTTGGCGGTGCGGCGCGCCGGTGTTGGCGACGCCGGTGCCGGAGGCTCCGGGCTGCGCAGGGACGGGCCGTTGATGCGGATGGTGATGCAGTGGTGCTGCAGGCGATCGAGCAGCGCATCGACCAGCGGCTTCTTGTCGAACAGCTCGTACCAGTCGGACAGTTCAAGGTTGGTGGTGATGATCGTCGAGACCCGGTTATAGCGTTGGTCCATCAGACGAAAGAATGCGTTTGATTGTTCCGGCTTGATTGTCAGGTAGCTCAGCTCGTCAATCAGCAAGGGCTGCATGCAACTCAGCTGGGCCAGCAGCCGTGTGGTAGTGCGGTCTGCCAGAGAGGCATAGAGTTCATCGAGCAGGACTTGAGCATTAATGAAGCGACCACGGTAGCCGTTGAGGCAGGCCTCGCGCAACAGACCGATCGCCAGGCCGGTCTTTCCGGTGCCGGGTTTGCCGATGAGCAAGACGTTGTCGGTCCGGCGCAGGAAGTCCAGCCCGGCCAGTGTCTGGATCTGCGCGCGGCTCACGCCGGGCTGCCGATCGAACGGGAAGCTGTCGAGCGACCACCGCCATGGCAGACGCGCCTGCCCCAGACGATACGCCAGGCTGCGTTCGCGGCGGGACGCGGCTTCCTGGCCGAGCAGCCGGTACAGCAGCTCGGGTGCCGCGATCGCTTCGCGCTCGGCGCGTTCGATTTCGGCGTCGAGTGCCTCGGCCATGCCGTGCAGGCGCAACTGGGCGATCAGCGCGCGCAGCTTGTCATGCATCGTCGTCTTTCCTGGTGCTCAGTGCGAAGAAGTCACCGGCGACCTGTTTGAGGATGAGGTCTTCCAGGCGGCCGAGATCAAACAGGCCATAGTGCAGGGCCTGTTCGATGGCGGCGATGAACGGACCGGCCGGGTAGGTGCGCTTCATCTCGATCAGCCGGCGGAGTGGCCGTCGCCCGTATCCGTGACTGCGCAGCTTGAGGGCGGCAGCGTAACGGTCGAGGCTGGGATGGTGGCCGGTCAGCAGCTTTTCTTCAGTCGCCGTGCCGCGCCCCTGCCGCACTGGGATGGTATGATGACCAGGCAGGGTGCTTCTGGCATCGCGCTCGGCGATCAGCCGCCGGTGGACGGCGATCGTCGTGTCCTTGCGGCGGACATGGATTTCGGTGGGGTGCTTGTAGACAGCGACCGACTTGCCGACGAAGCGCTCTGGCACGGAGTAGCGGTTGGTATCGACGCTGACAAAGCCGTGCAGGTCGACGACGCGTTCCAGCAACTCGTAGACCGGCGGCAACGCGTCGGGCAACGGCACGAGGTGCGGCTGCTCGATGACGTAGGCGGCATCTGGCGACATGCCGAGCGCTGCCTTTGGCTTTCGGTTGGCGACCTCGCGGCACCAGGCAAGTGCCTGGCGATTGAGGTCGTCGAAATCTTCGAAGCTGCGGCCGGCCAGGAAGTTCGTTTCAACATAGGCGAACGGCCGTTCGATCCGGCCTTTGCGTTCCGGATTTCCCACCCGGTGGGCGCGGAATCGGAAGCCCAGGGTGCGGGCGAAGGCCGCCATCTCCGGGGCGATGACGGCGTCGCCGCCGGCACCGGCGGCGAGCAGCACGCTGGTGTTGTCGATGATGCAGACCGGGCAGACGCCCGCCATGAAGCGCGCCGCCTCGAGCAGGAACGCCTTGGCCTCGAAGCGGGTGAACCGCGGGTAGTACTGGATGAACAGCCGGCGCGAGTAGGCCAGCACCAGGCCGGCACACTGGGCGGTGACAAGCTTGTCGGTGTTCGCGAATGTCAGCCGATGCGGCGACGTGTCGTGCTGCATCTCCTGGCCCGGCACGAACTGGTACTCGCCGATGCGCCGCGGCGGACTGCGCAGGCCGGCCTCCCGGACCCAGCGGGTCAAGCTGCTGTAGGACACTTCCAGACCGTCGTCGGCCAGCAGTTCGCGCACGCGCACCACGTTGCCGCGAGCCCGCTCGAAGGCAGTTTTCACCATGGCCAGCGTCGCCTCGTCGCACGGTGCTGCTTTGGCGACGTTGCCGTCCGGCTTGCGCAGGATGCGCCGCACGGTGTTGCGCGACAGTCTCAGCAGACGGCTGATCTCGCGCAGGCTGTGCCTCTGCGCCTGCAGCGTGCGCACCGCGCTGCGGATTTCAGCCGGGGTCATGTGCGTCCCCCCGGTCGATCGCAATCGTCAGGAACGTCGAGTGCCGACCACAACCGCGGCACCGCCGCGATCAGCGCCGGTGGCACCGATTGCAGCGCCGCCGCGCGATCCGTCAGGCGCGCGATGACCGCCTCGAGGCAACGCAGATCGACGATGCATTCGCCTTCGGGGCCGTCGCGTAGCCGTTCGCCGGCGCGCCGCTCGTCGTTCGCCCGCAGGGCGTCGAGAAACAAGCGAGGATCGCCGACCATGCGGTCGCGCACCGTTTGCGCGGCCTGCTGGTAGTGGGCGAACCAGCACTGCAACTCGCGGGTCGACAGCGGCGCCGCGGCCAGCGCCGCCAGCATGCTGTCGGCATGGGCGGCATTGGCACGCGCCAACGGGACCACCACCCGGTTGGCCGCCCAAGCCGACAGCTTGCCGGTGCGCACCGCCGCCAGCGCCGCATCGGGCAAACCCGACAGCAGTTGCAGCCGCCGACTGACCCAGCTGACGTCACGCCCGCACCGGCGAGCCAGCTCGTGCTGGGACAGGCCCTGGCCCTGCACCAGCTCGCGCAGCAGCAACGCCTCCTCAATGCTGGCGAACGAGCGATCCTGCGCGCGCGCCAATACCCCCAGCACCGCCTCGGCCAGCCCGCAGGTCCATTGCTCGACGCTGGCCGTGTCGCGGCCGAGCCGGCGCAGCGCGGCAACCCTCCGATACCCGTCGATCAACACCCGTGGGGCCGCACCGGTACCGCCGGGAGGCGCCACCACGATGCAGGGCACGAGCTGGCCGCAGCGCTCGATGGACTGGGCGATCCGCGCCACCGCCTGCGGGTCCACCAGGCGGCTGGCGGCGAAGCGCAGGTCCAACTGGTGCAGGTCAAGCTCCAGACGATGGCTGTCCATGGACATCATCGCCGGCAGGGCGGCCCGCTCGCCCCGGTCACGGTCCCGCAGGATACTCGCCGCCGCGTCAGTCGGGTTCACCATGGCGCATTGCGCTCCGTCCGGGCGTGGTCAACACGGCCGCGACGGGGATCGCGACGGCGCAGGAACCCAGAGCGAAACGCCAGCAGACAGGGACGACCGCACCAATGGCAGTGCGTCGTCGCTCGCCGGGGCGGCTCGGCCGGAGATGCGTCGTCGTGCGAGGTCGCCATCGCGCCGGCCGCCAGCAGATCACCCGCCGGTGGCGGGGGTGAACCATGATGCGTCACTATTTTTCTGCGCGCCCGCATGTGGCCCATCCGGGCGGCATGCTTCTCCTGGCCACGACGGGTCTTCTGATAGCGTTTGCCTGCCTTCCGGAGCGTCTGGTGACGCGCCTGTCCGGCGCAGCCGCTGCCGCAGTAGATTTGCCCGCGGTCGCAGTGGCGGCACACGACCACCTGGCAGCAACACCGCGCGCACTGAAATAGACGGCCAGCCCCCGGCTCGGCCTGCCCGTCGTCGCAGACGAGGCGTAGACGAACGCCACCCTTGGCAGGATACTCGCCTCGCATTCGTGCCCAGCACGGTGTGGGGCACGGCGTCGAGACAGAACTGCCAGGTTGAGTTCGGCGCCGTGCTTGCCCTCAAGTCTGGCAGGCTTCCAGCTGCTTGCCGAGGTGCTCGGTGCTTCGGTTATCTCCCGTGGCAACCCCGCCACGACCGTGTCCGGTCTTGAGCCGATCCCCAGGAGGGGCTCACAGGCCGCGCGCCGCGCTGCCGCAGGCGCAGCCATCCCACAGCGGGCCCCGGCACCAGATAGCGTCGGGTTGGGACAGCCTGAGACAATGGTCGGTACGGTAGGACTGAAGTCAGTGGGTCAGTTCCACCGAGCGAACCCGGGTCCGTTCCCGTGAGCGCTGTCAGGTACTACGTATATCTCATCTTCAATATAAATTTTAACCTGACCAGCAGAAGAAGTTTCAACACGAGATATTGATCTACCGCGCAGTTTCTTTATAAGCCACACAAGGCCGCCATATCCGCCAACGGCAACTGCCGGGACTCCAGAAAATCAATTGTAAAAAATTAGCAGCAGCCGACACCTCTCCTGATGTCAGCAGGCCTATTAGTTGGCTATGAAAACTTTGCACGACATCAAATACGATCTCAAATGAGCCTGCATTGTGGGCGCGGATTTCAATATTTACCTGCGCGGTTCTACCATTCAAATTTGTGTTTGCGGCATCGAAAAGCTGCCCAAGCGCCATCAGCGCTGGGGCAAGGTCGCGGACATTCATCGTGCCGTTGCGAAGCGCCGACCCGTCGTAAGCTATGGTAAACGAAGCGCGGCTCATTCAGGCATCCCTCACACGCCCTCACGGGCAATACATCATACCGCGTGGCGCTTCCATCTGATAGGGATCGGCCGCTATAAGAAAGCGTTCCTACGCAACCAATCTTATTTTTGAAACTGACCCACTACCCGTGGGCCGCGGCCGTGGCGCTATCGCAAGCTCGTCTGGTATTTCGATTGATCCACGACAGAACATGGAGCGACGACGAACCAATGATTTCGTCAGTGCAGCACGGGAAGCCATTGCATACTCGCGCCAGCCGGCAAGAGTTTTTGATCAGCCGGGCGCATACCCGGCGACGGTGACATGCCAGAGCATGTCAGGCGTGCTGGCGCCGGCCAGCCGGGCTGCGATGGGCCGGGGCACGGTTGCCTGCGACCACGCTGCACCAGACTTAGGACCCCTCTGGCGGGTAAGGTCGGGCTCGCGGCCTCCTGGAACGGGTATAACAACGGTTTCAAAGTGTCCGCGGGTTCGGCAAAGCCGGGTCCAGGGGCCACGGCCCGTCGCGCCGAGGGCGGGTTGCGGGCGACGGCGGGTCCAGGACGGGGCCCGCGCCTTGCTTGCGTGGCCCTTGCTTGCGTGGCCCTTGCTTGCGTGGCCCCTGCTTGCGTGGCCCTTGGTTAAACCCGGCTGTCACGCCGCCGTGCTTGCGCCCCCCGGTATGGCGGCCTATTTGGAGCCGCCAAGGTCGCGTTTCCCGGCGCCGACATCGCCGGAGGCAAGCTGCGAAAGGTTCGGCCATGGCACCCCAAGACACTTCTCCCGCCCCGGCGCCCCGCGCCGCAGCGGACGCGGCGGCGCTGCGGATTCGCGAGGCGCTCGCCTTCGATGACGTGCTGCTGGTGCCGTCCTATTCGCAGGTGCTGCCCGCCAGCACCGATACCCGCACCCGGCTGACCCGCACCATCCCGCTCAATATTCCCCTGGTTTCCTCGGCCATGGACACGGTCACCGAAAGCGCCATGGCGATCGCCATGGCGCAGCACGGCGGCATCGGGGTGATCCACAAGAACCTCGACATCGAGCAGCAGGCCGCCCAGGTCCGCCAGGTCAAGAAGTTCGAGTCCGGCATGGTGGTCAACCCGGTGACCATCCACCCTGACCAGACGCTGGCCGATGCCCGCGGCCTGATGGAGAGCTTCCGCATCAGCGGCATCCCGGTGGTCGAGCGCGTCACCGGCCGCCTGGTCGGCATCCTCACCAACCGCGACGTGCGCTTCGCCACCGACCCCGCGCTCAAGGTCTACGAGCTGATGACGCGGGAAAACCTGATCACGGTGAACGGCGATGTCGGGCCGGAGGAGGCGCGGCGCCTGCTGCACCGCCACCGCATCGAAAAACTGCTGGTGGTGGACGACGCCTATCGCTGCGTCGGCCTGATCACCGTCAAGGACATGGACAAGGCGCAGGCGCATCCGCTGGCCAACAAGGACGAGCTCGGCCGGCTGCGGGTGGCCGCCGCCACCGGGGTGGGGGAGGACGGCCATGCCCGCGCCCGCGCGCTGATCGCCGCCGGGGTCGATGTGGTGGTGGTGGATACCGCGCATGGGCATTCCGCCGGGGTGCTGGCGGCGGTGGAACGCATCAAGACCCTGTCCAACGCGGTGCAGGTGATCGCCGGCAATGTGGCCACGCCGGAGGGCGCGGCGGCGCTGATCGCCGCGGGGGCGGACGCGGTGAAGATCGGCATCGGTCCGGGCAGTATCTGCACCACCCGGGTGGTCGCCGGCGTCGGCGTGCCGCAGTTCAGCGCCGTGCTGGAAACCGCGGCGCTGTGTCGCGAGCACGGCGTGCCGGCCATTGCCGATGGCGGCGTGCGCACCTCGGGCGACATCGTCAAGGCCATCGGTGCCGGCGCCGACGCGGTGATGATCGGCAGCCTGCTGGCGGGCACCGACGAGGCGCCGGGCGAGGTCTTCCTGTTCCAGGGCCGCTCCTACAAATCCTACCGTGGCATGGGCAGCATCGGCGCCATGGCGCGCGGCTCGGCCGACCGCTATTTCCAGCAGGAGGTCACGGATTCGCTCAAACTGGTGCCGGAAGGCATCGAGGGGCGGGTGGCCTACAAGGGGCCGGTGTCGGCGGTGCTGCACCAAATGGTCGGCGGCCTGCGCGCCGGCATGGGCTACACCGGCAGCCCGAACATCGACGACCTGCAGCGCAAGGCCCAGTTCCGCCGCATCACCGGCGCCGGGCTGCGGGAAAGCCACGTGCACGACGTGGCGATCACCCGCGAGGCGCCGAACTACAACGTCCGGCAGGAGACCTGATGCCGGGTGTGCAACCGCGGTGACGCCTGCCGCCCGCCTGGCCGCCGCCGTCGAGCTGCTGGCCGCCGTCGAGGCGGCGCCGCGCAAGCCGGCGGATGCCGTGGCCAATGATTTTTTCCGCAACCGCCGCTTCATCGGCTCGGGCGACCGCCGCGCCGTGTCCGACCGTACCTGGCGCGTGCTGCGTTCGCGCCGGCGGCTGGCCTGGTGGCTGGAACGCGCCGCCGCGCCGGCGATTCCACGGCTGCTGGTGGCGGCGTCGCTGCTGCTGGAGGGCTGGACGCTGGATGGCGTCGGGCAATCCTATTCCGGCGGCAGGTTCGCTCCGGAGAAGCTGACCGGCTCCGAGGCTACCTCGCTGCAAGCGCTGGAACGGCACACGCTCGACCATCCCGACATGCCGGACGCGGTGCGGCTGGAGGTGCCGGACTGGGTGCTGCCGCATCTGCAAGCGCGGTTCGGGGCCACATTGGCGGCCGAACTGGCGGCCATGGACGCCGAGGCGCCGCTCGATTTGCGCGTCAATCTGCTGAAGGCCACCCGCGAACAGGTGCAGGCGGCGCTGGCGGGGGAGGGGATCGACTCGGTGCCGACGCCGATCTCGCCCTGGGGGCTGCGGGTGGCCGGGCGGCGCCCGGTTTCAACCGGGGCGGCGTTTCAAACGGGGCTGGTGGAAATCCAGGACGAGGGCAGCCAGCTGGTGGCGGCCCTGGTCGGCGCGAAGCCGGAGATGCGGGTGGCGGACTGGTGCGCCGGGGCGGGGGGGAAAACGCTGGCGCTGGCCATGACGATGGAAAACCGCGGCCACATCGCCGCCTGCGACATCTCCGCGCCGCGGCTGGATGGGGCGGTGCGCCGGCTGCGCCGGGCCGGGGTTCACAATGTCGAGCGGCATCTGGTCGAGCCCGGCGACAAATGGGCCAAGCGCCGCGCCGGCAGCTTCGACCGCGTGCTGGTGGACGCACCCTGCACGGGCATCGGCACCTGGCGGCGCAACCCCGACGCGCGCCTGCGCCTGCGCCCGCAGGACCTCGCCGAACTGGTGCCGAAACAGGCAGGGATTCTGGCCCAGGCCGCACGCCTGGTTCGCAGCGGCGGGCGGTTGGTCTACGCTACCTGCTCGCTGTTGCTGGAGGAGAACGAGGAGCAGGTGGACGCCTTCCTTGCCGCGCATGCCGATTTCGCGCCGGTGCCGCTGGAGCGGGCCTGGGAGCTGCCCGGGCCGCCGCCGGGCGCCGGTCCGTACCTGTCGCTGACACCGCGCACGCATGATACCGACGGGTTCTTCGCCGCGGTGCTGGAGCGCGTCGCGTGATTGCCATCCGGCGCGCCCGTTCGGCCGACGCTGCCGCCATCGGGGCGGTGCACGTGGCTGCCTGGCGCAGCACCTATCCGGGGATTCTGCCCAACGAATTCCTCTCCCGCCTGTCGGTGCGCCGGCAGGCGGCGCATTACGATTCGGCGATTCGCAACGGGCTGGGCGTGCATGTCGCCACCGCCTCCGGGCTGGACGTAGGGCCCGCGGGCGGGCCGCCGCGGGTGGTGGGGTTCGTGACCGGTGGCCCCGCGCGCCAGTTCGCCGCCAGTCCGGCCGGGCTGGGCGAGGGGGAAATCGAGACGCTATATGTGCTGGATGACTGGCGCGAACGCGGCCTCGGGCGGCGGCTGATGCGGGTGGCGGCGGCGCATCTGGCGGCATCGGGCTGCAAATCGGCCTTCGTGTGGGTGCTGCGGGAGAACCCGAGCCGCTGGTTCTACGAGCGCCTGGGCGGGCGCGTGGCGGCGGAGGCGACGGTGCGGGTGGGCGGCACGCCGGTGGTGCAGATGGCTTACGTTTGGCCTAGCACGGAGAAGCTGGAACAGGCGGCTTCGTCGGCGAGTTAGGAAGGAAGGCCAGGGGCTCTGCCCCTGGACCCCGCCAAGGGCCGAGAGGCCCTTGGAACCCATTCCTTTTATGCAGTTGTTATACGAGGGGGTGAGGCGGCGAGCCGTTTCACCGCCTCACCCCCTCGTATAACAACTGTATAAAGTAGCGGGGTCCAGGGGCCTCCCGGCCCCTGGCGGGTCCAGGGCAGAGCCCTGGCCTTCCTTGCCTTCCACCCCCGTCCGTGCTGCAAAGCCGCGCACCGTCACCGACAGGTGCCTCCCATGACCGACCGCGTGCTTATTCTCGATTTCGGCAGCCAGGTTACCCAGCTGATCGCGCGCCGGCTGCGCGAAAGCGGCGTCTATTGCGAGATCTGGCCGTACAGCGCCGACCCCGCCCGCATCCGCGCCTTCAACCCGCGTGCCTTTATCCTTTCCGGCGGCCCGGCCAGCGTCACCGAAGGCGATTCGCCGCGCGCGCCGCAGGAGGTGTTCGAGGCCGGGCTGCCGGTGCTTGGCATCTGCTATGGTGAGCAGATCATGTGCGCCCAGCTCGGCGGCGAGGTCCAGGGATCGGAGCATCGCGAGTTCGGCCGTGCCTATCTCGACGTGAGGGCGCCCTGCGCGCTGTTCCGCGGCGTCTGGGCGCCGGGCGCGCGCGAGCAGGTGTGGATGAGCCATGGCGACCGTGTCACCCGCCTGCCGCCGGGTTTCCGGGTGGTGGCGACCAGCGACGGCGCGCCCTTCGCCGCCATTGCCGACGACCGCCGCCATTTCTATGGCGTGCAGTTCCATCCCGAGGTGGTGCACACGCCGCACGGCGCGCAGTTGCTGCGCAACTTCACCCACGAAATCGCCGGCTGCACCGGCGGCTGGACCATGGCAGGCTTCCGCGAGGCGCAGATCGCCCGCATCCGCGCGCAGGTCGGCGACGGGCGTGTGATCTGCGGCCTGTCCGGCGGCGTCGATTCGTCGGTCGCCGCGGTGCTGATCCACGAAGCGATCGGCGACCAGCTGACCTGCATTTTCGTCGACCATGGATTGCTACGCGCCGGCGAGGCCGAGGAGGTGGTGCACACATTTCGCGACCGCTTCAACATCCGGCTGGTGCACCGCGACGTGTCCGCCGTGTTTCTCGCGGCCCTGGAAGGGGTCACCGATCCGGAGATCAAGCGCAAGACCATCGGCCGGCTGTTCATCGAGGTGTTCGACGCCGAAGCGCACAAGGTGGGCGGCGCCGATTGGCTCGCCCAGGGCACGCTGTATCCCGACGTGATCGAGAGCGTCAGCTTCACCGGCGGCCCGAGCGTGACCATCAAGAGCCACCACAACGTGGGCGGCCTGCCCGAGCACATGCGCATGCGCCTGGTCGAGCCGCTGCGCGAGTTGTTCAAGGACGAGGTTCGCAAGCTCGGCCGTGAGCTTGGCATTCCCGACTCTATCGTCGGCCGCCACCCGTTCCCCGGGCCGGGGCTTGCCATTCGCATCCCCGGTGCGATCACGCGGGAAAAGCTCGATCTGTTGCGCCGGGCGGATGCGGTTTTCCTGGAGGAAATCCGCGCCGCCGGGCTGTACGACGCGATCTGGCAGGCGTTTGCCGTGTTGTTGCCGGTGCGCACGGTGGGGGTGATGGGCGACGGGCGGACCTATGACATGGCCTGCGCGCTGCGGGCGGTGACCAGCACCGACGGGATGACGGCGGATGTCTATCCGTTCGACATCGGGTTTCTCACCCGCGTGGCCAACCGCATCGTCAACGAGGTGCGGGGGATCAACCGGGTGACCTACGACATTACCAGCAAGCCGCCGGGGACGATCGAGTGGGAGTAGGGGCCGTCACTGGCGGCGCACTAAAAGCCACCGCTGGTAGCTGGCTATCGGGCAAACGCTTCGGCGGCACGATAGCCAGCATCGGTCAGACCATAGACTTTACCGGTACCGCTCGCGTCGCGTGCTAGCCCGTTACTAACAAGTTCGTCGATCGCGGCGAGCCACCGAGCGTTCTCTGGAGAGTTCTCGGGATCCCCGAACGATCGGCCCACTGCTGCAACGCCGGGGCCAGCAAGGTGGTCTCTGGACACCGTGATTCTGCCGATGAGATGCTGTGGGCCCGTCGTGGCTGCAAGAAGCAGTTGTTGCGCTTCACTGCTGAGTGGCGTTGGCGCCATGTTGGCTGTCCTCATGACACGGATCGATCATCACAGGACGTATACCATATCGTGCAATCGAAATCACGGGCACATCAGGCAGCCAAACCTTACCAACCTGGGTCAATGCTAGCTCTGCGATCGGAATGAAACATCAACAAAATCGGAAAATAGCTCGGCCTCACGAGTGTGAGCGGCATACGCGAAGGCAGGAGGCCAAGCAGCATTATTGATGTGACGCAATGCAGGTGAAGAGCAATACGACACCGTCGAGATTGTGAGCACGAACTCACCCTATTATCTGACAGTAGAGATACACAAACACATCATATGATTGACGACACGCCACCGGCGGCGCTCTGCGGGCCGCCGGTGGCGTGCGCGACGTTACTGCCGCGCCCGGTCGATCGCCGCCTGCACGCCGGCATAGGCCTTGTCGAAAGCCTTGCGCGCGTCGGCCAGACTGTCCTGCAGTGCCGACCATGCATCGATGCCAGCTTTTTGAATCTTGGCCAGTCGCACCTTGGCCGCGTCCGCATAGGACTGCAGGGCGGCGATCGCCGAGTCGATGACAGGACGTTGCTCAGCAACAACTTTTTCCTCTTCGGCCTTCAGCGTGGCGATCGCCTGCTGCCAATACTGTTCCTCGGCCTTCTCGCGGGCCTGGATCACCGCGCTGCGCAGGGCGAGTTCGGCTTTGGCGGCATCCAGATAGCCATTCAGGCCAAGCTCGAATTCGCTCCACTTCGCATCCAGCGCGGCGCGCAACTCGGCGATCTGTGCGGTGGTCTTCTGCTTGCTGTCGGCGACGATGTCGTTGATCCGGGCGCTGAAGGCATCGCGCGTCGCCCGGAGCTTCTGCAGCGCCTCGTCCGCCTGCGCGCGCGCATCGGCGGCGAGAGAGCGGGTTTGCGCGTCCAGGGTGGCGATGGCGGCGTCGATTTCGGCCAGCCTGGCTTTCGCCCAAGCGAGCGCCGAGTCGGTGGCCGCCGGCGCGGCATCAGGCGTCGTCGCCTGCACGCGCAGGATCGCCGCGGTGCGGGACGGCGCGAGTTCGGTCGGTGGCAACGCAGACGCGATCTGCGGAAGAACGAGCAGGGCAACGCCTGCGGTCAGCACGAACACTCGCAACACCGACACCTCCTGTTAGGCGAAACATCCTGTTAGGCGACACAAACCTGTTAGGCGACACAAACCTGTTAGGCGACACAAAACGGAAATGAGCGCCGGAAGAGCCTCCCGACGCTCATTGAGCCTACGAAATCTCCGGGGGTCGTTCTAGCGGATATTGCTGACCGACTCATAGACCTTCTTCCAGGTCCGCTCGAAGGCCGAGATGGTATCCTCGACGCCGACCTTGATGGCTTTCCAGGATTCCTCGCCGGCCGCGGAGACACCGCCGAGCTTGCTGCCGGCCTTGTCCGTTTCGGCCGCAAGGCGCTGAAATGCCGCCTCGGTTTCGCCGCGCGCGTAATCGATCGCGCCAACGGTGCTCGCCCGAATGGACTGCAGGGAGGATTGCCACGCCTGGCGCTGGGCTTCGGCCCGGGCCGTGAGCGCCGCCTGCACGAGGCTCGCGTTATCTCCCGCCGCCTTGAGGAACGTCCTGGTACGCCGAATTCGACCTTTGTCCAGGCTGCCTGGCTGGCGGCGACGGTGGCGTCGGTCACTGCCTTGTTGGTCGCCGCCGCTTCGGTCTTGGCGGTCTCGACGCGGGCCTGGAAGTCGTCGCGCGCGGCGCGGAGCCGGGCCATGGCCTGGTCGGCACGCGTGCGCGCCTCGCTTTGCAGCGACCCGTCCCGGATCGAGGCATCGAGCGACACCAGCGTGGCCTGCATGGCGGCGAGCTGCTGCTTCGTCCATTCGAAGTAGTCATGCGCAAGGGTCGGTTCCGACATCGGTTTTTCCTTTTTGTTGATCGCCGCAGACTGAAGGTCCGCGGCTGTGACCGGCCGGTCCCGGCTGCGTTTGCCGCCAAGCCGCCCGGCCCCGCGCAAGGACAAGTGATCCCTCGCCAGGAGCGGCCTGCCCGATGGCCCGCCCAAGCCGCGCGCGGCTCTTCGCATCGAACCGGCCGACCCTAGGTCGCGCGATCACAAGTTCCGAATCACATCACCGGTGGCGGATCCCCCGGCCGCCCCCCGAGCGCATGCGCCTGCAAGTCGCTGTCGGCGGAAAACCCGCCAATGGCCGGATGCCGGCGATTGAGCCGAGTTGGCTTGTCCGGAGCGGCCTGTTAGCGTCGCGGCAAGCCATGGCGTGGACATGACCGCGCCGGCATCGAGGGAGGTGGAACCAATGAACGTGTCCGACCGGACGCCGCGGCGGCCGCGGGGGCGGCTGTTCTTCGCCAATCCGGGCCCGACCAACATCCCCGACTCAATTCAGCACGCGGTGGCGCATCCCAGCATCGACTTCCACGCCGCCGACTTCATGGACGTCTATGCCACCTGCGTCGCCGGCATGAAGCGGGTGCTGAAAACCAGCCAGGACGTGATTTTCTACACCGGCTCGGGCCATGCCGCCTGGGAGGCGAGCCTGGTCAACCTGTTCTCGCCCGGCGACCTGCTGCTCGTGCCGGAAACCGGGTTTTTCTCCCAGAGTTGGGGTGGCATGGCCCGCGATCTCGGCCTGCGGACCCAGACCGTGCCGGCCGATTGGCGCCAGGGCGTCGATGTCGCCGCGGTGCGGGCGGCCCTGGAGGCCGACACGGCGCAGGCCATCAAGGCGGTATGCGTGGTCCACAACGAAACCGCCACCGGCGTGGTGCTGAACCCTGCCGCCATCCGCGCGGCGCTCGACGCCGCCTGCCATCCGGCACTGCTGCTGGTCGATACCATCTCCTCGCTCGGCTGCATGGATTTCCGCTTCGACGAATGGGGCGTGGATTGCGCGGTCGGTGGCAGTCAGAAGGGCCTCATGCTGCCGACCGGCCTGTCCTTTACCGGCGTCTCCGGCGGTGCCCTGGCGGCGCACGCGCGCTCGACGCTGCCCAAATCCTACCTGCACTGGTCGAACATGCTGTCGCGGCCGCACCGCAGCTTCATCGGCACGGTGCCGACCTCGCTGTTCTACGGCCTGCGGGAATCGCTGCGCCTGCTGCTGGATGACGAGGGTCTCGAGCAGGTGTTTCTGCGGCACGCACGGCTGGGCGAGGCGGTACGGTGCTGCGTGCAGCGCTGGTCCGGCAACGACGGCCCGCAACTGTTCTGTACCAACCCGCAGAGGGCGTCGGATTCGGTCACCGCGGTGCTGATGCCTGAGGGACATGACGCGGAAGCGGTGCGTCGCACCGCGCTGGAGCGCTTCAATGTCTCGCTGGGCGGCGGCCTGGGCAGTCTGGCCGGACGCGTGTTCCGCATCGGCCATCTCGGCGACCTCAACGAGCCGATGATTCTGGGCACGCTGGCTGCGGTGGAGATGGCGCTGACGGTGAACGCCGTTCCGCATGGCGCCGGTGGCGTGCATGCGGCCATGGGAGCCCTGAGCAGAAGTTGAATGTCGGCGCGGCGACACACGTAGGACGCGAAATCCTGGTAGGCAACGACATCGCTCTGCGGCATCATGCCGGGGCGGGAAGAGGGTTTGCCCCTGCTTTCTGGACAAAAATGGCTCGACACGGGAGATGGGCATGGCCGCGCTTAAGGGCACAAGAACAGAAGAAAACCTCAAAACCGCCTTTTCTGGCGAAAGCCAGGCCAGTCGCCGCTATCTGTATTTCGCCCAGAAGGCCGATATCGAAGGCTATAATGATATTGCCGCGGTCTTCCGCTCGACGGCCGAGGGCGAGGCCGGGCATGCGTATGGACATCTGGAGTTCCTCGAGGCGGTGGGCGATCCACCCACCGGCATGGCGATCGGCGCGACCAGCGATAATCTGGCGGCGGCGATTGTCAGCGAGGAGCGGGAATACGTCGACATGTATCCTGCTATGGCGCGCGTCGCCCGCGAGGAAGGATTCGACGATATTGCGGAATGGTTCGAGACGCTGGCCAAGGCCGAGCGCACGCATGCAAGGCGGTTTCAGCGCGCGCTTGACGAATTGGCATAGAGCAACATCGGCCAGACTGGCGACAGCCGGCCGATAAGGTTATTCAATAAAGCAAAGAGCGAGAACGCTCCGACCGTTTACGGTCAGGGTGAAAGCGCTCCGGCAGGGCCGGGCCTGTGCCCGGAAAGCGCTCGGCGGGCCTTGGCGCGACGGGGTCCGTGGATAGTTTCCCCCATCCCTGATGGGCACAAGGGGCCTGTCGGCCCTTGGCGGGTCCAGGGCCAGCCGTCACGCCAAGGACGCGCTAGCGCGCTTTCCTGCTGACCGTAAACGGTCGGAGCGCTCTCGCTCTTTGTTTTATCAAGCAACTTTATCGGTTTTCTATCGCCAGTCTGGCCTATGTTGCTCTAGGCAAGGTTGCTCTAGGCAAGGGGCGGGTTCGGGGCCGCGCCCCGACAGGTCACGCGGGGTGAAACTCGATGGTATGCAAGCAGAAGGCAAGCCGCCGCCGCTCGGCGCCCCAGGACGCCCTGACCGGGCGTGCGGCGTTGGGCATCAGCAGGCCGATCTGCAGGACATGGGTGTCATTTTGCGCCGACCACCATTCGGATTCGATGGGCGCGTCGAGCCGGTGGGGCCGATCGGCGTCGAGGCGCCAGAATCCGGCGAACCAGCCATTGGTGTAGACGGTGATTTCCTGCGCCTGGCCTTGTGTCGGCAAGTAAGGCTGGCCGGAGATGCTGAGGATCAGCGCCGGCGGTCTGGACCGCCGGGTCACCGCAATCACTGCTATGAAACCATCGTTCCAGACATGCTCCTGCTCGTGGTCTCCCCAGCCGGAGATCAGACGAGCAAGTCCGCCGGGCGCGCGCCCGAAATGCTGCACCGGTCCGCCACGATGACCGATAGCACCGGGAATTGATCCAGGTTCCTTCAGCATGAAGGGAGATGCCGGGTCCGCTAACATGGACATCGTTCCTCGTTCTTTTCAAGATCCGATTCCGCCGGGACATGCGAATAGCTAAACCGTTTCGCCGCCATCACTCTGATGTTATGGACGGGTTCATGCGAATTTATAGGACATACGCCATCGGGCCTGGCGTTAGAAAAACGTGATTCGGTTACAGAATCACCGTGAAATGCAACGTCGGCGCGGCGCGCAACGTTTCCTTCCTGCTGGCCCGATAGGGGCGGCGGGGAATATCACGCCCTGGAGATGTTTGCTGGCCGCGGCGATCCGCCAGCGCCGTCGCGGTCAATCCGCCAGAAATGCCTGACAGGCCTCGACCATGTCCTCGACCGCCGTCTGATACAGCCGCGCACCGTCCTCCGGCGAGGACAGCGAGGGCGCCGAGCCGATCCGCCCGTCCGGAAACCGCGTGCGATAGTCGGATGCGTCGAAGAACCAGGGCGATGTCGGCGCAATATGCGGCGACATCTGTGCCTGCTTGATCGCCTGCGGCTGGTAATATTGTGCCAGCGACACTTCCGAACAGGTGGCGTGGCCGCCCTCGGCATCTCCGTACAGTTGTTTCGTCAGCGCCCGGGTGCGCGGTCCCGCCCAGAAGCTCAGGCGGCAGCGCACCGGCTGCTCCGCTTCGCCAAGCGAGCGCATGGCATAGAGTTCGTCAAAGCCCGCGGTCACGCTGGCGATGTTGCCGCCATGGCCGTTGATGAAGAAGAACCGCCGGAATCCGTGCACCGCCAGCGACTGCACGATGTCGCGCACCACCAGCATGAGCGTCGAAGGTTTCAAGGTGGCCGAACCGGTGAAGCCAAGATGGTGCTGCGACATGCCGTAAGCGAGCGTGGGCGCCACCAGGCAGCCGATGCGCTCGCCCACCCCGCGGGCGACCACCTCGGCGGTCAGGTGGTCGGTGCCGATCAGCCCGTTCGGCCCGTGCTGCTCCACCGAGCCGATCGGAAGGATGATGCCGGTCTGGCGCCCCAGGTATTCTTGCACGTCCTGCCAGGTGCAGAGCGCGAGTTGCATGCTTCCCCCCTCCGGTTTGCCGGCAGGGAGTGTTCCGCCGCCGCGCCGCGCGGTCAATCTTCCGCTTGACCAGACCCGCCCGATTGCCGACACCGGGCAACGACCTGCGCCCGCCCTATGTTGGATCAGCCGCAGCATCGCCGGCTGGGGAAAACCCGATTCCGTGACCGAGCCCCGCATCATCACCCTGACCGTGAACCCGACCGTCGACATCGCCTGCGATGCCGAAACTGTGCGGCCCATTCACAAAATTCGCACGTTCTCCGAAATGCAGGACCCCGGCGGCGGCGGCGTCAACGTCGCCCGCGTCGTGCACGAGCTCGGCGGCGACGTGCTCGCCATCGTGCTCGCCGGCGGCTTTCCTGGCCAGTTCCTCGAGGAATTGCTGGCCGAGGAGCGTGTGCCCTGCCTTGCCGTGCGCATCGCCGGCCGCACCCGCATCAGCTACACCGTGCATGATTGCGCCAGCCGGCAGGAATACCGCTTCGTGGCCGCGGGTCCGTGCGTTTCGGAAGACGAATGGCAGGCGGCGCTGGCTTCGGTCGAGCAGGTGTCCGGCGACTGGATCGTCGCCAGCGGCAGCCTGGCCCCCGGCATGCCGGAGGATTTCTACGCACGTCTCGCCCGGATCGCCGCCCGCACCGGCCGGCATGTCGTGCTCGACACCTCGGGCGCGCCGTTGCGGGCGGCGCTCGGCCAGGGGCTGGCACTGATCAAGCCGAGTTTGGGCGAGTTCGAGTTGCTGGTCGGCCACAAGTTGCAGGGCGCCGGGGAGTTGGAGCAGGCCGCCGTCGCCATGGTGCGTGCGGGTGCGGCGCAGCGCATTGCGGTCACCCGCGGCCATCTCGGCGCGGTGCTGGCCACCGCGGCCGGGGCGCTGCATCTGCCGCCGATCGAGGTGGAGGCGCGCAGTGCGGTGGGGGCCGGCGACAGTTTCACCGGGGCGATGGTGCTGGCGCTCGCGCGCGGCGCGTCCGACGAGGATGCGTTTGCCTGGGGCATGGCCGGCGGGGCGGCGGCGGTGATGCACACGGGTACGGCGCATCCCGCGCGGGCCGATGTGGAGCGTCTGCACGCCAGGTTGCGTGGGTGAAGGAAGGCCAGGGCTCTGCCCTGGACCCGCAAGGGGGCAGTGGCCCCCTTGACCCCATTCGTTGAGTCCAGGCGCCAAGGGGCCTGCACCCTTTGGTGGGGTTCGGGGCAACGCTCCGACGCTTGACGTTGACGTTGACGTTGACGTTAACGTCAAGCGATGGTTTAGTTGGTTCGGCAGGAAACCAAACAGTCCTGGTTCGGGAGGAGACACAAACGATGCGAGAGCGATTTGGCGCCGGCCGCCGGTCGGCGCTGCTGGTCGGTATTGCCCTGGGCACGGCCTGTGCGGCCGTCACTGCGCAGGCATCCGGCTTCGCGCTGCTGGAGCAGAGTGCGGCCTATCAGGGCGCCTCCTACGCCGGTTCGGCGGCAAGATCCGACGATCCGTCCACCCTGTTCTACAACCCCGCCGGCATGACCCAGTTGCCCGGGTACCAGATCAGCCTCAGCGGCGCCCTGATCATGCCGCAGGTGTATCTGAGCAGCGGCAGCGCCAGCCTGAACACGCCCTATGGCCCGTTTCCCGCCGGCGGCACCGTCGGCCACGATGCCGGCGAAAGTGTGCTGCTGCCGAGCTTCTATGCGACCGCGCAGGTGGCACCGGACTGGCATGTGGGCCTGGCGGTCAATTCGCCGTTCGGCTTGTCGACCAAATACGATCCGGAGTCCATCACCCGGTATTATGCGCTGACCAGCAGCCTGGTCACCACCGACTTCACCCCGTCGGTGGCCTGGCAGGCGCTGCCGACCCTGTCGGTCGCGGCCGCGCTGCGGGTGGAACTGGCCGATGCGCGGTTGAGCAAGGCGGTGGATTTCGGCAGCCTCGGCGCGTTGTACGGCATCCCCGGCTATGTGCCAGGTCAGAACGACGGCATCAGCTCGGTGAAGGGCAGCGACACCGCGGTGGGCTGGCAGGTCGGTCTGCTGTATCAGCCCTTGCCGGGAACCAAGGTCGGCTTCGATTACCGCTCGCCGGTCTTCCACAAGCTTTCCGGCAGCGTCGCGTTCTCCGGCGTGCCGGCGCCGCTGGCGCCGTCGCCGGTTTTCAGCGGCGCCAATGCGGTCGCCAAACTCGTCACGCCGGACACGTTCTCGCTGTCGCTGGCGCAGGACATCACACCGGTGACGCTGCTTGCCAGCGTCGACTACACGCTGTGGTCGCGCTTCAAGGACCTGCTGGTCAGCTACCCGGCCGGCGAGTTGCTGACCCAGGAGAACTGGAACAACACGGTGATGGTCTCGGTCGGCGCCGATTGGCAGTTGAACGACACCGTCACCCTGCGCAGCGGCGCGGCGGTGGACATCACTCCGGTGAGCAACGCCTATCGCACGCCGCGTATCCCCGACAACAACCGCTACTGGCTGTCGGTCGGCGCCACCTGGAAGCCGATTCCGAAGCTGGCAATTTCGGCCGCCTATTCCCACATCTTCGTCGACAGTTCCAAGGTCGATCTGGCCGATCTGGGGCCGGGCACGCCGAACTTCGGGCAGGGCAATTTGCAGGCAAGCTACAACAACCAGATCAACATCCTTTCGCTTGAGGCAAGCTTGGCGTTCTGAGCGCGCGATCGCGCAATCACGGGGGAAACAGTACAGATGGCGACACAGCCACAAACATCGGACGCAGCGACTTCACCGTGGCTGCATGCCTATCCCAACGGGATCGACTGGACGTTCGACGAGACACCCGGCACGCTGACCGATCTGCTGGATGCGGCGGTCCGGCGTTTCGGCCCCAGGCCGGCGCTGGACTTCCTCGGCCGGCGCTGGACCTATGCCGAACTCGGCGCGCTGGTCGATCGCGCCGCTTCGGGGTTTGCCGAGATGGGGGCCGGGCCGGGCACGCGAATCGGGCTGTGCCTGCCGAATTCTCCCTATTTCGTGATCGCTTTCTTCGCCGCCCTGAAGGCGGGGGCGACGGTGGTGAATTTCAATCCGCTCTACGTCGAGGCTGAACTCGCCGCCCAGGCCGCGGACTCCGGCACCAGCATCATGGTGGCGATCGACCTCGATCCGATCTTCCCGCGCGTGCTGGGTCTGCTCGGTCGCGGCACGGTGAAGCGGGTGGTGGCCTGCCGGTTCCACCGGGCGCTGCGGCCGCTCAAGGCGGTGGCGTTCCGGGTCGCCAACCGGCGCATGCTGGCCAGCGTGCCGCGCAACGATGATCGCGTTGTGACCTTCGACCATCTGGTCGCAGCCGCGCCGATTTCGTCTCCACCTGTCGTGGGACCGGAAGATCTCGCCGTGCTGCAATACACCGGCGGCACCACCGGCACGCCCAAGGGGGTGATGCTCACGCATGCCAATCTCGTCGCCAACTGCCGACAGGTGCAGCGCTGGTTCCCCGAAAGCCGGCCGGGCGAGGAGCGGATGCTGGCGGTGCTGCCGCTGTTCCATGTTTTTGCCATGACGACGGCGATGAACGCCGGCCTGGCCTGGGGCGCCGAACTCGTGCTGCTGCCGCGCTTCGCCCCGCCGCAGCTTTTCGCCGCCTTGCGCCGCCGCCGTCCCACCCTGTTCCCCGGCGTGCCGACGCTGTTCAAGGCCATCCTCGACCATGGCGCGACCAAGGACGATCTGGCCTCGGTGCGCGCCTGCATCTCCGGCGGCGCGCCGCTGCCGCTGGCGGTGAAAAGCGCCTTCGAGACGGCGAGCGGCTGCGTGCTGGTGGAGGGCTACGGGCTGACGGAAGCCGGCCCGGTCTGCTTCTGCAACCCGGTGAATGGCGAGAACCGCGCCGGCACCATCGGCCTGCCGCTGCCGGGCGTGCGGGCCGAGATACGCGCGTTCGACGACCCCGCCCGCCGCGTTCCGATCGGCGAGCGCGGCGAACTGGTGGTGCGCGGCCCCAACATCATGCGCGGCTACTGGCAGCGCCCGGCGGACACCGAAGCGGTCACCACCCCGGATGGCTGGCTGCGCACAGGGGATGTCGGCATCATGGATGCGGACGGCTACGTCACCCTGGTCGACCGCATCAAGGATCTGATCATCTGCTCGGGCTACAACGTCTATCCGCGTACCGTCGAGGAAGCCCTGTATGCCCACCCCGACATCGCTGCCGCGACCGTGCTCGGCATGCCGGATTCCTATCGCGGCGAGAGCGTGGCCGCCTTCGTGCAACTTCGCTCAGGTGCGATGCTGACCAAGGCGACGCTGGAGGAATTCCTGCGCGAGCGGCTGTCGCCGGTGGAAATGCCGCGGCTGATCGAAATTCGCGCCGAACTGCCGCGCACCGCCGTCGGCAAACTCTCCCGCAAGGAACTGCGCGACGAGTTGCTCCGTCAGCCGCCCATCGCCCGACCCTGAAGGCGCGGCGCCGTGAAACCAGGTTTTGCTCACTCCGAGGCGAAGATGGCCGAGGAACCTCCCCCGATCTATTCGGTCAACCAGCTGGCGCAGGACCTTGGTGTCACGCCGCGGACCATTCGTTTCTATGAGGCGAAAGGGCTGGTTTCGCCTCAGCGCGCCGGCAATGCCCGCGTGTTCACCCACCGCGACCGCGCACGGCTGTTGCTGGTGCTGCGCGGCAAGCGGCTCGGCTTCGCGCTCGACGAGATTCGCGAATACCTCGACCTCTATGACGCCGATCGCGGGCAGACCAGCCAGTTGAAAATTCTGCTGGAGCATACGCAACGCCGGATCGGCGAGCTGGAATTGCAGCGGCGTGACCTGGAGCAGACGCTGGCGGAACTGCGCGACATTGAACGCCAGGCGCGCGCCGCCCTCGCCGGGCGCGCGCCGCCCGCGAAAACCCGTTGATGGACGCGCGGCTGATGCCGGACGCATGAACAGACAGGAGATGTGGATATGACGGATGTCGTCATCGCGGCCTACCGGCGCTCGCCCTTTCATTTTGCCGCCAAGGGTCAGCTCACGCGGGTGCGGCCGGACGATCTGGCGGCCCAGGTGGTGCAGGCGCTGGTGGCCGAGTCCGGCATCGATGCCTCAGCCATCGAAGACGTTATTGTCGGCTGCGCTTTTCCCGAAGGCGAGCAGGGGCTGAACGTGGCCCGGCTGATCAGCTTCATCGCCGGCCTGCCCCGCGGTGCGGCGGGGGTGACGGTCAACCGTTTCTGCGGTTCGTCCATGCAGGCCATCCACCAGGCCGCCGGGGCGATCGCGCTCGGCGCCGGCGAGGCGTTCCTGTGCGCGGGGGTGGAAAGCATGACCCGGGTGCCGATGGGCGGCTACAACACGCTGCCCAATCCGGTGCTCGCGAAGGAATACCCGCAGGCCTATATGTCCATGGGTGAGACCGCCGAAAACGTCGCCCGGCAGCATCAGGTTTCCCGCGCCGATCAGGAGGCGTTCGCGGTGGAGAGCCACCGCAAGGCGGCGGCGGCCCGCGCCGCCGGAAACCTGCGCGACGAGATCGTGCCGATCGCGGGGGTGGCCGAGGACGGCTGCATCCGGCCCGACACCTCGGCGGAGAAACTGTCCACGTTGAAGCCCGCGTTCCGGGTGGACGGCACGGTGACGGCCGGCACGTCGAGCCCGCTGACCGATGGCGCCGCCGCGGTGCTGGTGTGCACTGCGGGTTTTGCCAAGGCGGGCGGGCTGCGGCCGCTGGCACGGGTGAAATCGATTGCGGTCGCCGGCTGCCTGCCGGAAGTGATGGGCATGGGGCCGGTGGGAGCCACGCGCAAGGCGCTTGCCCGTGCCGGCATCAGCGCTGCCGATCTCGATGTGATCGAGATCAATGAGGCTTTCGCCAGTCAGGCCATCGCCTGCATGCGCGAACTCGGCCTCGATCCGGCGCGCACCAATATCGATGGCGGCGGCATTGCCATCGGCCACCCGCTCGGCGCCACCGGCGCGCGCATCACCGGCAAGGCGGCCGCACTGCTGCGGCGCGAGGGCGGGCGCTATGCGCTCGCCACCCAGTGCATCGGTGGCGGGCAGGGCATCGCCACCGTGCTGGAGGCGGTGCCATGATCCGCCGCGTCGGCGTGGTCGGCGCCGGCGTGATGGGTGCCGGCATCGCCGCCCATGTGGCCAACGCGGGCGTGCCGGTTGTTCTGCTCGATATCGTTCCCGGCGCCGCCGCCCGCGCTGTCGAGACCATGCTGAAGTCCGATCCGGCCCCCTTCATGCACCGGCGTAACGCGCGCCTGGTCGAGCCCGGCGGACTCGAAGCCGACATCGGCAAACTCGCTGACTGCGACTGGATCATCGAGGCCATCATCGAGCGCCCCGACGCCAAGCGGGCGCTCTACGCAAGCCTGGAGGAGGTGCGCAGGCCGGGTTCGATCGTCTCCTCCAACACCTCGACCATTCCCTTGGCGGCGCTCACCGGCGGGATGGGCGAGCGATTGGTCGCTGACTTCCTGATCACCCATTTCTTTAATCCACCGCGCTACATGCGCCTGCTGGAAATCGTCGCCGGCCCGACCACGCGGCGGGAGGCGGTCGCCGCCATCCGCGACTTCGCGGACCGCGCCTTGGGCAAAACGGTGATCGACTGTGCCGACACGCCCGGTTTCATCGCCAACCGCATCGGCGCGCTGTGGATCGCCGCCGCCATCCGCCATGCCGTCGACCTTGGCCTCACCGTCGAGGAAGCCGATGCAGTGGCCGGACGGCCCTTCGGCGTGCCCTCCACCGGCATTTTCGGGCTGATGGATCTGGTCGGCATCGATCTGGCCCCGCACGTGGCCAAGAGTTTTCTTCTGACGTTGCCGCCGGACGATGCCTATCGCTGCGTCTATCGCGACGAGCCGATGATGGCCCGTCTCATCGCCGAAGGTCGCACCGGGCGCAAGGCGAAGGGCGGCTTCTATCGTCTGCGGCGGGATGGCCAGGGTCGGGAGAAACTTGCGCTCGACCTGGCGAGTGGCGAATACCGGCCGGCCCGCAAGCCGGCGCTGGACAGTCTGGACGCGCACGCGACCGACCTTCGTGCGCTGGCCTCGCATTCCGACCGCGGCGGCCGTTATGCCCGCGCGGTGCTGCTCGATACGCTGTCCTATGCGGCCGCGCTGGTGCCCGGCATCGCCGGCACGGTGGACGCGGTCGATACCGCCATGCGGCTCGGCTATGCGTGGAAATTTGGTCCCTTTGAACTGATCGACCGCGTCGGCACCGCCTGGCTCGCCGCCGCGCTGCGCGAGGCCGGGCGCCCGGTGCCGGCATTGCTGGAGCGCGTCGGCGATGGCCGCTTCTACCGCGTGCACAACGGCAAGCTGCAGGCATTCGCGCCCGACGGCGAATACCGAGACCTGCTGCGCCCCGATGGCGTGCTGCTGCTGGAAGACATCAAACGCGCGAAAAAACCGCTCGCCCGCAATGCCTCCGCCAGCCTGTGGGACATCGGCGACGGCGTCGCCTGTCTGGAGTTCCACTCCAAGAGCAACGCGCTCGATCCACAGGTCATGGCCATGCTGTTCCGTACCATCGCCATGGGCGCGGAGGATAAATTTCAGGCCCTGGTACTCCACAACGAGGGAAGGAATTTCTCCGTCGGCGCCAATCTCGGCCTCGCTCTGTTCGCCGCCAACATCGCCGCCTGGAGCGACATCGAGTTGCTGGTCGAGGCCGGACAGAAAGCCTACCGCGCCTTGCGGGCGGCGCCGTTCCCGGTGGTTGGCGCGCCCTCCGGCATGGCCCTGGGCGGCGGCTGCGAAGTTCTGCTGCATTGCGATGCCGTGCAGGCCCATGCCGAGACCTATATCGGCCTGGTCGAGGCCGGTGTCGGCCTGATCCCGGCCTGGGGCGGCTGTGCGACCATGCTCGCCCGGTTTGCAACGGACAAAAAAACACCGAAGGGGCCGATGCCGTCCGTGGCCCGCGCTTTCGAGATGATTGCCACCGCCCAGGTGGCGAAATCCGCGGCCGAAGCGCAGGACATGGGCCTGCTGCGTCCGGGCGACGGCATCACCGCCAACCGCGACCGCCTGCTCGCCGATGCCAAGGCGCGTGCGCTGGCGCTGCTCGAAGGCTACACGCCGCCCGAACCCGTCACGCTCCATCTGCCCGGTCCGTCCGGCCGCGCCGCCCTGGCCCTCGCCGTGCAGGGCTTCGTCGGCAGCGGCCGCGCGACGCCGCACGATGTGGTGGTCTGCGATGTTCTCGCCGAGACTCTCACCGGCGGCACCGCCGATGCCATCGACGAAACTCCGATCGAGCGCGTCTACGATCTGGAGCGGCACGCGTTCATGGCGCTGCTGAAGCAACCGGCCACGCTCGCCCGCATCGAACACATGCTCGAAACCGGCAAGCCGCTGCGCAACTGAGGACACACGTCGATGCCCAGCTACCAGGCGCCTTTGCGCGACATGCAGTTCGCGCTGTATGAAATGTCCGACACTGCCGCCCTGCGCGAATTGCCGGGGTGCGAGGATTTACACCCTGATGCGATCGACCCGGTGCTTGAAGCCGCCGGAACCTTCTGCGCCGAGGTGTTGTTCCCGCTCAACCGCAGCGGCGACGAGGAAGGCTGCCACTTCGAAAACGGCGTGGTGCGCACCCCCAAAGGCTTCCCGGAGGCCTATCGGGCCTTCCGCGAAGGCGGCTGGACCGCACTGGGTTGCGACCCCGACTACGGCGGCCAGGGCCTGCCCAACAGCATCGGCATGCTGGTGCAGGAAATGATCTGTTCCTCCAACCTCGCCTTCGGCATGTATCCCGGTCTGTGCCATGGCGCCTATGCGGCATTGAGCAAGCACGGCAGTCAGGACCTGCGCGACCGCTATCTGCCCAAACTGGTCAGCGGCGAATGGGCCGGCACGATGTGCCTGACCGAGCCGCAATGCGGCACCGATCTGGGCCTCATCCGCACCCGCGCCGAACCCAGCGGCGACGGCTTCTATCGCATCACCGGCACCAAGATCTTCATCTCCGGCGGCGAGCAGGACCTCACCGAGAACATCCTTCATCTTGTCCTCGCCAAGCTTCCCGATGCGCCCTCCGGCACCCGCGGCATATCGCTGTTTCTCGTGCCGAAATTCCTGCCCACCGACGACCTCAGGCCGGGCGCGCGCAACGGCGTTTCCTGTGGTGCCATCGAGCACAAGATGGGCATCAAGGCCTCGTCCACCTGCGTGATGAATTTCGATGCCGCCCAGGGCTGGCTTGTCGGCGAGCCGCATCGCGGCCTCGCCGCCATGTTCACCATGATGAACGAGGCCCGTCTGGGTGTCGCCATCCAGGGGATCGGCCTCGCCGAAGTGAGCTACCAGAACGCCGCCGCCTACGCCCGCGAACGGCTGCAAGGACGCGCGCTCGGCGGCGCCCACCGGGCGGGGCCGGCCGACCCGATCCTGGTGCATCCCGATGTCCGCCGCATGCTGCTGACCATGCGCGCCATGACCGAAGGCAGCCGCGCGCTCGGAGTTTGGATCGCCCTGCAGCAGGACATCGCCACCCGCCATCCCGATCCGGCGCGACGCCAGGAAGCGGATGATTTCGTCGCCCTGCTGACGCCGGTGGCGAAGGCGCTGTTCACCGACCTGGGCTGGGAGAGCACCTCGCTCGGGATGCAGGTGCTCGGCGGCCACGGCTACATCCGCGAATGGGGCATGGAGCAATATGTGCGCGATGCCCGCATCACCCAGATTTACGAGGGCACCAACGGCATCCAGGCGCTCGATCTTGTCGGCCGCAAAATGTCCGCGCATGCCGGCCGCTATCTGCGGCGCTTCTTTCATCCGCTTTCCGCATGGCTCGACGCCCATGCCGACGATGCAGCCCTGGCCGAATTCGTCCAGCCGCTCGGCAAGGCATTTGGACGCCTGCAGCAAACCACCGCCGAACTCGCCCGCCGCGGCCTCGTCGATCCCACCGAGGCGGCGGCGGGCGCGACCGACTATCTGCGCCTGTTTGGTCTCACCGCCCTGGCCTGGGTCTGGGCGCGCGCGGCGGACGTGTCGCTGCCGCATGCCGAAAACGACTCGTTCTATCGCGCCAAGCTGGCGACGGCCCGCTTCTATATCCAGAAAATCTTGCCGCAGACGGGGGCGCTGACGTCATCGATCATGGCGGGGGGAACGACGCTCAAACAGTTCGAGGACGCGGCGTTCTAAACAGGCAAGAAGCAAGGCCAGGGCTCTGCCCTGGATCCGGCAGGGAGCAGCGGCCCCCTGCACCCCATTACGTAAGGCCTCCGCGGGATTTTATGAACTGCGTGACTTCGTCGACGCCCAATCCTGCGCGAATATTGCTGAATACGAACGGCCGCTCTCCACGCATCCGCCGCGCATCGCGGTCCATCACCTCCAGGCTCGCGCCGACATAGGGCGCCAGATCGATCTTGTTGATCACCAGCAAATCCGACCTCGTGATGCCCGGCCCGCCCTTGCGGGGAATCTTGTCGCCGGCCGAAACGTCGATCACATAAATCGTCAGATCGGCGAGCTCCGGACTGAACGTGGCGGCCAGATTGTCGCCGCCGCTTTCGATCAGGATAATGTCGAGGTCGGGAAACGTCCGCCGCAACTCGGCCACCCCGGCGAGGTTGATGGAAGCGTCCTCGCGAATCGCGGTGTGCGGGCAGCCACCCGTTTCGATGCCCAGGATGCGTTCCGGCGGCAGCGATCCCGCGCGCGTCAGAAACTCCGCATCCTCGCGCGTGTAGATGTCATTGGTGATGGCCGCGATATCGAAACGGTCGCGCAGACGCTTGCACAGCGCATCCATCAGCGCCGTCTTGCCGGTGCCGACGGGACCGCCGACGCCCACCCGCAGCGGGCCATTGGGGGATTTCATGACCTGAACAGCCTCGTGTACTGGGTTTCGTGCCGCATGACCGCAAGATCAGCCCGGAAGCACGCGCCGCCGATATCGTCCAGCGTCGCACGGCGTGTTTCTGCGGCGACGGCGAGAAAGCACCCCTCCAGCCCGGCCAGCACCCGCAATCCGGCGCTCTGGCCGAGCGGCACCAACCGCACCGCGGCGGAGATCATGTTCGCGGCACTGGCCTGGAGAAATCCCGCACAGGCGGCGTCGGCATCAATCCCGTGCGCGCCCGCGAGCGCACCGACGGCGACCGGATAGGGCAGGTCGGCGATCCCGGCGATCACCGCCGCGCCCCAGGCGGCGGCCGCGAGAGCGAACGCATTGCCCTGGCCCAGCGTCTCCGCAAGACGTTCACGCCCGGGCTGCACCGCGCGCGCAAGCTGTGCGATCTCCGTCAGGGCCGCAGCATCGCCCTGCGCCGCGTGCGCATGCCGCAGCAAGATGGCATCCGTGCGCCCGGCGCCGGTGCGCAGAATATCGTCCAGCCAGTCCCGCAGCGAGGCTTCATCGGCAATATCGCCCGCCTCCACCGCCCATTCCACGCCCTGCGACCAGGCAAACCCGCCGGTCGGAAAAGCCGGCGACAGCCATGCCAGCAGCCGCAGCCATGCGGTGGCAGTCATGCGCCATCACTCATGCAGCGGATCGTCGTCGTGATGGTGATGTACGTGCCCGCCGGCATAGGCGCCGGCCTCCGGGTCGAACGGCGCCTCGATATGTTCGACGTGCCCGCCCAGCAATTCCACCATCGCCTCGATGACATGATCGGAGCGGATGCGCAGACGGTCCTCGACCAACTGCACCGGCAGATGCCGGTTGCCGAGGTGCCAGGCGATGCGCACGAGGTCGCCCTCTCCATGCGCATGCACTTCCGCCAATGACTCCGCCTGCGCCTGCACGCGCACCACGCCGCCCTGCTCCAGCACCAGCCCGTCTCCGTCGCGCAGCCGCGCCGCCTGCGCCAGATCGAGCAGCACGTCATGCCCGGCTTCGGTGCGCAGCACGATGCGCCGCCGGTGCCGCCGGTCGAAATCCAGCTTCACCGTGTCGGAGGCGTTCGCCTCGTCCCAGCTTCCCGCCGGCAGGATGACCGTGCTGCGCATCAAAACAGGAAATAACGTTGTGCCATCGGCAGCTCGGTCGCGGGTTCGCAGGTCAGCAGCACCCCATCGGCGCGCACTTCGTAGGTCTCCGGATCGACCTCGATCACCGGCGTCGCGTCGTTATGCAGCATGTCTTTCTTGCCGATCCCGCCGCGTGTGTTGCGCACCGCCGACAATGTCCGGGTCAGTCCGAACCGCGTCCCGATATCCGCCTCCAGCGCCGCGGCCGAGACGAAGGTCATGCATGAGGCGGACAGCGCCCGGCCGAAGGCCGCGAACATCGGCCGGTAATGCACCGGTTGTGGCGTCGGGATCGACGCGTTCGGGTCGCCCATCGGCGCCAGCACGATGCTGCCGCCCTTGATCACCAGATCGGGTTTGACGCCGAAGAAAGCCGGCGACCACAGCACCAGATCCGCCAGCTTGCCCGTCTCGACCGAGCCGATTTCGTGCGCCAGCCCCTGCGCGATCGCCGGGTTGATCGTGTATTTCGCCACGTAGCGCTTCACCCGCGCGTTGTCGCGTTTCGTGTCGTCACCCGCCAAGGCGCCGCGCTGCGTCTTCATCTTGTGCGCGGTCTGCCAGGTGCGGATCACCACCTCGCCCACGCGCCCCATCGCCTGGCTGTCGGACGAAATCATCGACAGCGCGCCGAGATCGTGCAGAATATCCTCGGCGGCGATGGTCTCGCGGCGGATGCGGCTTTCGGCGAACGCCACGTCCTCGGGAATGGACGGGTCGAGATGGTGGCACACCATGAGCATATCCAGATGCTCGTCCAGCGTGTTCACCGTATAGGGCCGCGTGGGATTGGTGGAGCTCGGCAGCACGTTCGCCAGCCCCGCCACCTTGATGATGTCGGGGGCATGTCCGCCGCCCGCGCCTTCGGTGTGGAAGGCGTGGATGGTGCGGCCCTTGAAGGCGGCAATCGTGTCCTCGACGAAGCCGCTTTCGTTCAGCGTGTCGGTATGGATCATCACCTGCACGTCGAACCTGTCAGCCACCGACAGGCAGCAATCGATCGCCGCCGGCGTCGTGCCCCAGTCCTCATGCAACTTCAGCGACGACGCGCCGGCGCGGATCATTTCCTCCAGCGCCGCCGGCTGCGAGGCGTTGCCCTTGCCGGCAAAGGCGAGATTGACCGGTAGTCCCTCGGCGGCTTGCAGCATGCGCATCATGTGCCACGGTCCGGGCGTACAGGTGGTCGCCGAGGTGCCGGTCGCCGGCCCGGTGCCGCCGCCCACCAGCGTGGTGATGCCGCCCGCCAGCGCATCGTCTACCTGTTGCGGGCAGATGAAATGGATATGGCTGTCGATGCCGCCCGCGGTCAGGATTTTCCCTTCCCCGGCGATGATCTCGCTGCCTGGCCCGATGATGATGTCCACGCCCGGCTGCACATCCGGGTTGCCCGCCTTGCCGATGCCGCTGATGCGGCCCTGGGTGATGCCGATATCGGCCTTCACGATGCCCCAATGGTCGATGATCAGCGCATTGGTGATGACCGTATCGGCCGCCCCCTCGGCCTGGCTTTCCTGCGACTGTCCCATCCCGTCGCGGATCACCTTGCCGCCGCCGAATTTCACCTCGTCGCCATAGACGGTGAAGTCGCGTTCCACCTCCACCCACAACTCGGTGTCGGCCAGCCGCACGCGATCACCGGTGGTCGGTCCGAACATATCGGCATAGGCACGGCGGGAAATGCGGACCATGGCGCTACAGCGCTCCCATCACGTCGCCGCGGAAACCGAACACCACGCGCCGTCCCTGGAAGGGCACCAGCGTTACCTCGCGTGATTGTCCCGGCTCGAAGCGCACCGCCGTGCCCGCGGCGATGTCGAGCCGCTGGCCGCGCGCTTCCGCGCGGTCGAAGTCCAGCGCCGGGTTCGTTTCCGCGAAATGGTAGTGGCTGCCGACCTGAATCGGCCGGTCACCGGTATTGGCGACGACCATCGTGGTGCGCGGCAGGCCGGCGTTCAACTCGATGTCGCCGCCGGCGGTTTCAATCTCGCCTGGGATCATTCGCGTCGCTCCCCCTACCGGATCGGCTCATGCACGGTTACCAGCTTGGTGCCGTCCGGAAACGTGGCCTCCACCTGCACGTCGTGGATCATCTCCGCCACCCCCTCCATCACCTGCGCCCGCGTCAGCACCTTCGCGCCGTCCTGCATCAGATCGGCAACCGAGCGCCCGTCGCGCGCGCCCTCCACCACGAAATCGGTGATCAGGGCCACCGCCTCGGGATGGTTCAGCTTCACCCCCCGTTCCAGCCGCCGTCGCGCCACCATTGCGGCCATCGAGATCAGCAGCTTGTCCTTCTCGCGCGGCGTCAGGTTCATGTTCGTTCCTCAACACATCCACACGCGCGGCAGAGCCCGCCCGCCGCGCAGGAAAGTCAGCCCCGCCATGACAGCCTGGCGCAGCGCAGCCGCGTCCGGCGCGATGATACGCCCAAGAAGCATGCCATTCCAGGCACTCGCGCCGGCCTCGTGCCCGTCCAGCGCCAGACGCAACCCGTCCAGCCGGGCCGCCGCATCCGGGGCAACCAGCACAACCGTGGCCACCGCCCGCGCCCCGCCGGCAATCGCGCGGCGCGCAAGCGCCTCGTCGACTCGCTCGGGCAGGCGAATGGCGTCGTGCAGAATCACAACGCCAGCGCGCCGGACGCGGATCGTGTCGCCAATGCACGCCGCCCGCACCCGCTCCCCCATGGCGACGCGACCGAACACCAGGCTCTCGACGCCAATGAACCGCGCATCCGCTGCCATCTCGATGCACAGCCTGCGGTCCAGCGCGCAGCCATCGAACAGGATCGCCTCCTGCGGCAGCCAGTCCAGCGCCGACCCGCTGTCCAGCACCACATCGGTCCGCACTGTCGCCGGCGGGTCATCGGGCAGCGCGCGGTAAAAACGTTCCGCCGCCTGGCTGGCGATCGTCACCGCGGCGCCCGCCTGCAAGTGCACGGACGAACGCAGCTCATCGCCCCCCGCGACCCCGCCGGAGGTGTTCAGCGTCACCGCCTCCATGCCGTCATGCGGACGCGGGAAACGCGCCTTCAGGCAGCCTTCCTGGCGGAGGTCGGCCAATACCGTGGCGTCGCCGCGGCGGCGAAAACCGAGCATCAACCCACCACGCGCACGTTGGTGCCTCATGCCGGGGCGCTGCCCCGGACCCCGGCAGGGGCTGTGCCCCTGCACCCCAGCAAGGGCCACGGCCCTTGGAACCCACTTAAGTTATGGGGTGCAGGGGCCTCTCGGCCCTTGCCGGGTCCAGGGCGGAGCCCTGGCCTTCCTTCAAACCGAAAGCCTCCGCCGCACATCCGCCTCGTCAAGCTCCTCGCGCCGCCCGGCCAGCACAATATCGCCGCGGTCCATCACCACGATGCGCTGCGCCAGCTCGCGCGCGAAGTCGAAATACTGCTCCACCAGCAGAATGGCCATGTCCCCGCGCGCCCGCAGCAGCGCGATTACCCGGCCGATGTCCTTGATGATGCTCGGCTGGATGCCCTCGGTCGGCTCGTCCAGCACCAGCAGCCGCGGCTTCGTCACCAACGCCCGCGCAATCGCCAGTTGCTGCTGCTGCCCGCCCGACAAATCGCCGCCACGCCGCCGCAACATGGATTTCAGCACCGGAAATAATTCGAACGTCTCGTCCGTGATCCGCCGCTCGCCGCGGGGCAGCACGGCGAACCCGGTCTCCAGATTCTCCCGCACCGTCAGCAGCGGAAAAATATCCCGCCCCTGCGGCACCCAGGCGATGCCGCGCCGCGCCCGTTCGTAAATCGGCAGCCCCGTGATGTCCTCGCCGTTCCAGATGATCGCGCCCCGGCTCACCGGATGCGCCCCGGTGATCGCGCGCAACAGCGAGGTCTTGCCCACCCCGTTGCGGCCGAGCACGCAGGTCACCTCGCCAACCGACGCCGTCAGCGACACCCCGCGCAGCGCAATCGCGGCCCCGTAAAAAAGATCGACGCCCTTCACCTCCAGCATCACTCAGCGCCCCAGATACACTTCAACGACCTTCGGGTCGGCGCTGACATGATCGATCGACCCCTCGGAAAGAACGGACCCTTCGTGCAGCACCGTCACCCGCACCCCGAGCGCACGCACGAAATCCATGTCGTGCTCCACCACCACCACGCTGTGGCTGCGGTTGATTTCGCGCAGCAGATCGGCGGTTTGTGCCGTCTCGGCATCGGTCATGCCGGCCACCGGCTCGTCCACCAGCAACAACTGCGGGTCCTGCGCCAGCAGCATGCCGATTTCCAGCCATTGTTTCTGGCCGTGGCTGAGGTCGCCCGCGCGCCGCGCGCGCAGATCGCCCAGCCTGGTGGTGGCCAGCAACGCCTCGATGCGGTCGCGCTCCTCGTCCGTCTCGCGCGCCCACAGGGTGAACTGCGGCCGCCGGTCGCCCGCCAAGGCGAGCAGGAAATTGTCCCAGACGGTCAGCGGCTCGAACACGGTCGGCTTCTGAAACTTCCGCCCGATGCCCAGCGCCGCGATGGCCGGTTCGTCCAGGCGTGTCAGGTCGGTGTCGCGCCCGAACACCACCGATCCCTCATCCGGCCTCGTCTTGCCGGTGATCACGTCCATCATCGTCGTCTTGCCGGCGCCGTTGGGCCCGATCACCGCGCGCATCTCGCCGCGCTCCAGCACCAGCGACAGCGCGTTCAGCGCCCGGAACCCGTCGAAGCTGACGGTTACGTTGTCGAGATACAGCAGCGTGTTTTCGTGCGGGCGCGTCATTCCGCGGGCTCCGGCGAGGGCAGGGGGGCTGGAGCACGCGCGCGCCGGCGGAAGGCGCCGATGATTCCGGCCGGCAGGAACAGGGTGACCAGAATGAACAGCGCGCCGAGGGCGAACAGCCATATCTCCGGCAGCGCGCCGGTGAGATAGGTCTTGCCCCCGCTTACCAGCACCGCGCCGAGCACCGCGCCCACCAACGTGCCGCGCCCGCCCACAGCCACCCAGATCACCGCCTCGATCGAGTTGGCCGGCGAGAACTCGGACGGATTGATGATGCCGACCTGTGGCACATACAGCGCCCCGCCGATGCCGGCCATGATGGCGGAAACCACCCAGACGAACAGCTTATAGTTCTCCGGCCGGTAGCCCAGGAACCTTGTACGGCTTTCGGCGTCGCGCACGGCGATCAGCACTTTGCCGAACCGGCTGGTCACGATGGCGTAGGCCACCAGCAGCGCCACCGCCAGAACGATCGCGCTGGCCACCAGCAGCCCGGCGCGGGTCGCGTCCGCCTGCAGCGGGAACGACAGGATATCCTTGAAATCGGTCAACCCGTTGTTGCCGCCGAACCCCATGTCGTTGCGAAAAAACGCCAACAGCAGCGCATAGGTCAGCGCCTGCGTGATGATGGATAGGTACACGCCGGAGACGCGGCTGCGAAACGCCAGCCAGCCGAACACCAGCGCCAGCAGCCCCGGCACCGCCACCACCATTACACTGGCGAAGATCGGGTTATCGAAGCCGTGCCAGTACCACGGCAGCTCTTTATAGTTCAGGAACACCATGAAATCCGGCAGCACCGGATTGCCGTACACGCCGCGCCCGGCGATCTGGCGCATCAGATACATGCCCATGGCGTAGCCGCCGAGGGCGAAGAACGCCGCATGCCCCAGGCTCAGGATGCCGGCGAACCCCCAGACTAAATCCACCGCCAGTGCCAGGATGGCGTAGCAAAGATACTTGCCCACCAGCGACATCACATAGGGCGGCACGTGCCAGGGCGATCCCGCCGCGGTGTTAAGGTTGAGGGTCGCCAGCGTGACCGCGCCGGCGATCAGGACCACGGCGCAGAAGAAAACGGAAAACCGGTTCATGCTTCCACCGCCCGGCCCTTCAGCGGGAACAATCCGCGCGGCTTGCGCTGGATGAACAGGATCAGCAGCACCAGAACGAGGATCTTGCCCAGCACCGCGCCGGCGATCGGCTCCAGGAATTTGTTGACGATGCCGAGCGTCAGCGCGCTGACCACGGTGCCCCACAGATTGCCGACCCCGCCGAACACCACCACCATGAAACTGTCGATGATGTAGCCCTGGCCCAGGTTGGGACTCACATTGTCGATCTGGCTGAGCGCCACCCCCGCCATGCCGGCCACTCCCGATCCCAGTCCGAAGGTCAGCGCATCGATCCAGGGCGTGCGGATGCCCATGGCGGCGGCCATGCGCCGGTTCTGCGTCACCGCCCGCATGCGCAGGCCGAGCGCCGTGTAGCGCAGCACCGCCATCAGCGCCGCCACCACCAGCACGGCGAAGATGATGATGACCAGCCGGTTCCAGGTGATCGTCAGCCCGCCCCATTGCGCCGCCCCGCTCATCCAGGACGGCGTCCCGACCTCGCGGTTGGAGGCGCCGAAAATGCTGCGCACCGCCTGTTGCAGCACCAGGCTCAGCCCCCAGGTCGCCAGCAGGGTTTCCAGCGGCCGACCATAAAGGAACCGGATCAGCCCGCGTTCGATGGCGATGCCGACGGCGCCCGACACCAGGAAGGCCAGCGGCACGGCGATCGGCAGGCTCCAGCCGGACAGGCCGGGCGCGTGGGCCGTGATCGTCTCCTGCACCACGAAGGTGGTGTAGGCGCCCAGCATCACCATTTCGCCATGCGCCATATTGATCACGCCCATCACCCCGAAGGTGATGGCAAGCCCGGCCGCGGCCAGCAGCAGCACCGAACCGAGCGACAGCCCATAGAACACGCTCTGCGCCACGCCCCATAACTGCTCGGCGCGTTCGACGGACGCCACCGCCGCGGCGGCCGCCGCGGCGACCGCAGGCGACTGATCGCGCAGCGAGGACAGCAGGCTGCGCGCCTCGATGTCGCCGCGCGCCCGGATCACGGCGATATCCGCGATCCTGTCGGCGTCCGGCGTCGCCGGGTCGACAAGCCTTGCGGCGGCGCGCGCCTGCAGCATCACCATCCGAACGCCGGGGTCGGTTTCCTTGGCGATGGCGCGCGCCAGCGCGGGCAGGGCGGCCGGGTCGCGTGAGCGGAACACCTCCTCGGCGGCGTGCGCGCGCGCTTCCGCCGAGGCGGAGAACAGGTTGAGGCTGCCCAGGGCGGCCTCGATCGCCCGCCGCACCGCGTTGTTCACGCGCACGGCGTTCAGGTCGTCTTCGTTGACGTTGGCGACCTTGGCGCCGGTGCGGGCATCCGTCCAGCCGGCATCAGTGCGAATGAGGATGGCGCCATCGGGGCCGGCATACAGCGCGTCGTTCTGCAGCGCGCCGATCGTCGCCGCCGCCTGCGGATTGCCCGACAGCGCCAGGGCGGCGATGGAAGCCGAAACATCGTCGAAATTGCCGGATGCCAGGCCGGCGAACGGATCGTCCTGCGCGGCTGCCGGCAGGGCGGCAAATATCACCAGCAGCACGAGCAGGCAGCGGAGGAATTTCATAGGGGCCCTTTGCGGGAGAGACAGACGGGCGGCCACCGGCCGCCCGTCCCGTGTCGTGCCGGCGGATTACTGGGCGGCCCCGCCGCACTTGCCGAGCACGACGTTGTAGTTCCCGCAGGACATCGGCGACCGCCAGTCGGCGATCAGATCCTTCGAGCCGGGCAGATAGGGCGACCATTCATTGGCCACCACCGTGCCGGGGGTCTCCCAGACCACGTTGAACTGGCCGTCGCCCTTCACTTCGCCGATCAGCACCGGCTTGGTGATGTGGTGGTTCGGCATCAGCGCCGCATAGCCGCCGGTCAGGTTCGGCACGACCACGCCGATCAGCGCGTCGATCACCTTCGCCGGGTCGGTGGTGCCGGCCTTCTGCACCGCCTTCACCCACAGGTTAAATCCGATGTAGTGCGCTTCCATCGGGTCGTTGGTGGTGCGCTTCGGGTTCTTGGTGAAGGCGTGCCAGTCGGCGATGAACTGCTTGTTGGCCGGGTTGTTGACGCTCTCGAAATAGTTCCATGCTGCCAGATGGCCGAGCAGCGGCTTGGTGTCGATGCCCGCCAGTTCTTCCTCGCCGACCGAGAACGCCACCACCGGGATGTCGGTGGCCTTGATGCCCTGGTTGGCCAGTTCCTTGTAGAAGGGCACGTTGGCGTCGCCGTTGATGGTGGACACCACCGCGGTCTTCTTGCCGGCCGAGCCGAATTTCTTGATCTGTGCGACGATGTTCTGCCAGTCGCTATGGCCGAACGGCGTATAGTTGATCAGGATGTCCTCGTCCGCCACCCCCTTCGACTTCAGGTAGGCCTCGAGGATCTTGTTGGTCGTGCGCGGATAGACATAGTCGGTGCCGGCCAGCACCCAGCGCTTCACCTTCTCGTTCGCCATCAGGTAGTCCACCGCCGGAATCGCCTGCTGGTTCGGCGCCGCTCCGGTGTAAATCACGTTTTTGCTGCTTTCTTCCCCTTCATACTGCACCGGGTAGAACAGCAGCGAATTCAGTTCCTCGAACACCGGCAGCACCGACTTGCGGCTGACCGACGTCCAGCAGCCGAACACCACCGCAACCTTGTCCACGGTGATCAGCTGCCGAGCCTTCTCGGCGAACAGCGGCCAGTTGGAGGCCGGATCGACCACCACCGCCTCCAGCTTGCGGCCGAGCAATCCGCCTTTCTTGTTCTGTTGCTCGATCAGCATCAGCATCACGTCTTTCAGCGTCGTCTCGCTGATGGCCATGGTGCCGGAGAGCGAGTGCAGGATGCCGATCTTGATCGGTCCCGCGCCCTGTGCCTGGGCGGACGGCGTGGCGCCGGGGGCGAGCCCCAGCATCAGGGCCACGGCGGCGGCGCCGAGGCACGCGTCCCGGAGCCAGGTTTTGACAGAAACCATCAGGTCATCCCTCACGTGTTGTTATGCATGGGCGGTTTCCCCGGGGCACGGTCTGCGAACCGCCCCCTTTGCCTCGGCCCCCTACGCAACGCGCGTGCCACTCGGTGGCGCCAGGGCTTGCGCCGAATTCGCTCGCGTTTCCGCAATTCCTGCCGCCGGTGCGGTCAGGGTCTTACCGGAGTGGCGCAGAAACGTGCAGAAGCTTGAGTGACAACAACAAGCACCCGCCAAAGCCAATTGAGGAAACCGGCGTGCTGTGCAACTTCTGCGTGCCGGATCGCAAACGTGATGGCCACATGTGCGTCCGATTGAAACCATGCGCCTGGGCTGTGGCGCCGGCACCGCACAGCATGCTAGAAGAACACCGTCGAGGCGCTTGATCCGTTTAGCCCCGCCCCCCAACACGAGGCCCCGTATGCCGCGTCCGTGGCTGTTTTTTCTCCTCTTCGCCGCCCTGATTTGCGGCCTGCCTGCGCCGGCACGTGCGTCCGGCGCGGTGCTGGTGATGAACTCCAACGAGGCGACGCTCAGCGTCATCGACCTCGCCAGCCATCGCGAACTGCGCCGCATCCCGGTGCTGCGCGAGCCGCACCACTGGGCGCTGACGCCGGACGGCCACGACTTGCTGGTGGCCGATTCCGGGGCCAATGAACTCGTCGTGCTCGACCCCTCCAGCTTCGAGACTCGCCGCCGCATCCCGGTCGCCGATCCCTACCAGCTCGGCTTCAGCCCGGACGGCAAACTCCTGGTGGTGAACGGCCTCGCCCGCGCCCAGGTCGATGTCTACGAGGCCGGTTCCTATCGCCTGCTGAAGCGGTTTCCGCTGAAATCCATGCCCAGCCACCTGGCCTACGCGCCCGACAGCAGCACCGTGTTCGTCTCCTTGCAGGGCACCGACAGGCTGGCTGCCATCGACCTGCGCCGCATGGAGGTGCTGTGGACGACCGAGGTCGGAAAAGCCCCGGCCGGGGTGCTGTGGCTGAAGGGACGGGTGCTGGTGGCCAATATGGGCAGCGACGAGGTGGACGTGGTGAACCCGGCCGACGGGCGCGTCGAACGCCATATCCACACCGGCCGCGGCGCCCATCAGCTTTTTCTCAGCCCGGACGGCACGTTGCTCTATGTGAACAACCGCCTCGATGCCAATAGCGTGACAGCGCTGGACCCGGTCACGCTGAACCTGGTGCGGACTTACAGGTTACCCGGCGGTCCGGACGACATCGCTTTCGCCCCGGACGGAAAACTGTGGTTCACGCTGCGCTTCGCCAACAAGCTGGCGGTGCTCGATCCCGCCAGCGGTCGCGTCGAGGAAATCAACGTGGGCCGGTCGCCGCACGGCATCTTCCTCAACCCGCGCGCCGTCACGCCGGCCTCGATGGCGTCGCGCTAGCATGGTCGCGTTAACATGGACGCGTTTGCATGACTGGGCCGTTCGACGTCCTGGCCGGTTGGCTGCAGGAACAGGTGCTGCTGCCGCTGCTCTACGCCCTCGGCCTGATGCAGTGGGAAGACATTTCCTTCGGCTGGGCGCTGTTCGCCGTTTATGGCGCAGCGCAGGTTGTTCTCACCTACGCCCTCTGCGTGCCGCTGGAACGCTGGCGCCCGGTGGAGCGCTGGCCGGATGCCAGGGCGGTGACAGTCGATATTCTGTATACGCTGATGTCGCGCGTCGGCATCCTGCCGCTGGTCACCTTCGTGCTGTTCTACAAAATCCAGATCGCGTTGAACGGGTTCCTCGCCGATCAGGGCTGGGTGGCGCCGACGCTGGAGCGGCTGTTGCCGTTCTTGCTCGGGCAGCAAGTGCTCACATTCTGCATTTACGTGGTTATTCTTGACTTCTCTGATTACTGGCGCCACCGGCTCAGCCATGTCTTCGACTGGTGGTACTCGCTGCACGCGCTGCATCACGCCCAGCGGCAAATGACCTTCTGGTCGGACGACCGCAACCATTTGCTCGATGAGGTCCTCTCCTTCGCCTGGTTCACCGCCGTCGCCCTGCTGATCGGCATTCCGCCGATGCAGTTCCCGCTGCTGGTGATGCTGCTCCGCCTGCTGGAAAGCCTGAGTCACGCCAACGTGCGGCTGAACTTCGGCTGGCTGGGCGAGCGCCTGCTGGTCTCGCCGCGGTTCCATCGTGCCCATCACGGCACCACCGCGGCCGGACGGCAAAGCGTGAATTACGGGGCGATCCTGCCCTGGTGGGACATGCTGTTCCGCACCGCCGATTTCTCCGCCGACTATGTGCGGACCGGCGATCCCTCCGCCGACGAGGCGCTGGCCACCGGCAGCTACGTCGCGCAGCAATGGGCGGGTCTGCGGCGCATGCTGCGCGCGGCGGCACTGCCCCCGGTGAGGTGAACCGCCAGCACAAAATCGCGCCTGCGTGGGGATGGTCGTTACATCTGGAAACCTCTATAGCGGCTCGTGCCCGGCCACACGGACGTGGCCGAAGCGAACACGGAGATGTTGCATGTTTGATCGACGCAAATTGCTGACCCTGGCGGTCGGCGCCGCTCTGATCCTGCCGCAGGTCGCGCTGGCGGACGACCTGATCGAAGAATTGGACAAGGATCACAGCGGCACTCTCAGCCTCGACGAGGTCAAGACTGCCGCAGCGGCGATTTTCGACAAGCTGGACAAGGATCACGGCGGGTCGCTGGACCGGAAGGAACTGGGCAAGCGGGTTTCGGACGCCGATTTCAAGGCGGCCGACCCGGACGGCAGCGGCAATCTGAGCAAGGCGGAGTTCATCGCACTGGCCGAAAAACTGTTCCATGCGGCCGACGCCGGTCACGATGGCGTGCTCTCGCACGAAGATCTGAAGTCGGCGGCGGGCAAGGCGCTCGAGGAACTGCTGGAGGACTGATGGACTTGCCGGGGCGCTGCCCCGGACCCGCTCCGCGCGCAGCGCGCCTTCGGCACGACGGTTTGCTCCCGCACCCCACCAGGGGCCATGCGCCCCTGGACCCCGTCGCCGCCGCGCGTTTTGGTGTGATGACACTGTAACGTCACGCCTTTGCGCAGCAGATCGCCACTCGAACACGTTGATCTGAGAGGTCCATCCGGCCCATCAATGCGCGCTCAACGCCTCGGGCCGGATGGCACCGCCCCAAGGCCACCGCAACGTCGGCGGCAACAGCGAGCGGATAGGAATGGCGGGTTTTCGGGGGACGAGCCTTCTGGACCGCTTCCGTGATGCGGGAGCGGAAATCGCGCGCCCGCGCTCCTGGCGACATATCGGCACCGCCACCTTCGGCCGGCACCAGCGCCGGATCGGCGACTGGGTGCTGCATGTTCCGCAAACGCTGCGTGCCCTGGTGCGCGCCGACGAGATCTGGCTGGTGGTGCTGGCCGCCGTGCTCGGGCTGTTGGGCGGGCTGTGCGTCATCGCCATGTCCGCCGTCACCCAGGCCATGCACCGCGTGCTGTTCGACCTGGGCCCGTCTGAGCGGCTTTCCGGCCAGGTGGATTTGGTGGCATGGCGGGCGATCCTCATGCCCGCCGCCGGCGGGCTGCTGATGGGGCTCTGCGCGCTGGCGATCAGTCGTTGGTGGCCGCGGCGTCCGGTCGATCCGATTGAGGCGAACGCGCTGTTCGGCGGCCGGATGTCGATGCGCGACAGCCTGATCCTGGTCGGCCAGACGATGCTGTCGAACGGCTGCGGCGCCTCGGTCGGGCTGGAGGCGGGGTATGCCCAGATCGGCTCCGCCCTGGCCTCAAGGGTGGGGCAGGCGTTCCGGGTGCGACGAAGCGATCTGCGGCTGTTGGTGGGGTGCGGCGCCGCCGCGGCGATTGCCGCGGCATTCAACGCCCCGCTCACCGGCGCCTTCTATGCCTTTGAACTCATCATCGGCACCTATTCGCTGGCCACCCTCGCGCCGGTCGTGGTGGCGGCGATCTGCGGCGTGTCGGTGGTGCGCCTGCTGATCCCCGACGAATATGGTTTCGATGTGCATGTCCCGACGGCGATCGAGCCGGCCACCTATCTGCCGATCCTTGCCCTCGGAATGGTCTGTGCTCTCGTGGGCATCGCGATCATGCGCGGCGTTACACTTACCGAGGACGCCTTCCGCCGCAGCGGCGTCCCAGCCTGGGCGCGACCGGCCATTGGCGGGCTGATCGTCGGACTGCTGGCCCTGATCACCCCGCAGGTGCTGTCCTCCGGCCATGCGGCGCTGCAGGTGGGGCTGGACGCGCCGTATTCGCTGTCGTTGATCGCGGTGCTGCTGGTGCTGAAATCCGTCGCCTCGGCGGTGTCGATCGGTTCGGGGTTTCGTGGCGGGCTGTTTTTCGCCTCACTGTTCCTCGGCGCCCTGCTGGGCAAGCTGTTTGCCGCCTGCCTTGCGATGGTGACCGTCACCACCGCCATTCCCGCTGTGGTGTTCGCCATCGTCGGCATGAGCGCGCTGGCGGTGGCGGTGGTCGGCGGCCCGCTCACCATGGCATTCCTGGCGCTGGAGAGCACGGGCAGCCTGCCGATGACGGTGGCGGTGGTGGCGGCCTCGGTGGTCTCCGCGCTGACTGTCCGGCGCACCTTCGGCTATTCCTTCGCCACCTGGCGTTTTCATCTGCGCGGCGAGGCCATCCGCAGTGCCGTCGATGTCGGCTGGATGCGCAGCCTGACGGTCGGGCGGATGATGCGGCGGGACGTGCGCACTGTGCGCGCCGACACGCCGCTGGTTGCCTTTCGCCGCGACTTCCCGCTCGGCGCCACCGCCCGGGTGGTGGTGGTGGACGAAGCCGGCCGCTATGCCGGCATCGTGCTGCTCGCCGATGCGCACGCCGTCGATTGCATGGCGGAAACCGTGGCCGCGCTGTTGCACCACCAGGGAGATGTGTTGTTGGCGCCGATGACCATCAAGAACGCGGTGGCGATGTTCGAACAGGCGGAATCGGACGCGCTGGCGGTGGTGGACGGGCCGGAGACCAGGCGGGTGATCGGGCTGCTGACGGAACAGCATGCGCTGCGGAGGTATTCCGAGGAACTCGACCGCCGAAGGCGCGAGTTATCGGGGGAGTGATTAAGGAATGGGGTCAAGGGGGCCACGGCCCCGTCGCGCGAAGGCGCGCCGCGCGCCGGGGCGGGTCCAGGGCAGAGCCCTGGCCTTACTTACTTTCGTCCCCCAATTTCCCATCAACAAAGAACAACCGCGCCAGAACCCCCGGCCCAAGCGCGTCGGCAAGCTGACGGATACCGAAATACGGCAGCAGCGCCAGGAACATGATCAGCGTCGAAGCCAGTATTTCAAAGAATTTGTTGCCCGCCACCTCGGCGAGCGACTGGGCAATGCTGTGTCCGCGCAGCGCGCCGGCAACCGCTTCCTCGATGGTCAGCAACACAAACAGGAACACCAGGAACACGAACGATCGATAGAGGGTCGGGTAGATGAGTGGCCTGCCGGTGAAGCGCTGTCCCAGGCGGATGTCGTGACCGATCAGCATGAACTTGCCCAGGATGAATGCCTTGACGGCGGCAAATCCCCAGGGGGTGAAGGTGATCCCCACGTCGCGCAGCACCGCGGACTTGAGCAGCACGATCGCGCCGAAGCACACATACAGATAGGCGAAGATGATGGCGTATTGCTTCAATGTGTGCCCGGCCCGGTGCAGCAGGGCGGGGGAGGGCCGGATGAAAGCGCCGCTCATCGGTCCAGCCAGCCCGGCACGGGCAGACCCTTCTCGCGCAGGAAGGCGGGGTTGAACAGCTTGCTCTGGTAGCGGCTGCCGCCGTCGCACAGCACCGTTACCACCGTATGTCCCGGGCCGAGCTGGCGGGCCACCCGGATGGCTGCCGCCACGTTGATGCCCGACGACCCGCCGACCGAAAGCCCCTCGTCGATCAGCAGGGAAAACACCTGCTCCAGTGCCTCCGGATCGCCGATGCGCTCGGCATCGTCGATCGGCGCGCCGTCGAGGTTTTCCGGCACGCGCGATTGGCCGATCCCCTCGGTGATCGAGCTGCCGGCGACGCTCAGGTCGTTCGCCTTGACCCAGCCATACAGGCCGCTGCCCTCCGGATCGGCGAGCACGATGCGGATGGCGGGGTTGCGCTGCTTCAGCGCCAGCGCCACGCCGGCCAGCGTGCCGCCGGTGCCGCACGAACATGTGAACGCATCGACCCGCCCGTTGGTCTGGTGCCAGATTTCCGGGCCGGTGGTCAGCCGGTGTCCCTCCCGATTGGCCAAGTTGTCGAACTGGTTGGCCCACACCGCTCCGGTTTCCTCGGCCAGCCGGCGCGAGATATGCACATAGTTGCCCGGGTCCCGGTACGGCTTGGCCGGCACCAGCCGCAAATCCGCCCCGATCATGCGCAGGAAGTCGATTTTCTCGCGCGACTGGGTCTCGGGCATGACGATGATGGTGCGGTAGCCGCAGGCGTTGCCGACCAGGGTCAGACCGATGCCGGTATTGCCCGCGGTGCCTTCCACCAGCGTGCCGCCGCGCTTGAGCACGCCGCGCTGCGCGGCGTCGGCGATGATGGCCAGGGCGGCGCGGTCCTTCACCGAGCCACCGGGGTTCATGAACTCGGCCTTGCCCAGGATGGTGCAGCCGGTGGCGGCGCTGGCGCGGCGCAGGCGGATCAGCGGGGTGTTGCCGATTGCGTGGGCGAGGTCGTCCGCCACTGGCGGGGCGACGGTGACGTGCGGCTTGGGTCCCATAGCGGTTACGGTCTGCTTCCCCCGGGGTTGAACGCATGGCGGTGACATGCGATGGCCCGCCATCATCAGCGGAGATCGCACCATGGTCGAGAATATTTCCCCGCGGCAGACCTGGGAAGCGTTGCAAAGCAATCCCGACGCCAGGCTTGTTGACGTGCGCACCGATGCCGAGTGGAATTTTGTCGGCGTTCCCGATCTGTCGCAGGTTGGCCAGGAGGCGCTGCTGATCCCCTGGCAGGTCTATCCGTCCATGCAGGTGAACGGCACCTTCACCGAGCATCTCCGCCGCGCCGGGGTGGAGCCGACGCACCATGTCTATTTCATCTGCCGCAGCGGCGCGCGCAGCCTGGCGGCCGCGCGCGCGGCGCAGGCGGCCGGGTTCGCGCATGTCTACAACGTCGCGGATGGTTTCGAGGGTCAAATCGACCGCGATGGTCACCGTGGGTCGGCAAACGGCTGGAAGGCCGAGGGTCTGCCGTGGCGGCAGAAATGATTGTGCCGAAGACGCGCCGTTTCGCGGCGGCGCTGGCCACCGTCCTCGCCCTGGCCGGCCCTGCCGCCGCCAACGATTCGGCGTCCGAACTGGGCGCCGGCGGGCTGGTGCTGACCAAGACCGACAGCATCGCGATGCAGCGGGAAGACCTGACTCTGTCGCCGTCCGAGGTGCGCGTCCGCTACGAAATGCGCAACGACACCGGCGAGCCGGTGACCCTGCGGGTGGCCTTTCCGATGCCCGAGGTGCCGCGGGACACGCCTGATGGCATGGAAACCAGCACCGCTCACGGGGTGGATGTGAAACCGTTGACGGATGCGAACTTCATCGGCTTCCGCCTGTGGGTGAACGGCCAGCAACGCATGCCCGAGGCGGAAATCCGCGCCAGCTTGGCGGATGGGCGGGACGTGACCGACGCCGTGCGCGACATCGGCGGCCTGTCGCTGCTGCTGCGGCCGCGTGTCTTCGAGTTGCCGTCGGAGGCCGCCCAACGGACCGGGCCGAACGGTGGCTGGGACCTGGACGCGGCGGCGCGGCGGAAACTGCATGACCAGGGTTTGATCGAACAGGACGAGAACGGCTACGGGACGCTGTGGACCACGCGGATCACATTCCATTGGATGCAGACCTTCCCGCCCGGCGTGACCGTGGTGGAGCACAGTTATCGGCCGATCCTGGGTTTTCAGCTGTTTGGCGCGCTGCGCCCCGGTCATGATGGGGTGGCCGATCCGGAACGGGGCCGCTGGAGCGGCAGCCTGGATGAAGACCTGACGCGCGCATACTGCATCGACGCGCCGACCGACCGGGCACTACGGACCCTGTACAAGCAGAAGCTGCAGGCGCGCGAGGCGGCCGGCAGGCACAATGACACTTTTTTCAATGCGCATGTTCTCGGCTACATCCTGCAGACCGCGCGCAACTGGCGCGGCCCGATCGGCAGCTTCCATCTTGTGCTGCAGGGGGGCCGCGTGACCCACGCGACCGACGCGCAAGGGGACCGGGGCAACACCCGGCTGATGTCGCTTTGCACCGACCTGCCGTTGCGCGCCACCGCGCCGATGCGGTTCGAGGCGACCGTGCGCGACTACGTGCCGGCGCAGGATTTGCGCGTGCTGATCATCACCGATGAGCAGTTGCCGGGCGGCCCTCAGTAATCGTAGCCGACCCGCAACACGACGAACCAAGGGTAGCGGGTATCCACCGGCGGCCCGCCCACCACCGACAGGCGCCCGTCCGGCGTGGTGGGGACGTGGGTGAGCGTCACCGCATCATCCACATTGCCGCCGATCACGCTGAGGTTCCGGCCGGTCGCCACCACGATGGCGCAATGCGCGGGAAAGCCGCTCCTTGTGGGCAAATCTTCGAAGCGCAGCCGCTGGGCACCGGCGCGGCCGGCACAGATCAAATCGCCCGGCTGCGGCGCATAGGCATCGGTCCGCTCGGCCTCGACCGCCCACCCCCGGGTCTGGCCGAGCGACATCTGCCGGGCGATGTTGATGTAGACGGAATGCGACGCCGCATACGGGAACCGGGAGCCGGCGCCGGCGATGCGCATGACATAGGAAATGAAGGCCGCCGACCAGGCGTAGTTGGCATCCTGACTGGCCGGAAACTCGGTGCCGTACTCGTCGTGCTTGCCGGTCCAACTGTCCTCCGGGCGGTCGGGGTCCTGGCCGGTCCACCAGGTACTCGCCCACCCGCTGCCAGAGTCCGGCCATACGCTCGGGTTTCAGCTCCGGCGGCGGCGGGGGACGGGTGTCGGGCGGATCGTCGTCGATGGGCTGGCCGAACAGGCGCCATTCGCGCAGCGCGATCGCCACCACGTCGGCACGGCCGAACGGCGCATAGGGCTTGCTGGCGAACTCCGGCACGTGGACCTGACGCTCGACGGCCGGGGCGCCGGGGGTGACGTGGGAGGCGGTGCAGCCGGCGAGCAGGATGGCTGTTGGAATGGCAAAAATAGCAAGGCCAGGGGCTCTGCCCCTGGACCCCGCCAAGGGCCGAGAGGCCCCAGGACGCCAATCCAAACATTCCCGGGTTCCAAGGGCCTCTCGGCCCTTGGCGGGTCCAGGGCAGAGCCCTGGCCTTGCTTCCTTCACGTGCCGTTCTCCTAACCCTGCACCGGCCCGCAATCGCGCCCGCCCCGCATGAGGCAGTCCTCGATGCGCCCCGAGTTGTGCAACACCCGGGAAACCCAAAACCCACCCGCAACGATCGCCAGGACAACAAGCAAGGCAATCAAGGCATTGCGCGGGGATGGTGGCTCGTCATCCATCGTTCTGTTGACACCGGTGTTGCTGGCGGCGCAGTTGATCGTATGCGGCGCGCCGGTGCAATCGCGAGTGTTGGCTTTTTCCTGCTGCTGCTGGCGGGGACAACGCAGGCGGCTGACCGGTTTTTCCTGACCAGCGATGGGGTCCGCCTGCACTATGCGGAGTACGGCCACGGCCGCACCATCGTCATGGTGCCGGGCTGGACCATGCCGGCCTGGATCTTCGAGGCGCAGATCCGCACGTTCTCGCAGCAATTCCGGGTGGTGGCCTTCGATCCCCGCTCGCAGGGCGACAGCGAGGTCGCCGCCACCGGCCACGACCCCTGGCGGCGCGGCCAGGACATCGGCGAACTGCTCGACCAGCTCGGCTCGGACCCGGTGCTGCTGATGGGCTGGTCGCTCGGCGTGCTGGACAGCCTGGCCTATGTGCATAGCTACGGCGACCATCGCCTCGCCGGGCTGGTGCTGATCGACAATTCGGTGGGCGAGGACCCGCCGCCCTCCGCTTCGGGCGAGCCCAGCCATGCCGCCCGCCCGCTTCGTCCCGGACCGAGACTATCGCGCGCGGAGGAGATGCGCCGTTTCGTCGCCGGCCTGTTCCTGCGTCCGCAGCCGGCGTTCTGGCTCGACCGGCTGGCCGAGGCCTGCCTGCACACGCCGCCCGCCGCCGCCTCGGCGCTGCGCGCCTATCCGGTGCCGCGGACCTTCTGGAAAGAGGCGGTGTATTCCACCGCCCGGCCGGTGCTGTATGTGGTGCGGCCGAAATGGGCGGGTCAGGCCGCCAACCTCGCCGCCCATCACCCGAATGCCGAGACGGTGATCATGGACGGGGTTGGGCACGCGCTGTTCGTCGACGATCCGGGCCGCTTCGACTGGGTGGTGGAATCCTTCATCCATCGCCGCGTCTGGCCGTGAGGCGGCGGGCGTCTCTCACCACGCTGGCGCCGTTATTCCTGGTGTCGCTGGCGACGGTCGGGTTTGAGATCGCGCTGACGCGGTATTTCGCCGTCGCGAAATGGTCGGAATACGGCTACTGGGTGATTTCCATCGTACTCGCCGGCTTCGCCTTCAGCGGCGTGGCGATGGCGCTGGCGCGCGATGCGTTTGCCCATCAGGGACGGGCTTTGCTGTCGGCGCTGCCGGTGGCGCTCATTGTCGCCGCCACGGCGGGCTATCACCTGGTCACCGTCAACCCGTTCAATCCGCTGCAACTGCAGAACCCGGCGACCTTCGATGTGCAGTTGTGGAACATCGCCGGGTATTATGTGGCGCTGCTGCCGTTCTTTTTCCTCTCCGGCCTGTACATCAGCCTGTGTTTTGTGCTGAACGACGAGGATATCGGCCGCGTCTACGGGTTTGACCTGACCGGTGCGGGGGCAGGGGCGCTGGCCGTGCTCGCATTGATGTGGGTGGTGCATCCGTTTTTCCTGGTGCCCTGCCTGCTGGTGCCGTTTGCGATTGCCGCCGGTTTCGCGCCGGTCCGGCGGGGGGTGGCGCTGGCGCTGGCGCTGCTGGCGCTGACCGGCGCAGAGGCGCTGCTGCTGCTCGACAATCGGGCGGAAATCAACGACTTCAAGGCGATCTACGCGCCGTCGCACGTACCCGAAAGCCGTGCGGTGGCGCAGCTTCCCTCGCCGCGCGGGCTTTACACGCTGCTCGATGACTTCACCGAGCGGGTTGACACCGACCTTTCCAATAATGCCGGCATGCTGGGGCTGCCAGGACCGCCGCAGAGTTTTGGCCTGTATCGCGACGGCAACCGGGTGGCCTCGCTGCCGAAAGACCAGGCGCAGGCCGCCTATGCCGCCGCGACCCTGGGGGCGCTGCCCTATGAGCTGCATCCGCATGGACGTGTGCTGCTGGTCGGCGCCTCCGGCGGGTTCCGCATCGCCGAGGCGAGCGCTCTCGGCGCCGCCGAGGTGTTGGCTCTTGAGCCCGAGCCGGTGCTGCTGGGCGCGCTGCGCGACGGGTTTGGCCCTTCGCCGCCCGCTGCGCCGGCTGAGCGGGTGCGGATTTCCCGCGCCGGCCCGATCGCCGCGACAAGGCACGGCGGGAATTGGGACATCATCGACCTGTCGTCGGATTTTCTCGATGCGGCCGAGGCCAATGCCAGCGCCTTCGCCGCCGAGGCGATCGCGTCCTATCTGCGCGCCCTGGCGCCGGGCGGCGTGGTGTCCATCCCGGTTTCCATCCGCGAGTTCCCGGCCTATGCGGTGCGCATGCTGGCCACCGTGCGCGCCGGGTTGCGCATCGCCGGCATCGACGATGCGCCGGCGCATGTGCTGGTCATCCGCTCGGCCTGGAATGTGCGGATCCTGGTGTCCGACACGCGTTTCGACGCGGCGCGCATCGCTTTGGCCAAACAATTCTGCGATGAACGATCATTCGACATCAGCTTTTTCCCCGGCATCGACGTTGCCCCCGCGCGCGCCAATATTTACAACGACTTGCCGTCGGTTTCGTTCGAGGCCGGCGAGGTGACCTCGGGCGAGGGGCCGCATGACGCCATCGCCGACGAAGCGTTGCCGGTTCTGCAGGGACAGCGGACCGAGTCCGGCACCGCGTTCGACCTGTCGCCGATTACCTTTGACCGGCCGTCGTTTTACGCCGTGCTGCGGCTGACCCAACTCGGCACTATCCTGAAACGCATCGAGGTGCTGCCGCAGGCCGAACTCGGCCCGCTGGTCAATCTGGCGGTGCTGGCGCAGGCGGTCGTGGTGGCGGCGCTGGTGCTCGCGGTGCCGCTGCTGGGGGGGCGGCGGTTTCGCGCCGGTGGTCCGGGGGCGGTGCGGTCGGCGGCGTATTTCGCCGCGCTGGGGCTCGGCTTCCTTTCCATCGAAATCGCCATGATCGAGCGGGCGAGCTTCTACCTGAATGACCGCACCACCGGATTTGCCCTGGTGCTGACCGGCATGCTGGTGTTTTCCGGCCTGGGCAGCATGCTGGCCGGGCGGTTCGAGGGGCGCGAGCGGCGCGGCGCGGTGCTGGCGGGGCTGGTGGTGGTTGTCTGGTGCGCGGTGTTGCTGGCGGGGCTGCAGCCATTTCTTCTTGCCACGCTCAATCTGCCGTTCGCGGCCCGGGCGGCGATCGTGCTGGTCCTGCTGGCGCCGGCCTCGGTCGCCCTCGGCCTGCCGTTTCCGCTCGGGCTGTCGCGCATGGGCCATGCCGGGTTCCTGCCCTGGGCCTGGGGTCTGAACGGCGCCTTCAGCGTGGTGGCGACGCCACTCGCCAACCTGATTGCGATTAAGTCCGGCTATGACAGGGTTCTGTTGCTGGCCCTGGTGTTGTATGTGGGGGCCATCATTTCATTCCCCCCGACGCGGAAGACCTTGCAGTGGCCGGACACGAGATCAGCCTGAACCGCCGTGGCTTTGTTGCCGGCGGCGCCGCCGCCCTGCTGGCAGGGCCGGCCGCCGCCGCGAGCGGCGCTCCCATTGGGGCTCCCACGTCTGGCGCGCCCACGTCTGGCGCGCCCGCGAGTGGCTGGACGCGGCATGCCTATGAGGAGGCGATGGCGAAATCCGGCCGGCCCGTCAGTATGACCGACGCCCAGTTCCAGGCGATTCAGGCCCGCAAGCCGGCGGCCATGAAGCGCATCGAATCCTACCTGAAGGAGCGCCTGGGCAGCGCCGACCCGGCGGTTTTGGCCGCCTTCGAGGCGGTGCCGCGGGAATATTTTCACTACATGTACGACGGCCATTTCGCCACGCCGGGCGAGGCCTATGAAGCCGAGCCGAAGCCCTGGGCGCTCGGTTTCGGCTCCGCCCTGTCGGATTATCTGGGGCAGGCCTACATGACCCAGATCGCCAAGCCGAAGGAAGGCGACATCACGCTGGAGATCGGCACCGGCAGCGGGTTTCAAAGTTCGCTGCTCAGCCGGATCGTCAAGCAGGCCTATTCGATCGAAATCATCGAGCCGCTGGGCCATGCGGTGGGCAAGATCTTTGCCCCGCTCGGCTACGACAACGTGCATACCAAAGTCGGCGACGGGTATTTCGGCTGGCCCGAGGTCGAGGGCGGGTTTGATATCATCATCGTCACCTGTGCCGCGCAATATGCGCCGCCCGACCTGTTCAAGCAGATGAAGCCGGGTGGCCGGATGATCATTCCGATCGGCCAGCCGTTCAAGAAGGGTCAGATTTTGTACGTCTACACCAAGGATGGGGAGGGCAAGATCCACTCCCGCCGCGATGTGGGCGTGTATTTCATTCCGATGACCGGGACGATGATGAAGACCCCGGCCCCGAAGGGGGCGCCCGGCGGTTAACGAGAGGGTCCACCCGGGGCGTTGCCGCGAATCCTTCGCCCCGCCGAGCGCACCTCCACACGACGGCTTCGCCCTGGATGCACCAAGGGCCTATGCCCCCTGGAACAAATTCATGTCCTTAGCGATCCCGTGACGCAAGCATAGGTTGTGCTGAACGCTGGGGAAATGGCGGAAAACCGGCGCGTTGTCAGTTATTTCCGGCACGCAAGTCTTGCCGTTTCTTCGTTGGTTTTGCAACCATCGCTCACAATCGTGGTGCGGCAGTTGGCCCTGCCTTGCCTGATATCTTCCCGCATGTAATGGTACTCATGTACTGTCGCTGTGCGGGGATAGACAGAAAAATGGCCACATGCACGAACACGATTGTTTCCCGGCGCTTCGGGTATTGGATCGCTTGGGGCACCGTCTTGGTGTGGTTAACCGGCGTTTCGACCGCGACTGCCGCCCCTGACCTGCGGGTGGATGCGCCCAATAACAAAGGGGTGATCGAAATTGAAACCGGCGGTTCCGCCGGCAGCTCGATCCGCATCGCCGAAGACCTGGCCAGCATCATCAACGATGGCGCCACCCGCCGGCTGCTGCCGGTTGTTGGTCGCAGCGCCATGCAGAGCCTCTGGGATCTTTCTTTGCTGCGCGGGATCGACATCGCCATCGTGCAGGCCGATGTGCTGGACGCGGCCCGCGAGCAGCACGCCCTGCCGGGTAGCTTGACCTATATCACCAAGCTCAACAACGAGGAGTTTCATCTGCTCGCGCGACCGCAGGTGAAGCAGATTGCCGATCTGGCCAATCAGAAAGTCAATGTCGACGTGCACGGGGCCGCAACGGTCGTCACCGCCGCACGCGTCTTCGAATTGCTGAATATTCCGGTCCAGCCAAGCTATGACAGCCAGGAGCGGGCGCTTGAGAAGCTCCGCAAAGGCGAAATCGCGGCGATGGCGTTCGTGGCCGGCAAGCCGGCCCCCATTTTCCAGGGGCTGCGGCAAGACGAGGGGCTGCATTTCATCGCCATCCCGCTTAGTCCGTCCATTATCGATACCTACGTGCCAACCTCGCTCACCGGCGCCGACTATCCGGCGCTGATCCCGAACGATCAGCCGGTCGATACCGTTGCGGTTGGCACCTTGCTGGCCGTGGGCAATCTGGCTCCGGATTCAGAACGGTATCGCAATGTCCGCGCGTTCGTCGAGATATTCTTTACCCAGTTCAAGTTGCTGCTGGAGCCGGGACATCATCCGATGTGGCGCGACGTGAACCTGGCGGCCGAGCTGCGTGGCTGGAAGCGGTTTCCGGCGGCACAGCAATGGCTGGACCGGAGCGGCGCCGTCGCCCGGCAGAACCCGGGAAACATCAAAGCATTGTTCTCGCGCTTCCTAGACGCCCGCCAGTCGGTGGTGGGCGGTGCACCAATGACCGAGCGGCAGAAGCAGGAATTGTTTGACCAGTTCCAGCGCTGGCAATCCGAACAGGCCCATTGACGCAACAGGGCCGCTCTGCTCGCCCATTCTCTCCCACCGCGCCTAGTCTATGCCGCACCGAGCCGGTGGTGGTCTCACATTGCCGTCAGTTTGGCCGGTTCGAATGACAGGACCATGACGCCTGACCACGATCGCGGATAAGGTTTTGGCGGCGTTCGGGCCGGCCATGGCGCGACGGCGCGATCGCCGGTTTACCGGCAGGGCACACGGCGTTAAACCTGCCGGCGTGTCGTCGCATCAAGCAGTGAGCGCGACGACAGGCGGCAACAGGTTTCGGGAGGATACCAATGCGACGTTCTGATCGCGGCTTCGGCCGTTTGCTTTTCGCTGCTGTTCATGTCGGTCACGGCGCTGTACGCGGCCGACGGCACCCCCGCCGAGGCGCGGGCGATGCTTGATCGCGCCACCGCCGCGGTGAAGGCGGACAAGGCGACGGCAGTCAGTCAGTTCAACAAAGGGGAGAACGGGTTCCGGGACCGTGACCTCTACGTTTTCTGCATCGGCGCCGACGGCATTTTCGTCGCCCACCCCTCGCTGGTGGGCAAGGATGCCCGGGCACTCAAGGACGCCTCCGGCAGGGCGTTCGGGGCAGAGATTATTAGCGTCGCGCAGGAGGGCAAGGTTGCCGAGGTGGACTACCAGTTCCCGCGTCCCGGCACCACGACTCCGGTGCCGAAGGCATCGTATGTGACCAAGGTTGCCGATCTCGTCTGCGGGGTTGGTTACTACAAATAGCCTGAAACTGACGGCCGGCGCGGCGGTGCCGCGCCGGCCGTTTTGATGCAAGGCCAGGGTTCTGCCCTGGCCCCCTTCCTTCCGTCGCCGCTTGCGACGATCATCCCAAAACGCACCTCCGCCGTCGCGGAATGCAACGGCCACGCCGCCGAAAACGGCGCATCTGCCTGGCATGCTTCCTGCTGTTAAGGCGTCAACACAACGCCTTTAACCCACGCGGCAGGAGATGAAGCCCATGTGCGGAATTGTTGGATTGGTGAACGGTCATGCGGTGGCGAAGGATCTCGTCAAGGCGATCGGCCGGCTCGAATACCGCGGCTACGATTTGGTTGGCCTCGCGGTCGGCGGGCCGGGTTTCGCGGTTCGCAAGGTGGCCGGCCAGGGCATGACGCTCAGCGACATGCTCGACGCCGCCGACGCCGAGGTCGAACTGTCCGGCCATGCCGGCATTGCCCATACCCGCTGGGCCACCCATGGCCGCGCCGAGGTGCGCAATGCTCACCCGCATGTGTTCGGCGGCGTGGCGGTGGTGCACAACGGCATCATCGAGAACCACCAGGATCTTCGCGCGGAATTGATCGGCGCCGGCCATGTGTTCGCCAGCGACACCGATTCCGAGGTCATCCCCCACCTGATCGCCATGGCCCGCGCTGCCGGCGCCGCCCCGGCCGAGGCCGTCCGCCAGGCCTGTGGCCGGCTGCACGGCGCCTATGCCGTTGCGGTCATGATCGAGGACGCGCCGGGCCGGGTTCTGGTGGCCCGCCAGGGCAGTCCGGTGGTGGTCGCCCGCGCCGAGGGGGCCGCCGCGGTTGCTTCCGACCCCGCCGCGCTGGCCGGGTTCGTGACCGACTATGCCGCGCTGGAGGATGGCGACCTCGCCGAGCTGACCCATCAGGGCGTGCGCATCATCGACCAGGCCGGCAACCAGACCGAGCGTGCCTGGATCGCGCTGAAGGATGCCACCGATAGCGAAATCCAAGCCGTGTCGCCAAAGTTCTCCACCCACGCGCGGCGCGAAATCGCCGAGCAGCGTGCCGCCCTGATCAGCACCGATGCCGACCTGCGCGACCGCTGCGTGCCCGCCGCCATCGCTGCCGCCGACCGGCTGGTGCTGGTGGGCTGCGGCTCCTCGCTGTATGCGGCCCAGACGGCGCGCAGCTGGATCGAAAAACTCGCAGGCATTCCCTGCGACATCGAGGTCGCCAGCGAGTTCCGCTACCGCGAGGCGCCGCTGTCCGCCCGTACGGTGGCGGTGCTGATCTCCCAGTCCGGCGAAACGGCCGATACGCTGGCGGTGATGGAGATGATGCGCGCCCGAAAATTCCCGGTGGTCGCCGTGGTGAACGTCGCGCACTCGCAAATGGCGCGCGGCGCCGACCTGCTATGGCCCACCAGTGCGGGACGCGAACAGAGCGTCGCCGCGACAAAAACCTTCACCGCCCAGGTGTTCGCGCTGGTGCGCCTGGGGCTGGCGATCGGCCGCGCCCGCGGCACGCTGGATGTCGCCACCGCGATCGCCGCCGAGCGGGGCCTGGCCGAGGCGCCGACCGCCTGCGCCCTGGCGGAAGGGGCGGAGCCGCGCTTCGCCGCCATCGCCGCGCGCATCGCCCGCGAAAACGAGGCGCTGTTCATCGGCCGCGGCTGGGCCTGTGCGCTGGCGGGCGAGGGGGCGCTCAAGCTGAAGGAACTCTCCTATATCCGCGCCGCCGCCTATGCCGCGGGTGAATTGAAGCACGGCCCGCTGGCGGTCATTCGCGAGCATTCGCCGGTGATTGTCGTCGCCGCCGACGATGCGCTGGTGGGCAAGACGATCGCCAACGCCGAGGAGGTGCGCGCTCGCGGCGGCCATGTGATCGCCCTGGTCGAGCAGGGGGCCGCGAGCCTGTTCGATCACGCCGCCGACGACGTGGTGGCGCTGCCCGGCCATGGGCTGGCGGCGGTGTTTTCCGCCGCGGTGGCGATGCAGTTGATCGCGCTGCATACCGCGCTGGCGCTGGGGCACAATGTCGATCGCCCGCGCAACCTGGCCAAGTCGGTGACGGTCGAGTAACGACAGCGCCAGTCGCCGGACGGAGGGGCATCATGTCGGCAATCGTATTGAAGCGTTGGGTGAAGGGGCGGCGGACTCCCGCTGCCCGGGCGGCCTACGCCCTGGCCGAGGCGCTGCGCGGCGCGCGCGTGCCGGTGATCCGCCCGTTGCATCGCACCCTGTATGGGCTGCATCTGGGGCTGCGAAACGCTGTCGCAGAAACGATGCGGGTGGTCTGGTGGACGCCGCTGTTCATCAGCCGCCTCGAGACCTCCGCCCCCGGCCTGCGCCTGTTCGGCGGCATGCCGCAGGTGCTCGGCCCGTTGCGGCTGCGCATCGGCCGGGGGGTGCGCATGTCCGGCGCCACCACCCTGATCGGCCGCAGCGCCAGCACCCCCGACCCGCTGCTGGACATCGGCGACAATGTCGATATCGGCTGGCAGAGCCAGATTTCGGTCGGCACCCGCATCGTCATCGGAGACAATGTCCGCCTGGCCGGGCGCTGCATGCTGGCAGGGTTTCCCGGCCACCCGATGGACCCCGCCGCCCGCGCCGCCGGCGCGCCGGACACGGATGATCAAATTGGCGACATCGTGCTGGAGCGCGACGTATGGCTGGCCACCGGGGTGACCGTGCTGGCCGGCGTGCGGATCGGCGAGGCAAGCGTCGTCGCCGCCGGCAGCGTTGTCACCCGCGACCTGCCGGCGCGGGTGCTGGCCGGCGGGGTGCCGGCGCGGGTGATACGCTCTCTGGACAGCGTGCCTCCGGACAGCCAGGCATGAGCGCCGACCTGATCGTGTTCGGCGAGGATTGGGGCGCCCACCCATCCTCGACCCAGCATCTGATTGCGCATTTGCCGGGCGAGCGCCGGATGGTGTGGGTCAACTCCATCGGCCTGCGTCGGCCGCGCCTGAGCCTCGGCGATGTTGGCCGGGCGGCACGCAAGCTTGGCGCCGCGTTGCATCGTCCGCCGCCGGCCCCGTCCACGGCGCCGCCGGCCCCGGGTCCGGTCGTGCAGCCGCTGATCCTGCCGATGGCGCGCGCGGCCGCGGCCCGGGCGCTGAACCGGGCGCTGCTCGCCCGCAGCGTGGGCGGCGCGGCGCGCGCCGCTGGGCTGCGCCATCCGGTGCTTTGGATTTCCCTGCCGTCCGCGGTCGATGCTGTGGGGGCGCTGGGCGAGTCGGGAGTGGTCTATTATTGCTGCGATGATTTCGGCGCCCTGGCCGGGGTGGACCACGCGCGCTGCCGCGCCATGGAGGTGGAACTGGTCGCGCGCGCCGACCTGGTGCTGGCCGCGAGCCCGGCGCTGGCGGCGAAATTTCCCCCCTTCAAGACGCATCTGCTCCCGCATGGGGTGGACACCGGCAGCTTCACCGCCGCCGCGTCGCGGGCGCCGGACCTGCCTGCCGGCCGCGTCGCCGGGTTCTATGGCACCCTTGCGCCCTGGCTCGATTACCGGCTGATCGCCGAGGTCGCGGGCCGCCTGGCGGACTGGCGTTTCGTGTTCATCGGTCCCGTCGCCGCCGACATCTCGGCGATCGCTTCCCTGCCCAATGTGGTCCTGCTCGGACCGCGACCGCATGCGGCGCTGCCGGGGTATGCGCAGCACTGGAGCGCCGGGGTGATTCCCTTCGTGGACAACGCGCAGATCCGTGCCTGCAATCCGCTCAAGCTGCGCGAGTATCTCGCCGCCGGCCGGCCGATTGTCGCCACGCCGTTTCCGGCGCTGCTCCCCTATGCCGGGCATGTCGCCATCGCCGCCAACGCGGCGGATTTCGCCGCCGCGCTGGAGGCAAGCGTTGCGTCGTCCGCCGCCGATGTCGCCGGCCGGCGGGCGGCGGTGGCCGCGGAAAGCTGGGCGGCGCGCGCTGCGCAGGCGGCGGCGCTGATCGACAACCTGGCCGCATCCGGCGGGTCGGGCCGCCGCTGACCACGATCTGGCGACCACCCGGCGGACTGAAATCATCACGTTCGCAAGGGAACGGATGAACTTGGCACGGGACGTGTTTACACTCCATTAAAGCGCTCCTTTGATGCGTTTCGAGGCACCGGATCCGATGCAGGTCACCATGCCACGCTCGCCAGGGCTGTGCGCGCCGATGCCGGTGCTCTTGGTCGTTGTGGCGTCGGCTCTGGTCACCGGCTGCGGCAACGATCCGCTGAGCTATATCCCGCCGCAGGACCGGGCGTTCCTGCAGGCCCAGCGGCGGCTTGGCGTCGACGCCGGCGGCTCCGGCGGTCCGATCACCGTCGATGCGCTGCTGGATCAGGCGCGCGGCAGCGGCGCCGCGCCGGCGGGAGAGGCGGCGGGCGGGACCAGCCAGGTGGCGCTGCGCTACGCCGGCGATGCGATCCAGCCGGACGCCGAGCAGCGGGAGGTGATCCGCCGGTTCGCCGCCCAGGCGCGCGAACAGGGGCTGCGCGTGACCGTAGTGAGCCGGCAGGACAGTTTCGATAACCCCGGCGTGAAGCTGCTTGGCCAGCGCCGCGCCACCGCGGTGGCGCGCGAGCTGGAAACCGTGGTGCCGGACGTTGACCTGCGGTTCGATCCCGCTGCCCCGGCGGGCATCGTGGTGCTGTCCGGCGGCCGCGGAGACCGCTCCTCGTGAACCACATGTCGATGTCCCAGGCGCCGGCCATGGCGGCGCCGAAAGCGCCGCAGGCGGTGCCGGTGATCGAGATTCTGCACAACCTGCTGGCGGCCGCGTGGCGGCGCCGCTACCTCATCCTGGTGCCGCTGCTGTTGCTGCCGGTGGTGGGGTTCGTGGTCGGGAAATTCGCCCCGCTCAGCTACGAGACCAAAATGACGGTGCTCATCCAGGAGCCGGGCAAGCTCAATCCGTTTCTCGAGGATCTCAGCGTCAAGACCAACCTGAAGGACCGCATGGCGTCGTTGACCGCCCTGTTGACCAGCCGCTACGTGCTGCAGGGCGTTGCCGAAGACATGGGAATGATCAAGCCGGGCGCCCCGGACTCGGTGGTTGACAGCGTGGTTGCCGACCTGTCCGGCGCGGTGTCCGCCCAGCTCATCGGCCAGGAGCTGGTGGAGCTGCGCTATCGCGCTCGCAGCCCGGCGGGCATGGACCGGGTACTGAAAAGCATCGGCGAACGGTTCATGGAACGCGTCTCCGCACCGGAGGATTCCTCCATGCGCGGCTCGGTCGCGTTCCTCGATCACGAACTGGAGGATGGGAACCGCAAGCTTCAGGCCGCCGAGGCGGCGCTGTCGCAGTACCCGCAGCGAGAACGCCGAGGCGCTGCCGGACTTGCGGGCCGGCAATGTGCAGCGGCTGAACCAGCTGCGCGATGCGCTGTCCGAGCGCGAGACGAGCCTGTCCGGCGCGGTCAGCGAGTTCAACGCCATTCGCGCCCGCCTCGCCCAGACCGATCCGGTGATCGGGCGGCTGGAGCAGGACATCGTTACCGTGCGCAGCGAACTCGCCGCCCTGCGCAGCCGCTACACCGACAGCCATTCCAAGGTGCAGGCGGCGCAGAACCGGCTCGACCGGCTGGAGCAGGAACGCGCCACCCTGCTCGCGGCCGGGGCGAGCGCGGCGCCGGTGGATGTGGAGCGGATGTGGAACCTCGGCGCCGCCACGCGCAAGGATACCGAGGCAGGTCCGCAGCCGCTGCTGGTCTCGCAGCTCACCATTCTGGAGGCGGCGCGCACCAGGGTGGAACAGCTGCGCAGCGAAACCACGGCGCTGCGCCGCTCGGTGGAGGAGCTGTCGCAGCGGCTGGCCTCGACCGGCGAGGTCGAACGCGAATTGCGGGTGCGCGAGCGCGAGGTGGAGGCGACCCAGGAGCTGGTGCAGTCGCTGCGCAAGCGCTTCGACATGGCCAAGGTCACCGGCGAGCTGTCGCGCTATCAGGCGCCGGAGCGTATCAAGGTGATCGACCGGCCGATGCTGCCGACGCGGCCGACCAAGCCGATGCCGCTGCTGTTCGCCATTTCCGGCCTGGTCGGCGGCCTCGCCCTCGGCGCCGGGCTGACCCTGCTGCTGGAACTGTCGGATGTGTCGGTGCGCCGCATCCGCCAGATGGAGGCGCTGACCGGCGTTCCGGTGCTGGCCCGCATTGCGCCGCTCGATCCGCCGCGCCATCCAGGCCGGTCCGACGTTGCACGACACCGGCCGACCTGACGCTTGCCCCGCGCGGCCGGCAGACAGGTGCACAGGACCCTCGGCATGACACGCGATGCGATTTCCTCCTCCGCCGCCGGGCCGATCATTCACGTCGTCCAGCACCTGAGTCCCGGCGGGCTAGAGGTCATGGCGCTGGAACTGGCGCGGGCGCAGCGCGCGCGCCATCCCACTCTTGTCGTCAGCCTCGAAGGCAGTTTCCCGGCGGCCGCCGCGCAGTGGCCGCGGCTGCTGCCGCTGCGCGACGGGCTGCACTTCATGGGCAAGCGCCCCGGCCTCGATGCGCTGCTGATCCCCCGGCTGATTGCCCTGTTCCGCCGCCTGCGGCCGGTCTGCGTGCACACCCATCACGCCGGACCCTTACTCTATGCCGGGCCGGCGGCGCGGGCTGCCGGGGTGAGGCGACGGATTCACACCGAGCATGACGCCTGGCATTTGCAGAATGCGAGACGCCGCCGCGTCGTGTCCTTCGCATTATGGGTCACCCGTCCCAAATTGGTAGCCGACGCGCCGCATGTGGCCGCTTCGGTCGCCGCCGCGCTGGGCCGCAAGCTGCCGCGAGTGATCCTGAACGGCGTCGATACCGAGCGGTTCGCGCCCGGGGACCGGCGGACGGCACGGCGCGCCCTGAGCCTGCCGGAGAGCGGGTTCATCATCGGCATCGCCGCCCGGCTGGAACGGGTGAAGGGCGTGGACATCGCCATCACCGCCCTTGCCCAGCTGCCCGGGGTGCTGCTTGCCATCGCCGGCAGCGGCGCAGAGGCGGAAAAACTGCAGACCCAGGCAACGGCTTTGGGAGTGCAGCAGCGCGTGGTCTTCCTTGGCCTGGTCGAGGACATGCCCGGTTTCTATCGGGCGATCGACCTGCTCTGCCTGCCGTCGCGGGCCGAAGGGCTGCCGCTGTCGATGCTGGAAGCGCAATCCTGCGGCACACCGGTGTGCGCCTGCGACGTGGGGGGCGTGCGCGCGGCCCTCGACCCGGATAGCGGCAGCCTGGTTCCCCCCGACGACGCAGCGTCGCTGGCACACGCCTTGCGTTGTTATGTTCAGAGCGGTGATCAGCCGGCGAGCCAGACCACATCACGGCGCTTCGTGGAAAGGATGGCCAGCCTGCAGCAGATGGCCGCCGCCTATCTGACCCTCGCGGTGGGAGATGTGCCGGATGAATACCATGATGACCACTGCGTCGCTCGGCGCGATGGGTCTGATCGGCTGGCATCACGTGGCCTGGCCGGCGCTGATGAAAATCATAACGCGCGGCAGTGACCGGCGCGCCCCGCCGCCACCGCTGGCCGAGGCCGGGCTGCCGAGGGTGACGGTGGTGATGCCCGCCTATAACGAAGCAGCCGATATCGCCGCCAAGATCAGGAGCCTCGCCGCCCAGGACTATCCGGCCGAGCGGATGGATGTGGTGATCGCCTGCGACGGCTGCACCGACGCCACCGTCGCGATCGCCCGGCGCACCCTGGCGGAGCCGGCCTGCGCCGGGGTGCAGGCCCGGCTGATCGACCATGAGCGCAACCGCGGCAAGGTCGCGACCCTCAACGAGGCGATCGCGGGGGTGACGAGCGAGGTGGTCGTGCTCACCGATGTGTCCGCCATGCTGCCGACGGATGCGATCCGTCGTGCCGCCGCGCATTTTGCCGACCCGAACCTGGGGGCGGTCGGCGGCGCTTACAGGCTGGCGCAGGCGGGATCGGCGGGCGAGGCCGCCTATTGGCGCTACCAGGTGGCGGTGAAGCGCGGCGAAGCGGCGATGGGGGCTCCGCTGGGGCTGCATGGCGCTTTTTATGCCTTCCGCCGCGTCGCCTGGGCGCCGCTGCCGGCGGACACCATCAATGACGATTTCATTCTGCCGATGGAGATTTTCGGCCGCGGCTGGCGCGTCGCCTACGACGACAGCATCATCGCCTGGGAGGCGGAAATCGCCAGCGTGCAGGAAGACGTCCGCCGCCGCCGCCGGATCGCCGCCGGCAATGCGCAACAGCTGGTTCGCCTGCTGTGGCTGCTGCATCCCCGCCATGGCGGTGTGGCGCTGTCCTTCGCCTCGGGCAAGGCGTTGCGGGTGCTGATGCCTTTCATGATCCTGGTCAGCCTGATCACCAGCGTGCTGCTGGCGGCGGATTCGGTGTTCTTCGCGGTGATGGCGTCGGCGCAGTTCGCCGGTCTGGCCTGTGCCGCCGCATCGGCGGTGACCGGCCCGCGCGCCCCGCGTTTGTTCGCGGTCGCCAGATATGCGGTGGCCGGCCACCTCGCCAGCCTGATCGGGGTGACCCGCTACTGCGCAAGGCTGGACCGCAAACCCTGGCGCCGTGCCGCTGCCTTGGACCCAGCAAGTGCCTGAGTCCGCGGGAACCCTTACGTAATGGGGTCAAGGGGCCTGTCGGCCCCTTGCGGGTCCAGGGCAGAGCCCTGGCCTTGCTTGTTTATTCCTGGTCGCAGCCATCCCGCAACCAAAGCGCGATTCCAGTCGCCGCGGCACACTTGCAACGTGTCGGCGTTCACGTTAGGTGCAGGATCTGAACGATCCGCCGGCGAGCACCGGCGGCCGACTGCCGACACCCGACCCGGCATGACTGGCCGGCATGCCGCGACCCCCTCGCATGCTGCGGCGAAAGCAGGACAGAACTCGTCATGGTCCGGGACAGATGAGGGCGAGCGGCGAAACGACCCATGAGGCGACGGCGGGCAGCAGCGATTCGACGAGCGGCGGCGCGGTGACGGCGCGCGGCAGCGGCAGCCCGCCAAGATTCCCCGCCGTGCCGGTGGTCCTGGTGTTGCTGGTCATCACCCTGGTCTGGGTCAGTATTGGCGTGCATCTGTTTCAGGAACGCGCTCAGGACGAACGCGCTGCGATTTAGGACAGCGGCAACCTGGCCCGCGGGTTCGGCGAGAACATCAACCGGATGATCGAGGGCGTTGACCAGATCATCAAGCTGCTGCGCGCCGCCTATGCGCAGAATCCGGCGACCTTCGACCTCGCCAGGCTCGCTCCGGCCGACCAGGTTCTCGATGATCTGACCTTGCAAATCTCGCTGGTCGATACGGCCGGCATCATGACCATGGGCAATCTGCCGTTCACCGGGCGGGTTGACCTGTCGGATCGCGAGCACGTGCGGGTTCATTTCAACACGCCGCAGGACATGCTGTTCGTCAGCAAGCCGGTGTTCGGCCGGGTTTCGAACAAATGGTCCATCCAGTTCACGCGAAAACTGTTCGCTGCCGATGGCGGCTTCGCCGGGGTCATCATTGTCTCGCTCGATCCGTACTATCTGTCGCGATTTTATTCCTCGCTGGAAATCGGCCGCGGCTCCATCCTGCTGGTCGGTCTTGACGACGGTGTGATCCGTGTGCGCGCGCCCGCGGTGGACAACGCCATCGGCACCCAACTGCCGGATGCTGTCATGCAACGGCTTCGCGGCGGAGCGGCGAACGGCAGTTACCACGCCGTCAGCATCGTCGATGGCATAGAGCGGATATTCAGTTACCGCAGGCTGGAGAAGCAACATCTTGGCGTGATCGTCGGCCTGGCATCCGACGAGGTCTTCGCCAACTATGATCATGATGTTGTCACCTACGTCGTCACCGGCGGCGTCCTGACCCTGCTGATCGGCATCGTCGGGACCATGCTGATCCGTCAGCGGCGGCGGTTGTTGGCCTCGCAGGAACGGCTGAGCGTGACGGTGGAGAACATCAGCCAGGGCATCATCATGATCGACGGGCGCGGACAGGTGCCGGTCATCAACCGCCGGGCGATGGAACTGCTGGACCTGCCGCGCCGGCTGATGCGCGACGACTTGCGTTTCCACGAAATCCTGGACTGGCAGATCGCCCACGGCGAATACCAGGACGGCGAGCGTGACAGTTTCCTCGGTGACGCGCCGTCCGATCATGGCATGCCGGGTCCGCAGACCACCGAGCGCACCAGGCCGAACGGAACCACCCTGGAAATCCGCAATCAGTTTCTGCCCGGCGGCGGGGTGGTGCGGACATTGACCGATATCACCGAACGCAAGCGCACCGAGCAGGACCTTGCCGCCGCCCGCGATTCAGCCGAGGCGGCGTCGAAGGCGCAGTCGGAATTCCTGGCGATCATGAGCCACGAAATCCGCACGCCGATGAACGGCGTCATCGGCATGGCCGGGCTGCTGCTGGACAGCAACCTGCTGCCCGAACAACGACGCTTCGTCGAGACGCTGCGCGACGCGGCCGACGGGCTGCTGCGGATTCTCGATGACATCCTCGATTTCTCCAAGCTCGAGGCGGACCGGCTGGATTTCGAATACATCGACTGCAACATCGAGCAGGTGGTCGGTAGCGTTGTCGAGCTGATGCAGGTGGACGCGGCCAGGAAGGGGCTGGAGATCAGGACAAGGGTGGCGCCCGGCATTCCGTCCCGGCTGACCGGCGATCCCGGCCGCTTGCGGCAGGTGCTGCTCAATCTCGTGGGCAACGGGGTGAAGTTCACCGACAAGGGCGGCGTGAGCATCGAGGCCGACCTGATGGGTTTCGCCGGCGGCAAGGCGCGCATCGGCTTTGCTGTGCGCGACACGGGAATCGGCATCGATGCCGCCGCGCAGGCACATTTGTTCCAGCGGTTCACCCAGGTGGACCGGTCGATCTCACGCCGTTTCGGCGGCACCGGGCTGGGCCTGGCGATCAGCCGCCGGCTGGTCGAACATATGGGCGGCTCGATCGGGGTTGCCAGCACGCTCGGGCAGGGCACGGTTTTCCGTTTCGATGTCCTGCTCGATCTGGCGAGCGCGCCGGCGGTGGCCGAGGCGCTGCCGACGGCGCCGCCGGTACTGCCGCTGGGTGCGCCGGCGCGCCGGCTGCGCATTCTGCTGGCCGAGGACAACGCCACCAACCGGCTTGTGGCGGTGACCCGGCTGAAAATGATGGGGCATCGGGTCGATACGGTGGCCAGCGGGCAGGAAGCCGTCGAGGCGGTGCGCAGCGTGCCGTACGACCTGGTGCTGATGGACGTGATGATGCCGGAAATGGACGGGCTGACCGCGACACGGGCGATCCGGGCACTGCCCGGGCCGGCGGCGGAGATCCCGATCGTCGCCATGACCGCCAACGTGTTCCTGCAGCACCAGCAGGAATGCATGGCGGCCGGCATGGACGGGTTTCTGGGCAAGCCGATCATGCCGCAGCAACTGGCGAGCATCCTCGACCGGGCGGGCGCGGGCACGTTGCGGTCCGGAGGCGGCGTGGCGGCGGCGGACCTGGACGTGGCGGGATTTCGCCAGCTGGTCAACGATGTCGGTGCGGAAACTGCGCAGGCGCTGCTTGATACCTTCGCGCAGGAGGCGACGGCGCGGATGACGCTCATGGGCGAGCTGCTTGCCCGGCGCGACTGGGATGGGCTGGTTCGCGAGGCACAGGCGCTGAAGGCCGCGGCCGCCACCATCGGCCTGGCCGTGCTGGCCGGCCAGGCCGACGAACTTGGCCATGGGACGGCGCCCGAGGCCGCGGCGGCGGCGCTCGGCCGGCTCAGCGGGGCACTTGCCCGGGTGCAGAACGAACTCGCCGGGGCAGGCGAGTGAAAGCAAGGCCAGGGCACTGTCCTGGCCTTGCTTCCCCGCTTATGCCCGCTCCCAGATATCCTTCTTGCGGTAGATCGTCGACGGGCTGATGCCAAGCTTGCGCGCGGCGAGCTGCAGGTTGTCGCCGCACAGGGCGATCGCGCGTTCGATATACCGGCGCTCGGCAACCGCCAGCGGCTCGATGCTATCCGGGCCGGTCGGCAGGGAGAGGGCGGTGCCAGGAACCGCCGGCGCCTCCGGCGCCGCTGCCGCTGCCGCTGCCGCCGCCGCTGCCGCCTGCGCGACCGCCACCGGCGCCGCGTGCGTCTCCGCCGGCAGCGCCGTTCCTTCCAGTGCCGGCAGCATGTCGAGGGTGACGTCCTTGCCGTCATGCAGCACGACGATGTTGCGCACGACGTTCTGCAACTGCCGGACGTTGCCGGGCCATGAATAGGACAGGAACCGCGCCTCCACTTCCGGCGCGAAGGACTTGAACTGCCGGCGCTCGGTCGCCGCGAACTGGGCGAGGAAGCGACGGGCGATCAGCACGATGTCCTCGCCGCGGTCGCGCAACGGCGGCAGGCGGATCGGCACGACGTTGAGCCGGTAGAACAGGTCTTCGCGCAACCGGCCGCTGCGCACCGCCTCGATCGGGTCGCGGTTGGTCGCGGCGAGGAAGCGGATGTCGGTGTGGCGCGGCCGCAGATCGCCGACCCGCTGGTAGCTGCCGGTCTGGATGAATCGCAGCAGCTTGGTCTGCAGCAGCGGGTCCATTTCGCCGAGTTCGTCGAGAAACAATGTGCCGCCGTCGGCGCGCTGGGCTGCCCCTTCCTGGTCGGCGACGGCGCCGGTGAAGGCGCCCTTCACATGGCCGAAAAGTACGCTTTCCAGAAGATCTTTTGGAATGGCGCCGCAGTTCAGGGCGACGAAGGCGCGGTCCTTGCGGGCGCTGAACTGATGCAGGGCTTCCGCCGCCACTTCCTTACCGGTTCCGGATTCGCCGGTGATGAACACGCTGGCGGTGCTCTGCGCTGCGGCCTCGATGGTGCGGTAGACCGCCTGCATCGGCATCGAGCGGCCGACAAAACCGGCAAATTCGGCAGGCTCGACGGTGCGGCGCAGGGTTTCCACCTCGCGGCGCAGGTCGACGCCGCTGAGCGCGATCTCCACCGTGGTGGTCAGCCTTCCCGGGGAAATCGGTTTGACCAGATAGTCGGCGGCGCCGCGTTTGACCGCATCCACGCCGGTGGCCAGCGAGGCGTTGGCGGTGACGACAATGACCGCCGGCGGCGCCGGCCAGGTCCGCACCTCCTCAAGGATGTCGATGCCGTCGATGTCCGGCAGCTTGAGGTCGAGCAGCACGCAGTCCACCGGCTGGGCGCGCAGGCAGGCAAAGGCGGTCTTGCCGTCACCGGCGAGGGCAATGCGATAGCCGAGCGGCTGCAGCAGCGCCTGGTAGGTCGCCGCCTGGCTGGGGCTGTCCTCGACGATCAGCACGGTGCGCTGGCTGGCCATAGCGGTTTCAGTCCTGCCGGGCGCGGATGAGGGATTGCAGGCAGGCGATCGCCGGCACGGCCGCCGTGTGCAGGCCGGCGGCGAGGGTTGCCAGCTCGTCGGGGCCGGCGGTCCGTGATTGCGCCTCGAGCGCCAGCGCCGCCGCGTGCAGGGCGGTGGCGCCGACATTCGAGGCCGCGCCCTTGATCGAATGCGCATGCAGTTCGAGCCCGGCCCGGTCATCGCCGGCCAGCAGCGCCGGCATCAGGGCCAGACGCTCCTCGAGTTCAGTCACGAACACCCCGGCCACGCCCAGGAAGCTTTGGCTGTCCGTGGCCCCCCAAAGGGCGAGAATCGCGCCGGCATCGAGTCCGCCGGCTTGCATCAAGGCCGCCTTGGAGCGGTCGAGAGAGTGGCGCACGGCGGCGTGGAACGCCGTGGCGTTGATGGGTGCCGCCACCTCGGCCGACGCGCCTTCCAGCGTGCCGCCGTCGGCCAGAATGGCCAGGACCGGGATCGCCTGTGCCGCGCAGGTGGCGGCGATGGCTCCGGCGCCAGGCACCGCGGCATCGACCACCGCGAGATCGTAGCTGTCCTCGGTCAGTGCCGGCAGCGCCTCGCCCTCCCCACCGACCAACCGGACGGTGAAGCCCTTTCGTTCGAGCAGGGTCCGCGCGAACAGCGCCACGGTCGGGCTGTGCTCTGCCAGCAGCACACGCCGGACGTGCCGCTCGGCCGGCGCGGCGCTGTCCTGGGTCTGCGGCATGCGCGGGGTCTCCGTCCTCGTTTGTCACGCCCGGTTTTTGGCGCGCTGGCGGCGGCACAGCGACTCCGCCCGGGTTGGGGAAGTAGAGCCAATTCGCCGCTGTCTGTCACCAGCGCAACCGTCGGTTAGCAAGCCGACTCACGATGCACGCCGGTGCGCAGGAATGGCCTGGCCGCGATGTGTTGCAGAATGGGAGGCCTCTGTCTCCCAAAATGCGGCGGCATTGCGGAATCGGTCAGCTTCGACCGCGTGGGTCCGAAGTATCATATTGATTTCATTAGCTCTACCCTTGGGTGCGGTTTGGCGCGGCGCTTGAATGCCTGCGGTTGTGATGTCCAGCACAGGGACCGCCCATGACCGCCCCCCCGATGACCACCCGGATGACCGGCATGCCGCGGGGCCGCCAGGCGATGGTGATGCCGCTCCGGGGCGCCGCGGCTGCCTCCGCCCGGCCGTAAGCTGTGGACCCGCCATGACCGAAATTTTGCACCTGATCGATGATGCCTGTCCTGACGACGTTGCCCGCGTGCTCGCCGCTCAGCTGCCGCGGCTGGCGTCTCGCTTTCCGCCGGTCGTCCGCACGCTCACTTCCCGGTTTCGCCTGCCGGGCCGCATGCAGGCCGGCATTGTGGTCGTGCATTTCCCTCTGAGCTGGGCGAACCTGCCCTTCCTGGTCGCGTTGCGGGCGCGTTCCCGGGGCGTGCCGCTGGTGCTCGTCGAGCATTCCGCCACCGCTGCTTACGAACGGCTGCAGGTACGCCATCCCCGGCGCTTCCGCGCGCTGCTGCGCATGTTCTACCGGCTGGCGGACCGCGTTGTCGCGGTCTCCCAAGGCCAGGCCGACTGGCTGCGCCAGGCCGATCTGGTGCCGCCCGGCCGGCTGGTGACCATTCCGCAGGCGTTTGATACCGCGGGCGTTGCCTTGCTGCCGCCAGTGCCCGCGGCGCCGCGCCCGCTGCGCCTGGGCGGCTATGGGAGGTACGGACCGCAGGATGGATTCGACCTGCTCATCGCGGCCATGCGCCGGGTTCCGCCGGAGGTGGCGACGCTCCAGCTCGCCGGTCACGGACCCGCCCTGCACGACCTGCGGGCGGCGGCGGCCGGTCTACCGCATGTCCGCGTCGGCGGTCCGCTCACCGATCCGGCCGCGTTCCTCGCGGGCATCGACGCGGTGGTCGTGCCGTCGCGCTGGGAGGCTTTCGGCCTGGCGGCGGCCGAGGCGCGTGCGGCCGGCCGGCCGGTGATCGCCGCCCGCACCGATGGGCTGATCGAACAGATCGATCCGTCATGGGGATTGCTGTGCGCGCCGGAGGACCCGGATCGGCTCGCCGAGGCTATTCAGGCATTGGCGGCGCGGAACCTGACGGCGATGGGCGAGGCGGCCCGGCAGTCCATGCTTTACGCTCTGGACGACAGCGTGGCGCGCTGGCACGCATTGCTGCGCGACCTCGCGGGAGATGCCGACCCTGTTGCAGCCTTGCTTCCCCCGGTTGCCCCGCGCGGGCCAGTTCGGCCGGTGACAGGCACGCTGCCGACGCGGTAAACTCAACTTGGGCGTGCATGGTCCGCACAGTGCGCATCATGCCGCAGGCCGCGACGCAGACCGCGAAACAGGGGCGCATGACGATGTTCTTGCGAGTGACATGAGCCATCTTCGTGCCGGCCGCGACCGTCGAGAAGGGCGGCCCGGTGCTCTTGCTGCTGCCGCTCCGGTGCTTGGCCTGATGCTGGCGATGACGTTCGGCGGGTGTCAGCAAGACCAGCCGCCGCCCGCCCCGGCGGTCGCCGCCGAACCGCCGCCGGCACCGCCACAGCCGCCGCCTCCGCCGCCCCGACGCGTCGTTCATCTCGCGTGGTCGTTCGATGTCGGGTCGGACCGTTGCATCGCCACCGCCGCCGGCCAGCTGACAACCCTCACGGTCACCGTCCGGCGGAACGCCGCCGTCGATCTCAATCTGGCGTTTCCGGCGCCCGACGCCGCGCAGATCGGCGCCGGATCGTCGGCGAACCTGCGGTTCAGCGGCCCGTCGGGGAAATGGGCGCTGCAGGCAAGCGGCAATGCAAGGCATGGGCTGCGCGTTTCCTCGAGCCCGGACGAGATGTCGTTCGGGCGGGTTCTGATTCTGCTCGGCGGCGGCACCCTGGATGTCGCCGCGTTGCCATTGCTGCTGGCGTCGGTGCAAATCCCGCCGGCCGGCCCGGACGGGCAGGCATGGTCTGATTGCGCCCGCCACCAGATGATTTAAGAACGTCAACGAATTTCAGATCTTATCCGCAATATAGACAGTATATTGTGTTTGGTGGAGCGATCTAGGCCGGATATGGGGGACAGCGGCGGCGCGCCGCCACGTTTTTTTCCTTGAGAGGGCGCCGGACCGATTTTTTCGTTGCCCAGCGGCCGGTTTGTCGCGATTTTATCGATCGGTTTTTGATCGCTTTCGAAAACCCGGATAGCGAAGGCGGATCATGGGCATTGGGAAGATTTCCTGGCCGGCAGGCTTGCATCGCGTCGGGCGTGCCGTGGTTCCGTTGGTGGCCGCCAGCGTGTTGATCGCGGCGGTTTTCTGGTGGTTCAACTTCGCCGCCGCCAGTAGTGAGGAGATCGCGGCAAGCAATCTGGCGGTGACGGCGCAAGCGGTGGCTGCGGAGATTGACGCTCCGCTCGCCCGCTTCGCCCAGTTGACCGAAGCGGTTCGCCCGGCGGATTTCGCCTCGGCCGACCGGCTGGTCATGACCGCGCGGCAAATCCGGCTGCAGGGCGCGGTGCCATACGTCACCACCACCTTCCTGGTGAACCGGACCGGCCAGGTGATCGCCGCGTCGGTGCCTTTCCCGCCCAGCGAGGCGGATGTGGGAACGGCGAAATGGTTCCGCCGCGCGGCCGAGCAACCGGCCGGAAGCCTCGCCCTCCAGCGGGTGGAATCGTCGTGGCTGCGGGTCGGCACGACGCTGCTGGTGACCCGCACCGTGGCCGACAAGTCCGGACGTTTCGTCGGCCTGGCCGGCGCCATTTTCCGTCTGGAGGATATGCGGGCGCTGGTCAGGCCCGCCTGGCTGCCGGCGACGATCGCCTCCAGCCTCATTCTCCAGGACGGGGCGAACAGCATCCGGACCGAGGCATCGCCGCCGGCGGTGGCGGCCGAAGGATCGGTCGTTTCGGATCTGTTTCCCTCGCTTCTGCTCGCCGTCGACCGGCTGGCGGGCAGGCCGGCGACGCTGGTCGCGTCGGCGGACATTCCCTCCATCCATGTCCCGGTGGAGATGTCGATCACCGCCGAGTCGGCCATCCGCTCTGCCTGGAGCGACGCTTCGGCCGCCACGCCGGGACTTCTGCTGGTTGCCGGTCTGTTGTTTGCGGGTCTGGCGGTCTGCCAGCTGCTGATGGCGCTGCCGTTCGGCCGCAAGCCTGACGGTCGCCCGGCGGCCGAGGCGGCCTACGGGGCCGACTGGAGCTTCGAGCTGGACCGAAGGGGCAGGCTGACGGAGGTCCGCGGCTTCCTGCCCGATGCCATCCGCCGCGGCCTTGGCCAGCCCTTCGTCGAGGTCCTGGCGGCGGCGGGGGCGGGCGATCCCGCCTGCGAGCGGGTTGCTGCCGCCGTCAAGGGACGGGTCAGGCTGGACGCGGTCGATGTCAGGCTCGGTGCGGGCGACGCTGGCGATCGCATCCACCGGATCAGCCTGGTGCCGCTGGTGTCCGGCGCGCTTCACGGCACGGCGCGCGATGTGTCCGAGGAGGTGGGGTCGCGCGCCCGCGCCGACGCGGCGGAGACCGAGGCTGCCCTGCTGGGCGAACAACTGGAGACGGCCGGCAGCGATCGCGACCGGGTGCTGGCCGCCGTCGGCCACGATGTCCGCACGCCGATGAACAGCATTCTTGGCATTTGCGCCCTGCTGCTGGAGGAGGGCGAGCTCGCCGAGGCCCAGCGGGTCTGGATCGAGCGCATCGACGCCAGTTGCGAGGCGCTGCTGGCCATGTTGAACGGTCTGCTGGAAATCGCCAGCGGCGCCGGCAATGCCGAGTTGCAGCCGGCCGAGGTCGATGTGGCGGCGCTGGTGGACGAAGTCGCCGGCGTTCTGGCCCCCCAGGCGCATGACAAAGGGCTGGAGATCCGGACGCGCTTTGACGATGCGGTGCACGGACGCTGGATGGCCGACCCGACGCGGCTGCGCCAGGTGCTGTTCAATCTGGCGAGCAATGCGATCAAATATACCGCCAGCGGATCGGTGGAAATCCGCGCCTGCGCCATCACCGACGCCGATGGCCGGACATCGATCCGGCTCGCGGTGTCCGATACCGGCTCCGGCATTGCGCGCGAGGACCGCAGCCTGATTTTCGAGCGCTTCAAGCGCGGCCGCGGCGATGCGTCGGAAGGGCGGGAAGGGCTCGGACTGGGGCTGGCGCTGTGCCGGGAGAACGCGGCGCTCATGGGCGGTTCGCTGACGGTGGAGAGCACCGTCGGGGTGGGCAGCGAGTTCACTTTCGAATTTCTCGCCGAGCGCCCGGGTCCGGACCGTCTGGGCTCGCCCTATACCGGCCGCACCGCGCTGGTGGTCGGCTTCGACGAGAAGGATGCCGGCCGGCTGGCCAGCCATCTGGCGCGGATCGGGGTCGCCGTTGAGACGGCGGAGGACGGGTTTCTCGCCATCGGGCTGGCGGAACGGATTGCATCGCGCTGCGGCGCCCTCGACGCGGTGGTCGTGAACGCGGTGATGACCGGCATGGACCCGGAGGCGTTCTTCACCCGGCTGCGCGCCACTGCCCACGGCCGGCGGTCGGCCATTGTGGCGGTCGGCATTCCGGCCGCCGGCATGTCGATGGCGGATGCCATTTTGCCGCCCTCGGCCGACGGTCGGAAGGTGGCGACGACGGTGGCGACCTTCCTGGCAGCCGTTCCGGCGCTAGAATGCATCGATCCCACTGCCCCGCTGCCCGGAACGGCGCGGGTGCTGATCGTCGAGGACAACAAGGTCAACCAGTCGCTGCTCTCGGCGGCGCTGTCGCGGCGCGGCTTCACCACCTTCGTGGCCGATGGTGGCGAAGCCGCGGTCCGGCTGGCCGCCAGTGTGGGGTTCGATGCCATCCTCATGGATCTGCAGATGCCGGGGGTTGACGGTTTCGAGGCCACGCGGCGGATCCGCGCTATGGGCGGACGCATGGCGTCGATGCCGATTATCGCCCTGACCGCCCTGACCGGCGCGGTCATCCGCAAGCGCTGCACCGACGAGAAAATGACCGCCCGGGTCGTCAAACCGGTCAACCTCGATCAATTGTCGGCGGATTTGTGGAAATGGATCGAGAAAAACCGCTCCGTCGCGGCCGATGACAAACCCGGCGAGGCGGCCGGAAGCGCCTCTCCCGGCGATATCACCGAGGTCTGGGTCGGTTTCCTGGAATGCATGGTCTCCGACATCGGCCTCGACCGCACCCGCGCGTGCGTGCAGGAGTTCGTTGCCGACGCCGCCGCGCGCTGTTCGCGCCTGTCTGAACTCCTGCCCGGATGGGAGGCCGAATCGATCGTGCGTCTTTGCCGCGATGTCGGCGGGCGGGCGGTCGATTTCGGGGCGGTGGGCCTGGCCCAGGCGCTGGAGGCGTTGGCCGAACAGGTGGAACGCGATGACCGGAACGCCGCGGCGGTCACGGTCCGCCGCATCGAGGCCGCCATCGGCGGCACCGCGGCCTGCATGGTCGCCGCTCTGGCCCGTCTGGCCCGGGATGGAACCAAGGACGACCGCGAGGCGGCGTGAGTGGCGGGGGTCCAGGGGGCCACCGCACCGTCGCGCGAAGGCCCGCTCCGCGCTGGTGCGGCAACAGCAGAGCCCTGGCATGTGTTGCTATGTCGGTCTCACCGATCCGTCAGCCGGATCTCAATCCGCCGGTTCTTCGCATAGGCTTCCGGCGTATCGGCCGGATCGAGCGGCTGGTTCTCGGCGAATCCCGTGGCGGCCAGCCGGTTCGGCGGAATCCCGTCCGCAATCAGCATCTTGATGACGGTGATCGCCCGCCCGGCGGAAAGCTCCCAATTGCTGCCCCAGCGCCCGGCCTCGATGCGCTGGCGGTCGGCGTGCCCGTCCACCCGCAGCACCCAGGCCACGCTCTTGGGTATTTCCGCGCTGATCTGCTTCAGCGTCTCGGCCAGCTTGTTGATCTGGTCGACCCCGGCGCTGGTCAGTTCCGCGCTGCCCACCGGGAACAGCACCTCGCTCTGGAACACAAAGCGGTCGCCGACCACCTGGATGCCGGGACGGTTGGCCAGCACGTCGCGCAGCTTGCCGAAAAACTCGCTGCGGTAGCGCTGCAGCTCCTCGACCTTGCGCGCCAGCGCCGCGTTCAGCTGGCCGCCGAGATTGGCGATCTGCACGTCCTTGTCGCGCCCGGACGCCTCGGCCACGTCGAGCGCCTTCTGCAAAGCCGCCAGCTGTGCCCGCAATTCCTCCAACTGCCGGTTCAGCAGCGCCATCTGGGCGCGCGCCGAGTCGCCCTGGCGCTTTTCCTCGGCCGCCTGCGCCGTCGCCGCGGTGCGCGCCTGGACCTCCGTGGCCGCGCTGGCCGTCGCCTCGCGGACCTGCTTCTCCAGTTCGTCGCGCAGTGCCGTCAGCGCCCGCACCTGTTCGGCCAGCCTGGCCTGCTCCTGCGCCGTGGCCTCCGACTGGCGGGCCGCCTCAGCCAACTGCTTGCGAGCCTCGGCAAGCGGCGCCACCGCCGCCGCGGTTTCCTGGCTCAGTGCCTCGGTGCGCCTTGCCGCCTCGGCCAGCTTGCCGGTCAGTTCCTCGGCGCGGGCCTGCGCCGCCTGGGTCTGCAGCGCCGCATCGGACAGCCTGGCGGACAGCCGGTCGCGCTCGGTCTTGAGCGCGTCGCGGTCGGAGGTGAGTTTGTCCCGCTCGGCCTGCAGCGCCGCCAGTTGCTGCGCCACCTCATCGCGCGCCGTGCCGGCGGCCTGCAGGTCGCGATTGACCTGCGCCAGCGACAGCCGCAATTCCGTCGTCCGGCCGCGCTCCAGGGCCAGCATGTCGGAAAGTTCGGCCATCTGCCGGTTCAACCGGTCCAGCGCCTGGTCCCGCCCGCTCAGCGCGACCGACAGGAAGGCCTGGGCCAACACGAAGACCAGCAAGACAAAGATGATGACCATGAGCAAGGTGGACAGGGCGTCCACATAGCCGGGCCAGGCGTTCAGACTATCGTTGTTGCTGGGGCGGCGGCGGTATGACATCGGTCAGGTTCCGGGGGTGCCTTGGGCTTTGCCCCCGGGCCCCCACCAGGGTTCCGCCCTGGACCCGCCCGGGGCCTTCGGTCCCTGGACCCCGCTCATCTTGGCGGCTCCTCGGCCAGGGCGGCGATGGTGCGGGTAAGGATGCGGATGTCGTTTCTGAGTTCCGCGGTGCTCTGGGCGCGGCCTTGCTCGGACTCGGTAAGCAGACGCTGCAGATAGAGCTCAATGTTGCGCAGGTGCGCGCGCATGATTTCGTCGTGGCCGCTGTCCGGGTCGCGGCGTTCGCCGACACGGGCGAGCGCGGGGACGATGGCCTGCTGGCTTTCGGCGATGCGCAGCATGAGCTGCTGGCTGGCGCGCATCGTATCGGACAGGGTAGCGATGCGCTCGGTCAGACCAACCACCGCCTGGTTAGCCTGGTTCCGCCCATCCTCGCCGCGGGCGAGGATGAACTGCAAATTCTCCATGTTCTCGGCGGTCTGTTCCAGCAATGCCTGCACATACACCGGCACCGAACCCTCGCCCTCGTTGCCGAGCACGCCCGAGGCCAGCCTGGTGATGCCGGCCAGCCATTCCTCCAGTTCGTTGAAGAACCGGTTCTGCGCCTGCCCGGCGGTGAGATCGAGAAAGCCAAGCACCAGCGCTCCGGCAAGCCCCAGCATGGACGACGAAAATGCCGTGCCCATGCCCTTGAGCGGCCGTGCCAAACCGGATTTGAGCTGTTCGAACAGGGCATTGATATCGCCCGAGCCGACCGACATCGAATTGATCACGTCGCTCACCGAGGACACGGTGAGCAGCAGCCCCCAGAAGGTCCCGAGCAGGCCGAGAAAAATCATCAGGCCGGTCATATAGCGCGACAACTCGCGCAATTTGTCGAGCCGGCTGGCGATGCTGTCGAGCAGCGAGCGCATCGCCGGGGCGGAAATGGTGAAGCGGTCGGAGGCGGCGGTGCCGGCTTCGCGCGCCTTGGCGGCGCGGGCGGCCAGCATGCTGGCCATCGGCGCCAGCAGCCGCGGAGCGGGCAGGGAGGCCAGGCGGGGGCGCGCCTTCTGGAACGTTTCCAGCCAGGTGACTTCCGGCGACAGCCTTGTGACCTGGCGCAGGTTCCAGGAGATGCCGAGCAGCAATATCAGCAGGATGAGGCTGTTGAGCATGGTGTTGGCACGGAAGGCGACCACCAGCGGCTCTCCGAGCAGCCCGGCGACGACAAGCACGGCCCCCAGGAACATGGCCATGCGGAAAAGATAAACGGTCGGACGGGTCATTGCGGCGGCTTTGCCTGCGAGCTCTGAGGGTTCGGGTTGGGCGAGGCGAGGGTGATGTCCACGCGATCGGCCGGGCCTGCCTCCACGCCCGGGCTGGCGCCGAGCGCCTTCACATAGACCCGTACGGATTGGATCCCCTCCTGCATGAGCACGGACCGCACCGTCAGCGCCCGCGACAGCGAGAGCCGCCGCGGCGTGGAGGGGTCTTCCGGGGTGCCCGGGGCGAAGGCGGCCACGGTGAAGCTGGTCTCGGCGGGGGCCCCGTGCGCGAGGGTGCGCAGCGCCGTTTCGGTGCCCGGGTTCAGGTCGGCACGTCCCTCGCCAAAGGTGACGCGCAGCCCGTCCTGGATGGGCGCGGCGGCCCCGGGAGCATCGGCCGCGACCGGGGCAGGGGCGGGCGGGGTAGGCGGGCGGGTGGGAACGATCAATGGCGGCGGCAACACCGGCGCCGGCGGCGGAGCCAGCGGGACCCGTATTTGCGGCGGGGCTGGCGAAGGGGCGGCGGCCGGGTGGGCGCCGGCCAGGGGCTTCGCCGCCGGCGGCGCGGGGGGCTTCGTCGCCGGCGGCGCGGCCGTGGAGGGTTGGCCGGCGGCGGGTTTCGCGGTGGGTTGTTGGCCGGTGGCGGGCGGCGCGGCGGCCGGGTGTGAGGCCGCCGGGTGGGCGGCGCGCCGGTGGTGCGAGGCCGCCGGCTTCGCCGGTTGCGAACCGCTTTGCTCCTGACCGGTTTGCTGCTGTCCGGTTTGCTGCTGGCCGGTTGGCTGCTGTCCGGTCTGCTGTTGTGCGGTGGCGGGCTTCTGCAACGGCTCGAGGGCACGCGGATCGACGGTGGCCTGGGCAACGGCCGACCGCGGCACGAGCAATGCCGTGCCGGCGCAGGCCAGGGCGAGGACAAGGGAAACTATTCGCATGGGTGCGGCCACCCTAGCCGAAAGGGACTGAACTCTCAACGAAGGCCGCTCAACGACGGGCGGCAGGGTCTGCCGGCTCAGGACGCCCGCGCCTCGCCACTCGCCAGGCCGCTCGCGGCGGCCTCGCGCAGGGCTGCGTGCAGATGCGGGTTGGCCGCCACCACATCGCCGCTGCTCCGCGGGTCGGCGCCATACGGATCGGTGGCGTAGCCGCCGGCCTCGCGCACGATCAGCAACCCGGCACCGATATCCCATGGCTTGAGGCCGAACTCCCAGAACCCGTCATAGCGGCCGGCCGCGGTCCAGGCGAGGTCCAGCGACGCCGCGCCGAACCTGCGGATGCCGGCCACCTGCGGCATCAGGGCGCCGAGGGTGCGGGCGAAGGCCAGCCGGTTGCGCGGCGCCACCGCGGCGAAGGGGATGCCGGTGGCGAAAATGGCTTCCTTGAGGTCGCGGCGGGCGGAGACGCGCAGGCGGCGGTCATTCAGGTAAGCGCCGGCGCCTTTCTCCGCCCAGAACATTTCGCCGGCGGCCGGCGCATAGACCATGCCGGCGGCAAGCTCGCTGCCGCCATCGGGCAGGCGGTGCTCCAGGGCGATGGAAATCGCCCAGTGCGGAATGCCGTGCAGGAAGTTGCTGGTGCCGTCGAGCGGGTCGATCACCCAGCGCCACGCCCAGTTCTCGCTGCCGGAGGCGCCGGCTTCCTCCAGCAGGAAGGCATAGCCAGGACGTGCCTTGTTGAGGTCGTCGCGCAGCGTCTGTTCGGCGCGCACATCGGCCTGGCTGACGAAGTCGCCCGGGCCCTTCACGCTGACCTGCAACTGCTCGACCTCGTTGAAGTCACGCAGCAGGCGCTTCGCCGCGCGCTGGGCGGCGTTCTGCATGATGGTCATGTGGGCGGACAGGCGCTGGGCCATCTTCGATCTCCCCCCAGGGGCGATGCGATCAGCCCTTGAAGCGCTCCATGTAGCTGGCATCCTCGATCCGCACGACGATCTTCTCGCCCGCCTCGACGAAGGGCGGCACCATGGTCTTCACGCCGTTGGACAGCTTGGCCGGCTTGTAGGACGAGGAGGCGGTCTGGCCCTTCACCACCGGGTCGGCCTCGACCACTTCCAGCACCGCGGTCTGCGGCAGATGCAGGGCCACCGGCTCGCCCTCGACCAGATCGACGGCGATGGTCATGTTGTCCTGCAGGAAAGGCGCGGCGTCGCCCAGCAACTCGGCCGAGACGTGGATGGACTCGAAGGTCTCGGGGTCCATCAGCACGATGTTGGGACCGTCGGTGTAGGAGTAGGTGTAATCCTTGTTGTCGGTCAACAGCCGCTCGACGGTGTCGGCGGTACGCCAGCGTTCGTTGGTCTTGCTGCCTGACTTGAGGTCACGCATCTCCACCTGGATGAAGGCGCCGCCCTTGCCGGGGGTGATAATCTGCTGCTTCAGCACGGTCCACCGGCGGCCTTCGTGCTCGATCACCTGGCCGGCGCGGATCAGGTTCGCCTGCTGCTTCATGGGGCGGGGTCTCTCGGGGAACTGTAAGGGAGGCGGCGGCTTCTAGCCCGCGGCGCTGGCCGGGGCAAGCCGCGCCGGCCCGGCCGGCAGGGGCTTGCTTGACACAAGGGGGTCGGAAAGGCTTCATCCGCCCCCCAACGCACCGCCGCACCCGCCCCCCGGAGCTAGAGAACCCTTATCCTCATGGCACAGCAACCCCTGGCCAGGCGCAAGTCCGGCGTGCTGATCGAGAACATCAAGACCATCGTCTATGCCGGGCTCATCGCCATCGGGATCCGTACGGTCGCCTTTGAGCCGTTCAATATCCCCTCCGGGTCGATGATCCCGACGCTGCTCGTCGGCGACTATCTGTTCGTGTCGAAATTCAGCTACGGCTACTCGCACTTCTCGCTGCCGCTGTCGCCGCCGCTGTTCTCCGGGCGCATCTTCGGCCGCCTGCCGGAGCGCGGCGACGTGGCCGTGTTCAAGCTGCCGCGGGATACCAGCCAGGATTATATCAAGCGCATCGTCGGCCTGCCCGGCGACCGCATCCAGATGAAGGGCGGACAACTTTACATCAACGGCACGATGGTGCTGCGCAAGCCGGCCGGCGACTACATGGCCGACGGCGACGGTCCGCGCATGCTGCTCAAGCGCTACCTGGAGTACCTGCCGGACGGGCCCGACCATTTCGTCGAACACTACATTCTGAAGGCGACCGACGACGGTCCGCTCGACAATACCCAGGAATACAAGGTGCCCGAGGGCTACGTGTTCGCCATGGGCGACAACCGCGACAACTCCCTCGACAGCCGGGTGTTGAATGCTGTTGGGTTCGTGCCGGTGGAGAACCTGGTCGGCCGTGCCCAGTTCATCTTCCTCTCGGTCGGCGGTTCGGCGTCGTTGTGGGAGATTTGGGAGTGGCCCTTCGACATTCGCTGGAGCCGCCTGTTCACCGGCATCTCCTGACCCAGGACTCCGCCCTGGCTGCCAACTCCGCCCACGTGCCCGCGTGTGCCGCGCCGCCGCGTGTCGATCCCAGCCGCGCCGAGGACCTGCTGGGCCATGATTTCGTCCGCCCGGAGCTGTTGCGCGAGGCGCTGACCCACCGCTCCGCCGTGGTAGGCCGGGCGCTGGCACGCGGGCGTACGGCGCGCCGCAGCGGCGCCGGCTCGAACGAGCGGCTGGAATTCGTCGGCGACCGCGTGCTTGGCCTGCTGATCGCCGAGTGGCTGGCCGAGCGGTTTCCCGACGAGCAGGAGGGCCAGCTCGGGCCGCGGCTCGCTCATTTGGTGTCGCAGCCTGTGCTGGCCGAAATCGCCCACCAGCTCGGGCTGCCCGCGGCGTTGTCGGTGGCGCCCGGCGAATCCCGTGCCGGCGTGCGCAAGCTGGCCACCGTGCTGGCCGACGCCATGGAGGCGCTGATCGGCGCGCTATATTTCGACGGCGGCCTTGAGCCGGCTCGCCGCTTCGTGCGCCGCGCATGGGAGGGGGCGATGTCCGGCCTCGCCGAGCCACCCAAGGACCCGAAAACCGCGCTGCAGGAATGGCTGCTGGCGCGCGGCATGAATCTGCCGAGTTATCAGGTGATCTCGCGCGCCGGGCCGGCGCACGACCCGGTATTCGTCATCGGCGTCTCGGCCGCCGGCCATGATGGCAGCGGCACCGCCGGGAGCAAGCGCGTCGCCGAGCGGCTGGCCGCCGCCGATCTGCTGGCCAGGCTCGGCGCATGAGCGGGGCCGCGCCGGTGACTCGTTGCGGCTTCGCCGCCATCGTCGGCGCGCCGAACGCGGGAAAATCCACCCTGCTGAACCGGCTGACCGGGGCGAAGCTGTCGATCGTCAGCCCGAAGGCGCAGACGACAAGGTTCCGCGTGCTGGGCATCCTGATGCGCGGCGCCGCCCAGGTGTTGCTGGTGGACACGCCCGGAATCTTCCGCCCGCGCCGGCGGCTGGACCGCGCCATGGTGCACGCCGCCTGGACCGGCGCGCAGGATGCCGATCTGGTGCTGTTGCTGGTCGATGCCCGCGCCGGCCTGACCGAAGGCGTGCGCGGCATCGCCGAGCGCTTGCGCGATCGCGGCGGCCGCTCCTGGCTGGTGCTCAACAAGGTCGATATCATCGACCCGCAGCGCCTGTTGCCGCTGACGGCAGAGTTGAACGGCATCGCGCGTTTCGAGCAGACCTTCATGGTCAGCGCCGCCAACGGCGACGGGCTGGATGTGCTGCTGACCGCGCTGGCCGATGCCATGCCGCCCGGCCCGCATCTGTATCCCGATGACGATCTGACCGACCTGCCCGACCGGCTGCTGGCGGCGGAACTGGTGCGCGAGCAGATCTTCCTGCAGACCCACGAGGAGGTGCCGTACGGCACCACGGTGGAGACCGAGAGCTGGCAGGAGCGGCGCGACGGCTCGGTGCGCATCGAGGCCACGGTGTATGTCGGGCGCGCCGGCCAGAAGGCCATTCTGATCGGCGAGGGCGGCAGCCGCATCCGCGACATCGGCGCCCGCGCGCGCGCTGAACTGGCGCGGCTGCTGGAGCGCAAGGTGCATTTGTTTCTCAATGTGCGCGAGCGCGCGGGCTGGGATGAGGAGGGGGCGCGGTTGCGGGCGCTGGGGCTGGATGATCCAGGGTAAGCACGGCCAGGGCTCTGCCCTGGACCCGCAAGGGGTCAGTGGACCCCTTGACCCCGCTTCGTAAGGAATGGGTTCCAAGGGCCTCTCGGCCCTTGGCGGGTCCAGGGCAGAGCCCTGGCCTTTCTTTTTTTGAGAGGCCGCATGGACTGGGAGGCCCCCGCCATATTGTTGGACGTTCGCCCCTTCGGCGAAGGCGACAGCATCGCCACCGTCATGACCGAGGCGCACGGCGCCCATCGCGGCCTCGCCCGCGGCGGCGCCAGCCGCGGGAAGGCGGCGCTCTGGCAGCCCGGCAACCTCGCCCAGGTGCGTTGGGTCGGCCGCCTGGCCGACCAGCTGGGCAGCTTCACAGCTGAACTGATCCACCCCGCCGCCGCCCTGGCGATGGACGATCCGCTGCAACTCGGCATGCTCACCGCCGCTTGTGCGCTGGCCGAGGGCGCGCTGCCCGAGCGCGAGCCGCACCCGCGCGTGTTCGATGGATTGCTGCACCTGATCGCGCGCCTCTCGCGCGGCACGGACATGCTCGCCGAGCAGATCCGCTGGGAGGCGCTGCTGCTGGCCGATCTGGGCTACGGAATGGATCTTTCGTCGTGTCCGGTCACCGGCGCGACCGGGGGGCTGGTCTATGTCAGCCCGAAAACCGGCCGGGCGCTGACGGTGGAAGGGGCGGGCAAATGGGCGCCGAGGTTGCTGCCCCTGCCACCCCTGCTGCTCGGCGCCGGCGAGGGCAATCCGGTGCAGTGGCGCGATGGGCTGCGGCTGACCGGTTTCTTTCTTGCCCGCGACGTGTTCGGCCTGCGCCACCTGCCGTTGCCCCAGGCCCGCCAGGCGCTGTACGACCGGCTCACCACGATGGCGGGGACGGAGTCGGATGCCTGACGATCTGGCCGGGAAGGTCGAGGATACCAAACTCGCGAACGCGCTGAGCGAACGTTACCTCGCCTATGCGCTGTCCACCATCATGTCGCGCTCGCTGCCCGACGTGCGCGACGGGCTCAAGCCGGTGCACCGGCGGCTGGTGTATGCCATGCATCAGCTTCGCCTCGACCCGACCGCCGGGTTCAAGAAATGCGCCCGCGTGATCGGCGACGTCATCGGCAAATACCATCCGCACGGCGACGCCTCTGTCTATGAGGCGCTGGTGCGGCTGGCGCAGGATTTCGCCGCCCGTTTCCCGTTGGTCGAGGGTCAGGGCAATTTCGGCAATATCGACGGCGATAACGCCGCGGCCATGCGCTACACCGAAGCGCGCCTCACCGAAGTCGCCAAGGCCCTGCTCGCCGGCATCGACGACGACGCCGTCGATTTCCGCCCCACCTATGACGGCGAGGAAAGCGAGCCGGTTGTGCTGCCGGGCGGTTTCCCCAATCTGCTGGCCAACGGGTCGGCGGGCATTGCGGTGGGCATGGCCACCTCCATCCCGCCGCACAATGCCGGCGAGGTCTGCGCCGCCGCGATCGCCTTCATTCGCGATCCTGCGATTACCACCGCCGGCCTGCTGACGCACATGCCCGGCCCCGACTTTCCCACCGGCGGCATCATTGTGGAGGAACCTGCGTCGATTCTCGCCGCCTACGAGACCGGCCGCGGCGGCTTCCGGGTACGGGCGAAATGGGAGGTGGAGCGCGCCAAACACGGCACCTGGTCGGTCGTGGTCACGGAGATTCCCTACCAGGTGCAGAAGGCGAAACTGATCGAGCAGATCGCCCAGTTGCTGGAGGATAAGAAACTGCCGCTGCTCGGCGACGTGCGCGACGAGAGCACCGACAAGGTCAGGCTGGTACTCGAACCCAAGACCCGCAGCGTCGAGCCGGAAGTACTGATGGCGAGCCTGTTCCGCTCGACCGCGCTGGAGAGCCGTTTCCCGCTGAATATGAACGTGCTCACCGCCGACCGCACCCCGCGGGTGCTGGGGGTGCGCGAGGTGCTGCGCGCCTGGCTCGACCACCGTCACGAAGTGCTGATCCGCCGCTCGAAGCACCGTCTGGCCGCGATCGAGCGGCGGCTGGAAATTCTCGACGGGTTCATCAAGGTCTATCTGAATCTCGACGAGGTCATCCGCATCATTCGCACCGAGGACGAGCCGAAACCGGTGCTGATGCGCGCGTTCCTTCTGTCCGACGTGCAGGCGGAAGCCATCCTCAACATGCGCCTGCGCAGTCTGCGCAAGCTGGAGGAGATGGAAATCCAGAAGGAGCACAAGGCGCTCACCAAGGAACGGAAGGATTTGCAAACCCTGCTCGGTGACGAAAAGCGGCGCTGGGCGCGCATCGCCAGCGAGCTGGAGGACACGCGCAAGAAATTCGGCGCGGGCCCGCTGGGCGACCGTCGCAGCGTGTTCGGCGAGGCCGGCCCGATCATCGATGTGGCGCCCGAGGCGTTCATGGAGCGCGAGCCGATCACCGTCATTTTGTCGGACAAGGGCTGGATTCGCGCCGCGCGCGGCCACGCAACCGACCCGCAGGAGATCAAATTCAAGGAAGGCGACCGGTTGCGTCTGCTGGTGCCGTGCGAGACCACCGACCGGCTGTGTCTGTTCGCCACCAACGGGCGTGCATACACGTTGAAGGCCGGCGACCTGCCGCGTGGCCGCGGCGACGGCCAGGCGGTGCGGCTCCTGGTCGAAATGACCAATGAGGACGACGTCTCGGCTCTGTTTCTCCCGCGCGAGGGCGTCCGCTATCTCATCGCTTCCAGCGCCGGCCGCGGCTTTCTGGTGAAGGGCGAGGAATTGTCGGCCGAGAAGCGCACTGGCAAGCAGGTGCTGAACCTGCGGCCGGGCGAGGAGGCGGTGGTCTGCGTCCCGGCCGAGGGTGATCATCTGGCGGTGATCGGCAGCGGCCACAAGCTGCTGGTATTTCCGTTGGACCAGGTGCCGGAACTGGCGCGCGGGGCAGGGGTTATTTTGCAGAAATATACGGGCGACGGCACCCTGAGTGATGTGCGTGTGTTCCGCCTTGCCGATGGGCTGAGCTGGCGGCAGGGCGAGCGCACCCGCACCGAGACCGATCTGCGCCAATGGCTGGGCGAGCGTGCCCAGGTCGGCCGCAACCCGCCGCACGGATTCCCCAAGAATGGCAAGTTCGGCTGAAATCAGGGGTTTCAAGGGCCGTGGCCCTTGGTGGGGTCCAGGGGCAAAACCCCTGGTGGGGTGCGGTACAACGACCCGCCAGGATTAGCGACCCATCGCACTGCTTATACCCGGAATTCAAGCAACGCCGGTCGAGGGTTCTCCGCGCTTCACCGTCTGCCACAGGGCTTCCATTTCCTCCAACGTCGCCTCTGCGGGCGTTCGCCCCGCCGCCTCCAGCGCCGCCTCCACGCCCGCGAACCGGCGGGCAAACTTGAAATTCGCCTCCCGCAGGCAACGCTCCGCATCCAGTCCCAACTTGCGGGCCAGGTTGACCACCACGAACAGTATATCCCCCAGTTCGTCGGCCAGCCGCGCCGGGTCGGCGCCACTCAGCTCGGCGCGCAGCTCCGCCACCTCCTCGTCCAGTTTTGCCAGCACCGCATGCGCGTCCGGCCAGTCGAACCCAACCCTCGCCGCGCGCCTGGTGAGTTTCTCGGCCCGCGTCAACGCCGGCAGCCCGAGCGGAATACCGGCCAGGGTGCCGGTCTCGGCCCTGGCCGCGCGCTCATGCCGCTTCTGCTCCTCCCACGCCGCCACCTGCATGCCGGCGGTCCGTGCCGCCGCGTCTCCGAACACATGGGGATGCCGCCGCACCATCTTGTCGGCGATGTGGCGGGCGACATCGGCGAAACCGAACCGTCCTTCCTCTTCGGCCATGCGGGCGTGGTACACCACCTGAAACAGCAGATCGCCCAACTCGTCCGGCAGGGAGGCAAAATCGCGCCGCAAAATGGCGTCGGCGACTTCATACGCCTCCTCGATCGTATAAGGCGCGATCGAGGCAAAATCCTGCGCCACGTCCCATTGACAGCCACCGACCGGGTCGCGCAGGGCAGCCATGATGTCGAGCAGGCGACGCAGCTCCGCGGCGGCTTGATCCGGGTCCGGGTCCTGCATTACCTGTTTTCCCACCGTTGAATTTGAAAACCACGCCATGAACCATCACGCGCCGCTGCCCGACCGCCTCTCGCCGCCGCGCGAGCAGCTGCGCGTTTTGCTGCTGGAGGGCGTGGCGGACAGCGCGACCCACCTGCTCTCGCGGGCCGGCTACGTCAACGTCACCCGCCTGCCCGGCGCCCTGCAAGGGGCCGCACTGGCCGAGGCGCTGTCCGGCGTGCACCTGCTCGGCCTGCGCAGCCGCAGCCGCCTGACCAACGCCGCCCTGGAGGGCGCCGATTCGCTGCTCGCTGTCGGCTGCTTCTGCATCGGCACCGACCAGGTGGACCTCCGCGCCGCGCGGGCGCGCGGCATCCCGGTGTTCAACGCCCCCTTCAGCAACACCCGCAGCGTCGCCGAACTCGTCATGGGCGAGATCGTTATGCTGCTGCGCCGCGTGCCGGACAAGAGCATCGCCGCCCACCGCGGCGACTGGGACAAAAGCGCGGCGAACTCATGGGAGGTGCGCGGCAAGACGCTCGGCATCGTCGGCTACGGCAATATCGGCAGCCAGTTGTCGGCACTCGCCGAGGCCTTCGGCATGCGGGTGTTATACCACGACGTGGTGGACAAGCTGCCGCGCGGCAACGTCCATCAGGCCGCCAACCTGGGCGAGCTGCTGGCGGAAAGCGACGTGGTCAGCCTGCACGTGCCGCAAACCCCGCAGACCGCGCGCATGATCGGCGCCGCCGAACTCGCCGCCATGAAACCCGGCAGTTTCCTCATCAACAACAGCCGCGGCTCGGTGGTGGACCTCGACGCGCTGGCCGAGGCGCTGCGCCGGGGCCATCTGCTGGGGGCGGCGATCGATGTGTTCCCGGTCGAACCCGGCGGCAAGAACGACCGGCTGAACACCCCGCTGCAAGGCCTGCCCAACGTTATTCTCACCCCCCATATCGGCGGCTCGACCGCGGAAGCGCAGTGGAACATCGGTGAGGAAGTGGCCCGCCGCCTGCTGGACTATGCCGACGCCGGCGCCACCCTGGGGGCGGTGAACTTCCCGCAAGTGCAACTGCCGGCCCGCAACCATGATGTCCGTTACATTCATGTGCACCGTAACGTGCCGGGCATGCTGGGCCAGGTGGACGCCGTGTTCAGCAGCCGCGGCCTGAACATCGCCGCGCAGTACCTGCAGACCGATGGAGACGTTGGCTACGTGGTGGCGGATGTGGAGGGACCGGCGAACGACCCGGCCGTGCTGGTGGCGTTACGCGCTATAACCGGAACGATCTGTGCGCGGCGGTTGTGCTGAGAAAGGAAGCAAGGAAGGCCAGGGCTCTGCCCGTGACCCGGCAGGGGGCAGTGGCCCCCTGCACCCCGTTACTTAGGCACAAACGCCGCTTCGACAAATCCGAGCAACACCTCCGCTGCCTCCTCGATGCCCAGCACGCCAGTGTCCAGCCGCAGGTCGGGTGCGGCCGGGACATCGTAGGGGGCCGAGACGCCGGTGAAATCGGCCAGCCCATCCGCCCGCGCCCGCCGATACAAACCCTTCGGGTCGCGCCCCTCGCAGACGGAAAGATCGGCAGCGACATGAACCTCCTTGAAACCGGCGCCGACAATGCGCCGCGCGTCCGCCCGCTGCGGCGCGGAGGGCGAGATCAGCGCGGCGATCACGATCAACCCTGCATCGGCCAGCAGCTTCGCCACCTCCGCGGTGCGGCGGACATTCTCGGCACGGTCCTCGGGCGAGAAGCCGAGGTCGCGGTTCAGCCCCTGGCGGATATTGTCGCCGTCAATCACATAGGCTTGGCGGCCACGGTCGGTCAGCCCGCGCAACAGCCGCATCGCCAGCGTGCTCTTGCCCGAGCCGGACAGCCCGGTCAGCCACAGCACACCGCCGGTATGGCCGTTGCGCAACGCGCGTTCGTCCGCCGTCACCGGCGCATCCACCCCGGTCAGGTTGCGCGACTGCCCCGGCAATTCCTCCACCAGAAAGCCGCCGGCAATCCGGTGCTCGCGCACCAGCACGCCGCGCCCGGTGCGCGGGCTGTCGGCGAAACTGTCGATGGCGAGCGGGCGGGCGGATTGCAGCCGTGCCCGGCCGACCGCATTCTGCGGCAATGCCAGGGCCGGCGCTGCGGTGAGCGATTCCACGTCGATGACCGCCTCGATCGCCTCCACGGTCACACGCTGCTCAGCGGTACCGAAGCGCAGCGACAGACGGTCGCCCGGCACCAGTGGCTGCCGGTCCAGCCAGAACAGCTGCACCGTCACCACATGGCTCTCGCGCGGCGCATTGTCCGCCGCGCTGACCATGGCGCCGCGTTCGACGAACACCTCGCGGTCGAAGGAAAGCGCGACGCTTTGCCCGGTGGCCGCCTCGGTCGACGGCGCCGGACCGTTCCAGTTTTCGATGCTGGCGATCCGCGCGGTCTGACTGCCCGGCACGAAGCGCACGATATCGCCGACCGCCACCCGACCGCTTTCGATGCGGCCGACCACAATGCGGCGGTCCTGCAGCCGGTATACGTCCTGCACCGGCAGCCGCAACGGACCATGTTCGGCCGCCGGCCGCGGCGTCAGCGCATCCAGTGCCTCTACCAAGGTCGGGCCGGAGTACCACGGCAGCGCCGCGCCGCGTTGCACCACGTTGTCGCCGTGGCGCGCCGACAGCGGCACGATGCCGGCGGGGGTGATGCCAAGACCGCCAAGGTAGTCGCGCACCGCATCGGCGACCGTCTGGAACCGCGTCGCGTCGTTGTCGATCAGGTCGATCTTATTGACCGCCACCACCACCTGCCGGACCCCGAGGATACCCAGCAGATACCCGTGCCGCCGCGTCTGCTCGCTGACGCCGGCCTTGGCGTCCACCACCAGCACCGCGGCCTCGGCGGCCGAGGCGCCGGTGACCATGTTGCGCAGGAATTCCAGATGGCCCGGCGCATCGATGATCACGTAGCGGCGCTGCGCGGTGCGGAACCAGATCTGCGCGGCATCGACGGTGATGCCCTGGTCGCGCTCCACTTGCAGGCTATCAAGCAAAAAGGAGAATTCGAAGTCGAGGCCCCGCTTCGCCGACTGCGCCCGCAACTGTTCAGCCCGGCCTTCCGGCAGGCTGCCGGTGTCGTGCAGCAGGCGCCCCACCAGCGTTGACTTGCCATGATCGACATGGCCGACCACGACGATCGGAAAGGCGCGCTTGTCCTGCATATGCATTACATGTAGCCGCCGACGCGCAGCCGCTCAAACGCGTCCTCGCCCTCGTGGTCCATGGCGCGCCCGGACCGCTCGGCCGAATTGGTACCGCGCAGCTCGGTGATCACCGCCTGGATGTCGGTGGCGTCGCTGTCGATGGGGAAGGTGATGCCGATCTCGCCCAGCGAGCGGAAGCGCTTGCCGTTGCGGGCGAAATACAGCGGGCAGACGGGAATTTCCTCGCGCGCGATGTAGCGCCACACATCCAGCTCGGTCCAGTGCAGCAGCGGATGCACCCGCACATGCGTGCCGGGCGGGAAATCGAGGTGAAACAGGTCCCAGAACTCGGGCGGCTGGTCGCGGAAGTCCCAGGCATTGTCCTCGCCGCGCGGGCTGAACACGCGTTCCTTCGCCCGCGTCGCCTGCTCGTCGCGGCGGATGCCGGCGATCAACCCCTGAAAACCGTAGCGATCGATCGCCTGGCGCAACCCGTGCGTCTTGCGCGCCGCCAGCCGGGACGCGGGGGGCAAGGTCTGGTCCACGTCCTCGATGGGCGGGCAGGCATCGGCGATCAGCTCTAGCTCCCATTCCTTCGCGTAGCGCTCGCGAAAGGCGTAGACCTCGGGGAACTCAAGACCGGTGTCGAGATGCACGACCGGGAAAGGCACGCGGCCGAGAAACGCCTTCTTGGCCAGCCAGATCATCACATTGCTGTCTTTGCCGAGCGACCACAGCATGGCCAGCGGTCGCAGCCGGCTGAAGGCTTCGCGCAGGATGTAAATGCTTTCGGCCTCGAGGCTGTCGAGATCGTCCATTGTCACGTGGTCCGGTTGTCTGGGGCTGCGTCAGGCACCGCCTGGGGAATATGGATGCCGCATTCGGTTTTTCCGGTGCCACGCCATCGGCCGGCGCGCGTCGCTTCTCCCGCGGCCACCGGGCTGGTGCAGGTCCGGCAGCCAATGGAGCGATACCCCTGTGCTGCCAGCGGGTGTGCCGGCAAACCATGCCGAACCCGCCACGCCTCCACCGTCTCGGCATCCCAGGCGGCGAGCGGATTGACTTTCAGGCGGCCGTCCTCGGTTGCTTCCGCCAGCGGCAGCACGGCGCGGCTGCTGCCATGGGCGCGCTTGCGCCCGTTCAGCCAGATCGCGAAGGGGGCGAGGGCGGCGGCGAGGGGCTCTACTTTACGCAGCGCGCAGCAGGCATCCGGGTTGAAGGCCCAGAGCCCGCCGAAAGGATCGCGTCCGGCCAGGGCGGCGGGATCGGGCGGGACGCTGCGGACATCGCGCAGCCCCAGCTGCTCCACCAGCTGGTCACGGTAGGCGAGGGTTTCGGCAAACAGCTTTCCCGTATCAAGAAACAATACCGGCAACGCCGTATCGGCGCGGGCGACCAGGTGCAGCAGCACCGCCGATTCCGCGCCGAAGGAGGAAACCAGGGCGATCTGGCCGCGGTAGCGGCGGGCGAGCAGGGCGATGGAAGCTTCGGCTGGCAGCGGGGCAAGCTCCGCCGCAAGCGCCTGGGCAACGCTGACGGTGGCGGCGGGCGTGATCGGGGCGGGCTGCGGCAGCATGGACAGAAGGCCTGGAGTGTATCGGCCTCGACAATGGCCGCTGACCAACAGAATGGCGTCACGGCGGGGGGACGGCCACCCGCAATCACGAAAAACGCCGACAGAATTTCTTATTGCACTTGGATATGTGTCATATCGGCAACGCGGCGTGAGTCGGGGAGTTTGCCGCTGAGCAGCCGGCACGGCGTCGGCAGAGCCGCTGATTGCCAAAATCCACTCTTCGACAACGTATTCAAATCCACGGAGGGACCAAGCGGCGAGGTGAATTCAGCCGGTTCCTCGGACGGAGGCTGGGAGATATTCGCTTGAAGTTGATTTGCGGCGATTGATGCGTTCTCTTAGGGTACCCGATTATCTTGGCGTGTAATAAAAAGTAACTCTTGCGCCGGATAGGGAGGGTGTCGTGCTCCAGGAGACCAAAACGGTCCGCGAGGCAGTCCCTTACCGTTTTCCTTGGGAAATATGCCGGCCGCGATCGCCGAGACGCCAAATCCCGGCGCCCAATCATTTTTTTCGGCAAAGCGACCTCATTCCTGGTTTCGGGATGATGGCCATCGCGGTTGTTTTTGTAGCCCTTTCGTCGGCGCCGGTGCGAGCGGATGCAACCAAGCCATTCCCGCGTGCCGCGGTCGAAATCGCCGGGACCAGTGTGGTGCTGGTGGTTGCAGGTGACAGGATTTACGCCCTCGTCGACCGGCTGGACGACAACGCGCCACGCGCCGATTGCGCGCTCTCGATCGGCCTGGCGGATGGGTCCAGCCTGATGCTGTCGCGCCTGGAGAACGGGATATTCGCGGCACCGTTCAACCGTGCCGGCCACAGCCAGGATCAATTCACTATTACGCTGGTCTCGCATGACGGCAGCGGGGACGGCGCGGCAGAAATCGTCTATGACGACGTGCCGGCACCGCACGCCCCGCTAGGCCATTTCGATGTGCGCCACACGGCCATCGCTTTGGTGGGCGGTCCCATCGGCGCATTGATGGGCGGCCCCTTCGGGCGCTCCCTGACCGCGCGGCATGCCGCTGTGGCGCACCCGGCGACACCAGGCACTGGTTTTTCGGCGCGGCTCCCGGAAGCTCAGCACATGGCTGAGCGCGACACCACTGGAAAATAACGGCGTCCGGAATAATGCGATTAATTAACAAATGGGTTCCGGTTGCCATACGGCCATCGCGCCAAGTCGGGCTGGGCGCGATGGCAGGTCCAAGGCGCGAGCGCGGTTTTGCCTGCTCTCAATAGAACAATCAGCCTTGTAGCCCGGAGTCCTCACACATAAGTTGATCTCCACCTGTCCCGGAGATCCCCTCGCCATGATGGCGGGCTCGCACGTGGCCCTAGGAGCCGCCGCCTGGTGTGTCGCCGCACCCCACCTTGGCCTGCCCGCCATGCACCCGGTTTCGCTCGGCCTGGCCGTTGTCGGATCTCTGCTGCCCGACATCGACCACCCGAAATCCTGGGTCGGCAGGCGGCTCCGGCCGCTGTCGGCCTGTATCGGGGCCGTTCTGGGTCACCGGGGGGCGACGCATTCGCTGCTCGCCGCTGCCGGCTGCGCCTTGCTGCTGTTCCATGACGGCACACCGCGCGCTCACGTGGCCCCGCTCGTGGTCGGCTATCTGTCGCATCTTGCCGGCGACCTGCTGACGCCGCGCGGCCTCAGGCTGGCCTGGCCGTTGAAGGGCACCTGGGCACTGCCGCTGTGCCGGTCCGGCTCGCCGTTGGAGCCGGCGGTGGTCCTCGCCCTGCTGTGCTGGGCGGGCTTCTCGGCGGCCCCCGCGCAGGCCCGTCAGGCCATCATCTCCGCGGCCAGGGTCTGTGCCTCGACGGTCATTGCCGAACTTGCGCCGGCCCCCCATGCGCCGCCGCCTCACGCGCCGCCGCGCAAGCGTGCCGCGCTCGTCGCGGCGAACCGCGCCGGCCCGCGCGGCTGATCCGCAAGCCGGAGAGGGAAGCGCTGTGCGTCATTTCCCCTGCACCCGACCCACGAAGGCGACCGTCAGGGTCGAGGCCAGGAACACGATATGCACCGCCGCCATCAGCGGCAGCCGTTCGGCCGCCTGGTCCATCAGGAAGCCGCGCAGCAGGTTGATCGCCGAAATCATGATGATCGCCAGCGACACCTTGAGTTTCACATTGCCCGCATCCATCGTGCCCAGCCATTCGGGCCTCTCGCTCTCCTCCGCCACGATGCGCTGCACGAAGGTTTCGTAGCTCGAAATCGCCACCATAACGGCCAGGTTGGCGACCAGCACCAGGTCGAGCACCGACAGCACCGCCAGCACCAGCTCGGCCTCATGGATGGTCATGATGGTCTCGGCCACATGCACCATCTCGCGCCCCACCAGCGCGTAGATCGCCAGCACCGAGGTAAGCAGCGCGATATACAGCGGCACCAGCAGCCAGCGCGCCGTCAGCAGCAGCGCCTCGATGTAGCGTTCCATGCCCGACCCCATCCGTTGCGCCGCCGTCCTACGCTGCCGGCGGGGCCGTGCGCAACCGCCAGCCGGGGTTTCCTGCTGAATTATCCAAGCGCCAAGGGCTGTGGTAGGGAAATACCACAAATCGAACCTCTTGACCCGGCAGGGTCAGGACGGCATAAGCCGCGCCCTGATCTCCCCCAAGGATGCGACCCATGAAGACCACCCTCTCGCTGAAGCCCGCGGAGGTGAAAAAGGACTGGGTGCTGATTGACGCCGACGGCCTGGTTCTGGGCCGCGTCGCCGTCATCATCGCCAACCGTCTGCGCGGCAAGCACAAGCCGCAATTCACCCCGCATGTCGACTGCGGCGACAACGTTGTCGTCATCAACGCCGCCAAGGTGAAGCTCACCGGCAACAAGGCCGACCAGGCGATCCTGTACCTGGCACACCGGCTATGCCGGCGGCATCAAGGGCCGCAGCATCCGCGAGCGGCTCGACAGCGCCCATCCCGAGCGGGTGCTGGAAAAGGCGGTGGAACGCATGATCACCCGTGGCCCGCTGCAGCGCCGGCAGATGAAGCATCTGCACGTATACGGCGGTGCCACGCATCCGCACGACGGCCAGGCGCCGAAGCCGCTCGATGTCGCCGCGCTCAATCCCAAGAACAGGAGGGCCTGAGACGATGTCCGGCACCCCGCGGACTCCCCGCACGCTCGCCGATCTCAAGGACCTCGCTGTCGCCGCCGCGGTGCCGGGCGAGCAGGCCAAGCCCCAACCCAAGCGCGACGTGTTCGGCCGATCTTACGCCACCGGCCGGCGCAAGAACGCGGTGGCGCGCGTGTGGATCAAGCCCGGCAAAGGTGAGATCCAGGTGAACGGCAAGCGCGTCGGCCAGTATTTTGCCCGGCCGGTGCTGCGCATGCTGATCACCCAGCCGTTCCTGGTTGCCGACCGCTACAACCAGTTCGACGTCTATTCCACCGTGGTCGGCGGCGGCCTGTCCGGCCAGGCCGGCGCGCTGCGGCATGGCATCTCGCGGGCGCTGACGAACTACGAGCCGGAATTGCGGCCGATCCTGAAGCTGGCCGGCTTCCTCACCCGCGATAGCCGCGTGGTCGAGCGCAAGAAATACGGCCGTGCCAAGGCTCGGCGTAGCTTCCAGTTCAGCAAGCGTTAAGGCGAGGAAGGCCAGGGCTCTGCCCTGGACCCGCCAAGGGGCGGTGGCCCCTTGGATCCCATTACTTAAGTTCCGGGGTCCAGGGCAGCGCCCTGGCCTTGCTTTTTGCCCCTCCCGCATTCCACCATGGCGCGTTGCAGGAGGTCATGCATGGCAACCGTGTTCATCGACGGCGAGGCAGGTACCACCGGCCTCGGTATCCGCGATCGCCTGCTCGCATTGCCTCAGATGGCGCTGCGCAGCCTGCCCGACGACCGTCGCAAGGACCCCGAGGCGCGGCGCGCCCTCATGCGCGAGGTCGATCTGGTGGTGCTCTGCCTGCCCGATCCCGCCGCGCGCGAATCCGTGGCCCTGGCCGACAGCCTCGGCGATGCGGCCCCCAAACTCCTCGACGCCAGCACGGCGCATCGGGTCGCGCCCGGCTGGGTCTATGGTTTCCCCGAGTTGGAACCTGATCAAGCCGGGCGCATCGCCGCCGCCTCGCGCGTCGCCAACCCGGGGTGCTACCCCACCGGTGCGATCGCGCTGATCCGCCCGCTGGTCGATGCCGGATTGCTGCCGGCCGATTATCCCATCACCATCAATGCCGTGTCTGGCTATTCGGGTGGCGGCAAGCCGTTGATCGCCGCGCATGAGACGAGCAACGGACCGGCGTTCGAACTCTATGCTCTGGCGCTGGAGCACAAGCACGTCGCCGAGACGCAGCTTTATGCCGGTCTTGTCCGCCGGCCGATCTTCTCGCCGGCTGTCGGCCATTATCGTCAGGGCATGCTGGTTTCGGTGCCGCTGCATCTCGCCACGCTGCCGGGCAAGCCCACCGGCGCCGACCTGCACGACGCGCTCGCCCGCCGCTATGCCGGTGAGCGCCTGGTGCGCGTGCTGCCGCCCACCGCCGACGGCAAGCTAGAGCCTGAGGCGCTGAACGACACCGATTTGCTGGAACTGCGCGTGTTCGCCAACGAGGCGCATCAGCAGGCGGTGCTGGTGGCGCGGCTGGACAATCTCGGCAAAGGCGCGTCCGGCGCGGCGGTGCAGAACATCGGTCTCATGCTCGGCCTGCCCGCGGGCGTCGCGCCGGAACTTGCCCATGCATGATCCGGGCGGCCCGCTTTTTGCGGGCCCGCTTTTTGCGCTCGAGGGGGTGGCGCCCGTCGTCGCTCCCGACGCCTTCGTCGCCCCGACGGCGGCGGTGATCGGCGACGTGCATATCGGCGCCCTGTCCGGCATCTGGTTTCACTGTGTTGTGCGCGGCGACACCAACTTCATCCGCATCGGCGCCCGCACCAACATCCAGGATGGCACCATCGTCCACGTCAATGCCGGCGATTACCCCACCATCATTGGCGACGACGTGACGGTCGGGCACGCGGCCATCATCCACGCCTGCACGCTGCACGACCGCGCCTTCGTGGGCATGGGCGCGACGGTGCTGGATGGGGCGGTGATTGAGGAAGGCGGCATGCTGGCGGCCGGATCGCTGCTGACACCGAACAAACGAATCGGCCGCAACGAGCTATGGCAGGGCTCGCCTGCTCGGCTGAACCGGGTGATGGATACCCAGGAACGGGCGAAATTCGACTTTACGGCGCCGCACTACGTTGAGTTGGCGCGGCGGTTTCGCCACGGACTCCGCAGCAGTCCGTAAACAAGGTCAGGGCTCTGCCCCAGTGGCACTAAACTTACTGTGTCGGAAACTTGTTGCCCGGTTCGCCGTGGGTTTTGCAGGGATGGAAATCCTCACTCGTGGAGGCGGGCTGTGGGTCTCGAAACCAAAACGGGCGACAGCGAATCACGGTTCGCTGCCTATGTCGAAGCAATTACGTCGGCGCTGGGGCACGCCGATCGGGCGGCTCCGTTTCAGGCGTACCGAAGAAAGGCAGGCACTCCGGCGGCGTGGCGCCGCAGTGCTGTGGGCAGCTGGGCAAACGGGACAGCGGCCAGGTTGCCGCGAGCCTGCCGGCCGCCGATGATTACGCCAGCTTGCCAATCGCTATCGTCTGTATCTGCCGCATGAGTGGGCCTCAGTAGCCAACCACTACCCCAGCCCTGAACGGGCGCGGAGCGGAAGCGCCCATGGCGACGGCCCTGACAGTCTGCGCCGATCGGCTGTCGCTGGCGCGGCGGAGAGGGGTGTTGATGCCGGCGTGGAGGGGCATGTCGTCCCATGCCGTTCGGATGTGTCGGGCCAGGCTTGATGCCCCAGCGATGCCCAACGCGTTCGTCGGTGTTCGAGAAGGATCTGTCGTTGGATATGAAGTTATTGATTTCAAATGGTGCCGACGCTCAGGATTGAACTGAGGACCTACTGATTACGAATATTTTGCTAACGACGCTATCGCATTGATAGTAGGCTATGTTATGAGTCGCTAAACGCAACCGTAGTGCGGCTGTAGTGTCTCGGTCTCGTATCGTATTTTGTTCCAAGTAGGTGCCGCGAGCCTCAGTTGGCCGGAAACTTTGGTCCCTAAAGTTTCTATGCAAGCTGTCAGCCCCATAGCGTTGCGCACGCTATACATACCCCGGGCATATGGCGGATTTCATCGCTTTATGGCTCACTTACGATCGTGGGCAGGGCCATTGCCGGAGGTCGGTTCATCCTCGGACGACGTCGCGGCAGCACATTGACCGGCCGCCCCCGCAGTTCGGCGAAGATGCGAACCACGAGCCTATCCAACTCATCAGCGCGCGGGTCCATCGCTGAATGTTGCTGCAAACGCTGAAGCACATCGGCCAAACGCAAGCCGAGGTTCACCATCACGGCTGCACTAGGATTTCGGCCGGTGCAGATCAGGTCATCGTAATGCCGGGGACGACGGCCTAGGTAATCAACCGAGAAGTCGCGGTGCGAACTGACGAACTTATGGCGTCTGAGGAAGTTATATGCGCAGTGTATATTCATTTTTGTCTCCTTTATAAATGAGAATACGGGGCTATGCGTATTTATTTATAAATACGAGAGGAAGCGTATATCTGGCCATTTGCGATGTTTATTGCGATATAGGGTTGATTATTGTAGTATGAGAATGGCGTTTAGTCCGGACATGGAGGAAGGCAATGGCTAACATCGAACAGACGACACCGGCCATCACGACGGAAGCCTACCGGGCTGGTCTGCTGAAAATGGCGCTCGACATCAGACCGGCAATCTTTGCCACCTTCGCGTTCAATCGAACGACTACGGTAGCGGACTCCAAATCAACGCTGCGAAAGTTTCATGCCCAGCTTGAGCACGCGCGTCTCGGCCGGAACTGGGCAAAGATGCACGACAAGCGCAGCCGGTATATCGCCACGATCGAGCACCCGGACACGAACCTGCACATTCACGCGGTGTTCGCAGTTCCTGGTCAGGACTGGCATGTTTTCGGTCGAGAGGCCCGACCGATTTGGACGGGGCTTGTTCAGGGTGGCACGACCGAGTTCCGGATTATCGGAAGTATGATGAGCGACATAGAATACATACTAAAAGATATTGCGCCCGACAAGGCGGATATGCTAATAATATGGAATGAATATTGATTTAATATAAGAGATAACCAAAGCGACTTCTTCGCCAAGCGTCGGGTTTAAGCTTTTCCTTCTCTGTTTACCGCCTAAATCGCAGCTCTGTCCGATTTTCGGATACCTGCAATGGTTTACTATTGGCAATGCACCAGCAAACACACTGGCAACGCTATCACAGCTTATGAACCATAACAGCACGCTACGCAGACACACCCAAGCATAGCCGATACACAACGCTGCACACGACCCGATCAGCTATGAACCCCCACCAGATCACATGCACAGCACATCGACGTGCACACGACCACACTGCATGTCGGACCAGCACCCACCACACAGCAGTTCGCATAGATACAAAATATAATAAAACACGCAGTTTCTTACATTCAGCGCGCGACCCAGCAGATATGCTGGGTTTTAATCGACCTTTGCTCTTTGCGTGGGGTGAAAATATAATACTTAATACAAAACGAGCATTAGGAGTTATATTCCATGCGACAGGCCAAGGTGCCTTCCGAACAGGAGTTCCGGCGCCTGCTTGCTGTGGCCGCGCAGTCGAGCCACGCAGCACGCAATAGGGCAGCGCTCATGCTTTCCTACTACGCCGGCTTGCGTGTAGGCGAAATCGCTGACCTCCGCGTGACCGATGCCTATGACGATGCCTTCGAGGTGCGGGACCAGATCATACTGCGCGCCGAGATCACGAAAACCAAAGAGGCCCGGGTCGTGTTCGTATCCGACAAACTGCGCCGGGAACTGGAACGCTACCGGGACAGCTGGGAAGGCAAGCCGAAGCCGGCGCGCGCCCTGCTTCGTAGCCAAAAAGGCGCAGCATTCTCGGCCAACTCGCTATGCCAACTGCTGGCTCGGCTCTATGACGAAGCTGGTATCCAACAGGGTAGCAGTCATAGCGGCCGGCGCTGGTTTATCACCAAGCTGGCGCATAGCGGCGTGTCGGCCAAGGTGATCATGACGCTTGCTGGCCACAAGAACCTGACCACAACGCAGCGCTATATCGAGGTGAACGATGCACTAATGCAGGCCGCTGTTGATCGACTATAACAGAGCTCCTACTTGATTTCATCGCAAATGGCTGCGTAGTTCATCATGTCATTGATCACGAGCGGGAGCCAGACTTCCAGATTATCATCACCAAGATCGGCTTTTATTTCGATGGCGCCATCCAGAACACCCGCCTGCATGCTCACGAAGCGGCCCCATGCAGGCAGTTCATAGCGCTTAAATGTCGTGCAGACCGTGACAAAATCCTCAATCGAGAGCCAGCGCTCCGCGCTGATTGTTCCAGTGTTCTTCAGTTCGAGGACATCAATCACGGGGCCGACAATCTCTCCTATCGAAAAACCCACGTCGCGGCCACTGATCGTCATCGTGAGGCGTTTTGGCTTCCCTCGCGGAACTTTCAGCTTGTTGTTGCGTTTATCAAAGGAGTTCATCATCTCCGCATTCCATTCAAGGAAGGCAGCGCACTTGTCCTCACTCAAGCCGAATGACTTGTCTCCAAGCCGAGGGATTGTCGCCATTTGTAGCTTCGGCTTCCGGGATGCAGCAGACCAAGGCGGCAGAGGCAGGCCGCGGGACGGGTTTGCCAGCACATACGCGCCGGCTGCTTTGGCGTCAGCTCGCAGTTCCCAGTCACCCGGTAGCTGAAATGCGCGGACGAACTCGGCTGCGTCCGCTGCGGTCAAGAGCCAGCTACCGGCCTCGTCTATGCCCTCCACAAATCCATGCAACTTGACACGAGCGCAGGGGAACGATTGCGCTTCGCTGACCGATGAGACACGGCAAATGGGCTTCCCATCATCCAATGCGTTCTCGACCAGGATGAACCGCTCGTGCTTCCCATTCTGAGCCGGTGTGATGGAAGACACCAAGTCCACAGCACGGTGAAAGCGCCAAAGCACCTTGCCTGATTGCGCTGTCTGCTTGTTGCGCGCGGCGGGAGAAAAGCGCAGCAGCACGGGGTCCAGCTTCGGTCCCTCCTGTTCTAACCATTCAACAAGTTCGACCTCTGTGCCACTCTTCCGGATGCGCACCAAAGCGGTAGCATACCCATCACCACTACAAGGCGTCGTCAACTCAATAGGCGGGCCAAGAAGCCGGCTATCAAGATGCTTGCGAGCTTCGCCAAGCTGGCGTTCCCGAATGGACGCATTCTCTTCCGTTTTTGGTGGGTTATAATACTCTACAGATTCGGTATATCTGCCTTCAATACCGCCATAATCGCCTAACCAAACTTTTAGCGATTGTGGCGGCACCGCCTGATCGTGTGCAAAGCGCAGCACTCGGCTGTATTGAGATACACTCGCTTCCCCCAGGTAGCTAAATGCCAACTTAACTATGGCAATGTAGGGATTTTCCTGCGTTCGTTTGTTCCACGCGCCCTCATGTTTTTTCAAAAACTCCTCTAAAAGAGCTTGTTCCTTGCGCAACTCCTCGCCAAAGTCGAATGTGGCTTCGAGGGCCACATAGAGGCTTGCACGCCATGTATCCTCGTTTTTCTTCGCGTCTTTGGCAACGACGCATACCTGATCGAAGTCGCGGTCAATCTGCGCCATTCTCGAGGCGAAGTTGGACGGCCGCGGCTGACGGGCCACACGCTTAGGTTTGCTCGGCTTATTCCGCGCTTTGATCAAGGTGTTGACCCTTCGAAAACTTTAGTCCCTAAAGTTTTAGCACCTACCCGCTTACCACTGCGAGGAAATCCTGACACCATGTCGTTCGGTACCGGCACCGGCTTAGGCATCGAGGACCATGCCATCTATCTTCCCGCGATCAGCGCCAGCTATGCGATTCTCGCTCTTAACGGCGCGTTTTCGCGCCCGTTGCCGATAACGGCGCAGCAGCTTAACTTCCTGAAACCACCAAAAACGTTCTTGATTCAAGATGGAATCCGCATACCTGGTCCGCAGGAACCTATGTTCCACTACCCCTACGCACTTTACAGTGCTGGGCAGGCCGCCAAGACGGATCAGGACGCCCAGAGGAAGAGCATTGTCAGCGAACGCGATAGAAGCCGCACGCTGATACTCGGTGACAGCGGCGGGTTCCAGATTCAGACTAACAACATCAGGTTCGAGGGGGAGAAAACCACCGAACGCATGCTGCGCTGGATGGAACGCAATGCCGATTACTCAATGATCCTTGACTTCCCAACAGCGGGCATCTCATCCGGCACAATCAAACCGCATCGGGATAGGCTGCTGGCTGCTGGACACGATCTTGAGGCAATGTGTCTCGCAAATGGACTGGAGTTAGATTTTAATGTCTGCCTGCTTCAAACCAAGCTCAACAACGACTATTTCGTTGCCAACCAACAGCATCAGACCAAGTTCCTAAATGTGCTGCAAGGGCGGAACGAGAGCGAGAGCCGGACTTGGTATGAAGCAGTCAGGCACTACCCATTCGAAAACTGGGCATTTGCCGGATCGAACCAAAGCCATTTGAGCACCGTGCTGCGCCGGCTACTTGACCTACGCAGAGACTGGCTGCTCGAAAAGATTAAATGGCTTCATATCCTCGGCGTTTCCTCGTTGCCTCTCGCATCGCTGTTTACAACGGTGCAGGAGTGCGTGCGAAAATATGGTCATCCAGACTTTCAGATAAGCTTCGATAGCGCCAGCCCATTTCGGCAGGCTGCAAGATATCATGCCGTCACTGCCTACACCATCGACAAATATGGCTGGCGCATTCATAGCAGGAACATTGTTAAACGCGGAATAAGCGGTGACACAGCATTTCTAAATGAGTTTACAGCAAGACCGATGCCAATCGCGGGGACGCCAGTCGAAAAGAAAAAGGCACGATTACACCGGCTCCGGTTCCCTGTTGCAACCCAGATAGGTGCCAGGATTAAAGTTGACGATATCCTGGCACGGCAAACTGGAACCTCATCAGCAGACAGCGACAGCGTGCACGTGTTGATGAACCACAATGTCGAAGCTTATCTTCAAGCACATCGACGTGCTCAGAAGGTCTATGCTGCTCGAAATCCACTCGACATGACATCTGATCTATTAAGCGCACGCAACTTGATTGAGTGGGTCTTCCAGAAGCCCGATCCCTATCGGATGATCGATGCTGGGAAAGAGGTGCTCGACCGGTTTGGTGCCGAGGGGTGATACCAGCGGACACGCATGGTCTTGTGCGCGAAAGGCTCGGCTAACATCGTTAGGGTCAGCCAAGCGGCAGGCTAACATTATTAGCGCATCCAGGATTTTCTGCTATCGCATCAGGAATGTCTTGCTCTCGTTCTGAGAGATGTTAGCTATTGCGATACGAAACGAATACGTAACGAAGGAGTAAGGTCGTGTCGCACATAGCCAAGTTGAAGTTGTCCACGCAGGCGTTGTCCCAGGCCAGCAAGATATCGGTCAAGGACGCGTTGCGTGCTCGCGCCGTGGGCCATCTCATCGAACAGCGCGCCCTGGTTGATGGGCAGTTGTCCGGCAACCCCTATCTGCCTTACCGGTCGGTTTACCGAAAGGACCCGGCCGGCAACCGCATCCGGGTTCAGGAGCCGAGGCATGTCCGGCGTGGTTGGTTCGAGGACGCCAAGGGCGTGGTGTTCTTCTCCATCCGGTATGGCGCCAAGGCGCTGGCATTCGACAAAACCGGCAACGTCAGCATCGAGGTCGGCAAACTGGAGGCCTTGCCCAGCGTTATCGACACGCTTATCGAAGCCATCAAGGCCGGCGAACTTGACACCCAACTGACTGCCGCCGCAACTGAACGCAAGAAGGTCTTCAAGCGTCGGGCTACCAAACCGGTGCAGGCGTGAAGACATTGGGCGCCCGGTGACATGCCGGGCGCAACCGAGGTTGGTACCGAAAACTTTAGTCCCTAAACTTTTCCAGGCAACCATATGAACCGTATCGAACTTCGCGACCGGGCCGGGCGGCTGCTCGGCTGGCGTGAAACGCTTGGCGATCGGGTTGAAGGTCGAGACATGACCGGCCGGCTGCGTGGCTGGTATGACCGGCGCCACAACCAAACGCGCGATCCTGCCGGCAGGCTGATCGGCACCGGCGACTTACTCAACACGCTGATCGTGTCTGGCTTGTGATCGCGATGCTGTTGGAACGCTGGACCGGGTCGCGGACACGCTGCTCCTGCCCGGCGCCCCAACCCTCATATGCCCCTGTAAGCGTTGTAGAACGTTGCTCGCAGGGGTTGTGCGCCTGCTGCTTGCTTGTGCTGCGCGCTGCCCAGGAACCTGCGAGAAGCGTTTGTCGCTGCTTTTCCGGCTGCCGGCGCTTCCCATTTGACAAGATCGGCAACTGCAGCATCGACGTAGGCAAGCACGAAGCGCTGCCCGGCGTTATCGACACGCTGATCGAGGCTATCCGGGCTAGCGAACTCGATACCCAACTGGCCGGCGCTGCGGCGGAGCGCAAGAAGGTGTTCAAGCGCCGGCCGCAGCCGAAGCCGGCCCAGGCTTGATGGTGCGGGGGCTACCAAGGTTGGTAGCTGAAAACTTTGGTCCCCAAACTTTTCTGGGCTGCCGAGCACGATCAGCGGGGCCGAGGCTGGCCGCTATCCGTTAAACGGATAGCGGCCCGGTTCGCCATATCGCCGCTTGGCCGGCGCTGGCCTTCAGGGTACCCTTAGGCACCCCTCGGTTGTCCCGCGAAGATCGCCCAGACAACCATGCCATGCTCATTCGTTAGCCACATGATATCGCCCGGCGAGACTTCCCATTCCTCATTGACGAACCCATGCACCTGCTCGATCGCCGCCAGCCGATTAGGCGCCTCAATTGCCCTTTCCATCGTCAGGGGCCGCTTGATGGTGCCATCCGGCTCGCGTTGCGCAGATTGAAGGTGGAAGGTTGGCATCGACACTACTCCTGCTTGGGGGTAAGCATGCCACAATCTACCGCATGCGAGAACCAGTGAGAGGACGCGACAATGGCGATAGCAAGCGCGATTTAGAAGGGCGCATTCACAGCGGTTTATAACGAGCAGGGTTGACAAATATCCACCATCACGGTCGGAAGCAGAGCGGTGCTACAGGGCTACACCAGTTCGACAGTGAGCGTCAGGGACGGTTCGTTCATCAAGATATACAACGAGAGTGGAATGCCGATATCGACGATCCCCACATGATGGCGCTGATTCTCGTGGCCTAAAGTTCAAATCGATGCACTACCATCGGCATCGCTTGCCTCGCTTGGCACCAGTCTGGTCGGCCATTGCTCGGTCCGGCGTCGTCGCGCTTAGCCGGGTTGTCCGGCACCTCTCACTCGGCAAAGGCAGCATCGTGTAGGCGCTGCCTTTCTGTGTGATCGCCAGCACACCCGAAAACTTTAGTCCCCAATCTTTTCCAGGCTGCCGAACACGATCAGCGTGGCCGGGCGCTACCGAGATTGGTAGGATTGAGAGACGGACGGCGACAATCAAAGGGAATGAGCAGGAGACAGGTGCCGTGCCGACACGAGATCAAGATCTGACCGATGGTGGAGTGTTCTTCTTACCTTGGATCGGCGCACGCTACGAGGACGGGTTTCATGGGCGCCGGGTGCTTGTATTGGGGGAAAGTCATTATAACGTTTGGTGTGGAGAGAGACACGAGTTGGCCCCCAGTTTTACGAGAGAGTGTATTGCTGAGGTTATCGAGCGAATAGACGGCGCCCCGTTTTGGAAAAATGTCGAACAGGCTTTACTGAATGAATATCGCGAGGAGCACCCGAACGGCGGGCGCTGGGCGCCAAGCGGCGGCAAGAACCTGTGGGACAGGCTTTCATTTTATAACTTTATCCAAACACCAGTGGAAGGTGGCCCAGGCGATCGACCAACTCCTCAGCAATTCATAGATGGGGATGCGCCCTTTAGGAGAGTGTTAGAAATATTGCTTCCGGATCGCGTTTGGGTCTGCGGCAAGGCATTGATGAATGGAATGGGAGCAACTGTGGAGGCTCCGCATAGGGATTTACAAGCATTTTCTTTTGACAATGGCACTAAACTCTGGTGCTTTGCCACCGTCCATCCATCATTTCGGTTTTTTAGTTGGAAGCGTGAGCATCCACGGATTATGGAATTCCTCGTTGATCCTCAAAAGACGGCAGAAAGCCTACGATGAGTCCTCCCCATCTCGGTCAGGTGCCTCTGTAAGCGCTACAAAACGCTGCTCGCAACGGTTGTCGCACCAGCAGCGTGCCTGGTGCTTGCCCGGCAAGCCGGCCCCCTATCCGTTAAACGGATAGCCAGCCGGGCTAAATACGGAGGCATATGAATAGGGAGGATCAGATATGCGATATTGGGAGATCATCGAAGCCAGCAAGCCGGACCGCGACGCCGAACACGACCAGCAAGAGCGTGCCGCAGCGCAACAGAAACTGGACAACGCCCGGCGCAAGCGGAGCCAAGCGGCACAGACCTATCAGGACCAGGTTCGGGACGCTGGCGAACAGGAACGAAAAGCCAAAGAAGCACTTGCCGAGGTCGAAGCCGACCGGCCGGACGACGACACCGACACAGAACGCTGGAAACGCTACTGGTCCAACCAACAGCGTATCAACCGCGCCCTGGCTGCCGATGCCGAGAAGCAAAGCAGGCGCTTGTCCGGCAATGTCTCGGCATGTCAAAGCGTGCCGGTTGGCGATCGCCAAACCGGATGGTTAAGTCCGCGCGCTTGATCGATCATCGAACCGGCGTCCGGCCACTCAGCCGGCTCGCATTCATGCTGGAACTGACTTTCGAGTAGAACCGGTCGATCATCCCCGTGCTGGTGCCGACCTGCCTGGAAACCTCGTGCGTGGTGAACCCGGCCGATAGCGCCCAGGTGATGTAGGTGTGCCTACAACTATAGATTGAGCGTTTCTCGCCACGCGCATTTTTGAGAATGCCGGCAAAGTCGAGCCAGCGACCGAACTGCCCGGCAAAGTTAGCGGGCCGTTGACCATCCGGCGTCACGAACACCGGTTGGTCCGGCAGTTTCAACTCGGGCTTGCCCAAACGGTCCAGCATCATCGCCATAATCGTGACCTCGGCATATGCGCGGGTCACCGGATCGCGTTTGCCGGTCTTGCTGTCATTCGCAACCCAGATACGCACATTGCGCACACCATCCGCGTCCTTGAAGGGTTCGATGTCGCGCCACTTCAGTTTCAGCGCCTCGCTTGGCCGCATCCCGGTTGCGAACAGGATCGAGACATAATCGGTCGTGAGTTGCCGGACAGCCTTGATCTTGTCATTGCGTGCCGCGTCTACCCAGGTGTTAGCCGTGGCCAGAAGTGCCTCTTCTTCTTCCAGCGTGAAGGCCGCGCGTGGGTTATCGCGACCCTTCCTGGTCTCGATTTTCGGGATGCGTTCCTGGTTGATCCAGCCATGCTTGGCTGCGCAGTTGAAGATCGCACGTAGGGTCACGTCTTCCGGCAGCGTAGCATCGCCATTGCCTTTCCGGTGCCGGGCAAGTGGCGCCTTGATGGTCCGACCATTGCGAACATAGGTCAGTTCGGTCTGTTTGCTGCCTGGCCCTGTCGTCCAGTAGACACGGCGCCAATCCCGATATTTGGCGATATCAGCCGATCTGATTGTATCAATCGGCTTGTCACCGAAGTAGGGCTTGAAGTAGCGTTCAATGCGTGTTCGGTAGTCCTTGAGCTTTGTCGTATGCTCCTTGCCACGCTGGACCAGCTCATCTTCAACCTCGGTCAGCAGCACATCGCACACATAGCCGAATGTCGTTGTCTTGACACTCAGCCCGTGCTTCACCTTTGTCTCATATTCGATATAGAGCCGGGTTGCCCGTTCGGTTGCCAGTGCCCGATCCGTAGTGCGCAGGCTCTGCTGTATCTGGGTTCCATCGTCTGTGCGCCAAAGCGCGAACCAGTTCGGGCTATCGGCACGATGAAAAATCAGCACCCGGCTCTCGCAGATTTTGAACGAAGCATGAACATCCGGAACCTTGTCCGGTATGCCCTGTAGTGGAACCACAGCGCGTGTCATCGCATGAGCCCGCCAGCCGCTTGCTAAATCGAGGTTTCCCGGCGCCTGTAGTGCGCTGTAGTGCTCTACTGCAGCCCAGTTACAAGCGCAACCGCAAAGCTAACACGCTGAAAATGTTTGGGAAACTGGTGCCGACGCTCAGGATTGAACTGAGGACCTACTGATTACGAATCAGTTGCTCTACCACTGAGCTACGCCGGCATGCCCGAAGGCCGGACGGGATATACCGTCCCGTTGCTCCTCGCGCAATCTGCAGCTTGCGTCGTTGAATTGTAACCGGGGCACATCCCCGGCACCGTCCAGCCGTCAGGCAGGCTGGTCGCGGCAACGGATGAGCTCAGGGAGGGGCGGCACGCCCGGGGCGCCGGCGACGCCGAGCCGGGCACCGAGATAATTCCAGAACGAGACACCGAGCTTCCAGCAGGTCTTGCCAAGGCCGAGAAAGGCATCGCGACGGTCGCGCCCACTGTCGGTCTTGGTGCCGCCGCTGGAGCTGACAGTCGAGGGTAAGGAAGCCGGTGGTGCGCTGAAAGATGCGGTCCAAGTGCGCCCGCAACGCGCCGCGCCGGCATGACGTAGGCTCCGGGCGATACGCCGTCAGGTCGCCGTAAAACCACCAGATGAGGCCACGGACAAGCCGCTGGGCGGCGCGCTGCGCATCGGTCACCGTGATCAGGCGGTTGATCAGGCGCTCAACATGTATGCGGCGTTATGTATGCGGCGTTCGGGCTGATTTTTTGGCATTTCAGCCAGGTTTCTCGATCGTATCCGCCTCTGTCTGCGGGCACTCGCGTGGCGGCACGGGCGCGCTGTCTCGCCGGTACCGGACATCCGCGGGGGGCGGGCGGGAGAAAGCCCCCCGGGTCTTGCTTGCTCAGGTGCCGCGAACATGGCACTCCCGCGCCATGTTACGCAGCCTGTACAACCAGGTCATCGCGCTCGCCGGCAGCCGCCGGGCCGGGCTGTGGCTGGCCGTGGTCAGTTTCGCCGAGAGCAGCTTCTTTCCCATCCCGCCGGACGCCCTGCTGGTGCCGATGGTGCTGGCCCGGCCCGACCGTGCCTGGCGGCTGGCTTTCGTCTGCACCACGGCGAGCGTGGCCGGCGGCGCGCTCGGCTACTTGATCGGCTATGCGCTGTTCGACGTGGCGGCCGCGCCGATCCTGCGCACCTACCATTACGAGGCAGCCTTCGCGGCGTTCCAGGAGAAATTCGCCGAATGGGGGCTGTGGGTGATCCTGATCAAGGGACTGACCCCCATTCCCTACAAGATCGTTACTATTGCGTCCGGAGCGGCCCGCTTCAACTTCGCCGTTTTCATGCTGGCCAGCCTGGCCACCCGCGGCGCGCGCTTCTTTGGTGTGGCCGCGCTGCTGCGCCGCTTTGGCGAGCCGGTTCGCAGCTTCATCGAGCGGCGGCTGACGCTGGTGACCACCGCGCTCGCCGGCGGTGTGCTTGGCGGGTTCCTGCTGCTCAAGGTCCTGTAGCTGCTTCGCCGCGACGGTGCCTGTGTGCCTGTCGCGCGTTCATTGTCGCCGAAGTGTCAGCGATGGGCGGTGGCGCCGGCGGTCGACGCGATTGCAACGATGCACATCCGGCTTTTCTCCCTGGAAGGACGACACCCATGCCACCAGCACTGCCCGAAAAACACCGCACGACCCGGGTCGGCTGGCTGCGCGCGGCGGTGCTGGGCGCCAATGACGGGCTGCTTTCCACCGCCAGCCTGGTGCTGGGTGTCGCGGCGGCGCATGGCGCGCGCAGCGACGTGCTGGTCGCCGGCATCGCCGGCCTGGTTGCCGGCGCCATGTCGATGGCGGCGGGCGAGTATGTATCGGTGCACTCGCAGGCCGACACCGAACGGGCGGACCTCGATCTTGAGCGCCGGGAGCTGAAAACCGACCTCGAAGGCGAGCGGCGGGAACTGGCGGCGATCTATGTCGGCCGCGGGCTCGATGCCGGGCTGGCGCGCCAGGTCGCCGATCAGCTCATGGCGCATGATGCCCTCGGCGCCCATGCCCGCGACGAACTGGGCATCGTCGAGGCGTTGCGCGCCCGGCCCATTCAGGCCGCCTTCGCCTCCGCCGGCAGCTTCGCCTTCGGGGCGGTGCTGCCGCTCATCGTGACGGTTCTGGCGCCGGGGTCGAGCCTGCTGATCGCCGTGCCCGCGACCTCGCTGGTGTTTCTGGCGGCTCTGGGGGCATTGGCGGCGCGCGCCGGCGGCGCGGCGATGGCGCCCGGGGCGCTGCGGGTCGCGTTCTGGGGGGCGCTGGCGATGGGGGTCACCGCCGGCGTCGGCGCGGTGTTCGGCACCGTCGTCTGAGCGCGGCCGCGCCGGCGGATCGGGGCGGGCGCCGGTTATCCGTTGAGGATGATGCCGCCGTAGAATCCCGCATTCGCCGCGGTGGACGTGACCGTCAGTTCCGCCAGCAGGTCGAGCGATCCGCCTGGCGCAAGGCCCGAGAGCGCCCCCTGATCGACGGCGTGGTTGGTGAAATAGGCGGCGGCCGCGGTCCCGGTGCCGAGGTCGGTGACCGTGGGGGTGCCGCCGTTGATCGTGAGGCTCAGCGAAACGTCGGTCACGCCGGCGGCGTTGACAGACGTTCCCTTGAAGAAGCCGATGATCAGATCCTTGGTCAGGTCCGCCGCGGTCAGGTTCGCCGTGAGTTCGAAAAAACTGGTGGAGGTTTCGGTGCCCGTGCCCGCCGCCGTGTAGCCACCGCCGAGTTCGGCCAGGGCGAGCACGGAAGGGTGGGCGCCGACCGCGGCGTTGATGGCGGCGTTGGCCGTCAGCACGGGCGTGACGCTGGCGGTGGCGGGGGTGCCGGTGGCGAAGGCAACGGCTTGTCCGCTCGTGACGAACGCCGGTGTCGTGCCGCCGATCAGGGCCTCGGCGGTCACGGTTCCGGTGTCGGGAACGGCGACCGTGCCGGCAAGGTTGACCTGAGCTTCGGAGGAGATGCTTGCCAGACGGGCCCCGGCCGGCAGGGACGTTGAGGCCACTGCTTCGAGGGTCCCGCTCGGGCCGGTGCCGGTGGCCGTGGCGGCGGCCGCGCCGGCGGCGCCGCCGGTCGAGCCAGTTCCACCCTCGCCACCGGTCGCACTGGCCTGGGCATCGACTGAGCCGCCGGTCGCGGTCGCGGTCGCCGATGCCGTCGCCGCGCCGCCGGCGCCGCCGGTCGTGCCGCTTCCGCCTGCGCCGCCGAATGCCTTGGCGGTGCCGTTTGCCAAATTTGCTCCTGCCGCCGTGATATTGGCGGTCGCGACGGCGCTCCCGCCCGCCCCACCGGCGGCACTACCGCTCGTGCCACCGGCGCCGCCGTTCGCATCTGTTTCGCCGTTGACGTGGACGGCGTGATTTGTGTTCTGCGTTTCGTCGTTAAACGTCAGGGTCGAGGTTGCCGCCCCGCCATTGCCGGCTGCCGCGGTATCACTGTCGCCGCCGGCGCCGCCGGTTGCGGTCTGGGTCATGCCGAGAAAGGCCGCGAGGGTGCTGCCGCTGACGGCGTTGGTCAGCGTGCTGGCGGCGCCGGCCCCGCCCCTGGCACCCAAAACGCCGTTCCCGCCTTGGCCGCCGGTCTGGTTGGCGTACACTACCACGTCACCGTCGCTCGAGGTGGTCGCCGCGGTCGTGGAGCTGGCCACGCCGCCGGCACCGCCGGCGTTGCCGGAACCCGACCCGGTTCCGCCGGCGCCGCCCGTGGCGTCACTAGCGCCATAATGCAAGGTGCCGAAGTTGCTGTTCGTCGCCGTGGCGGTCGTGCCGGTCACGGAACCACCGGCGCCGCCATTGCCGCTGCCAGTGACAGAACCACCGGTGCCGCCCTGGGCGGTTGCGGTCGCGGTCACGGGGCTCGTGGTTCCGGTGCTGGTCGCGAAGGCGGATGCGGTCGCGGTGCCGCCGGTGCCGCCGGTGCCGTGTCCGTTGACGTCGCCGCCATCGCCGCCGGTCGCGGTGGCGTTTGCGGTGACCGTCTGGATGCCGGTGATAGTGCTTAAGGCCGATGCCGCCCCGCCGGCGGCGCCTTTGCCGTTGCCGTTTTCGCCGCCGCCGGCGCCGCCGGTCGCGATGGCATTGCCTTCCAGGGTGGGGCTCTGGTTGGTATTCAAAGTGTCGTTATCGGTCAGGCTCGAACTCCCTGCTCCCGCCGCGCCGGCAACTCCGCCCGCGCTGCTGCCGCCGTCGCCACCGGTCGCGGTCTGCGTCAGCACCAGAGAACCGCCATCAGTCGAGGCGGTGGTGACGTCGTTGATCAGCGTGCTGGCCGCGCCCGCGCCGCCGTTCGCCCCGTTGGTTCCGTCGCCGCCGCTGCCGCCGGTCTGCTGCACGGTGACAACCCCGACGGCGGATGCAACGCTGGAGGCTGTCAGGACGGACGCCGTGGCCACGCCGCCGGCGCCGCCAGAATGCCCCGCCCCGTTCCCGCCGCCGCCTTGCCCCCCGGTGGCGCTGGCGGAGATCTCCAGATTCGGGCCCGTGCCTGCCAGTGTGGCCACGCCGCTCGCGGTTGCGTTCGCCGTCCCGCCGGCGCCGCCGCTGGCGCTGCTGGCCGCCGTGCCGCCGGTTCCGCCGGTGGCCGTTGCGCTGGCATTATTGATATTGTTGGCTGCGGTCAGCGAGGTCGATGCCGTGGCGGCCCCGCCCGTGGCGCCGGCGGTTCCGCTGCTGCCGTCGCCGCCGTCGCCACCGATTGCGGTGGTTCTGGCCGAAGCAGCCTGGCTCTGGGTGGGGCTCTGGGTGTCGTCGTCGGTCAGGCTCGAAACCGCCGCTCCCGCAGCGCCGGCAACGCCCCCGGCGCTGCTGCCGCCAGCGCCGCCGGTTGCGGTCTGTGCCAAAATAAGTATGCCGGCCTGGGTGTACCCGCTGACCGCGTTGGTCAGGGTGCTGGCCGCGCCCGCGCCGCCGTTGGACCGGTTGGTGCCGCTTCCGCCGTTGCCGCCGGTCTGTTCCGCGCTGACGATCACGGTGATGCTGCTGCTGTTGTCGCCAGATGCGGCGGCTGTGGCCACGCCGCCGGCGCCGCCCGAATGCCCCACCCCGTTCCCGCCGCCGCCTTGCCCGCCGGTGGCGTTGGCGTCGACCGTCGGGGCAACATTGGAGCCCTGTGCGAAGCTCGCCTGGGCGTTCGCCGTCGCCGCCCCGCCGGCACCGCCGCTGGCGTTGCTGCTGGCCGTGCCGCCGTTGCCGCCGGTCGCCGCCGCATCGGCGGTGGCCGCGTTTTCGTTCGATCCGGTTACATTCGTGGACGCGGTCGCGCTCCCGCCTGCCGCGCCAGCCGTCCCGCTGCTGCCGGAGCCGCCGTTGCCGCCGGTTGCGGTGGTGCCGATTGCCAGGATGAGGCTATCCGTCGGGTTCTTGGTGTCGTCGAATGTCAGGCTCGAGCTCGCCACCCCGGCCTTGCCGGCGATCCCGCCGGCGCTGCTGCCGCCGGCGCCGCCGGTCGCGGCCTGCGAGAGGGTAAGCTGACCCTGGTTAGTATACCCGCTCACGGCGTTGGTTAGGGCACTACCCGCGCCCGCGCCGCCGTTCGCCCTGTTGGTCCCGGCGCCGCCGTTGCCGCCCGTCTGCGACGCGGTGACGGTGACGTTCACGCCTGCGGCCGTGGTGCCGGAGCTGATACCCGAGGCGGTCGCGACGGCCGCGCCACCCGCGCCGCCGGAATGGCCGACGCCGTCCCCGCCGCCGCCTTGCCCCCCGGTGGCGCTCACGTCGACAACCACCTGATCGCCATTCTGCCCGTCGCCGCTGGTGCCGCTTGCAGAGGCCGATGCCGTCCCACCGGCGCCGCCGCTGGCGTTGCTGCCAGCCGTGCCGCCGGCCCCGCCTGTGGCCAAGGCCGCGGCCAGGACATTACGGTTTCCGCCGATGGAGGCGTTCGCGTATGCGTTTCCACCCGCCGCTCCGGCGGAGCCAGCGCTGCCGGCGCCGCCGTTGCCGCCGGTGGCGGTGGTGCTGCCCGACAGGACCACGCTCGGGACAACGCTGTTATCGCCGACGGTCAGTGTCGAGCTAGCCGCCCCGGCCTGGCCGGCAACGCCGCCGGCGCTGCCACCACCGGCGCCGCCGGTGGCGGTCTGCGACAGAACAAGCTCACCGCCGCTGGTGCTGCCGTTCACGGCGTCGATCAGCGAACTGCCCGCGCCGGCGCCGCCGCTGGCGCCAGCGGCGCCCGCCCCGCCGGCGCCGCCGGTCTGCGTCACCGTCGCCGTCGCGGCGCCCGCGCCGGCGGTCGCCGTCGCCGTGCTGCCGCTCGCCACCCCGCCGGCGCCACCCGGCTGGGCCGCCCCCGATCCCGCGGCGCCGGCGCCGCCGGTGGCGGAACTGCTGGCCGTGGCGCTGGTGATGCCGGTGGCGGTGGTGCTGGCGGTCGCGGCGCCGCCATTGCCGCCGGCGGCCCCGCCGGCCCCGCCGGCCGCCGTCGCCCCCGCGCTGGCGGCGACGGCCAGGGCCGTCGCCGTGGCGGTGGCTCCGCCGCCCGCCCCGCCCTTGCCCGGGGCTGCGTTGCCGCCGGCGCCGCCGGTGGCCTCGGCGGTGTTCGTCGGGTCGGTCGAGCTGGTGTTGGTCGCGACTGCATTGCCGCCGGCGCCGCCGGCAGTGCCGGCGTTACCCTGCTTCTTCACGTCCATGTGAGCCTCCTGACTGGTTCATACTGCGCGGCGAGGAAACCCAGCCAAAAACGAGCCCCGGATGTCTTGGGTGTTCCTGCGAGGGATCATTAAAGTTGCGATAAAACAACGAAAAATATTTTGCGCCAGTTCTGGCTTGTTGTGTTACTTCGTTGATTGCCGATGCGGAAGCCGCTTGCGAGCGCGCTAAAATTCCGGTTCGACCAAATACCATGCGCCGCTGTGGCCGGCGCCGTTTGGTCGGAACGCGTGATGAAAAAGCCGCCAGGGATCGCTATGCCATGCGCGCCTTTGCCGTTAGCCGCGCCGCAACGCCGCATAGGACGGGCTGGGCATGAACGAAACCCGGCACGTCTTATCCGCATGTGTGCGAGGAACATAGCAAGCAATTTGCATTCACTGGTCAGCGGTCCGCTCGCCCCGGGCTCAAGTCAGACGGAAATGCGCGGCGGTGAGGATGCTTGCGGAGGTTCCGACGAAATCCACCGCGGCGGCGCTGCCGAGCGCCAGCTTCGTCCCACCCGCGCCATCGGACGTGAGGGCGGCGAGCACCTGGCCGACCGTGTGATAGCCACCCACGCCTCCCGTCAGGTCAATGACCGCCCCGGGATCGTCAGCAATGTCGAGAACGGCAACGCTGCCCGAACCCGGGCCGATCGAAATGACGAGGCCGCTGGAGTGGTCGTCGATGCTGGAGGGTCCGGAGGCAACCAGCACGCGGCAATTCGCGCCACCCTCCACCTGCAACGTGGTCGCGTTCAGGACGATGCTGTCGCCGGTGCCGGCGGTGACCGTGTCGGTGCCGCCGCCGAGTCCGATGCTCGTGTCGTTGCCGACTTGCAAGACATTGGTGCCTGATCCGAGCTGGATGGTGTCGCCCCAGCCGGTCGCGAGGACGTTGTTGTTGCCATTTCCCGCCGTGATGGTGGCGAAATCGCCCGGCAGGGTGACGTTGTTGTTGCCGTTGCCGAGATTGACGGAAATGCCCACCCCGGTCAGGTCGATCGTGTCGGGTCCATTGCCAAGAACGATGCTGCTGAAGTTGGCGGCGCCGGTGACCGTGTCGGCACCATCGGCGCCGCTCGCGGCGGTGTTGCCGAAGCCGGGGAAGCCCTGCACCACGTTGAGTGCGCCGGCCAGCTTCACCACGACGTTGCCGGTGCTGACATAGACCCGTGCCCTGCCGTCCCCGGCGTAGATCGTGTCGTTGCCGCCGTTGGCGAAAATCGTATTGCCGTAGCCGAAGACGTTGATGCTGGCGGGGCCGCGCGGGCCCTGAACGGTGCCGAAACCGCCGCCGGGGCCGTTGACGACCGCGAGGATGGCGAAGCCACTGTTGTTATAGGGGCCGCCGTTCGGGATTTCGAACACCGTGCCGAAATTGGGGTTCGTGCCCCCCAATTCGGTCGTGCCGAACAGGTCGCCGTTGGCGTCGGCGTTCAGGCTTCCAGCGGGTGCCTCGCCATTGCTGCCGGTGAAGCTGACGACAGTCACGATGCTGCCGTATTGGCTGCCCGTACGTTGGAGTTCGAATACTGTGCCGTCACCATACCCGCCGCCGTTCGCGCCACCAGCGAAGGTGGAGCCACCGGCGTAGGTCGTGCCGAACAGGTCGCCGTTCGCATCGGCGATCAGGCCGCCGGTGGGGTTGGCGCCGTCGTAGCCGTTGAAGCTCGCAAGGGTGATCAGGGCGCCATAGCCGAAGGCGGTTTTCGGGATTTCGAACACCGTCCCGTCGCCGTATTGGCCGCCGTCCACGGTCGTGCCGAACAGGTCGCCATTGGCGTCGGCGATCAGGCCAGCGGATCGATTCCGTCCGTTGCTGCCGTCGAAGTTCGCGAGCACGACGGGATTACCATAGCCTGACACGAGCTCCTGAATTTCGTACACAACGCCGTCGTTGGAGGTCCCGCCCCGGGCGGTCACCCCGAACAAGTCGCCGTTGGCGTCGGCGATCAAACCGCTGGCCGGGCTGGCACCGTCTGTGCCGGTGAAATTGGCGATCACCCTGGGTGGGGTCGAAGGGCCATGACTGGCGGGGTCATAGGTGATGGCAAAGACAGTGCCGTCGTCATCTTCGCCGCCAGACACCGTGACACCGAGCTGGCTGCCGGTGGCGTCAAAGATCAGGCTTCCGACGGGGCGTGTGCCGTCAGTGCCGTTGAAATTCGCCAGCACCGTGGGTGTCGTGGCGTAGCTGCTGGTCGCAGGATGGTAGCTGATCTCAAAGACCGTACCGAGGCCGGTCAAGCCACCGTAAGTCGCTGTACCGAACAGGTCGCCGTTGGTGTCGGTGATCAGGCTGGTGTCCGGGCCCCCACCATCGTTGCTGTTGTCGAAGCTGGCGAGCACCGTGGGCGTGGTGGCGTAGCTGTCGGTCGCTTGGTCGTAGGCGATCGCGAAGACAGTCCCGTAGCCTAAGCCGTTTGGGCCGCTTCCGAAGGTCGACCCGCCGGCGGCGGTCACCCCGAGCAGGTCGCCGTTGGAGGGGTCGATGATCAGACTGGCATCCGGCTCCAACCCGTCCGTGCCGTTGAAGTTGATAAGCGTCTCTATGCTCGCGGGCATGGTCATCCCCCTTGTTGCCGCCCGCAGGCAAGCGGCCATTGCCGTTCCTTCGCCCACACCTGTCCGCGCGCAGATCCGATGACCCACGCGCATCGCAGATGTCGTCTGTACCAACTGGGCCGCGACACGCCCGCAAGCCGGTCGCACGTCGGTGCGCAAATGCTATGCCCGAGTCAGGCCCGGCGTCTTCCTGTTGCGCGCAGAAACGCTTCCTACTCCGCGCAGCGGCGAGATAATGCCGGGCACTCGCGTTGCCGCCGGTCCGTTTCCCGGGGGACACGTCGTGATGGATAACGAAGCGGAATGGGTTGCCCGGCTGACAACGCATCACGTTGAACAGAAGGGCAGCGGTACGTGTGCGGCTCCCGGCGCGATGAAAAGTCGGATGTCGAAAACGCGGTTTATTCGGTATCCGGTTCAGTCCAGCAGCGCCGCCCGCAGCCGCTCGCGCCGTTCCGTGTCCAACCCGATGCGCTGCGCGAAATAAGCATCCACCGAACCATGCGCCGCGCGGATGGCGGCGAAGGCGGCATCGAGCAACTCGCCGTGCACACGCAGCAGCACCTCCGCCACCGCCGGCGGCAGCAGCGCCGAAAGCTGCGGATCGCCGGCCCAGAGCCGGTTGGTGGCGAGGTAGTCGGCGCGGATTTCCTCCTGCCCGACGCCGAGGGCGGTCAGCAGCAGGGCGGCGCCGAAGCCGGTGCGGTCCTTGCCGGCGGTGCAGTGGAACAGCAGCGGGCGCTGCGCCTCCTGCAGCAGCAGGTCGAACATGGCGGCGTAACGATGCGGCCAGTCCAGCGCATAGGCGGCATAGGCGCGGCGCATCAGCACCATCGCGTCCTCGCCGGTGGCCTCGCGGGCGGCGGCGATGTCGCGCAGCGAAGCGCCGAGCGAGGGGTCGATCGGCAGCTTGTGCACGACCACCCCGGGAAGCGCCGCCAGATTGGAGGGCGCATGCCGTCGCTCTCCCTCGCCGCGCAGGTCGACCACGCTGCGCAGCCCGGTGGCGGCGAGGGTGGCCACGTCGGCCTCGGTCAGCTGCCCGAGAGACGCCGAGCGGAACACCTGGCCAAACCGCACCCGCAAACCACCCGCCGCCTGCCAGCCGCCGAGGTCGCGCAGGTTGGAGGCGCCTTGCAGCGGGATCGATCTTGGCAGATCGGGCGCTTCGTTCACGGTGGGTCTCCATCAGGCAAGGAAGGCCAGGGGCTCTGCCCCTGGACCCCGCCAAGGGGCAGTGGCCCCTTGGAACCCATTCTTCTTTTTGCCTTTTGAGAGAGAGGGGTGAGGAGCTGAAACCAGCATCTCCCTCTCTCAAAAGGCCTTAAAGTAGCGGGGTCCAGGGGGCCACTGCCCCCTGGCCTTCCTTCCTACAGCATCGGCGCGTCCCGCACAGCAACGCTGCGGATCGCATCGAAGCCATTGAACGCGGTGCGCAGGCAGGCCCCATAAGCGCCGAGCTGGCCGATTTCGATCCAGTCCCCTTCGGCCATGTCGGCCGGCAGGGGGATCGGCGCGTGCAGCCGGTCGGCCGAATCGCAGGTCGGGCCGAACACGGTGAAATCGTGCAGCACCGGCGAGGGCGCGGCCCCTTCCGGACGGATCAGGCGGGCGGGAAAGCGGAATCCCGGCACGCCGGCGTCCGACAGGCTGCCGTAAATGCCGTCGTTCACATAAAGCTCGTCGCCGCGCCGCAGCAGCACCTGCGCCACCACGGAGACGCCGCCGGCCACCAGCGCGCGGCCGGGCTCGGCCCACAGGCGCGTGTCTTCCGGCAGGTCGAGAGCCTCGAACGATGCCTCGATTTCGGCGAAATAGGCACCCAGCGGCGGCGGAGCCACATCCGGGTAGGCCACCGGGAAACCACCGCCCACGTCGATGATGTCGACGCGCGCGCCGGCCTGGCGGATCGCCATGCCGGCAAGCGCCATCGCCTCCCGCCAGGCCAGCGGCTCCAGGCATTGCGAGCCGACGTGAAAGGCCAGGCCCAGCCGTGCGGCGTGCGGACGCGCCGCACGCAGCAGGGCGGCGGCCTCGTCCGGCGGGGCGCCGAACTTGCCCGACAGGTCATAGACCGCGTGCCCGCACGGCAAGGCGAGGCGGACGAACAGGCCGCGATCCTCGGCCGGGGTTTCCTGGATGATCTTCGCCAGTTCGTCGGCGCTGTCGAAGACGGTGTCACGCACGCCGACGGCCCAGGCGGCGCGCAGGGAGGGGCGGGACTTCACCGGATGCATGAAATGAATGCCGGCCTGCGGGAACAGGCGGCGCACCAGCGCCACTTCCGGGGCGGAGGCGCAGTCGAAATGGCGCACCCCGCCGTCCCATACCGCCTGCAACACGGTCGGGTCGGGGTTGCACTTCACCGCATACAGCACCTCGCCGGGGAAGCCGGCGACGAAGCCGGCGGTGGCGGCCACGATGGCGGCCGGGCGCAGGCAGTGCATGGGCACATCCGGCCGCTCGACGGCAACCAGGTCATCGACGCGTGGCAGCAGGGCTGGGGGGCGGGGGCGAAGGCGCAGAAGATCCATCGGACAGTCCTCGCGACTGGACGTGAGCCGGGTTTGCCGCCTGAAGGGGCAGCGCCGGACGGACGGAGCGGGAATGACGGCCGGGGCGCGCGGCGCCGCGGCGTCAGGGCTCAGATGCGCGGACTTCGCATCGCGGCTTGCCGGTCAGACAACATAGGCGGCTCCCTTGCGACCCCGGCCCATCTCTGGCCGGGTCCCCAACGCAGGCGGGTGATCGAAAAGGACGCGTTACGTCGTTGCTGTGCCCGATGTCGGGCTCGCGGCACGTGCGGATACGTCAGCGCCTCACCGTCGGGCGAGGCGGAGGATTTACATAGCGATGTGGGGCCGACGATGTTATGCGAATTGCGGGACGCCTGGTTGCGCCGGGGTCATGACCGCGCGATCATGCCGGCGGCGCGGGGGAGGGCGGCCAGATGGGCCGCCTGCATGCGCTGCACCTGGCTGATAATGCGCAGCAAACACACCCCCGCCATGATCCCGGCGGCATCGGATGCTGTCCAGACCCAGGTCGCGTCGGCCAGCGCCTCGAGGCTTCGCGCGCGGATGGACAATTGCGGGGCGACAGTGGCGGTGAAAATCGCCAGCAGCAGGAAAAACCACCACCAGCCCAGCAGGCGCGGGGCCGGATGGCGCCACCATGCCGGTGGATTCGCGCTGGCGCGCCAGATTTCCCGCATCGCGTCGAACGGCTTGATGAGGTTGGCGAGCGGAACAAAATACCAGCCGACCGCCCAGCCGGGGGTAACCTGCATGCCGGTGGCACCAAGGCCACGGGCATTGGCGTTGGCCCGATAGGTCCACAGGAGAATCAGAATGCCGGCCACCCCGGTGACGGCCAGCCGGCTCAATCTTGTGACCAATTGCCGCGTATCGTTGGCGACGATGGCGTCGTGCACGTCCGATGGGCTGTGGGCGCCCTCCCCGAAACCCAGCAGCATCTGGATTTGCAGCAGATCTGAAACCACCGCCCAGGCGGTGAGCACGATGAAAACGGCAAGCGCCAGTTTCGTCCAGTTGGCGAGACGCGTCGCATCGCGGAATGCATACGTCGGCAAGCGGCGGCACCTTTCACGGACCAAGGGCTTCAAGCAATGGCATGGCCGGATTGAAAATTCTGCGAAGAAATTATCGCCCCCCGGCGACCAGTGCCAGGTATTCCCAGGCCATGGTGGCGGCGGCGAGGGCGGTGATTTCGGCCATGTCATAGGCCGGCGCGACCTCGACCACGTCCATGCCCATCCAGGCGAGCCCGCTCAGGCCGCGTAGGATGGCCTGCGCCTGCCAGGACGCGAGGCCGCCGACTTCCGGCGTGCCGGTGCCGGGGGCGAAGGCCGGGTCGAGCGCGTCGATGTCGAAGCTGAGATAGACCTGCGCGTGCCCCACCACTTCACGCACCAGCGAGGCGATGGCGGCCGGGCCGGCCTCGTGCGCCTCCTGCGCCGTGACAACGGTGACGCCCTGGTTGAGCGTCCAGTCCCAGACCTCCCGTGAGACCGGGGAGCGGATGCCCACTTGCACCATGCGGCGCGGATCGACCAGCCGCTCGGCGATGGCGTGATAGAACACCGAGCCATGGCTGTGCGGCTGGCCGAACCCGTCCGGCCAGGTGTCGACATGGGCGTCGAAATGCACCAGCGCGAGCGGCCCGGTCCGCCGGGCCAGCGCCCGCAGCAGCGCGAGAGTAACGCCGTGCTCGCCGCCGAGGGCGATCAGGTGCGGGATGTCCGCCGCCGCCTGCTCGATCACCGCCAGGGTCGCCGGAATGTCGCCGAGGGCGATGGGAAGATCGCCGATATCGGCGAGGTCGAACTCGGCCGGGTCGATCCAGGCGGTGGGATGTGCGCCGTCCACCAGCATGCGGCTGGCGCGGCGGATGGCGTGCGGCCCGTCGCGCGCGCCGGCGCGATTGGTGGTGCCGGCATCGAACGGGATGCCGGCGACGGTGAATGTTGCCGGATCGCGCCTCGGGGTGGCGAGGAAGCTGGGCGGCAGGGCGAAGGTGGGGGGACCGGCCATGCTTGGCAGGATGTCGTGTCCAGGCAGTCGGGTCCAGGGCTACCGGCGGCGCGCCGCGATCGGCGGCGCCGGGTCGGGGGCAAGCGCCGCGTTGTCGGCGGTGTCCGGTGGCCGTTTCCTGAGCGCGACCGCCGGCACCAGGGTGGCGAAAAGCAGGGTCAGGACGGCAATCAGAAATACGCCCAGAAACGTGACATGAAGTGACTGGCCAAGTGCTGCCCGCATGGCGCCGTCACCGGCCAGGGCGGCCGGATGGTCGAGCAAATGCCTGATCTGCTCGGGATGGATGGCGCCGCTGCCTCCATCCGCTGCCAGGCTGACGTTCAGCACCGTGCCAAGCACCGTCGCCCCCAAGGTGCTGCCCAGGTTGCGCGCGAAGATATTTGAGGCCGTGGCCGCACCCCGTTCCGCCCAGCCGACGCTGTCCTGGATGATCACGATCGCCGAGGTGCTGAGGAACCCCATCCCCAGCCCCATGACGGCGGAGCCCATCCCCGCGACCGCCGGCGACGCTTGCGGACCAAGGAACAGGAAGACGATGGCCCCGGCCGGCAGGAGCGCCGCGCCGAACAGCAGAATCCTTCGGACCCCGAAGCGGAACATGCTCTTGGCCGCGACCGTGGCGCCGATCGGCCAGCCCAGCACCATCATGGTCAACGCCAGTCCCGCGACCAGGGCGGACCGGTTCATGACGGCCTGCACATACATGGGCAGGAAGGTCGTCAGCCCGATGACCGCCATCCCGCTCATCAGCGTGGCCCCGTTCGCGGTGGCGATCGCCCGGTGCGCCCAAACACGCAGGGACAGGATCGGGTCACGCGCCCGCCGCTCCTGCAGCACGAACAGCACCACGGAGGTGGCACAGAACGACCCGGCCACCCACGCCGTCGTGCCGCCGTCCCTGCCCATCTCCGTCAGCGCCACCATGAGCGCGGCGATCGCCACCATCGACAGAACCGCACCGGCAACGTCCACGCTGCGCCGCCGGTGATCGACGCGCTCATGCAGGAAGGCGACGAACCCTGCCGAGGCCGCCAGGCCGATCGGCACGTTGATCCAGAAGATCCAGGCCCAGCTCGCGTGCTGGATAATCAGCCCGCCGGCGAGCGGCCCGAGCACGGAGGACACGCCCCAGACGCTGGCGAGATACCCCTGCACCTTGCCGCGCTCATGCGCCGGATAGAGGTCGCCGACGATGGTCAGGCACACCGGCTGCATCGCCCCGGCGCCGATACCCTGGACCAGCCGGAAGCCGATCAGCGAGGGCAATGACCAGGCGATTCCGCACAGGATCGAGCCCACGACGAACACGGCGATGCCGACAAGCAGCACCGGCTTGCGGCCATAGAGGTCCGCCAGCTTGCCGAACACCACGGCCGTGGTGGTCTGCGTGAGCAGGAAGGCGGAGAACACCCATGAGTACAGGTGAAGGTCGCCCAACTGGCCGGCGATCTGCGGCATGGCGGTCGAGACGATGGTGGCCTCGATCGCGATCATGAACATGGCGGCCATGACGGATGCCAGCACGAGCGGGCGCCGAAGCGGAGGAGGGGCGAGCATGGCAGGCACCGTAGGGGGTCCGGCACGCGTCAGGAACCCTCGCGGTCGCAGGGCATGCTTGCTCTCACCCCCCGGAGGGGCGCCATCCTTAGGGTCGCGCGCGCGACCGCCGGAAAAACGACGAATTTCTGGGACAGCCGTTTCGCAGGCGAGCGCATGCTGCCCAAGCTTGCCCGGGATGGTGCGCCGGCTGCCGGATGAGCAGGACCAGCCCGCTCTGTCGCCAAGCCGAAATTGAAGCCGCAAACGGGGCTGACCCTGTGACGGGGCCGTTCGACCCGATGGGATTCATGCTTGGGTTGAGCACCGATTGCCGAACGACAAACTAGTACGAGCCGCCCGCCAGTCTGGGGCCATGGCGCGGCACATGCGTCCATATTGATTTTTCATCGTGTCTGTCCCGGGCGAATGATGCGTCGCCGAGTCCGGAGGCGGGGCCGGCTGGTCCGGCTGGTCACCCAACCCGCTCGGAGGCGATCGCCAGCTCGATCGCCTCGACGGCGTCCGCCATGGCCCGTCCGACGATGCCTCCGAGATTGGCGATATCGCCAATCCCGGGGACAGCCGGTCGGGTGAAGCATTCGACCAACTCCCGCGTCGGCATCGCCGGGGGGCAGCCCAGCATGCCCGCCGCGATTTGAAACGCGAGAAACAGGGTTTGGTCGTTCTTGGCCGGGTACACCGGACCGGCGAGGAAAAATGACAAGAGGCCGAGCAGAGCGGGTCCGCCGGCAGTTCGCCGGCTTTGCGCAAATGTCTCCAGGGCGTTTTCAAGGCGGCGGCGTTCGAGGGCCGGCGACGCATCCGTTGCATCGCCGGTCCGTTCCCCCGCAAGGATTTCCTGCATCCTGTCGCACAACTCGGGGGTCAGGGGCATCCGGGCACGCAGACATGCCGCAGCCAGGAGTCCGGCGCGGCGCGACGGGGTGTCGATGCTCGACTCCGCAAACAACCGGTGCGACCGCGGGCTGTGCATGACCCGTCCCGACCAGATCAGCAACTGCTCAAAAACGTGCCGGCTCTTTACCTCGGCGCGGATGCGCTCGGCCGTCGTCTGCCAGCGGCGGATGATATCGCCGTCCATTGCGAGATCGGTCATCACCTCGACGGCCTGGGCGAGGTCGATCCGCGACGTTCTGCCGATGAGAGTCCGCGCGGTTTCCTCGAGCAACGGCTGCGGAACGGCGTGCAACCCGGACCGGAGCGGCGCGTCCAGGGATGCGAGGTGCGCAACGCAGAGCATGTGTAGTCCGATGAGGTAGTCGATTTCGTGATTGGTGACTCCAGTCTCCGGATGGAAGAAATTGACCGGACACCCGTCGGCGAGAACGGTCAGCACGCGCCCGTCCTTCATCGTGTATTCCGTGCCGACGTCGTGCAGTTGGCGCTTTGAAACGGAAAACTCCTCCAGCCATGGCAGGTCGATTTCCGAACGGCCGGAGGCCCCGCTGGCGAAGAACGAACGATCGGGACTGGCCGCCAGGATGGAAGCGCCGATGGAGGTGCGTCCGGTCACGCCGATGAGCAGACGGCACTCGCGGGCAGCCTCGACCGGATCGGCCGTCACTTCGCAATCATTGGCACAGGCCCGCAGCGCCCGGGCCGGGTCGGGATCGTAAACGACGACCTGGGCGCCGTCCCCGATCAAAGCGGCGGTCAGCCCCTCGCCAACCGCACCATACCCGGCCACGAAGGTTTTCACCCCGCCGAGGGTTTTGCCGCAGCGTGCCAACAGCGCCTTGGTCGAACGGTGAATGCTTTTGCCGATTTGGGCGACATCCATGGTCTTCTTGATGACGCTCTCGGCCACATTGATCACTCCGACCTGCAGCGCGAGGCCGGATTTTTCAATTTGGATGATTCCCGCTTGCGTGTTTTCGATGAGCCCGCGAACCAGGGAGGTGTCATGCCCCGACGCCGGATCCGACAGCGCAAGCGACAGTAGGCCTCCGTCGTCGAGCCCGAACAGGTGCTGCCCTTCCTCGCGGCATTGCAGCAGGATGTCGGCAAGCGTCTCCTGAAGGACATCGGTGAACGGATAGCTCGGCGGCACGTGCACCAGATACCCGCGTTGCCGCAGTTCCGCGACGACTTCCGGCCGGGCCGAGTAGCACTTGCCGAACAGGATCACCTGGTCCGGGCGAAAGCCAAGCGATTCCAGGTTGTCGACGACCTGCAAAAAATCCGTCAGCAGATGGAACAAGACAATCAGGCGGCAGCGGGTGTAATCGAAACGGGGCGCGGTTGCCGCAAGGTAGCGGGCCAGCGACATTTCCGCTGAATACGCATCGACCGGTGGTCCGTACAGGTAATGGGCAACGAAGCTCTTGACCAGGGCGGCGTCGGGGACGTCCGCCTCGTGTTCAGCGGCGGACGGTGTCGTCATGCCCGCATCCCGGCGACCACCCGATCGATGGCGTCCGGGGACAGCCAAGGCCCCTCGCTGTTTCTCGCAATCTCCCGGATCACGCGGGACACGGAAAGCCCGGCCTTTTGCGCGGACAGCCTCACGTGCTCGAGTTGCATCGAGTTCGAGGCCATGGAAGCCAAAGCAGATCTCCCACGGATCGATACCGTAGCGCTCAGGCACCCGTCCCAGCATGTCCGACCGCGCCGCCTCGAAAATCCGATCCAGATCGACCTCCGCCAGATGCCCTCGCCGCTGCAGCGCGGCGATGAGGCATTCCAGCTGGCAATTGCCCGCCCCGCGGCCGAAGGCCATCAGGCATCCGTCCAGGAAGTCCGCCCCCGCCTCGAATGCCTCCAGCGTGTTCGCGACCGCCATGTCAAGATTGTTGTGCCCATGATAACCGACCCTGACATCGCTCGCGCCGCGGATGGCCTCGACATAGCGTCTCACGTCCTCCGGCAGGAAGGTTCCCGTGGTGTCCACCACGTAAACAATCCGCACCCCCATCGCGCTGGCCTGCTTCGCGGCACCGGCCAGCACATCCGGCGTGAAGAGATGGGACTTCACCAGCTGAATCGAAACCTCGAGACCTTTTGATTGCGCGCGCTCGACGAAAGGCGCCACCGTGGCAAGTTCGGTGGCGATCACACAGATGCGGAGAAAGTCCAGATATTCCCCGGCCAGGTCCACCGTCTCGATCGGCACCAGCGCCGGGACGATCACGGCGCCGAGTTTTGCTTTCCGCACCACGGAGCGGCCGGTGCGGAAATATTCCTCGTCCGTCTCCGCCGCCCGGCCCTGCGCCGCCTTGGCGCCGATGGTGACGCCATGGCCGATTTCAATGTAGGGGATGCCCGCCGCGTCGAGATCGCCCACGATCTTGCGGAGATCGGCATCGGTGTACTGGAAGTGCACGGCGTAGCTGCCGTCGCGGATGGTCGTATCAAGGATGACCGGTTCTCGTTTCATCGGCCCACTCCAATGTCCGGTTTGTTGATGTTGGGGTCGATCGCGATATCGAGCACGCAAGGGCCGGCCGCGGCCAACGCCTGTTCCAGACCGCCGCGCAGGTTGGCGCGCTTGTCAACCCGGATGCCTTCCGCGCCCAGGGCGCGGGCCATCGCCGCCACGTCGGTGGCGCCGATCCGCGCGACGGGCGACGGATCCATCTTCCCGCGCAGCGGGGCAGTGGTCATATTCAATTGGCCGTCGTTCAGAATGACCCAGGTCAGGCGGACTCCCTGCTCGACCGCGGTGGAAACCTCGGCGCCATGCATCAAGAAAGCCCCATCTCCGGCGATGCAGATCACCCGCTCGTCGGGTCGCGCCAGGGCCACGCCAATGGCGCCGGCGATGCCGCATCCCATGGGGGAAAAATCGATGGTGGCAAAAAACCCGCCCGCCCGGCGCACCGGGATGCCCTGAAACGCCCAAAAAATGCAGGTTCCCACATCCGCGCAAAGGGTGGCATTCGGCGGAAGCAACAAGTCCAGTTCACGCATGACCGCGAGGGGATGGATGCTGTCCCCCTGCATGTCCGGGACCGTGAACGGTGGCGGTGGCGGCGGAGCAACCCTGTGCGAAGCCTGCGGCGGCCGCCCGGAGGAAAGCGAGTCCACAAACGCACGGGCGGAAGTGGTTATGCCGAGCGACGTGGCGACGAACCGACCAAATGCCGACGGATCGGGATCGACATGGACGACCTCCGCTTGCAGTCCGCTCCAACGGGGCGAAAACGCGCTTGTGGCCAGGCCGTCGAACGAGACACCGACCGCGATCAACAGATCGCACGGTCTCCCGAACAGATACTCTTCGGCCCTGCCGCCGCCGAACAGGCCCAGCACGCCCAGCGACAGCGGATGCGTTTCCGGCACGATGCCCCGCCCGTTCGGCGTTGTGGCAAAGGGAACTTCCCCTCGCTCACAAAAGGCGATGATGGGCGCGTGGATGGCTTCCAACCGGCAGCCATTTCCCAGCAGCAGCATCGGCGCCTTTGATCGATCGAGCCTGCCGATCACCTCGTCGGCGATCTCAGGACCGCAGGGCGCGAGGAGTCTGGGGGCCGCAGCGCCGGCCGCGGAGGTCCCAAGCTGTTGGACCGGCAGCGCCTCATCCACCAGATCGCGCGCCAGGGCGATGTGGACAGGTCCTTTGGGCAGGCTCTGCAAGGCCCGGAAGGCGCGATCGATCTTGCTGCGCGCATTGGCGACCGATTCGATGGCAACCGAGCAGCGGCAGAGACGGCGGAAAAACGCACCCAGGTCGAGTTCGTCTTCGCTCGTATCCTGCTGCGAATGCAGGCCGTATTCGGCAACCGACACCTCGCCGGTCAGGAGAAGCATCGGGACGTGGTTGACCGACGCATTCGCCACCGCGGTGATGGCGTTGGTCGCCCCCGGTCCCGCCGCAAAGACCGCCGCGGGCCTGCCCGACGCCCGTGCGAAGCCGTCGGCAAGGTAGCCGGCACCGCCTTCGTGCCGCGCCAGCACGATCCGAAAACCAGCATCCTGCGACACACGCACCAGCAACGAATCGAGCCTGGAGGTGGGCAACCCGCAAAGGATGGATATACAAGCCTCGCGCATCCTGTTAACAAGATGGTCCCCGACCGTCATGGCTTGATCACGCAAGGCGACAGTTCCGCCCTCTGATCGCATTCCAGCGTGTAGGCCGGACCGCAGGCGCATAGAAATGCCAGAGGATCGGGGCTGAGGTTCTTGATTTTTTGCCGGACACCCGCCGGTATCCAGACCGCATCACCAGGCCCAACCTCGCGAGAGTGGTCACCAACAAAGACGAGTCCGCGTCCCGAGAGAATATAATAAATTTCATCGGTGCGTTCCAATCGGTGCCATATGGTCTCCGCACCGGCCGCCACGGTCGCATGGGCCAGACTGACCGACGCGATGCCCGTATTGCTCCGGTCCACCAGCAGCCGGATTTCGGACAAGTCCGCTGCCACAAACGGCTCTGCATCGCCGACGTTGCTTACGAACACAGTAAAGTCCCTCCTTCGCCGGATCGTGTCAAGGTTGGGAGCTGCATGGACCAGGAGAATCGCACTTGGGATTTGCTTGACTGTGGCAAAGGGCTCGCACTGAAGAAATCTGTCGATTCCAACCCTGGGCAGGAAATAACACCAGCAGCCGCGTCGCCACCCGGCAGGTCTGGCGGTACCGGCGCGGCGGGCAGAGGCCCATTGTCAGACGGTTGGATGGGGCCGCACCGGCTTGGTGGCCCGGATTGGGGGGCGGCGGCGCGATTGTAGCGCTCCACCCTCAATCATCAATTTTGTCTGTTGCGACCGCTTTCGGGCTTCAGGCGGCGCATGGCGCGCTGCGCTCGGCCAGCAATGGACGGTGCGGCGGCCGTCCCGTCGCGATCCGCCCCTCGATCTCCGCCGCCACGCCGGCCTGCACGTTGCCTTCGCTGAAATATCCCGTATCGGCCAGCAGCGTTTCGACCTCACCCAGTCGCTCCGGCCGAGCGCCGAGTTTGTCCCGCATCGGCGTAACCGGCTGCGTGACGTTGGGTGCCGACGACGCCGCCATCATTCGCTCGCTGCCTGGCACCGCACGCTTGCAGCGCTGGGACCTGCTTCACGCGCCTGCCGCGTCGAAGGCGCGCTTCGCGCGACGGCATGTCCCGGCGCGCTTCGCGCGACGGCATGTCCAGGCGCGCTTCGCGCGAGGGGGGCGCAGGGCAAAGCCCTGGCCTTCCTTCACGTACCAGCGTCGCTCCGCGCCCCAACCCGCACCACCTCCCCATGCCGGGTCTCGCCGGCCTCGCAAAGTCCGGCAATGCCAGGCGCGATATCGGCGGGGTGTGGCAGCACCGATTGGTCCTCGCCCGGGAAAGCGTGCCGGCGCAGGCTGGTGGCGACCACACCGGGATCGGCCAGATTCACCCGCAGCCGGGTGATCCGGGTTTCCTCGGCCCAGGTCCGCACCAGATGCTGCAGCCCCGCCTGGGTGGCGCCATAGGCGCCCCAATAGGCGATCGGCCGCGTCACGATCCCGCTGGTGACGAACACCGCCCGCCCGGCCTCGGCCGCGATCAGCAGCGGGCCGCAGGTGCGGATCAGCCGCCACGTGGCGCCGAGGTTCACCGCCACCACCTCGTCCCAGTCCCGCGGCAGGATATGCGGCACCGGCGTCAGCGTGCCCAGGCTGCCGGCGTTGGACACCAGAATATCGAGCCGCCCAAACCGCTCCAGCAGGCTCGGACCGAGCGTGTCGAGCGTGGCGCCGTCCTTCAGATCGAGCGGCAGCAGCGTGGCCGAGCCGCCGGCGGCGCGGATGGCATCGTCAGTTTCCTCCAGCCCGCCCTGGGTGCGGGCGGTGATCACCACATGGGCGCCGCGGCGCGCGAGTTCGACGGCGGTGGCGGCACCGATGCCGCGGCTGGCCCCGGTCACAAGGGCGATCCGGCCGGTCAGGGTCATTCAGCGGGTCTCGGACAGCAGGGAGAGCTGGCGGTTGTCGTTGTCGACCATGTCGGGCAACGGGATCGGATACTCGCCGGTGAAGCAGGCATCGCAATACTGCGGCCGTTCAGGGTCGCGGTCGCCCTTGTTGAGCGCCCGGTAGAGCCCGTTGATGGAAATGAAGGCCAGGCTGTCGGCGCCGATCAGCGACGCCATGTCTTCCACCGAGTGGGTGGCGGCGAGCAGCTTGCCGCGCTCGGGCGTGTCGATACCGTAATAACAGGAATGCGTCGTCGGCGGCGAGGAAACCCGCATATGCACCTCGGCCGCCCCGGCATTGCGCACCATTTCGACGATCTTCTTGCTGGTGGTGCCGCGCACGATGCTGTCGTCCACCAGCACCACCCGTTTGCCGGCGAGCACCGGCGCGTTGGCGGAGTGCTTCAGCTTCACCCCGAGATGGCGCACCCGCTCCGTCGGTTCGATGAAGGTGCGGCCGACATAGTGGTTGCGGATGATGCCGAGCTCGAACGGAATGCCGCTCTCGGTGGCGTAGCCCATGGCGGCGGGCACGCCGGAATCCGGCACCGGCACGATGACATCGGCGGCAACCCCGCTCTCGCGCGCCAGCTCGGCACCGATACGTTTGCGCGCATCATACACCGGCATGCCTTCGGCGATGGAATCGGGGCGCGCGAAGTAGATGTATTCGAACACGCAGAACCGCGCCGGCACCCGGCTGAACGGGCGGATGCTGTGCACACCCTGGTCGTTGATGATCACGATCTCGCCGGGTTCCACGTCGCGGACGAAATCGGCGCCGACGATGTCGAGCGCGCAGGTCTCGCTGGCCAGCACCCAGGCGGCGCTGCCGTCGGCATGCGCCACCCGGCCGAGGATCAGCGGGCGGACGCCGAGCGGGTCGCGCACGCCCATCAGCGCGTCGTTGGTGAGCCCGATCAGCGAATAGGCGCCGATCACCTGCTTGAGCGCGTCGATGAGCCGGTCGGCGACGGTGGAATACAGGCTGATGGCGATGAGGTGAATGAACACCTCGCTGTCGGTGGTGGACTGGAACAGGCAGCCGCGTCGCACCAGGGCGCGGCGCAGCGCGGTGGCATTCGTCAGGTTGCCATTGTGTGCTACCGCGAAGCCACCGAACTCGAAATCGGCATACAGCGGCTGGACATTGCGCATCACCGTGTCGCCGGTGGTGGCGTAACGGTTGTGGCCGACGGCGCGGGTGCCGGCCAGCGAGGCGATGACGCGGGCATCGCTGAAATTGTCGCCCACCAGCCCCAGGCCGCGATGCGAGTGGAAATGCTCGCCGTCGAAGCTGACGATGCCGGATGCCTCCTGCCCGCGGTGCTGCAGCGCATGCAGGCCGAGGGCGGTCACCGCGGCGGCGTCGGAATGGTTCCAGATGCCGAAAACGCCACATTCCTCGTGGATTTCGTCGTCCTCACATCGGTCGTCTGGCAGCGGCGCGAGAGCCTGGGGCATGGGCGTCTCCTTGTGCCGTTTACGGACGCGGCGCGTTGGCGCGGCCTTGGGCGGGCACGCGCAGAAGGTCGGCGGCGAGCGGATCGCGAGCGACCGGCGGCGGCGGAACGCTGGGCCGGTATTGCAGCGGCAGCCTGCCGGCGAGCCAGGAGGCCCCCTGAGCGGCATAGTACATCGAGCGCGCCTGCTGCACCGGCTCCGGCCAGCGATCGGGCGGAACCAGGTAGCCGGCGCCGAAATAAGCGACGATCACCAGCAGAGCGCCACGGGCGATCCCGAAGGCGATGCCGAGGGTGCTGTCCACCATGCCGAGGCCGACGCCACTCACCAGGCTGCCGATCAGCCCGGCGACGATGGAGAGCACGACAAGGGTGCCGAGGAACACGGCGGCATACGCAAGCGCAATGCTGAGCTCGGCATTGCCGGTCCATTCCAGCAGGCGGGGCTGCAATCCCGGTGCGCCCCAGAGGGCGGCGATGGCCGCCCCGATCCAGGCCCCGATACCCATCACCTCGCGAACGAAGCCACGCACGAATGCCGACAGCGCCGAAACGGCGATGATGGCCAGGACGATGACGTTGACCCAGTTCAAGATAAGCGACCCTGCATATGGTGCAGGCGTGGATATATCGTCGGTCGCAGGCCGGATGCCAGCCCGTCACGGTTGTGATTTGCCCGTCCTGCCTGCAAACCTGCCCACCAGGTCGCCGAGATGGCCGATCTCCTGCAGGGCGAGCCCCTCGGGGGCGAACAACGGCCGGTTGCCGCGGGCGACACGGCGGGGCAGGCAGGCGGCGGCGAAGCCAAGCTTCTGCGCCTCTTTCAGGCGCGACTCGGCCTGCGCGACCTGCCGCACCTCGCCGGAAAGCCCGACCTCGCCGAAAAACACCATGTCCGGATCGGTCGGCTGATCGGTGGCCGCGGAGATCAGGGCGGCGGCGACGGCCAGATCGGCGGCCGGCTCGGTGATGCGCAGCCCGCCGGCGATATTCAGGTAGACATCCGACGCATTCATCCGCAGGCCGCACCGTGTTTCCAACACCGCCAGCAGCATCGCCAGCCGCCCGGACTCCCATCCCACGACCGACCGGCGTGGCGCCCCGCCAGGGTTGGGGGCGAGCAGGCACTGGATTTCCACCAGCACCGGGCGCGTGCCCTCCAGCCCCGCGAACACCGCGCTGCCGGACACATTGCCGCGCCGCTCGGCGAGGAACAGGGCCGACGGGTTGGGCACTTCGGCGAGGCCGGTCTCGGTCATTTCGAACACGCCGATTTCGTCGGTGGCGCCGAAGCGGTTCTTCACCCCCCGGAGAATGCGGAACTGGTGGCCGCGGTCGCCCTCGAAATACAAAACCGCATCGACCATGTGCTCCAGCACCCGCGGGCCGGCGATCGCCCCTTCCTTGGTCACGTGCCCCACCAGCACGATGGCGAAGCGGTTGGCCTTGGCCAGACGGATCAGCTCGAACGCCGAGGCCCGCACCTGGCTGACCGTGCCGGGGGCGCTGTCGATGGCATCCAGCCACATCGTCTGAATGGAATCGATCACCACCATGGTGGCGTCGCGCGCTGCGTCCAGGCTGGCGGCGATGTCGCGCAGGTTGATGCCGGCGGCCAGTTCCAGCCGCGCCTGAACAATCCCGAGCCGGCGGGCGCGCAGGCGCACCTGTTCGATCGATTCCTCGCCCGACACATACAGCACCCGATGCCCCCCGGCGGCGAGGCTGGCGGCGGCCTGCAGCAGCAGGGTGGATTTGCCGATGCCCGGATCGCCGCCGAGCAGCACCGCCGAGGACGGCACCAGCCCGCCGCCGAGCACGCGGTCGAGTTCGGCGATGCCGATCGGGGTGCGCGGCGGCGGCTCGGCGGTGCCGGCGAGATCGACGAATTCCAGCTTGCGGGCGGCGGCCTTGGGCTTCTGCAGGCCGGGGCCTGCCGCGCCGGCTTGCTCCTCGGCGATGGTGTTCCACTCGCCGCATGTCTCGCACCTTCCGGCCCATTTGGGGGTGACGGCGCCACAGGCGGCGCAGACGAAACGAGGGGAGGGTTTGGCCATGCGGGGTGCGGACCTGGGTTGTTGGAGGAAGGAAGCAAGGCCGTGGCTCTGCCCTGGACCCGCTGGCGCGCGCAGCGCGCCTTCGGCGCGGCGGCCGAGAGGCCTCTGGAACCCAATACTTTTAGCCGTTTGTTATACGATGGGGGTGAGGAAGCGCACCGGTTCACTTCCTCACCCCGCTTCGTATAACAACTGTCTAAAGTAGCGGGGTCCAGGGGGCCACCGCCCCCTGGCGGGTCCAGGGCAGAGCCCCGGCCTTGCTTCCTTCACCCGATGACCCTGCCCGCGCCGAGGCCAACCCCATGCCACCCACCCGCACCGTCCGCGTCGGCGCTCTCGAGATCGCCAACGACCGTCCCTTCACTCTTATCGCCGGCCCCTGCCAGATCGAAAGCCTCGCCCACGCCATCGAAGTCGCCGCCGGCCTGCACGAAGCCTGCACCGCCCTCGGCATCCCCTGGATCTACAAATCCAGCTACGACAAGGCCAACCGCACCAGCGCCACCGCCGCCCGCGGCGTCGGCATGGCGGCCGGGCTCGACATCCTCGCCCAGGTGCGCGCCCGCTACGCCTGTCCGGTGCTCACCGACGTGCACGACGCGTCGCACTGCGCTCCCGCCGCCGAGGCGGTGGACGTGCTGCAAATCCCCGCCTTCCTCTGCCGCCAGACCGACCTGCTGATCGCCGCCGGCGAGACCGGACGCGCCATCAACGTCAAGAAGGGCCAGTTCCTCGCCCCCTGGGACATGGCGAATGTCGCCGCCAAGATCGCCGCCACCGGCAACGAGAACATCCTGCTCACCGAGCGCGGCGTCAGCTTCGGCTACAACACCCTGGTCACCGATTTCCGCGCTTTGCCGATCATGGCCCGCACCGGCTATCCGGTGGTATTCGACGCCACCCATTCGGTCCAGCAGCCGGGCGGGCAGGGCACGTCCTCCGGCGGGCAGCGCGAATTCGCCCCCGTGTTGGCCCGCGCGGCCCTTGCAGTCGGCGTGGCTTCGGTGTTCATCGAAACCCACCCCGACCCCGACCACGCCCCCTCCGACGGGCCGAATATGATTCCCCTGCGCGACATGCCGGCGCTGCTGGCGCGGCTGCGCAGTTTCGACCTCCTCAGCAAAGAAGGGCTGACATGACCCTCGTTCGCCGCCTCCTGCTGGCTGCCCCCGCATTGCTCGCGCTTCCCGCGCGGGCGCAGACAAAGAAAGAATTGCAGGTGATCGACCGCAAAATCGGCTTCGGCGAAATCGCCGCCACCGGCCGGACCGTGATCGTCCATTACACCGGCTGGCTGTACGACGCCGCCGCGCCCGACAACAAAGGCCAGAAATTCGACAGCTCACACGACCGCGGCCAGCCCCTGAGCTTCGCGCTCGGGACCGGGCGGGTGATCCCCGGCTGGGACCAGGGCGTGGCCGGCATGAAAGTGGGCGGACAGCGGACGCTGATCATTCCGCCCGAACTCGCTTACGGCGCCCGCGGGGCGGGCGGGGTGATCCCGCCCAATGCCACGCTGGTGTTTGACGTGGAATTGATCGGGGTTCGGTAAAAGTAAGGAAGGCCAGGAGCTCTGCCCCTGGCCTTCCTTTACTTACTTTCCGATGCTACCCACCCCCCGCCTGCAACAAACCGGACCAACCCCCATGAGCGCCATCGCCGACATCATCGCCCGCGAAATCCTCGACAGCCGCGGCAACCCCACGATCGAGGTCGACGTGGTCCTGGAGAGCGGCGCCACCGGCCGCGCCGCGGTGCCTTCCGGCGCTTCCACCGGCGCGCACGAGGCTGTCGAACTGCGTGACGGCGATCCAGCGCGCTTCGGCGGCAAGGGCGTGCAGCAGGCCATCGTCAACGTGCAGACCGAAATCCTCGACGAAATCGGCGGCATGGATGCCGGCGAGCAGGTTGCCATCGACGCCGCCCTGATCGATCTCGACGGCACCCCCAACAAGGCGCGGCTCGGCGCGAATGCCATCCTGGCGGTGTCGCTCGGCGTGGCCAAGGCCGCCGCCGCCGATCTGGAACTACCGCTGTTCCGCTACGTCGGCGGCGTGTTCGCGCGTATCCTGCCGGTGCCGATGATGAACATCGTCAACGGCGGCGCGCATGCCGACAACCCGATCGACATCCAGGAATTCATGATCCAACCGCTCGCCGCGCCCACGGTGGCCGACGCGGTGCGCATGGGCTCGGAGATTTTCGCCGCCCTGAAGAAGCAACTGCACGATGCCGGCCACAGCACCAATGTCGGCGACGAGGGCGGCTTCGCGCCGAACCTGAAATCCGCCGACGAGGCGCTGGGCTTCATCACCCGCGCGGTCGAAAAGGCCGGCTACACCCCGGGCGAGGACGTCACCTTCGCCATCGATGCCGCCGCCACCGAGTTCTATAAGAACGGCCAATACGTGCTCGCCGGCGAGGGACGCACCCTCGATGCCGAGGGCATGATCCGGTATTTCGAGGATTTGGCGGGCCGCTACCCGATCGTCTCGATCGAGGACGGGCTGGCCGAAGATGACTGGGACGGGTGGAAGCTGCTGACCGACGCGCTCGGCGACCGCCTGCAACTGGTCGGCGACGACATTTTCGTCACCAATCCCGAGCGGCTGGGCCGCGGCATCGAGGAAGGAATCGGCAACGCCATTCTGGTGAAGGTCAACCAGATCGGCAGCCTGTCGGAGACGCTGGAGACCGTGGAACTGGCGCAGCGCGCCAGCTACGGCGTGGTCATGAGCCACCGCTCCGGCGAGACCGAGGACTCCAGCATCGCCGACCTCGCGGTCGCCACCAATTGCGGCCAGATCAAGACCGGCAGCCTGTCACGCAGCGAGCGCAACGCGAAATACAACCAGTTGATCCGCATCGAGCAAACCCTTGGCCGCGCCGCTCGCTACGCCGGCCGTTCCATCCTGCGCCTCTGAAACGATCTTCTCCTTTGCTCCCCGCTTCGCAGGGAGAGGGAAGGGGTGAGGGGGCCGGCGCGTCGCCGGCGGGGATCGCTACAGCCGCTCCCAGATGCCGGTTTCCTCGTCGAGCCGGGCGTGCTCGCCATGGTGGAAATCGCCATGCGACACCACGCCCACCAGCTTTCCTTCCTCGACCACCGGCACGTGCCGGAAGCCGCCGTCATGCATCAGGTGCAACGCATCGACGGCGGTGTGGCCGGGCGGCAGGTGCACCGGGTCGCGGGTCATCACCAGCTCCAGATGGGTGTGCGACGGGGCGCGGCCTTCCGCCAGCAGGCGGACCGCGTCGCGTCCGGTGAATATGCCGAGCGGGTGGTGGTGCTCGTCCACGACCACGATGGCGCCAACCCTGTGCTGCTGCATCGCCTGGCAGGCCTGCTGCACCGTGGCCGTGGGCGGGAGGGTGATGGGCGTGCGGCTGATAATGTCGCACATGTTACGAATCGCCGTCATGACACGTGTTCCTTTCGGGAACCGGGCTTGGTGCCGGTAACCCTTCCCCTTCAAAACAAAAGCCTAGACCTCTCATCGGCGCGGCAGCAAGTGCCGGCAGGACGCGACACGCATGCGTACTTGTGCTGCCGCGCGAACGGATTTCACCACCGTGTCGCGGCCATGAGAACACACGTCAGTGCGATGTTGGCCAAAGCGGCGGCGCACAGCGCTCCTATCGTGCCGGCAGCGCCGAGCTGCTGCATCAGCACCGCGCCGATCGCCGGCGAGGCGGACTGCGCGACCAGTGCCGGCAGCGCCAGCCGCCCCATCAGCGTCGCGTAGCCTTCGCGTCCGAACAGCGCCAGCGGCACCGTGCCGCGGGCGATCGAGCGGATGCCGCCGCCGGCGCCATACAGGAGAAGCCCGGCGGCGATCATCCCGCTGTCGCCCATCACCATGGCCAGCCCCGCCGAGACCCCCACGGCGGAGATCAGCAGAGTTGTGACCGGATGGTACCGGTGGCCGAATACCGCTTCCAAAACGCGCGTGCTCACCTGCGCCGGGCCGATCAGCATGCCGAGGCCCACTGCCTCCGCGAGTTCCCATCCCGCGCGCCTGCAGCAGCGTGAGCAGGTGCACCGACACCACGGTGGCGATGACCGACGCCAGCGTCATGATGGTGGCGAATGTGCCCAGGGCAAACCACCGCCCGCGCCGGCCGGCTCCAGCGGTGCACGCCGCCGTCCGCACGCGCGCCGGCAGCGGTGCCTCGCGCGGCAGGGCGAACCAATACAGCGGCAAGATCACCAGCAGGGCGATGGCCGCATAGGCCAGGCAGGCGCCTCGCCAGCCCGCCAACGCTACCAGGAACGCGCTGAGCGGCCAGCACGCCGTGCTGGCGAAGCCGCCGAACAGAGTCACCTGGGTGATCGCCGGCCTTGCCTGCTCGCCGTAAAGCCGGCCGAGGGCGGCGAAGGCCGGGTCATACAGCCCGGCCCCCATGGCCAGACCCAGCACCGCCCAGCCGGCCACGAACACGGGCAGGGTGGGGGCCAGCCCGACCACCACCAGCCCCGTCGCCAGCAGCACCGCGCTGGCCGCCAGTACCGGCTTGCCGCCATGCGAGTTGATCAGCCGTCCCACTTTTGGCGACACCAGCCCGGAAATCAGCAGCCCGAGCGACAGCGCGCCGACGATGGACGCCATCGGCCACCCGGTGTCCGCGGCGATAGGCGCGGCCATCACGGCGGTGAGATAGTACCGACGACCCCCAGGCCAGGATCTGCGCCACGCCAAGGGCGGAGACCACGATGATCCGAGGCGGATGTTCGGACGGCGCCCGCATCCGGGCACGCTAGGACAACGCCGGCGGGAACGGAAACGTGCCGCGCCCGCGTCGGCGGAGGCGCCATCGCCGCGGGCGTGGGGCGGGCCTGTCGTGTCCGATGCAACATTTTCTTGGCGAGTGTAACCGTCGGCAGTAGCCTTGTCGCCGACCAGCGTGTCGCGGCCGCGGAGTCGCTGGACGTTCAGGTCCGGCGATGCCGCGGGCCGATGGTCGCCGCGGTCAGGAGGATGAGGAGGACACCAGGGCCGACGCCACGAGTTCGGGGACATCGGTCGCCACCATGTCGCCGCGGTTGCCCAGGGCGCCGGCATCCGTTGCGCGCCTGGCCGCAGCGCCTCTTGAGGCTTGCGTTCGCCGCCTTCAACACGACGCTGGCGGCCAAGGCAGGCTCGCCGCGGTTTCATCAGTTTCGCGGTCCGCAACCGGGCCGTAAGGAGATATAGATGGGAACCCATGTAAGATCCGCGACGCCGCTGTTGCAGATCGGAGTTTTTCTTGTTGCCCTGGTGCTGGTGCTGCCCTGGGTAGCGCATCACGGCGTGGTCGGGGTGACGGCCTACCTGCTGCTGGGTGGCGTGGCCGTGTGGGCGGCGGCCTGGTATTCCGGCCCGGAGGACAGCCTGGATATCGGCAGCCGGAAGGTTTTGATTGTCATTGGCTGGCCGTTGTTCCTGGCGATCGGGGCTTACCGGTCGCTGGTCGAGGTGGTGGGATTGAAGCAGCCCGCCGAGTCGGCCGCCGTGCCGGCGCCGGCCGCGCCGCCCATCGTCAAGGCCGCCCCGCCTCCGCCGGCACCAGCGCCAATTCCGCCGCCGCCGGTCGTGAAGGCCGCCCCACCTCCGCCGCCGCCAGCTCCGCCGCCGCCACCCCCGATCGTGAAGGCCGCCCCACCTCCGCCGCCGCCAGCTCCGCCGCCGCCGCCCCCGGTCGTGAAGGCCGCCCCACCTCCGCCGCCGCCAGCTCCGCCGCCGCCACCGCCGGTCGTGAAGGCCGCCCCACCTCCGCCGCCGCCAGCTCCGCCGCCGCCACCCCCGATCGTGAAGGCCGCCCCGCCGCCACCGCCGCCCGCCGCCCCGCCGCCGCCCGCGCCGCCGAAACCCGCCGCGCCGGTTCCGGCGCAACCGGCTTCCGTCGCGGCACCTCCGGCCAAGCAAGGACCGGCTCCGAAAGGTCCTGGTGGCGGTAAGCCGAAGCACCGCAAGTAAGCACCCCCCCGGTGCTGTCCGGGGTTGCCGGGGCGCTGCCTCGGACCCCACCCCGGGCCGTCGTCTCTTGGAACCCGTCTCGGCTGGGCTCCGGGGGAGCGCCTGCCCGCGACCGATTGCGGCTGTCGGGAGCTGGGATAAGTGGTTATGCTATATGACTGTCATGTCAGCCCCCCCCGAGATCGAGGATGATGCCGCTGCCGATCCGGATGCCGCGGTCGATCTCGGACCGCTGCCCGGGCTGATCGGCTACGCGCTGCGGCGGGCGCAACTGGCGGTGTTCCAGGATTTCCACCGTCACTTCGCCGACGCCGACATCCGGCCGGCGCAATTCTCCGTGCTCATGGTGCTCAAGCACAACCCCGGGCTGCGGGCGACCCACGTGGCGTCCGCGCTGGGCATCAAGCGCACCAATTTCGTGCCGCTGTTCGACGGGCTGCACGCGCGCGGCCTGGTCGAACGCCGCCCGGTGAAGGGCGACCGCCGTGCCTCGGCCCTGTTCCTCACCGCCTCAGGGGCCGAGATGCTGGCAAAGCTGGAGCATCTGGTGGCCGTGCACGAGGCGAAGTTCGCCGCCCGGCTGGGGGCTGAGGGGCGCTATCAGCTCATGGGTCTGCTGCACCGGCTCGCCGAGCCGGCGTTCGATCCGGGCTGAGCACCGGTCAACCCTCCTTCCACAGCCTATCGATCAGCCGCCGAGCCGAAGCCTGCATCACCCGCCGCCGGTAACTCGCGCCCACCACCGTGGTGCGCAGCACATTGGCCTGTTTGCGCAGGGCCTTCGACAAAATGGCTGCGGCAGCATCATCCCAGGCCCGCCCGACGACCTCGCCGGTGGAAATCTCCATCGGCGCCGAGTTGGTGCCGGTGATCGCCATCCGCAGGTCGCCGATGACGTTGCCGTCGCGGCGGAGGGCTGCCGCCACCCCGGCCAGGGGAAAGTCGATGGCGTCGCGGATGCGCACCTTGGCGTAGCCGGCGCGCGCGCCGGCCTGCGGTTTCGGCACCACCACCACCGCCAGCACCTCGCCGGCCGCCAGGGTCAAGTGATCGGAGCCGATTTCGCGGTACAGGTCGGGGATTTTCGCGCGCCGGACGCCATCCGGCCCCACCACCACCGCTTCCGCCGCCAGCACCATCAGCACCGGCGCGATGTCGCCATGATAAGTGGCATAGCATCGGTCGTTCTTAAGCACGACATGACATTTGCTACCCGCGTATTTGCGGCAGTAGTTGTTCGCCTCGCGCCACCATTCGCTCTGGTTGTAGAAAATGCAGCGGGTGTCCTGGCACAGATTACCGCCCAGCGTCGCCGCCGAGCGGTGGGTGGGGCCGGCCACCGCCAGCGCCGCCTCGGCCAGCGCCGGATACTCCGCGAGAACGTCGGCGTGGCGGGCGAGCTCGGCCAGCGTCACCCCGGCACCCAGCCAAAGCTGATCGCCGTCGCGGCGGATCGTGGCCAGATCGGCGACCGCGGTCAGGTCGATCAGCGCCGTCGGGTCACCCAGGCCGCGGCGCAGATTGACCAGCAGATCGGTGCCGCCGGCGATGAAACGCGTCCCGGCCGCGGCGGCTTTGAGCCGCACCGCTTCTTCCAGGGTGGACGGGCGGTGGGTGGTGAATGCCGGAAGCAGGTTCACGACCGCACCCGCGCCTTGGCGTCCAGCCATTCGGCGATGCGGTCGGGGCTCAGCGGCAGCGCGTCGGGGCGCACGCCCACCGCCTCATGCACCGCATCCATCACCGCCGGCAGGAATCCCGCGAGCATGCCTTCGCTGGCCTCCTTGGCGCCGAACGGTCCGTTGGGGTCGATGCTTTCGACGATGATGACCTCGATGTCAGGGCTTTCGACCATGGTCGGCACCCGGTAATCGAGGATGTTGGCGTGCATCATGCGCCCCTGGTCGAAGCGGGTTTCCTCCGAGATCGCCTGGCCCATGCCCATCCACACGCCGCCCTGGATCTGGCCTTCCACCGCCAGCGGGTTGATGGCCCGGCCCACATCCACCGCCACCCAGACCTTGTGGGCAGTGACCTTGCCGGTGACCTCGTCGACCGAGCATTCCACCACCTGGGCGGCGTAGCAGAATCCCATGGTGGCGCCGATGGCGCTGCCGCGGACGCGCTTGTCGCCCATGAATTCCTTCGGGCTGGTGAAGGTGCCCTTGACGGTGATGGGGCCGGTGTCGACCAGCGCCGCTTTCACCACCTCGGAGAATTTCAGGCCGGGGTCCTGGCCGGCGACCCTGAAGATTTCGCCGTCGCATTCCACCGCCTCGGGGTCGGCCTCCAGCTTCTTCGCCGCCGCGGCCACCAGGATGCGCTTCAGTTCGGTGGCGGCCTGGACCGCGGCGTTGCCGACCATGAAGGTCACCCGCGAGGAATAGGAGCCGTTGTCCTTGGGGGTCAGCGCGCTGTCGGCGGAAATCACCCGCAGGCGTTTCCAGTCCACTCCCAGCACCTCGGCCACCATCTGCGCGGCCATGGTGTTGGAGCCCTGGCCGATATCGGCCGCCCCGGTGAGCACTGTCAGCCCGCCGTCGAAATCCACCCGCAGGTTGACAGTGGCGTGCGGCTCGCCGGTCCAGTGCTTCGGCGTCGTGGTGCCGGAGACGAAATGCGAGCAGGCCAGGCCCAGGCCGCGCCCCTTCGGCATGCGCCCGCGCCGTTCCGCCCAGCCGGAGGCTTGCATCACCCGGTCCAGGCACTCCGGCAGGCCATAGCTCAGCACGCGCTGAGCGTAAGCAGTGACGTAAGGGACGGACGGCAGCAGGTTGATCCGGCGGACGGCGAAGGGATCAAGGCCCAGTTCGGCGGCCATTTCGTTCATCAGCGCCTCGAAGGCGGCGCGCGGATCGACGGTGCCGTGGCCGCGCTGGGCGCCGCAGGGCGGGGTATTGGTGTAGACGCGCCAGCCGTCGTGCTTGATGGCCGGGATGTCGTAGATCCCGTGCAGCAGCGCGCCGGTATAAAGGATGGTGATGATGCCATAGCTCGCATAGGCGCCGCCGAGCTGCACCGCCTGCAAATGGCAGGCCGTCAGTTTTCCGGCCCTGGTCATGCCCAGCTTGACGGTGATGTCGGTCTCCGGGCGGCCGCGATGGGCGAGAAAGGTTTCTTCCCTGGTCTGCAGCAGCCGCACCGCGCCGCCTGCCTTGCGGGCCAGCATGGCGGCGATGATTTCGAAATTCAGGCACTCGGTGCGCGCCCCGAAACCGCCGCCGAGGAAGGGCTTGATCACCCGGACATGCGCCTCCTCCATCTCCAGGCATTTCGCCACGTTGAGCAGGACGTAATAGGGAACCTGGGTGGTGGTGTTCAGCGTCAGGTGGCCGCGTTCCGGATCGTACTCGGCCAGCGTGGCGTTGGGCTCCATATGCACGTGGTTGACTTCGGCGAAATGATATTTTTTCTCGCGCACCAGGTCGGCGGCACGGAATCCCGCCTCGGCGTCGCCGAATTCGTTGTGCACCTCGCGCAGGATGTTGTTCGGCTTTTCCGCGTGAATCGGCTCAGCACCCGGCGCCATCGCCTTGCTGGCCTCGAAATAGGCCGGCAGGTCTTCGTATTCGACCCGGATGAGCTTGATCGCCCTGGCCGCCGTGGCCTCGTCCGCCGCCGCCACCGCGGCCACCGGGTCGCCGCGATAGCGCACCTTCTCGCGCGCCAGCGGATACTCGTTCTCGGCAATCGGCAGCACCCCGAACGGAATGCGGCAGTCGGCACCGGTGCACACCACCGCCACGCCCTCCAGGGCTTCCGCCGCCGAGGTGTCGATGGACAGGATGCGGGCATGCGGCAGCGGCGCGCGCAGCACCCTTCCGACCAGCGCGCCTTGGGCATGCAGGTCGGCGGTGTATTTGGCGCGGCCGGTGACTTTTTCGACGCCGTCGATCAGCGGCGTGCGCACGCCGACCGATCCGATGCCGCGTTTTTTCAGTTCGTGAATGCTCATCGTGCCGGCTCCAGAGTGGCCGCCTCGACCGCCTCGATGATTTTCACGTACCCGGTGCAGCGGCAAAGATTGCCGGCCAGGGCTGCCTTGATCTCATCGCGGCTGGGATCGGGATTGCGGCGCAGCAGCGCCTCGGCCGCCATGATCATGCCCGGGGTGCAGAAGCCGCATTGCGCGCCCAGCTTCTCGTGGAACTGCTGCTGCAACCGGCTCAGGCGGCCGCCCTTGGCCAGGCCCTCGATGGTTTCCACCCGGCGTCCCTGCATCTGCACCGCCAGGGTGGAGCAGGACAGGCGCGGCTGGTCGTCCACCAGCACCGTGCAGGCGCCGCATTCGCCGCCGTCGCAGCCCTGCTTGGTGCCGGTCAGGCCGAGCGTTTCGCGCAAATGGTCGATCAGCAGGCGATTGCCGGGGACGGCGTCGGTGCGTTGTCTGCCGTTCAGGACGAAGCTGAGCAAGGTGGGCATGCGGTGTGCCTCTTGTTTGTTGATGAGGTCTTGGGCGGTCCTCGGTCGTCAGGGGCGGCGTGGCTGGGTCAGCGAGGGGCCATGCGCAAAGCGCCATCCAGGCGGATTGTTTCGCCATTGAGCATGCGGTTGGCACAGATGTGCAGCACCAGGGCGGCGTATTCCGACGGGTTGCCGAGACGCTGCGGAAACGGCACGGAGTCGCCCAGGCCCTTGCGGATGTCGTCGGGCAGGGCGGCCAGCATGGGGGTCAGGAACAGGCCGGGAGCGATGGTGACCACCCGCACGCCGGCGCGGGCGAGTTCGCGCGCCGCCGGCAGGGTGAGACCCGCCACGCCGGCCTTCGAGGCGGCGTAGGCGCACTGGCCGATCTGGCCGTCGAAAGCGGCGATCGAGGCGGTGTTAATAATGACGCCGCGCTCATTCTCTTCCAGCGGTTCGGCCGCGCTCATCTCGGCCGCGGCCAGGCGCAGCATGTTGAAGCTGCCGATCAGATTGACCCGGATGACCTTCTCGAAAGCATCGAGCGGCATGGCGCCGTCGCGGCCGACGACGCGGCCGGCGGTGCCGACGCCGGCGCAGTTCACCAGCACCCGCAGCATTCCGTGGACGGCGCGGGCGGCGGCGAAGCCGCGCTCGGCGGAGGCGGCGTCGGCGACATCGAGGGGGACGGCGAGGCCGCCGATGCGGGCGGCGACCGCGCGGGCGGCGTCGGCGTTGAGGTCGGCGACGGCGACGCGGGCGCCGGCACCGGCGAGGGCTTCGGCGGTGGCGGCACCCAGGCCGGAGCCGCCGCCGGTGACCAGTGCCGCTTGTCCGTTCAGGTCCATCGAAGGGCTCCTTGGGTCTCGATCAGGGGCGGTGGGCGACCTTGGGGGCGCGCTTGTCCAGGAAATCGTGCAGACGCTGCTTGGCTTCCGCGGAGTCCTGGGCGATGGCCGACATCAGGCTTTCCAGCAGCAGCCCGGTCTGCGGGTCGGCGGCGGCGATGCGGGGCAGGGCCTGGATGATGGCGTAATTGGTCAGCGGCGCGTTCTGCGCGGCGCGCTGCGCCAGTTCCACCGCGCGCTCCAGCCCTTGCCCGGGCTCGACGACATATTGCGAAAACCCGAGTGCTTTGCCTTCGTCCGCGCCATAGGTGCGCCCGGTCAGCATCATGTCCATCATGCGGGCCACGCCGATCAGCCGGGCCAGCCGCACCGAGGCGCCGCCGCCGACGTAAATGCCGCGGCTGCCTTCCGGCAGGGCATAGAAGGTGCTGGTTTCGGCGACGCGGATATGCGCCGCCGCCGCGAGTTCCAGCCCGCCGCCGACGCAGGCGCCGTGCAGGGCTGCGATGGTGGGAACCTCGCCGTATTCGATGGCGTCGAAGGCGTGGTGCCAGAGGCGGGAGTGGTGCAGGCCGGCCTCGGCGTCGCGTTCGGTGATGCTGGAGAGGTCGAGGCCGGCGGAGAAATGCGCGCCGTCACCGGCGATGACGGCGGCGCTGGTGCCGTGCGGCAGGTGTTCAAAGAAATACCGGATGCCGCGCACCGTGTCGTCGTCCAGGGCGTTGCGTTTGTCCGGGCGGCAGAGGTGCAGGATGGCGACGGCGCCGCGCGTTTCGCACCGCAGCGTATCGGGCAGCCCGCGCATGGTTGCATCCTCCTCCCGCATGATTGTTATGACGCATAACTTAATTTCCGTCGCCGGTCAACCGCTCCGGAATGGGTTCCAAGGGCGCAGCGTTTGGTGCAGTCCAGGGGCAGTGTCCGTCGCGCCGAAGGCGCGCTGCGCGCCCGGGCTGGGGTTCGGGGCAACGCCACGACCGGGTGTAACCGGTCACATCCCCCCGTTCCTGGTGCACGGCTGGCTGCGGGCCGGCTGGCTCCATTGGGGTTAGAAAAGGGGTTGAACCGTGGGCCGAAACGGATTCTACCCTATGTGTGAGCAAGCTGACAGTAGCCGAGATCGCTGGCGTTGATGTTGAGGCGGCTGCGCGAATGTCGCGGCCCGAGCTCATTTGCTTTGCGGTGGAAGCGGCGGACATGGTGCGCCGGCTGGCGAACCTGGCTTGCGCGGATTCGTCGAACAGTTCGCGTCCGCCGTCGAGTGACGCACCCTGGCGGCGTGATCGCGCCGGCGAACAGGCCGCACAAGGGGACCAGGCCGCTGCATCGGCGGCGCCGGAACCTGATGCTGCGGCGCCGACGAACACAGACAAGAAGCCCGAGAAGCCGTCCGGCAAGCGGCCAGGTATGCCGGGCTTCTGGCGGCGTCAGCCGCTGGTAGTGCACGAAGACGTGCCGCACCGCCCGCACCTCTGTGGCGCCTGCCAGGCCGTCCTGGACGCCGAGACACCGGGACGGTTGGTCAGCGCACATCATGCACTCGAACTTGAACGCGGCGACATGGCGTTGCGGGTCAGCGCGAAGAAGCATTGCTATTTCGCTGTTTGCTGCAGCTGTGGCCATGAAACGGTGGCGGCACCCGGAACGGGAGCCTGCTCGCATATCGACAGCCGCAAGCGCGACCTGGTGCTGAGCGAACGCTGCCTGGTCGGCCCGATGCTGGCGACCTTCATCGCCGCACTGGCGCTGCGCATGCGTCTGTCGCGCGGCAAGATCCAGGAGTTCCTGCTCGACTGGCTCGGGCTGGAACTCGGGAAGGCGACGATCAACCGCTGCATCCACGAGTTCGGCCTGGCATCTGAGCCGGTGGTCGAGGAACTCATCGCCGAGGTGCAGTCAGCTGAGTTGGCAAACGTCGACGAGACGCCCTGGTTCCAGAAGGGCAAGCTGCTGTGGATGTGGGTGATGGTGACCGTGAGCGCGGTGATCTTCCGTATCGGCTGCCGCGGCAAAGAGACGCTGGTGCAACTGGTCGGCGAAGCGTTCCTCGGCTGGCTGGTGACCGATGGGTATGTCGCCTATCGGGACCGCGAGCGGCGGCAACGGTGTCTGGCTCATATCATTCGCAAAGCGATCGCTTTGTCCGAAGGCTACTACTGCAACGGCTCTGGATTCGGACGCGAGTTGCTACGAGATTTGCGAAGCCTGATCGAGAAAGTCGCAGACGAGAGGCCGGCCGAGCGGGATGGAAAAGCCGAGCGGGCGATCGAACGCCTGCTTGATCGCATCAAGTGGAACTGTCAGTGCCACCAGCACGACTTCGAGGAGAAAGTGCGCGCGCTCGCCCGTGAAATTCTCCGCGATTGGGAGGCGATGATCGCCTTCGTCACCAATCCACTGTTGCCAGCCACGAACAACGATGCCGAGCGCGCGTTGCGTCACGTTGTCCTGGCACGGCTGATCGGGTTTGGCAGCAGAACCGATGAAGGCAGCCGCTTCTACGCCGCCGCAATCACCGTGGTGGAAACTTGCCGCAAGCGGAAAGCCGATCCCTGGGCCTATGCGCGCGACCTCATCGCCACAGCGCGGATCGGCGCGCCCCATCCCAAGCTGCCCGCTCCAGCCGCTACATGATCGGGGGGATGTGACCGGTTACGACCGGGTCGGGTCTGACAATGTTGTCTCGACAATGTGACCAGTCACCACCTCGCTGGTACTGGCATTTTGCCTATATACGCCTATGTCGATGGCAGTGTTTTGTTGACTGCGTTTAATAAAACCGTTGCAAACGTACCGCTTGGTTAAAATCAGTTGGACGCAATTCACGGGTTGCGTCTGCCACGAGCCACGCGGCTGCTACAAATCGATTTTAGTCACAGCTTGAAAGGCTATTCCCATGTCTCACGGCATTGTAAAGGCGTTCGTCCTGGCCGGTATCGGGCTCGCGCTGGCCGGCTGCGGTTACAGTCCCGGGGATCGCGCCGCCTCGGGCGGGTTGCTTGGGGCTGGCGCCGGGGCCGGCGTGGCTGCGCTGACGGGTGGCAGCGTGGTCGGTGGCGCCTTGATCGGCGGGGCTGTCGGAGCTGTCGGCGGCGCGGTGACCAGCCCCGACGATGTCAATCTCGGCCGTCCGGTGTGGCGCTGACGCGTGGCGCCGGAAGGGTATCAACAGTCGCACGGAAGGAGCATCGCCATGCGCACGCCACTTTCGATCGCCTTGACGATCCTGTTCCTGATCGGCGCCGCGCCTTTGCTGGGCGGGTGTCACACAACCGCCGGTGCCGGCGAGGATATCTCCGCCGCCGGGCATGCGGTGACGCGCGGCGCCGATAAGCTCACGCCGTAAGTCCTCGCGGCGCCGGCCAGGTCGAGCCGGTGTCAACGTGCTGGCAACATTCGCGTGTGCATGCTGCGGCCAGTTTACCGCGCCTGTTCGCACATGGGGATGCCTGCACCAATGCTCAGCCGTCGGACCATTTTTTTCGCCGGGGCCGCGCTCGCGGCCGGCGGCGTGTCGCGCCGCGGCGTCGCCGCGCAACCCACGGCAGCGCCGGCCAAGGCGCGCAAGCTGCGGCTGGGCTATTTGCTGCCGACCCAGTCCCAGCTCGGCGCCGGCGCCACCGCGATGGCCGACGAGGTGGCCCGTCGCACCGGCGGCCGCATCCAGATCCAGCAATTCCCGGACTCCGTCCTCGGGGGCGAGGTCGAGATGCTGAAAGGGGTGCAACTCGGCACCATCGACCTCGCCTTCATCACCGGCGCGCCGCTGCCGAACATCCTGCCGGAGGTGGGCATCTTCAACATCCCGTTCCTGTTCGACAGCCCGACGCACGCCCATGCGGTGCTGGACGGACCGATCGGCGAGTCCTACCGGGAGACATTGTCCGGCAAGGATCTTGTGGCGCTCGCCTGGGGCGAAAACGGGATGCGCCATCTCACCAACTCGAAGCATCCGATCGCCGCTCCCGACGACCTCAAAGGGTTGAAGCTGCGGCTGCCGCAATCGCCGGTCATGCTGCTCGGCTTCCGCGCCATGGGCGCGGAGGCCAGCCCGCTGCCGTTCCCGCAACTGTATGGGGCGTTGCAGGCGGGGGTGTTCGACGGGCAGGAGAATCCGATCGCCACCATCCGCTCCGCGAAGTTCGACCAGGTGCAGAAGTTCCTCACGCTCAGCGGGCATGTGTACGACCCGGCGCTGATCGTCATGTCGTCCGATGCCCACGACGATCTCGCCGCCGAAGAGCGGGCGATCATTCTGGACGCCGCCAGGATCGGCGCGCTCGCGTCACGGCAATTCGCCGCCGAGGCCGAGGCCTCCGGCGTGGCGGCGCTGAAACAGGCGGGCATGCAGGTGGTGAGCGGCATCGATCGGGCGCGCTTCATCGCCGCCATGGCGTCCGCCACGCCGGAGTTCGAAAACCTGTTCGGCCGCCAGCGGGTCGAGCAGATCCGGCTCGCCGCCTGACCGGCTGGCGACATCCCGTTTCATTCCGGCGTGAGAATCACGATGCTCAGCGACCGCCTGAAGACCTGGCTGGCGCCGTCGGTGCGCAAGCAAATCGCCGGCGGTTTCGCGGTGGTGCTGGTGCTGCTGGTGGCCCTCACCGGCGTGACGATGTGGCTGATGCTGCCGCTCGATGCCGGTGCCGCGCGGGTCCGCGCGGACAGCAGCAAGGCGGACGCCGCGACGCGGGTTTCGCTGCAGGTCTCCGACGCGCATGCACGGGTGGTGCAATACGCGCTGTCGGCGACCATGGCCGACCAGAAAGCGGCGCAGGACAGCCTGGCCAGGCTTGACCAGGCCATCGCCCAGGCGTCGGCGAGCGGACAGGACGACGGCGGGCTTGCCGTGCTCGCGGGCCGGTATCGCGACAGCGTGGATGCCACCTTCGCGGCGGTCGGGCAGCGGCGTGCCGCCGTCGAGCGCATGCAGACCGCGGGCACCGATATCCGCACCATCGTCTCCGCCATCACCCAGGTGCTGGACACCGAGGCGGACGCCGAGCTGATCCGCAGCGGGCTGCGGCTGGCGCAAGGGTTCCTGGCGAGCGATGCCGCCGGCTCCCGGTTCCTGGCCTCCCGCAATCCCGCCGATTTCGAACATCGCCGCGGGCGCGCTGGCGAACGTGCCAGGCGGCGTCGCTGAACTTGCCGGCCTGGCCGGCGACCACCGGCGCATCCGGCGCTTCGTCGCCGCGCTGGAGACGCCGCTGTCCGTCTATGCCGAGGCTCTGCAGAGCGTGATTGCGGCGGACGATCAGTTACGACGCGCGGCGGCCGTGCGGGACGCCGCGAGTGAGGCCGTGCTCGACACCGCCGCGGCCGAGCGCGACCGGGCGGCGGGGTCGCAGCGCGCGGCGGTCGCCTCGATGCTGGACAGCATCGGCTCGGTGCGCCGGCTGCTGCTGGTGGCCTCGCTGGTCGCGGTGGGAACCGGCCTGGCCCTGGCGCTGCTGATCGGCCGCGGCATCGCGCTGCCGATCGTGCAGGTGACGTGGGCGATGCAGCGGCTGGCGGACGGCGATTTCTTCCTCGATTTTCAGGATATCCCGGCCATGGACCGGCGTGACGAGATCGGCCGGATGGCGCAGGCGCTGCTGGTGTTCCATTGCAACGCCATGAAGGCGCATGACCTGCAAGGCGAGGCCGAGCGCGTGCGGGAGGCGAAGGACCGTCGGCAGGCGGCGATGGACCAGCACACCCAGGATTTCGGCACCTCGACCTCGGGGGTGATGGATGGCCTGGAGCGCTCGGCCGAGCTGGCGCGCGCCTCGGCGCAGGAGATGTTCGCCGCCGCGCAGCACACCCGCGAATGCGCCGACGCGACGGCGAAAGGGGCGGTGGCCTCCACCGAGCGCCTCGCCGCCGTGGCCGCGGCGACCGGGCAGATGTCGGCGAGCATCGGCGAGATCGGCCAGCAGGCTGCGCGGGCGGCCGAGGCGGCGCGCGAGGCAGTGGCGCGGGCCACGACGACCGACACCAAGGTCGCCGGCATGGCGGAAGCGGCAGAACGGGTCGGCACCGTGGTTCGTCTGATCCGCGATATCGCCGGGCAGACCAACCTGCTGGCGCTGAACGCGACGATCGAGGCGGCGCGGGCCGGGGAGGCGGGGCGCGGCTTCGCCGTGGTGGCCGGCGAGGTGAAGGCGCTGGCCGCCCAGACGTTGCGGGCGACCGAGGAGATCGCCGGGCAGATCGCCGGTATCCGCGCCGCCACCGGTGAGGCGGTGGATGCCGTCCAGGAGGTCTGCAATGTGATTGCGCAAATCGACGTGGTGGCCGGCGTCATTGCCGCGGCGGTCGAGGCGCAGGGCATGACAACGCGCGACATCGCCGGCAGCGTACAGGCGATCGCGGTGGCGACACGGCAGGCGACCGAGGCGATGCAGGACGTTCTCCGGCGTGTCCGAGAGCACCGGCGAGGCGAGCCAGCGGGTGTTGACGGTGGCCGAGGAACTCGGCCGGACGGCGCATGCGCTGGGCGAGGAGATCAAGCAGTTCCTGCACGCGATGGGGCACTCGGACGAGCTGACCCGCCGGCGGTATGAACGCATCTCCGGCCGGGGCACGACGACGGAACTGCTGGTGCCGGGCGATGCGCCGCGGCGGCTGGTGATCAACGACCTGTCACTCGGCGGTGTCGCGCTGCGGACCGACTGGTCGGGGCCGGCGGGAATGGGGGTGGCACTCCGCCTGCCGGGGGCGGAGGGGCCGGTCGCCGCGCGGGTGGTGCGGTCCGACGGAGGGATTCTGGGGTTGTCGTTCCAGCAGAAAGAGGGGGTGCTGCGGCTTGTGGAGCAGGCGATCGCGTTTGTGGAGGCGATCGCATTGGAGGAGGCGGCCTGATCCTGGCGGGGCAACGCCAGGACAATCGGGTGAAGCCGCAGGCAAGGGCATGCCGCGCAAGAAAGCGACACAAGGAGGCGGAGAGACCCAGAGAAGCCTGTCAGGGATCGCCGCCAGCGTCGCACGGTGCTTGGATAGGCCTCTCCGACTCTCTGTCTTCTTGCGCATCTTTTCGTTTTTTCGCGATGCACCGCAACGGCCGGGCCGTTCACCCGATTGCCCTAGGGGTAACGCCCCTGGACCTTGCTTCTTTTGATGCGTCGGCACACCCTCCCCTCCAACCGGGGAGGGAGGAACCGCCATGAAGCTGAAAGACATCCTGGTTCACCTTGACGCCACACCACGCTGCAACGCGCGGGTGGAGGTTGCCGCCGGGCTCGCTGCCCGGCATGGCGCGCATCTGACCGGGCTGTATGTGATCGAACTGCCGCCGCCCGATATGTTTTACGGGTTTCCCTCGGCCTTCATCGACCTGCAACGCGCCGAGGACATCGTCGATCGTCTGCGTGCCAGCGCCCTGGCCGAGGCGCTGCCTGTCGAGGCGGCCTTCCGCGACAGAGTGCGCCGCGACGGTCTGCAGGGCGAGTGGCGCCTGGTTGAGGGCGACGCCGGCGAGACAGTGACGCAGCATGGCCGCTACGTCGATCTGGTGGTGCTGGGCCAGGCGGATACGCGTGCCGCCGTGACCGGCCGGCCGGTGGACCTGCCGGTCACCACGTTGATGGGATGCGGGCGGCCGCTTCTGCTGGTGCCATTCGCCGGGGATTTCCCGGTGGTGGGGCAGGAGGTGCTGGTCGGCTGGAATGCCACCGCCGAGGCCGCGCGGGCGGTGAACGAGGCGCTGCCGATCCTGCGCTGCGCCCGCAAGGTGACGGTGCTGTCGATCAATCCGCGCCATGGCATCGGCGGCGACGGCGATGTGCCGGCGGCCGACATCGCCCTGCACCTGGCCCGCCACGGCATCACCGCCGAGGCGACACACACGGTGGCGACCGACATCCCGGAGGGCGATGCGCTGCTGTCCTACGCCGCCGATATCGGTGCCGACCTGCTAGTGACCGGCCTGTATGGCCATTCCCGCGTGCGCGAAATGGTGTTCGGCGGGGTGACGCGCAGCCTGCTGACCGAAATGACGGTGCCGGTGTTCATGACCCACTGAATGGAGGCGAAGCAGCGGTGAACCTGGCCGGTTCGCCGGTTCAACCCGTTCCTTTCGAACCTTTTTTCACTTGACATGCATCAAGGCGGCACGCGCCGCGCCCCTCCTAGGGTCCGCCCACAACCGAGCCGGGGGGATTTTCATGGCCAGGCAGCCCGCGGATATGACGCGTGCGGTCGATCTGACCGTCGAGCGGGGCGCGGGGCCCGTTCGCACCAGTCACCCGCAATGGCTCGACCTGCTGCCACCCTGCAACAATGCCTGTCCGGCCGGTGAGGACATCCAGGCCTGGCTGGCGCTCGCCCAAGCCGGCAAATACCGCCAGGCGTGGGACGCGCTGATGCGCGACAACCCCTTGCCCGCCGTGCACGGGCGGGTCTGCTACCATCCCTGCGAAAGCAGCTGTAACCGCCGCGAACTCGACGCCGCGGTCAGCATCCATGCGGTCGAACGCTTTCTCGGCGATCTGGCCACGCGGGAAGGCTGGATTCCGCGCATCGACGCGACACCGTCGGGCAGGCGGGTGCTGGTGGTGGGGGCCGGGCCGTCCGGACTGTCGGCGGCCTACCATCTGACCCGGCTTGGCCACAGGGTGGAAATCCATGAGGCCGGGCCGCTGCCGGGGGGGATGATGCATTTCGGCATTCCCGCCTATCGGCTGCCACGGGCCGAATTGATGGCGGAAATCGCGCGCATCGAGCGCATGGGCGTGCGCATCGTGCTGAACCACCGGGTCACCGACCTCGCGGCGGAGAAAGAGGACGGCACGTTCGACGCCGTGTTCGTGGCGATCGGCGCGCATGTTTCCAAGCACGTTGATATTCCGGCGCGTGACGCCGCGCGCATGCTCGATGCGGTGGGGTATCTGCGCGGCGTGGCCAGCGGCGCGCCGCCGCTGCTCGGCCGCCGGGTGGTGGTGTATGGCGGCGGCAATACCGCCATGGACGCCGCCCGCACCGCCCGCCGGCTTGGCGCCGACGAGGCGGTGATCGTCTACCGGCGCGACCGCGAGCATATGCCGGCGCATGCGTTCGAGGCCGACGAGGCGATCGAGGAAGGAGTGAAAATCCGCTGGCTGACCACGATCAAGGATTTCGCCGGCAGCACGCTGACGGTCGAGCGCATGGATATCTCGCCCGACGGAAGGCCGGTGCCGACCGGTGAGTTCGAAACCCTGCAGGCCGATTTCGGTGGTGTTGGCGCTTGGCCAGGAGACCGACAGCGGATTTCTCCGCCGCGTTCCCGGTGTGGAGGTGAAATCCGACGGCACCGTCATTGTCGGCCCGGACATGATGACCGGGGCGGCCGGCGTGTTCGCCGGCGGCGACATGGTGCCGAGCGAGCGCACTGTCACCGTCGCGGTCGGCCATGGCAAGCTGGCGGCGCGGCATATCGACGGCTGGCTGCGGCGCATTCCGCATGTGCCGCCGGGCAAGCCGCGACTGGTGAGCTGGCCGATGCTGAACCTGCCGGTGTTCAGCGATGCCGAGCCGACGCCGCAGAAGCGCCTGCTCGGCGAAGCGCGCGAGGTCGGGTTCGCCGAGGTCACCGCCGGGCTTGCCGAGACCGATGCGCGGCGGGAGGCGCAGCGCTGCCTGTCGTGCGGGCGCTGCTTCGAATGTGACAACTGCTTCGCCGCCTGCCCCGAGGGCGCCATCGTCAAGCTCGGCCCGGGGCGGGGCTACCGGCTGGTTGATGACCGCTGCACCGGTTGCGCGACCTGTTACGACCAATGCCCGTGTCATGCGATCGAAATGCAGGCGGAGACCGTGCGATGAATGCGACCGCGCAGCGCGCGACCATGGACGGCAACACGGCGGTGGCGCATGTCGCCTATCGCACCACCGAGGTGTGTGCGATTTTTCCGATCACGCCGAGTTCCACCATGGCGGAACTCGCCGACGAATGGGCCGCCCACGGGCAGACCAATATCTGGGGCGGCGTGCCGGTGGTGCAGGAGATGCAAAGCGAGGGCGGTGCCGCCGGCGCGGTGCATGGCGCGCTGCAAACCGGCGCCATGACCACGACCTTCACGGCCTCGCAGGGGCTCATGCTCATGCTGCCGAACATGTACAAGATCGCCGGCGAGCTGACGCCCACCGTCTTCCATGTGGCGGCACGGGCGCTGGCGACGCAGGCGCTGTCGATCTTCGGCGACCACACCGACGTGATGGCCGCGCGCGGCACCGGATTCGCGCTGCTCTCGTCCGGCTCGGTGCAGGAGGCGCATGACCTGGCGCTGGTGGCGCAGGTGGCGACCCTGGCCTCGCGGGTGCCGTTCCTGCATTTCTTCGATGGATTCCGCACCAGCCACGAGGTGAACACGGTTTTTCTGCTCGATGACGCACAGATCCGCGCCATGGTCGATGATGAGCTGGTGCGCGCCCATCGCGCCCGCGCGCTCGACCCCGAGCGGCCCTTCGTGCGCGGCACGGCGCACAACCCCGACACGTTCTTCCAGGCGCGCGAGACCGCCAATCCGTTCATTGCCGCCGTGCCCGGGCATGTGCAGGCGGCGATGGACCGGCTGGCCGCGCTGACCGGACGGCAATACCATTTGTTCGACTATGAAGGTCCCGAAGACGCCGATCGGGTGATCGTGCTGATGGGGTCGGGCGGCGAAACTGCGCGCGAGAGTGCGGCGGAATTGCGCCGGCGCGGCGAGCGCGTGGGGGTGCTGCAGGTGCATTTGTTCCGCCCCTTCGATGCCGCGGCGTTCGTGGCCGCCCTGCCGGCGTCGGTGCACGCCGTCGCCGTGCTGGAGCAGACCAAGGAGCCGGGCGCTTCCGGCGAACCGCTGTATCAGGATGTCGTGGCCACGCTGGCGCAGGCGGTGGCGAGCGGCGCGCGGACCGCCATGCCGCGCGTGGTGGGCGGGCGCTACGGCCTGTCGTCGAAGGATTTTCCGCCGACACTGGTCAAGGCGGTGTTCGACGAACTTGCCAAGCCGCAGCCGCGCACCGGGTTCACCCTCGGCATCGTCGATGACGTGACGCACACGCATCTCGATCCCGATCCGACGTTCAGGCTGGACAAGCCGGGTTTGGTGGAAGCGGTGTTCTACGGCCTGGGTGCGGACGGCACGGTGGGCGCGAACAAGAACAGCGTGAAGATCATCGCCGAGGATGCCGGGCTGCACGCGCAAGGTTATTTCGTTTACGACAGCCATAAATCGGGCGCGCAGACGGTGTCGCATTTGCGCTTCGGGCCGGACCCGATCCACATGCCGTACCTGATTCGCGCCGCCAGCTTCGTCGCCTGCCACCAGTTCAGCTTCGTCGAGCGCGCCGACGTGCTGCGCCTGGCGGCGCCCGGCGCCACCTTCCTGCTGAACAGCCCGTACGGCCCGGACGAGGTGTGGGACCGGTTGCCGCGCTCGATGCAGCACCGCATCATCGATCTCGGCCTGCGGGTGTTCGTCATCGACGCCTCGCGGGTGGCGCAGGAGGTGGGGCTGCGCGGGCGCACCAACACCATTCTGCAGACCTGCTTCTTCGCCATCTCCGGCGTGCTGCCGCAGGCGGAGGCGATCAAACAGATCAAGAAGGCGATCGAAAAAACCTACGCGCGCAAGGGCGCGGATGTCGTGCGGCGCAATTTCCAGGCGGTGGACGACACGCTGGCGCGGCTGCACGAATTGCGGGTGCCGGCGTTCCCGAGCAGCAGCTGGGAGCGCCAGCCGCTGGTGCCCGACGGCGCGCCCCAGTTCGTCCGCGAGGTGACCGCGCGCATGATGGAAGGGCTGGGCGATGACATCCCGGTCAGCCTGATGCCGGTGGACGGGACATTTCCGAGCGGCACCGCCGCCTGGGAGAAGCGCAACATCGCCGACTTCGTGCCGGTGTGGGAGCCTTCCATCTGCATTCAGTGCGGCCAATGCGGTTTTGTCTGTCCGCATGGCGTCATCCGCGCCAAATACTATGACGAGAGCCGGCTGGAGGGGGCGCCGCGCAGTTTCCGCTCGGCACCGATCAATGTGCGCGGCTTCCCCGAGGTGCGCTTCACGTTGCAAATCCATATCGAGGATTGCACCGGCTGCGGCCTGTGCACCGAGGCGTGCCCGGCCTATAGCGCGCTGATGCCCGAGACCAAGGCGATCAATCTGCGCGACAAGCTGCCGCTGCTGGAGCCCGAGCGTGACAACGTGATGTTTTTTGACACCCTGCCCATCAACGACCGCGCGCGGGTGAATTTCGCCGAGGTGCGCGGGGTGCAATTCCTGGAGCCGCTGTTCGCTTTCTCCGGCGCCTGCGGCGGCTGCGGCGAAACGCCGTACCTGAAACTACTGAGCCAGTTGTTCGGCGACCGCATGCTGGTGGCCAATGCGACGGGATGCAGCTCGATCTATGGCGGCAACCTGCCGGTGACGCCGTGGATGGCGAATGGCGAGGGACGCGGTCCGGCCTGGTCGAACTCGTTGTTCGAGGACAATGCCGAGTTCGGCCTCGGTTTCCGTCTGGCCGCCGACAAGCATCTGGAAACGGCGACTCTGCTGGCGCGACGTTTGGCGCCGCTTGTGGGTGAAGAACTTGTCAACGCGGTGCTGCATGCGCCGCAAATCCGCGAGTTGGAAATCCGCGCTCAGCGCGCCATGGTGGCCGAGCTGGTGCGGCGGCTGCGGGCGCTGGACGATGCCGACGCGCGGCAGTTGCTGTCGGTGGTGGATTATTTTGTCCGCCGCAGCGTGTGGATTGTCGGCGGCGATGGCTGGGCCTACGACATCGGCTATGGCGGCCTGGATCATGTGCTGTCCACCGCGCGCGACGTGAACGTCCTTGTTCTCGACACCGAGGTTTATTCCAACACCGGCGGGCAGGCGTCGAAGGCGACACCGCTCGGGGCGGTGGCGAAATTCGCCGCCGCCGGCAAGCGGGTGGCGCGCAAGGACCTGGCGTTGCAGGCGATCGCCTATGGCAACGTGTATGTGGCGCAGGTGGCGATGGGCGCCAATCCGCAGCAGACGCTGCTGGCCTTCCGCGAGGCCGAGGCCTGGCCGGGTCCGTCGCTGATTCTTTCCTATTGCCACTGCATCGCGCATGGGATCGACATGCAGCAGGGGCTGCGCCAGCAGGATCTGGCGGTGGCCACCGGCTATTGGCCGCTGTTTCGCTACAACCCGGCCTTGCGAGAGGCCGGCGCCAATCCGTTCCGCCTGGACAGCCCGCGGCCGACGCTGAAGTTCCGCGATTACGCCTATAACGAAGTGCGCTACAAGGCGTTGGTGCAGTCCCGCCCGGACGAAGCGGCGCTGTTGCTGGGTGCCGCCCAGCAGGCGATCGACGAGAAATACCGGCTGTACGAAGACATGGCCGGCTGGGCGCATACCCAATTCCATCCCGCCGAACACGCGTGAGAAGACCATGGCCGATCTGAGCACGATTTATTTGGGGCTGACCCTGCGCAATCCGTTGATTGCGTCAGCTTCGCCGCTGACGCTTGATCTCGGAAATATCCGGGCGCTGGAGGATGCGGGGGCGGCGGCGGTGGTGCTGCCGTCGGTATTCGAGGAGCAGATCGAGCAGGAGGAGGCGGAGCGCGATGCGGCGTTATGGGCGGGGGCGGAAAGTGTCGCCGAAGCCGCCAGCTTTCTGCCACCGGTGTCCTGGCAGGGCGGCCCGCATCTGGTGCTGGAAACGATCCGCCGCGCGCGTGCCGCGGTCGATATTCCGGTGATCGCCAGCCTGAACGGCGTGACCGCTGCGGGCTGGGTGAATTATGCCGCCGAGCTTGCGCAGGCGGGCGCGAGCGCGATCGAACTGAACGTGTATTTCGTGCCGACCGACCCGGCGCTGACCGGCGGCGATGTCGAGGCGCATCATCTCGATGTGCTGGCAGCGGTGAAGCGGGCGGTTGGCATTCCCGTTGCGGTCAAGCTCAGCCCGTTCTTCAGCGCGCCGGGCGACATGGTGCGCCGGCTGGATGCGGCCGGGGCGGATGGGTTTGTGCTGTTCAACCGGTTTTACCAGCCCGACATCGACCTGGTGACGATGCGGGTGCAGCGCGACCTTTCGCTGTCGACACCTGCCGAGCTCCGGCTGCCGTTGTTGTGGCTCGGTGTTCTGGCGGGTTCGCTGCGCGGCTCGCTTGCCGCCAGCACCGGGGTGGAGAGTGTCGAGCAGGTGGTGAAATACGTGCTGGTGGGCGCGGACGCGGTGATGACGACCTCGGCGCTGCTGCGCCATGGCGTGCGTCACATGGCAAGTCTGGTCGATGGGTTGGCGGAGTGGCTGGACGCGCGCGAGGCGACGCTTGCCGACATCAAGGGCCGCATGAGCCATGCGAAGCTGCGCGACACCGATGCTTACGAGCGGGCCAATTACATTCGCATCCTGCAGGGGTGGCGGCCGAGCTGATCATTCGCGCGCCACCCAGACATCGCCGGACTTGCGGTAGTGCCGTTTCACCGCCGCCCAGGCGATGCGGTGCGCGGTTGCCTCAACGTCCGGCTCGTGGGCGTGTTGCCGCCAGGCGGCGTTGAAGGCGGCGAGGAAAATTTCCTGCGCGTGCGCGGGCAGGCGTTCGCGCAGGGTTTCCGGCAGGTCGTCGATGCTGGCCCAGGGCATACACGATCATAGCCGCAAATTTGGGTTCCATGGGCATAGCCCTTGGAAGGGTCCAGGGGCAAAGCCCCTGGCGGGGTCGGGAGCAGCGCCCCGGGTCTTGCCGTGTGGCCGATGCAGCCCGATCTCCCGTAGATCATGCCGGTACCACACACCCGCGCGTCAGCGCTGACCCACCAACCCGGCAGCCGGCGGGAGGGTTGATCGCATGTCCGTCGGCTTTGCCTTCGACAACAGCTACGCGCGCCTGCCGCCGCGCCTGTATGCGCGGCTCGATCCGACGCAGGTGACGGCCCCAGGACTGATCCGGGTGAACGCTCCCCTGGCCGGGCTTCTCGGTCTTGACCCGGTGGCGCTGGCCAGCCCCGAGGGGGTCGAGATCCTGGCCGGCAACCGCGTGCCCGAGGGCGCGGCGCCGATCGCGCTCGCCTATGCCGGGCATCAGTTCGGCCAGTTCGTGCCGCAGCTTGGCGACGGGCGCGCCATCCTGCTCGGCGAGGTGGTGGGGCGCGACGGGGTGCGGCGCGACATCCAGCTCAAGGGCTCCGGGCGCACGCCGTTCTCGCGCGGCGGCGACGGCCGGGCGGCGCTCGGGCCGGTGCTGCGTGAGTACATCGTCAGCGAGGCGATGGCAGCGCTCGGCGTGCCGACCACGCGGGCGCTGGCGGCGGTGACCACCGGCGAGCGCGTGCTGCGCGGCATGGCGCTGCCCGGGGCGGTGCTGACGCGGGTCGCGGCGAGCCATTTGCGGGTCGGCACGTTCCAGTATTTCGCCGTGCGGGGTGATGCCGAGGCGCTGCGCCTGCTGGCGGATTTTGCCATCGCCCGCCATTTCCCCGCCGCGGCGGCGGCGGAGCAGCCCTACCGGGCGCTGCTGGCGGCGGTGGTGGCGCGTCAGGCCGCGCTGGTGGCGCGCTGGTTGCATATCGGTTTCATCCATGGGGTGATGAACACCGACAACACGGCGATTTCCGGCGAGACGATCGATTACGGGCCCTGCGCCTTCATGGACGAATACGAGCCGGGCAAGGTGTTCAGCTCGATCGACCAGGGCGGCCGCTATGCCTTTGCCAACCAGCCGCGCATCGCACATTGGAATCTGGTCAGGCTGGCGGAGACGTTGCTGCCGCTGCTGGGCGAAAACGACGACGCCGCGGTGGCGGTGGCGCAGGAGGTGCTGGCGGGGTTCGCGCCGCAGTTCGCGGCGGCGTATGGCGCCGGCATGCAGCGCAAGCTCGGGCTTGCCACCGAGCGGCCGGGCGATTCCGACCTGGCGCAGGACCTGCTGGCGCGCATGGCCGCGAACGGCGCCGATTTCACCCTGACGTTCCGGCTTCTATGCGAGGCGGCGGCGGGGCCGGAGGCAGATGCCGATCTGCGCAGGCTGTTCGCCGACCCGACCAGCTACGATGCCTGGGCCGAGCGCTGGCGGCGGCGGTTGGCGGAGGAGGCAGTGCCGCCCGAGGCGCGCCGGGTGGCGATGCAGGCGGCGAACCCGGCCTTCATACCGCGCAATCATCTGGTTGAAGCCGCGCTCGCGGCGGCGGCGGAGCGGCAGGATTTTTCGCCCTTCGAGGAGCTTCTCGACGTGCTCTCGCGTCCTTTCGACGACCAGCCCGGCCGCGAGCGCTTCGCTGCGCCGCCGGCGCCGGAGGAGCGGGTGCTGCAGACGTTTTGCGGGACCTGAACCTGGGATTGCGGCGACGCGGCGGCGTCGCAGCAGGTCAGTGCGTGCTTGCCATTGGCTCGGAGGTGAGTTCGGTCAGTCGCCGGGTCAGCGATGCGGCCTTGCCGGCATAGGATTTGGAGTCGCCGGCGGCGAGGGTGCGGGTGATGGCCAGCGCCTCGGCAATGGCCCTTCTGGCCTCGGCGAGCCGGCCCATGGCGCTGTAGAGGGTTCCCAGATGGGTCAGGGTCGCCGCTATTTCAGGCTGATAGCTGGCCGGATCGTGCGCGGCCAGGGTGCGGTAGAGGTGGAGCGCCTGCATCCATCCGCGCAGGGCCTCGTCGGCATATCCGGCGCGATAGGCCGCCATGGCGTAGCCACCGGCATAGAGCGGGTTGTCCAGCTCGGCGCGACAGGCGCGCTCGAAATGCGACAGCGCCCCGGCGGGATCGAACCGCAGCATGGCGGCATCGCCGAGATTGTATTGGTCGGACGATGCATGCGGGCCGGCGGCATCCTGGCCGGCGGCCAGATCCTGCAGAGCGGCGTCGGCGTCGTCGATCTCACCCTGCTGGAGGAGGGCGCGCGCGTGGCTCGCCGGCAGGCTGTCCTGCAGGCGGTCTTTCAACTCACGGTAGCGATGCGTCCAGTCGTCGGCCTGGCGGCGCAGATCGTCGATGCGGTCGGCCAGATTTCGCGCCGGCCGGTTTGGGTCGTTCGGGGCGAGCAGTTGGCTGCGCAACAGGTCCGTCAGCCGGGCGTTGAGATACGCACCCGCCTTGCCTTCGACGCCCGCGCAGTCGATGGAGATCGTGCCGGAGATGTCCACTTCCGGTGGCTTGCACGGACCTTCTGCGGGCAGCTCGATGCCGGCGGTGTCGCGCTGGGGGGCAAGCCACGCCATCAGCACGCCGCCGTACATGAGATCGGCCACAATAAGGACCACGATAGCCCATATTTCCATCGGCACATCTCCTGGTCCGAAAACGGCGCCCGCGGCGGGCATGCCATTTCGCGCGGGCTTCGTATATACCGATGCGCAAACGAGGTTGCACGGGCTGCACGCTGAGATTCTGCCGATCCTGATTGCGTTACAGTTTGGGCGCGTTGCAGTGATGTCCTGGGAGCGGTGAATTTAACTTCGGGCGCCGTCGATTTTATGACCATTTTCCTATAGCAATATCTCATCGTCAACCGAGGCGTTGGCGTGATTTCCCACGGATATTCAGGTATAAATTAGGATAGCATTGAGTTTTTATTATCTATCGACGGTGATTTGCTGTTCTGGGGCTGCGGTCGTCCTGCCAGCGCGGAAGTTGGTCCCGCCGGCGCGTGCCCCTGCCTGGCGGGCAGAAGCGGCGCGGGCGTCCTCGCTTGCCTGAACCTGGAATTGTTGCATTTCGGTCACAGCGACCGATTTTCGGAACGAACGTCCGTCTGGCCCCTGGACCAGGGTTGAGCCGCCACGGTTACCATGCAAACGTCACTAAGTTGTGACGTAACAAAATATCGGGAGGACGGTTGTGAAAAAATTATTCGGTACCATCGCCCTGGCGGGTACGATGGGTACTGGCTGGCCATGCCTCGGCATTGGAGTTGTGGGAAGCGCATCTGCCTGGCGTGGACGAAGGGCTGGCGGCCGGTGCGCTGCCACCGCCCGGTGTGTATGGCATCTACGACAATTACGCAGTGTCCTATAACGCCTATAATCCGTCCGCCAGCAAGATCGGCGGCACCGGTCTTTCGGGGCTGGTCGAGGTTCCGGTTGTTCTGTGGGCCGACCGGTGTACAAGTTTCTCGGCGCCGATTTCGCCGTCGCCCTTGCCCAGCCCTTCGATTACAGCAATTTTGCCCCGCAACAAAACACGCCGAACGGCGGTGGCCCGGGCAACTTTGGCATTTACAACACCGTCCTGGTGCCGGGCATCCTTTCGTGGACGTTCGGCGACTTATCACGTGTCGACCAGCCTGTCGGTCTATGTGGCCGATGCCAGCAATACCCCGGCCAATCTTGTCAACGGGCATTGGCTCAACGGCGGTCTGCCGACTGGCAACGGCTACTGGACCATCCAGCCGGGGGCGGGCCTGAGCTGGTTGCATGACGGCTGGAATGTCAGTGCCGCCCTGTTTTTCCCCATCCCGGTCAGTTCGACCACCGCCAACAATTACAATTACCGGTCTGGCGACTATTTCGAAGCCGACTACACGATTGCGAAAGAAATTGGCAAGTGGACTGTGGGAGCTTGGCGCTTATCAAGTCAGCCAGTTTAACTCTGATACAAACAACGGCCAGAACGTCCATAACATCGAGAGCAGGTTCGGTCTTGGCCCGATCGTCGGTTATCAGTTCGGCGGCATCAATGTCCAGGCACAGTTGAACGAATCCGTTTACACAAGGAACGCCGTCGGCGGGACCTACTTTAACGTCCGCTTCGTCGTGCCGTTCTGAGCCTCGGGATATCCGCTCGAACCTGGATGCGGCCGGGTGCGGGACGACCAGGGGAATGCCCCTGGCCGTTGGCCGCGCCTGTGCGCGCCTTCGTGAGGTGACGCGGGGGCCAACAGCCACCCATTTCTTTCACCCCGCCGGCTTTTCCCGTTTTGCCAGCGGCACAGCGAATTGCGGTTCGGTATCCCAGGGAAACAAAATCCAGGTATCCTGACTCACTTCAGTGATGAAACTGTCCACCAGCAGCTTGCCGGCGGGCTTGGCATAGACCGTGGCGAAATGCGCTTTCGGCAGCAGCGTCCGCACCACCCTTGCGGTGGCGCCGGTGTCCACCAGGTCGTCGATCAGCAGCCAGCCTTCGCCGTCTCCCGCCGCGACCGGGGATTTGACCACCTCCGGTGTGCCCTGCTCGGTCTCGTCCGCCGCGCCGCGCCCGTAGGCGACGATGGAAATGGTCTCGATCACCCGCGCCTCCAGCTCGCGCGCCACGATGGCGGCCGGGATCAGCCCGCCGCGGGTGATCGCCACCACGCCGCGGAAGGGAGCAAGGGCGATCAGCCGCCAGGCCAGGGCACGGGCGTCGCGGTGCAACTGGTCCCAGGTAACGGTGTAGTAATGGCGCGGCATCAGAACATGCGGCCGCCGTCCGGCACCTTGAAGTCGGGCTTCAGCAGCACGACCGCGCCGTCCTCGTCCGGCACCCCGAGGGTCAGCACCTCGCTTTCGAAGCCGGCGATGCGCCGCGGCGGGAAATTGGTCACTGCCAGCACCTGCCGACCGATCAGCCGGTCGGGCCGGTAATGCACCGTGATCTGGGCGGAGGATTGCTTCACCCCGAGCGGGATACCGAAGTCGATCCACAGCCTGATCGACGGTTTGCGCGCCTCGGGCAGCGGCTGTGCGTCCACCACCGTGCCCACGTGGATTTCCAGCCTGTCGAAATCCTCGATCGTCGCCACGTTGCGTCCCCATCGCTGCCGAAGGCCTATGATCCCAGGCGGGCGCGCGATTGCCAATGGGGGGGCCGCGTGCCAGCGTACGCAGCCACCAGCGGGGGCGCGGACGGCGCGAGAGGAGGGCACAGACATGCGTGATTTGCATCTTCCCGGCCGCAGCCCGGTGCTCTCGGCCCACGGCATGGCGGCGACGTCCATGCCGCAGGCGACGCTGGCGGCGCTGGACGTGCTGCGCGGCGGCGGCAATGCGCTCGATGCCGCGGTCGCAGCGGCGGCGGTGCTGTGCGTGGTCGAGCCGATGTCCACCGGCATCGGCGGCGATTGTTTTTGTCTCTACGCCCCGGCGAGGCAATGCCGTGTTGTCGCCCTGAACGGATCGGGCCGCGCCCCGGCGGCGGCGGCCCTCGGCTGGTTCGAGGCGCGCGGCATCACCGCGCTCGGGGCCAGCTCGCCGCATGCGGTCACCGTGCCCGGCGCGGTCTCGGCCTGGGAAAAACTGCTGAATGCGCACGGTACCAAGGGGCTGGACGAGCTGCTGCGCCCAGCGATCGGCTTTGCCGAGGACGGGTTTTTCGTCTCGTCCGTCGTTGCCCAGGCCTGGGACTCGCAGACGGAGAAGCTGCGCCACACCGAGGCGTATCCCTTCCTGCCCGGCGGCCGCGCGCCGCTGTTCGGCGATCGCTTCGTGCAGCCGCACCTGGCGGCCACGTTGCGCGGCATCGCCCGTCACGGCAGCCGCGCCTTCTATGAGGGCGAGGTGGCGGCCGACATGGTGGCGGCCCTGCGCCGCCGCGGCGGGCTGCACACCGAGGAGGATTTCGCCGCCGGCCGCTCGGCCGCGCATTTCGTCGAGCCGATCCGGATAGGCTGGAACGGGTTCGAGGTCTGGCAGTGCCCGCCGAACGGCTCGGGTCTGGTGGTGCTCATGCTGCTCGGCCTGCTGGGCGGCTTCGGCCCGGCGCCGGACGGCCCCCTCGGCGTGCTGCGCTGGCACCGCCACATCGAGGCGGCGCGGCTGGCCTATCGCGACCGCGACGCCTTTCTGGCCGACCCGCTGATGGAAGACGTGCCGGTAGCGAAGCTGACCAGCCCGGAATACCTGGGCGGGCTGCGCCGGCTGATCCGCGACGAGGCGGCGATGGCCGACCTGCCCCCGGCCGGGGAGACGGACCTGCCGCGCCACAGCGACACCGTTTACCTGTCGGTGGTCGACCGCGACGGCAATGCCTGCAGTTTCATCAACTCCCTGTTCAAGCGCTTCGGCTCCGGCATCCTGGCCGAGACATCGGGCGTCATGCTGCATAACCGCGGCTTGGGATTCCGCCTTGAACGCGGCCATCCGAACTGCATCGCCCCTTTCAAGCGGCCGATGCACACCATCATCCCTGGCATGCTGACCCGGGACGGCGCGGCGGTGATGCCGTATGGGGTGATGGGCGGGCACTATCAGCCGATGGGGCAGACCAGCTTTCTGACCAATTTCATTGATTACGGGCTCGATTTGCAGGAATCCCTCGATCTCTGCCGGTTGTTCCCGACGATGGGAAAGGTGCAGGTGGAGCGGGGCGTGCCGGCGTCGCTGTGCGAGGGTCTGGCGCGGCTCGGCCATGCGATCGAGGCGGTGGAGCGGCCGCATGGCGGCGGTCAGGCGATCTGGATCGACCGCGCCCGCGGCTGCCTGGTCGGCGCCTCCGACCCCCGCAAGGACGGGTGTGCCCTGGGCTACTGACCTGGCTGCCGGAAAGGATGCAACCATGGACCCGTGTGACCTGTCCGCGCGCGAGGCGCGGGCGCTGATCGGCCGCAAGCAGCTCTCGCCGGTCGAGCTGATGGAAAGCTGCATCGCCCGCATCGAGGCGGTGGACCCCGCCGTCAATGCCATGGTGGCGCGGGACTTCGACCGCGCCCGCGTGGCCGCGCGCGCCGCCGAGGCGGCGGTCGGGCGGGGTGACGCGCTGCCGCCGCTGCACGGGCTGCCGTTCGGGGTGAAGGATCTGGTGGAAGTGGCCGGCCTGCGCACCACCTTCGGCAGTCCGATCTTCCGCGACCATGTGTCGGCGCGCGACCAGTTGCTGGTGGCCAATCTCCGCCGCGCCGGCGGCATCGTGCTGGGCAAGACCAACACCCCGGAATTCGGCGCCGGGGCCAACACGCGCAACGCCGTGTATGGCGCCACCGGCAACCCGTTCGATCCGACGAAATCCGCCGCCGGCTCCTCAGGGGGCTCGGCGGTGGCGCTGGCGACCGGCATGGTGCCGCTCGCCACCGGCTCGGACACCGGCGGGTCGTTGCGCAATCCGGCTGCGTTCTGTGGCGTCGTCGGCTTTCGCCCGAGCCCGGGCCTGGTGGCGAACGAGAGGCGGGTGATCGGCTGGAGCCCGCTGCCGGTGCTGGGGCCGATGGCGCGCAGTGTGGCCGATCTGTGCCTGCTGTTGGGGTCCATGGCGGGCGACGAGCCGGCCGATCCGCTGGCGACCACGATTCCCGGCCGCCGTGTGCGCACGGCCGATATGTTCGCCCCGCCGCCCCGCATCGACCTGGCCGGGCTGCGGGTGGCGATCTCGCCGGATTTCGGCTTTGCCCCGACGGAGCGGCATATCCGCGAGGTGTTTGCCGAAAAGACCGGTTTGTTCCGCCATGTGTTCGCCGAGGCGGGCGAGGGGGAGCCGGACTGCGCGGGGGCGGACGAGGCGTTCGAGGTGCTGCGGGGGGTGAATTTCCTCGCCGCTCACCTGGAGCGGGTGCGCGCGCGGCCGGAGGATGTCGGGCCGAATGTGCGCGCCAATGTCGAGGCGGCGGTGCGCATGACCGCCGAGGATGTGGCCCGCGCCGCGGTGCTGCAGACCGGCCTTTACCGGCGCTGGCAGGAATTCTTTGCCGGGGTCGATGTCATTCTCACCCCGTCGATAACCATCAGCCCGCGTCCGTGGCGCGAGCTGTATCCGGCCGACATCGACGGCGTGCCGACGCGCAGCTATTTCCACTGGCTGGCGCTGGCCTATGCCGTGACGCTGGTGGGCCATCCGGCGGTGAGCCTGCCGGTGGGCACCGATCGCCATGGCATGCCGTTCGGGCTGCAGATCGTCGGGCCGCGCGGCGGGGATGCGTTCGTGCTTGGCGTGGCGGCGGAGCTGGAGGCACTGCTGGCGGATGATGCGCGCACCGCGCGGCCGGTGCCGGATGTGGCGAGACTGAAACTGGCACCGCCGATCAGCGCGATGCCGGGGTTTCTGGGATTCGGGTAAAGAAAGCAAGACCAGGGTCTGCCCCCGGGCCTTGCTTGCGCGTCTGGACCCGCCATGACCGAACGCATATGACGGCGCCGGTTCTGAGGGGTCCCGCCATGCGCGCCCGTTGTTGGCTTCTCCTTGCCGGCCTCCTGGCCCTGGCGGCGCCCGCCGCCGCCGACACGTTGCGCGTCGCCGCCGCCGGCAGTCTTTCCGCCGCCTTCTCCGATCTGCTTCGCCGCTTCCCCGCCGGGCCTGACACGGTGGCCCCGGCCGAATTCGGCCCCTCCGGCCTGCTGCGCGAGAAAATTGATGCCGGCGCGCAAGTCGACCTGTTTGCCGCCGCCGACATGGAGCAGCCGCGCCGCCTCGCCGTCGGCCATCCGGAGCGAACGGTCATCCTGTTCACCCGCAACCTGTTATGCGCCATCGCCCGCCCCGCGGTGGGGCTGACCCGCGCGAATGTGCTGGACCGGCTGCTCGACCCCGCGGTGCGTCTGGGCACCTCCACGCCGGGGGCGGATTCTGGTGGCGATTCCGCCTGGGCGGTGTTCGCTCGTGCCGAGGCCATCCACCCCGGCGCCCGCGCGGCGCTGGAAGCCAAGGCGCTGCCGCTGGTGGGGGGCGGCGCGAAAACCCCGCCGCTGGTGGCAGGCAAAGGCGCCGTCGAGGGCGTTTTTCTCGCCGATCGCGCCGATGTGATGCTCGGCTATTGCAGCGACGCGGCGGAGGTGGCGCAGGCGGTGCCCGGCCTTACGGTGGTGAAGCTGCCGCCGGACCTAGGTGTGGATCCCGCCGATGGCATGGTGCTGCTGAACGACCATCCGGTCACGCTGCGCTTCGCCGCCTTCGTGATGTCCGAGGCCGGGCAGGCGCTGTTGGGAGCCCACGGGTTTTCCCCGGTTGGCCTCGCCGTGCCGTACCCGCCACCGCTGGGTCTGCTGGTGCAACGAGCAGGGCGGGGAGGGCAGGTTCTGTCTCCCGAGGGGCTGGCCGCACTGCCGCGGGTGACCCAGCACGTTTCCCTGATATCCGGCCATGGCGAGCAGCAGGCGGACTGGACCGGACCGTTGCTGTGGACCGTGCTCACCGCCGCCGGCGGCGTCGATGCCGCCAAACCCGCCGAGCAGGTGCGCCTGACCGTGCGGGTCACCGGGTCCGACGGCTACACGGTGACGTTCGCCCTGGCCGAACTGTCGCCGGAATTCGCCGATCGCCCGGTGCAACTCGCCGACCAGATGAACGGCGCGCCAATAGCCGGCCAGGCGCTGCGCCTGATCGTCCCCGGCGAACACCGCGCCGGCCGTTCGGTGCGCGATGTCGTCCGCATCGACATCGACTGATCTGCTGGACTCCGCGCCTTTTCCACAAAGTAAAATCGCACAATGCATCATCACACGAAGGTTGTGCGCTTTTCCATTGACGCGCCGGTGTCACATGGCTTATGGAGCCACCCTGTCCTGCCGGGATCAGGGAGAACGACGGTGCGATCAGATTTGGCCACCATCAGCCACCAGAGCGCCCTTATGCGGCCCGGTTGCTGTTGTTGTTTTGCCGTCTGACCGTTCCGCCTTTTCCTAGTCCCTGCCGAGACAGAAGGCACCGCCGGCGACCAAGCCGGGGTGAGATGAAAAAATGCTCCAGTCCCATGTGATCGACATCGATGGCGTTTTTGTTGGCGCCGCGGTGCGTCTGCACGATGGCTACCGCTTCGTCGCCACCGATTTGCGCCTCGATGAAATCGACGGCAGCCACTGGCCGTCGCTGAGTGACGTGCGCCGGATCGCCCGCTCCCGCCTGGCGGCGCGGCACTACCCGGCCCTCGCGCTGCAGGAAACCTGAGAGCCTGGCCCCTCCGGGGGCCTGGCGATAGCTGAAGTATGGCGATAGCTGAAGTAAAGGGCTCTGGGGCCTCACGGCCCCAGCGGGGTCAAGGGGCAGAGCCCCTTGCCTTATCTTATTGCTACCCCAGCAGCCGATACGCCACCATGCAATACAGCATCGGCACCGACAGCACGAAATTCGTGCGGCTGGTCAGCATTGCCACGCGGGCGGCTTTCGCCTTGGCGGCGTCATCGACCTGCACGATGCCAAGCGCCTTCTTCTGGTTCGGCCAGATGATGAACCAGACGTTGAACGCCATGATGATCCCAAGCCACATGCCGGTGCCGATCGTCCGCTGCCCATCGGCCAGCGTCAGCGCGCCGACCACATAGTTGTTCAGCGTCGCCACGATCAGGCCCGTCACGATGGTCGCCAGCGCCGACCAGCGGAACCAGAACAGCGCTTCCGGGGCGATGAACTTGCCGACAGCCGGTTTCAGTTCGGCTGGAATTTTCGGCATCGTCGGGATCTGTACCAGATTGAAATAATACAGCAGCCCGATCCAGGTGATGCCGGATATGACGTGCAGCCAGGTAAAGAACGGCCCCCAGTAATAGGCTTCCACCAGGCGGGAACCATGGAAGCCGACGATCGCGACCAGCGCGAGCACCGCGCCGAGCGTCAGCGCTTCATAAAGCTTTTCGAGAACACGGAACATGAGGCACTCCTTGGAAGAGGATGGAGGCAGGCAAACCATTGATCGCGCAAAGGCTAAACTGACGGCCTGGCCTAGGCAAGCGGCGCACTCGATGACTTTTCCATGCCGCTTGCGCGGCAGACACAGGGGGGACCGTCCCGGCGCCGTCAGACCCGGCCGGCTACCGCCGCCGCGACCACGGCCAGCCGGTCACCAAAACCACGTGGTGCCGGTGTGATATCCAGCCGGCGAAGGTCGCGCCGCGCCAGCACCGCCGGCAACCCGGCGGCCAGCACCGCGCGGGGCAGCTTCCCGCCGCCCCGACGGAGGCTTTCCCGCCCCCAGCCGGCCAGCGTCGCCAGCACCGGGCGCAAGGCCGGCAGCGTCGGGTTCGCCATTACCTCGTGTACGCTGAGCCCCTGCGCGGCCAGCATGTCCTCGGGCAGCAGGCAGCGGCCGTGCCGGGCCAGAACCGCCACATTGCGCAGCTGTCCCCCCACGCCATAGGCGGTGCCGAGATCGGCAAGCCGCGGCAGCAGCGCCGCCTCGGCCCCGAGCGCCCGCCCGGCCGCCACCGCCAGCGTCCCGGCAGCCGCCCGCACAGTGGCCTCCCACGCTGCCCTGGTGGGGATGGACGGCTCCGCCTCGGCCTCGCGCGCTTCGATCATGGTGAGCAGGTCGGGGACGTGCAGGGCGCCCGCGTCAAGCGCCGCGGCGAGCGGAGTGGCCACCTCGTGACGGCGGCGCGCGCCCTCGACCACCTCGCGCCACCATTGCAATCGGATCAATGCCAGCGCCGGCTCGCTGGTTACCTCGCGGGCGCGCGCGAGTTCGTGATTGAAGGCGTAGAGCGCGAACAGCGCGCCGCGGCGCTCGGGCGGCGCGAACAGGGCGGTGAGGAACCGGTCGGGATCGTGCCGCCGCACGAAGGTCAGCAGCGTGTCATCGCCAGACAGAAGCGCCGCCTCCGCTTAAGGCCGGGGTGGTGGTCCGACCCCGCCCACGCGCCTGGACCGCTTCGCGGCCCAAGCAAGCAACGGGAGGGAAAGAGAACGGCAGCCGTATTCAACCCTGCTTCTTGCCGAACAGCCCCTTGACCATGTCGCCGAGCTTGGGCGCGTCTCCGGCCGGGCCGGCCGGCGCCGCGGGGGCGGCGGGCTTGACGGGGCGGGGATCGTTGGCCGGCTGCGGGGTGATCACCGCGGCGATGGTCTCGCGCAGCACCGTCACGCGCACGTTCGGGGCGATCTCGATCTCGATTTCGCGTTCCTCGGCGCTCTTGGGCGGCTTGCTTACCACCGCCAGCACGCCGCCGCCGGTCAGCACCTTGTCGCCGCGCTTCAACGACGAGAGCTGCGCCTTGATCTCTTTCTGCTTCAGTTGCTGCGGACGGATCAGCAGGAAATAGAACACCGCGAAGATCAGGATGAGCGGCAGGAACTGCATCAAATCGCCCATGCCGCCACCGGCGGTCTGGGCGTAGGCAGGAGAGATCAGCATGGTGGGGTTCCGGGTTGCTATGAGTCGGGCGGGACCATAGTTTCCGCCCCCCGAACGTCAAGCTTCCCGAAAGTCAGCCGCCCGATGGACACCCGCCGCCTGCTGGAGGCCCTGCAACGCATCGCCGAGGCGGCGGAGCGCATCGCCCCGCCGCCGCCGCTTCGGCCCGACCTCGCCGCCGCCGAGGGATTCGTCTGGCATCCCGCCGCGTCACCGGCCGGCGGCGGCCATCTGGCGCCGGTGGCGCAGATCTCGCGCGTCGACATCGCCCTGCTGCAAGGGATCGAGCGGCAGAAGTCCATCATCCTGGAGAACACGCTGCGCTTCGCGCGCGGCCTGCCGGCCAACAATGCCATGCTCTGGGGTGCGCGCGGCATGGGCAAGTCCTCGCTGGTAAAGGCCGCCCATGCCGCCGCCAACGCCGAGCACCAGGGCAGTCTGGCGCTGATCGAAATCCACCGCGAAGACCTGGGCTCCCTGCCCGACCTGCTGCGGCTGCTGCGCGGCGAGACCAGGCGGTGCCTGATCTTCTGCGACGACCTGTCGTTCGAACGCGAGGACGCCGACTACAAGGCGCTGAAATCGGTGCTGGACGGCGGCATCGAGGGGCGGCCGGAGAACGTGCTGTTCTATGCCACGTCCAACCGCCGCCACCTGATGCCGCGCGACATGATCGAGAACGAACGCTCGACCGCCATCAATCCGTCGGAGGCGACCGAGGAGAAGGTGTCCCTGTCCGACCGGTTCGGCTTGTGGATCGGGTTTCACAATTGCGACCAGGACACGTTCTTCGCCATGATCGAGGGCTATGCCGGCGCTTTCGGGCTGGATATGCCGCGCGAGAAACTGCGTGCGGCGGCAGTGGAATGGTCGGTGACGCGCGGCGGACGGTCGGGCCGGGTGGCCTGGCAGTTCATTCAGGACCTGGCCGGGCGGCTTGGGGTGGTGGTGCGGGGGTAGAAAGGGAATGGGTCCAAGGGGCGACAGCCCGGCGGGGTCCGGCGGCAGAGCCCTGGCCTTGCTTAGCCTTGCGGCCGTGCCAGCGAGAGCCCACCATACCTTTCATGCGCCTGCTTTTCGTGCTTGTCCTGCTCCTGTCCGGGCCCGCGTTCGGGCAAGGCCGGCCGGACTCGCACAAGGCGGACCTGGATCAGTTGTTCGCCGCGCTGAAGGCGGCGCCGACCGAGGAAGCGGCGGCAGCGCTGGAAGGAAAAATCCGTGAGGCTTGGCAGCAGGCGGGTTCGCCGGTGGTCGTGTTGCTGCTGAGCCAGGGCGCGCACGACCTGGAGGTGGGCGATGTCGACGGCGCGCTGGACTCGCTGGACGATGCGCTCGTGCTGGAGCCCGACTATGCCGAAGCCTGGCTGCGTCGGGCACAAACCAAATTCCATGTCGGCGATTATGCCGGCGCCATCCGCGACATCCAGGCGACTCTGCAGCGCGAGCCGCGGCATTTTCTCGCGCTGCAGACGCTTTCGCGCATTGCCGAGGCGCAGGGCGACTGGAAGGGCGCGCTGGCGGCCTGGGAGAAGGCGCTGGAACTCGACCCGCGCACGCCCGACGGCCGGGAGCGGTTGCAGATGCTGCGGCGCAAGGCGTTGGGTAAGTCCACCTGAACGCCCCGCTGTTGCCTCGGTTCCGCCACAGATAGGGATTTGAGTCTGGCGTGTCGGACGGGATGTTTCCGGCCGCACCAAAAAAGGATAACTTCCATGCGTATCCGCACCCTCCTGCTTGCGACCCCGGCTGCTGTCGCGCTGCTGGTTGCGCCGACCGCGCATGCCGACTGGCGTGGTGGCCATGGCTATGGACCGCATTACGGATATCCCTATCACGGCGGCGGCTATCACGGTGGCGGCGGTGTGGGTGTGGTCGCCGGCGCGTTGCTCGGGCTGGGTGTGGGCGCGGTGATCGCCGGGGCGCTGGCGCCGCCGGTGTATGTGGCGCCGCCGCCGGTCGTCTACGCGCCGCCGCCGGTGATGTATGCCGCACCGCCGGTGATGTACGCGCCGGCGCCGCGGGTGGTCTACGCGCCGGCCCCGGCCTATTACGGCTGGTAATGTGCGGCCCGCCTCGCTCCTGGCGTGCAGGGGTCCACTGACCCCTGCTTAACGCCGTGCCGCGCCCCGCGCCGGGTCCGGCACGGAACCCCGGGTTTTTTACCGGCAATCCCGCGCATACGTTGCCGCAATGTTACCGTTGCATGGCTCGGCCGATTGGCGCGAGCGGCCGCGCGGAGTAGGACGCGGCGTTCAGGCTCGCGGATGCCTGCCGGTCCGGTCGCCTGCGGATGCAACACGAGGAAGACCATGCAGCTCCTGACCCAGCGCACCGCGTTGCTCGACCCGATCGAGGTCGCCAGCCGCGACGAGATCGCTGCCCTGCAGCTCGCGCGCCTGACATCGACGCTGCGGCGTGCCTACGACAACATCGGCCATTACCGCCGCGCGTTCGAGGCGCTGGCGGTGCACCCGGACGACCTGCACAGCCTCGACGACATCCGCAAATTCCCGTTCACCAGCAAGGATGACCTGCGCGCCAACTATCCGTTCGGCATGTTCGCGGTGCCGCGCGAGCAGGTGGTGCGCGTGCATGCCTCCTCCGGCACCACCGGCAAACCAACCGTCGTCGGCTACACCAAAGGCGACATCGATACCTGGGCCGAGGTGATGGCGCGCTCGATCCGCGCCGCCGGCGGCCGGCCGGGGGATATCGTGCACGTCGCCTTCGGCTACGGGCTGTTCACCGGCGGCCTGGGCGCACATTACGGCGCCGAGCGGTTGGGCTGCACGGTGGTGCCGATGTCGGGCGGCCAGACCGCCCGCCAGGTGCAGCTGATCAATGACTTCAAGCCCGATCTGATCATGGTGACGCCGTCTTACATGCTGGCGATCGGCGATGAGTTCGAGCGCGAGGGGCTCGATCCGCGGGGAAGCTCGCTGCGCATCGGCATGCACGGCGCCGAGCCCTGGACCACGGCCATGCGGCACGAAATCGAAGCGCGCTTCGACATGAACGCGCTCGACCTGTATGGGCTGTCGGAAATCATCGGCCCCGGCGTGGCCTGCGAGTGCATCGAGAGCAAGGACGGGCTGCATCTCTGGGAAGACCATTTTTATCCCGAGATCATCGATCCGGCGACCGGCGAGCCGGTGCCGGACGGCGAACCGGGCGAGCTGGTGCTGACCTCGCTGACCAAGGAGGCGATGCCGGTCATCCGCTATCGCACCCGCGACCTCACCCGCCTGCTGCCGGGCACCACGCGCAGCATGCGGCGGATGGCACGCATCGCCGGGCGCACCGACGACATGCCACGGCTGTTCAACGCTCTCGGTGAGCCGGGCTGAGTGCAATCTGCAACACTCGCGGGGCAAAGTGAGGTCATTGGAATCACGACAAATTCCCAAATCGGCAAATCTCTGACTCCTGGGGCGGCAACCGAAAAGGAGGTTGCCGTGGCTGTATTTGCGCCGTTGCTGGACTTGCTGGCAGACGTTCCTGACCCTCGCCGGGCGGAGGGCAAGCTCTACAAGCTGCCGTATGTGTTGCTGTTCTCCATCCTCGCCATCGTCACCGGCAGCAACTCGTATCGGGGGGTCGTCACCTTCATCGACGTTCATCGCGACAGGCTGAACGCGGCCTTCGGCCTGAAATGGCGCCGCGCCCCCGCACACACCGCCATCCGCTACATCCTGCAGGGGCTTGATCCGATCGCGGTGGAGGCGGTCTTCCGCCGCCATGCAACTCAACTGCAGGCAGCGCGTGGAACCGCGGGACAAGGCAGCATCGCGCTGGACGGCAAGACGCTGCGCGGCAGCTTTGACAACTTTCATGACCGTGCCGCCGCCCAACTGCTGAGCGCGTTTGCCACCGACACCGCACTGGTGCTCGCACATGTCGACATCGACGAAAAGTCCAACGAAATTCCTGCGGCCCAGGCGCTGCTCGCCGAACTCGGTGTCGCTACCGCCACCATCGTCACGCTCGATGCGCTGCACTGTCAAAAAAACTATTCGAGGTCGCCAGCGATGCCAACATCACCCTGATCGTTCAGGTCAAGGACAACCAGCCGACCCTGCACCAGCAGGCCCAGGAGATCAGCGCGACCACCGCTCCGCTCAGTTCTGCGTGCAGCCACGACAACGGCCGCAATCGCGACGAAAGGCGTGTCGTCACCGTCTTCGATCCCGCCGACAAACTCGCCGGCACCGACTGGCATTCCCACGTCGCTGCCGTCATCCGCGTCGAGCGTGATGTCTACACCCGCAACAGCAAGACCGGCCTGCTGTCCCATTCTTCCGAGACCGCCTTCTACGTCGCCAACGCGCCAATCATCGCCACCCGCGCCGCCGAGGCCATCCGTGGGCACTGGGGCGTCGAAACCACCTCGCACTATAGCCGGGACGTCACCATGGGAGAGGATCGCTCGCGCATCCGATCCAATCCCAGCATATTCGCCCGCGCGCGCAGCTTCGCCTTCAACATCCTCAAGGCAAACCAGACCAACACACTCAGCCAGGACCGCTACCGCGCCAGCCTCGCCGGCTTCGATAACCTCCTCAAACTATTCGGCGTGGCATAGCGTTGAACAGCCATGGACGACATGCTGATCATCCGCGGGGTGAACGTGTTCCCGAGCCAGATCGAAGAACTGATCCTGAAGGACAAGAGTCTGTCGCCGCATTACGTGCTGGAGGTCACAAGACGCGACCACCTGGACGCGCTGGACGTCGTGGTCGAGGCGCGGCCGGAGCTGGACCTGCATGACGAACACGCGAAGCAGGCCTGTGTGGTGAGATTGACCCATGCGGTGAAGGCATATGTCGGTGTGACCGTGCGGGTGCGGATCGCTGCGGTGGGGGAAATCGAGCGCTCGGTGGGCAAGGCGAAGCGGATCATCGATCTGCGGCCAAAGGACTGATCCAACAGCCGGGGCGCTGCCCGTGACCGCGCCCCGTGCGGAGCGCCGCTCCGGCACGGCGGCGTTGCACCTGGACTCTGCCAAGGACCTTGACCCTTGGATGCCAGCGCGTGCGATGGTCGCTCGCCAGATCGTTCACAACTGATATAAGATCGGGCTGTTACAGGACACGCAACTCGCACCGGGATGGCAGCGTCTTGACAACTCAAGTGAAAACAAAGAATGGCGTCGCGGAATCCGCGGAGGCCGCCACCCACGCGCGGCCGCTGACCGGCAACGAAGCCATCGCCCGCGGCGCCTGGGAAGCCGGCGTGCGCGTCGCTTCCGCCTATCCGGGAACACCGAGCACGGAAATTCTCGAAACCCTTGCCCGCTATCCGGCGGAGGATCTCGAGGCGCAATGGTCGACCAACGAGAAAGTGGCGCTGGATGTCGCCATCGGCGCCTCGTTCGCCGGTGTGCGGTCGATGGCCGCGATGAAGCATGTCGGCCTGAACGTCGCTTCCGATGCGCTGATGTCGCTGACCTATATCGGCGTGAACGGCGGCCTGGTCATCGTCGTGTGCGACGATCCCGGCATCCATAGCTCGCAGAACGAACAGGACACGCGGCTGTTCTGCCGGCTCGCCATGGTGCCCTGCCTGGAGCCGTCCGATGCGCAGGAGGCGCTGGAGTTCACCCGCTTCGCCTTCGAGCTGAGCGAGCGCTTCGACACGCCGGTGATTATCCGCAGCACCACGCGGCTGTCGCACACCCGCAGCGTCGTGCGCCTCGGGGCGCGCGAGGTGCCGCCGCCGCGCGGATTCCGCGAGGATACCAGGAAGAACGTGATGATCCCGGCGCACGCCCGCATGCGCCACCCAAGGCTGATCGAGCGCGAACAGAAACTCGCCGCGTTCTTCGAGGAATCCCCGCTGAATCGCTGGGAAAAACGCGATCCCTCCATCGGCGTCATCACCGCCGGCACGCCCTATGCCTATGTGAAGGAAATCCTGCCGGGGGCGAGCGTGCTGAAGCTGGCGCTGTCGTATCCGTTGCCGCTCGGACTGATCGACGAGTTTAGCCGCACCGTGGACCGGGTGTTCGTCATCGAGGAACTCGAACCGGCGATCGAGACGGACATCCGTGCCGCCGGCATCCTTGCCGACGGCAAGGCGTTCTTTCCCCGCGTCGGCGAGTTCTCGCCCGAAGTGGTGCGCGAGGGGTTCGAGCGCGCCGGCATTCTGCAGCCGCAGCCACAGCCCGCACCCTGGCCGGTGCAGGCCTCGCCGCGGCCGCCGGTGCTCTGTCCGGGCTGCCCGCATGTGATGAGCTATATGGCGATCCGGGCGCTGAATGCCCGCGTGGCCGGCGATATCGGCTGCTACACGCTGGCCGCCATCGAGCCGCTGCGCTCGGTCGATACCTGCGTCTCGATGGGCTCCAGTATCGCCAACGCGGTCGGCATCGCCAAGGCCGGCACGGAAGAGAAACCGATCATCGCCACCATCGGCGATTCCACCTTCCTGCACGCCGGCATTCCGCCTTTGATCGATGCCGTCTACAACAACGCCAACATCACCGTGATCATCCTCGACAACCACATCACGGCGATGACCGGCGGCCAGGACCACGCCGGTACAGGCCGGACGCTGCGCGGCGAGGGCAGCAAGCGCGTCGATTTCGAGGCGATGGTGCGCGCCTGCGGCGTGACCTGGGTGCGGAAAGTCGACTCGTACGACGTCGGCAGCATGCACCAGACCTTCCGCGAGGCGACCGCGTTCAAAGGCGTGTCGGTGGTGATTTCCGACCGGCCCTGCGTGCTCGACCCGGTGCGTATCAAGGGCCCGGCCTTCGCGGTGGCGCTCGAGTCCTGCACGGCCTGCCAGTCCTGCATGAACCTCGGCTGCCCGGCGCTCGGGTGGGACGATGCCACCGTCGAGGGACGGCATAAGGTGAAGATCAACGCCGAGTTGTGCGTCGGCTGCACCCTGTGCGCACAGAACTGCCCGTCGGATTGCATTCGCCCCGTCGTACAGATAGGAGTACCGCGACCCGATGGCCGACATGGGCAGATCGCCGCCGACCAATGTTCTGATTGTGGGCGTTGGCGGCCAGGGCGTGATCATGGTTTCCAAGGTTCTGGCGGCGCTTTGCCAGCGTCACGGCCTGTCGGTGAAGCAGAGCGAAGTGCACGGCATGGCCAAGCGCGGCGGCAGCGTGTTCAGCCATGTCCGCTTTGGCGAGGAGGTGTGGTCGCCGACCATTCCGCATGGCGAGGCCGATATCCTGGTGGCGCTGGAATGGGCGGAAGGCCTGCGCTGGTTGAATACGCTCAAGCGCGACCGCGGCACCTTCATTGCCGATACAAAGCAGATCGTGCCGCCGATCGCCTTCCGCGACCGCCGCCCGGGGGCGCGCTCGGCCTACGCGCCGCAAGCCCCGGCGGCGGTGATCGACATGGTCGGCACCGGCTATGCGCTGGATGCCACCCGCATGGCCGAGGGGCTCGGCAACGCGCGCATCGCCAACACGGTGCTGCTGGGGGCGCTGTCGACCGCGCTGCCCTTCGCGGTCGAGGGCTGGACCGAGGTGCTGGCGCAGCTGGTGCCGCCGCGCACGGTGGGGGCGAATTTGCAGGCCTTCCGGGCCGGGCGCGACTGGGTGCAGAGCGGCGCGCGGCCGGAAGCGGAAGCGCCGCGGCCGGCCTTCGCGCCGGTCGCGGTGCGGCCGGGGCACCGGCTGGAGATCACCCAGTCCTGGTGCAAGGGCTGCGACATCTGCGTGAAGATGTGCCCGGAGCGCTGCCTGCGCCTGGATGCGCGCGGCATCGCCGAGCTGGCAAACCCAGGTGCCTGCACCGGCTGCCGGGTGTGCGAATGGCTGTGCCCCGACTTCGCCATTCGCGTGAGCCACGACGCGCCGCAAACAGTTTCCTGAGATGATGATGACCTCCCGACAGAACCTGCAAGGCAACCACGCCTGCGCGCTGGCGGCGATCGCCGCCGGCTGCCGCTTCTACGGCGGCTATCCGATCACGCCCTCGTCCGAAATCGCCGAACGCATGTCGCTGGAACTGCCCGGCGTCGGCGGCGTGTTTATTCAGATGGAGGACGAGATTGCCTCCATGGGGGCGGTGATCGGCGCCTCCATGGGCGGGGTGAAGGCGATGACGGCGACCAGCGGGCCGGGGTTTTCGCTCAAGCAGGAGAACCTGGGCTACGCGGCGATGACCGAAATTCCCTGCGTGATTGTCGATGTCATGCGCGGCGGCCCCAGCACCGGCCTGCCGACCCGCCCGGCGCAGGGCGACATCATGCAGGCGCGCTGGGGCACGCATGGCGATCACCCGATCCTGGTGATCGCGCCGGCCTCGGTGCGCGAGGTGTATGAGCAGACGATCCGCGCCTTCAATCTGGCGGAGATTCTGCGCACGCCGGTGATTTTGCTGTACGACGAAACCATCGGGCATCTGGTCGAGACGGTGGACCTGCCCGATCCGGACAGCATCGAACGCGCCGGACGCAAATGGGCCAGCGGGCCGCGCGAGGCGTTTCGTCCCTATGCCGATCCCGGCGACGGCATTCCCGCCATGGCGCGGCCGGGCGATGGGTATCGCTGCCACACCACCGGCCTGACGCATGGCGAGCACGGGTTTCCGACCCAGAACCCCGCCGATGTCGCGCGCATCATGCAGCGGCTGCTGGGCAAGTTCGACCGCCATCGCGACCTGATCGACAGTTTCGAGACGCTGCATACCGACGATGCCGAGGTGCTGGTGGTGGCGATCGGCATTGCCGCCCGCGCCGCCGGACGGGCGGTGCGCCAGGCGCGCGCCGCCGGCGTGCGCGCCGGGCTGTTCCGGCCGATTACCCTGTGGCCGTTCCCCGAGCCGCAATTCCGCGCCCATGCGGCGCGGGCCTCGACGGTGCTGGTGGTGGAGATGAATGCCGGGCAGCTCAGCCTGGAGATCGAGCGGCTGTGCGGGCAACAAGGCAAGGTTGCCCGCCTGACCCGCGTGACCGGCGAGCCGATCGGCCCGGCCGAGATCCTGACCCGAATTCAGGAGTGCGCACGCCATGGACGCCATTAGCCCGGCCGCGTCGGACACCGGCGCCTTCGACATCCGCGCCTATGTGCGCGAGGCGTTGCTGCCGCATTTCATGTGTCCGGGCTGCGGGCACGGGATTGCGCTGCAGGCCCTGCTATGGGCGGTGCATGAGCGCGGCATTGCGAAGGACAAGCTCGCGGTGGTGTGCGGCATCGGCTGTTCCGGCCGGGTCGGCGCCTATATCGATGCCAACACCTACCACACCACGCATGGCCGCCCGCTGGCCTTCGCGACCGGTCTGGCGCTGGCGCGGCCCGATCTGGAGGTGGTGGTGATCACCGGCGACGGCGACTGTCTGGCGATCGGCGGCAACCATCTGATCCATGCCTGCCGGCGCAACCTGAACATGACCTGCCTGATGCTGAACAACGAGATTTACGGCATGACGGGCGGGCAGGTGTCGCCGACCACCGGCGAGGGGCGGCTGACCAGCACGACGCCGTATGGCAATGCCGAGCCGGTGTTCGATGCCTGTGCCTTGGCGGCGGCGGCCGGGGCGGGGTTTGTCGGGCGCGGCATGACGCTGCAATTGCCGGCGCTGAAGACGCTGATCGTCGAGGGGCTGGCGCATCCCGGGTTCGCCTTCATCGAGGCGATATCCGACTGCACCGAGATATTCGGCCGCAAGAACGATCTTGGCTCGGCGCCGGAGATTATTTTGCGCCAGAAGGGCGGGATGCGGCCGGACAGCTACGGGCCGGGCCCATCGAGCAACGCGGTGGACGTGCCGTTCCGCGCCAATGCGCTGCGCACCGGCGTGCTGGCGCGCACCGACCGGGCGGAATATGGCGCCGCCTATCGCGCCGCCGTGGCCGCGCGGATTGCGCCATGAGCACCGAAATCCGCTTCGCCGGCAGCGGCGGGCAGGGGCTGCAACTGTCGGCGAAGATCCTGGCGTCGGCGCTGCTGCGCAGCGGCCGCAGCCTGGCGCTGTCGCAAAGCTACGAGCCGACCTCGCGCGGCGGCCTCAGCCGCTCCGACATCGTGGTGGGCGAGGACGCGGACCCGGTGGAGTACCCGCTGGCGACGGAACTCGATTTTCTTGTCCTGCTCGACAACGTCGCTGCCCCGTCCTCATTGCCGCTGGTGCGCGGTGGCGGGCTGGTGCTGGCGGACGCGGCGCGGGTCGATGTGGCGGACGTCGGTGGATATCTGGTGCGGCGGTTGCCGTTCATCGATCTGGCGCGCTCGCTCGGCAACGAGCGGGTCGCCAATATCGTAGCGCTCGGCGCCTTGATGGCGGTGGCGGCGGTGTGTCCATTGGCGGCGGTGGGAGAGGTTGTGCGCGAGGAGACACCGCGCAAATTCCTCGACATCAATAGGGAGGCATTGGCCGCCGGGCATCGCCTGCTGGCGGCGCCACCGGGTTGAGGACATCGCGATGCGGGTCCCGATGTCCTTGCAGCCAGTAAAACCATAGGCCGCCGCCTGCCACCAAGGCCAGCACGGCGGCCCTGAACGGGGCATTCCTGACCAGCAGGTGTACAAACAGCGCCAGCGTCAGGATGGCCAGAAGGATCGTGAGGACAAACCGCAGCATCAAAACCCCAAACGAATGGGCCCGGGGCAGCGCCCCGGCAGCGGCGCAAACATCACTCCGTCGTGGTTGGCCCGTTCCACGCACCCGGTGCCGTCGATTGCAGCATGGCCAGCAGGCGAGGTGACGGCGTGCCGTCGACCGGCAGGCCGTATGCCTGCTCGAAGCTGGCGATGGCGCTGCGGGTATCTGGTCCAAGGTAGCCGTCCGCTGAATTGTGCAGGTAGCCTAGCCGGATCAATTCCGACTGGGTCGACCAGACCAGAGTATCCCCCGAGACAGAAGGCGCCGAGGAGGCATAGGGCGCCATGGAGGCCGGCGGCGCGTTATAGATGACGCGTGGCGCGAAGCCCGGCACCTGATCGCCCCTGGCATACATGCACTGGGCAAAGGCGTTGTCGTATTGCTGCTGGATGCCGTACTGGGCGTATGGTACTGCCGTTGGCGCCGTAGGCGGTTCCGGTCGCGGCCCCCGCGGCGGCGCCGATCGCCGCGCCGGCGCCGACGTTGCCGCCCACGCTGCCGACCGCAGCACCCAGGCCGGCGCCCAGCAGGGTCCCCAGCACCGCGGTGCCGGCAGCGCGCTGGTTGGCGGCGTCGGCCTGGCCCTGGACCCGTTGGGTCGCATAGTACTGGCAATACGACTGGTCGGCCTGGAACGCCTCGAAGCTTCGGCCGGGCCCGGGCATGACCTGCACGGTCGGGCCCAACGGCGTGGAAGCGCAGCCCGCGAGCAAACCGAGGATGCCGACTCCAAGAGAAACCTGCCGTGCGGCGGCGCGCTGAGCGAACATGGCGAACATCTTCAACAGGACTGTTTAAGTGCCGGAAATACTATAATTTTTGTCAGTGCCGCGCAAGGCCGATCGGATGCAGGCAGCGAGGCCGGGGACAAAGTCCCGGCCTCGCTCTCTTGCTCCCGCAGGCCGGCATCCAATTGACGGCAGCGGCAGTAGGTCAGTTGTTGACGACGTTGAACTGACGCAGTTCCTTGACCGTCAGCGCCCGCGGCGACGCGTTCGGGATGTCGGCAAACTCCGTCAGGAAATCGAGCGACAGGCGCATCTGCACCAGGTACAGCGCAATGACGGCCGCGGTCTGAGCCGAATCCTGCTGTATTTCCTTGACGTGATCATCGATGACGTAGCGAATCAGGTAGTCCGCGACAGTTTCTTGTGGGTTCTTCTGTTTGATTTCCTCAACATGACTCTCGACCTTATCGGGGTCGAGCTGCAAATTGGGATGCCGCTTGTTGAACTCGACGACGGTGGCCGGCGGCTTGTTGAGTTCGTCGCGCAGCTCGTCGCCCGCCTGGTTGCTGAACATGTGCACTTCGAACGTGGCACCCGAATCGATGATCCGCGATACGCCGCCCATGAAGGCGAAGTTGCAGGCGCTGATGCAGCGTGCGCCGGATGGAACGCGGGTGCTGAATCCGCCCTTGCGGATCAGTGAGCCAATCTTCAGCCCTTCGCCCAGACTGCCACCGGGGGAATAGAATAAAATTTCGTCGATTGGCTTCGCCGCGGTGATCGCGGCCGATAAGCGCAGAGCATCACCCTGATTGATCTTTCCCCAGACGAGGATGCTATTGGACCGACCACTCGGAATCAGGGTGAAATTCATATGGTCCGAGCCGAGCGCCACCTCGTCGTTAAGTTGATTGGGCAGTGGCACGAAGATGCCGTCGGCGCGCGCTCCCGCGCCGGTGCCGATGAGCAGCAGCGCCGCAAGGGCGAGCGAAGCCGGACGAATCATGTCTGGGCGGCCCAGCCGCCGTCCTGGGAGCGGCAGTAGCGGGAGTTCTGAACGACTTCCTCACCCTTGATGTAGGCGACTTCACGCACCGTGCGGCATTCGCCGCCCGACGCCTGGCGCTGCACGGCAACCACGCTGGTACTGCCATGCGTGCCGTTGTTGTGGTCGGAGGACCAGCTGACGGGCCTGGGTGGCGGTGGCGGCGGTCCGCCGGCGGGCGGGTAATAAACGGGTTCGGCAAGCGCCTGTTGCGTGGCCGCCATGGCGCGCTGGCGATCCTGCTCGTCCAGTTGCCGGCCGATCGCGCTGCCGATGAAATACCCGCCGGCCGCGCCGATCCCGGCGCCGATGAGGGTGCCCGCGGCGTTATGGCCGATGGCGTTGCCCAGCAGGCCGCCGAGCACCGCGCCGCTGCCGGCGCCTATAAGCCCGCCGGTTTGCTCGTTGGTCTGACAGCCACCCAGGAAAAGCGGCACGGCAACGAGAACGGCAACGGCACGAGGTGAGGATCGCATCATTCCCTCCGGTTTTTCAAAATACTGACCCAAGGCTGTCACGCATCGTTCTTGAAGTGGCAGCGGGCACGTTCGCAGGCGACTTGACACTATGACGACAGCAAGACATTGCCTCATACCGACGTTGAGGCCCGTCGCCGTTGCGCTTCGGTTGCGTTGCTCGGGGTCAACGCTGACCTTGATCGGGCATCGATGTCAAGATGACAGCCCCACCGACACGGCGGCAAGATCGTCATCCGCCGGACCCGCTGCTGCCGCCCTCGCCAGCGCCACCCGGGGATTGCCCAGGCGGCGGCTTTCTATCCCTTGCGGCTATCGCTTGAGGCGGCACAGGGGCCAGCCTATGACTGGCACCATTGCAGGAACGAATGAGGACGCAATGCCGGTTGCCACGTTCAAGGTCGCGACGGTGTTCGGAGGGTCGGGTTTTATCGGCCGCTATGTCGTGCAGCGCCTGGCCCGCCAGGGCGATGTGGTGCGCGTGGCGGTGCGCGACCCGGAGGCGGCACTCTTCCTCAAACCGATGGGCAGGGTGGGGCAGATCGTGCCGTTGCACGCACCGGTCAACAGCCCGGACGCGGTCGCGCGCGCCGTCGAGGGGGCCGACCAGGTGGTGAATCTCGTCGGCATCCTGGCCGAACGCCGCCGTGGTGATTTCCGCCGGATCATGGCCGAGGGGGCCGGCATCGTGGCGCGTGCCGCCGCCAGCGCCGGGGCGACCGGGTTCGTGCAGATCTCGGCCATCGGTGCCGATCCGGCAAGCCGGAGCGGCTACGGCCGCGCCAAGGCCGAGGGCGAGGCGGCGGTGCTGGCCGCTTTTCCAACCGCGACGGTGCTGCGCCCGTCCATCGTGTTCGGCGCCGAAGACCAGTTCTTCAACCGTTTCGCCGGCATGGCGCAGGCGCTGCCGTTCATGCCGGTGATCGCCGGCGCGACGCGGTTTCAGCCGGTCTATGTGGGCGATGTCGCCGACGCCGTGATCGCCGCGCTGGCCCGCCCGGAAGCGGCGGGGCGCATCTACGAACTCGGCGGCCCGGAGGTGTTTACCTTCCGCCAACTGCTGGCGTGGATTCTGCAGGAGACGGCGCGCAAGCGCCCGCTGATCGGGATTCCCCGCTGGCTCGCGTGGCTGCAGGCCGGCGTGATGGAACGTCTGCCGGGCAAGCTGCTCACCCTCGACCAGGTGCGGATGCTGGACCGCGACAATGTGGTCTCATCCGGGGCGGTCGGCCTGTCGGAGCTGGGCATCGTGCCGACGCCGGTCGATCTGGTGGTGCCAGCCTATCTGCGGCGATTTCGCCCGGGTGGCGGACTGCCGAAGCCATACACGGATGCGCCCGGTGCGAACGGGGGCGGCAATGGCATATGAAACCACCGATCCGGGCGGCTGAGCCGGACCGACCCCACCCCTGTCCGGCGGGTTCGCCGCCGCTGCCAGCGTGGCATGGCGCCGCTGTCGTGCTATGGGCCAGCCGCGACGGCCGTGACGCCGCCGGTACTGAGTGACAAGAACATGAAACAGACCGCCACCGTTGCGGTCGCCGCGGAGTGACCGCCATGCGCCTGATTCCCCTCGCCGCCGCCTGCCTGCTGCTGCCGCTTCTCGCCGCGGCGCAGACCGCCCCCGCCAAACCCAGCGAGGCGGCCCGCAAGGCGGCGCTTGAGCTCAACGAGAAGCTGGGATTCACCAACCAGGTCTCGGTCGTTCTGGGCAATGTGCGCAACCAGCTCATCGTCGGGTTGGCGCACAACAGCAACAAGCCGCCGGCCGAGGTGCAGCCGATCGTCGACGAATTGCTGATGCCGGACTTCACCTCGCGCGCCGGGGAACTCGGCGATTCCATCGTCGACCTTTGGGCGAACAGCTTCACCATCGAGGAGCTGCACACGCTGCACAGTTTCTACACCACCCCGGTGGGCGAAAAACTGCTCAAGACCGCCCCGGTCATCGGCCAGCAGATCGCCAAGGACAGCGCCGGCTGGGCGCAGGGCATCTTGCAAAAGACCATTCAGGACCATGGCGCCGCGTTGCGCGAACGCGGCCTGACTCTGCCCGGCGAGGCGCCGCGACCGAATGGCCAATAACGCCCGATAAGGAGCGGGGGCCAGGGTGGCTCCGCCCCCTGGCCTTAGCTTCTTGTCCATCGCCGCGGGTTGGCGCATCTCGCCCCCGATGTCATAAGGCGGGCGATGCGTACCCTGTTCCACCTTCCGCTTTCGCCGTTCAGCCGCAAGGTGCGGCTGGTGCTGGCCGAGAAGCGGCTGCCCTTCGAGCTCAGGGTCGAGAAAGTGTGGGAGCGCCGGCCCGAATACCTGGAATTGAACCCGGCCGCCACCGTGCCCACGCTGCTGGAAGACAACGGGCTGGCGGTGCCCGAGTCCGGCGTGATCTGCGAATATCTGGAGGAAGCCTATCCGGACATGTCGCTGCTCGGCGAATTGCATGCCGAGCGGGTGGAAGTGCGCCGGCTGGTCGCGTGGTTCGACGGCAAGTTCGCCGAGGAGGTGACGCGCAACCTCAATGGCGAGAAATATTTCAAACGCATTTCCGGCATCGGCCACCCCGATGCCGCAGCGCTGCGCGCCGGCTACGCAAATCTGCGGGTGCACCTGCCTTACCTGGGCTGGCTGGCGGAAACGCGGAAATGGCTGGCCGGCAGACATGTCTCGCTGGCGGATTTCGCCGCCGCGGCGCATCTGTCGGTGCTGGACTTCCAGGGCGACGTTGACTGGTCGGTCAGCCCGCCGGCGCGCGAGTGGTATGCGCGGCTGAAGTCGCGGCCGAGTTTCCGGCCGTTGCTGGCCGACCGGGTGCTTGGGATGGCGCCGCCGGACCACTACGCGGATCTGGATTTTTAGAGCACCATCGGCCAGGCTGGCGCTGGCCGGCCGATAAAGTTGCTCTATAAAACAGAGAGCGAGAGCGCTCTGACCGTTTACGGTCAGGGTGAAAGCGCTCTAGCCCCTCGACCGTTTCACCCGCCTTGCCGCAGGAACGGCGCGGCGGCGGCAACGACCTCCTCGACCGGCAACCTCGCCAGGTCGTCCACCCGCACCACCACCGGCCAGCTTCCGCCCGGTCCGCGCGGCGCGGTCAGCGCCGGGTCGCTGTCGGCGGAGAACAGCACCACGCAGCGGCAGCCCACCGAAGCGGCCACATGCATGGGTCCGGTGTCGTTGCCCACCGCCAGCGCCGCCCCAACCGCCAGACCGGGAAGGTCGGACAGCGCGGTCTGCCCGGTCAGGTCGATGGCGGCGGGGCAGGCGGCGCGGATGGTGGCGGCCAGGTCCGTCTCGCCTTCCGTGCCCACCACCACCGGGGTCAGGCCGCCGGCCGCCAACAAGGCGGCCAGCGCCCCGAAGCGCTCCGCCGGCCAGCGCTTGCGCGGCCGGCCCGGCGACGCCCCTGGCACCAGCAGCGCACAGGGCGCCGGCAGGTCCACCCCCGGCCAGCGCACCAGCCAGGACAAGTCGGCCGGCGGAAACACGGTCACCCCGGTCATTTCCAACTGCTCGCGCTGGCGTTCCAGCGTGTGCATGAAATCCCGCCGCGGGTTGGCGTGCGGGTGCGAGCAGCGCGAGGCGATGCCTGACCACCGTGGCCGTCCGGCCAGGATGAAATAGAGCGAGGAGCGGCCGGAGGTCTGCAGATCATAGACGAAATCGAACCCGCCCAGCTGCCGGCGCAAGCGCAGCAGGCCGGGAATATCCGCCAAGGCCGGCCGCGTATCGACCTCCACCCGGTCGAACCACGGCGCCCGCCGCGCCAGGGCGGCGAACGGGGCAGTGGTCAGCAGGGTGATTTCGTCGGTGGCGTGCCGCTCGCGGATGGCGGCGAAAGGGCCGAGAGAGAGAAAGAAATCCCCCAGCGCGCCCAGGCGGATCACCAGAATGCGCTTCATGGCCGCAACCTCCGCCGCCACAGGCGCGGCCGCGGCAAGGGCCGGACCGGCGACCGCCAGCGCTCGCGCAAGACCCAGGTGTCCTGATGGCCCCACCAATCGGCCTCGTGCCACGCCTCCAGTTCCACCCAGGGCAGGGTGGCGATCACGGCGCGGACGAACGCGGGCGAGGTGATGGTCTGGCCATACTGGGTGACCGGCAGATCGCTTTGCTCGCTGGCGGGGTGGAACCAGAACCCCGACTCGGGCAGCACGGGGTTGCCGAAATGCGCCCGGCTCTGCTGGCCATGGGTGGTGAACACCAGCCGTCCGCCGGCCGCCAGAGACTGGGTCAGGCGCACCAGCCAGCGCGCCCAGGTGGCCAGCGGCATGTGCGAAAAGAACGACAGCGCCAGCACCGCGTCGTAGCGCCCGGGCGGGGTGAACAACTCCGGGCAGGCGTGCGAAGGGATGGCGCGCACGCCGAGATGGCGGCGCAGGAAACCGACCGCCTCGTCATGGATGTCGCACGCCGTCAGGCTGAGATCGCGCGCGGGCGCCAGATGCCGGGTCACGCAGCCATAGCCGGCGGCGAATTCCAGCACCGACCGTCGCCTGCCTTCCTGGCCCGCCCCGATCAGGTCGCGGAAACGCCGCGCCGACCGGGCGCCGTCGCTGAAATAATACGCCACCGCATCGCCGCGCGTGGTGAACCCGGGATGGCCAAGAACGAAGTTCCAGATGTGATCTTCGGCATGCACCGAAGCCGCGACGCCGAAGCGGGCCGCCTGGGCGGCGATCTGCGGCGCATCCTCCATCAGCGCCGCCCGGCCGGGGCGGCGGCGAGCACGCTGCGATACACCTCCAGCGTCGCCTCCTGCATGGCGGCCACCGTGTAGCGGGCCTGCACCGCGGCGCGCGCCCGCGCACCCAGCGCGGCGATCCGGTGCGGCGGCAGGTCGAGCACCGCATCCAGCATCACCGCCAGGGCGTCGATGTCGCCGGGCGGCACCAGCCAGCCGGTGTCCCCGTGCGCCACCGTCTCGGCGGCGCCGCCATGGTTGCTGGCAACCACCGGACGCGCCATCGCCTGCGCCTCGATGACGACGCGGCCGAAGCCCTCCGGTTCGGTGGAGGCGTTGACCACCACCTGCGACAAAGCGAGTGCCGCCGGCATGTCGTCGGCGTGGCCCACCAGCCGCACCCGGTCGGCGACGCCCAGGCTCGCCGCCAGCGCGGTCAGCCCCTCCGCGTAGCGCCGCCGCCCCTGGTCGGCACCGACCAGCACCACCACCGCCTCGGAATGGCGCATGCGGGACAGCGCCTCGATGAGGATTTCCTGGCCCTTCCAACTGGTCAGCCGCCCGGGCAGCATCAGCACCGGGGTTCCCGCCGCCACCCCCCAGGCACGCGCCATGGCGGCCTTGCGCTCCGGCGTGACGCGGGCGGGATCGAAGACGGAGGGATCGACGCCGCGGGGTATGATGCGGATGCGCTCCCAGTGCACCCCGTGGCGGGTCGCCACCACCCCGGCGATGAAGCCGCTGATGGCAATCACCGTTTCGCCGCGCGCCATCACGCTGTTGTAGGCGCGCTTCAGGCGCGGGCGCTCGCCATAGGGGGCGTGGTAGGTGGTCACGAAATGCGCCCCGGTCCGCCGCGCCGCCATCCACGCCGACCAGGCCGGCGCGCGCGAGCGGGCGTGCACGATATCCACCCGCTCGCTGCGGATGATCTCGGCCAGATGCTCGGCGTTGCGCCAGAGCTGCAGCGGCGATTTGCTGTCGAGCGGCAGCGAGATGGTGCGCCCGCCGGCCTGGTGCACCTGCGCCGTCATGCGCCCGCCGGCGCTGGCCACCAGCGCGGTGCCGCCGTCCTGGGCGATGGCGGCGGCGATCTCCACCGTGCCGCGCTCGACCCCGCCGCCCTCGAGCGCCGGCAGCACCTGCAGGACCACCGGCGGGCGGGGTGGGGTTTTGTTCGTCATGCGGCGGCTATATCACGCAGCCCGGCGAATGGAAGGACGCGCGGATCATGGCGCAGATAACCGAAGAGACCGGACGTTTGGACCGCGGCGACGGCGTGCGGCTGGCCTGGGCGAAGCTGCCCGGCCGGGGACCGACGCTGGTGTTCCTGCCCGGATTCCGCAGCGACATGACCGGCTCCAAGGCGCTGGCGCTGCGCGACTGGTGCGCGGCCGAGGGGCGGGCACTGCTGCGGCTGGATTATTCCGGCCATGGCGGCAGCGACGGCGCCTTCACCGAGGGCACGATCGGCGCCTGGGCGAATGACGCGCGGCTGCTGATCGCGGCGCTGACCACCGGGCCACTGGTTCTGGTGGGCTCGTCCATGGGCGGCTGGATCGCGCTGCTGACGGCGCTGGCGATGCCGGAGCGGGTGGCCGCGCTGGTGGGCATCGCGGCGGCGCCGGATTTCACCGAGGCGCTGATCTGGAACGCCATGCCGCCGCCGTCGCGCGAGGTTCTGCTGCGCGAGGGGGTGGTGTTCCTGCCCAGCCAGTATGGCGAGCCCACCCCGATCACAAGCGCCTTGATCGAGGATGGGCGGCACCATCTTGTGCTGGCCGGCGGGGAGATTGCCATCGACTGCCCGGTCCGCCTGCTGCACGGGCAGCGGGACCCGGACGTGCCGTGGGAGACGGCGCTGCGTCTGGCGGCGCGGCTGCGCAGCGCGGATGTGCAGGTGGTGCTGGTGAAGGACGGCGAGCACCGGCTGTCGCGCCCGCAGGATTTTTGTCTGCTGGTTCGCACGGTGGCGGCGGTGGGGGAGGGGTGACGGTGGCGCAGGCCTGTATGCCCGCAAGCGAGAGAGGGAGCCGCCGCAGTGCAACGCCCAACCCCTGGAGTGCGAAATTCAAGAATTTTGAAATCGGCAAAGCTGACCTTTCTGGCATGTGGTTTGCCGAATTTGGCTCCTGATCGGCAACATCGGACATTGCCGACGGCTCTCTCCATACCGGGGAGCTTCTGCGACACCGGCCGCCGACCGTCATCACAAGCTTTCATCTGACTCTTTCCGTTTGGTGCTGCGCCGGATTGGCGGCAGGATGGCGAACAGGAGGCCGGGATGGACCTTTCGCAACTTCCCAAGCTGGGCAAGGCGGCCGGTGTCCCAGGCATTGCGTTGGGCGTCGTGGCGCTGTTGCTGGGCGCGGTGGCGGAGGCCGCAGGCGTGCTGCCCGAAGCGTGGCGCGGCCCGGTGCTGGTGGTCATCGTCGTGGGCACGGTGTTGCTGGGTGTTCTGGCGGTGCTCGCCTGGGCACGGTGCACCCGTGCGGGCGCGCAAATTGCTCATACGGAGGGGAACCGCTCGGCAGAGAGCTACCTCGACAAAATCAAGACTGTTGGCAGCCAACACGCCAGCACAACGGGCTTGAATTCCCAGGCGAGCAACGTGCGCGAGAGCGGGACGACGCGGCTGGAAGAGACGGTCGCCGCCTATCGCGCCGCCCTAGAGGAATACACCCGCGAGCGCGTGCCGCTCGACTGGGCGATGACACAGAACAACCTCGGCGCCGCGCTCTCGACGCTGGGCGAGCGGGAGAGCGGGACGGCGCGGCTGGAAGAGGCGGTCGCCGCCTATCGCGCCGCCCTGGAGGAATACACCCGCGAGCGCGTGCCGCTTGACTGGGCGATGACGCAGAACAACCTCGGCAACGCACTCTCGACGCTGGGCGAGCGGGAGAGCGGGACGGCGCGGCTGGAAGAGGCGGTCGCCGCCTATCGCGCGGCGCTGCAGGAATATACCCGCGAGCGCGTGCCGCTCGACTGGGCGATGACGCAGAACAACCTCGGCACTGCGCTCCAGACGCTGGGCCAGCGGGAGAGCGGGACGGCGCGGCTGGAGGAAGCGGTCGCTGCCTATCGCGCGGCGCTGCAGGAATATGCCCGCGAGCGCATGCCGCTCGACTGGGCGGCGACGCAGAACAACCTCGGCAACGCGCTCCAGAGGCTGGGCGAGCGGGAGAGCGGGACGGCGCGGCTGGAAGAGGCGGTCGCCGCCTATCGCGCGGCGCTGCAGGAACGAACACGCGCTCGCGTGCCGCTCGACTGGGCGGCGACGCAGAACAACCTCGGCGCCGCGCTCTCGACGCTGGGCGAGCGGGAGAGCGGGACGACACGGCTGGAGGAGGCGGTCGCCGCCTATCGCGCCGCCCTGGAGGAATGGACCCGCGAGCGCGTGCCGCTCGACTGGGCGACGACGCAGAACAACCTCGGCAACGCGCTCCTGACGCTGGGCGAGCGGGAGAGCGGGACGGCGCGGCTGGAAGAGGCGGTCGCCGCCTATCGCGCCGCCCTGCAGGAATGGACCCGCGCGCGCGTGCCGCTCGACTGGGCGATGACGCAGAATAACCTCGGCAACGCGCTCTTCAGGCTGGGCGAGCGGGAGAGCGGGACGGCGCGGCTGGACGAGGCAGCCACCGCCTATCGCGCCGCCCTGGAGGAGTGGACCCGCGAGCGCGTGCCGCTCTACTGGGCGACGACGCAGAACAACCTCGGCAACGCGCTCCTGACGCTGGGCGAGCGGGAGAGCGGGACGGCGCGGCTGGAAGAGGCGGTCGCCGCCTATCGCGCCGCCCTGGAGGAGATGACCCGCGAGCGCGTGCCGCTCCAATGGGCGGGGACGCAGACTAACCTCGGCAACGTGCTCTTCAGCCTGGGCGAGCGGGAGAGCGGGACGGCGCGGCTGGAAGAAGCGGTTGCTGCCTATCGCGCTGCCCTGGACGAGAGGACACGCGAGCGCGTACCGCTCCAATGGGCAACGACGCAGAACAACCTCGGCACCGCACTCCAGACACTGGGCCAGCGGGAGAACGGAACGACGCGGCTGGAGGAGGCGGTCGCCGCCTACCGCGCGGCGCTCCAAGAGCAGACGCGCGAGCGCGTACCGTTTCAGTGGGCGATAACGCAGACCAACCTTGGCAACGCGCTGACGACGCTTGGCGGGCGCGAGACAGGGACGGTGCGGCTGGAGGAGGCGGTGACAGCCTACCGCGCGGCAATTGAAGAATTTAGTGCGGCGGACTGGCTGCAAGCGCGCCTAGCGACTACGCGGGCAGAATTGACCCAAGCAGAGCAAGCCTTGGCAGAGCGGCGCGTACGAGGGCGGTCACCATGACTACCGACCAAAGGTCTCAACGCCGTTGCCGGGCAGGTTTAAAATAATAATGGCAGATTTCCCAAGTAGAGGAGCAACTATAGGAGCAAGTCTACCTGAACCTAGGCATCCCTTTGCGCGCTGGTTTGGGAGTGCGGCAGTTGGTATTTGGGCGCTGGTCGTTCAAAGCTTCGCAGACCCCTGGGATAAGCTAGGAGCTATCTTGTCTCCGGGAGTGGGATATATTATTGGCCAGGCATTGCAGGCAAGCATAAGTTATGTTTCTAACGTGTCTTCTAATAGAACGCAGCGAATTGACTTGGAAAAAGCCACTAAAAAGCTTGATGAACTACGTAAGGAGCGAAATGCGGCGCAAGAAAACGGCGCAAACAGTAAAATATTATTTGTAATTGACGAAGCTATTACCGTGGCGCACCAGGAGAAAGTCGAACTCATATCAGGTTCTTTTAGAGGGGAACGCAAGAGTTCGATAAACCAGCCCACGGCGCGTCCGGCGCGCTCGCGCAAAAATTAAGATTAACGCACCAAAATCGGACCGTTGGAATCTAAGGGCTTTTCCCTTCCATAAACCAGGTGCATAACAAAACCAGCATTTCGCAAAAACAGCGTGCTGGGCGGGCTGGCGGAGTTCGAGCCCGAGCCAATCCGCGCCCGCACCGCCGAAGGCCGCAAGCGCGCCATCGCCAAGGGCGTGAAGATGGGTCGCCCGCCGAAGATGACGCCGCACCAGATCAAGGAGCCGCTCCGCCGCCGCGACGCAGGCGAGCCTTTGCGCGACATCGCGCGGAGCTATAATGTTTCGCACAGCACAATTTCGCGGCTTTTAGGATAAAAGAAAATGCCAAAAATACTTCATTTCAGCGAACGGCTTGGCTGCGGAATCAGGACTGGGGCAAAACCCCGGGCAAACACGCAACGGTCCCGGATCGAACCGGGATCAGCCAACCGAGAATGGCGGAATTCCGCGGATACCGTTGCGGCCCCGGGCCTATGCTGCAGTCGCGTGCCCGGAGTTTTTCTCTGACCGCCGGAATCACGATGTGTTGAGACAGCGGCGAAACCGGACATCCCTCTCTGGATGTAACTTTATTAAGCGATTTGTGACGTTCCCAGTGTTTCGCTTGACGAGGTGTCGCCACTAAAACTAGCGTCGCTTGCGATTTACCTCAGGGGGAACGGACGATGGAAGATATTCAGGCTCAGACAGCTATCATCCTGCTGGCTGCACCGGTGATCGGCTTCTTGTTGCTCGCTCTTTTCAACAGCCTGGTCCGGCGTTAACACCGAGCCAGCAAGGCGGGGCTCTGCCAACCGGGGGTCACGCCATGGTTCATGGCGTGACCTAGGAGGGATCGCCTATGCCGAATGAACCGCTGGTCCATGTCGTTGATGACGATGCGGCCATGCGGGATGCTCTGTTGGTTCGTCTCGGGACCGTCGGCCTGCAAGCTCGTGGCTACCGGACCGCAGAGGAGTTCCTGGCGCGGGAGGAGATACCCAGCCGGCCTGCCTCGTCGTTGACGTGCGCTTGCCGGGAATGAGCGGCCTGGATCTTCATAACCATCTCGTCTCGATTGGAGCTCTCCCGGCGACGGTTATCCTCACCGGCCACGGCGACATCCCGATGGCTGTGGCGGCGCTGAAGGCCGGGGTGATGGATTTTATCACAAAGCCGTTCGATCCTGTTGCGCTCCTAGAGAGCGTCGGCAACGCATTGCGGCAAGCCGAGGAGAACGAGCGACGCAAGGTCGTGGCCGAGCAAACCGAGGCCCGCCGGAACGTCCTTACGCCGCGGGAAGCGGCGATCCTCGCTCTCCTCGTCCAGGGACATTCCAGCAAAGTGATCGCGGCACAGCTCGACATCAGCGTTCGAACCATCGAACACCACCGGGCGCATATTATGAAGAAGATGGAAGTGCAGACTTTATCGCAACTAATCAAGGTCAGCCTCGGCAAAATAGACAGACTGAGGGCGGGAGGGCTGGCCTCGGTCGCAAGGCCTTCAAGTCCCGGCGAATGCGGCACCGTTGCATAAGGCGCGATCAGGGATTCGGCATCGAGTTCGAAGCCCCCCTGTAACCGCGAAGCAGGGCATGATCGCCATAGTGACGGCAGCACGGGTTTATGCGTCAGGGAGGCCGACAGGTCGCGGAACGCTGCGGCTCCGCCGCGATCCCACATCCTGACGAGCCGTCGCGCCGCCCAGCGGCGGGAGACGGGCAGCCCCCAATAGGCATCGCCGAGGCCTTCGATCATGTCGGCAATGTCATGCTGATGCTCGTCGACCGCGACGTTGAACCAGGCCAGCAGCGGTTCACCGGGGTCACGCGGATCAGGTGCGTGCCTGGTCATCACGGTGGCGAAAATGACGCACTGCCGGGTCAACAGCGCATTGACGGCGCGCGCCGCCGGCGTCGGCTCATCGAGGACGTTGCGCGGATTCCAGCCGATGTAGCCGGCCACAACCCAGGCCGAGCGATGGAATCCTCTCGGCCAGCGGCGGAAATCGATTGGCGTCCGGTCCGCGGCGGCATTGGCGCGCCACTCGCTGTCGGCGGCGCTCAACATCCCGACGAGGTCGGGAGGAGCCGGGATGGTGATGATGCGATGATACCCGCCGCGCCGCGATGGCCGCCACCTCCCTTTTTTCTTAACAGCAGATTTTATCAAGAATGCCCGCCAGAAGGTTCCGAGTATCTTTTTTTTGAATGTGATCATGTCCTCGCTCAGGTGCTCCCTTTGCGCGAATGTGAACGGTACCTACGCCCACCATCGTCCGCCTTTCTCCCCCTTGGCCCAGCGTCTATTCTCCGCCAATCGGTTCACCCGGCGCACCCGAGAGCAAGGGCGCAATCTCATGGAGGCTGGCATGGCGGCGGTGGTTTCGGGACTTGTTCTCTACGCGGTCGCGTCCGTGGTGACCGGCAGTCAGATCGTCGGGGTCCTCTCGGTCGCGGCCGCCGCGGCGGCTCGGGCCGGGGGCTATCCAATTCCGCTGCTCGTGCTGGCGATGTGAGCCTCGGAAACCGGCCAGTTTGGCGCGACGCGAAGCCGGCATGCACCGCTCGGACACACCACGGGCAGGAGACCGTGATGCCACGCCGGAACACGATGCGTCACGAGGTGCTGGCCATGGCCGCGCTGTCCTGCGTGGCGGTTCGGACCGCACGCGCCCAGGCGCCGGGCACGCCCGAGCAGGTCGTGGCGGAGCCCTGCCGGCGCCGCGTTGTGAAGGGGGAATGGAATTCCCTCGTGCTCGACAAGGCCGGGCGCCGCTCCGTCCTCGCCCGCGGCTTGTGGCAGGCGATGGACAAGGCCGATGCGCAAACCAGGCCCGGCGACGCCGGTTGGCTGGATTTCGACCCGGTTTCCAACGCCGGGGACCCCGGCGTGGATGACCCGCGATTTACCGTGCTGGCGCAAGGGGCAACCACCGCCAGCGTGCGCGCGAGGTTTCGCACTGCCGCCGACCCGGGCAGCGAAAAGCCGGAGCTGCGCTCCGACCTCGGGCGCGAGGACGGCGCCTGGAAAATCGCCGACATCCATGGCCGCTCCGGGGCGGGCGAACCGCAATGGTCGTTGCGGGAAATACTGCATATGCGCTGACGCGCGCTGCGCCCTTTGCCTCCCATTATGTCGGAAAACCTTAACTGGCTCGAATATCGCCCGCTCCCTTAAACAAAGGCGCCGGTTCGTCGCCGATGCTGCGAAACGCCGTTGACGGAGCAGCAAGACTGTGGACGGATTGGCGCCTGATGCAGGGCTGCGTCATCGCGAGGGGATCGGGAATGGGATCGCGGCGAACCGTGACGGTGCGGAAGTGGATTTGCGGCGTAGTTGCGATTTCTCTCGTTCTGGGCCAGGCGCCCATGCAGCAAGCCGCGGCCCAGGCGCAACGCCCCGCCGGTGATCCGCCGGCCGCCGCCGCCGAGCCGGCGCCGCCATCGGGGACCCATCCGCTTCGCGACCGGATCACTTCGATGCTCACCCGTCCCAAGGTCGAGCGCGACCGCTCCGGTGGCGTGCTGGAGCCGATCAACAGTTCCGAGCGACAGGCCTACGCCTGCATGCTCGCGGGCGGCGCGTCGCTCTTGGCCGTCCAGCTCGTCGATGCCGGCGCGGCCGTCGCCACCATCACCGGCGGACCGGTGATGGCGTTCCATCCGGTCCTTCTCTGGAGCGCCCTGACCGGAACCCTGTTTGCCAGTGTCTGCGCCGCCGCCGCCCTCATGGTGCCCGGTGTTCTCCGGCTCTGGGATTATTATTATTACGGCATGAGGCCCTCGCCCAATGCGGCCCCGGTGCCGGCTGAAGACAATTAAGACGGGCGGACGCGGATGCCTCACATGGGTTTGAGAAAACCCCGCCGGTGGCTGTGCCTGCTCCTGGCCGCGACGGTTGGTTTCGCTGCGCTTGCCTCGGCCCCGGCGGCGGCGCAGGCGCCGACGTTGCACGCGGGGACGATGGCCTCGACGGTGACACGCCCGAAGGTCGAGCGGGACAGGTCGGGCATGGAACTTGAGACCATCAATAGCTCGGAAATACAGGCCTACGCTTGCATTCTCGGCGGCGGCACCTCGCTGCTGGCGGTCAGCCTCGTCGATACCGCCGCGGCGGTGGCAACCATCACCGGGGCGCCGGTCATGATGCCCCACCCGGTGCTGATCTGGAGCGCGTTGACCGGAACGTTGTTTGCCAGTGTCTGCGCCGCCGCGGCAGTGATGGCACCGGGTATCATCCGCTTGTGGGATTATTACTATCTGGGAATGCGGCCGGCGCAAGTGCCGACGGGAGAACAGGGGAAATAGACTGGAAATAGACTGGAAATAGACTAAGGTATTGCGCACACGCACCGGCGATCGGCAACCGCAGTCAAACCGGGGCGCCACCCACGCTTGCCGCCAGGATCCCCCGCAGCCCCTCGCGATAGGTGGGATACAGCCACGCAATCCCCAGCGCCGCCTTGGTCTTGGCGTTGCCGACTTTCCGGTTCTCCGCCCAGAAACTGCGCGCCATTGGGTTCATGGTCAGCACCGCCTGCTCGAACGGCACCGCCGCCGGCGGCGCCACGCCCAGCAGCCGGGCCGCCTCCTCGATCACCGCCGCCGTTTCGGCCGGTTCGTCATCCACCAGGTGAAGCACCCGCAGTCCTGACCGGCGCCCCTGGCCCGCCGCCGCCAGCACCGCGCGGGCGATGTCGTCGCGGTGGATGCGGCCGAATTCATGGCCCGGTTTGATCACGCGCCGCGCCGTGCCGGCGCGCACATCCTCCAGCGCCGAGCGGCCCGGACCGTAAATGCCGGCCACCCGGAACAAATCCACCGCCATCCGGCCGGCGAACCGGGCCCAGTCCTGTTCCACCGCCACCCGTCGCGCGGTCCGCTCCGAGCCCGGGGCGGGCGGGGTGGATTCGTCCACCCAGGCGCCGCCGCGGTCGCCATAGACGCCGGTGGTCGATAAATACCCCGCCCAGCGCAGATGCGGCGCCGCGGCGATGGCGGCCCGGTGGGCGGACAGCACCGGGTCGCCGGCCTCGCCCGGCGGGGCGGTGGCGACCAGATGGGTGGCCTCGGCCAGCACCGAGGCGGCGTGTTTGAAGCCCACCACCCGCACGCCGGCGGGGGCGCGAATGCCGGACGGATCGCGGCTGGTGGCGGAAACCTGCCAGCCCTCGGCCACCGCGCGGGCGGCGATGGCGGCGCCGGTGTAGCCGAGGCCAAAAACAACCAGACGATTCGGTCCGTTCATGCGCGGTGTTTGCTCCGACGAGAGTCACCAGACTACAATGGGCCTGTCATGAACACGCGCAACGCGGCCATCATCGGCACGGTGCTGCTCCTGCTCGCCGGCGGCGGGCTGGGGTGGTGGGTGCTGGGTGATGCCTCGCCCTCGGACACGCAAGATCTGACCGCCGGACCGCTGCCCGTGCCGCCGGTGCCGCCGCGGGTCGCCGAAGGGCCGCGCTACGAACAATGCCTGGCCATGCTGCCCGACGATCCGCGCGGCGCGGCCAACCTCGCCGAATCCTGGACCGATGGCGGCGAGGGGGCGGCGCATTGCCGCGCCATGGCCGAGGTGTCGCTGGGCGATGTGGAGACCGGGGCGAAGAACCTGGAACAGGTTGCCACCGAAAGCCAGGCGCCCGCCGCCGCGCGCGCGATGGTGTTCGGGCAGGCCGCGCAGGCCTGGCTGATGGCGGGCGATGCGGCGCATGCGTTCAGTGCCGGCACCGCCGCGCTGGCGCTCACGCCGGACGATGCTGATCTGCGGGTGGATCACGCCGTCGCCGCCGCGGCGCTCGAACGCTATGACGACGCGCTGGACGACCTGACGCACGCGCTGGACGTGGACCCGCATTTGACCGAGGCGATGGTGTTGCGCGCCGCTGCCTGGCGCCATCTCGGCCTGCTCGATCTGGCGCAGGACGATATCGACCGGGCGATCGCGATCGATCCCGACAATGCCGAGGCCATGCTGGAGCGCGGCGTGCTGCGGCAGCGCCGCAACGACTGGAAGGGTGCCCGCGGCGACTGGGAACGGGCGATCGAACTGGCCCCCGATTCGGCGACCGCCGACCTGGCGGAGCAGAATTTGGCGTTACTGGAAGCCGGCCCAGCCAGAAAGTAACGCCTGGCCAGAAAATAAGGGGGTCAAGGGCAAAGTCCTGATCTTACTTGCTTTCTAGCATATCGGCAGGGCGTGCACCCCACCCCAGGGATCGCGCACAGCCCCGTCCTGCAGATACTCCGGCCCGATCGGCACTTTCCCGTGCCCGCCCGGAATGTCCAGCACATAGGTCGGCAGCGCCATTCCGCTCACCCGTCCCCGCAGCGCGGCCAGCAACTGCCGGCCTTCGGCGATCGGCACGTGGAACCGGGAGGTGCCCGGCGCCGGGTCGAGCTGGTGCAGGTAATAAGGCTTCACCCGCGCGCCGAGCATGGCCCGGAACAGCGCCTCCAGCTCCGCGGCGCTGTCGTTCACGCCCCTGAGCAACACGGATTGCCCGAGCACCGGCACGCCACGCGCCTGCACAAGGCGCAGGGCGGCGCGCGCGGCCGGGGTGAACTCGCGCGCGTGGTTGGCGTGCACCACCAGCCACAGCGGCGTGGCGGTTTCCAGCGCCGCGGCCAGCGCTTCCGTCACCCGCCCCGGATCGGCCACCGGCACCCGGGTGTGGATGCGCAGCAGTTCGACATGCGGGAGGGCGGCGAGCCGCGCGAGAACAGCGGACAGCCGGCGTGGGGAAAGAAGCAAAGGATCGCCGCCGGTCAGAATGACCTCGCGGATGTCAAGGTGCGCCGCCAGCCAGTCTAGGGCCGCGTCCAGTTCCGCGTCGGTCAGCATGCCGCCGTCGGGACCGACGTGGTCGCGCCGGAAGCAGAACCGGCAATACACCGGACAGATCAGCAGCGGCTTCAGCAGCGCCCGGTCGGGGTAGCGGTGCACGATGCCCTTCACCGGAGAGAACGCGTCGTCGCCAATCGGGTCGGCGCGTTCGTGCGGCGCGGTGATCAGTTCGGACGGGTGGGGAATGAACTGCAGGCCGATCGGGTCATCCGGACGCTCGATCAGGGCGCGCATCGCCGGCGTGATCGCCACCGCGTAGCGCGCCAGCACCAACTCCGCCGAGTCGCGGTCGGTCACCAGCCCGGCCTCCGCCAGCGCGTCAGCGTCGCGGATGCCGCGATCGGAAGGCGGGCGGGGATTGGGGCTGCCGTCCAGCATGGCGGTGGCTGTAATGTGCGCCCCGGCATGCCGCAACCATCCTGGCACCCGGAGAGTCTCGCCGCACGCCTGCCCTTCCTGCGCCGCAGGGCGAGGCTCGCCGCCGCCGTGCGCGCGTTTTTCGACGCACGCGGCTACCTGGAGGTGGAAACCCCCTATGCGGTGCCGACTCCGGGCGAGGAGGTGCATCTGTCCGCCTTCGCCACGCAACGCGTGGCCCCGGACGGCGGGCGGCAAAACCTGTGGCTGCACACCAGCCCGGAGTTCGCCATGAAGAAGCTGCTGGCGGGCGGCGCCGGGCCGATTTTCCAGCTCGCCCGGGTGTGGCGCAACGGCGAGGGCAGCGATCTGCACGCCGCCGAGTTCACCCTGCTGGAATGGTACCGCCCCGGCGCCACGCTGGAAAATCTGATGGCGGAAACCATCGACCTGCTGCGCGCCGTGCTGCCGCCGGTGGTGGAATGCCGCGGCGTGCGCACGGCGCTGGACCGGCCCGAGCGCCTGACCATGGCGGATGCGTTTTCGCGCGACGTGGGCGCCGATCTGCTGGCCACGGACGGCGACGCGCCGGCGCTGGCCGCGCAGGCCGGCACCACGTTGCGCCCCGGCGAGACCTGGGAAGATTTGTTCTTTCGCCTTCTGCTCGAACGCATCGAGCCACGCATCGGCCGCGACCGGCCGACTTTCCTGACCCATTGGCCGGCCGCGCAGGCCGCGCTGGCGCGCCGCGATCCGGCCGATCCGCGAGTTGCCGAGCGGTTCGAGCTGTTCGTCTGTGGCCTGGAGCTGGCCAACGCCTTTGTGGAACTGACCGACGCGGCGGAGCAACGGGCGCGTTTCATCGCCGACCGGGCGCGCCGGGCGGCGTTGTATGGGGACCCTGGCTGGCCGCTCGACTCGGCGTTTCTGGCCGCTCTTGCGTATGGCATGCCGGCTTCGGCCGGCATCGCCCTCGGCTTCGACCGGCTGGCCATGATCGCCACCGGTGCTGCGCGTATGACCGACGTGACCTGGTTGCCCTGACGGCCTCGGGGCTGAAATTGCCCGTTCGATCCTGACCGGCGGGCGGCCCGCTCATTTCGTATTGATCGAAACCATGTGATCGAACGCAGAAGACTGTTCGGCGTATGCTGATGGCCGGTAGGCGGCGCGCCACTGACCTCATGCACCCGGCGAGAAAGTTAATATTTCGCCCCGCGCTGGCATCATCCCTGACGGGTTGGATATGCGATTTTCCCTGGTTGTGTGGCACCGAAGAAACACATAAGCTCTCGAATTGTAACTGCCGCCCGCCCAAAATCGTAACAGACTGCAACTGCCTCGGACCAGGAGTGACCCTTTTGACCTATCGTATCTCCATGCTGGTGGCCGCCGCCACGGGGTTGGGTCTCTCCGTTTCGACTCTCCCGGCATATGCGGCCAACCGCCAGCCCCAGCCTGGCTTTCTGGCCGATATCAGCTTGGCCAAAATGGTCATGCCCATGCGGCGGTTGTTGCCGGGATCGCATAAAGGCGAGCCGTCCAATGCGGCGTCGACGGTCAATACCAATAACGTCGATGCCGCCGCCCGGTTTGCCACTGACAGCCCGGGAAAGAACTAGGCAGCCACCACGCCAGCGTGCGACTCGCGGCCTGACAGGCGTTGATCGAACGCGAATGGGTCGGCGCCAGCCTCCGGCTCGTCTGTGATGGAACCGGACCGCGAGCCGCGCTTGACCGCCGCTACCAGGATCCGCGGCGAGGCGTCCGGAGGCGGTGCTGGCCGGTCTGTTGTCCGGGACTATATCGGCTGGCTGGCCGGAAAACCCTCTGGCGCCATCCAGCCGCGCCACGATCGGCTGGAATGCTCTGGACATGGGGCTTTTCCGGGTTGAGCCGAGCGGAAAATCCGCACATAATCTCTTATTGTAACTTCGTTCGAACGTTGGAGCCGCCTGTGCGGACCCAAAGGTCGCATGAATCATGCAAACCTTCAACCAATCGTGACGCGGGATAGACTCCGATGACGTATCGCAAGCTGTGGATGGCGGCGGCGGCCGCGGCGATCACCGTTTCCGTCTCGGCTCCTCCGGCGCTCGCGGCGAGCAGCCACGCCCAGCCGGCCACGCCAAGCGTCATCCGTCTGGCGAAGGTACTTATTCCGCAAAAGCATCTGATCGCCGGCAGCCACAAGACCGATGCGGCCAGCACCACCGCCTCCGGTCCGACGACAAGCAAAACCGATTCCGGCTTGGCCAACGGCACCCCGACCAAGGAATAGCCCGCCCGCCCGCATGTCGTTTGGCAGGCGCAACGCAGCTGGCTGCCTCCAGCCTGGCTGATGGTGCTCTGGACCGCCGCCTGAAACCCCCCGTCGCCGCGTCCGTCCGGCCGTTCACAGAACGGCAAGAAGACCGCGCCAGTGTCCGCTGCATCCGCAACGCAACCGGAGACTGTACGTGGCCTGGACCGATAGCATCAGCATCCGCCGCAAGATCGCGGCCGGATTTGGCTTGGTTTGCCTCGGTACAATCGCGGTTGGCGGGTTCGCGGCGGTGCGGATGGCGGCGGTGCAGGCCAGCCTGAACGAGCTGCGCGAACGCGCCATCGTGGCCAACCAGGCGCTCACCGCCATCGCCTGGTCAGCGGAAAAAATCCGCGTCTACCAGGCCACCGCCCTGCTCAGCGACGGCGCGTTGCGCGCCGAGCGGCTCAACCTGATCGCTCCGCAGGACGCCGAAATGAACCGCGCCTGGGAGCGTCTGCATCCGACGGTTCGCCCAGGGGAGGAGGCGCGTGTGGTGGCGCGGCTGAAGGCGGCGCTGGAGCGGGCCCGTGGTACCGCGGCCGAATGGCGCGCACTGCTTGATCGCGGCGATATGGACAGAGTTCTCGACCTGTTCAACAACCGTCAGAAAGACGAGATGCGCGCCCTGCGAACGGCGCTGGAGGCGGCGATCGGCTTCGAGGAGCGGCAGGCGGACGATATCGCGGCCGAACTGGCAACAAGGTCGGACGCGGCGCGGCTGTGGATTTTGCTGTCAGTGGCTGTGCTCGGGCTGCTGGGGGCGCTGGCCGGCATATTGCTGGTCCGCGATGTGTCGCGTCCGCTGCAGGCCCTGTGCCGCAGCATGGCGGCGCTGGCGCGCGACGAGGTGGACGTGGACATCGCCGCCTTGTCGCGCCGAGACGACATCGGCGGGATGGCCCGCGGCGTCGCGGCGTTCCGCGACAAGGTGCGCGCCCGCCTGGTGCTGGAACAAAGGTACACCGCGGAGGCGGAGCATCGGGCACGCCGGTCGCAAGCGGTGGAGCAACTGGCGGACGATTTCAACAGCGCCGTGAGCGGGGTGCTTGGCTCGGTCGCAGAGGCGGCCAGCGGGGTGGAAGACACAGCCGGCCGGCTGGCGACCCTGGCGCAGCAGGCTTCGGCGGAGGCCGGGACGGTATCCGGCACGGTCGGCCAGGCGGGCGCGCATGTGGATGCGCTGGCCGAAGCGGCACAGCGTCTTGCCGCCGGCGGCAGCGCGGCGGTCGAGCGGATCGAACAGGCCAGCGCCACCGCGCGCCGGGCGGTGGAAGGATCGGCGCTTGCATGTGCCGCCATGGAATTGTTGTCCGGCGTGGCCGAGCGGATCGGGTCGGTGGTGCAGTTGATCGCCTCCATCGCCGGGCAGACCAATCTGCTGGCGCTGAACGCCACCATCGAAGCCGCCCGAGCCGGTGAGGCCGGGAGCGGTTTCGCGGTGGTGGCGAACGAGGTGAAAAGCCTCGCCGCCGCCACCACCAAGGCGACCGGCGAAATCGCCGCCCAGATTGCCACCCTGCAGCAGGCGGCGCGCGAGGCGACCCGCCTGAACGCCGATATCGCCGGGGTGATCGGCGAGGTCGCCGCCGCGGCCGGTTCGATGGGCGACGTGATTGCCTCCCAGGAAACCGCAAGCCGGGCGATCGCCCGCAACGTCGCCGCGGCGGGCAGCGGCATGCGCGATGCCCGCGCCGTCATGACGCAGCTGCGCGATGGCGCGACAGCCTCGGCCGCCGGGGCGCAGGAGGTCATGCAGGCGGCACAAAATGTCACCGGGGAGGCGGAGGAACTTCGCCAGGAGATCGAGGACTTCCTGGCCGCCATCCACAACGCGAGCGAACGGCGCGAATACGAACGCATTCCTTGCGCGCTGGACGTGCGGGTCAGCACCGCCGCCGGCACGGTCGCGGGGCGGCTGCAGGACATCTCCCTCGGCGGTTGCCGGCTCGGCGCCGTGATTCCGGCAGGCTGCGGCGAGCATGTTACCCTTTCGGCCCCGGGTGGACTGACGATCTCTTGCCGCGTGGTCGCGGTGGAGGCGGAAGTCACCCGCCTTCAGTTCGCCCTGGACGCGGCCACCAGGCATCGGGTGCATGCCCTGCTTCCCGTCGCCCAGGCTGCCTGACCTCCGCCAGCCGGCGAATTTCGCGGATCTTGGCACGGTGCAGCGCCGGCTCCAGCCCGTCTACCGTCAAGCTCTGCACCTGCGTCACCCCGTCCACCGCCGGGCCGTGACGCACCGTCTCCGCCAGGATGGCAGCGTCGCGCGCCTCGTCCACAAATTCCATCAGGCCGGCCTGCCAGTCCGGGCGCAGCACCGCCAGCGCGCCGAGCAGCGCATAGCAGCCCCAGTTCGACACCCCGGCCAGGATCAGATGCCGCGCCGGCGTGACGCAGGCGATCGACGCGCCGTTGGCGATGTGCTGCGCAATCAGCGCCGCCGGCAGCGACCCCATGCCGATCTCGTTGCCGCCGTCGCCGATCGCCACCGTTTCCCAGGGACCGGCCTCGAACAGAAGGTGCAGAGACGACGTCCAGGAACTCAGATCGGCGCCGCGCATATTGCGCGGCACGCCGTCGTGGGCCGGGCCGCATCGCTCGATGGCAACCGCGGTGGTGACACCGTGCGCCGTCCATGTGGCGACCAGCGTCTGCATGTCCTCGCCCGGTGCGGCGGCGTCGATCGGCAGATGCGGCACCGAAGCCGCCCGCAGCGCCGCCGCGCAGGCGCTCGCGCACAGCGTGTCGGTGGCAATCCGGCAGCGCACCCCTACGGCGGCGAGTCCGGCGGCCAGCAGCGCGGTTCCGACCGGCCCGTCGGTCTCCGCCGCCGGGGGCGTGCCGTGCGGCACGAAGAAACCGGTGATCAGTCCCAGCAACGGGTCCGGCGTGCAGGCGATCGCTGAGGCCGCGCGATACAGCCCGCCGGTGCCGGCGCTGAACAGCGGCGCCATGTTGCGGCCGACATCGTGGTGGATCACACGCTCGATGGCATCGACCGTACGCCGTTGTGCCGCATCTGCCAATTTGGACCCCCGAGGAAGGACGCAAGGCCAGGGCATCCCCTGGCCTTACTTACGTCGCGCCCGGCGATTGCGGCAGGGCACGAGATGAAAGATACTATATGCAGCTGAAACGAGCTGCCGCCGCACGGCAGCGCCAGGGAGAATGTCCATGCAGGTTGTGAACCAGGGAACGACCACGCTTGCCCGCCGCACCGTGCTCGCCGGCGCGGCGCTCAGCGCGCTGGCACGTCCGGCGATCGCCCAGGGGGCGCCGCTGAAGATCGGCCTGATGCTGCCGTATAGCGGCACCTATGGCTCGCTGGGCGAGAACATCACCTGGGCTTTCGAGCTGTTTCTGGCCGAGCAGGGCGGCAAGCTCGGCGGCCGCACGGTGACGCTGGTGAAGCTCGACGACGAATCCGACCCGGCCAAGGCGCCGCAGAACGTCAACCGCCTGCTCGGCCGCGACCGGGTGGATGTGCTGGTGGGCACCGTGCACTCCGGCGTGGTGATGGCGCTGGTGCAGGCGTCGCGCGAGCACGAGGTGCCGCTGGTCATCCCCAACGCCGGCAACGCCGCGGCCACGCGGGAACTGTGCGCGCCGACCATCTTCCGCACCTCGTTCACCAACTGGCAGGCCGCTTACGCCATCGGGCTGACGTTGCCGAACAAGGGAATCAAAAAGGCCGCCTACGTCATCTGGGACTATGCCGCCGGCCGCGAGTTGGCCGAGGGGTTCCGCGACGGCATGCACGCCAGCGGCGGCGAGGTCGTGCAGGTGCTGACCGTGCCCTTCCCGCAAACCAATTTCCAGCCGGTCCTGGCGCAGCTGCCGGGCCTGGGCGTGGAGGCGGTGGGGGCGTTCTTCTCCGGCGGCGGCGCGGTGCAGTTCGTGCGCGACTATGCCGCCGCGGGCCTGCGGGCGAAGCTGCCGCTGTACGGTCCCGGCTACCTCACCGAAGGCACGCTGCCCGGCCAGGGCGCCGCAGCCGAGGGCATCCAGACCGCTCTGCACTATGGCGACGGCTTGGACAACCCGAAGAACAACGCGTTCCGCCCGGCGTTCAAGGCGCGCGCCGGCCGCGAGGCCGATGTCTTCGCCGTGCAGGGCTACGATGCCGGCCAGCTGCTCGCCATCGGCCTGGGCGCCACCCATGGCGACGCCGATGCGCTCAAGCCGCTGGTCGCCGCCATGGCGGCCGCGTCGATCGACAGCCCGCGCGGGCGCTTCAAACTGTCGCCGCAGCACAACCCGGTGCAGAACCAGTATTTGCGCGAGGTGCGCAATGGCGAGAACCGGGTCATCGGCATGGCCGTCCCCGACCTCGCCGATCCCGGCACGGGATGCAAAATGCCAACCTGACCTTGTGATGCTGATCTTGTGATGTGGATGTCGGGGCTGCTCGTTCAGGTGCTGAACGGGCTGCAATACGGGCTGCTGCTGTTCCTCATCAGCAGCGGGTTGACGCTGGTGTTTGGCGTCATGGGCATCATCAACCTGGCGCATGGCAGCCTGTTCATGCTGGGGGCGTATCTGGCCTTTGCGATGGTGCAAAGCGGTGCCTCGCTGTGGCTGGCGCTGGCGGTTGCGGTGACCGGCGGGGCGGTGTTCGGCGTGCTGCTGGAACGGGTATTGTTCCGCCGTTTCCGCACGCGCGAGCATCTCGACCAGGTGCTGCTGACGTTCGCGCTCATTCTTTTGTTCGAGGAGGCGCGGGCGGCGCTGATCGACAATCAGTTCCACAGCGTCGCGGTGCCGGAGGCGTTCGATTTCTCGGTGCCGGTAATGGGCGGTTTTTCCTACTCCGCCTATCGCCTGCTCGTTCTGGCGATCTGTCTGGCGGTGGCGATGGCCAATTTTCTGTTGCTCGAACGCACCCGCATCGGCTCGGCGGTGCGCGCCGCCGCCGAGAATCCGGAAATGGTCGATCTGCTCGGCATCGACGCGCGGCTGATCTATGCGTTGGTGTTCGCCGCCGGCACCGCGCTGGCCATGCTGGCCGGCGCTCTGGCCGCCCCCATCCAGTCCGTGTATCCTGGCATGGGGCAGGGGTTTCTCATTGTTTCCTTCGTTGTGGTGGTGATCGGTGGGCTTGGCTCCATGGCCGGCGCCTTCTGGGGGGCGCTGCTGGTGGGACTGATCGATACGCTGTGCACCGCCTATGTGCCGGCACTGGCCGGCGCCTCCATCTACGTGCTGATGGCCGCGGTGCTGTTGTGGCGGCCGGCCGGCCTGTTCGCGCGGGCCTGACCGGCATGAGCTTGGCGCCGCTGCGGCTGAATTTCCTGTTTTTCGTTCTGGCGGTGTTCCTGGCCTGTGCGCCGCTCTATGCGTCCATTTATTACCTGCAGCTTGCCTCCACCGCGCTGGTGGCGGCGATGTTCGCGCTGAGCCTGCAATTGCTGGTGGGCGGCACCGGGCTGGTCAGCCTCGGGCATGCGGCGTTCTTCGGGCTCGGCGCCTATTCGGTGTACCTGACCACGCAACTTCTCGGTGGTCCGCCTTCCATCCTGGTCACCCTGCCTGCCGCCGCGCTGCTGGCGGGGGCGGCGGCGCTGGTCATCGGCGTGCTGGTGCTGCGCACGAGCGGCTTCTTTTTCCTGATGAGCACGCTTGCCTTCGGGCAGATGCTGTTTTTCATCTTTCACGACACCAGCCTGGGCGGCGGCAACGACGGCGCGTTCATCCAGCGCCCGGCCTTCGGCGTGGGCGATCTGGCGCTGGAGGTGTCGCGCGCCGACCGGCCCGCCGTGTTGCTGCTGCTGAATCTTTCGGTCCTCGTGATGATGTATTTGGTGCTGCAGGCGCTGATGCGCACCTTGTTCGGCCGTGCGCTGCAGGGCATCAAGGCCAACGAGCACCGCATGGCGGCGACCGGCCATGACGTGCGCGGCCTGAAACTCGCCGCCTTCACGCTGGCTGGCGTGCTGGCCGGCATTGCCGGGCACATGGCGGCGGTAACGGATGCCTTCGTGAACCCGGACATGCTGGGCTGGCACCATTCGGCGGACGCGCTGCTGATGGTGCTGCTCGGCGGCATCGGCACGCTGTACGGCCCGATCCTGGGCGCCTTCGCCTTCACCGCACTTGCCGAGCTCAGCCAGTCGATCACCGAGCGGCAGGGCTTGGTGGAGGGGCTGGTGGTGCTCGGCGTGGTGCTGGCCATGCCGCAGGGTCTGGCCGGCCTCGGCATGCGGCTGCGCCGCGGTGCTGCGCCATGACGCTGGTGCTGGAGGCGGTGCGGCTTTCCCGCCGCTTCGGCGGCCTGCGCGCGGTCAGCGACGTGTCGCTGGAGCTGCACCGCGGCGAGTTGCACGCCGTGATCGGCCCCAATGGCGCCGGCAAGAGCACGCTGGTGAACCTGCTGTCCGGCGAGCTGGCGCCGGATTCCGGCAGCATCCGGATCGAGGGCAAAGACGTCACCGGGCTGCCGAACTGGCAGCTCGCGCGGGCCGGCATCGGCCGTTCGTTCCAGCGCACCAATGTCATGAAGGGCATGACGGTGCTGGAGAATGTGCGTCTGGCCGGGCAGGCGGTGCTGGTGCCGCGCCGGCGCCTGCTGCGTCTCGTGGCCGACGAGGCGGCGCCGTTGCACGCTGCCTGCGTGGTGCTGCTGCGTGTCGGCCTTGCCGATGTGGGCGGACGCATCGCCGGCACGCTCAGCCACGGCCAGTTGCGTCTGTTGGAGATCGCCATTGCCTTGGCCGCGAGGCCGCGGGTGCTGTTGCTGGACGAGCCGCTGGCCGGCATGGGACCGGAGGAGAGCGAGCGGCTTGCCGGGTTGCTGCGCCAGCTCGCCCGCGACCATGCGGTGCTGCTGATCGAGCATGACATGGACGTGGTGTTTTCCGTCGCCGACACGATGACGGTGATGGTGGACGGGCGGGTGCTGGAACATGGGCCGCCGGCCCGGATTCGCGATTCCGCCGCGGTGCGCGAAGCGTATCTGGGGCATGAGGCATGAGCGAGGGAAGCCCGGGGCTGAGCCCCGGTGGGGTCCAGGGGCAAAGCCGTCGCGCCGCAGGCGCGCTGCGCGCGGGGCGGGGTCGAGGAGCGGAGTCCCCGCCTCTGGCTTGTCCGCCGCTGCTGGAAGCTCGCAACCTCGTCGCCGGTTACGGCGCCAGCCGCGTGCTGCGAGGTGTGGACCTTGTTGTCAGGCAAGGCGAGGCGATCGGACTGCTGGGCCGCAACGGCATGGGCAAGACCACGTTGTTGCGTTGCCTGCTCGGCCTGCTGCCGGCCGAGGAGGGGGAGGTGAAGCTGGACGGCGCCGACGTGTCCCGTGAGCCCGCGTTCCGGCGGGTGCGTCGCGGCATCGCCGTGGTGCCGGAGGGGCGCGGCGTGTTCGGCTCGCTCAGCGTGCTGGAGAATTTGCGCCTGGCGGCAAGGCCAGGTGTGGACGGGCGGCGCGACTGGACGGAGGCGCGGGTGCTGGAGTTGTTCCCGCGCCTGCGCCAGCGCCTGGACAATCGCGGCAATCATTTGTCCGGCGGCGAGCAGCAGATGCTGGCGGTGGGCCGGGCGCTGATGACCAATCCGCGGCTGCTGATTCTGGACGAGGCCACCGAGGGATTGGCGCCGCTGATGCGCGACGAGATCTGGCGCACGATCCGCGCCGTCCGGGCGGCGGGGATCGCGACGATCGTGGTGGACCGTACGGTATCGGCGGTGTTGTCGCTGGCCGACAGCGTGACGGTGTTGGTGAAGGGCAGCGTGGTGTATGCGGGAAACCCGGACACGCTGCGGCAGGATGCGGCGTTCATGCACCGGCATCTGGGCGTGTAGGGACGTCAGCGGCGCGAACAACTCGACACCGCCGGTGCAAGACGTGACGCAAGCGCCAGATCGAGCACCCGCACCGAATGCACCGCCTCGCGTCCCGCGAGGTCGCGGATCTGCTGGCGGCAGGAGGTGCCGTCGGCGATGATCAAATCCTCGGCGCGCGCGTCGCGCAATGCGGGCAGCAGGCCGGCCTCGGCCATTGTCCGGGACATCTCCTGGGTTTCTTCCTGGTAGCCGAAGGCGCCGGCCATGCCGCAGCAGGACGAGACGATCGGTGTGACCACCAGGTCCGGAACCTGGCGCAGAGTGGCGAGCGCGGGGGCAAAGGCGGAAAAACTCTTCTGGTGGCAATGGCCATGCACATGCGCGGTGCGCGGTGCGCGGCAGCGGTGCCACCGGCAGGCTGCGCCCGGCAAGAAATTCGCCAAACAGAACAACACGCCCGGCGAGGGCGCGTGCGTCGTGACCGGGAACAAGCGATGGGAATTCATCTTTCAAGGTGAACAGGCAGGACGGCTCCAGCCCCACGACCGCTGCTTCGCCACGCAAGGCAGCCAGTGTCCGCCGTGCTTCGCCGCGCGCGCGCTCTAACATGCCGGCGGCAAGGTAGGTGCGCCCGCAGCACAGCGGGCGCACTCCGCCGCGCGCGATCGCGGGGGAAAACCCGGCGGCGCGCAGCACGCGCAGGGCGGCGCGCAGGTTTTCCGGTTCGAAATACCGGTTGAAGCAATCGGCGAACAGCACGACGTCGCCGTCGGCCGGCACCTCGGTGTCGCGAAACCCATCGCCGCGGAAGGCCGGCAGCGACCGCCCGGCGGCGAAACCAAGGCGTGGCGCGACAAATGTCTGCAGCGCATTGGCCAGCGCCGGCACCTGCCCGGCCAGCAAGGCGATGCGCGGCAGCTCCGCCACCATGCGTTCGCGCAGCCGCACGCCGTGGCGGTCGGTGCGCGCGGCCAGCACCTCGAGTTTCAACTTCGCCATGTCCACGCCGGTCGGGCATTCGCGCCGACAGGCCTTGCACGACACGCACAGCTTCATCGCGTCCGCCACCGCATCGGATGCCATGGCATCCGGACCAAGCTGTCCGGTGAGCGCCAGCCGCAGCGTGTTGGCGCGCCCGCGCGTCGCGTGGACCTCGTCGCGGGTGGCGCGGTAGGACGGGCACATCGCGCCGGCATCGAAGCCGCGGCAGGTGCCGTTGTTGTTGCACATCTCGACCGCGCCCAGCATGCCGCCGGGCGCGCCCGGCCAGGCCGACCAGTCGAGCTTTGGCGCGAACCCGGGTGCCGCGGCATAGTCTGGCGGATAGCGCAGCAGCGAGCGGTCATCCATGCGCGGCGGCCGGACGATGCGGCCCGGGTTCAGCAACCCCGCGGGATCGAACGCGTCCTTGACCGTCTCGAACGCCGCGGCGATGCGCGGTCCGAACATGGCGGCATGGAACTCGCTGCGCGCGATGCCGTCGCCGTGCTCGCCGGAATGGCTGCCCTTGTAGGCGCGCACAAGAGAAAAACATTCTTCGGCGATCGCCCGCATGCGCGCCACCTCGGCCGGGTCTTTCATGTTCAGAACCGGGCGCACATGCAGGCAGCCGACCGAGGCATGCGCATACCAGGTGCCCCTGGTGCCATGCCGGGCGAACACCTCGTTCAACCGTTCAGTGTAGTCGGCCAGATCGTCGAGATCGACGGCACAGTCCTCGATGAAGGACACCGGTTTGCCGTCGCCCTTCATCGACATCATGATGTTCAGCCCGGCCTCGCGCACCTCGGCGATCGCCGCCTGGAAGCCAGCATCGGTCGCGCGCACCACCGCGCCGGTCAAGCCGAGATCGGCCATCATCGTGTCCAGCTCGGCGAGTTTGGCGAGAAGGAGAGAGTCCTCGTGGCCGTGGAACTCGACGATCAGCAGCGAACCGGGTTTGCCGATGAGCATGCGGTCAATCGTGGCGCGATAGATCGGAATCGCCCGGCCAAGGTCGATCATGGTCCTGTCCACCAGTTCGACGGCGTCCGGGTCGAGCCCGACAAGATGCCGCGCCGCTTCCATGGCCCGCCGGAACGACGGAAACTGGCAGATGCCGAGAACCTTGCGCGGCTTGATCGGCGACAGCTTCAGTTCCAGCGCGGCGGAAAAGGCAAGCGTGCCTTCCGATCCCACCAGCAGCCGGGCCATGTTCCCGCGGCCGGCTGCCCGCGCGGACGGCGTCAATGCGTCGATGTTATAGCCGCCGACACGGCGCAACTGGCGCGGAAACCGGGCGGCGATTTCCTCGGCTTCGGCGGCGCCCAACCTGTGCAGGCGCTGCACGAGATCAACGATGCCGGCCGGCATGTCGCCGCCGGCATTGTCGGGCATCGCGCCAAAACGGTACCGCGTGCCGTCTGCCAGGATGGCATCGATGGCCACCACATTGTCGGCCATCAGGCCATAGCGGATCGACTTCGCGCCGCAGGAATTGTTGCCCGCCATACCACCGATGGTGCAGCGGGCATGCGTGCTCGGATCGACCGGGAAGAACAGACCAAGCGGGCGCAGGGCGGCGTTCAGGTGGCCCAGTACCAGCCCCGGCTCGACCAGTGCGGTGCGGGCCTGCGCGTCCACCGAAACCAGGCGACGCAGATATTTGCTGCAATCGATCACCAGCGCGTGATTGACCGTCTGCCCACACTGGCTGGTGCCGCCGCCACGCGCCAGCGCCGGCACGCCTTCCTCCCGGCAGATTGCCAGCGCCGCGGCCACGTCGTCGATGTCGCGTGGCACGATGACGCCCACCGGCATCATCTGGTAGATCGAAGCGTCGGTGGCATAGCGGCCGCGGTCGGCGCCGGTGAACAGAATTTCTGCCCGCGTCTCGCGTCGCAGACGATCGGCGAAAGCGGTGCGGGCGAGGGGGGACATGGGCGGCTCCTCGCGACGAGGTTTGCAGTCTGATCCCAGATCGGCCCCGCGTTGGCAACACGCGCCGGCCGCGGCACAGTGGCGGGCAACCAGAAGACGCCAGGAGACGCATCGCATGTCCGCAGTTCCGCCAAACCGCGCGACAGGCCGGCATTTTCTGCAAATTCCCGGTCCCACCAACGTGCCGGATGAGGTGCTGCGGGCGATCGATCGTCCCACCATGGATCATCGCGGCCCCGCGTTCGGCGATCTGGGGTTGCGCATCCTGGCCCGGTTGAAACGCATCTTCCGCACCGAAAGCGAGGTGGTGATCTACCCGGCCTCCGGCACCGGCGCGTGGGAGGCCGCGTTGAGCAACACGCTGTCGCCCGGCGATACCGTGCTGATGTGCCGCACCGGCTGGTTCGCCAGCTTGTGGAAGGAGATGGCGGAGAAGCTCGGCCTCGATACGGTGTTCATCGACACCGACTGGCGGCGCGGCGCCGACGCGGCCGGCATCGGCGCGACCCTGGCGCAGGACCGGGCGCGGCGCATCAAGGCGGTCTGCGTGGTGCACAACGAAACCTCCACCGGCTGCACCAGCCGCATCGACGAGGTGCGCGCGGCCATCGACTCGGCCGGCCATCCGGCGCTGCTCATGGTCGATACGATTTCGTCGCTCGCCAGTATCGACTACCGCCACGACGAATGGGGCGTGGACGTGGCCGTCGCCGGCGCGCAGAAGGGGCTGATGCTGCCGCCGGGCCTGTCGTTCAACGCCATGAGCGCCAAGGCGCTGGCGGCGGCGGCGAGCGCCGGACTGCCGCGCAGCTATTGGGACTGGCGGCCGATGCTGGCGGCCAACGCCACCGGCTATTTCCCTTACACCCCGGCCACCAACTTGCTGTACGGCCTCGATGCGGCGCTGGAGATGCTGCTGGAGGAAGGGCTGGAGCGAGTCTTCGCCCGGCACGACCGCCATGCCGCGGCCACAAGAGAAGCCGTGCGCGCCTGGGGCCTGGACATCCAGTGCGCCGAGCCGCGGCATTATTCGTCCTCGCTCACCGCCGTGCGCGTGCCGGACGGGCACTCGGCCAACGCGCTGCGGGCGGTGATCCTGGAGAAGTTCAACATGAGCCTGGGCAACGGGCTCGGCCCATTGCAAGACCGCGTGTTCCGCATCGGCCACCTGGGCGATTTTTCCGATCTGATGCTGGTCGGCACGCTGGGCGGGGTGGAAATGGGGCTGCGCGCCGCCGGCGTGCCATACCGGCCGGGCGGGGTGCAGGCGGCGATGGAATATCTCGCCGGCGCTCGCTAGATCGGCTGCAGGAATAATGGAGACGCAGCGATGATCGAAGCCTGGACCTGGCCCACGCCGAACGGCCACAAGCTGCACATCGCGCTGGAGGAGCTGGAACTCCCCTACCAGGTCATTCCGGTCAACATCAGCGCCGGCGAGCAGTTCCGCCCGGAATTCCTGGCCATCACCCCCAACCACCGCATCCCCGCCATCGTCGATCCCGACGGACCGGGCGGCGAACCGATCACCCTGTTCGAATCCGGCGCTATCCTGATCTACTTGGCGGAGAAGGCCGGGCGCCTGATCCCCGCCGACCCGCGGGCGCGCTATACCTGCCTGCAATGGGTGATGTTCCAGATGGGCGGGATCGGGCCGATGTTCGGCCAGTTCAACGTTTTCAGCACTTACGCGCCGGAAAAAATCCCCTACGCTATCGAGCGATATCAGAACGAGGTGATCCGCCTGCACCGGGTGCTGGAAAAGCGCCTCGCCCAGGCGGAATTTCTGGCCGGTGACGAATACTCGATCGCCGACATCATGACTTATCCTTGGCTGCGTCACCCGCATCGCCGCAACGTGGACTTCAATGACTACCCGCATGTGAAACGCTGGTTCGCGGCCATCGACTCCCGTCCGGCGGTGCAGCGCGGCTGCGCCGTGCTGGCGGAGCACCAGCGCAAGGGCGCGATCACCCCGTCCGCCCGCGAGATGCTGTTCGGCCAGACCCAGTACATCGCCCGCTGAGCCGCTCCGTCGCGGCGCGACCGGTTCACAATCCCGGCATCGCCACGGGTGCCGGCGTGGCCGCCCGGCCGCGCCCATCCAGTCTCCGCCCGCCGCGCCGGGTCGGGCCGCGCGGCGCCGTTGGCCCTTGATTGGGCGCTGCCGGCCGGCGCGGACCGCCCTGCTTGGCGCTGAGGGCAAAGCTTCGCTGGCCGGAGGCGGGAGCGGGGATGGCGCGCGGAGGACCGGGTTTTGTCCGGCACTGCCCTGACACCGACCAGCAGGCAGGGTGCCGGCCGGCACCAGGCCGGTGCCGCCGCGACTATCTTTGCGGCACGCGGTGGTTGTAATGTCCTCCCCACACCCTCCCTGCAAGGAAGGCACCGCTCGCCGCCGATGACTGCACGCATTCTCATCGTCGACGATATGCCGACGAACACGCGTTTGCTCGAGGCCAAGCTGTCCGCTGAATACTACCAGGTCGCCACCGCCGCGGACGGGTTCACGGCCATCAGCATCGCCCAGTCCTGGCAGCCCGACCTGATCCTGCTCGACGTCATGATGCCGGACATGGACGGCTACGAAACCTGCCGGCGGCTGAAGGACGACGCCGCCACCATTCATATCCCCGTCGTCATGGTCACCGCCCTCGGCGAGCCCAGCGAACGGCTGCGCGGGCTGGAGGCGGGGGCGGACGACTTCCTGACCAAGCCGGTCGAATACGACACCCTGCTGGCGCGGGTGCGCTCGCTGGTGCGGCTCAAGCGCCTGCTGGACGAATGGCGCCTGCGCGGCGAGACCGCCCGCGCCCTTGGCCTGACCGCCGAGTCGCTGGTCCCGCCCTCGGTCGCCGGCGCCCGCGCGCTGGTGGTGGACGACTGGGACCTCGGCGCGCAGACCGTGCAGGACGCGCTGTCGCGCGAAGGCATCCTGCCCGGCCGCGCCGCCGCCGAGGCCGAGGCGCTGGCGCTGACCGCCGCCATTCCGTTCGACCTGGTGGTGCTCAGCCTGTCGCTGACCGCCGAGGACCCGCTGCGGCTGGCCTCGCGGCTGCGGGCCATCGATGCCACCCAGGACATCCCGCTGCTGCTGATCGCCGAGCCCGAGCAGAAGGACCGCATTCTCCGCGGCTTCGATCTGGGCGCCAACGACTGGCTGCTGCGCCCGATCGACGAGAACGAGCTGCGCGCCCGCGCGCGCAACCAGATCCGCCGCAAATTCTACCAGGACCGCCTGCGCGCCGATCTCGGCAGCGCGCTGGAGATGGCGCTGACCGATCCGCTGACCGGGTTCTACAACCAGCGCTACCTGATGCGGCACCTGCGCGGGCTGATGGCCATCGCCCAGACCGGCGGCGTGGCGGTGATGATGATCGACGTCGACCATTTCAAGTCCATCAACGACCGCTATGGCCATCCGGCCGGCGACCGGGCGCTGAAGGCGGTCGCGGATACGCTGCGCGCCCGCATCCGGGTGTTCGACAGCATTGCCCGCTATGGCGGCGAGGAATTCGTGGTGGTGATGCCGGGCACCGGCGCGCAGGACGCGGCGCTGGCGGCCGAACGGCTGCGCGAGTTGATTGAGCGTATCGAATTCAGCCCCGAGCCCGGGGTGACTCATCAGGTGACGGTGAGCATCGGCGTGGCGTTCAGCGGCGCCCACAACCACAGTGCCGAGTTGCTGCTGCAGGCCGCCGACCAGGCGATGTACCTGGCCAAGCGCGGCGGTCGGAACCGGGTGGAAATGGCCGCCGCGCCGGCGGCCTGATCGCGCGACTTACTTGATCTTGGCTTCCTTGAAGGCGACGTGCTTGCGCGCCACCGGGTCGTATTTGCGGAACTCCAGCTTGCCGGTCTGGGCGCGGGCGTTCTTTTTGGTGACGTAGAAATAGCCGGTGTCGGCGGTGGACACGAGCTTGATCTGAACCGTGTTGGTCTTGGCCATGGCAAAAAATCCCTCGAAGGACCGCGCTCATCGCGCATTCGGACGGGCGGCGTCAAGGGAGAAAGAAAGCAAGGCCAGGGCTGTGCCCTGGACCCGCCAGGGGGCGGTGGCCCCCTGGACCCCGCTACTTATACAGCTGTTCAACGAGGGGGGTGAGGCGGTTAAGCGGTTCACCGCCTCACCCCCCTCGTTGAACAGCCGTCTAAAAGTTATGGGTTCCAAGGGGCCACCGCCCCTTGGCGGGGTCCAGGGGCAGAGCCCATGGCCTTGCTTTCTTCCTACCTTGCCGGCCCCAGCAGCGCCGCCGCATAGGCCGCCGGCGTCTCCACCAGCAACCGCGCCGCCAGCATATCGTTATCCCGGCCCTCCGCCGCCGGGCAGGCGTTGCGGATTTCCAGCATCTCCGCCGGCGGCAGCGGCGCCCGCGCCGCGCGGTGGCGCCGCAACGGCTGCCCCAGCATCGAGCGCCCATGCGCCAGCTCGGCCAGTTGTTGCATCAGCGACTCGATGCCCAGGCTGGTGCACACTTGCGGCAGCACGCCCAGGCCCTGGATCGGCCAGCCCAGCGGCGCCAGCACGCGGCTCCAGGTCACCAGCAATTCGCCGCCATCGGGCAGCGGGCCGATGGTCTGCACCAGCCCTTTGCCGAGGGTGGAGCTGCCCACCACCACCGCCCGGCCCTGGTCGGCCAGCGCCGCGGCCAGGATCTCGGCGGCGCTGGCCGAGCGGCCGTCCACCATCACCACCACCGGCAGGCCGCGGCCAAGGTCGGTGCCCTCGGCGCGGAAATCATGCGCCGCGGCAGGATCGCGGCCCTGCGTCATGGCCACCACCCCATCCGCGATCAGCGTACCGGCCGCCGCCGCCGCCTGACGCAGCAGGCCGCCGCGGTTGCCGCGCAAATCCAGCACAATGCCGTGCGGCGGGTGCGGCCCGGCCAGCCCGCGCTCGATCTCGTGTCCCAGCCGCGCCCCGGTGTCACTGGCGAAGCCGGTGATGCGCAGCACCAGCAGGTCCTCGACCCGCGTCGCCACCACCGTCTCCGGCGGCACCAGGGCGCGCACCAGATCGGCGCTGCGGGTCCGGCCATCGCGACCGCGCAGCGAAACCGAAACCGGCGTCCCTTCCGGACCGGCCAGCAGGGCGTTGACCGATTCCAGATCGGCGCCCTGGGTGCTCTGTCCGTCCACCGCCAGAATGCGATCGCCGGCGTGAATGCCGGCCTGCGCCGCCGGCCCGTCGGCGGCCACATCCTGCACCGCGAAGCCGCCGCCGCTGCGCACCACCTGCACGCCGATGCCGGCCCGGCCGGCGCGGCGCAAACGGTCGTCCGCCGCCTCGGACGGCGGCGCATAGCGCGAATAAGGGTCGAGATGGTTGAACAGCTCGTCGAAGAAGGTACGCAACACGCCTTGCGTGCCGGCCCGCCGCACCGCCTCCGACGCGTCCCAGCCCGCCCGCACGAGCTGCGCCGTCGCGTCGCCCCAGCCCGCGGCGTCGTCCGGCGCCGGCGGCGCGCGCGCGGTCAGCAGGCGCCCGCCGATGCTCAGCCGCAGCATGCCGTCGCGCAACTCCACCGCCAGCCTGGCGTCGAGCGTGGTGAGGCCGCGCAGGCCCCATAGCGCGAGCTGCCAGACCGGCACCGGCTCCAGTGTCCGCGGCGTCATGAAGGCGAGCGCGCTGGCGGTGACCTGCGCCACCAGGCGTTCGTCAAGCGCCTGCCCGGGCACGAAGGGCTCGGCCGCGGCGGGCGTGACAAAACAGAGCAGAAACAGGAGCGAGGCGATCATCACCTGCGCCGGAAGCGTCCCCTCCCGGTGCCGGGTCCGGGGGCTCCCTCGTCGGTTCCCTGCAGGATGTGAAACACCATGCCGCCGGTCACCGGGCTCGCCTCGGCAAGCAGCACCTCGACCTCCTGGGCCAGCCGCCAGGTTTGCCGCGTCCGCCGGCCCGACAGGGTCTGGGTGGCTTCGTCATGGAACCAGAAATCGTCCTGCAGGGAAGACACCGGGACAAGTCCGCTCGCCCCGTTGCCCGTAACTGTGACGAAAAGACCGAACCGGGTCACCCCTGAAATACGCGCCGTGAACACCGATCCCACCTTGTCTGCCATGAACGCAGCGAGGTACCGGTCGATGGCGTCGCGTTCGGCCAGCGCCGCGCGCCGCTCGGTGGCGGTGATGTGTTCCGCCCAGTCGGCCAGATGCGGCGCCTCGGCCTCCTGCAGCGCGCCGTCGCCGAGTTTCAGGCCGCGGATCAGGGCGCGGTGCACCAGCAGGTCGGCGTAGCGCCGGATCGGGCTGGTGAAATGGGCGTACCGCCCCAGCGCCAGGCCGAAATGGCCGACATTGTCCACCGCGTAGGCGGCCTGCGACTGGCTGCGCAGCATCACCTCGTTCACCAGCGGCGCCTGCTCGCGCCCGGCGACCGCCTTCAGCACCCGGTCGAGGTCGCGCGGATGCAGCTGGTTGCCCGGCGGCAGCGAGATGTCGAGGGTGCGCAGGAAGCCGCGCAGCGCCTCCAGCTTCTCTTCCGAGGGCGGAGCGTGCACCCTGTACACGCAAGGCTGGCGCAGCCGTTCCAGTTCCTCGGCGGCGGCCACATTGGCCAGCACCATGAACTCCTCGATCAGCCGGTGGCTGTCCAGGCGCGGACGCGGGGTGACGGACGCGACGCGTCCGTCCTCGTCCAGCACCACGCGCCGCTCGGGCAGGTCCAGATCGAGCGTGCCGCGGGCGTCGCGGGCGGACAGCAGAGCGCGGAAGGCGGCATAGAGGGCGGGGAGGGGCAGGCCGAGATCGTCGCCGGATTCCTGCGCGGCCTGCACCTGCTCATAGGTCAGGCGGGCGGCGCTGCGCATCAGGCCGCGGCCGACGCGGTGCACGGTTTTCCGCCCGGCGGCATCGATGCGCATGTCGACGAACAGGCAGCCGCGATCCTCGCCCGGGCGCAGGCTGCACCAGCCGTTCGACAGCGCCTCCGGCAGCATGGGCACGACGCGATCCGGAAAATAACAGGAATTGCCGCGGGTGCGGGCCGCGCGGTCGAGCGCCGAATCAGGGCGCACGTAATGCGCCACGTCGGCGATCGCCACCACCAGCCGGAATCCGTCGCCGTCGGGGCAGGCAAACACCGCGTCGTCGAAATCGCGCGCGTCCTCGCCGTCGATGGTCACCAGGGGAAGGTCGCGAACATCGGCGCGCCCCTGTGCGCCGACGCCGCCGGCCCGCTCGGCCTCGGCCAGCGCGGCGGCGGAGAATTCCACCGGAATGTCGTGGGTATGAATAACCACAAGACTAACCGAGCGGGCGTCGCCCATGCTGCCCAGCCGCTCGATCACGCGCGCCGGTTTCAGCCCATAGCCGGTGGAGGGCAGGGGGGCGGCCAGCACGATCTCGCCTTTTTGCGCCGCGCCTTCCTCGCCCGGCGGCACCGCCCATTCGCCCTTGGAGCGGCGGTCGGTCGGCACGATGCGTCCGCCGCCGCGTGGGGCGGGGTGGAACACGCCGAGCACCCGGCCGGGGGCATCGGTCAGGCGTTTCAGCGTGCGGCCTTCGTATTTGCCGGGGCCGATCGGGCTCAGCCTTGCCAGCACCCGCTCGCCCGGCGCCAGCGCCGGGCGGCCGCGGGGTTCGGGCGCCATCAGCACCAGCGGCGACGGACCATCGCCCTCCCAGGCCACCGGCCGGGCGATGGCGTCGCCATCCGGGTCGGTGCCGGTGATCTGCACCACCATGGCGTCGGGCAGCCTTCCGGGGGCGGCGACCCGGCGGCGCCCAGCGGGGGCAACCTCGCCGTCCGCAGCCATGTCCTTCAGCAGGTCGCGCAGTTCGAGGCGTTGGTCGGAGGTCAGGCCGAATTCGCGGGCGATTTCGCGTTTGCCTACCCGGCCTGGCAACTCGCGGACGAAGCGGCGAATGGCGTCGCGGCTGGGCAGTTCGGGCGGGTCGCGGCGCTTGCGGGCCATGGCGTCAGGTCCGGTGGTCGGAGCGACCGCGACCGCTCCCACCGGCCCCCTCCCTCAAGGGGGGATGCAGGTTCTTCTCCCCCTCCCCTTGAGGGAGGGGTCTGGGGGGAGGGGTCGCGGTCACACCCGGCTCATCCCGCCTTGCGCGCCGGTGCGGTCTTCGCGCTCGCTTTCCTGGCGGCGGCTTTCTTGGCCGGCGCCTTCGTCGTAGAGGTCTTTTTCGTCGCCGCCACCGTCTTCGCCGCCGCGTTCTTTACCGGCGCGTTCTTTGCCGGCGCGTTCTTTACCGGCGCTGACGACGCGGCGGAGTCCGCCGCCGTCGCCTTTTTCGCCGCCGTCTTCTTCGCCGTCGCCTTGGCGCCGCGCGGCTTCATCGGCTTGCCCTTCTCGGCCAGCAGCGCCACCGCCTGCGCCAGCGTGATGTCGTCCATCATCACGTCGCGCGGCAGGTTGGCGATCCGGTTGCCGTGCTGCGCATAGGGCCCGAAGCGCCCCTTGCGCACCAGCACCGGCTCACGGTCCGCCGGATGCGGGCCCAGCGCGCGCACGCTCGCCAGTTTCTTCGCCAGCAGGTCGACGGCGCGGTTCAGCCCGACCACCAGCACGTCGTCGTCGCGATCGAGCGAGGCGAACACCCCACCCATCTTTACATAAGGGCCGAATTGTCCCAGCCCCGCCTCGATCGGCTCCTTCGCCTCCGGATGGATGCCGACGATGCGCGGCAGCGACAGCAGCGCCAGCGCCTGCTCCAGGGTGACGCTGTCGCCGTCCATGCCCTTCGGCAGGCTTGTCCGCTTCGGCTTGGCCTTGCTGCCGTCCACTTGCTCGCCCTGCTGCGCATACACGCCGTACGGCCCGCGCCGGACGGTGATTTCCTCGCCGGTGTCGGGGTGCTGGCCGAGAACGCGCATGCCCTCCTTGAGCGTGTCGCCGTTCTCATCGCCGGTATCGATCGCCAACCGGCGGGTGTACTGGCAGGCGGGATAGTTCGAACAGCCGATGAAGCTTCCATGCCGTCCGAGCTTCAGGCCGAGCCGCCCGGCGCCGCAGGCCGGGCAGGTGCGCGGGTCGGTGCCGTCGTCGCGCGGCGGAAAGAAATGCTCGCCGAGGTCGCGATCCAGCGCGGTGATGACGTTGCCGATTTTCAGATCGCGGGTCTGCTCGACAACCCGGGAAAACTCCTCCCAGAAGGCCCGCATCACCGCCCGCCAGTCCGCCCGCCCGTCGGAGATGTCGTCGAGCTGCTCCTCCAGACTAGCGGTGAAGCCGGTATCGACGTAGCGGTTGAAGAAACTGACGAGAAAGGCGGTGACCAGCCGGCCGCGGTCCTCCGGAATGAAGCGCTTGCGGTCGAGCCGCACATAGTTGCGGTCCTGCAGCACCGACAGAATCGAGGCGTAGGTGGAAGGCCGGCCGATGCCCAGCTCCTCCATTTTCTTCACCAGGCTGGCTTCCGAATAGCGCGGCGGCGGCTGGGTGAAGTGTTGCTCGGCGGTGACCCAGGCGCCGTTGGGGGCATGCCGCAACCGGTCGCGCTCGCGCATCGGCGGCAGCATGCGGTCGGTGTCGTCGGCACCGGCCTCGCCCGGCACGTCGTCCTGGTCCTCGCGATAGAGTTTCAGGAACCCGTCGAAGGCCATGATCGAGCCGGTGGCACGCAGCCGCGGCCCGTCGGGCTTCGCATCGGCCACGTCCACCGCGACCTGGTCGAACTCGGCCGACTGCATCTGGCTGGCCACCGCCCGCTTCCACACCAGCTCATACAGGCGCCGCTGGTCGGGGGTCAGGTGCATGGCCACGCTGTCGGGCGTGCGCGCCACATCGGTCGGCCGGATCGCCTCGTGCGCTTCCTGTGCATTCTTGGCGCGGCTGGTGTATTCGCGCGGCGCGGCGGGCAGATAATTCGGCCCGTAGGCGCCCTGCACATGCTCACGGATCGCCGCGATCGCCTCGCGCGCCATCTGCACGCCGTCGGTGCGCATGTAGGTGATCAGGCCGACGGTGTCGCCGTCGATATCGGTGCCCTCGTACAGTTGCTGCGCCAGCCGCATGGTTTGCTGGGCGCCGAAGCCGAGCTTGCGCGAGGCTTCCTGCTGCAGGGTCGAGGTGGTGAACGGTGCCGGCGGGTTGCGCTTGACCCGTTTGCGCTCGACCGAGGCGACGCTGAACGTGCCGGCTTCCACGGCCGCCTTCGCCCGCAGCGCCGCGGCCTCGTTTGCGAGGTCGAACTGTTCGAGCTTTTTCCCATCGAGATGGGTCAGCCGCGCCGTGAACGGCGCCTCGGCGGGCGTCAGGAACGCCGCTTCGACGGTCCAGTATTCGCGCGCGCGAAAAGCCTCGATTTCGGCCTCGCGCTCGCAGATCAGGCGCAGGGCCACCGACTGCACCCGTCCGGCGCTGCGGCTGCCCGGCAGCTTGCGCCAGAGCACCGGCGACAGGGTGAACCCCACCAGATAATCCAACGCCCGGCGCGCCAGATAGGCCTCGATCAGCGGCTGGTCGAGGTCGCGCGGGTGCTCGACCGCGTAGCGGATGGCGTTGCGGGTGATTTCGTTGAAGGTGATCCGCCGCACCTCGACGCCCTTGAGCGCGCGCTGGGCGTCCAGCATGGCGCGCACATGCCAGCTGATCGCCTCGCCCTCGCGGTCGGGGTCGGTCGCCAGATAAAGGGTACGCGCCCCCTTGAGCGCCTTGGCGATGGCGGCGACCTGCCTGGCGCCGCGGTCGTCGGCCTCCCAGTCCATTTCGAAGTCGTTGTCCGGACGCACGCTGCCGTCCTTGGGCGGCAGGTCGCGCACGTGTCCGAAGCTGGCCAGCACGGTGAACTTGCTGCCCAGGTATTTGTTGATGGTCTTCGCCTTGGCAGGCGATTCGACGACGACGACGTCCGTCATGCGATCCTGTTCTCGGGGGGGGCGGCGGCGTGCGGGTCGCGCCTAATGACCGGGATCGGCCAGCAATGCAACCATGTTCCCGGGCTGCATTTCCACCCGGCCGGCCACTTCCAGCATCAGCAGCACCGCCATCACGCTGCCCGGCGATAGGCGCGAGCGGCGGATAAGGTCGTCAACCGGGGTCGGGGAAGGCCCCAACAGGGCAACGATCTGGTCGCGCCCGTGCCCGGCCGAGCTCGGGTCCTCCGGCGGGTCCGGCGCTTCCGTCGGATCCTGCCGCAGGCCGCGCCGCAGGGGGAATTGCGGGCCGCGCCCCAGCGCCTCGCCAGGGTGCTCGGGTAGGTCCTCCAGCACGTCAGCCGCCGTCTCCGCCAGACGGGCGCCCTGGCGGATCAAATCATTGGCACCCCGGCTGCGCGGGTCGAGCGGCGAGCCCGGTACGGCGAAGACCTCCCGCCCGGCCTCCTGCGCATGCCGCGCGGTGATCAGACTGCCCGAGCGCAGCGCCGCCTCGACCACCACGACGCCGAGCGACAGCCCGGCGATAATGCGGTTGCGGCGGGGAAAATGGCGCGCCTGCGGCGCCGTGCCGGGCGGCGCCTCGGCCACCACCGCGCCGCCGCGGGCGATGCGCGCCTGCAAACCGGCGTGTTCCGGTGGATAAGGCACGTCGATGCCACCGGCGACGCAGGCCACCGTCGCGCCGGCCCGCAGCGCCCCTTCATGCGCCGCCGCGTCGATGCCGCGCGCCAGCCCTGACACCACCACCAGCCCCGCGGCGGCCAGATCCTCCGCCATCGCTTCCGCCAGCCGCTGGCCGTTGGCCGAGGCGTTACGACTGCCCACCATGGCCACCGAGCGCCGGTCCAATACGTCCGGGCGCCCCTGCACGGCCAGTACCGGCGGCGCATCCGCAAGCAGGGCAAGCAGGCTCGGATAACCGGGAGTATCGATGAACAGCAAAGCGGCGCGGGCGCGGCCGGCCTGTTCCAGTTCGCGTTCGGCGTCGTCCCGGCTGGGGATGGACGGGCCGGTCTGGCGGCCGCCGGCGCGCGCCAGGGCGGGCAGGGCATCGAGACAGGCGGCGGCGCTGCCGTAGCTTCGCAGCAGCCGGCGGTAGGTGACCGGGCCGACCCCGTCGGTGCGGGCGAGGCGAATCCGGTCGATGTCTTCGCTCATTTACCCCCGCCAATGCGGGGCTCGGTGCCGGCCAGCAGGCGGCGGATATTGGCGTGGTGGCGGCCGACGATCAGGGCGGCGGTGACCATCACCAGCGCCTCGACCGGCAGCTTCGTGCCAAGCAACGCGCCGATCACCGGAGCGGCAACGCAGGCGGCGAGCGCGCTGGCCGAGGACATGCGGGTGATCAGCGCGGTGCCGAGCCACACCAGGCCGGCGGCGAGCCCGACCGGCGGCGCGGCCGCAAGCAGCACGCCCAGACCGGTCGCCACCCCCTTGCCGCCCTTGAAGCCGAGCCAGACCGGAAACAGGTGGCCGATGATGGCGCCCAGCCCGGCCGCGAGAATACCCTCATCGCCGGAAAGGGAGGCGCCGATCAGCACCGCAGCCGCGCCCTTCACCGTGTCCAGCGCCAGCGTCGCCGCGGCGAGCCCCTTGCGGCCGGTGCGCAGCACATTGGTGGCGCCGATGTTGCCCGAGCCGATCTGGCGGATGTCGCCCAGGCCTGCCAGCCGGGTCAGCAGCAGGCCGAACGGCACCGAGCCCAGCAGGTAGCCCGCCAGAGCGAGCAGCAACAGCGTCATGACGCGTGAGGCTCCGCCGCCGGCCTGCCGGCGAGCCGGTGGAACACCGCCGCCGCCGCCGGCACCACGAACAGCGGCGCCGCGTGCATGACCATGCGCCCGGGCTGAAACGGCTCGCCAAGACCCAGTTCCAACCCGGCGGCCACGCCCACCATGGCCGGGATCACCAGCAGATCGACCGGGCGGAACAGACCGCCCCATGGCAGCATGTGCATCGGCCGCCGGCGCCAGCCGAAATGGCCGATCAGCCCGAGCGTCAGCAGCAGGGTGGTCGGCAGCACATTCAGCAACAGGCCGGGCAGGGTCGCCTGGTCAGCGAGGTTGCCGCGCAGCGTGTCCATATACTGGTCCGGCGCCAGATACGGGCCGTTGCCCGGCAAATGGCCGAACGCGAGCAGCCCGGCGTAGAGCAGCAGCGCCGCCATCGCGGTCGTCCATTGCAGCCCCATCGCGGCACGGTCAGTCGCTGAGGTGGCGCAGCGGAAGGTCAGCCACAGGGCGAAGACGATGGCGATTGTCTCGTTGATGATCGGCGCCGACAGCAGCAGCAGGGCGAAGCCATAGACATTGCGGACCAGGTAAAGTCCGAGCGTGATCAGCAGGATCGCCAGCGGGTCGAGCCCGAAGAACTGGCTGTACCAGGACAGCACGAAGATCAACGCGGCGGCCAGCAGGGCGCTGCCGGCATCCTGCCCGGCGCGATCGCGCGCCAGCCGGTAGGTCGCATACAGCGTGCCGACCACGCAGATCTGGGACAGCAACGCCAGCGCGGCGGTGGCCTGGACGAAATCGGCCGACAGGCCGGCAGGCGCGCCGGCGACCGGCAACGGCGGCAGCAGAAAATACAACGGCGCCGCCGCCAGCACGGACAGCGCCCGATAGCCGGCCGGCGACGGCGGGATCGCCCCGCCCGGCAGGCCCAGCAGACCGAGAAGGAATGGGGCATTGCCATCGTGGGGCACGGCCCCGAACAGCGTCAGCCGGTAGATCACCAGGAAGAACGGCAACAGCACAACCGTCAGGATGCTCACCACCGCCACGCCCCGCGCCCATCCGGCCAGCGAGGCGCCACCCGGGCGGGCCGGTTGTCTGGCATGCGCGGTATGCTGGGCGCTGTGGCGCGTGCCGGGCTCTTTCGCCCGCGGGGGGGGATGCGCGGCGCCGTGCCCATGATCATGCCCGCCGCCATGGCCATCGTCGTGCCCGTCGCCGTGGCCATGGTCGTGCCCGGCCCCATGTCCGGAGCCGTGACCAGAGTCGTGACCAGAGTCGTGCGTCATGTCGTGGCCAGTGCCGTGCGTGTCAGTCATGCCGTTGCCTCTGCTGCGCCGAACACAAGGCGCCCGTTTTTCCAGGTGGCAAGCACGCGCCCTTCCAGCGCCCGCCCGTCGAACGGCGTGTTCTGCGCCTTGCCCGGCAACTCGCCGGCCGCGACACGCCATACCCGTTCCGGGTGGAACAGGCAGAGATCGGCCGCCGCCCCGCGCGCCAGCGTGCCGGCCGGGCTGCCCAGCAGCCGCGCCGGGCGCACCGTCAGCAGCGCGATGGCGCGGGCGAGGTCCAGCCCGCCGCCATGCACCTGCGCCAGTGTCACCGCCAGCAGCGTCGCCAACCCGATGCCGCCGGCCGAGGCCTGGGCAAAGGGCTGGCGCTTGTCGTCGGCATCGCGCGGCTGGTGGTCGCTGGCGACGGCGTCGATGGTGCCGTCCGCCAGCGCGGCGGCCACGGCCAGGCGATCGGCCTCGCTGCGCAGCGGCGGCGACAGCTTGGCATAGCTCCGGAAATTGCCGATCGCCGTCTCGTTCAGGTCGAAATAGGGGGGCGCGGTGTCGCAGGTCACGGACAATCCCTGGTCCTTGGCGCGGCGGATCAACTCCAGCGCCTCTGCTGTCGAGACATGGGCGAAATGTACCGCACCGCCGGTCAGCTTCGCCAGCCCGATGTCGCGCGCCACCATGATCGCCTCGGCCTCCGCCGGGATGCCGGGCAGGCCAAGCCGGGTCGCCAGCTCGCCGCTGGTGGCGGCACCGCCCTCGGCGAGGCTCGGTTCCTCCGGGTGCTGTACAATCCGCCCGCCGAAGCCGCGGGCGTAGGTCAGGGCGAGCGCCATCAGCCGCGCCGGCCCGATCGCCCGCGCGCCATCGGTGAACGCCACCGCCCCGGCTTCGCGCAGCAGGCCGAGCTCGGCCATTTCCTCGCCGCGGCAGCCGCGGGTGACGGCGCCATAGGGCAGGATATCCAGACTGCCGGTCTCGGCCCCGCGTGCCACCAGCAGGTGCACCAGCGCCGGGTCGTCGATCGCCGGGGCGGTGTCGGGCAGGGCGGCGAGGGTGGTGATGCCGCCGCCGGCGGCGGCCTCGGCGGCCGAGGCGATGGTTTCACGGTACTCGAACCCGGGCTCGCCAAGGGCGGCGCGCATATCCACCAGCCCCGGGCAGAGCACCGCCCCACCGCCATCCACGACGCCGGCCCCGTCCGGCCGGCCCAGCCCGGCGCCGGCATCGGCAATCCTGCCGTCGCGAATCAGCAACCCGCCGGGCTGGTCGAGCCCGGACGCCGAATCGAGCAGGCGAACGTTGATAATCAGCGTGTCAGTCATTGCGGCGCGACCGGCGCGACAGGATGTCCAGCACCGCCATGCGCACCGCGACCCCCATTTCCACCTGCTCGCGAATAACGCTGCGTGCCGGGTCGTCGGCCACTTCGCTGTCGATCTCGACGCCGCGGTTCATTGGGCCGGGATGCATGACCAGGGCGTCCGGCTTCGCCCAGGCGAGCTTGGTGGCGTCCAGACCGTAAAAACGAAAGAACTCGCGCGCGCTAGGCACCAGCCCGCGCGCCATGCGTTCCTTCTGCAGTCGCAGCGCCATGACGATATCGGCCCCCGCCAGCCCCGCCTTCATGTCGTGGAACACGTCCACCCCCAGGCGTTCGGCTTCGGGCGGGATCAGCGTCGGCGGGCCGATCACCCGTACCTGGCTGCCCATGGTGGTGAGCAAATGAATGTTCGACCGCGCCACCCGGCTGTGCAGGACATCGCCGCAGATCGCCACCACCAGCCCCTCCAGCCGGCCGCGCCGGCGGCGGATGGTCAGCGCATCGAGCAGCGCCTGGGTCGGGTGCTCATGGGTGCCGTCGCCGGCGTTGATCACCGCCGCATCCACTTTCTGCGCCAGCAGCGCCGGCGCGCCGGACTGGTCGTGCCGCACCACCAGCAGATCGCAATGCATGGCGTTCAGCGTCGCCGCCGTGTCCAGCAGGGTCTCGCCCTTGTTCACGCTGCTGGTCGAGACCGACATGTTGATCACATCGGCGCCCAGCCGCTTGCCGGCCAGCTCGAAGCTGGTGCGGGTACGGGTTAAATCTTCGAAAAAAAGATTGATCAGGGTGCGCCCGCGCAACAGGTCGCGCTGGGTTTTGCCGGAGCGGTTCAGCAGCACATAGCTCTCCGCCAGGTCCAGCATGGTGGCGATCTGCGGGGGGTACAGGCCCTCGATCTGCAGCAGGTTGCGGGGCGGCTTGTTCAAAGGGCGGGTTCCGGCAACGTTTCGCGGCGGACGTTAGACAGCGCACGCAAGGAAGGCCAGGGGCTCCGCCCCTGGACCCCGCCAAGGGCCGAGAGGCCCTTGGAACCCATTATTTTTTTCCTGTCTGAACGAGTGGGGTCCAGAGTAGAGCCCTGGCCTTTCTTATCTTGCCGCCGCCTCGATCCGCGCCAGCGCCTCCGCGCGACCCAACGCCACCAATACCGCATCGATCCCCGGGCTCACCGTGCTCCCGGTCAGCGCCGCCCGCAGCGGCTGCGCGACGCTCCCCAGTTTGCGCCCGGTCCGCTCGGCATAGACGCGCAGCGCGGCGTCCACGGCTTGCGGCGAAAAATCCGTCTCCGCCAGCGCGGCCGCTACGTCGCGCAACATCAACCGGTTCTCGGCGCTGAGCAGAGCCGCCGCCTTGGGTTCCATCGGCAGAGGCGGGGGATGGACAAGAAAAACTGCAGTATCAGTGAGTTCTATAAGTGTCTTTGCACGATCTTTCAACTGCGGCATCAGCGTCCGGATGCGGTGCGCGGCGTCGCTCCCAAGCGCCAGCCCCGGCCGGTGCGCGAGGCGCTCCAGCACCTCATGCGTCAGCCGGTCATCGTCTGCGGCCCGCAGCCACACGCCGTTCACATGCGCCAGCTTGGCATAATCCATCCGGCTCGCGGCACGGCCGACGCCGTCGAGGTCGAACAGCGCGATCGCCTCATTGCGGGAGAGAATTTCGGCGTCACCGTGCCCCCAGCCCAGGCGCAGCAGGTAGTTGCACAGCCCCTCGGGCAGATAACCCATGGCGCGGAATTCGGTCACCGATTGGGCGCCGTGGCGCTTGGACAGTTTCGCCCCGTCGGCGCCGTGGATCAGCGGCACATGGCCAAACCGCGGCTTGTGCCATCCCATGGCGTCGTACACCTGCACCTGCCGGAATGTGTTCGTGAGGTGATCGTCGCCGCGGATGACATGGGTGATCGCCATGTCGTGGTCGTCCACCACCACCGCATGCAGGTAGGTGGGCGTGCCATCGCTGCGCAGGATGATCATGTCATCCAGCTCGGCGTTGCCCACCCGCACCTCGCCTTGAACCAGGTCGTGCACCACCGTCTCGCCCTCGCGCGGGGCGCGCAGGCGAATGACGAAGGGCGCGCCTTCCGGCGCTTCGGCCGGGTCGCGGTCGCGCCAGGGGCTGTCGATGCGCAGGCCGCGCCCCTCGGCGCGGGCCTGCTCGCGCATGCGCTCCAGCTCGGCCGCGGTCAGGAAACAGCGATAGGCCCGGCCGGCGGCGAGCATCTGCCGTGCCACCTCGGCGTGACGCGCCTGCCGGGTGGACTGGAACACCGTCGGCTCGTCGGGCTCAAGACCGAGCCAGGCGAGGCCGTCGAGGATGACCTGGGTTGCCTCGGGCGTGCTGCGTGCGCGGTCGGTGTCTTCAATGCGCAGCAGGAATTTTCCGCCGCTATGGCGGGCGAACAGATAATTGAACAGCGCCGTGCGGGCGCCGCCGATGTGCAGCAGGCCGGTGGGCGAAGGGGCAAAGCGGGTGCGGACGGTCATCGCTGGGGTTCCGGGCAAAGGGGGCCGGGCGGCGGGGCGCGCTTCTAGCACACATGACGGCAGGCGGCGTGCCGGCGTAGCGTGACGCGCATGCAACGTTGCGCCGTCACGGTGATCGCCCGGCCGGCCTGGGCCGGCGCGGCCCGGGAACGGTTCGGCGCCTGGGCCGATGCCGAGCAGGGCCGTTTCTTTCTCTGGCTGCCGGTGCTGATGACGGCCGGTGCGGTGATTTTTTTCACCTGGCGCAGCGATCCGCCGCCCTGGTCGGCGCCCGCGCTGCTGCTGACGGCGCTGACCGCCTTGGTGGTGGCGTGGCCCTGCCGGCTGCCGCGGGCGCTGGCTGCCGCGGTGTTCGCCGCCGCACTTGGGTTCGCCGCGGCTGAACGCGCCACCTGGCGCGCCCCGCCGCTGATGGAGGTGCCCGCCCGCGCCGCCGTGGCGGAGGGCACGGTGCGCGCCGTCGAGAGGCTGCCGGAAGGCCGAAGGGTGACGCTGGAGGGCGCGCGGCTGGACGGCGGCGCCCCGCTCGCCCGGCTCCTGCGCATTCGCCTGCGCGGCAATGACACCGCGCCGGTCGCCACCGGCGATGTGCTGCGGGTGCGCGCCCTGCTGATGCCTCCGGCGCCGCCCGCCTATCCCGGGGCCTGGGACCTGCAGCGCGACGCTTACTACGAAGGCTTCGGCGCCTTCGGCACCGCCCTGGGCCCGGCCGCACGTCTGGCCGAGGCGGTGCCTTCGCGCTGGGCGGGCCGGCTGCAACGCCTGCGCGAGACCATCACGGCGCGCGTCGGCGCGGTCCTGTCCGGCAGCACCGCCGCCATTGCCGCCACCATGCTCACCGGCGCTACCAGCGCCATCCCCGAGCCGGACCGCCGGGCGTTCCGCGATTCCGGCCTCGCCCATCTGCTGGCCATTGCCGGGCTGCATATCGGCATCGTCATGGGGTTGGTGTTCGGCGGCGTCAGGCTGGCGCTGGCGGTGTGGGAGTGGGCGGCGCTGCACTGGCCGACCAAGCAGATCGCCGCCCTGGCGGCGCTGCTGGCCGCGGCTTGCTACATGCTGCTGACCGGCGCGCACGTGCCGGTGCAACGCAGTTTCGCCATGGCCTGCCTGTTCACCCTTGGCGTGCTGGCGGGGCGGCGGGCGCTGTCGCTGCGCGGGCTGGCGCTGGCGATGGCGGCGCTGGTGCTGCTGGAGCCGCATCTGGTCATGGGCGTGAGCTTCCAGATGAGTTTCTCCGCCGTGCTGGCGCTGATCGTCGGCTATGAGGCGCTGCGCCCCTGGCTGCTGCGCCTGCGCGGCGAGGGCACGCTGGCCGGGCGGCTGGCCAGCAATGTGGCGGCGCTCGCCATCACGGCGGCGCTGGCCGGCACGTTTTCCGCGCCTTTCGCCGCCGCCCATTTCGGCCAGATCCAACTTTACAACGTGCTGGCCAATATGGTGGCGGTGCCGCTGACGGCGCTGCTGGTCATGCCGGCCGGTCTGTTGTCCCTCGTGTTGATGCCGGCCGGGGCGGAGGCGGTTGCCCTGGTGCCGATGGGCTGGGGGGTGGATGCGGTGCTGTGGGTCGCGCGCACGGTTTCTGCCTGGCCTTCGGCCACGGTGATGGTGCCGCCTACGCCCGGCTGGGGGCTTGCGGTGCTGGCTCTTGGCCTCGCCTGGGCGGGACTGTGGCGCACCAGGGTGCGGCTGGCGGGTTGGGCGCTGGTTGCCCTGGGGCTGGCCTCGCCTTGTTTCGACCGCCCGCCCGACCTGCTGATGTCGGCCGATGGGCGCATGGTCGGCCTGCGCGCCGGCGACGGCATGTTTGTCCAGACCGCCGGCAGCGCGGCCCGTTTCACCCTCGAGTCTTGGCAGGTGTTGTGGCGGGCGCGGCTGGTACAGCCGCTCGGCTGCGGCCTTGCGCCCTGTGACCTGCCCCCCCGGCCCGACGGCCCGGTGGCGCTGCTGGTTCGCGCAGACCCGCCGGAAACGGCCTGCGCGGCCGCGGTGGTGGTCTCGCTGGAGCCGGTGCATCTGACTTGCGCAGTGCCCCCGCCGGTGGTGGACCGGTTCTCGGTCTGGCGCGAGGGGGCGCATGCGATCTGGCTGCAGCCCGGCGGCGCCGTTGTGCTGTCGGACCGGGCCGAGCGCGGTGAGCGCGTCTGGATGCCCCGCCCGACGCCGCGCAACCGGCTGCCCGCCGGCCTGGTCCCGGCGCCGGCCGAGCAATTGCCGGCAGAGCCCTAGAAAATATGCGTTTCGTCACGCGCGGGGCTTGGCCGTGTGGCCGCCGCCGGGTGGCCGCTACTCGGCGTCCGCGTGGATCGTGCACTGCGCCGGGTTCAATCGGCAGGCGGTCTTGGCGCTGGCGAAGGCCGACCCCGTCACCTGCCCGGCGGTACAGGCGGTCAGTGCCAGGCAGATCAACATCGGCAAAATCACGGCACGCATGCGTACCTCCCACCTCAATACCGCCGGAACAGCGCCACCAGCCGTCCCTGCACCTTCACCCGGTCGGCCGGGAAAATCCGCGTCTCGAAGGCCGTGTTGGCCGGCTCCAGCGCGATCGACTTGCCGCGCCGGCGCAGCCGCTTCAGCGTCACCTCGGTATCGTCAATCAGCGCCACCACGATCTCGCCGGTCTCCGCCGTCTCGCTCTTGCGGATGATGACCGTGTCGCCGTCGAGAATGCCGGCGTCGATCATCGATTCGCCCGCCACCTCCAAGGCGAAATGTTCGCCGCCGCCGAGGATGGCCATCGGCACATCGATATGGGTGCCATTGTCGCGCAAGGCCTCGATCGGCAGACCGGCGGCGATGCGGCCATATAGCGGCAGTTGAACCGCCCCCGCCTCGTTGGCCGCGCGCACCCCCTGCAGCCGCGCGGTGAAATCGCCGCGGATGACGTTCGGCGAGAAGCCGGGCGGCGAGAAGCCGGGCGGCGAGAAGCCGGGCGGCGAGAAGCCGGGGGGCGAGAAGCCGGGGGGCGCGCCGAAATCGGGCGGTTCGGCCGGCGCCAGCTCCGCCATCACATGCGGCGTGGCCGCGTCGGGCAGGCGCATGACCTCCAGCGCCCGCGCCCGGTGATGCCGGCGGCGCAGGAAGCCGCGTTCCTCCAGTGCCGAAATCAGCCGGTGGATGCCCGATTTCGATTTGAGCTGCAGCGCCTCCTTCATCTCCTCGAAGCTCGGCGAAAATCCGGTGTCCTTGAGATGCCGGTCGATGAAGGTGAGCAGCTCGTGCTGCTTGCGCGTCAGCATGCGGAGGTGACTCCCAACCTATGGCGTCCATGTGCCGGCGAACTGGCCCCGGCTGCTGGAACAAAGCGGCAACTCAATGAATGTTCTACATAAGTTCCGATGGCCGCGTCAAGCGCGCGTGAATGACAGACTCCGCAAAATCCGCGGACCAGGCGATGCCGCTACAATCCCAGTGTATCCAGCCGGATCACCGACACCATCGCCCCCGCCGGCAGCGCCGGCGCGTGCGGCGGGCGCACGATGAGCGCATCCGCCTGTGCCAGCACGCGCAGCATGGCCGAGTCCTGGCGGGCGAAGGCGGTTGCCATCAATGTTCCGTCCGGGCGCACGGCGAGGGTGGCGCGCAGATGGTCGGTCCGGCCGTCATTGGCCGGCAGCGATGCGCCCAGCACAGCCGGCGCCACCGGCGGGGCGTCGCCGGCCAGGCCGGACAGGCGCTCGACCGCCGGCAGCAGGAACGCGATGCCGCAAATCAGCGACGACACCGGGTTGCCGGGCAACCCCAGCACCGGCACCCCGCCGAGGCTGCCATGGATCAATGGCTTGCCCGGGCGCATGGCGACCGTCCAGAAATCCACCTGCAGGCCGCGCTCGCCCAGCGCCGAGCGCACCAGGTCGTGCTCGCCCACGCTCGCGCCCCCGGTGGTCACCAGCATGTCCATGCCGCGCGCCGCATCCGCCGCCGCCGCCAGCGAGGCGTGATCGTCCGGCGCCACCGGCAGCACCATCGGCGCGCCGCCACAGGCCCGGACCAGGGCGGCCAGGGCGTGCGAATTCGAACTGACGATGCCGCCCGGCGGTATCGGCTCGCCGGGCAGGGCGATCTCGTCGCCGGTGGCAAGAATGGCCAGGCGCGGCCGCCGGTGCACCGGCACCCAGGGGTGGTTGCCCGCCGCCAGCAATCCGATATCCCGCGCATTCAATCGCTTGCCGGGCTCCACCAGGGTATTGCCAAGGGTGAAATCCTGCCCGGCCCGGCGGATCCAGCGGCCGGGCTTCACCGCCTCGGTCAGTGTCACGGTGTCGCCCGCGCAAACGGCATCTTCCTGCGCCAGCACGGCGTCGGCGCCATCGGGTATGACGCTGCCGGTGAAAATGCGCAGCGCCTCCCCGGCGCCGAGCCTGCCCGCCCACGGATGCCCCGCCGGCGCGCTGCCGACGACCGCAAGGGTCGCGCCAAGCCTGCCATCCGCGGCGCGCAGGGCAAAACCATCCATCGCCGATACATCATGCGGCGGCTGGGTCAGGCGGGCGACCAGGGCGGACGCGCTCACTCGCCCCCAGGCATCGGCCAGCGGCACCACCTCGGCGCTGGTCGGGCGCAGCGGGGCCAGGATGCGGGCGCGCGCCTCGTCAAATCCGATCATCAGGCGGGCCGATCATCCGGGGTCAGTCCTGCACGAAGGCGCCGGACTTGCCGCCCGACTTGGCCACCACCCGCAACGCCTCGATGCGCATGCCCCGGTCCACCGCCTTGCACATGTCATACACGGTCAGCGCCGCCACCGAGGCCGCGGTCAGCGCCTCCATCTCCACCCCGGTGCGCCCGGTGGTTTTCACCGTCGCCTCGATGGCGAGCGCGTCCTCGCCCTCGGGTGCCAGATTCACCCGCACCGAGGTCACCGGCAGCGGATGGCACAGCGGGATCAGCTCGGCGGTGCGTTTGGCGCCCATGATGCCGGCCAGCCGGGCGACGCCGAGCACGTCGCCCTTGGCGGCGCTGCCGGCGCGGATCATCGCCAGCGTCTCCGGTCGCATCACCACCCGGGCGCGCGCGGTCGCTTCACGCTCGGTTTCCGGCTTGCCGCCCACGTCGACCATGGCGGCCTGTCCGGAGGCGTCGAAATGGGTGAAGCCGCCGCTCACCCGGCCTCGCGCCGGGCGTCACCCAGCAACGTCCGGGTGGCCGAAGTCACATCGTCCTGGCGCATCAGGCTCTCGCCCACCAGAAAGGCGCCGACCCCCAGGGCGGCCAGGCGCTTCAGGTCCTCATGCGTCCGCAGACCGCTCTCGCCGATCAGGAACCGGTCCGGGGGGACGTGCGGGGCGAGCGCTTCCGTAATCGTAAGATCGGTCTGCAAGGTCTTGAGATTACGATTATTGATACCGATCAGCTTGGTCTGCAACCCGAGCGCCCGGTCCAGTTCGCGGCGGTCGTGCACCTCGGCCAGCACGTCCAGGTCGAGCGAACGCGCCACTCCCTCCAGCTCCACCGCCTGCGCGTCGGTCAGGGCGGCGAGGATGAGCAGGATGCAATCCGCCCCGATCGCCCGGCTTTCGTAGACCTGCCAGGGGTCCAGCACGAAATCCTTGCGCAGAATTGGAAGATCGACCGCGGCGCGGGCCGACTTCAGGTGCTCGATGCTGCCCTGGAAGAACTTCTCGTCGGTCAGCACCGACAGGCAGGTGGCGCCGCCGGCCTTGTAGGCCCGCGCCAACCCCGGCGGATCGAACACCGGGCGGATCAGCCCGCCCGAGGGCGAGGCCTTCTTGATTTCGGCAATCAGCCCGAAGCCGCGCGCGGCGGCCGCCTCCATCAGCGCGGCGCCGAAGCCGCGCGGCGGTTCGCTCCGCGCGGCGGCGCGGCTGCGGATCGCCTCCAGGTTGGTCACCGCGCGGCGGCGCTCCAGTTCGGCGCGCGTCTCGGCGCAGATGCGCCCCAGCACGTCGCTTTCGGTCGCGTCGCCGGCGGTCAAGCTTGTCGGCCCGGTCATGCGGTCTCCCGTCGCAGTGTTTCCAGGGCGGCCAGCGCAGCGCCGCGGTCCAGCGACGCCGCGGCCAGGGCGATGCCTTCGCGCAACTCCCCCACCCGGCCGGCGACGATCAGGCCGGCGGCGGCGTTCAGCAGCACCGTATCCCGATATGGTCCGCCGGCGCCGCGCAGCAACGCCGCCATGGCGGCGGCATTCACCGCCGCGTCGCCGCCGCGGATGGCGGCGACCGGAGCGCGCGCGAGCCCCGCGTCTTCGGGGGCCAGGGTGAAGGCGCGGATGGCGCCGTCGCGCAATTCCACCACCTGGTTCTCGCCGGCGATGGTCAGTTCGTCCAAGCCCTGGCCATGCACCAACCAGCAGGTTTCGGTGCCCAGCGAGGCCAGGGTTTCCACCATCGGCCGCGCCCAGACGGGATCGAACACGCCGGTGAGCTGGTGGCGAACCTCCGCCGGGTTGGCCAGCGGGCCGAGCAGATTGAAAATGGTGCGCGTGCCGAGTTCCACCCGTGGCCCGGCGGCGTGGCGCAGCGCCGCGTGGTGGCGCGGCGCGAACAGGAAGGCGCAATGTGCGGCGCGCAGGATGCCGGGCAGGCGATCGAGCGGCACATCCACGTTCACGCCGAGCTCGGTCAGCACGTCGGCCCCGCCGGTGCGCGACGACAGCGCCCGGTTGCCGTGCTTGGCGACCGGCACCTCCAGCCCGGCCAGCACGAAGGTCACGGCGGTGGAGACGTTCAGCGTGCCGGCGTTGTCGCCGCCGGTGCCGCACACGTCGATCGCGCCGGCAGGCGCCTCCACCTTTGTCATGCGCGCCCGCATGGCGCGCACCGCGCCGGTGATTTCCGCCACCGTTTCGCCGCGCACCCGCATGGCCATGAGCAGGCCGGCGATCTGCGCCGGCGTCGCCTCGCCTGACATGATCACGCCGAACGCCGCCTCGGAGTCCTCGGCCGACAGCGTCTCGCCCACCGCAAGGCGGGCGATGAAGGTCTTGAGATTGAGGGACAAGTCCGGCTCCGCCCGTTCAGGCGGCCTGGGCCCGTGCGGGCGTGTTGCTGCCGCGGGCGATGGCCAGGAAATTGCCGAGGATGCGGTGGCCGTGCTGGCTGGCGATGCTCTCGGGATGGAACTGCACCCCGAACACCGGCAGGGTGCGGTGACGCAGCCCCATGATCAGCCCGTCGGCGGTGCGCGCGGTTTCCACCAGCACCGGCGGCAGCGTGTCGCGGCGCACAATCAGGCTATGATAGCGGGTGGCCTCGAAGGGGCTCGGCACGGAGGAGAAAATGTCGCTGCCGTCGTGCAGCACCGGCGAGATCTTGCCATGCATCGGCACCGGCGCGCGCACCACCTCGCCGCCAAAGGCCTGACCGATGGCCTGATGGCCCAGGCACACGCCCAGGATCGGAATGCGGCCGGCCGCCGCGGCGATGAGGTCGAGGCAGATGCCGGCCTCGGTCGGCGTGCAGGGGCCGGGCGACAGCACGATCGCCTCGGGGGCGAGCGCCAGCGCCTCGTCCACGCTCAGCGCATCATTGCGGCGCACCTCGCAGCGCGCCCCCACATCACCCAGAAAATGAACCAGATTGAAGGTGAAGCTGTCGTAATTATCGATCAACAGGATCATTGTACTGTCCTGCGCGGCGGTGGTGGTGCCGGTCGATCCGGTCGCCCGGGCCCCGCGCGGTGCCCGGGCGTGCGTGAAGGATGCCGCTGTTCCATCGCATGGGCGGGGCTTGCGCAGAAGCGGAAAAACACACCGTGGGGGATGCTGTGGCGGATCGGCAACATTGCGTGGCGCGATGGGCACGACCGGGGGGGAAGCGGGTTGACGCGCAAGGCCGGGCTGCGGCATCGAAGGCCTTGGTCCCGCGAACGGACGCTCCCATGCCCCAGCCTGTCTCCCCGTCCTCCCCGCGTCGCCGCTGGGGAGCCTGCCTCGCGCTCGGCCTCGTCATGGCCGCCGGCAACGCCGGTGCGGCGACGCCGACCGATCTGACGCCCCAGCCTCCCGGGCCGCCCCAGCCTGTCGTGCTGCCCGCGCCGGCGCCTGCCGGCGAGGCGCTGCCGGCCTGGCAGCGCCTGGGCGTGCCGGCGCCACCTGCGGAGGGCAAGCCGACCATCGCCATCATGATCGATGACATGGGGCTCAGCCATATCCAGACCGACCGCGCCATCCATCTGCCCGCGCCGATCACCCTGTCGTGGATGCCGTACGCGGCCGGCGTCACCGAACAGGCGGCCAGCGGTGCTGCGCATGGCCACGAGACCATGTTGCACATGAACATGGAGGCGCTCGGCCGCACCGACCCCGGCCCCAATTCCATGCGCACCTGGCTGCCGCCCGAGACCAACCTCGCCTATGTGCGGCACGGCCTCGACCTGCTGCCCAATGCCGTCGGGCTCAACCAGCACGAGGGCAGCGTCGCCTCGTTGTCGGTGCCGCTGATGGACATCGTGATGGGCGAGTTGAAGGCCCGCAACCTGCTGTTCATCGACAGCCTGACCATTCCGCACAGCGTCGCCCTGCGCCGCGCCGAGGCGGCCGGCGTGCCGGCGCTGGGGCGCGACGTGTTCCTCGACAACTCGCCCGACCCGAACGCCATAAGGGCGCAGATCGCGGCCATGGAAGCGACCGCCCGGCGCACTGGCCACGTGATCGCCATCGGCCACCCGCGGGCGGCCACCATGGACGTGCTGGCCGCCTATCTGCCGACGGTGGCGGCGCGCGGGTTCGTGCTGTGGCCGGTCAGCGCCACGGTCGCGGCGGCGAAGAATGTGCAGGTGGCGCAGAAGCCAGCCGGGGAATAAGTCAGGGGTTCCGGGCAGCCCCCGGCTTCTACACTCCCTTTCCGGCAGCGAACCGCACCGCCTCCTCTGCCGCCCGCAGCAAAGACTGCGATTTTTGCCGCGTCTCCTCGTACTCGGCCTGAGGATCGGAATCGGCGACAATACCGGCGCCGGCCTGCACGAACATCGTGCCGTCCTTCACCACCGCCGTGCGCAATCCGATGCAGGTGTCCATCGTGCCGTTGGCAGCGAAATAACCGATGCAGCCGGCATAGATGCCCCGCCGTGTCGGTTCCAGCTCCTCGATGATCTCCATCGCCCGCACCTTGGGCGCCCCGGTCAGGGTGCCGGCAGGGAAGCCCGCCGCCAGCGCGTCGATGGCGTCCAGCCCCTCGCGCAGCGTGCCCTGCACGTCGGAGGCGATGTGCATCACATGGCTGAACCGTTCGATGGCGAAACTCTCGGTTACCCGTACGGTGCCCAGTTCCGCCACCCGCCCCACGTCGTTGCGGCCGAGGTCGAGCAACATCAGGTGCTCGGCGCGTTCCTTCGGGTCGGCCAGCAATTCGGCGGCCAGGATCTGGTCCTCGGCGTGCGTCGCCCCGCGCCGGCGCGTGCCGGCGAGCGGACGGATGGTCACCGTGCCGTCGCGCAGCCGCACCAGGATCTCCGGGCTTGAGCCCACGACGGCGAAGCCGCCGAAATCGAGAAAGAACAGAAACGGCGCCGGGCTGATGCGGCGCAGCGCCCGATACAGCGAAAACGGCGGCAGCGCGAAGGGCACGGAAAACCGCTGGCTCGGCACGATCTGGAAGGCATCGCCGGCGCGGATATATTCCTTCGCGCGCTCCACCGCGGCGACGAAGGCATCGCGGGTGAAGTTGGAGGTGGGCTCGGCCAGCGGCGGCAGCGCCACCGGCGGCGCGGCCAGCGGCAACGGGCGGGCCAGCGCCGATTCAGCCTGGTCGAGCGTCGCCTGCGCCGCGTTCCATGCCGTCTCGGCCGACAGGCCCGGGCGCGGATAGACCGGGGCCGCCAGCGTCAGCAGATCCGTGACGTTGTCGAAAATGGCATACAGCGTCGGGCGTGCCAGCAAGGCGTCCGGCACGTCGATGCTGGCCTGGTTCTTTTCGGGCAGACGCTCGATCAGCCGCACCATGTCGTAGCCCAGGTAGCCGATCAGCCCGCCGCACATCGGCGGCAAGCCGTCCGGCACCTCCAGGCGCAACTCGGCCACCACGGCGCGCAGGCTGTCCAGTGCCGGGCGTTCGTCGGTGGCGAAGGCGTAGGGGGCGGACAGCGCGTGCCGGTTCAGCTCCGCCCGGCCGCCCCGGCAGCGCCACACCAGGTCGGGCTGCAGGCCGATGATGGAATAGCGGCCGCGGCTGGCGCCGCCTTCCACGCTTTCCAGCAGGAACGTGTATGGCTTGCCGTGCGCGAGCTTCAGGAAAACAGCGACCGGCGTGTCCAGGTCCGCCACCGCCCGTCGCCACAGCAGATGCCCGTGTCCCTGCTCGTGGTCCTGCCGGAAGGCGGCGAAGCCGGGGGCGGGGAAGGCGTCCATCGGTCTGGGTCCCTGTGCTGGGCTGGTCGCAGTCACTCGGACTGCTGAATGAGCTGCTCGAGCGCCTGACGGTTCACATGCGGGGTGGCGCGGTCGCGCAAGGCGGTGGCGAAGACGTTTTCCATGTCGGTGGCGATCGCCCGCGCCAGCCCGTCGCGGATCTGGCCGTAGCCGATCGGGTCGGCGCCCGGATCCGGGGTCTGCACCTCGCGCAGCACCGCCACCACGAAGCCGTCGGCGGTCTCGGCCATGGTCGGTTCGCCCTGCTTCAAGGCGAACAGCGGGGTGACGAGCTGCGCCGGCACCCCCTCGACCGGGGCGGAGCGGCCGACCGGCGGCAGCCGGCGGACCGCCAGGCCGGCGGCGGCGTCCGGCAATGTCTGGCCGGCCTTCACTGCTGCCAGGATCTTTGCCGCGGCTTCTTCCTGGCCGTGGCGGACGGCGTCCTGAGTCCAGTCCGCGCGCACCCGGTCGGCGACCTCGTCGAACGGCCTCGGGGCGGGCGGGGTGATATCTTCCACCACCAGGGCGAAATACGCCTGGGCGGTGCCTTCGGGCGGCACCTGGGCCAGCCGTGGCGGCTCGCCCTGCTTCGCCTGGAAAGCGGCCTGGACGATGGCGTCCCGCAGGGCGTCGCTGCCGGGAATGGGCGCCGGTTGGCCGGAGGCGGTGTTGCCCTGCGCGTCGAGCGTGCCGGTGACGCCTTTCAGGCCGAGGTCGCCAGGCATGTTGTCCAGCGACACGCCGCCGGCCAGCAGGTCCCCGACCTTGTTGGCGCGGTCGTACAGAAGGTCGGCCGCTTTCTCGGCGATCACCCGGGCGCGCAGTTCGTCGCGCGCTTCGTCCATGGTTTTCGCCGTGCCCGGCGTGACCCTGGTCACTTTCAGCGCATACCAGCCGAGCGCCGTGGGCACCGGCGGCCCGACCACCTCCGGTATCGCGGCAAACACCGCCGCGGCCAGTTCGGGCGAGGGGATCTGCTCGCGGGTGGAGTTGGTCAAATCGACCGCCGTGCCGCCCTCCTTGCTGGCCAAAGCCTGGATGCTCGCCCAGTCCGCGCCGGCCAGCCACTGCCCTGCAAGCGCCTTCGCCTTCGCCTCGTCGGACAGCAGCACCACCTCGGCACTGCGCTTTTCCGGTGTGTTGAAGCTGGCGCGTGCCTGTTCATAGGCACCGCGCAGGTCCTCCTCGGTCACGTCCACGTCGCCGGCCAGCGATTCGGGGGCAAGGATCACCGCCTTGATCCGGCGTAGCTCGGCGGTGGCGTATTTGTCCTTGTGATTCTCGTACCACCGGGTGAGCTGCGCCTCGGTCGGCGCGGCCGGGGGCGGGGCCGCGGCGAACAGCAACTCCACCGCGTCGGCGCTGCGCTTCTCCTGCTGGAAGGCGTAGATTTCGCGGGTCAGCACGTCGGGCGACACGGCGCCGGCACGCAGCGGCTCCAGCAACTGCCGCTGCAGCAGGTCGGTGCGCAACAATGACAGGAAGTGCTGCTCGGTCAGGTTGTTGTTGCGCAGCACCTGCTCGAACACGGTCTTGTCGAACTGGCCGTTGCTGCCGCGGAAGGCGGGCACCTGGAACGTCGCCTGACGCAGCGCCGCCTCCGGGGCGACCAGGCCCATCGCGTCGGCGGTTTCAGTCAGCACGGTCTGGGCGATCAGCCGCTGCAGCGCCTGTGCGGCGACGCCGCGCTTGATCTCCGGCGTCGGCTCGGTATGGCCGCCGAACATACGCATGGTCTGGGCGAGCTGGCGCCGGTAAGCATCCTGCAACTCGGGAATCTCGATGCTCCGGCCGCCCACGGTGGCGACCGAGGTTCGCGACATGCCGCCGGTGATCAGCCGCAGAATGTCGCTGCCGACACCCCAGGCCACGAACATCACCACCAGAAAAATGAACAGCAGGCGTGCCGGCCAGGTGTTGAGGCCGCGGCGGAAGGTGACGAGCATGTGGGATCCTACGCGAAAAGCGCCGCACCATAGGTCCGCGCCCCTTGGTTTGCCAATCTCCCTACGGTAGGAGCGGCGGCAGCCGTCACGAGGCCGTCACAGAAAGGGAGCGAAATGCGTCAGCTCATCGCCGGGAACTGGAAAATGAACGGGTTGCTGGCCGAGGCGGCGGCGCTGGCCGGCTCCGTCGCGGCCGGCGCCGAGGGCCTCTGCAGCGATCTTCTGCTGTGCCCGCCGGCGACATCCATCCGCGCGGTTGCCGATCTGCTCGCCGGCACGCAGGTCGCGGTTGGCGGTCAGGACTGCCACAGCGCGCGCAGCGGCGCGCATACCGGCGACGTCTCGGCCGCCATGCTGCGCGACGCCGGCGCGTCCTGGGTGATCCTTGGTCACTCGGAGCGCCGCACCGATCATGGTGAGACCGACGCGCTGGTCGCCGCCAAGGTCGCCGCCGCGGTTTCTGCCGGGCTCGCGCCCATCGTGTGCGTCGGCGAGACTGAGGCCCAGCGTCTGGCCGGTCGGCAGGAAGCGGTGGTGGGGGCGCAGGTTTTCGGATCTTTGCCCGCGGGTTTCGCCGGTTTGGTGGCGTATGAGCCGGTCTGGGCGATCGGCACCGGCCGCACCCCGACCGAGGCCGATGTGGCCGCCATGCACGGTTTCATCCGTGCCACCCTGCTGCGGCATCTGGGCGAGGCGGGGCGGGGGGTGCGCATTCTGTATGGCGGCTCGGTGAAGCCTGGCAACGCGGCGGCGCTGCTGGCGCTGCCCGAGGTGGGCGGGGCGCTGGTGGGCGGGGCCAGCCTGGTGGCGGGCGATTTTCTGGCGATTGCCGGGGCGGCGTTGCCGTAGGGAGCGGCGTTGCCGTAGGGAGCGGCGTTGCCGTAGGGAAAGGAAGATAAGGCCAGGGCTCTGCCCTGGACCCGCCAAGGGCCGAGAGGCCCTTGGAACCGATTGCTTCGCCCGGGGCACCGCAATGATCGATCTCGACGCCTATTTCGCCCGCATCGGCTACACCGGCCCGCGCACGCCGACGCCGACCACGTTGGCCGCCCTGCACGCGCTGCACCCGGCGGCGATTCCCTTCGAGAACCTCGATCCACTGCTGGGCCGCCCGGTGCTGCTCGATCTCGCCGCGCTGCAGGCCAAACTGGTCGGCAGCCGGCGCGGCGGTTATTGCTTCGAGCACAACACATTGCTCAAGGCGGCGCTGGAGGCGCTCGGCGTCACGGTCACCGGCCTGGCCGCCCGCGTGGTCTGGCGGGCGCCGCCGGACCGGCCGCACAGCCCGCGCACGCATATGGTGCTGAAGGTCGAATTCGACGATGGAACCTGGCTGGCGGATGTCGGGTTCGGCGGCCATCTGGTCGCGGCACCGCTGCGTCTTGTCCCTGACATCGAACAGACGACGCCGTCCGGGGTGCTGCGGCTGGTACAAACCGATACCGGCACGACACTGCAGGCGCGCCTTGGAGCGGCGTGGGAGGACCTGTATTGTTTCACATCCGAGGCGCAGGTGCCGATCGACTACGAGGTCGCCAACTGGTTCACCTCGACCCACCCGGCCTCGCTGTTCCGCAACAATCTGCTGATGGAGCGGCTGACGCCGCAGGTCCGCGTCAGCCTATTCAACACGCGCCTGACCCGCCGCCACGCCGACGGGCGGGTGGAGGAGGAAATACTGATCACGCCGGACGAACTTGCCTTTGTGCTGGCGGCGGATTTCGACCTGGACCCGCCCGCTGCGGCGTCGGTGCTGCTGGCGCGCCTGCCGCCGCCCTGACCGGATGCGGCCGGCGGCGCCGGCCAAGGCAAGCTTTCCAACCGCACCCGTTGCGGCTAGAAGGCGCCGCCTGCCTGTCCGGGGATTTTCATGACCACCGTTCTGCTCATCATCCACCTGTTCGTCACCATCGCCCTGATCGGCGTGGTGCTGCTCCAGCGCAGCGAGGGCGGCGGGCTGGGCATCGGCACCTCCCAGGGCATGGGCTCGTTCATGAGCGGGCGCGGCACCGCCAATCTTCTCACGCGCACCACCGCCATCCTGGCCGCCGTGTTCTTCGGCCTCTCGCTGGTGCTGGCGCTGCTGAACAAGGGCACCACGGTGCGCCACTCCATCCTCGACCTGCCGCCGCCCGCCGGCAGCACCGCGCCGAGCCCGCCGCCCGCGCCCGCCGGCCCCATCCCCGGCGAAAGCCAGCCTGCTCCGGCGCCGTCCGTGCCCGCGCCGGCGTCTCCGCCGCCGGCCGCCCTGGTCCCGGCCGCACCTGTTCCGGCCCAGCCCGCGCCGGCCGCGCCCGCCCCAGGCGCACCCTCGGTCCCGACCAACTGAGGCCGGTTTGCACAACCAGGCGTGCGCAGCGCGCACGCCTCCCATTTGCCGCTGACTCCGACCGGTCATTTCCGCCGACTCCGCCGCATCGCTATACTGGCCACCCATGACCCGGTTTGTGTTCATCACCGGCGGCGTGGTCTCCTCGCTCGGCAAAGGGATCGCATCGGCCGCTCTCGGCGCGCTGCTGCAGGCGCGCGGCTATACCGTGCGGCTGCGCAAGCTCGACCCTTATCTCAATGTCGATCCGGGCACGATGAGCCCGCTGCAGCACGGCGAGGTGTTCGTGACCGACGACGGCGCGGAGACCGACCTCGACCTCGGCCATTACGAGCGCTTCACCGGCGTGCATGCCTCCCGCTCGGACAATGCCACCACCGGGCGCATTTACTCCGAGGTGATCGCCCGCGAGCGCCGCGGCGACTACCTCGGCGCCACCGTGCAGGTGATTCCCCATATCACCGACGCCATCAAGGAGACTATCACCCGCGACCTGGATGATACGCAGGGGCGACCGGCCGATTTCGCCTTGATCGAAATCGGCGGCACGGTCGGCGATATCGAGAGCCTGCCGTTTCTCGAGGCCATCCGCCAGCTCGGCAACGAACTGGGATCACGCCGGGTGATGTTCGTCCACCTGACACTGGTGCCGTGGATTCCCTCCGCCGGCGAGCTGAAGACCAAGCCGACCCAGCATTCGGTGAAGGAACTGCTGAACGTCGGCATCCAGGCCAACATGCTGATCTGTCGCTGCGACCGGCCGATCCCGGACAACGAGCGCCGCAAGATCGCCCTGTTCTGCAACGTTCGTCCCGAGGCGGTGATCGCGGCGCTGGATGTCGATACCATCTATCAGGTGCCGGTCAGCTACCACGCCGAGGGCATGGATCGGGAAGTGCTGCGCCATTTCGGCTTTCCCTTCGATGTCGAGCCGGATGTCTCCCGCTGGCAGCGCATCGTCGAGACCGTCCGCGCGCCGGAAGGCGAGGTGAAGATCGCGGTGGTCGGCAAATACACAAACCTGCTGGACAGCTACAAATCGCTGGCGGAAGCGCTCGCGCATGGCGGCATCGCCAACCGCGTGCGGGTCAGGCTGGACTGGATGGACGCCGGCATCTTCGAAAAGCCCGACACGGTGGCGCGGCTGGAAGGGGTGCATGGCATCCTGGTGCCCGGCGGCTTCGGTGAACGCGGCACCGAGGGCATGATCGAGGCGGTGCGCTTCGCCCGCGAACGCCGGGTGCCGTTCTTCGGCATCTGCTTCGGCATGCAGATGGCGGTGATCGAATGCGCCCGCCATTTGGCCGGCCTGTCGCATGCGTCTTCCACCGAGTTCGGAGACTGCGACGATCCGGTGGTCGGGCTGCTGACCGAATGGGCGCGCGGCAACGAAATCGAGCGCCGCGCCGAAGGCGGCGATCTGGGCGGCACGATGCGGCTCGGCGCCTATCCGGCGGTTCTGGCGCCCGGCTCGCTGGTCAGCGACATTTATGGCGGCGCGCGGGACATCGCCGAACGGCATCGCCACCGCTACGAGGTGAATGTTCGCTACAAGGAACGGCTGGAACTTGCCGGTTTGCGGTTTTCCGGCATGTCGCCTGACGGCGTGCTGCCGGAAATGGTGGAATACCCGGCGCATCCCTGGTTCGTGGGCGTGCAGTTCCATCCGGAACTGAAATCAAAACCGTTCGACCCGCATCCGTTGTTCCGCGGCTTTATCGCGGCGGCGGTTCGGCAGATGCGGCTGGTTTAGGGGCGCCGCTGACCTGAGTTAATGGGCCAAGGGGTCCACCGACCCGTCACCCGAAGACGCGCTGCACGCCCCTTTCCTTCCTACCCCGTCCGTACGCCGCCGTCACCCGTGGCGCCCAGCATCCGTGCCAGATCGATCGGGAAAGGAAACACGATGGTGGAATTCTTATCGCCGGCGATTTCGCTGAGCGTGCCGAGGTAGCGCAGTTGCATCGCCCCCGGCGTCGCCGCCAGCAGCTTGGCCGCTTCGGTCAGTTTCGCCGCCGCCTGTTGCTCACCCTCGGAATTGATGATCTTGGCCCGCCGCAGGCGTTCGGCCTCGGCCTGGCGGCCGATGGCGCGGACCATGGTTTCGTTCAGGTCGACCTGCTTGATCTCGACGCTGGTGACCTTGATGCCCCAGGTTTCGGTCTGCGCGTCCAGGATTTCCTGGATGTCGCTGTTGAGCCGGTCGCGCTCGGCCAGCATTTCGTCGAGCGTGTGCTTGCCGAGCACGGAGCGCAGCGTGGTCTGCGCCAGCTGGCTGGTGGCGATCAGGAAGTTCTCCACCTGGATCACCGCGCGGTCGGCGTCGACGACGCGGAAATACAGCACGGCGTTGACCTTGACCGACACGTTGTCGCGCGAGATCACGTCCTGGCTCGGTACGTCGAGCACGACGGTGCGCAGATCGACGCGGACCATTTGCTGGACATACGGAATGACAAAGATCAGGCCGGGGCCTTTCACCCCGGTGAAACGGCCGAGGGTGAACATCACCGCGCGCTGGTACTCGCGCAGGATGCGCACCGCCGCCCCGAGGAAAAGCACGATCGCCACGGCCACCAGCAGGCCGGCCAAATTCCCGGTATCGAACAAGCCCATGCTACCCTCCTGCGGGCGCGCCTATGCCGCCCGGTTCAAACCGCCTCGACCATCAGGCGCAGCCCGTTCCGGCCGGTCACCCGGACCGCCGCCCCCGGTTTCAGCTCCGTGTGCGCCCGCGCATTCCAGAACGCGCCCTGCACGAACACCTGGCCCTCGCTGCCCTGCCAGCTGGTGATCCGCCCGGTCGCGCCCAGCAGCACCGCATCACCGCTCACCACCGGCCGCCGCCGTGCCCGCAGCAACGCCGCCAGCACCACCCCGAACAGGGCGGCGCTGCCCAGCGTGGCGCCGATGACCACCGCCAGCGACGGCCGGAACACCGGGTTTTCGAACATCATCAGCGAGCCGATCAGGAACGCCGCGCCACCGCCGACCACGAACGCACCGAACGCCGGCACCCAGGCCTCCGCGACCATCAGCCCGAGGCCGAACAGCGCCAGCGCCGCGCCGGCGTAGTCAATCGGCAGCAGGTTCAGGCCATAGGCGCCGAGCAGCAGGCAGATGGTGCCCAGCACCCCGGGCGCGAACACCCCGGGATGGGACAGCTCGAAGGCAATCCCGCCGAGGCCGGCCAGCAGCAGCAGATATAGGATGCTTGGGTTGGTCAGGATGGCCAGCAACCGGTCGCGCCGGTCCGGCACGATGTTGCGGATGGACAGATCTCGCGTCGCCAGTTGGACCGGCTTGCCGGCGACCACCACCGTGCGGCCGTCGGCCGAAGCCAGCAGGTCCGGCAGGTCGGAAGCCACCAGATCGATGACGTGCTCGCGCAATGCCGCCTCGTAGGAGAGGCTCACTGCCTCGCGCACGGCATGCTCGGCCCAGTCGGCGTTGCGGCCGTGCAACGTCGCCAGGCTGCGGATATAGGCGGCGGAATCATTGGTGACTTTTGCCAGTTCGGCGTCGGATGGCGGCGGCGGTTTGGCCTCGCCGGGCACGCCGGGCAGGGGTGTGGCGCCGAACAGCGACACCGGCGTGGCGGCGCCGAGGTTGGTGCCGGGCGCCATTGCCGCGAGGGCACTGGCATACAGGATATAGGTGCCGGCGCTGGCCGCACGGGCGCCGCTCGGAGCGACGTAGCCGATCACCGGCACCGGAGAGGCGAGGATGGCACGGATGATGTCGCGCATGGCGCTGTCCAGCCCGCCGGGCGTGTCCAGGCGCAGCACAACCACCGCCGCCTGCTCGCGCGCGGCGGCGTCCAGGCTGCGCACCACATAGGCGGACGTGGCCGGCCCGATGGCGCCGTCCAGCGCGACGACGACGGCGGTGCTTTCCCTGGCGCGGGTGCCGTCGGTTGCGCCGAGGCACAGAAGACCGGCGCAGACCAGCACGCCCATGCGCAGCGCCGATACGACCCACCGCCCCCTCAGCCCGTTCGACACACGCATGCGCGTGCCTTCCCTTGCTTCCGGCAGACGCCGACCGGCGCCTCTGTCCCGCGCCGCAGGCGGCCGGCGTCTGCGCGCGGGATGGAGTCTGCGGCCAACGTTGCCGGTCCGCAACCTCGCGGCGCCGCGAAACGCCGGGTGCCAGGACACAAACCCGGGAGGGATGCCCGTTTGGCCGCCCCGTGTTATCCCAGCCGCCGCACCACCGCGGCCGTGAACTCTTTTGTCGAGGCCGACCCGCCCAGGTCGCGGGTACGGATATTGTCTTCGGTGAGCACCTGGTCGAGCGCGGACCGCAGGCGGGCGGCGAGGTCTTCCCGCCCCGCGTGGTCCAGCATCATGACGGCGGCGAGCAGAAGGGCGAGCGGATTGGCGATACCCTGGCCGGCGATGTCCGGGGCCGAGCCGTGCACCGCCTCGAAGATCGCCGCGTCCGGGCCGATATTGGCGCCGGGGGCCATGCCCAGACCGCCGACCAGCCCGGCCATCTGGTCGGACAGGATGTCGCCGAACAGGTTGGTGGTGACAATGACATCGAACTGCCATGGGTTCAGCACGAGCTGCATGGCGCAGGCATCGACGATACGTTCGTCGCAGGTCACCTGATCGGCGTAGTCGCGCGCCACCGCGCGGGCGGCGTCCAGGAAGATGCCGGTCAGCGCCTTCAGCACGTTCGCCTTGTGAACGATGGTGACTTTCTTGCGTCCGTGCCTTGCAGCGTATTCGAAGGCGTATTGCGCGATCCGCCGCGATCCGGCCTTGGTGTTCACGCCCGAGGAAATCGCCACCGCCTGCGGGTCGTTGCCGACCGGGATATAGTGCTCGAAGGCGACGTAAAGGCCTTCCAGGTTCTCGCGCACCAGCACCAGGTCGATATTTTCGAAGCGCCCGCCGGGCACCATCGTGCGGACCGGGCGGACGTTGGCATACAGCCCGAATTCCTCGCGCAGGCGCACATTCACCGAGCGGAATCCGCCGCCGACCGGCGTGGTGAGCGGGCCCTTCAGGGCGAGCCGGGTGCGATGGATGCTGTCCAGCGTGGCTTGCGGCAGCGGGTCGCCGGAGGCGGCGATGCCGGCCAGCCCGCCCTGCTGCACATCCCAGTCGAACGGCGCCCCGAGGGCGGCGAGGATGTAGACCACGGAGTTGACGATTTCCGGGCCGATGCCGTCGCCGGGGATCAGGGTCGCGGGGATGGGGGGGGCGTCGTGCTGCGCTGTCATGGCTTGCCGTCTCCTGTTCCCCGTTTGCGGGGGCCGGGCGCGTGCATCGCCATGCACGCGCCCAGCGTCAAGCGGACTCTAGCCCGATCCGGTCAACAATGGGTCCAAGGGCCTCTGGCCCTTGCCGGTCCAGGGCAAATCGGCGCTCGGAAATCAGCCCCAGCAACGCCGTCTCCGCCCGGGAACGCTGGCGGTCGCCATGCCGCAATACCGTGAAGCAGCGCTCGGGAAACGCCAGCGGCAGCTCCACCAGCGAGCCCGATGCGATGCCAGCCGCCGCCACCAGCCGCGAAATCACCGTCGCCCCGGCGCCCGCCTCCACCGCCGCGCGGACCGCCTCGTTCGACGGCAGTTCCATGCGCACATCGAGCCGCCGCGGATCGATGCCGAACCCGGCAAGCGCTGTCTCGAAGACCTGCCGTGTCCCTGAGCCGCGCTCGCGCAGCACCCAGCCTGTCCCGCCCAATTCGGCAGCTTCCAGCCCCGTGCGGGCCGCCCAGGGATGGGCCGCGCCGACCACGAGGACGAGCCGGTCGGCGGCAAGCGGAGTCCGCGCCAGCAGCGGGTCTTCGACATCGCCTTCGACGAAGCCCAGATCGGCGTCGCCTTCCAGCACGGCGCGCGCCACCTGGGCGGAGTTGCCGATGACCAGGGAGAGAGCCACCCGCGGCCAGGCCAGGTGGAACCGGTGCATCAGCGGCGGCAGCCAGTAGCCGGCGATGGTCTGGCTGGCGTGCAGCGCGAGACGTCCCCGCCGCAGCCCCTGCAGGTCATCCAGCGCCTGCTCCGCCTGCGCCAGCCTGGTCAGCACCGCTTTCGCCTCCGGCAGCAGCAGAAGCCCGGCTTCGGTCAGGGCGATGCCGCGGCCGACCCGGTCGAACAGTTTTGTGGCAAGCCCGGTCTCCAGCGCCGCGATCGCCGCGCTTGCCGCCGACTGCGTCATGTTCAGCGCCGCCGCTGCCTGGGTTACGTGCAGGCGTTCGGCGACCGCGACGAAGACGCGCAGTTGGTCGAGGGTCATTCGCACATCAATACAGAACCTCGATCAGCGCCAGGCTGAAGCCGGAAATGAACAGCCAGGACGCCGCCCCCAGCGCCAGCGGCCGCAGGCCGCGGGCCTTGAGCTTGCGGATATCGGTCTCCAGCCCCATCGCTGCCAACGCGATGGTCAGCAGGACGGTGGTGGCCGGCACCAGTATATGCTTGGCCTCCAGCGGCACCACGCCCAGGCTGTTCACCCCGATCAGGGCGATGAAGCCGAACACGAACCACGGCATCGGCGCCCGCGCGCGCACCAGCTGGACATCATCCGCCGCCGGCCGCCATGTCGCGATCACCCCGAGCCCGAGCACCAGCGGCGCCAGCAGCATCACCCGGCTCAGCTTGGCGATGGTGCCGAACTCGCCGGCCTCCCGCCCGTCCTGGAACGTCGCCGCCACCACCTGGGCGATTTCGTGAATGGAAGCGCCGCTCCAGAGGCCGAAATGATGCGCGTCCAGGTGCAGCAGGCCTGGCAGGGCGGGATAGAGAAACATTGAGACGGAGCCGAACACGGTGACGCTGGCCACCGCATAGGCCACGTCCTCGTCCGGCGCGCGGGTGACGGAGTTGGTCGCGATCACCGCCGAGGCGCCGCAGATCGAGGTGCCGGCGGCGATCAGCTCGGCCAGCCGCCGGTCGACACCGAAGGCCCGCCCCAGCGCCTTGGTGACCAGGAAGGTGGCGAGCAGCGTGCCGACGATGATCGCCATGCCAGTGCCCCCGACCGCCACCACCTGCTGCGTGGTCAACTGCAGCCCGAGCAGGATGATGGCCAGCCGCAGCAGCCGCTTCAGGCTGAACACCACGCCGGCGCGCGCGCGGGTGGGCGTGCCGATGGTGTTGTGCAGCGCCGTGCCGAGGAGGATGGCGATGATCATCGGGCTGAAACTGCCCACCCCGGGGAGCCGCCGCACCGCATAGGCCGCAGCGGCAATGGCGCAGGTCAGCAGCAGGCCGGGGATGGGGCTGTGCGCCCAAACCGGAATAGGGGCCGGCGGAGGCCGTCCGGGCAGGGCAATGGCAACGGCGATCGGCTCGGGCATGCGGGCGCTCCAGGGGCGGAGGGGGCACGATCCGGCTTCGCCTCCCAAGAATCCAACGCATGATTTCGATATGTTCGATCAATTTTTCTGATGCATGCCGCCAACAGGGGCAGATGAAGGGGCAATCAGCTGTCGTCAACCGCACGTGCCGCCGCGTCGATGGCCGCGGTGATGGCCTGAAGCTGCGCCTCGCTCGCCGGTTGGCCCTGCAGCCGCAGCCGCACCGATGTGATCAGGCTTTCCATCGCCCGCACCAGTTGCGGCGGCGGGCCGCCGCGCGAGGCGGCCTCGCTTTCGAGCCGGGCGAAAATCGCGGCGATCGCGCGCTGGTTCACCGCCAGCGCCGCGTGCCCGTCCTGGGTGAGCGTGTACAGTCTGCGGCCGGCGCGTTCATCGGTCACCGCGGCATGCCCGAGTTCTTCGAGCAGTGTCAGCGTAGGGTAGACCACGCCGGGGCTGGGGCTGTAGCCGCCGCCCACACGCTCCTCCAACGCCTTGATGATTTCGTAGCCGTGGCGCGGGCGTTCCGACAGCAACTGCATGACCACCAGACGCATGTCGCCGTTGTCGAACATCCGCCCGCGCCCCCGCCCGCCGCCCGCGCCCTGGCCGCGGCCGCAGCCGCGGCGCCCGCAGCCGAAGCAGTCCCAGCTCGTCGGCACGCCGGGAGCCTCCGGCACGTCTCGTTGCGACATGGGCGTCTCCTCACTCCCGGCAGGCATATCGCGTCCGGCATAGGCAAGACCCCCCGGTCAGCCGATGACGATCTTGGTGGCGGTCTGGAAGGCGTATGGCACGAGGGGAAGGTTGCGCGGCGCGGGGCCTTTGCGGATGCGACCGGCGGTGTCGTACTGGCTGCCGTGGCAGGGGCAGAACCAGCCGCCGAACTCGCCGCGGGGCTGGTTCGATTTGCTGCCGCCCGGCACGCAGCCCAAATGCGTGCAGATGGCGCTGACCACCAGCCACTGCTCGTGGCCCGGCAGCACCCGGTCGGCATCGGCGGCCGGGTCGCGCAAGTCGGCCGGCACTACCTCCCTGGCCAGCCTGATCTCGGCCTCGGTGCGGTGACGGATGAACACCGGCTGGCCGCGCCACAGGACGATGATGCCCTGGCCGAGCTCGACCGGGGTCAGATCCACTTCGATCGACGACACCGCGAGCACGTCGCCGGACGGATTCATGCTGTCGACCAGCGGCCAGCCGATCGTGCCGGCGCCGACGGCGGCGGCACTGGCCGCGGTCAGCGTAAGGAAATCGCGGCGCGACGGCTGGTTTTCCGCGTCGGGACAAATAGTCGCGGTCATGAAACGCTCCTGATGCGTTGCGGGTCGGAGAACGGACGTGTGCACGCCTGCGGGCAGCGATATATCGCTCTTGAAGATATATCGTGCCGCAAAATGGTTTCAAGAGCTGTCTTTCGGCATGCGCGTTGCCCCCAACCAACCTGTCAAAAAAGCCTGGGTTCCAAGGGTCTGTGGCCCTTGTTGGGTCCAGGGCTTCGCGCGGGGCGCCGAAGGCGCGCTTGGCGCGGGGTGGGGCTCGGGGCAACGCCCGACGGGACGCAGGGACACTTCCCCAACGCCGATGGAGCATGGCCCCTTGCCGTGCCCGATTCCTCCGACTGCCCGGGGATGCGTCTGATTGAACGGTGGGAAATCCCCGTGCAAAATGCGATCGTGCCGGCCGGACGGACACGGAGCGCCGATGACGCACTCGCAGCCGTATGCCGGGTTGCGCCAGGAGATCACGATCGCGCTGGTGGCGAAGTTCGCTGCCCTGGTCGTGCTGTATCTGCTGTTCTTTTCGCCTGCGCACCGCCACCCTGCCGACCTGGCCGCGCAAATCGCCGGCGGTGCCCCTTCCCCAGATCTTTCCTTGTCACGGTGATCCGCATGGATGTCGTCGAACTCTCGCGGCTGCAATTCGGCATGACCGCGTTGTACCATTTTTTGTTCGTGCCGCTGACGCTGGGACTTTCGGTGATCCTGGTGATCATGGAGAGCATCTACGTCACCACCGGGCGCACCATCTGGCGCGACATGACGAAATTCTGGGGCATCCTGTTCGGCATCAATTTTGCCATGGGCGTGGCCACCGGCATCACCATGGAATTCCAGTTCGGCACCAACTGGGCGTATTATTCCCATTACGTGGGCGATGTTTTCGGGGCGCCGCTGGCCATCGAGGGGCTGATGGCGTTCTTCCTGGAAGCGACGTTTGTCGGCCTGTTCTTCTTCGGCTGGGAACGGCTGTCGCGGGTGCAGCATCTGGCGGTCACCTTCCTGGTCGCACTGGGGTCGAACCTGTCCGCCTTGTGGATCTTGGTCGCCAACGGCTGGATGCAGAATCCCGTCGGCAGCGCCTTCAACGTCGAGACCATGCGCATGGAGGTCACCGACTTCGCCGCGGTGCTGTTCAATCCGGTGGCACAGGCGAAGTTCGTGCATACCGTCTCGGCCGGCTATGTCACCGGTTCGATGTTCGTGCTGTCGGTCAGCGCGTTCTATCTGCTCGCCGGCCGCCATCGCGGGCTGGCCATCCGCTCGATGACGGTGGCCGCCAGCTTCGGCCTCGCCTCGGCGCTGTCGGTGGTCGTGCTCGGCGACGAAAGCGGCTACACCGCCGGCCAGAACCAACGCATGAAGATCGCCGCCATCGAGGCGGAGTGGGACACCGAGCCCGCCCCCGCCCCCTTCACCGTGTTCGCCCTGCCCGACGAGCACGGCGAGTTCACCCGCTACCGGGTCCGCATTCCCTATCTGCTCGGCCTGATTGCCACCCGCTCCATCGACGGCGAGGTTGCCGGCATCAAGGACCTGGTGGCGCAGAACCGCGCCCGGATTGAAAACGGCATCGTCGCCTATAAGGCCATGCAGATCCTGCGCGCCGACCCCGGCGCCGCCACGGCCCGCACCGCCTTCGATGCACATGTCGGCGATCTCGGCTACGCCCTGCTGCTGAAACGCCATACGCCGGACATCGCCGCCGCGACTTCCGAGCAGATCGACGCCGCAGCCTGGGACACCGTCCCCGCTGTGACGCCGCTGTTCTGGGGTTTCCGCTTCATGGTGGGGTTGGGCTTCTTTTTTATCGTTCTGTTCGGCGCCATGTTCGCGCTGGCCAGCGCACGCCAGCTTGAACGGCACCGCTGGCTGCTGCGGGTCTGCGTGGCCAGTGTGCCGCTGCCCTGGATCGCCGCCGAACTCGGCTGGTATGTGGCCGAAGGCGGACGCCAGCCCTGGACGATCGACGGCGTGCTGCCGACGTTCCTGTCGGTTTCCGATATTCCCGCCGCCGACGTACAGATTTCTCTGGTTGGCTTCATGATTTTCTACTCGGCGCTGTTGATCGTCGAGCTGTTCTTGATGGTGCGTACCATCCGCCGCGGCCCTGCTGCGCCCACGCCGGCACCGACGCAAGCGGCTGCCGCCGCCCTGCGGGCGGCCGAATAGGGAGATGCCGATGTTCGACTATGAAACCTTGCGGCTTCTGTGGTGGGCGGTCCTCGGCGTGTTGCTGATCGGCATCGGCGTGATGGACGGATTCGATCTTGGCACCGCCATCCTGCTGCCCTTCGTCGGCCGCGGCGATATCGAGCGGCGGGTGGTCATCAACACGATCGGACCGGTCTGGGAAGGCAATCAGGTCTGGCTGATTTTGGGCGGCGGGGCGATCTTCGCCGCCTGGCCGCCGCTGTATGCGGCTGCGTTTTCCGGCTTCTACCTGGCGATGCTGCTGCTGCTGTGGGCGTTGATCCTGCGGCCGGTGGGCTTCAAGTTCCGCAGCAAGCTGGACTTGCCGGCCTGGCGCGCCCTGTGGGACGGGGCGTTGTTCGTGGGCGGGCTGGTGCCGGCGCTGGTGTTTGGCGTCGCTTTCGGCAACGTGCTGCAGGGGGTGCCGTTCCGGTTCGATGACACGCTGCGGCTGAGCTATACCGGCACGCTGACCGACCTGTTCAACCCGTTTGCCCTGCTATGCGGCGCGGTCAGTGTGGCGATGATCACCCAGCACGGCGCCACCTGGCTGGTCTGCAAGACGGAAGGCGCGGTGCGCGACCGGGCGCGGCGGGCCGGGGTGGGGGCGGGGTTGTCTCTCCTCGGCCTGTTCCTGGCCGGCGGCGTCTGGGTGGCGTTCCTCGACGGGTATGCGCTCGGCCGGTTCGGTGGCGTCGCCGGGCCGTCCAATCCGCTCGGAAAGGAGGTGCTGCGTGTTCCCGGGGGCCTGCTGGCGAACTATGCCGAACATCCGTGGATGATCGCCGCCCCGGTGCTTGCGGTGGCGGGCATAGCGGTTGCGGTGATGCTGACGCGCGGCGGGCGCCGTCCGGTGCTTGCCTTCCTCGGCAGCGGCCTCGCCATCGCCGGCGTGATCACCACGGCCGGCTTCAGCCTGTTCCCGTTCCTGCTGCCCTCTTCGCTCGATCCGGCCGCCGGTCTGACGGTGTGGGATGCCTCCTCGAGCCGCAGGACGCTGGGCATCATGACGGCGGCCACGGCCGTGCTGTTGCCGGTCGTGCTGGCCTACACGGCGTGGGTGTACCGGGTTCTGCGCGGGCCCGTGACCTCAGCCGACATTACCCGCGACACCAGTGCGGTCTACTGAAAGGAGCCTGCTGCGTCATGTGGTATTTCGCGTGGGTTCTCGGGCTTGGTTTCGCGTGTGCCTTCGCGGCCCTCAACGCCATGTGGCTGGAATTGTCGCCGGGCAAGGGGCTGCCGGATTAGCCGATCCTAAATGGCACGGACCTCGATCGACAGCATTGTCATGAACTTCACTCACCCGCACGGGGAATGAATACGCAAGAGTTGGGTGTGCAAGCGGCGAATGCAATCGCGGTTCCGCCACCTGTCGCTTGGCCGTATCTGGTGCCTGTAATGGCCGATGACAGGCGCGGGTCGGCCGCCCGGCATGGCAAATTCATTCCAGATTGCACTGTCAGAGCAACATCGGCCAGACTGGCGCTGGCCGGCCGATAAAGTTGCTCTATAAAACAAAGAGCGAGAGCGCTCTGACCGTTTACGGTCAGGGTGCAAGCGCTCTACCGCCTGCCGTTGCTTGCGGTGGCCGCCCTCCGATTGGCTCGGCGGGTTGTTCGAAGCGGATAAACAATCGACGGGATCAGGAAGAGATCGTCATCGGCGTGCCTGGCCGCGCAATCCGGTCCGCACGCGCGGCGGCGTCCAGTGGGGCTGTGCCAGGGGGATGTCAACGCGGCCCGGCGGCGCATCGGTGCAGCCGGCTGCTAGGCGGGCGATCCGGCGTATTTCTCCCCCCGCACGACCTCGACATCCGAGAGCCACGCCACCACCGCGCAGCGCGGAAACCATTCGTCCGCCAGCATCTGCAGCAGCTTCCGCGCCGTCGGTTCGACAGCCACGACCTCGATGCGCACGTTATCGCCGCCAAGCGTCTTGGAGCGCAGGTTGCGCGCGCCAACGCCCTTGGCAGGGGTGAGGGTATAGCCCAGCGCTCCCGCCGCCAGGATGGCGCGGCTCAGCCGGTCGGCCAGCACTGATTCGGCAACCACGGTCAGCAGCTTTACGGGAACGGTGGGCATCGTCACCTCCGGTGTCGGACCGGTGGCAGATTGGCCCTGAACCCGGGGGTGCCCAAGCGCTCTGCTTTCGGGGCAGGTCCGCGCGAACCGGCCACCGCCGGGCGGCCGATGGGGATGGGTGGGCGGAACGGCCGGGGAGGCACGCGGTGCGGTTGTGGTGCCGACGGAAGTGTCATGCAGAATTGACGCTCTTTTTTTGCCCCCCCGCGCGGCTGAAGGACGCGACGATCGGTCCGCCGCGGTTTCACCCAGGCTTTCACCGCCACATATAAGAGACCGGGAGGCAATTCAGATAAAGAAATCTAACGTAATAATCAGCAATGTAAGCAATGAAATATATTATTAATATAATAACTCACAACCTTGTGGCATTTTTATTTTGATTTTGTCGGATAAAGACGCCGCCTTACATGAAAAATTCGAGATATAAATTTATTTCCCTCAGAATAGGTCGGAAATAGTACCGATCTGTATTTCTGTCAACCGTCCCTGACACCTCTCCGGCAAAACCGTTCGGAACCCAACCCATTTGATTTCGATCAACGCGCGACCCGTTCCAATACGCCACAGTCGTCCTCAGCAAACGAAACCGGCCCGAGCAGAGCGCTCAGCAGTGCCGCAAAGGCGCCGGTCACCAACAGATTGAGGAACAGGACAGACCAACAAAACGCAAGGCTTTCCGGTCCGCAGGCAGGTCGCAGTACCAGGCGCCATGTCTCCCGGATTGCCGAACACAACGGTGCCGGCTCAGGTCTACACGGTGCCGTCGATGAGTTCCCCCAGGCGATCCCCCGGCATCTAGGATGCTGGCCGGAACGCCCAACTCAGCCGCACCATGTGTGCGCGCGGCCCGGCGAGCAATCGCCGGGCCGTTTTTATGTCCGCGCCCGGTTTGGCCGCGGCGACGGCAGGTCGCAATCGCGCTATTCTGCCGCCGTCATGTTCGACCCCAGCGCCTGGCCACCCCGGATCGTCGCGGCGACCAACCATGCCGGATGGCTGCGCCGGTGAACGCGGGCGCTCCCCCGGGTGACAAATCCGGCCGCGGCCGCTTCGCCGCGGTTCGCCGTCACGCCGCCACCAGCGCCTTTCGGCTCCTCTGGGCCGGCTCGGTCATCCTGCCGGCGCTCGCCCTCGTCCTGGGCAGCCTGTCGGTCTGGAACGGTCTGGTCCGCAGCAAAACCGAGGAAATGGTCCGTATCCTCGGCATGACGAACGAGCAGACATTGCGCATGCTGGAAACCCAGAACGCCGTGCTCGCCGCGCTGGAAGCGCATATCGAGGGCATGTCGTGGGCCGACATCACCCTGGATCCGGCGCTGCGGCGCTTCATCCGCAGCCTCAGCGAGGCTACCCCCACGGTCCGCGACATCGGCATCGTTGCCCCCGACGGGCATCTGGCCGTGAGCAGCGATATCCCCGAGCCGTCGCGCGAGGTGAGCCTGTCCGACCGCGACTACGTCCGCGCCTTCCCGCCAGGCGCCGTGGCCGGGCGGATCTATGTCAGCGAGCTCCTCGCCGGCCGCTTCACCGGACAGATGCACGTGCATCTGTCCCGAGCGCGCCGGGGGCCGGACGGACGTGCCGATGGTGGCGTCCTCATCGCCGCCTTTGCGCCGGCCTATTTCGAACGGTTCTTCGCCGAGGTGGCCGAGACTGCTGCCACCGGGTTCCTGCTGATGCGCGAGGACGGCCGCGTCCTGGCGCGCTATCCCATCCAGGTGGCTGGCCCCGGTGAGCATCTGGAGCAGAACGATCCCGTCCTGGCGGTGGCCCGCGCCACCAAGGCCGGCGCCCCCGCCCAGGTGATGCGCAGCGGTTCGTTGCTGGACCGCTTCCGCCTGCTGGCAGTGCGCCGCGCCGGCAACTCCCCGTTGCTGATCGTCCACAGCATCGACCCCGACCTGGTCCGGCAAGCCTGGCTGCGACAGGTCACCCCGCTGGCCATCGGGGCGCTGGCCGCGATGGCGTGGCTGATGCTGCTGACCGCGCAGGTGCAGGACCGCTTGGCCGCCGAGCGGGAGTCACTGGTCCGCCGCACTGTCGCGGCGGAGCGGGGCCAGGCGGAAGCGCAGACCCGGGCCGAACTGGAAGCGCGCCAGCGTCAGACCGAGAAGGTGGCGGCCCTCGGCCAGCTCGCCGCCGGCGTGGCGCACGACTTCAACAACCTGCTGCAAAGCATCCTGATCAGCGCCGAAGCCCTCACCGCCCGCGAGCCGCCGCCCGCCGAGGAGGTGCACGACATCGGCGCGCTGATCCTGCGGGTGGCCGAGCGCGGCATGGCGTTGACCCGCCGGATGCTCGACTACGCCCGCCGCGACGATCAGCCCGGCGGCGACACCGACGTTGCCGCATCGCTGCGCGGCGTGCGGGAACTTCTCGCTCGCTCGCTCGGCCCGACGTACCGGCTTCACCTCGACCTCGGCGCCGCCGCCGGGCTGCGCGCGCGCGGCCATCCGGCCGAGTTCGAGACGGTGGTGATCAATCTGGTTGTCAATGCCCGCGACGCCATGCCGGAGGGCGGCGAGATCGGCATCGTGGTGACGGAAGCCGAGGCGACAGATCCGCGCCTGCCAGACGGCCGGATGGCCCGCCGCTATGTCCGCATCGCCATCATCGACAACGGCCACGGCATGGACCAGGCTTCCCTGGCCCGCGCCGGCGAGGCGTTCTTTACCACCAAGCCGCGTGGCCAGGGCACCGGGCTCGGCCTGTCCATGGCACGCGGCTTCGCCCGCCGGTGCGGCGGCAGGCTCGATCTCGCCAGTGCGCCCGGACAGGGAACAACTGTCACCCTCTGGCTGCCGGCGGCCTGAGGGAGGCGTTTCGACAGGCTACAGCGGCAGGCTGCCCTGCCGCTTCGCCTCGTTTGCGGCGGCCACCGCCCGCACATCGCCATCCGCAAAGTGCAGCCGCAGCTCCGCCCCCGGTTTCACCGTCGCGGCATGCGAAACCGGGGTGCCTTTGCGGTCGAATATCAACGCATATCCGCGTTTCAGCACCGCCGCGGGCGACACCGCCTCCAGCCGTCCCGCCACCCCGTCCAGCCGCGAGCGTGCCTCGCGCAGAGCCGCGCGCAGCGGCGCGTCGGTCAGCCGGTGGGTGACGCGCGCCGCTCCGGCGCGGCGCTGGGCGGCCACGTGCTGCAGCCCCGCGCGCAGCCGCTGCGCCAACAGGACAATGGCGTTGCGGCGCGCCTGGATGATCTGCCAGGGGGCGGGCAGGTGCCGCTCGATATCCACCAACGCGGCGCGGCGCGCCTTCACCAGGTTCGGCAGCGCCAGCAGCAGCCGGGCGGCGCGGTCGTCCAGCCGCTGGCGCGCCGTGCCGACCAGGGCGGGCAGATCGGGCAGTCCGCGCTCGGCGCGTTGCAGGCGCAGGCGAAATTCCTGGGTCAGCCGGTTGAGCGCGCCGATCAGCCGCGCGGCTTTCTGGGCGATGTCGGCGGCCAGTTCGGTGCGGGCTGGCACCGCCATTTCGGCCGCCGCCGTCGGGGTGGGCGCGCGCCGGTCGGCGGCGAAGTCGATCAGCGTGGTGTCGGTTTCGTGCCCGACCGCGGAGATCAGCGGAATGCGGCAGGCGGCCACGGCACGCACCACCACTTCTTCGTTGAATGCCATCAGATCCTCCAGGCTGCCGCCGCCGCGCGCCACGATCAGCACATCGGGGCGCGGCACCCGTCCCCCTTCCGGCAGCGCATCGAAACCGGCAATCGCGGCGGCGATCTGGACAGCCGCGCCCTCGCCCTGCACCGGAACGGGCCAGAGCAGAATATGCCGGGGAAAGCGCCGGAGAATGGTGGTGCGGATGTCCTGGATCACCGCGCCGCGCTCGCTGGTGACCACGCCGACGACCCGCGGCAGCAGCGGGATCGGCTGTTTTCGGGCGGCATCGAACAGCCCTTCGGCGGCCAGACGCAGCCGCAGCGCCTCGATACGCGCCAGCAGCGCGCCGGCGCCGGCATATTCCAGCCGCTCGATGACCAGCTGATAGGTCGAGCGCTCGCCATAGGCGGTGATCCGCCCCTGGGCGATCACTTCGACGCCGTTCTCCGGTTCCAGCCCGAGCCGCGGCACCGCGGATTTCCACACCACCGCGGCGATCTTGCCGCCCTCGTCCTTCAGCGAGAGATAGATGTGGCCGGACGGGTAGCGTTTGAGCTCGGTGATCTCGCCGCGCACCCGCACGCGGCCGAAGGTACCTTCCAGGGTGCGCTTCACCGCGCCGGAAATCTCCGAGACGGTGTATTCAGGGATGTTGGTGGCGGGGGCGGTGCGCGTTTCGCTCATGCCGCCAGCCTATGCTACAGGCGGCGCCGCTTGAAGGAGGGCGCTGGGATGCGGGTGCTGGTGGTCGGATCGGGTGGGCGCGAGCACGCGCTGTGCTGGGCGCTGGCGGCCAGCCCGCTGCTGACCAAACTCTGGTGCGCCCCGGGCAATGCCGGCACCGCGGAGGTGGCCGAGAACGTGCCGATCGGCGTGCTCGATATTTTTTCGCTGGTCCAGTTCGCCACCCGGAACGCCGTCGATCTGGTGGTGCCGGGGCCCGAGGCGCCGCTGGTGGCCGGCATCACCGACGCCATGGGGGCGGCCGGCATCGCCTGTTGCGGGCCGTCGGCGGCGGCGGCGCGGATCGAAGGCAGTAAGAGCTTCACGAAGGACATCTGCGACGCCGCCGGCATCCCGACGGCACTTTGGGAGCGCTTCGACGATGCCGACGCGGCGCGGGAATTCGTCCGCCGCCGCGGCGCCCCGATTGTGGTGAAAGCCGACGGGCTGGCCGCCGGCAAGGGCGTGGTGGTGGCCGCCAGCATCGCCGAGGCCGAGGATGCCATCGCCGCCTTCATGGAGCGGGACGCGCTGGGCGAGGCCGGGCGCTCGGTGGTGATCGAGGAATGCCTGATCGGCGAGGAAGTGAGCCTGTTCGCCCTGTGCGACGGTGTTTCGTCGGTTCCATTGGGCGCCGCGCAGGACCACAAGCGGGTGGGCGAGGGCGACACCGGGCCGAACACCGGCGGCATGGGCGCGTATTCGCCGCCCCCCGCGCTGTCTCCGGCGCTGGCCGAGGTGGCGATGCAGCGCATTGTCCACCCCGCCTTGGCCGAACTCGCGCGCCAGGGCACGCCGTTCCGCGGCGTCCTGTTCGCCGGGCTGATGATGACGGCGGAGGGGCCGAAGCTGATCGAGTTCAACGCCCGCTTCGGCGATCCGGAATGCCAGGCGTTGGTGCTGCGGCTGCGATCGGATTTGCTGCCCGCATTGCAGGCGGCCTGCGACGGCGAACTCGCCCATTTCGCGCTGCGCTGGGCTGACGAGGCCTCCGTTGCCGTGGTGATGGCGGCGCGCGGCTATCCCGGCGATCCGGTGAAGGGCACGGAGATTCGGGGCCTGGAGCGTGCCGCCGCGGTGCCGGGGGTGCAGCTGTTCCATGCCGGCACGCAGCTGCTGGAGGGGCGGCTGGTGGCGACCGGCGGGCGGGTGCTGACGGTGTGTGCCACCGGAGCCGACCTGCGGGCGGCGCGCGACGCCGCCTATCGGGCGATGGCGGCGATCGACTGGCCGGAGGGGTTCTGCCGGCACGACATCGGCTGGCGAGCCCTCAGCACCAATTCTTAAGGAACGGGGTCAACGGGCCTTTCCGCCCCTTGGCGGGGTGCAGGGCAGGGCAGGGCGGGCTTCCCGCCGCACCCGAGTGCTTCGGCTCACGCCCTCGGGTGCCTCTGGAGATAGAAGGCAGGATGGCCGAGACGGCAATCGTGAGGCCGAAAACGGGATCTGGGAAAACGCCGAAAAAAAATTGCCACTCGCCCACTGACCAAAAGCGTGACTGTTTACTGAACAGAAAGCCTCAAAACCGACGAAAACAGCGCCATGCACGGGCAAAGACGCTCGTTTTTCGGTCGCTGTCGGTCTTCTGTTCCGGACAATTTCAACCGTAACGACATGCTTATTAATATGGTGGACGCGGCAACCGAAGCTGCATCCCAGGCCGCAACCAATGAATGGCTCACGGCGGATGAGCAGACTGTTTTGCCGACCGGGATGCCAACCGTGGGCGTCGTGGGAGATTTTATTGGACAGAAAATACCAGACCCATTGCCGGGCACGCTGTGCCTGCTGACTATTCCGGTCCGGCATAGTCAACTTCAACACAGTCAGACGCGAAATTCGCTCCAGCCTCTTCGTTGAACTGCTCGGCGGATCAGTGGTGCCCGCCGCCACCGCCCCAGCCGCCACCGCCGTGCCAGCCACCGCCGCCATGCCAGCCACCGCCGCCATGCCAGCCGGCGCCACCCCAGCCGCCGCGCCAGCCGCCCGGATATCCACCATACCAGCCGCCGCGCCAGCCGCCGGGATAGCCACCATACCATCCGCCGCCGTAGCCGCCGACAATCACGCCGTAGCCGCCGCCAACGACGCCGCCATAATAATCCGGGTAGCCGTACCCATAGGGGTAGGGCGCCGCATAGGCGGTGAACGGCGCCCCATAACCATAGGCCGGCGCACCGTAGGCCGACGGCGCATACCCCGGCTGCTGCACCGTGTAGCCGGACGCGACCATGCATTGCGAGTAGGCGACATCATACCGCCACTGTAGAGACGCGCCCGAGGCATAGGCATTGTTCGCCCCCGCGGCACTGCCCACCAGCAGACCGGTCGCGCCACCGATCGCCGCGCCGGCACCGACAGCGCCCCCCACCGAGCCCAGCGCCGCCCCGGCCGCCGCGCCCAGCGCGGTCCCGACCACGGCACTTCCCACCGCGCTTTGCGTCGCCGCGTCGGCGGGAGTCGTATTGCCGATCTGTGCCGAGGCGAAATTGCGGCAGTTGGCGTCCACCCCCTGGAAGCGGGAAAAATCCTCTCCGGGCTTCGGCATGGCCATCACAGTCGGACCCGCGGGTGGCGCAACCACACAGGCCGCCAGCGCCAAAGGTGCCATCATAGCCAGGATTTGACCGGAGCGGGTCATGGCGACAGGTCCTTTTCCACCCGGAGCGCGAACACTACACATGATAACATGTTCGACTGCCCGGCGGCATCGGCAAGCCCGGAGCCAGGATCAATTCGCCGGTCGGCACCTCCATGCCGGCATGACACAATGGACGCGTCAGCCGCCCTCCACCACCCGCGGCACGCCCGCCCGCGCCAGCGCGTCCGCCTGCCGGGCAGCCAGCACCTGTTCGTCGAAATCGGCGATCAGGCCGTGGAACAGGCGGCTCCAGTTCAGCTCGGCCTTCAGGCGCAGGAACACGCTGCCCAGACCGATGGCGCTGCGGTCCATCAGCAGGAACTGCCGCGGCGGGGTGACGCCGCCGGTCCGCTTCAGCCCCTCGTGCACCCGCGACGCCACCGCCCTTCCGTAGCTCGGGTCGTCGGTCGCCTGGATGTGCCGCACCCGGTCGTCCAGCAGCGGTTCATACAGGAAACGCGCCCATTCATTCAGCACATCCATCTGCTCGCGGGTGAGGTCACCGAACCCCCAGATCCTGTAGGCGTGGTGCGCCTTGTCCATGTCCTCGTCGCGCACCGCCTCGAACAACTGGATGACGCCGAGAACGAATTTGGCGCCAAACACCCGGATGGCGCCGAAATCGAGCAGGTTCAGGGTGCCGTCCGGCCGCACCTGGTAGTTGCCCATATGCGGGTCGCCGTGAATGACGCCGTAGCGGTACAGCGGCACATACCAGGCGCGGAACAGCGCTTCGGCGATGCGGTTGCGCTCGTCCTGCGGCGGGTTCTCCTCGATGCGGCGTTGCAACGGCCTGCCGTGCAGCCAGGTCATGGTGAGCAGCCGGCGGGTGCAGTAGCCGTCCACCGGCTCGGGCACGTGCACCATCGGCTGGTCCGCCAGCATGAGCCTGTACAGCCGCATCTGCGCCGCCTCGCGCAGGTAGTCCACTTCCTCGCGCAGCCGGTCGGTCAGTTCCTTCAGGATTTCGTCCTGGCGGACGGTGCCGTCCATGCGATGGTACAACCCCATCGCGAGCCGCACCTGCCGCAGGTCGGCCTCGATGGTGCTCGGCATGTCGGGATACTGTAGCTTGCAGGCGACCTCGGTGCCGTTGTGCAGCCGCGCCCGGTGCACCTGGCCGAGCGAGGCCGCCGCCGCCGCCTCCTGCCCGAAAGCGGCGAACTTCGCCCGCCAGTCCGCCCCCAGTTCGCCCTGCATGCGCCGGCGCACGAAGGCCCAGCCCATCGGCGGCGCGTTCGCCTGCAATTGCGCCAGTTCGAGCGCATACTCGGGCGGCAGCGCGTCCGGCACAGTCGAGAGGAACTGGGCCACTTTCATCAGCGGGCCCTTCAGCCCGCCCAGGATCACTTTCAAATCCTCGGCATGCGCCGAGCGGTCGGTTTTCACCCCGAAGGCGCGCGCGCCCACCATGCGCGCGGCGATCCCGCCGACCGCCCCCGAGGTGCGCACCATGCGACGAACCTCGCCGACCAGGGTGGCGCGGTCTTCCGTGGCGGCCATCAGGCGGTGGCCTCGAGCTCATCGATGAAGCCGGCGATCACGTCCAGGCCGCGCCGCCAGAAGGCGGGGTCCGAGGCGTCCAGCCCGAACGGTGCCAGCAATTCGCGATGCCGCATGGTGCCGCCGGCGCGCAGCATGGCGAGGTATTTGGCCTGGAAGCCCGGATGCCCGGACTGGAACTCGCTGTACAGCGCATTCACCAGGCAGTCGCCGAACGCATAGGCGTAGACATAGAACGGCGTGTGCACGAAATGCGGTACATAGGCCCAGAACACCCGGTAGTCCTGGGTGAACTCGAAGGCCGGTCCCAGGCTTTCGGCCTGCACCTGCAGCCACAGTTCGCCGATCCGTTCCGCCACCAGCTCGCCGCTGCGGCGTTCGTCGTGCAGCAGCGTCTCGAACCGGTAGAAGGCGATCTGCCGGACCACCGTGTTGAGCATGTCCTCGACTTTGGAGGCCAGCATGATGCGGCGGCGGGCGGGATCGCTCTCGGCCGCAAGCAGGGCGCGGAAGGTCAGCATCTCGCCGAACACGCTGGCGGTCTCGGCGAGCGTCAGCGGTGTGCCGGCCAGCAGGTAGCCCTGACCGCCGGCGAGCACCTGGTGCACGCCGTGGCCCAGCTCGTGCGCGAGCGTCATCACGTCACGGGTGCGGCCGTGATAGTTCAGCAGCAGATACGGATGCGCCGACGGCACGGTGGGATGGGCGAACGCGCCGCCCGACTTGCCCGGGCGCAGGGTGGCATCGATCCAGGGGCGGTCGAAGAAGCGCTTCCCCACCGCCGCCAGCTCGGGCGAGAAGGCGGCATAAGCGTCCAGCACCAGCGCACGCGCCTCCGGCCAGGAAATGCCGCGGTCGGTATCGCCGGGCAGCGGGGCGTTGCGGTCCCAGTGCTGCAGCTTCTCCAGGCCCAGCCATTTCGCCTTCAGCGCGTAATACCGGTGCGCCAGCCGCGGATAATCGGCTGTCACCGCGGCGACCAGCGCATCCACCACCTCGTCCTCGACCATGTTGGCGCGGTTGCGGTAGCTGCCCGGACGCGGATAGTGCCGCCAGTTGTCGATGATCTCCTTGTCCTTGGCCAGCGTGTTGGTCACCAGCGAGAACAGCCGCACGTTGCGCCCGAACGCCTCGCCGATCGCGTGCGCGGCCGCCTCGCGCAGGTCGCGGTCCTGATCGGACAGCAGGTTCAGCGCGCCGCTGACGGTGAGTTCTTCGCCGCGCACCGGAATGCGCATGGCGGCGATGGTTTCGTCGAACAGCCGCGACCAGGCGGCCCGTCCGGTCACCTCCTTTTCGTGCAGCAGTTTTTCCAGCTCGTCGGACAGCTCGTGCGGGCGGAACACGCGCAGGTCGCGCAGCCAGGGTCGCCAGCGTTCCAGCGCCGGATCGGCCAGTTTCGGCTCCAGCGCCGCCGGCTCCAGCCGGTTCAGCTCCAGGGTGAAGAACAGCAGATGGGTGGAGATGGCGGTCACCCGCTCGCTCATCATCTGGTAGAAGCGGCCGATCGCCGGGTCGTTCGAATCGCCGCTGAACAGCAGCTGCGCGTACGACATCACCCGGCCGAGAATTTCCTCGATGCGCTCGTATTCGGCGATCGCCGCTGCCAGGGCGGCGCCGGCGTGCGCGCCCAGCCGGCCGGCATGCTGGCCGGCGAAGCGGCGCGCGTCGGCCTCGGCGCGTGCGAGGTCGTGCGTGATCTCCGGACTGTCGGGCGACGGATACAGATCGCGCAAATCCCAGCTCGGCAGCTCGGACGCCGCTGTCTCAGGGAGGGGCAGCGCGTCGGCGGGTGAGTCGGGCATGCGGGGGTTTCGTCCTGTCCATCTGGTGGCGCGCACAGACATAAGTTATGCGAGGGAGACGTCAAAGGGTCGCGACGGCATCGTGCGCCGCGTCCCGGTGGTCGCGGACGGGAGTACCGAGGTGAACAGCGATCGGCACATGCGCACTTCGCCGGCCCGGACCGGCCGGTCCGGGCAGGGTCTGGCTGCGCGGCCGCTGCCGCACTGGCCCAGCCTGCCGGCGATGATGTTCGACCGCGCGCGCACCTGGCCGGAACGGCCGATGCTGCGCGTCTGGCGCAAGGGCGCCTGGCAGGGCCTCACCTGGGACGGTTTCGCCCGCCAGGCGGCGAGCGTGGCGCGGGCGTTGCGCGCTGCCGGCGTGGCGCCGGGCGACCGGGTGATGATCGTCTCGGAGAACCGGCCCGAGTATCCGATCGTCGAGACCGCGCTGATGGCCATCCGCGCCGTTCCGGTGCCGACCTACACCACCAATACGGTGGCCGATCACGCCCATATCCTGCGCGACTGCGGCGCCCGCGTGGCGGTGGTTTCGACCGCCGCCCTGGCCGGCCGGGTGGCGCTGGCCGGCCCGCTCGACATGCTGGTGACCATGGAGCCGTTCTCCTACCCCGGCCTGACCGTCGCCCCATGGTCGGCGCTGATCGCCGACCAGCGCGATCCCGGCGATGTCGCGGCCGAGGCGGCGATGATCGCCCCCGACGCGCTCGCCTGCCTGATCTACACCTCCGGCACCGGCGGCGCCCCCAAGGGGGTGATGCTGCCGCACCGGGCGATCCTGGCGAACTGCCGCGGCGCCTATCAGCTGCTGGCCAGGCTGCCGCCGATTTCGCATGAGGTATATCTGTCGTTCCTGCCGCTGTCGCACAGCTACGAACACACCGCCGGCCAGTTCTTCCTGCTCGGAGCGGGGGCCGAGGTGGTCTACGCCCGCGGGGTGGAAACCCTGGCGGCCGACATGCTGACGGTGCGGCCGACCATCATGACCATGGTGCCGCGGGTGCTGGAAGTGATCCGCGGCCGTATCCTCTCCCAGGTGGCGCGCGAGCGGCCCTGGCGGCGCTGGCTGTTCGACCGGGCGATCGCGGTCGGCGCCCGCCGCGCCGCCGGCCAGCGCCTGTCCCTGCTGGCCCGGCTGGAGGACCGGCTGCTGGAACGCCTGGTACGGCGGCGCGTGCGCGCCCGCTTCGGCGGCCGGCTGCGGGCGGCGATCTCGGGCGGGGCGCGGCTGGAGCCCGAGGTGGGCCGCTTCTTCATCGGCCTCGGCGTCACCCTGCTGCAGGGCTATGGCCAAACCGAGGCCGGACCGGTGATCTCCGCCAATGCGCCCGGCGCCACCAGGATCGAGACCGTCGGCCAGCCGCTCGACGGGGTGGAGCTGCGCATCGCCCCGGACGGCGAGATCCTGGTGCGCGGCGATCTGGTCATGCTGGGCTACTGGGCGCGGCCGGACGAAACCGCGGCGGCGATCCGCGACGGCTGGCTGCACACCGGCGACATCGGCGAACTGGACGCCGACGGCTATCTGCGCATCACCGACCGCAAGAAGGACATGATCGTTTTGTCCGGCGGCGAGAATGTCTCGCCCGCGCGCATCGAGGGGATGCTGATCGCCGAGCCCGAGATCGTGCAGGCGGTCGTGCTGGGCGAGGGGCGGGCGGGCCTGACCGCCCTGGTGGTGCCGGCCGAGGGCTGCGACGACATGGCGGTGGCGACCGCGGTGAGCAACGTCAACAAGCGCCTGTCGGTGACCGAGCGCATCCGCCGCCACGCCATCGTGCCGCCGTTCACCATCGACAACGGCATGCTGACCGCCACCCAGAAGGTGCGCCGTCACATGGTCTCGCAGGAACACGCCGATCTGCTGGGTCGCATCGCCGCCTGAACCGGCGCGGATGGTCGTCTGGTCAACGACGGCTGGTGGAAGCCCGGCCAGGACACGGCGGTTTGCGCCCGGCAGGCACACGCCGCCGCCACGCCTTCAACGCCGCGAACAGGCTGCCGCTCGACGGTATCCCGTGGTATAATTTCGCTCGCAACAACCAAGGACAGCCGCCGTGAAACTGGCATGGACGGTCGCAGTCGTCATCAGCCTGTCGTGCGGCCCCGCCAAAGCCGGCACCGACCCGTCTTTCGTGTCCGGCACCTGGACCGGCACGGCTGTCTTTCAGTTGAACGACGAGATCACCGCCTGTCCCGAGGTGACGATGCGATTCTCCGCATCGCCCACCAGCTACAGCTTTGCCGGCTCCTCGCTCAAATGCGGTGAGTTGTCGCGCGACGACCCCTCGTCCCCCCCTACGACATCCGGCAGGACGGGCAAATCTATTTCCGTGACGTCCCCGTCGGGCAAGTCGGCAACGACCGCATTCACATCGACAATCCGGTCATGGTCGGCGGCGGCATGAGCGATGACTACACGATCATCCGCCGGGGCGATCTTGCGGTGTTCACCGAAGTCATGGGCGCGCCCGATGCGACACCTTGGTTCAGCTTTGTCGCCATCATGAGGAAAGGCGCCGAGCCGCCGAAGCCCTGACGCCGGCGCGAATGCTGGCGGGCCGAAAGGAGTCGACATGCCGGCTCAGAAGCCGCCCGCCGGTTTCCGTTCTCCCCTCGCTCCCCCATCCGGGCCCGCGGCGATCGGGCCCGACGGCCGGGGAAACGAACGATGCGGCGCGGCGGGGTGTGCGCCGTCGCCCCGCTCAATCCGCCAGGCGCCGCTCCCGTCACACGGCGCGCTGCGGCGCGCCGTGATGCCGTCCTGATGGACACGAGGGGCGCGTCCACGCGTGGTCGGATGGTCGCGACCGCCGTGGCTCTGGCGGCCCTGGCCGGGTGCCTCGCGATGTCCGGCCGGGTCGGCATCCTGTCCCGCGGCGAGCCACCTTCGTACAAGCTGGTCGCGGCACAAGGCGGCGACAGCCCGCCCCGTCCGCTGGTGATTGCCCTGCACGGCTGGCTCGGCACGCCGGAGCAGATGGCCAGGATGTCGGGGCTGTCCGCCGCCGCCGCCACGCTAGGCGTCATCGTTGTCTATCCGGAGGGCGATTGGCGCTCCTGGGGGATCGACCACGCCAGCCCCCGCGGCGCCACCGACGCCGCATTCCTGGCAGGCGTGGTGAGGGATGTTTCCGCCAGGACTGCGGTCGATCCCTCGCGCATCTATGCGATCGGCTTCTCCAACGGCGGCTTCATGGCCCAGGCGCTCGCTTGCTCGGGCCGCGTGCGTCTGGCGGGTGTGGCCGTGGTTGCCTCCGGGCTGGCCGAAACGGCGGCCTCCTCCTGCCGGCCCGGTGGCGCGGTGCCCTTCATGCTGATCCACGGAACCGACGACCCGGTTGTCCCCGTCGATGGCACGGACACGGGCGAGGGCCGCATTCTGCCGGTGTCGGAGACGCTCGAGTTCTGGGCCGTGGAGAACGGATGCCATGGCTTCGAGCAGATGATGGCCTCGTCCCGGGAACCAGGCATTGTCATCCGCCGCGAGCAGGGCCGGCGCTGCCGCGGCGACACCGAAGCCTGGTTCATCGAGGGGGCAGGGCACGACTGGCCCAGCGGTGACGTCGGCTACCCGGCGTTCCTGATCGGCCGCGCCACCTCCGCCATCGACGCGACATCCGTCATCCTCGGGTTCCTGCTCCGTCAGGCTCTCGTGTCGTCGCCCAGGCGATAACCGGCACCCGACCGCCCGTTCGAACCATCGCTCGTGTCGAACCATCGCTCGTCACGCTGCGCCATGCCCCTGCCGGCATGGCTGTCGATGCGGGCGGCCGTCTCCGGCGCGGGACCGTTCGCTGTCGCGACCCCAACGCGACAGACGCCCCACCCCGGTCCGCCGCGTCGCCGATCCGGGTGGGCTTCTTCCCACCAGCGCAAGCCCATCAAGCCGCCCCGGAAAATACTGTCTCTTCCCCCCGACGTTCGGCGGCTCCGCATACGAGGCCGGCCTCTCCCGGCGGGAAACCGGGACCAATGAGTCCAAGCCCAATGATCGCCGCAACCGGGTGGAGGGCGGAACCTGTTTCTTCACGGTCACTCAGCGTGATCGCCGCTCCGATGTGTCGGTGGCCGGGATCGGCGCACGTCCCAACGCCGTTCGCGTCCCGCGCACGCGCCATCCCTTTCACAACGAAGCTTGGGTTGTGCCGCCGGACCACACGCATGGCTGATGGCCGTTGCCGCCTGGCCGCCTTCGAGCCTCACCCTGTGTGTCACGATCGGGTTTCATCCGATCGATCGGGCGACCGAAGGCGCAGAACTGCCTGACACGGGCGAACGGTTGTAACATGCGACAGAGGCCTGAAGCCCGCCCGACTTGCTGATAGCTAACGCTGTAGCTCAACCAGCTCGGCTTCCATTTCCGTCACGCGGCTCTGAGCATTCGCCAGCCAGTAGCTCTCTCCGACCTGCTGATACGCCTCGACTGCGCCGCGCATGCACGCAAGCGCTTCCTCCATGCGTGCAGCGCTCTTCTGGCGCCCCGCCAGCTTGGCCAGCACATCCGCCAATCCATGCTGGGAATAGGCCCATTGGAGCGGCACGCGCGCGCGGGTCCTCTCCTCCAGGGCGGCGCGATAGGCGGCGACCGCCTCTTCCAGCCGCGCCGTCCCGCTCTCCCGCTCGCCCAGCGTCTGGAGCGCGGCGCCAAGGTTAGTCTGCGTCATCGCCCATTGGAGCGGCACGCGCTCGCGGGTTCTCTCCTCCAGGGCGGCGCGAAAGGCGGCGACCGCCTCTTCCAGCCGCGCCGTCCCGCTCTCCCGCTCACCCAGCGTCTGGAGCGCGGCGCCAAGGTTAGTCTGCGTCGTCGCCCAGTCGAGCGGCACGCGCTCGCGGGTCCTCTCCTCCAGCGCGGCGCGATAGGCGGTGACCGCCTCGTCCAGCCGCGCCGTCCCGCTCTCCCGCTCGCCCAGCGTCGAGAGCGCGTTACCGAGGTTGTTCTGCGTCGTCGCCCAGTCGAGCGGCACGCGCTCGCGGGTCCTCTCCTCCAGGGCGGCGCGATAGGCGGTGACGGCCTCTTCCAACCGCGCCGTCCCGCTCTCCCGCTCGCCCAGGCTGAAGAGCGCGTTGCCGAGGTTATTCTGCGTCGTCGCCCAGTCGAGCGGCACGCGCGCGCGGGTCCACTCCTGCAGGGCGGCGCGATAGGCGGTGACTGCCTCTTCCAGCCGCGCCGTCCCGCTCTCCCGCTCGCCCAGCGCCTTAAGCGCGATGCCGAGGTTATTCTGCGTCGTCGCCCAGTCGAGCGGCACGCGCTCGCGGGTGCTCTCCTCCAGGGCGGCGCGAAAGGCCGCGACCGCCTCTTCCAGCCGCGCCGTCCCGCTCTCCCGCTCTCCCAGCCGCCCAAGTGCGATGCCGAGGTTGTTCTGCGTCCCCGCCCAGTCGAGCGGCACGCGCTCGCGGATGCTCTCCTCCAGGGCGGCGCGAAAGGCGGCGACTGCCTCTTCCAGCCGCGCCGTCCCGCTCTCCCGCTCGCCCAACCTCCAGAGCGCGGTGCCGAGAGTGGCCTGATCGAAACCGACCTCGTCAGCCGTGGCTGCGAGCCGCAACGTGGCTCGGCGAACAGCAATCGCCGCGATCAGATGAACATTGCTGCCACGCCGGTCTCCAAATTCATAAAGCGTGTTACCTTCCGCGATCAGCAGGTCCCGACGGGCGCTGATCAGGTCGCCATGGAGTGAGTTGGCCATGGATACGATGGCTTCGGCGGCTGCCTCGCCGTCATAGGAAGCGAGCGCAATGTCGCGCTCAAGGCCGAACAGCGCCCTGACGCGTTCGCCATGGGCGGCGCGGCGCTCCTCTTCCTCGCGCCGCAAGGTGTCCGCCGTCCGGCGTAGCGCCGCGCGCGCAAGCCGGGACTTGCCCTCACCGGCAAGTCGTCTCGCAGTCGCGAGCGCCTGATCGACGATCTCGCCGAGGTTCGTGGCTGTCCGCCCCCCGACGATTTCCTGCTCGTAAATGTCGATCGCCGTGCGAACCGCCTGCTTCATCCCCTCCAGATCGAGATGCGGATCGGCCGCGACACGACCGGCCATCTCGCGAATGAACCCCTCGGCCACGTCACGCGCCGCTGCCGCTTCCTTCGCGTAATCCGCAACCAGCAAGTCCAGAATGGCCGTGTAGGCGATGTGCCTCGCCAGATCGGGCGCGTCCTTGAACGTGCAGTCCGGATACCGGCGCATGATTTCCAGCCGGCCAAGATGCGCGCTCTGCGCCTCGTGCGATCGATCCGTCGGCGCGAATTTCGGCCCGCGCGGGGCAATTGGCTCCGCCTTCGCCGTCAACAACAGCTTGCCGTGATACAGCGCAAGCCAGGCTTCCCACTGGGTGTAGGATATCTCCGCGCCTTGCCGCAGAGCCGCATCGAGCGGCGGTAGACGCACCGGAAGATCGGGATGTTTGCGCAGCAGCGCCTGCTGTTCCCGCTCGCCCGGAGCGGACCCCGCCATCTCCCCCACCAGATGCACTACGGCATCGCAATGGGTGATGTAGACATCAAGCTTGTCGAGCGTGTCGCCGCCAAGGCCCTTGAAGTCTTCCTGGACCTTCACTTCGACATTGTGTCGCGTCAGATCGCTCCGCAATTGGTCGCGGTATGCGCGGAATTCGTCCGAAACCGTCGAGAGAAACACGCTGATCGACATGCCGGCGCGACCCCGAAGGAACGAGTCATCATTTCATATCTTGCCAGGAACGTCAATCCGTCCTCGTCGCACGCCGCATGATACAGCGAAACCTGTCCAGCATCGCCGGATATTGGGCGGCGGCGGTGTTCGCGAAACTCTTGAAATCTGCTGTCTGCAAAACCGCACAACGGCCTATTCCGTCAAATTGTGAGGGATTAAGATCGTTTTCCTACAATTCCAAATTTTTCTCGATGGTGTCTGAGGTTTCCGATGGTGCAGAATCCTTGATTGATGCAACGTTCAGCTTGATTTTGTGGTGGAAAAGTGATTCCAAAGAAGAACTTACGTTTACCATAACATAACGAGCCTGTCAGTTTGATCGCCTAGCTAACCGCCTTAGTCATGTAAACACGCCGCAGTCCCTTTTCTTCGACCCTATACGTCTCGCAATAGCCAATCCGTTTGTAGAGTTCGATGTTTTCGGTCATGGCCTCGTTCGTATAAAGCATGATGGAGCGGTAACCCGCATCGACTGCGGCACGCTCGGCAAACGCCAGCATCCTACGACCCAGCCCTAAACCCTGCGCCGAGGGGGAAGCAGCGACGTTGTTCAGAAGCATGGAGCCTTCTTGCGGCACCAGCACGAGAACGCCTCGCACCGTGCCGTCGTGTTCGATGACGTGGACACAGCCGTCACGGATAAGTCGGCTGTAGTCATCGCCCATCGGCCCTGGCTCTCGTCCGATACGAGACACGTCGTGACAGTAGGCTGATCGAACAACGTCTTCGACGGCGTCGAGATCATCGCTGAGGGCTGGTCGCAGGTCCTGGTCCATGGACAGATGATACCGCAACATCCCCAAACAGCCGATGACCGCTGTGCGTCGCACCCAGGCGCTGGGGCGCAATGCCGCCAGGCATTGCACCACCTTCTCCGAACTTTTTCCGGTGCCCCGCGAAGGTGCAATGCCAACCCGCTTCGCACCCCACCGGTCTGCCCTCTGGCGGGCGTCACTGGCAGGTCCGCGTCCCACCGATAGCGGCCGGGTTACATTGCGAACGGAACCTCCGCCGTTCAATCTCCCTTGCACTCCACCCAGCGCCTGTGCTAGGAATATAATCCATGCACACGCAGCCGCTCCCCGTCCCCCCCAACCTCGCCCCATCCTTCGGTGGGACCGGATTCGGCGTCATCCTCCGCACCCTCGCCGCCCTCATCGCCCGCCGCTTCCTCAATCATCCGCTTCTCGCCGCCCTCATCATCCCGCTGTGGCGGCACCTCACCCGCGCCGCCGCCCGCCTCGACCGCCTGCGCGCCCGCCTCGCCGCCGGCCCCCTGCCGCCGCCGCGGCCCCGCGCCACCAACCACAGCGGCCCAAGGCGCAAGTCGCCCTTTCCCACCGCCCGCGCCTGGCTGATCCGTGCCCTCGGCGCCGAGGCCGCCGCCTGCGCCGCCCAACTGCAGGCGCTGCTGGCCGATCCCGCCGCCGCCGACCTGCTCGCCTGCACCGCCGCCCGCCGCACCCTCGCCCCCATCCGCCGCATGCTCGGCCTGCCGCCCGCGCACCCGCCCCGCCCCGTCACGCCCGCATCCGCGGCACCGCTCCCCGCCGCGCCGACACGCCGGCCGCCGCCCCGGCCGGACCCGATCCCGCACCACCCCACGATCGACCCGCGTCCCACCGCGAGCCGCCCCCCCTGGTGGCTGCCGCCGCCCCGCCTGCGCTCCGGCTGATCCGGCCTCCGGCCGACCATGCCCTTGACCTCTGCTCCCAGCCGACCCGCCCGAGCGCCAGACCGTCGCCCCGGGCAGGAGCGGTTTCATGGAAACGATGGTCTAGGCCGAGGCGGCCTCCAACGCTTCGGCGGCCTCCAGCCAGTCCGTCTCGGCCGCGTCCGTCTCCCGTGCAAGGGCGGCCAGACGGGTCTGCGCGGCGGTGACCTCGGCGGCGCGGCCGGGCACATACAGGGCGGGATCGGCCAGCTTGGCCTCGATCTTCGCCCGCTCGGCGGCGAGTTTGGCAATCCGCGCCTCGGCGTCCCGGGCGCGCTTGCGCAACGGCGCGGTGGCGGCGCGCGCCTCGGCCCGCTCGCGGCGGTCCTCGCGCTTCGTCGGCGCGGCGTCGGCGCGCGCGGCCGGGCGGGCGCGCTCGGCCAGCAGGGCGCGGTACTCGTCGAGGTCGCCCTCGAACGGCTGCACCGTGCCGTCGGCCACCAGCCAGAGCCGGTCGGCCACCAGCTCCACCAGATGCGGGTCGTGGGTGATCAGCAGCACCGCGCCCTCGAAATCCGCCAGCGCGCGCACCAGCGCCTCGCGGGCGTCGATGTCGAGATGGTTGGTCGGCTCGTCGAGGATCAGCAGTTGCGGGGCGTCGCGGGTCGCCAGCGCCAGCAGCAGCCGCGCCTTCTCGCCACCGGAGAGGCTGCTGACCGGCGTGCCGGCACGGTCGGCGTCGAGACCGAAGCGGGCGAGCTGGGAGCGCACCTGCGCGACCGCCGCCCGCGGCAGCGCGCGGGCCATGTGCTCGATCGGCGTTTCGGCGGGGATCAGCTCGTCAGCCTGGTGCTGGGCGAAATAGCCGACCTTCAGCTTCGGCCCGCGCCGCACCTCGCCCGCCATCGGCGCCAGCCGTCCGGCGACCAGCTTGGCCAGCGTGGACTTGCCGTTGCCGTTGGCGCCCAGCAGGGCGATGCGGTCATCCATGTCGACCCGCAGCGACAGACCGCGCAGCACCGGGCGCCCGTCATACCCGGCGGACGCCTGATCGAGCGCGAGGATGGGCGGCGCGATCTGGGCGGGCTGGGGGAAGTCGAAATGGGTGGGCAAGTCCTCCACCACCGCCTCGATCGCCGGCAGCTTGGCGATGGCTTTCAGCCGCGCCTGCGCCTGCCGCGCCTTGCTCGCCTTGTAGCGGAAACGGTCCACATAGGCCTGCATATGGGCGCGCTGGGCGGCCACCTTGGTGGCCATGGCGGCCTGCTGCATCGCCCGCTCGGTGCGGATGCGCACGAATTCCTCGTAGCCGCCGGGGGTGAGGCTGATCTTCCCGCGGTCCAGATGGGCGATGGCGTCCACGCAACGGTCGAGCAGGCCGCGGTCGTGCGAGACGATGATGGCCGCGCCGGGGAACTTCGCCAGCCAGGTTTCCAGCCACAGCGTCGCTTCGAGGTCCAGATGGTTGGTCGGCTCGTCCAGCAGCAGCAGGTCGGGGGCGGCGAACAGGGCGGTGGCCAGCGCCACCCGCATCCGCCAGCCACCCGAATAGGTGCCGACCGGGCGGGCCTGGGCGGCGGCGTCGAAGCCGAGTCCGGCCAGGATGGCGGCAGCGCGGGCAGGCGCGCTGTCGGCGCCGATGGCGCGCAGGCGCTCGTGGATTTCGTCCAGCCGGTGCGGATCGGCCAACTCGTGTTCGGCTTCGGCAAGCAGGGCGAGGCGTTCGGGGTCGCCCTGCAGCACCACGTCGGTAAGCGTCAGCGCGCCGTCCGGCGCCTCCTGCTTCACCTGGCCGAGCCGGGCGGTTCTGGCCAGTCTGATATCACCGCCGTCGATGGCCAGATCGCCCGCGATGGCTTTCAGCAGCGTGGACTTGCCGGCGCCGTTCCGGCCGAGCAGGCCGATGCGCTTGCCGGGATCGATCGCCAGGTCGGCCCGGTCGAGCAGGGTGCGGCCGCCGAGGCGGATGGTGATGTTGCTGAGGGTAAGAAGGCTCATGGGCGGGGTTTAGCGGTCGACCCCTGAATGAGGAATGGGTTGCAAGGACGAAGCGCTCGCTTGGGTCCGGGGCAACGCCCCGGGGGGAAACCCCGGTCGCGCCCGCTCCCCCAGCAGCCCCGCCAGAACCGGCTCCATCGCCGCCGCCATACGTGCCTGCGCCGCGGCGGTCGGATGCAACGGCGCCTCCGGCGGCGTGAGCAACGGGTCATAGAACATCGACCGGTCTACTCGCCCGCCGGGCGCGAACAGTGACGCCAGGTCCATGAACGTGACGTCGCCAGTGCCCCAGGCGCGGGTGGCCAGCGTGCGGTTGATCTCCAGCGTGGTCTCGCTCGCCCAGGCCGAACGCTCGCTCGGCAGCACACCGAGCAGCAGAATGCGCGTATGCGGCAGCACGCGCCGTGTTTCCTCCACCACGGCGACGATCCCCGCCACGTCGTCGGCAGCCGGCCAGTGCAGCCGGCCCAGATTGTTGGCGCCGATCAGGATGACCGCCGCGCGCGGGGCGATGCCGCTCACCTCGCCGTTGCGCAGCCGCCACAGCAGATGGCAGGTGGCGTCGCCGGAAAACCCGAGGTTCACCGCGTTGCGGTCGCCGTAATAGTGCCGCCAGGCCGGCTGGAAATCCTGCCATGACGGCGGGCCGGCGCGCTCCCAGTTCTGGGTGATGGAATCGCCCAGGAACACCAGGTCCACTTTCCGCCCGCGGATTTCCGCCAGTTTCTCCGCGTGGCGCTGCCGCCACCAGGGTGTGTCGAGGCGCGGGATCGGCGTCGCCGCCAGCGGCGCGGTGGGTGCCGCCGCCCCCAGCAGCAGGCCGGCGGCGGACAGCAGGCCCCGCCGTCCGATGATAGCGCCGCTGATCATGCCTGCGCCTGCCGCAGCGCCTCGTCGAGGTCGGCATACAGATCGGCCGGGTCCTCGATACCGACGGACAGGCGCAGCAGATCGGGCGGGCAGGGGGAGCCTTCGCCCTCGATGGACGCCCGGTGCTCGATCAGGCTCTCGACCCCGCCCAGCGAAGTGGCGCGTTTCCACAGCCGTACCCGCGCGGCGGTGGTGATCGCCGCCGCCTCGCCGCCGCGCACGCGGATGCTCAGCATGCCGCCGAAGCCGCCGTGCATTTGCCGCCGGGCGATGTCGTGGCCGGGATGGCCGGGCAGTCCGGGATACAGCACCTCGGCCACGCAGGCGTGATTGGCGAAGCGGGTTGCCAGTTCCATCGCGCCGGCACAGGCCGCCTGCACCCGCAACGGAAGGGTGCGCATGCCGCGCAGCAGCAGGAACGCCTCCAGCGGGCCGAGGATCTGCCCGAGCATGGAGCGGTTGCGGCGGATGCGGGCCCAGAAATCGTCGGGCGTCGCGGTCGCCAGGGCGCCGGCAATGACGTCGGAATGGCCGTTCAGGTATTTGGTGGCGGCGTGCATGACGATGTCCGCCCCCAGCGCCAGCGGGCGCGTCAGCAGCGGTGTCGCACAGGTGGAATCCACCACCAGACGCGCGCCGGCTTCGTGCGCGATGGAGGCGGCGGCTTCGATGTCGGTGATGCTCCACAGCGGGTTGGCCGGGGTTTCCAGCCAGACCAGTTTCGTCCGTCCGGGCTGCACGGCGGCACGCAGCGCCTCGAGGTCGGAGGTATCGACGATCTCGACCTTCAGGCCCCACTGCACGGCATCGGTGAGCAGCCAGTTGCGCAGCGCCCAGTACATCACCCGGGGCGCGACCACATGGTCGCCCGGCGCCAGGGCGAGGAACACCGCGGTCGCCGCCGACATGCCGGAGCCCAGCACCATCGCCGCCTCGGCGCCCTCCAGGGCGGCGATGAGGGCTTCGGCCTCGCGCACCGTCTCGTTGTCGGCGCGGCCGTAGATGTTGCCGCTGCGGTACTGGTTGTCGGCATCGCGCAGGAAGGTGGTGGTCACGTGGATCGGTGGCACCAGGCCGCGCGTTGCCTCGTCGATGCGCCCAAGCGCCTGCGCGGCGAGGGTGCGGGGGGACCAGCGTGTGTCTGTCATGGCGCTATGATCGGCCGGCAGCCACGGTGCGGCAAGTCCGGCGGCGACCGACCGGCTACGGCATGGGTTCGCACCCGATGGGTCCGATCGAATGGATTTTCGTGTTGCCCGCCCTATCGAGGGTAATATCTATTCCGTAAGAAATAACGTTGGGGTCATCGGCGGGAACTTTTTCCCGGGCGTAGGACGCCGCGCAGACCTGCACCGGCGGCGCGGACTGTGCCAGTTGCGCCGGGATTTTTCCTTCCTGCACCAGGTGCGGCCAGCAGCCGGGCGCATCCTTCAGGACCGAGCAGGAGCCATTGAATGCGCGTATGAAACGGACATGCAGCGTGGCGGCTTCCAGTGCCACGGATTTCAAGCCCTCGAATATCCTGCCGTCGGCGTAGAGCGTCCCGCCAGTGCTCGCGTCCAGGATCATGAAGCGCTGCGCCCCGTTGGGGTCCGCCTCGTCAAAGAACAGGAAGGGTCCCTTCCGGCCGAGCAGGAAATACTGCTCGGTTTTCAGCGGAATCTCCTGCGCGGCGTGCGCGGCGGTGCAGGCGGGGCGGCGTGCTGCATCCGGCACCGGAATGATCGCGGCGGGACCGGGCGCGGGCGAGTCCGTGCCGGTCTCGCGGACCATGAAGTCCCGGTAATAGGTGCACATGAGTTCGCCGGTTTCGTCATTGGCCGACTTTGGCGGCACGGTCTTGACCGTCACCGGTCGGTCGAAAAGGCCGCCTTCCGCGCCTAAGTCGTGCTCGGCGTGCAGAGGGGGCGGGCACAGAAGTGCTCCGGAGAGCAGAAGCGCCCCTACGCTGCGATGGAACATCCGGATCTCCTGTCGGGCGCGGGTTGAATTTGGCGTGGCGATTTTGCCGGTCGCGGAGGCGTTTATAATTGATCGGCAAGCTCCTGAAGATATGTCACACGATCTCGTAAAATTTTAATAAAACACATCGGATATTGGACGGACCTCCCTTCGCTGCCGAAGCCGTCCTGGTAATACTGGCATGCCGATTCTTTCCATTGCACCCATTTACGTTGTTCGTTCAGCAGCAAATTGAACGAGGGCGCATTGAACGATTTCATTTTTTCCGACACACGACGCCAGACATCGTTGAGCAACCTGTCCTGCCGTTCGATTTCGCTCCTAGCGCACTCGTTATACGCCGGGGTAGACTGGGCCGCGTTCATGCAGGCATCGAATGCCCCCGGGGCATCGGCCGCGAAGGCGGTGACCGGCAGCGTCGCAGCGATCACCAACCGCGATGTTCGTAAAGTCCGGCTCGCCTGCCACCCCGGCATCTTATCACTCCCGCAACGGAGATTGCTGAGCACAGGCATTATAATCGCCGGACGCAGTGGCATCGAGCTTTCAAATCTGCCTTGACGGCTTCCTCGTCGCCCCGATGCCAGTCAAGCCTGGAGCCACGGCGATTCTGCGGCGCGACATGGGGGCAGAGCAGGCGACGCCGGCCGGGCTGGGCTGAACGCCCGCGGGCGTGGCCCGTCCACCGATTGCGGCACCTGCCGGCACGACCTATCATTTTCTCCCCATCCGGGGTGCCGCGAGCGGCACGGAACCGCGCCGCCGGACCAGCCAAGCAGGAGCACGGTCGATGCCGACCGCCAGTCCGACCAGACATGACCGGGCCGGCCGCTTCAGCCAGGCAGGGCACGGCGACCTGTTCGACGCGGGCATGCCAAACAAGAGAGGACCGCATGCTGACGGCGCAGCTGAGAGAGCATGACAGGCCCGGCCTGTTCGGCCAGGAGTTCCACTACGACATTCTTGACGATGGCACCCAGGTCGGCGGCATCACCCATAACCGCCGGACCTGGCGCGCTGCGTTCACGTTGGACGGACGCCCCTACACGCTCGATCTGATGATGAACGAGCAGACGAAACGGTTTTGCTGGCCGCTGCAGGACGCATCCGGGGAAATCCTGGCAATGGCGGAGCCGGCGATCCGGACGAACATTCTGATCGATCGCGGCTTCGTGGTCAGCCGCGGCGATCAGCTCTTCACATTCCTCGAGCCGTTCCACTCGTTCATCTCGGCCACGCCCTATCACCTCTATCGCGAGGGCAGCGATCAGTCGCTGGGCTCAGTCGGCCAGCCGACAATTTACGACCGCACCCTGCACGTCAACCTGCCGGCGGAGTTCGACCGGCCATTCCAGGTTTTTCTGCTCGCCCTGGTCGTGCAAAAAATCCACACGGAGCAGCTGGTGAATGGGTACTAGCCCGCACCGCCGAACCGGTCGCGCCAGGATGGTTGCGCGCCGGGGCAGGGCAGGGCGGTCGCTTCATACACGCCCCGCGCCACTGCCCGCGCCAGGGTGATCGTCGCGGCCTGGCCGAGTTCGGTGAGGTCGTCATCGCCTGCCAGGGGCCGCCGGCCGGTGGCGGCGGCGAACACCGTGTCGCCGTCCATCGGCGCATGCGCCGGCATGATCGCCCGCGCCAGCCCGTCATTCGCCATGATCGCCAGCCGCTTGGCCTGCGGCTTGGTCAATGCTGCGTCGGTGGCCACCAGGGCGATGGTGGTCGCCGTGCCGGGCGCCCCCTTCAGCCGCGGATCGAGCGCCCCCGCCGGCATCGCCGCCGGCCACCCGCGCCCGCCGAATTCCGCGCCCTGCTCGAACGGCGCCGCCCAGAACCACGGCCCGTCGCCGATCGTCGGGGTGCCGACCGCATTGACCGCAACGATCGCGCCCACGGTGTGGCCGGTGCGGGTCACGCAGGAGGCCGAGCCGAGGCCGCCCTTCACCGTCGCCGTCGTCGCCCCGGTCCCGGCGCCGACGCTTCCGAGTGCGAACGCCCCAGCCGCCGCCGCTGCCGCCGCCGCCGCCGCGGCCGCGTAGCCAAGGTCGCGATAGGGGGAAAACCGTCCCCAGTCCTTGCTGCCGCCGTTCAGCAGGTCGAACAGAATGGCGCTGCTGGCCAGCGGTACAAGCACGCCGCCCACGTCAAAGCCCCGGCCGGCCTCCCGCAGCGCCGCCTGCACGCCGCCGGCGGCATCCAGCCCGAACGCCGACCCGCCGGACAGCACCACCGCGTCGATGCCGGCGACGGTCATCTCCGGCTCGAGGATGCTGGTCTCCCGCCCGCCCGGCGCGCCGCCGAGCACGCACACCGACACCATCGTGGCGGTGTCGAACAGGATCGCGGTGACCCCGGAGCCGAGCGCCAGATCGGTCGCATGGCCGACTGCCAGGCCGGGGACGTTGGTGATCAGGTTCAGGGCCATGGGCTGAGACTATGCCGGGATGAGCGAAGGACGAAAGGTCAGTGTTATGCCCTGGCCTTTATTCCTTCGCGCATCCCGTCGTAACGTAGCCCACGTTCGAAGGAACCGAGCATGGAATTCCTGACCGAGCCCGAACCGCCGCGCGCGGTGGCGATCCCGGTCGTCCCCGGCCTTTCCCGTATCGTCGCCGCCAACCCGGGCCCGATGACCTACCACGGCACCAACACCTACGTGATCGATGGCGAGGAGGGCGCCACCGTGCTCGATCCCGGCCCCGACGATGCCGCGCATGTGCGGGCGATCCTGCGCGCGACCGGCGGGCGGGTGGCGCGCATCCTGCTCAGCCACACCCACCCCGACCACCTGGGCGCCCTGCCGGCGTTGCGTACGGCCACCGGTGCTCCGGCCTATGGGTTCCGCGGCAGCCAGACGCAGGCATTCACTCCCGATATCGGGCTGGACGACGGCGACACGGTGGCGGGCTGGACGGCGCTGCACACGCCCGGCCACGCCGCCGACCATCTCTGCTTTGCCCTCGGCGACGGCGTGATCCTGACCGCCGACCACGTGATGACCTGGTCGAGCAGCGTGGTCAGCCCGCCGGCGGGCGACATGGGCGCCTATTTCGCCCAGCTTCGCCGCCTGCTGGCGCGCGACGACCGGCTGCTGTTGCCGGGCCATGGTCCCCCGCTGGCCGATCCGCGCGCCTATCTGACGTTTCTGCTCAGCCATCGGGAGCAGCGCGAGGCGGGCGTGCTGGCCGCCATCGCGGCCGCGCCACGCACCCCGGCCGCGCTGGTGGATATCCTGTATGCTCCGGTCAACCCGCGCCTGCGTGCCGCCGCCGAGCGCAATGTGCTGGCCCATTTGCTGAAACTGCAAAGCGAAGGACGCGCCGAACCGCATGACGGTGCCTGGCGCGCCGCCTGAACCCGACCGGAGGAAGCGAGACATGCCATCCTATGAGTTCGCCACCGTTAACGTGTTCACCGATGTCCGCTTCGGCGGCAACCCGCTGGCGGTGTTCCCCGACGCCGTGGGCCTGACCGAGGCGCAAATGCAGGCCCTGGCGCGGGAATTCAACTATTCCGAGACGACCTTCGTGCTGCCGCCCGACGACCCCCGCCACAGCGCCCGGGTGCGCATCTTCACCCCCGCGGCGGAGATTCCCTTCGCCGGCCATCCGAACGTCGGCACCGGCTATCTGCTAGCCAACCGCATCGCCAGCCCGCCGGAGCACTTCACCTTCGAGGAGGGCGCCGGCCTGGTGCGGGTGCATATCCTGCGCGGCAACGATGGCGCCCCGAACGGCGCGCGCGTCGCCGCCCCGCAAGCGCTGTCGATCGGCGTCGCGGTGCCGACCGCCAGCGTCGCCGAATGTGCCACCCTGGCGCTGGAGGAAATCGCCACCTCGGCGCACGAGCCGCTGGTGGCCTCGGTGGGCCTGCCGTTCGTCATTGCCGAGGTCACCAGCGTTGCCGCGCTGTCCCGCGCCACCCCCGATCTGGAGGCGTTCCGCCGCGCCGTGCACGGCATCGAGGAATTGTCCGGCCGCTTCAATCTTCATCTTTACGCTCGCGTGGACGGCAGCGCGACCAGGCTGCGCACCCGCATGTTCGCGCCGCTTGCCGGCGTGGTGGAAGACCCGGCGACCGGCAGCGCCAATGCCGCGCTGGCGGCGCTGCTGACCTCGCTGGCCCCGGGCGATTCCGTCGACCTCGCCTACGACATTTTCCAGGGCGAGGAGCTGGGCCGCCCGAGCCGCTTGTTCGCCACCGCCCGCAAGGAGGCGGAGGGTCCCGTCCTGGCCTCGGTCGCCGGCACGTGCGTGGATGTCATGCACGGTCACGTGCAAGTGTAGCCGCGGCGGCACGCCCGCCGCGCCGGGCGAGCCGGCGGGGCGGGCTGCGGTCGAATCTCGTAGCCGCGGCGCTTCGGAACGACGCAAGATCCCCCCAAGGCGCCGGCAGACTGGAGACGTCCGGTCAAAACGGAGTCGTTCACGGGGGTCGTCATGCCAGTCTTCGAGCATATCCATTTTCGCAAGCAGAAAAAGGGAACCCGCTTGTTCCGCCCGGCGCTCGACACCGCGATCGCCGCGCTGACGGGCGCGCCGGTGTTCGCCGACGCCAACAAGCTGACCCAGGCGCTGCGGAACAAGGTCTACCAGCGCTGCCAGATGCATGACCAAAACCAAACATTGGTGGACGTCTACTTCAAGACGATTCCGAACTCGGCCCGCTGCCGTGGTGATGCCGACTGGTGCATCTATTATGCGAGAGACGCACGGAACCTGGCGACCAATATCCAGCTTCTGATGATCGGCCGTGTTTTGGATCCGAACAATGCGCTTGAGGAGTTCTTCGATTTCCGCATCGATGACGCCGCCCGGATCGCGTTCGACGGCACCTATCAGCCGCAAACGAACCAGAGCGTCGACATGAACTATCCGCAAACCGTCATTTCCGAGCACAATCGGAAGCATTTCGGCGCCGACCGCCGGGCAAATCAGTACGATATCGGCAACGATCTGGCCACAAGGATGAGGATCGTCCGCGGGCTGGAGGAGAAGGCGATCACATGGGGCGCCAAAACCGACGCCGAGGCGTATTTCATGTTCGACCGGCGGGTCGGCTATCAAGGCACCGACGGTACCAATCCGGGTAACGCATGTGTTTGCATCCGCGTCGATTCCCCTGGCGGCGAGACCCAGCACAGCCACCCGATCCCGATCGACGGTGCCGGCGGGCATGACGCCAAGATCAAGGACGTGATCCGCTATCTGACCGTCAAGAAGCAGGAAGGTCTGCCGGGCCTGGTGCAACTGGCGCGGTATTTGCGGATTATAAGTATGCAGCCGCGGAGGTTTAGAAACCTGCGCGAGCAGAGAGGCCTTTACGCCGGCACCCGCCCGCCGGAATGCGTCTACTGGGAGTGGTAGGCTGACCTGGCCACGGCGCCGTCGAGGCGCGAGGTCCGGCCGCGGCCGCGGTTTGAGGGGCTCGGCCGCCGCCGGTCTGGCCGGCTGATTGCGCCTGGTGCGGCATTATGCGCCTGTCGCCGTTTGTTATCACAAAAATACACAGTCCATTGGTTGGTTGCTATTGAACGCCATTCTGTCGTGGTACAATATGCCGCCGCTCCGGTTCCTGGTGGAATTGCGGGCCACGGAACCCGACGTTGGAGGCTGTCTCATGGCGGAGTTGGCGAAAGCCGGAGCAAAAACGACGTTGCGGCGTCGTAGTTTGGTCGTCGGCGGCGCGGCATCGCTCGGTCTGGCCGGCGGCTTCGGGTGGGATGCGATCGCCGGGCCGGTGAGCAACCCCGCCCGCGTGCTGCTGCGCGATCTGGCGGCACCGCCCATCTGCCATGTCGCCGACAGTGCCGAAGCCGATACCGGCCCGGTTCTGACCGGGCCGAAGCGGCATCTCCGCTTTGCCTACAACGGCACCGGCATCTGCACCGCCGCGGTGCCCGTGGCGCTGCACCGCGGATATTTTGAAAAGCACAATCTGGAGGTGGAGTTCGTCGCGCTGGCCGGCTCGACCGACCAGATGCTGCAGGCGCTCTCCACCGACAAGGCGGATGCCGGCGGCTCCATGCTGCTGAATTGGTTGAAACCCCTGGAGCAGGGCTTCGACGTGAAGCTCACCACCGGCATGCATGGCGGCTGCACGCGCCTGCTGGTGCGCCGCGATGCCGGGGTCTCCGACATCACCGGCCTGAAGGGCAAGACCATCGGTGTCTCGTCCATCTCCGGCTCGCCGCGCCATTTCTTCGCCATCCTGCTGTCGAACCACGGCATCGACCCCGACACCGGCGTGACCTGGCGGGAATTTCCCGCCGATCTGCTGCCGCTGGCGCTGCAGCGTGGCGAAGTGCAGGCGATCGCCGATTCCGATCCGGCGGTCTGGCTCACCCGGCTGCGCAGCAACGGCGAGCTGGTCGAGCTGGCCTCCAACCTGTCGGAAGACTACGCCAACCTTTCCTGTTGCACGCTCGGCGTGCGTGCCGCCCTGTTCCACGAGGAATTGCCGGTGGTCGCCGCCCTGACCCGCGCCATCCGCGAGGCGGCGGCGCATGTGGCCGCCGATCCCGACGATGCCGCCGCGGCGTTCTCCCCGTACACGCCGAAAGTGCCGGTCGAACACCTCGCCGCGATGCTGCGCAGCCACACCCACAGCCACACCCCGGTCGGCGCCGCGCTGCGCAGCGAGGTCATCAAGATCGCCAGCGACCTCAAGCGGGCCGCCATCATCAAGCCCAGCACCGATCCGGTGAAGCTGGCCAACCGAATCGTGGTGGACGTGCTGAGCTGACGGCAGCGGTGGCCCGCGAGGCGTGGCGGGGCGCGCCGAGACGAAAAACATCGAAAAACGGAATACAGACCGCATGAAGATCAGCGACGTCGCCGGCTCTGCGCCGTGGCCCTACGCTCCGGCCGATCCAGTCGTGGGTTTCGACATCGGCTCGCGCGGCTCGAAGGGCGTGCTGCTGACCCAGGACAGCATGTTCACCACCTTCATTCCCACCGGGCTGTATATGCAGGAGACCGCCGACGAGCTGCTGGCGCGGCTGCTGAAAAACTCCGGGCTGAAGCGGCGCGACATCGCTTTCGTGGTCGGCACCGGCTACGGCCGCATTTCGCTCGCCTACACCGACCTGCCGTATCAGGTGGTCACCGAAATCACCTGCCATGCCATGGGTGCGCACTCGCTCAACCCGCGCACCCGCACCATCATCGACATCGGCGGCCAGGATTCCAAGGCGATCAAGATCGATCCGGCCACCGGCAAGGTGGTCGAGTTCGTCATGAACGACAAATGCGCCGCCGGCACCGGCCGCTTCCTGGAAAAAGCCGCCGTGTTGCTCGGCCTGGAGCTGCACCAGTTGGGCGAGGTGGCGCTGGAGGCGAACGATCCGGCGATGATCAGCAGCCAGTGCGTGGTGTTCGCCGAATCTGAAATGATCTCGCTGCGCGCCCGCGGCGAGCGGCACAAGGATGGCGCGGCGCGCGCCAACATCGCCGCCGGCATCCATTTCGCCACCGCCCGGCGGGTGAAGTCGCTGCTCGGGCGCATCGGCACCGAGCCCGATCTGGTGTTCACCGGCGGCGTGGCCAACAACCCCGGCATGTGGCACGCGCTGGAGACGCTGATCGGCGCCAGGTTCGCGCGCTCGCCGATCGACATGATCTATGCCGGTGCCCTTGGTGCGGCCGTGCACGCGGGGCGCCACCATGCCGCCGCACTGGCCGCCGGCACGGCGCGCCGGTCCGCCCGCGCCACCGGCCGCACCACCGCCGCGCCGGCGCGCAAGGCGGCGGTCCGCGCCGCCGCCGGCGCCCGCAAAACCGCCACGGCGCACAGCTGACAAGGGGGACCACCATGGCACGATCACCAGCGAGCGATGTCGCGCTCAGCCCCGCACTGCGTCCGATCCAGGCGCTGATCGAGGCGGAACAGCAGGATTTCACCGAGGGCACAGACGGGCGCAAGCGCGCCGGTTATTTCTGTGCCTACACCCCGCCCGAGGTGCTGAACGCCGCCGGGCTGCGGCATGCGCGGCTGTTCAAGGCCGGCAGTCCCGAGATCGTCTCCCAGGGCGAGCGCTACACGCAAAGTGTGTTTTGCGACTTCTCGAAAAGCTGCATCGGTGGCTTCGAGCCGGAAGGCGGCGATCCGTTCTACCGCGCCGTCGACAAGCTCTACACGTTTCACACCTGCGCCTCGATGAAACGCGCCACTGAGGTGATCGAGCGGTTCGTTCCCACCAAGCTGCTCAATCTGCCGAGGCTGCGCAACGAACCGGCCTCGCGCGAATTCTTCCGCGACGAGATTTCGCATTATCGCGACGACGTGGCCGAGCTTGTCGGACGGCCAGTGACCGACGCCGAGGTGTCGGCGCAGATCGTGCTTTACAACAAAGTGCGTGCCCTGCTGCGCAACTTGTCGGAGTTGCGAAAGCGGCCGAACCCGCCGCTGAGCGGGCGCGATTTTCTTCGAGCTGGTGCGCGGCTATTACTATCTGCCGCCGCTGACGCTGCTGGAGGTTTACAGCACGCTCTACCGCAAGCTGTCCCGGGTGCGCGACAATGGCGACCGGCCGGTGCGGCTGATGATCTCCGGCAGCATCATGGCCGACGGCGACCGCCGGCTGGTCGAGCTGATCGAGCAGGAAATCGGCGCCCGCGTGGTGGTGGAAGACCATTGCACCGGATTCAAGCCCTTCGCGCACAGCTTGCCGGAGGGAGGCGATCCGTTCGCGGCGCTGGCCAATGGGTATCTCGACCAGGCGCCTTGCGCGCGCATGAAGCCGCTCGACGACAGCCTCGATTTTTCCAGCCGCCTTGCCGAGGACTACGGCGTCGATGGGGTCGTCTATGTCTACCTGAAATTCTGCGCCTGCTACGGCGTATCCAAGCTGGAATTCATCGAGCGCCTGCAGGGGCGCGGCATTCCGGTGCTGGAAATCTCCAGCGACTACTCGCAGAGCGATCACGGCCAGCTCAAGACGCGCGTGGAGGCCTTCATCGAAGTGCTGCAGGACCGCCGCACCGACAGCGCCCTTTCCCCGGCCGCCAGCGGCCCGACGGAGGAACTTTCCCATGGGTGACGTACTCGCGATCGAACCTGCCCGCCGCGCCAGGCGCCGGCGCGCGCCATCCGCCCCCGCCGATTCACCCGGCCTGAAGGCGCTCAAGGCGCTGGCCGAATCCTATTCCTACGCCAACATCCAGAAAGAGGCGGCGGCGGGAAAGTCGGCGCTGTGGGGCGGCTGGAGCTGGGATTCGCCGCTGATCTATGCCTGCGACACGATCCCCGTCGGCTACGACCAGCTCTGGTTCGACGACAGCCGCACCTCGGAAGCGATCGCCGAGGACCATTTCCAGGTGCCGGGCGAATTCTGCTCGATGATCAAGGCGATGATCGGCCGCCTGCACACCGACCGCGACAACAATATCAAGCGCATCCTGCATTTCGGCTCGGGCTGCGAGCCGATCTCCTCGGTGCTGGAACTGGCCAAGCGCGATGGCTACGACGTGCAGACGCTGGAGACCGTCACCGCCTTCCGCGCCGATGAGAAGCGGACGCACGGCATCAAGCTGCTGGTCAGCGAGCTGCACCGCATCGCCATTTGGCTCACCGGCAAGCCGGCGGACGAGGAGCGCGTGGCCGCCGAAATCCGGCGCAAGAACCGCGTGATTGGCAAGGTGCGGCATGTGCTGGAGCTGCGGGCGCGGCACCCGCTGTATATCCCCGGCATCCACACCAAGCTGATCTTCATGGGCGCCAACCATATGTTCGGCGCGCCGGAGGCCTATGCCGACGTGCTGGACACGCTGGCCGCCGAACTGGAGCAGCTGGACGAGCATCCCTTGCCCAGCACCGCCATACCGCTGGTGCTGGCCGGCAGCGTCGGCAACCAACGCCTGTTCGACGCCATCGAGGAATCCGGCGGCGCCATCGTCGGCTGGGTCTATCTCGGCACCCACCAGTACGACGAAACCCTGCCGCCGCTGGAAAGCCTCGCGCATTTCGTGCTCGACGCGCAGGGCCGCGGCGACCTGGGGGAGGCGGTCGGCGCGTCGGTGGCCTATCGCCGCATCCTGGTGGAGGAGGAGGTGCGCAAGACCGGCGCGCGCGGCGTCATTTCGTCTTCCATCACCGGCTGCCCCTATGCCAGCCTGATGCAGCAGCTGGAGCGCGACCATTTCAGCGCCGCCAGCGTGCCGATCGTCACCCTGGAGACCGATGTGCACCGCGAGCCACCCACCGAGGAGCAGATCACCAGGGTGAAAGCCTTCATCGAAATGCTCAGCTGACAATGCCGCTGGTGCCGGTGCCGGAGGCGGACATCGACCGCCTGATCGCGGAGGATGTCGGCTTCGGCGATCTGACCACGACCGCGCTCGGCATCGGCGCGGCGCCGGGGGCGATCCGCTTCGCCGCCCGCCATCCCCTGGTGGTCTGCGCCACCGAGGAGGCGGCGCGGGTGTTTGTCCGCCTCGGCGCGCAATCCCGCGTGCTGGCGGCGAGCGGCAGCGTGGCCGAGCCGGGCACGCCGTTGCTGGAGGCCGCCGGGCCCGCGGCGGCGCTGCATGCCGGTTGGAAGGCGGCGCAGACCCTGGTCGAATGGGCCTCGGGCATTGCCAGTGCCGTGCACGACATCAGGCAGGCGGCGCGCTCGGTGAACCCGCGCATCACCATCGCCTGCACCCGCAAGGTGGCGCCGCTCAGCCGGGCGCTGTCGATCAAGGCGGTGCTGGCGGGCGGCGGGGTCATGCACCGTACCGGCCTGTCCGATACGGTGCTGCTGTTCCCCGAACACCGCGCCTTCCTGCCCGATCTCGACGCCGCCGGCCTGATCGCCCGGCTGCGCGCCGCGGCGCCGGAGCGCAAGCTGGTGGCCGAGGTCACCGACGCCGACAGCGCGCGCCGTTTCGCCGCCGCCGGGGTGGACGTGCTGCAACTGGAAAAGTTCGCCCCCGCCGCGGTGGCGGAGCTGGCGGCCTCCCTGGCCGGCCTGCCGCGCCGCCCGGTGCTGGCGGCCGCCGGCGGGGTCAATGCGGCCAATGCCGCCGCCTATGCCGAAGCGGGGGCGGATGTGCTGGTCACGTCCGCCCCCTACGCGGCGCCGCCGCGCGACGTGCAGGTGCGGCTGGGCCCGGCGCGGAAGGGGGCTGCCTGACGCCGCGACAGGGCTGTCAGACGGGGCGGAAATACGCCACGTACCAGCGACCCTTGCGGGATTCGCGCTGCACGAGTTCAAAGCCCGCGCGGCGGACGATGGCCGCCACCGTGTGCAGCGGCTTGAAGTCGATGCGGGTTGCCAGCAGCCAGCCAATCGCCATCGACCGCAGGCTCCGCTCAAGACCGGACCCGTATTCCGGGTCGGCAATCACCAGCCATCCCTCCGGCCGCAGCTTGGCACGCACGGAGGCGAAGTAGCGGGCGAGGTGATCCTCGTCGAGATACATGCAGGTGCCGAAAAATGTCACCAGATCGAGATCGCGGCCGGGCATTGCATGGAATGCGGCTTCCGTCATGGCGGTGGGCACCGCTTCGGGGTCGTTCACCTCGATCACCGTGCCAATGCGGCCGCGCGGATCGGAGGCCTGGGTGATCTGTCCTGCCCCGCCGATATCGCACACCGCCGCCGCGCCCGCCGGCCGCTCGGCGAGCACCTGGTCGAACAGGTGGGCGAGGAAGGCAGGGTCGCGGCTGGGCGAGCGCGTGTTGAGTGCCGGTGCATGGTCCGCGCCGGGCCGGGAGACAAAATAGTTGCGCCAGGCGGTGGCGATCACGGCTGTGGCGGCGGCGGCCGTGAGCAGGGTGACGGTTGCAGGCATGGGATAAACTGGCCCTCGGTCTGCGACCGCGGCGGTGCGGCCGCGGCGCACCCCATAGCTTCCGGCCGCGGTTGGCGCTAGCTGGCCGCACGCGTAGCCGCGTCCCGGCAAACTGGAGTCTCCCGATGGAGCGTTTTCTCCTGGCCCTCACCGCCGCCCTGCTGGCTCTCGCCGCCCAGGCGGCCGAGCCGCCGCGTCTGCGCGTCGATCCGGCGTGGCCGCAGAAGCTGCCGCACGGTTGGGTGTTGGGCGAGGTCTCCGGCGTCGCCACCGACGCGCGCGACCATGTCTGGATCATTCAGCGCCCCACCGCCGACAAGCAGCACGCCGCCCCGCCGGTGATCGAGTTCGACCCCGAAGGCCTCGTGGTGCAGGCCTGGGGCGGGAAGTGGCACGGGGAGGGACCGCGCTACGACTGGTTCACCAGCGAGCACGGCGTCTATGTCGATCCTAAAGGGTTCGTCTGGCTCGGCGGCAATGGCAGTGAGGACGGCCAGATCCTGAAGTTCACCCGCGACGGCAAATTCCTGCTGCAGATCGGCCATCCCGGCGCCGGGATCGACAGCAACGACGTGACCAGGCTTGGCCGCCCCGCCAATACCCAGCTCGACCCGGAGGCCAACGAGATTTACGTCGCCGACGGCTATGGCAACCACCGGATCATCGTCTTCGATGCCGACACCGGCGCCTACAAGCGCCATTGGGGCGCTTATGGCCTGCGTCCGACCGATCACCATCTCGGCTATGACCCGAAGGCCCCGCCGGCGCGCCAGTTCGGCAACCCGGTGCACTGCGTCAAACTGTCCCGCGACGGTTTCGTGTATGTGTGTGACCGCAAGAACGACCGCATCCAGGTGTTTCGCCACGACGGCAGCTTTGTTGCCGAGTGGTTCATCCGGCCGGGCACGCGCGGCCTTGGCAGCGTCTGGGACCTGGCGCTGTCGCCGGACGGGGCGCAGGTGTTCCTTTACAATGCCGATGGCACCAACAACGAAGTGCGCGTGCTGCGCCGGGCCGACGGCGACATCCTGACCGTTTTCGGAGGCCCTGGCCGGTCGGCCGGCCAGTTCCACTGGGTGCACAGCATCGCCGTCGACAGCCACGGCGATGTGTTCACCACCGAGGTGGACGGCGCCAACCGGGTGCAGAAATTCGTCCCCGTCGGCCGGCCATAGGGTCAGACCGGTCGCTGCGCCTCATAGGCTTGCAACTGGGCATAGGCCGCCCGCAGCAGCGTGGCCGGCCGTCCCGCCGCGCGCGCGCGGGCCAGCATGTCACCGACGATCTGATCCGCTTCCACCCTTCCGCCGCGCCGCAGGTCGCGCTGCATGGAGGAATCATTGGTCGAGTCTGGATCGGTCACCGTGTGGCGCGTGGTCTCCAGGAAACGCGGGCGCGGCGGGAAGCCGGCGGCCCTGGCCACCGCAATGCAGTCATCGAGCATCTCCAGCATCAGCGCCGCGCCATCCTGGGTGCGGGCGATCTGGCCGACGGAGGCCCGCAGCAGGCAGCAGGTGCCGGCGATGCTGCACAGCAGGACGTATTTTTCCCACATATCCAGCACGATATTGTCCGATAGCACGGGTCCGAAACCGCCCTTGACCAGCTCTGCCTGCAAAAGCTCCAGGCGTTCGCGCTGCGCCGGCTCGCGTGGACCGTGAATAAACCCCTGTAACGTGTTGAGATGACGAATGGTGCCGTCGGGGTCGAGGGTCACGCCGATCATCGCTACCCCGCCGGCCACGTTCGCCGCGCCAAAGGCGGCGTCCAGCACCTCGAGGTGCCGGATGCCGTTGAGCTGCGGGATAATCAGCGCGCCGGGCGCCGCCGGGCGGATCGTCTCAATGGCGTCGTCGAGGTCATAGGCTTTGCAGGAAAGAATGATAACGTCCCATCCCGGCCTGGCGTCCTCGCGCCGCAGGGCCTTCACCTTCACCTGCGCATCGCCGAACGGGCTGCGGATGACCAGGCCGTGGGTGTTGAGCTGCTCGGCACGCCGCGGCCGCACCAGGAAGGTCACGTCCGCCCCGGCCGCCGTCAGCCGGCCGCCGTAATACCCGCCAATTCCGCCCGCCCCGAGCACCAGGATGCGCATTGTCGTTCTCCTCCTCCCCCGACCAGGCAAGAGTGCCCGCCATCGCCAGGCTTGCCAACACCGGCGGCCTATGGCGGATTGGCGGACATTCTGCCCCGGCATGCTGTCTGCGCAGGGGCGGGCGACGTACCGCCATTTCCCCGTGCCGGCCCTGGATGCTAGAGGTGGCGCATCATGGAAAACGAACCGCTCCCGGCCATCGCCCTCGGCAGCGACCATGCCGGGTTTCCGTTGAAGACCGTGCTGGTCCACGCCTTGCGCGAGGCCGGACACGAGGTGCTCGACCTCGGCACATACACGCCGGAGCGGGTCGACTACCCTGACTATGCCCACGCTGTCGCCCGCGCCATCGAGTCCGGGCAGGCGCGCTTCGGCGTGGTGGTCTGCGGCAGCGGCGTCGGTGTCTCCATCGCCGCCAACCGCCACCCCGGCATCCGCTGCGCTCTCGCCTCCGAGCCGTTCACCGCCACGCTGTCGCGCGCCCACAACGATGCCAATGTGCTCGCCCTCGGCGCCCGCCTGACCGGCGAGGACATGGCGTTGGCCATCCTGCGCGCCTTCCTCGCCGGCAGCTTCGAGGGCGGACGCCACGTCGCCCGCCTCGCCAAGCTCACCCCTGTTCCCCAAGGGCCCCCGTCATGAACGACGCTCCATGAACGACGCTCCACTGAACGATGCGGGGTACCTGCACCGGTTCTTCAACGCCCCGCTTGCCGAGACCGACCCCGAGTTGGCCACCGCCATTGGTCGCGAGCTGCATCGCCAGCAGGACGGCATCGAGCTGATCGCCAGCGAGAACCTGGTCTCGCGCGCCGTGCTGGAGGCGCAGGGATCGGTGCTGACCAACAAATACGCCGAGGGCTATCCCGGACGGCGCTACTACGGCGGCTGCGCCGAAGTGGACGTGGCGGAGACGCTGGCCATCGAGCGCGCCAAGCGTCTGTTCTCCGCCGGTTTTGCCAATGTGCAGGCGCATTCAGGCTCGCAGGCCAACCAGTCCGTCCTGCTGGCGTTGCTCACCCCTGGCGACACGATCCTCGGCATGAGCCTGGCGGCCGGTGGGCACCTGACCCACGGCGCCGGCCCGAACCTGTCGGGCAAATGGTTCCGCGCCGTGCAATACGGCGTGCGCCGCGAGGACGGGCTGCTCGACTACGAGGACCTGGAGCGGCTGGCCCACGCCGAGCGCCCGAAGCTGATCATCGCTGGCGGCTCGGCCTATCCGCGGGTGATCGACTTCGCCCGCATCCGCGCCGTCGCCGACGATGTGGGCGCCATCTTCATGGTGGACATGGCGCATTTCGCCGGGCTGGTGGCGGCCGGCGTGCATCCCAGCCCGCTGCCGCATGCCCATGTGGTCACCACCACCACCCACAAGACGTTGCGCGGGCCGCGCGGCGGGCTGGTGCTGACCAACGACCCCGAGATCGCCAAGAAAATCAACTCGGCCATCTTCCCGGGTCTGCAGGGCGGGCCGCTGATGCATGTGATCGCCGCCAAGGCCGTTGCCTTCGGCGAGGCGCTGACGCCGGCGTTCCGCGCCTACCAGCACGCCGTGGCGGCGAACGCCAAGGCGCTGGCGGCAACACTGGTGGAACAGGGACTGGCCATCGTGACCGGCGGGACCGATACCCACCTGATGCTCGTGGACCTGCGCCCCAAGAACGTCACCGGCAAGGCGGCCGAGGCCAGCCTGGACCGCGCCCATATCACCGCGAATAAGAACGCCATCCCCTTCGATCCTGAAAAACCGGCAATCACCTCCGGCCTGCGTCTTGGCACCCCCGCCGCCACCACGCGCGGCTTCGGGCTGGCCGAGTTCCAGCAGGTGGGGCAGTTGATCGGCGAGGTGCTGGAAGGGCTGGCGCGGTCTAACGACGGCACGAACTTGGCGGCCGAGACCGCCGCGGGGGAGCGGGTGCTGGCGCTATGTGCCCGGTTTCCGATTTACCCGGGGTAAGGGCGGTGCGGTTTGGCCGGGGCTTTGCCCCGGACCCCACCAGGGGCTTTGCCCCTGGACCCAACCAGGGGCCTGAGACCCCTGGACTCCGGTTTGTTGGAGCCACGCCGTAGATGCACTGCCCCTTCTGCGGCCACGGCGACACCCAGGTGAAGGACAGCCGGCCAACGGAGGACGGCTCCGCCATCCGCCGCCGCCGCTCCTGCGCCGCTTGCAGCCAGCGCTTCACCACCATCGAACGCGTCCAGTTGCGCGAACTCACCGTGGTGAAATCCGACGGCCGCCGGGTGCCCTTCGACCGCGACAAGCTGGCCCGCTCGGTGCGCATCGCGCTGCGCAAGCGCCCGGTGCAGGAAGAACGCGTCGAGCGCATCGTCAACGGAATCGTCCGCCAGCTCGAAGCCTCCGGCGACAGCGACATCCCCAGCAAGCAGATCGGCGAACTGGTCATGGAAACGCTGAAGGAAGTGGACGCCGTGGCCTACGTCCGCTTCGCCTCGGTTTACCGTAATTTCCGTGAGGCCAAGGATTTCGAGACCTTCCTTGGCGAACTGGGCGAGCCCACATAACCGGTCGAATGGACGATCTTTCCCACATGCAGGCCGCCCTGGCCCTGGCGCGCCGGGGCCTGGGCAACGCTTGGCCAAATCCCGCCGTCGGCTGCGTGGTGGTGCGCGCGGAGCGCGTCGTCGGCCGCGCCGTCACCGCGCCGGGCGGCCGGCCGCATGCCGAGCCGCTGGCGCTCGCCATGGCCGGCCCGGCCGCGCGCGGCGCCACCGCCTATGTCACTCTGGAGCCGTGCTGCCACCACGGCCGTACCCCGCCCTGCACCGACGCGCTGATCGCCGCCGGCGTGGCTCGGGTGGTGGTCGCCACCTGCGATCCGGACCCACGGGTGAATGGCGCCGGCATCGCCAGGTTGCGTGCCGCCGGCATCGCGGTGGAGCAGGGGGTGCTGGCGGCCGAGGCCGAGGAGGTCAATGCCGGCTTCTTCAGCCGGGTGCGGCTGGGCCGCCCGCTGGTCACCCTCAAGCTCGCCTCCACCCTCGACGGCCGCATCGCCACCCGCACCGGCGAGAGCCGCTGGATCACCGGCGAACCGGCGCGGCGCATGGCGCACGCGTTGCGCGGCAGGCACGACGCGGTGATGGTGGGGGTCGGCACGGTGCTGGCCGACGACCCCGACCTGACCTGCCGAATCCCTGGCTACAAGCCGGTCAGCGCCGTACGCGTCGTGGCCGACAGCCATTTGCGCACCAGACTCACCAGCCGGCTGGTGGCGACCGCCGCGAAGGCGCCCACCTGGCTGATCACCCGCGATGGCGCCGACCCGGTGCGCCGCCGCGCCTTGGAGGGGGCCGGCGTGACCGTGATCACGGTGGCCGCGGGCACCCCCGGCGTGGATTTGGTGGCCGCCCTGGAGGTGCTGGCGGAGCGGGGCATCACCCGGCTCTTGGCCGAAGGCGGCGGCCAGATGGCGGCAGCCCTGCTGCGGGCCGATCTGGTGGACCGCATCGCCTGGTTTCACGCCCCCTCGGTCATGGGCGGCGACGGCTGGCCGGCGGCGCAGGCCTTCGGCACCGACCGGCTCGCCGCCATGCCGCGGTTCGTCCGTGCCTCGGCGACCGAGTTGGGCGAAGATATGCTGACAGAACTGAGGAGAGCGGCCTGATGTTCACCGGCATCGTCACCGGCATCGGCACGGTGCGCGAGCTCACGCCGATCGGCGCCGGCGCCGACATGCGGCTGGTCATCGCCACGCCCTGGAAGGACACCGGCAGTATCCCGCTCGGCGCGTCGATCGCCTGCTCGGGGTGCTGCCTGACCGCGATCGAGGTCGGTCCGGACTGGTTTTCGGTCACTGCCTCGGCCGAAACGCTGTCGAAAACCACCCTCGGCACTTGGGTGCCGGGCACGCGGCTCAACCTGGAACGGCCGCTGCGCGTCGGCGACGAATTGGGCGGGCATATCGTGGCCGGGCATGTGGACGGGGTGGGCGAGGTCGTGTCGGTGTCGCCCGAGCACGGCTCCAGCCGCTGGATTTTCCGCGTGCCGGAGCCGCTGGCCCGCTTCATCGCCCCCAAGGGCAGCGTGGCTATCGATGGGGTTTCGCTGACCGTCAATGACGTGCAGGGTGCCAGCTTCGGGGTGAACATCATCCCGCACACCGCCGTCGCGACCACCTTCGGCGACCGCCGCGCGGGCGACGGGGTGAACATCGAAATCGACACCGTGGCGCGCTATGTCGCCCGGCTGCAGGAATGGCGATGACCGACAAGCTGCTCACCCGATCGCTGTCCGAATACCTCGCCTCGGCCGAGGATCTGATCGAGGAGGCGATGAACGGCCGCATGTTCATCCTGGTCGATGACGAAGACCGGGAGAACGAGGGCGACCTGATCATCCCGGCGCAGTTCGCCACCCCCGACAAGGTGAATTTCATGGCCCGGCATGCCCGCGGCCTGATCTGCCTGGCGATGACCGGCCATCGCATCGAACAGCTCGGCCTGCCGCTGATGAGCCCGTCGAACGGCACCCGCCACCAGACCGCCTTCACCGTGTCGATCGAGGCGAAGCACGGCGTCACCACCGGCATTTCCGCGCATGACCGGGCGCACACCATCGCGGTGGCGATCAACCCGGAATGCGGCCGCGGCGACATCGTCACCCCGGGCCATGTGTTTCCGCTGGCGGCGCGCGAGGGCGGCACGCTGGTGCGCGCCGGCCACACGGAAGCCGCGGTGGACATCGCCCGGCTGGCCGGGCTGAACCCGTCCGGCGTGATTTGTGAAATCATGAACGACGACGGCACCATGGCGCGGCTGCCCGACCTGATCGCGTTCGCACAGCGCCATGCCCTGAAACTCGGCACCATCGCCGACCTGATCCACCACCGCCGGCGCACCGAGCGGCTGGTGAAGCGGGTGGAGGAGGGGGTGCTGGCCGATGCCGTCGGCGGCGCGTGGCAATTGTACGTCTACGCCAACACCGTCGAGTATGCCGAGCATCTGGTGCTGGTGAAGGGCGATTTATCCGGGCCCGAACCGCCGTTGGTGCGCATGCATGGCGTCAACCTGATCAACGATGTGCTGGGCGGCGCCGGCTCAGCGACGCTGCACGGCGCCATGCGGCAGATCGCCGCCGCCGGGCGCGGCGCGGTGGTGATGATCCGCGAAACGCGGCCGACCGTGCTGTCGGACCGGGTACGCCACCTGACCGGCGCGGCCCAACCCAGCGGCCAGTTGCGCGACTACGGCATCGGTGCCCAGATCCTGCTCGATCTGGGCGTCAAGGACCTGATTCTGCTCTCCAACACGCAGCGCACCATCATCGGCATCGAGGGCTACGGGCTGAACATCGTCGCCCGCTTGCCGGTCGAGGGGGCGTGAGCGGCATGCCGGAGGCGTCCGTATGAGCACCGCCGACGCCCCCTTGCCGACGGCCCCGCATATCGACGGGCCGCCGCCCTATCTGCTGGTTGTGCGGGCACCCTATTACACCGAGGTGGTGGACGGGTTGCGCGATGGCGCCGCGCGTATTCTCCGCCAGGCCGGCGCCGGCTTCGAGGTGCTGGACGTGGCCGGGGCGCTGGAACTGGCCGGCGCGGTGCGGCTGGCCGTGGGCGGCACAAGGCACTTCGACGGCTATGTGGCGCTCGGCTGTGTGGTGCGCGGCGACACCGACCATTATGAGTATGTATGCCGCGAGGCGATGGCGGGGCTGACCCAGGTGGTGCTGCAGTTCGGCCTGTGCCTGGGCAACGGCCTGCTGACGGTGGACCGGGTGGAGCAGGCGATCGCGCGGGCGACGCCGGACGGTCCCAACAAGGGCGCGGAGGCGGCGGTCGCGGCGCTGCTGCAAATCCGCGCGTCGCGCTGGCTGGGGACCGAGTGATGGCGGAACGCCCGCGCAACCGCGGCCCGCAGGCGGGACGCCCGCAAGGCCGGCCGCGCACCGGCTCGCGGGTGGCAGCCGTGCAGGCGCTGTTTCAGGCCGAGCAGGCGCAGTCCGGCGTGGAGACGGTGATCGACGAATTCGTCCGTCACCGGCTGGGTGAGATTCCCGATCCCCGCGGCATCAATACCGGCGGTTTCGAGGACGGGCACGTGGCCGACGTGCATGTGCCGCTGTTCGCCCGGATCGTGCGCGTGGCGACCTGCCAGCAGGACATGCTGGACCCGATTCTATCGGCGGCGCTGACCGAGGACTGGCCGCTCGCGCGACTGGACCCGGTGCTGCGCGCGTTGCTGCGCGCCGGGGCGGCCGAGCTATGGATGCCGGACGGCCCGCCGGCGAAGGTGGTGATCAACGAGTATATGGACGTGGCGCATGGTTTCTTCGATGGCGAGGAGCCGCGCATGGCCAACGGCGTGCTCGACCACGTCGCCCGCCAGCTCCGCCCGGCGGAGTTCGCCGAGGCCGGGTAGTCCCTTGGGAGAGGGATGCTCTAAATGCAGTGGGTTCCAAGGGCCTCTCGGCCCTTGGCGGGTCCAGGGCAGAGCCCTGGCCTTACTTTATCGCTCTGATTGCCGTGATCGGGTGGAGGCTGACGTTTGACCGGCCTCCCCGAAGAATTCATGCTCATCGCCAGGCATTTCCGCCCGCTCGCCGGCCCCGGCGCCCTGGATCTCGGCGATGACGCGTCCGTTTTCGCCCCGCCGCCAGGCCGCGAACTGGTGGTCGCGGCCGACGCCATCGTTGCCGGCGTGCATTTTCTCCCCGGTGACCCGCCCGGGCTGATCGGCAAGAAACTGCTGCGCACCAACCTGTCCGACCTCGCCGCCATGGGCGCCGTGCCGCTCGGTTACCTGATGACGGTCTCAGCCCCCCGCGGCACGCCGGACGCCTGGTTCGCCGCTTTTGCTGCGGGTCTGGCGGCAGACCAGGCCGAGTTCGGGGTTTTTCTCCTCGGCGGCGACACCACTTCAACCCCAGGGCCGGTCAGCCTGTCGTTGACCATCATCGGCCACGTGGCACCCGGCACGGCGCTGCGCCGCACCGGCGCACGTGACGGAGACTTGCTGTGGGTCAGCGGCACCATTGGCGATGGCGCCCTCGGCCTGTTGGCGGCGCGGGGCGATATCGCTGACCCGGATGGCGTCCTCGCCGACCGTTATCGCCTCCCGCAACCGCGGCTGGCGCTGGGCCGGGCGGTCGCGGGTATTGCTCATGCCGGCATGGATGTCTCGGATGGGCTGGTGCAGGACGCCGGGCATCTCTGCCGCGCCGGCGGGGTGGGCTGCGTCATCGAGGCCGCCGACGTGCCGCTCTCGCCGGCGGCGCGAGCGGCGGGGCGGCTGGCGCTCTGCCTGACCGGCGGCGACGATTACGAACTCCTGCTTGCCGTGCCGCCAGAGGCCGAACCGGCACTCCAGGAAGCCGCCTTTCGCGTTGGAACGCCGGTCACCCGCATCGGAGCCTTTCGGGCCGGCCCGCCGCAGGTGACGGTCCGCGTGGCCGGTGACAGCGTCATGCCGATCGCCGTCGGGGGATGGAGCCATTTTGAAGGCCAGGGCTCTGCCCTGGACCCGCCCCAAAACGAAGCGCGCCTTGGCGCGACGGGCCAGTGGGCCCCTTGACCCCGCCACTCAGGCAAGGCGCCGAATCTGGCGACCGACGACGTCGCGAAAACGCGGGCTGTGCAGGCAAACACCGCCAATAATCCCGACGACAGACCCCAGCACCGTGTCGAACAGACGCGCCTGCAGCATCGCCCCCGCAGACCCGTGCCCAAGCCTGGCACCCTCGGCGAGAAAAATCGTCAGCGGCGTGATGAACATCACCGCCAGGCCATAATGCCGTACCACCAGAGATTCGATCGCGAACGTCAGCGCGATCATCATCAGCGATACGGTCCATTTGTCGAGCGGCAGCCGCAGCAGACCCCATGCCAACACCAGCCCGATGGCAGTGCCGCCGATCCGCTGCAAATGCTTGTTCCACACCGCCCGCAACGAAACTTCCTGTATCCCGGCCAGGCAACTCACCGGCACCCAATAGGCACGCTCCATATCGAACACCTGCGCCAGGGCCAGCGAAATGCCCACGAACACCCCGATGACGATCGAATCGAAAACGACGAAATCGAAGCTTGCCGGCGGCAACGGGCTGACCGGCTGCGGTGCCTGGAGTTGCAGGACGTAAATGCTGTAGAAAAAGGCAATCAGCACCGCCAGCAGACAGCCCATGGTCAGCAGCCCCACTTGCAGGGGCACCTGCAAGACATCGATCGGTGAAAAGACCCCAATCGACGCCGCCATGACAAAAAACAGGCTCCCGGGTGGTCCCAGGACATAAAACCGGCACACCATTGAAACCAGGATGGTGATGAAACTCAGCACTGGCACCAGCAATGCCGGCACGAAATGGCTCATCACCCCCAACGTAAAGCAGGCACTCATGCCGAATGCACAGGCCATGAGCAAAACCATGCGATGATGCAATGGTGTATTGGGCGCATAGATGAACACCAGCCCACCGAGCGAGGAGACGAGTCCAAAATCCAGATGGTCGAAATACGCCCCGACCAGCAGCGGCACGCCCGAGGCAAGCGCTGCGCAGAAGGGCATTTGCCAGCGCCGGTCACTCGACCTGATCGTCGTCAGTTGGCGCAACTCCGTTCGCACCAGCAATCGAACATGGCGCCACCCTCGCCAGCGCATCATGATCCGGGTGGCAACCTGGTCAGCGGCAGGAGGTCAGTAATTGCCCTGGCTGCTCCGGTTGCCCTGGCCGCCGGCGCTGCCGGTGTTGGTAGGCAGCGGGCTGAACCGCCCGACATTGCCCAGCAACTGCTGCAGGAACGAGGCATCGTTGCCCGGCGCTGGGGTGGCGCGCGATACCACCGTCACCGGCACCGAATCGCTCTGCGACTTGCGCTCGATGCTCCGCAGCACCCCTTGCTGATCGAAGACCAGTACCACCACCTGCTGGTCCAGCACTTCGTTGGTGGCGGCGATGACCGGCTTGGTGACCTCGCCGATATACAGCCAGGTGTTGTCGTCGAAGGTGGCGCGGGCGGTGGGGCTGCCGATCAGCGCGGTCACGTCAGCGCGGGTGGACGTGCCGGGAACGAGCTGGGCGATCAGCGCCTCATCCACCTTGTTGCCGCGCACCTGCGGCGGGAAGGTCATGAATGCGGGTACGCTGCACCCGGCCAGCGCGGCCGAAGCCAGCAGGACGGCGAACAGGCGGGTGGGCAGCTTGAACAAAGCGGGGTCGTCCTCCTGGATGCCGCACAAATGCGCAGGGTTGCGCGGCACGCCACAGCGTTGACCGGCACGACGGCGGCGCTAGGTGTATCGGGTGTCACGGCGGTCCGGAAGTGTCAATCGATCCTGTCTGCGGGATCGGCTTGCGGAACTGGCCGGAGAAGGAGCGGTTGATGAGCGTTTTCGGGTTCTTGCGTCGCAATCCCCACGAGCGGGCCGGCTATACGCTTTATGTGTCCGCCGTGGCGGCGGCGCGCGATCCGTTCCTTTACTCGACCGTCGGCGTGGCCGACACGCTGGACGGACGGTTCGACCTGGTGGGGCTGCACACCTATCTGGTGATCCGCCGGCTGCAGGCGCAGCCGAAACCGGGACCCGACCTCGCCCAGGCGGTATTTGACGCCATGTTCAACGATATGGACGTGAACCTGCGCGAAATGGGGGTCGGCGACCTTTCGGTGGGCAAGAAGGTGAAGGTGATGTGGGAGGCGTTCCACGGCCGCGCCACCGCCTATGCACGCGCGCTCGACGCCGGCGATGCCGTATCGCTGGCAGCGGCCCTGGCACGCAATGTCTGGCGCGGCGCCGAAGCGGGCGCCGGCCCCGCCCTGCTCGCCGCCATCGTGCAGGCGCAGGAGGCGCATCTGGCCGGTCAGAACCTCATCGACGGCCATGTTGATTTCCTGACGGCGGAAGCGGCCGCGGCGGTGCGGCCGTGAGTCCCGGACCGCCCCGGCCCGAACTGTACCGGCCGCTGGCGGTGGACCGCGTCGGTCCGGGCGGGCTGGAGGTGGAGGTGCGGGCGAGCGAGGCGGAATGTCAGGCGCTGGCCGCGCGCACGGCCATCCCTTCGGTGCGTGAGCTCGTCTGCCGCTTCAGCCTGTCCGCCGCCCCCGGCGGGGTGTTGCTGGCGCAGGCCGAGCTGCGGGCGCTGGTGGTGCGCGCGTGCGTGGTGACGCTCGATGCTTTCGAGACCGTGACCGAGGAGCGGTTCCGGCTCCGCTTCGTGCCCGCCGGCCGCCAAACGGACGAGGACGACCCGGAGTCCGACGACGAAATCGCCTATCATGGCGGCACGATCGACCTCGGCGAGGCGGCTGCCGAGCAATTGGCACTGGCGCTCGATCCTTATCCGCGCAAGCCGGACGCCGTATTGCCCGAGGCGGATCAGACGGGGGCGGAGTCACCTTTTGCGGCGCTGGCGCGGCGGCAATCGCGCCACTAAGATGGGTCCTATGCAGTGCGCTGCTTGCAGGGGGGGGTGCCCTCTGCTAGACGGCCCGCCTCGCGCTATTGCCAATGACATGTGATCGCTTCCCGACGGCCCCGCGGACCTCCGCACGCAGGCCACCGCGCGGCATCACGCAGATCCGGAGGGGCATCGTCCCATGGCTGTTCCGAAGCGAAAGACCTCGCCGTCGCGTCGCGGCATGCGCCGCAGCCACGAGGCCCTGCCGGCCGAGGCGCACGCTGAATGCCCGAATTGCGGCGAGCTGAAGCGCCCGCACCATGTTTGCAGCCATTGCGGCCATTACGATGGGCGCGAGGTGGTGGCCGCCGGGGACGCCCTGAAGGCTGCCGTCCGGGCCTGATCGAGTGCGCTCCGGTGCAGCATCCGTCGATGACGCATAACCGCCTCCCGGCCTTCTTGCGCCGGCAGGCATCGCGCCCGGCCGCTTCGGGCTGGGGGGACCGGCGATGACCGAACCCGGCGCTGCAAGCCCGTTCACGCTCGCGGTCGATGCGATGGGCGGGGACAAGGCGCCGGCGATCGTGGTGCACGGCATCGACATCGCCGCCGAACGCCACCCAGCGGCCCGGTTCCTGCTGGTGGGCGATGAGGCAAGGCTGGCGCCGCTGCTGCGGCAGTACACCCGCGCGGCCGCCGCCTGCACGGTCCGCCACGCGCCCGATACCATCGGCAGCGACCTCAAGCCCACCGCGGCGTTGCGGATGCGCAACGCCTCGATGCGGGTGGCGATCGATGCGGTTGCCCGCGGCGAAGCCTCCGGGGTGATTTCGGCCGGCAACACCGGGGCGCTGCTGGCGCTGTCCAAGATCGTCATCAAGACCATGTCCGGCATCGACCGCCCGGCAATGGCGGCGATCACTCCCTCCGTGCGCGGCGACGTGGTGATGCTCGACCTCGGCGCCAACGTCGTGTGCGACACCCGCAACCTGGTTGAGTTCGCCGTTATGGGCGACGTGTTCGCCCGCACCGTGCTGGGCCTGACCGCGCCGACGATCGGCCTGTTGAATGTCGGCTCCGAGGAGCTGAAGGGCGACGACCGTGTCCGCGCCGCCGCCGACCTGCTGCGCGAAAGCCCGCTTGGACCGCAGTTCCACGGCTTCGTCGAAGGCCACGACATCGCCGCCGGCACCACCGACATCATCGTCACCGACGGCTTCACCGGCAATGTCGCGCTGAAGGCCACCGAGGGTACCGCCAAGCTGGTGTTGCAATTGCTGCGCCAGGCGTTCACCGCTTCGCTGTCGGCCAAGCTGGGCTATCTGCTGGCCCGCTCCGAGCTGGAACGTCTGCGCGAGCTGGTGGACCCGCGGCGCTACAATGGGGCCGTCATGGTCGGGCTGAACGGCGTGGCGGTCAAATCGCACGGCGGCACCGACGGCCCCGGCTTCGCGCACGCGGTCGACGTGGCCATGGACATGGTCGTGCATCATTTCAATGACCGCATCCGCGAGGGTCTCGGCCGGATTGGCCCGCAACTCCCGGGGGTGCCGCGGCAAACTTTCCAGGCCCGCAACGGGCCGGCGGAATCGGAACCCCAGAATGGACCAGCAGGCAGCGCAGCCTCCAGCCCCCCCGGCAGCGACGAAGGGCCACGCATCGCGGCTGCCGGCTGAAGCCGGGCTGGGTGTGTCTGCGCATGCGGGGCAGCCTCAGCCGTCCATGGCGCGGGCGGTGCTGGCCGGTATCGGCGGCTATCTGCCGCAGACCGTGGTGAGCAACGACGCGCTGGCCGGGCGGGTCGACACCTCGGATGCCTGGATCCGCGAGCGCACCGGCATCCGCCAGCGCCATTTGGCTGCCGCGCACGAAACCTGTGCGTTCATGGCGACCGCCGCCGCCCGCGCCGCCCTGGCCGACGCCGGCGCGGACGCCTCCGAAGTCGATGCCATCGTGCTCGGCACCTCCACGCCCGACCAGGTCTTCCCGGCCACCGCCGTGCGGGTGCAGGCCGAGCTGGGCGCCGGCGGCTTCGCTTTCGACCTGTCGGCGGCGTGCAGCGGCTTCATCTATGCCCTGTCGATGGCCAATGCGCTGGTGCGCTCCGGTCAGGCGCGCGGCGTGCTGGTGATCGGCGCGGAGGTTTTCTCCCGCCTGCTGAACTGGCAGGACCGCGGCACCTGCGTGCTGTTCGGCGACGGCGCCGGCGCGGTGTTCCTGCGCGCCGGCGCGGCGGCGCCGGAGCCGGCGGCGGCGGGATCGGCGGTGGCCGGCATTCTGTCGACCCATTTGCACAGCGACGGCAGGCTGGGCGACATCCTGTATGTCGACGGCGCGATCGGCCGCCCGGAGCTGACCGGCCATCTGGTGATGCACGGCCGCGAGGTGTTCCGCCACGCCGTGACCCGCCTGTCCGACGCGGTTTCCGAGGCGCTCGCGGCCAACGGGCTGACCGCCGCGGAAGTTGATTGGCTGGTCCCGCACCAAGCGAATGCCCGCATCATCGACGGCGTCGGCCGCAAGCTGGGCCTTCCGGCCGACCGGGTGGTGCTGACCGTGGACCGCCACGCCAACACCTCCGCCGCCTCGATCCCGCTGGCTCTGGCCGAGGCCTATGGCGACGGCCGTATCCGGCGCGGGCACCTGGTGCTGATGGAGGCGCTTGGCGGCGGCCTGACCTGGGGATCGGCGCTGGTGCGTTTGTAAGCAAGGCCAGGGTAAGGAATCAAGGGTTCCAAGGGCCTACGGCGCTTGCCGGGTCCAGGGCAAACCGTCGCGCCAAAGGCGCGCTGCGCGGCCTGGGACCGGTGGAACGCTCTACTAGGATCAGCTGAGTCCCATCGTGATGCCGAACCCGCGAGCGGCCGAGAGGCGCTTGCAACCCACTCTTAAAGTGGCGCGGTTCAGGGCAGCTCCCTGGCCCCTTCGAACCCCCGCTCCAAGCGCTTGATCTTCGAACCTTTATTGACGAGTCGCTTCAGGCTTTCTAGCGTTGCGGCATGAACACCGTCACGCGCGCCCAGCTCGCCGAGAGCATCTACACCCAGGTCGGTTTGTCACGCAATGAATCGGCCGACCTCCTGGAACTCGTGCTGGAGCGGATGTCCACTGCGCTTGAGGCGGGGGAATCCGTGAAAATCAGCGGGTTCGGAACGTTTTCTGTGCGCCAGAAGGGGCGGCGGATCGGCCGTAACCCGAAGACCGGGGTGGAGGTTCCGATCCTGCCGCGCCGGGTTCTGGTGTTCCGTCCGAGCCAGGTGCTGAAGGCGCATGTGAACCACACCGCGCCGCCCGAGGCTGGCGGAGATGATGAATGACCTCTGTTGTGGTCATGCGCCCCGTCGATGACGGCGAGGGCGGCGGCGCGCACGATCCGGCGCGCGCCAAACCGAAGAAGGCGCCGAACGCGTTCCGCACCATCAGCGAGGTTGCCGACGAACTTCACATTCCGCAGCATGTGCTGCGGTTCTGGGAGACCAAGTTTCCCCAGGTGAAGCCGCTCAAGCGCGGCGGCGGCCGCCGCTACTACCGGCCCGACGACATTGCGCTGCTGCGGCGGATTTCCGATCTGCTCTACATCCAGGGCTATACGATCAAGGGCGTGCAACGGCTGCTGCGTGAGGGTGGCGGCCGGCTGTCGGACGACATCCCACCCGCCACCCCGGACGAGCGGGCCGCGGCGGAAGCCGAGCGGGACGCGGAACCGCCGGAGGATGCGGAGGAGCGGCAATTGCACATGCCCGGACTGGTGGATGACAAGCTTCCCACACCGCGGCCGGGGCGACCGAAGGACCCCGAGGCCGAGCGGCTGCGCGCGGTGCTGGTCCGGACCCTGACGGAACTTGAGGCGCTGCGGGCGCTGCTGCCGTAGCGGCGCCGGGCCGGCGAGGAAGACAGAGATTTGCCGTGCAGGCGCGCCAGCCTGCAGCGCTGCTTCGCGCCACGGGTCGGTTGACCCTTTGATCCCCTACGTTGAGACCGCGTTCCAGAGAGACCCCTCCAGCACCGCGCCTGGATCTGGAATATTTGTCGAAATGATTAAGGATTTTTTCTAACCCGCACCGTAGACGACGGCGCGTTGATGATAACCGCCCGGCGGGTTTTCGATGTCCCGGCCAACGGCTGCAGGTGGTCGTCAGGCCGGCGGCGTCGTATTCAGCCACCGGAAATTGATGGCGAGATTGGCCACATCGCAATGACATCGCCTTCGCCCCCCCTGAAACGGCGTTCGTTCGTGCAACTGGCCAGCGGAAGTCTCGCGGCACCCCAAATCGCCCGGGCGCAGGCAGCGACCGTGCTCAGGTTCATCCCGCAGGCCGATGTGACCGGGCTCGATCCGGTGTGGACCTCCGTCTACGTCACCCGCAACCACGGCTACCTTGTGTTCGACACACTCTACGGCCAGGACGACGCCTTGCGGGTGCAGCCGCAAATGGTGGAGGGCGCCGTCACCGAGTGTGACGGCCGGCTCTGGCGGCTGCGGCTGCGCGACGGGCTGCTGTTTCACGACGGAACACCGGTGCTTGCCCGCGATTGCGTCGCCAGCATACGCCGCTGGGCACGGCGGGACGCGTTCGGCCAGACACTGATGAGCGTCACCGACGAGCTGTCCGCCAGCGACGACAAGACCATTGTGTTCCGCCTGAAGGCGCGGTTCCCGATGCTGCCGGAGGCGCTCGGCAAGGTCGGCATCAATATGCTGCCGATCATGCCGGAACGGCTGGCGAGCACCGATCCGTTCCGGCAGGTCACGGACATGGTCGGCAGCGGCCCGTTCCGCTACCTCGCCGACGAGCGGATGGTCGGCAGCCGCGCCGTCTACCAGCGGTTTGACCGCTACCGCCCGCGCGAGAACGGGGTCGTCGCCTGCACCGCCGGGCCGAAGATCGCACATTTCGACCGGATCGAATGGATCGTCATCCCCGACCTGGCGACGGCCGCCGCCGCCATGCAGGCCGGCGAAGCCGACTGGTGGGAGCAACCGTCATTCGACCTGCTGCCGCAGATGCGCCGCGCGCCGGACCTGCGGATTTCGGTGGTGGAGGTCAATGGCAATATCGGCCTGATGCGGCTGAACCATTTATTTCCGCCATTCGACAACCCGGCGATCCGCCGCGCTCTGTTGCCGGCCCTGAACCAGGCCGATTTCATGCAGGCCATCGCCGGCAACGCGACCGGGTCCTGGCGCGGCGATGTCGGTTTCTTCGCCCCCGGCTCACCGATGGCCAGCGACGCCGGCATGGCGGCGATCACCGGCCCGCGGGATACCGAGCGCGCCCGGCGCGAGATTCGCCAGGCCGGCTATGGTGGCGAGGCCGTGGTGGTCATGAACCCCACCGACTATCCGCGTATCAGCGCCCTTGCCAATGTCGCGGCAGACATGCTCAAGCGATGCGGTCTGAACGTCGACCTGCAGGACATGGACTGGGGCACGGTGATCCAGCGCCGGGCGAGCAAGGCACCGCCGGGGCAGGGCGGCTGGAACGTGTTCTTCACCACCTTCACCGGCGTCGACATGTCCAGTCCGGCGGCACACCTCGCGTTGCGAGGCAACGGCACCGCGGGGTGGTTCGGCTGGCCCACCGCCCCCAGGCTGGAAGCATTGCGGGACGCATGGCTGGCGACCGACGACACGGCCGCCCGGCAACACATCGCCGCCGAGATTCAGGCGCAGGCCTTCGTGGACGTGCCGTTCCTCCCGCTCGGCTCGTTCACACAGCCGACCGTTCAGCGCAAGAACCTGGTCGGCACGCTCACGGGCTTGTCGCTGTTCTGGAATGTCCGGCGACTCTGAGCAGGCCGGCATGACCGGACCCCGGCGGCGGCCCGGCGGCGCTGCTTTGCAGGACTGGGTGCGTGCGCTGCAGGCCACCGAACGGCTGCGCGCCACGCCGGATGCCACGCTGGCGTCGGTGGTGCAGACGGTTGCGGGCACCCGCGGCAGCGCACCGGCGTTGATCGGCACCGACGCGCAGCTCACCTATGGCGAATTGGCGGCCCGCATCGGCCGCACCGCGCAATGGGCCCGCGCGCAGGGGCTCGGGGGCGGCGATGTCGTCGGTCTGTTGATGCCGAACCAGCCCGACTATGTCGCGATCTGGCTCGGACTGACCCAAGCGGGCTGCGTGGTCGCGCTGCTGAACACCCATATTCTGGGCGGGGCGCTCGTCCATTGCATTCGCAGCGCGGCGGCCGGTCATGTCATCGTCGCAACCTCGATGCTGGAGCGCGCCCGCGCGGTGATGGCGGAATTGCCGCCGGCGACGCGCTGGTGGGTGCACGGCGAGGGGCCGGCGGAGATCCCCAGGATGGACATCGCGACCGGGTTGCGCGACGGCGTGCCACCCGGTTCCGACGCGCCGCCGGCGCGCGACCGGGCGCTGCTGATCTACACCTCGGGCACCACCGGCCTGCCGAAGGCCGCGCATGTCGGCCACGCGCGCGTGCTGGAATGGAGCGCCTGGTTCGCCGGCATGATGGATGCGCAGCCGGACGACCGGCTGTACGACTGCCTGCCGATGTACCATAGCGTCGGCGGCGTGGTGGCGGTCGGGGCGATGCTGCTCGCCGGCGGGTCGGTGGTCATCCGCGAACGCTTCTCGGCCTCCCGCTTCTGGGAGGACGTTGCGCAAACGCGCTGCACGATCGTCCAGTACATTGGCGAAATGTGCCGCTATTTGCTGCACGCCCCGCCCCCCCCGGCGGAGACCTCCCACGCCGTCCGCCTGTTCTGCGGCAACGGGCTGCGCGGCGATGTCTGGCCGGCGTTCCAGGAGCGCTGCAAAATTCCCCGCATCCTGGAGTTCTACGCGGCGACCGAAGGCGGCGTGTCGCTTTATAACTGCGACGGCAAACCCGGCGCGATCGGCCGCGTGCCGCCCTTCCTGGCGCACCGCTTCCCGGTCGCGCTGATTCAATGCGACATGGACAGCGGCGAGGCGAAGCGTGACGCGGTGGGACGCTGCATCCCCTGCGCCCCCGGCGAGCCGGGCGAGGCCATCGGCCGGTTCGACGCCGCGCCATCCGGAACGCGCGACATCTATACCGATCCCGCCGCATCGGCGCGGAAAATCCTGCACGACGTGTTCGAGCCCGGCGATCGCTGGTTCCGCACCGGAGACCTGCTGCGCAAGGACGCCGCCGGATATTATTACTTCGTCGACCGGCTGGGCGACACGTTCCGCTGGCGCGGTGAAAATGTCTCCACCACCGAGGTGGCATCCATCCTCGGCGCCTGTCCAGGCGTGCTGGACACTTTGGTGTATGGCGTGGCGGTGCCGGGGACCGAAGGCAAAGCCGGCATGGCCGCTCTGGTGGTGGACCACACGTTCAGCCTGCCGGCGTTCCGCCAGCACGTCCACGCCAGCCTGCCCAGCTATGCCCGCCCTCTGTTCGTGCGCCTCTGTGGCGCGATCGAGACGACCGCCACGTTCAAGCCGAAAAAGGCCGAGCTCGCGCGGGATGGCTATGCCGGGGCGGGATCGGACCCGGTCTGGTTCGACGATCCGTCGGCGGGCGCGTTTGTGCCATGGAATGCCGGGGGCGCGGATTAGGCGGGGTGCGAGGAAAGGAACGCCGGAGCCCTGGCCGTCCTTTCTTCGCACCCCACCTAGGCCGTCCCCCCGGCATCCACCGTCATTACTGTCCCCGTAATGTTCGCCGCCTTGTCGCTCATCAGGAAATCCACTGCGCTGGCCACGTCCACGGTGGAGGTCATGCGGCGGAGGGCACTGCGGTGCGCGATTTTCTCGCGCTGCCGGGTGTCCAGCCCGTGCGTCATTTCGGTGTCGACAAACCCCGGTGCGACGGCGTTGACGGTGATGCCGAGCGGCCCGACTTCCCTGGCGAGCGAGCGGGTAAACCCGACCAGCGCCGCCTTCGTGGCGGCATAGACCGACAACCCGCTGTAGCCGGTCGCGGCGATGATCGATGACACATTCACCACCCGCCCGGACCGCGCCGCCATCATCGGCCGGACCAGGTATTTGCTCAGCGTCAGCGGGGCGGTGACATTCAGCCGCACCATCCGCTCGATCTCGCCGTCCGGCATGGTCGAGAGGACGCCGGCGGTGCCGATACCGGCGTTGTTCACCAAGCCGTAGACGGGTCCGAACGACCCCCGCAGGCCGCGCGCCAGTCCGGACAAGGCCGCGATGTCCGCCAGATCGGCGGCATGGAAACACAGTCCGTCCGGCTGCGCGCCCATGGCTTCCAGCAGGGGCGGGCTCTCGGAGCGGGCGATGGCAATGACGCGGAAGCCGGATCGTGCCAGGGCCTGCGCGATCGCCAGGCCGATCCCGCGGCTGCCGCCGGTCACCACCACATTACGCATGCCGGCGCGACAGCTTGCCTGAGGCGTCCATCGGCAGCGACGCCACCTGGCGCAGCGTGACCGGCACCTTGTGGGCGGGCAGGTTCCGCCGGCAGGTGGCGAGAATGGCGCCGCGGATGGGCGCGAACGGCACCGTCTCGCCACCCGTCCGGACCACGACATCGGCGGCCACGATGGCGCCAGTGATCGGGCTGCGGCGGGCCCAGGCGCGCGACATGAGCACCTGCGGATGCTGGTTGATCACCGCCTCGACCTCCTCGGGACAGACCTTCAGGCCGCCGACGTTGATCACGCCTTCCTTGCGGCCGAGGAAATAGCAGCGCTCTGCGCGCCGCTCCACCAGGTCGCCGGTGTCCACGAAGCCTTCGCTGTCGCGCAAACTGTTTGCCTGAGTGCCGAGGTAACGCGATGCGGTGTGCGACGATCGAATGCGCAAGGTGCCGCCTTCGAGCCGCATGGCAACCCTCGATCCGGCACGGTCCAGCAGGGCGGCGGGAAAACCGGCGCGCCCGTCGCGCACATCGAACGCAACGCCGGCCTCGGTCGAGGCGAAGGCATGGGCAATGCTGGCGGCAGGATAGCGGCGGCGCAGGGCATCCAGGATCGCTTGGTCGGCAACCTCGCCCGACAGGCGCAGATAGGACGGCGACATCAGCCCGGCGGCCGGACTCATCAGCGCGCCGCGCCAGTGCGACGGCGTTCAGGATATATGCGTCACGCCGGCAGCACCGGCGCGTGTCAGGAAGTCGCCGACCGGCTCCCCGGCGCTCGACAGCACCATGCAGCCGCCGCCCATGAGCGCCCGCAGCAGGATTTGCAGCCCGCCGTAGCGGCGGACGTCGTAGAATGTACTCCACACGGCGCCACGCGCGGGCGCGAGGCCGTCTTCCAGCGGCCCGGCAAGACTTTGCAGCGAGTGGAGCACCAGCTTCGGTTGCCCCGCCGTGCCGGAGGTGAACAGCACGAATTCGGTATCGGTGCCGCGGTCGGGTGGTGCGCCCGGTACGGGGCCGATCCGGTCGCGGCAGGTGATCAGGGTCACCGGCGGCGCCGCATCCGGCCAGGCGCATGGTGCATCCGACACGATGGCATCGACCTCGGCCTCAGCCAGGACGGCCGGAAGATGCGCCGGCGCCACGTCCGGCGGGCAGAGCAACAGCCGCCTGGCGATGCCGTCAAGCGCAATCGCCGCCAGCACCGAAGGCAGTTGCCGCCTGGTCAGGATCAGCACCGCGCGTCCGCGCAGGGTTTCCACCGGGGTTTCGAGGCTGGAACCGTGCCGCAGATCGGCGAGGGAAACGCGCCGGATGTCATCCGCGAGCCAGACGGAAGGCGTGGCGGCCGCGAGGGTCAGCGCCCAGAGCGACCGCCGGTCAGGCCGCGGCATTCTCATACAAGCGAATGAAATCGCCGAGCGTCACCGGGATCGCCACCTCGTCACCGGCTGCGAACGGGTCGAGGTCCAACTCGTCCTCGAGAGTGGCGACCAGAATGGCGATGCACAGGGAATTCGAGCCCGGACTCGAGCAATGGCAACGCGTCGGTCAGCGGGGCAAGCTGCTTGCCCTGCTGGCGGGCGATGGATTTGAGTTGATCGAGGATGACGGCGCGCAGCGGCATCGGCTGGTCTCCGGACTGGACCGCGGACGACGTCATGAAAGCATTGCGTCCGGGTGAACGCCAGCAGCGCCGCCAGCCTCCGGGACGCCGGGCGAGGCGTTGATGAAATCGATCATGCACTCAACCGCGGTTCGACGCGTTGCACGGTCGTTCAGGTCGTGATCGAGGCCCGGGACGATCTGCATGGACGCCCCGCCGAATTCCTGAAGGCCCGTGCCCTCCGGTCCGAATTCCTGCGCGAAGTGTTCGAGGCCGCCATCGCCGGGCGCGAAAAGAAACAGCGTCCTGACCCTCCGGTTCGCCAGCGACTCCATGGCATGCGCGGCGAAGCTCGGCGCGTCGCCGGCAAACAACCGCGATGCCGCCCGCCGGGCTCGGTCTCGCAAGCGATTGTACCTGGCCATGCACAATGCTGATGGCATCGACATCGCCCAGCACCAGCCTCCGCCAGATCCCGGCGTGGCCCAGTTGGCGCAAGTAATGCCCTGGCGACGCCATCATGCCATAGAGCGACCCGATGGTCCAACCGGCCCGCCACCTGAACAATGGCATGTTGACGAGCAGCAGCGTGCCGATCCTCGGCTCCGCCAGGGCGGCGTGGAAGGCGTGATACGCCCCGGAGCACAGCCCCTGCACGACGAATTGCCGGAAGCCCAGCGTTTGCAGCACATCGATGGCGGCGCTGATATCGGGCCTGCGGTCGGTCTCGAACACATGGCTCAGCACGCGCTCCTGCCCTTGTGGGCCAGGACTGTCGCCAAGCCCGGCAAAGTCGATGCGCAGGGACGAGATGCCTTCCGCCGCCAGGCGGCGGGCGAATTCGACCCCGATCCGGGCCGACCCGTAATGCGGATCGCGCCCGCCATTGCCGATGATCACCGCCATGGCGTCGCCGCCGTGCTGCGGGCGGCACAGGATGCCGAACAGAAGCTGGCCGGCGCCGAACCGGAGCGGGGTTTCGACGCAGCCGGGCGGATGCAGACCCGCGTTGTTGGCGGCGGGAAGGGAAAATCGACGCGACAAGCCCGGTGCCGGAACGGCATGCCGCAGCCAGCGGATCAGGCGGGAAAAATCCGGCGCCGGACCATCCTGCATGTTGTAGCGCAGCAGCGGCGCCAGCCCGTCGAAGCCGGCACGCGTCACCATCGCCCCCGACCGGGTCCAGGCCTGGACGCATTCGTCGAGTTGCCCGGACGCCGACGGAGAAAAGATCGCTACCTGCCGCCCGGCTGGCAGCGGCACCTGCCGCAGGTCAGCCCGGCAGATCAGGCCGACTGTTTCGGCGCTGAGGTGAAGTTCCAGAAAATCCAGTCCGCCGCTGCCTGCCGCGCCGCTTTGCAGCCGCGCTTCGACCGATAGCTGGCGCATATACGCCTGACCGCGCAGCACCGGCGCCAGCAGCACCAGCCCCGCGACATCATGGCGGCGCGCGGCAACCAGGGTGGCGAGCGTGGCGCCCAGGCGCAGCCCGCAGAAAACCACGCCGTGCGCCCCCGCCGTTCGGCGCAGCCAGTCGGCCGCGGTGTCCACGCTATGCTGCCACGCGGTCCAGGGTTCGCCGATGCCGCTTCCCACTGTCCCGACATCGCAGGAATCGCCGGTGCCCGGGTAGTCGAACCGTAGGGCGGGGTAGCCCGCCGCCCCGAGGTCGTCGGCCAGCAGGCGCAGTGCGTGATGGGCGTTCAGAGCATCCCGGGCAACCCCCGGGCAAAGCAGGACGGCAATATCGCCTCCCGCGACCATTGCATTCGTATGCAGCCATCCGAAGCACCCGTCGAAGGTCACGGGCGCCATGCACCGCCCTCGGGCGCTCGCCATGCCAGCGCTGGCCAAACCAGTGGTCTCGTCTGATCCCATCCAGCCTGTGAGCACCGCGATTGTGCCTCGACGCCGGCGATGGCGCATTTCGGACGGAAAACGTTAGCCGGTTGTACCCATCCGACCGTTTCGACCAGCGGGCGCGGACCAGTTTATGACCGGTTCACGCACCAGGTCCAATCAACATCAGGCGCCGGCTGCGGCCTCCGGCCCGAGCCCCGGCAGATCGAGCTGCCTGACCGCCGGGGCGCCGAAATAGTCCCAGGCCATTTCATGCGCCAGGTAGATCCACGGCCCGGTCACCGTGTTCCAGGCCGAGAGCAGGACCGCCGTGGTCAGGTTGCCGATGGCGATGACGTTGGTCGAGAAGTCGATGGTCGTCGCGATCATCCGGAAGGTGATGGTCTTCCACACCGCGCGCGGCAGCCCGCCCGCCGGTTGCGCCTCGACCGCCACCGGTTCCGGCGCCCCCTTCCCAAGGCTGGGCAGCGGTTGCGACGGTGCCAGCAGGTTCAGCAACCCGTGCTCCGCGCTGTCCCAGGCTGTGTCGGTCCAGCCGACCAGGCCCGGCGGGAGGGGCTGGCCCGGCGACAGGGGGAAACCATAGCGGACCTGCAGTGCCGCCAGCGGATCGCTGACCCGGATGCCGGCCTCCGCCCAGCGCGCCGGCATTGCCCAGCCGCGCGCCGCCGCCGCTGCCCGCGCCGCTGCCCAGGCCGGATCGACCGCTGCGACGCCGTCCGCCACCACGGCGACATAGGCGCAGGAGCCATCATGGTCCGAGGTGTAGCGCACCCGCGCGAGCGGCAGGTCGCGGCGGGCGCAGGCCGGCGCATTGCCCCAGTCGCTCGCGGCGCCGGCCTTGTTGACCTGCACGAGCGCGCTGCCGATCACCTCGCCGCCGCGCACCTGCAGCAGCGCTTCGCTGACCACGCCGGGCGCGCGGCCATCCTCCTCCGCCGCCCCGGCACGCAGCCACTCGCCCTCGGGCAGGGCGACCTGCTTGCCCTCGATGGACAGCACGCCGTGCAGCGTGGGCAGCGGCTGCGCCGCGGCGAGGGCAGGGAGCAGACAGGCGGCAAGGGCTGCGGCGCTGCGCATCAGCTTGTCTTTCCCGCCGGCACGGCGGCCGGCTGCGGCCACGGCCCCTCGGCGCCGAGTCCCGGCAAGGCCTGGTGGCGTTCGGCGGGCGTGCCAAAACGCTCCCAGGCCAGCTCGTGACCCAGATAGATCCACGGACCGATGATGATCGGAAGGGACGACAGCGCCGCCGCGGTGGCGAGATCGCCGATGGCGATCAGGTTGGTGGTGAAGTCGATCGAGGTGCCGATCACCCGGAAGCTGATGGTTTTCCACACCGCCCGTGAGAGGCGCCAGCCGCCCTGGACCGGCGGCGGAAGCGCCCAGGCCGGCGCCGCGCCCGGGGAGGTCAGGGGTGGCAGCGGCCGCACCGGATCGAGCTGGTTGTGCAATCCGCGTTCCACCTGTTCCCAGGCGGAAGGCGTCCAGGCGACCAGCGCGGCGACGCCGGGGCCGCCCGTCACCTCTGGCAGGGTTGCGTAGCGCACCTGCACGCCGGCCAGCGGTGCGGTCACCCGCACCCCCACCACGGCCCAGGCGGCCGGCAGAGTCCAGCCCCGCGCTGCCGCGGTGGCCTGCCCCGCGTGCCAGGCGGCATCGACCTCGGCGCCGCCCGTCTCGGCGCGGATGACAAAGGCGCACGACCCATCATGGTCCGACTTATAATGGGTCCGGGCGAGCGGCAGATCAGCCCGCTCGCATTCTGGGGCATCGCCCCAGTCCGGCCTGGTACCGCTCCGGTTTGTCTGCACCAGCACCGCGCCCGTCACGCTGCTGTCGTGAAGCTGCAGCAGGGCGAGGCTGACCACGCCGTCCGCCGTGCTGGCAGTTCCCGCTTGCTCCCACACGCCTTCCGGCAGCGGGACTTGCGTGCCCTCCAGGCTCAGCGTGCCGCGCCAGGATGGGGCAGGGGCCTGCGCCACGGCTGCGTGTGTCAGAAATGGCAGAAACGGGACCATGGCAAGAACAAGCCACCGCCTTGTCATGCGCTGCTCCTGAAATTCCGCCGGCTATAGGATGCTCCCGCCCCGCTTGCATACCGCGCAGGCGACGATGGCCATGATCACGCCTTACTGCCCGCCTGCCCTGCCTGGCTACGCTCCATCGCCCGGCACAAGGCGAAGCCGAGATAGGTCTGCCATGGCAGATGGATCACGAACGATACCGCATCCCCTTCCGGCCAAAACAGACCGGGCGGACTCGCCAGCACGGCGACCTGCAGCACTGTGCCGCCGATGAGGGCGGGGACAACGACAAGGCTGAGGATGCGTCGCTTGGCAAGAACATAGCTGGCGCGGCTTTTGACGAAACCAAGCCATATCAATCCGGCACCAAACGCGCCGCCGACAAATCCGCTGAGAAACGCACCATAAAACTGGGCACCGTCGGCATTGTCCAGATGATATTGCTGCTCCATATAGGAAGAAATGAGTTGCGCGTCGATGTATCCTAATGAACTGGTGAATATAAATAGTGCATATTCTGCTTTGGTTATTTTGTCGGTATAACGTAATAAACCGCCCAATAAAAATCCAAATACCAGACCATTGAGAAGGGAGGCTTCCAAAAACCAAAGATAGCCAACGAGGCCACAAATAGACCCCGAAGCGATGCCAACAAGCGCACCGAGGCCGGCAACACTGCGTGACGACTGGATGGTCACTGTTGAGAAACCGGGCAGAGGGAATGCATTTGACACCGTGGCGCTGACAGCAATTGCCATCGTACGGGACGCGCCGAGAGTGGTCAATTTCTTAACGAATGCGCGCCGCCCTCGCCTTGTCCTGTCAGATGCCCAGCAGCCGGCGCGAGATCGCGATCACCCGGTGCACTTCGCTCCACATCGCATATGGCGCCAGCCCGTCGAAGCGCGCCCACATCACCTCCGCCACGTCGTCGCCCGGCGCCGGTGCGCCGCCCAGGTGCAGCGCCGCGAAATCGATGACGGTGTAATGGTATTGCACCAGCCCCGTGGCGTCGCGATGGATCGAATCCACGTTCGCCGCCAGCATGAGTTCCCCGGCGGTCAGCCCGGTTTCCTCCAGCAATTCCCGCCGCGCTGCCTGCTCGGCGGTCTCCCCGAGCTCCTGTGCGCCGCCGGGCAGGCCCCACGACCCCAGCGCCGGCGCCCGCCCGCGCCGGGCCAGCAGCACCTCGCCGCCATTGTCCGCCCGCAGCAGACAAACGCCGATGCCGACGATGGGGCGCGAAGGGTATTCGCGGGTCATGCCGAAATACTGGTTCCTGCCCGATCCGTCCCCTTGAGGGCCGGGGCCGCAAAGCCGACCAGGGCCTGGGGGGAGGGGGCGCGTTGCCACCTACTCCGGCTTCTTTTCTTCCGTCGCCGCCGGCGCGGGTTCCGCCGTCGGCACAGCAGCCGGCGCCGTCTCGGCCGACGCCGGAGCCGGTGGCGCGGCTTCCGTGGCCGCCGGCGCAGGCGGGGTCTTTTCCTCCGCCTTCAGATCATCCAGCGCCGGAACGAACGCCTTTTCCTTCCACGACCCGACCTGGTAGGCCCAGCCCGCCACCCGCGCCGCCAGCTTCTTCGCCTCGTCCAACTCGCCGCGGACGGCAAACTGCGCCCAGATGTCCCCCGGCGCCGGCGCCTTGGCGCCCGGTTTCGCTACCCCGAACACCGTCACCTCCACCACCGTTCCGTCGGTCAAGGTGAACGCCGCGGTGCCGATCCGCTCGCCGGGCTCCTGCGCGGCCGGCTTCACCTCCGTCAGCGTCAGCGACTCCAGCGCGCGGGCCACGTCCTCCACCCGGTAGTCATCGAGCTTGGGATGCTCGGCCGGCGCCTTCAGCACGAATTTGTCGCCCTCGCGGGCGAATTCCAGCACCGCCGCGCCGCGATGCACCACCACCGAGGCGATCCGCTTGCTGTCGATGTTGGCGATGTCGCGGTCGAGCCAGAGCTGCGGGTCGGCATCGACGGGCAGCTGTCCCTCGGCCAGCCAGGCCTGATTCTCGCCCGGCCGGCGGACATAGATCGTCTCCGGCAGGCTGGACTGGCTGCGCACCCGCCGGTGACCGACGATCAGCTCGGCCAGCACCTGCCCGTTGCCGTCCAGCACCCTTACCAGCACGGCGGTCGAGCTGGCGCTCGCCGGGTCGCCCAGGCCCAGCCGTTCCAGCAGTGCCGGGTCGGACGTGCGCGGCTCGGTGGTGCGCACCTCGGTCAGCCCGGTCAGCAGCTCGCGCAGCCGGTCCTGCTGCACCCGGTAGGTGGCGTGGTCGGCCAGGCCCCACACGTCGCCGGCCTTGGTGACGACCAGGGTCTGGCCCTTGCTGGTGATTTCCACCCGCGCCGCCGTCGCCAGTTTCGGCGCCAGGCCGGGAAAGATCGCACTGCTCGGCGCTTGCGCATCCGGCGCGTTCAGGCCGGCCGGGGTCAACACGAAGTACCAGAAGGCGCCGACCACCAGCAAAGCGATGGCGACCAGAACAAGGGCGGTGCGGGTTCTCATGCTGCTGTCCTCCCTGTCACGCCCGTGCCCGCGCCCGCCGGCGGCGCCGGGCGATGCCCAGCAGCACCGCCACCACCGTCAGCAGCACCGGCACCAGCACGATGTCGGCCAGCCGCAGCCAGGTCTCAAGGCTGGAGATGTCGCGCCGCAGTTCCAGTTGCACCAGGCGCAGCTTGCTGCGCGTCTGTGCAACGTTGCGGCGGAGATCGTCGATCGCCTGCCGCTGCTCCGGGGTGATCACCGCCTGCGCGCTGGCCTCCGTGCCGCCGCGGCCGGTGCGCAGCTCGGTGAGTTTCTTCTGCACCTCGTCCAGATGCGCCTGCAGCGCCTGCTCGGTCTGGCGGAACCGCGCCTCGGCGGTTTTCTGCATGTTGTCCACCACGTCGAACGGACGTTGCGCGGTGCCGCGGCTGCGCAGGCCGATCAGGGCGTCGCCGCCGGCCAGCGTGCCGATCAGATTAACCAGCAACGCGCCGTTGTCGCTGAATGGCGTGGCTTCCGCCTGGCCGAAGAAATCCTGCACCCGCACCCAGAACCGGTCGGCCAGGATGTCGGAATTGCCGGCCACGACCAGGTTCGCGGGCTCCTTGGTCTGGGCGATATGCGCCGGGAACCCGTCCGGCCGTTTCTGCCCGTCCGGCGGTGCCGGCGGCCCGTCGAACGCCGATTTGAGTATTCCACGCACCCGCGCGGCGATCACCCGCGCCCCACCTTCGGGGGTGAACTCGGCGAGGATTTTGCCCGGGTCGGGCAGCGTCTTCACCTTATCCACCGCCACCAGCCCGGACTGGTCGGAGCTCGACAACAGTGGCACCAGCTCGATCGCCGCGCCGTCTTTTTTGCCGATCGCGCCGGCCGCCGCCACCGTCACCTGGTTGAGGTCGGCGGTGGCCGGGTCGTCGTGGTTGATGCCCTCGCGGATGTTGAACCAGGCCACGTAGTCCACCGCCTGCATCCGGTCGGTGCCCGAGCCGCGCACCCGCCATGCACCCTTCAGGTCGCCCACCACGAAGGCCGGGTCAAAGGTGATGCCCCAGGCGTCGAACAGCTTGGCCAGGTTGCTCGCGGTATTGTCCGGCGGCATGCCGCTCTGCGACGGAATGGCGGCCTCGGCCTCGCTGTAAGGGTCCACCATCACCATCAGCCGCCCGCCGCGCATGACGAACTGGTCGATGGCATACAGCGTGGCGTCGGACAGGTTCTGCGCCTGCGCCACCAGCAGCACCTGCACGTCCGGGTCGATCACCTGCGCGGTGGTCGGCACAGTTTTCAGCGTGTTGAACTGGCGCAATTGCATGATCGACACGTAGGGCGCGCCCGGACCGCCCATGCTGGCGGTGTTGCGCATCATCATCATCTGGCGCTGGTCGCCATCCAGCGGCAGCGACGACATCACCCCCACCACCGGCCGCTTCGGATTGGAGAGCTCGTAGACCAGCCGCGTCAGGTCGTATTCCAGGAACGGCTCGCGCTCGGGCTGGAAGAAGCCGATGGTGCGCTCATCGTCCAGCAGATTGGTGCCGGCCAGGCCGAAATAGACCTGCTCGCCGGACTGGTCGAGCGGCACGCCCTGCAGGCCGTAGGCCGCCGCCCGGTCCTCGGTGTCGCTGAACGGCTCCGGGTCATAGAATTCCAGCTTGATCTTGCCCTTGGCGATGCCCGCGTACTGGCGCAGCAGCTCGCTCACCCGGTCGGCGTAGGCGCCATAGGCCGGCACCCGGCTGCCCAACTCGCGGGAGTAATACAGCCGCAGTGTCACCGGGTCCTTCAGCCCGGACAGGACGGTGATGGTGCCCGGCGACAGCGTGTACAAATGCTGCCGGGTCACGTCGATCTGCACGTTCGCCAGCCGCGTCTCGGCCAGCAGGTTGATGACGATCAGGATGGCCGCAACGGCGAGCACCCCGAGCGCGGAACTCCAGAGTTGGCGCATGTCAGTCGGCCTTCCGGTGGTCGACGATCACCGCGTTCAGGAACAGCCAGAACCCGATGAACGAGGCAAAGAAGATCACGTCGCGCAGCGACACCACGCCGCGGGCAAACCCCTGGAAGCGTTCCACGACCGAAACCCGCCGCGCCACCTCGGCCAGCACCGGCGCGGTCTGCGACAGGAAATCGGTCACCAGCGGATAGGACGACACCGCGAACAAAAAGCACACGGCGACCGCCAGCACGAAGGCGATCACCTGGTTCTTGGTCAGCGCCGACATCGCGGCACCGACCGACAGGAAAGCGCCGGCGACCAGCAGGGCGCCGAGATACCCGGTGGCGATGACCGCGTTGTCCGGCCGGCCGAGGTAGTTGACGGTCAGAACGAAGGGAAAGGTCAACGCCAGGGCGATGGCGCAGAACGCCCAGGCGGCCAGGAACTTGCCAACCACCGCCTGCGCCTGGGTGACCGGCAGCGTCAGCAGCAGCTCGATGGTGCCCAGCCGCCGCTCCTCCGCCCACAGCCGCATGGTGATAGCCGGCACCAGCAGGAGGAACACCCAGGGAAGGAAGTTGAAGAACGGCGCCAGGTCGGCCTGGTTGCGGTCGAAGAAATTGCCCAGGTTGAAGGTGAGCACGCCTTGCAGCACCAGGAAAATGACGATGAACACCACCGCCACCGGGGTGGCGAAGTAGCCGCCGAGCTCGCGGCGGGCAACGATCAGAGTATTGCGCATGGGTCAGGCGGCACGCTTTGCTTGGGTGATCTGGCGGAACACATCGTCCAGCTTGCCGGACGGGTGCAGCTTCTCCAGCGCCCCGGGCTTGTCGTCAGCCACCACGCGGCCATTGGCGATGATGATGGCACGGGTGCACACCGCATCGACTTCCTCCAGGATGTGGGTGGAAATGACGATCGCCTTGGTCGGCGCCATGCGGGCGATCAGGCCGCGCACCTCGTGTTTCTGGTTCGGGTCCAGCCCGTCGGTGGGCTCGTCCAGCACCAGTACCGGCGGATCATGCAGCAGCGCCTGCGCCAGCCCGACCCGGCGCTTGAATCCCTTGGACAGAGTCTCGATCGGCTGCAGCCGCACGCCCTCCAGCGTGGTCAGGTGCAGCGCCTGCGCCACCCGCCGTCCCAGCTCCTCGCCGGCATAGCCGCGCACGCGGGCGGTGAAGGTCAGGAAGGCGGTCACCGTCATTTCCGGATAATTCGGTGCGCCCTCCGGCAGGAAGCCGAGGCAGCGCCTGGCGGCCACCGAGTTGGTCAGCACGTTGTGGCCGCAAATCCGCGCGCTGCCGGCAGTGGGCGTCATGAAACCGGCCAGCATGCGCATGGTGGTCGACTTGCCGGCACCGTTGGGGCCGAGAAACCCCAGCACTTCGCCGCGGGCAACCTGGAACGACACATTGTCGACCGCAGTGAAACTGCCGAAACGTTTGGTCAGCCCCTTGATTTCGATCAGGGCGGGCTCGGTGGTGGCGGTCACGATATACTCCGTAAGCGGGCCTTGGCTGGCGGAAATAGCGCATACGGCCAGGTTTGCAACCCGTTTCGGGGCGCTGCCCCGAACCCCGCCCGGGGCTTTGCCCCTGGACCCCACCAAGGGCCTTAGGCCCTTGGAACCCAACACCATTATGACAAAATGGGGTCGGGTTCAATCGCCCGCGGCAACCCCCTCGCGGCGCGGATCGGCGGCGCCTGCCAACCCGTCCGGGGTGACCGCAATGACCCCCAGGCCGCTGATTGACACGAAGCTCCGAACCTTATGCCCGCGCGCCTCCAGCGCCGGCGCCAGCGCCGCCGCCCCGGTGCCGGCCTCCAGATCGGCGGTCTCGCCGAACGTGGACACGCGCGGCGCCGCCTCCGCCTCTACCGGGTCTACCCCCCAGTCCAACAGCGCGACCAGCGCCTGCACCACATCGCCGATGATGCGCGCCCCGCCCACCGAGCCAAGCACGAAACACAGCCGCCCGCTGCGGTCGAACACCAGCGTCGGCGCCATGGAACTGCGTGGCCGCTTGCCCGGCTCCACCCGGTTCGCGACCGGCCGTCCGGCTGCCGACGGCATGAAGGAAAAATCGGTCAGCTCGTTGTTGAGGAGCAACCCGCCCACCAGCAATCGGGACCCGAACACATCCTGCACCGTGGTGGTCAGCGCCACTGCATTGCCCTGATCATCCACCACCGAGATATGGCTGGTGCCATGCTCGGGCTGCGGCGGGGCAGGGGCGAGGTCCGGCACCCGCCAGTCCGGGTTTCCCGCCCGCACGCCCTCCATGGCACGGTCGCGGTCGATCAGTTGCGCCCGCACGGTCAGGTAGTCCGCCGCCAGCAGGCCGCGCAGCGGCACCCGCACGAAATCGGTGTCGGCGAGAAAAACCGCCCGGTCGGCCCAGGCCAGCCGCCCCGCCTCCACCAGCACATGCGCCGCCTCCGCCCCCGGCGTGCCGGCCGGATGCGCCATCCCCGGCAGGTCGAAATGCGCCAGCAGACCCAGGGTTTGCAGCACCGTCGCGCCGCCGGACGAGGGCGGTCCCATGCCGCAGACCACCCAGGCGCGGTACTGCCCGCACAGCGGATCGCGCCGCTTCGGCACATAGGCGGCCAGATCGTCGGCCGTCAGCAGCCCCGGGTTGGCATCGGTGCGCACCGCGGTGGCGATCGCCGCCGCCAGCGCGCCGCGATGCAGCGCGTCCGCCCCGCCCGATGCCAGGGCATGCAGCGTCTCGGCAAGCGGCCGGTTGAGCAGCGTGGCACCGGCCGGCAGCGGCGAGCCGTCCCGGCGGAAGAAATACCCGCGGCTCCCCGCCCGCGATCCCAGCGACGGGGCATCCGCGGCGATCGCGGCGGCCAGGCGGGGCGGCACGGCAAACCCGTGCTCCGCCAGCCGGATGGCATCGGCGAACAGCCGCTCCCAGGGCAGCCGCCCGGCCGCGCGATGCGCCGCCTCCAGCATGCGCAGCGCCCCGGGCACGCCGACCGCCCGCCCGCCGACGCCGGCCTCGCGGAAGCCCAGCTCATGCCCGTCGGCGGTCAGGAACAGGTCGGGCCCGGCGGCGGCCGGTGCCGTCTCGCGCCCGTCCCAGGCGTTCACCTGGCGGCTGGCGGCATCGTAGGTCAGCATCACCGCCCCGCCGCCCAGGCCGGAGGACTGCGGTTCCACCAGCGCCAGCACGAGCTGGGCGGCTATGGCGGCGTCCACCGCCGAACCGCCCGCACGCAGCACGTCCAACCCGGCCGCGGCCGCCAAAGGTTCGGCGGCGACGATCATGTGGTGATGCGCGCGCGTCGGCCCTGCCGCTTCCGCGCGTCCGCAAACCCCTGCCAGGGCGAGGCAAAGCAGCAAAATCCCGTGTCGCAACCGCATTGCAGGCACTCTCATTGATCGGTTCATGTTGCCAGCCGCCGGTCCATGCTGGAAACCTCAGCCGCATGATACCCGCCGACTCCTTAACGACCGCCCGCCGCGCCCGCCGTGGCCGCGCCGCCCAGCGCCGCGGCATCGACGCCGAAGCAGCCGCCTGCGCGGCGCTCGAACAGGATGGCTGGACCGTGCTCGGCCGCCGCCTGCGCACCGGCGCAGGCGAAATCGACGCCGTGGCGGAAAAGGACGGGCTGCTGGCGGTGCTGGAGGTGAAATGCCGCCCCACCCTGGCGCTGGCCGCGGCCTGCGTGTCGCCACGCCAGCGCGCCCGCCTGCTCGCCGCCGCCGTCATTTTGCTGGGCGAACATCCGCACTGGGGCCGCAACGGCGTGCGCTTCGACGTGGTGCTGGTGGACGCGGCCGGAGCGGTGCGTCGCATCGCCGACGCGTTCCGCCAGGAAGCGTGACCCCCAGGACGCGTGACCCCCAGGACGCGTGACCGGCGCACCGCCTGAATTTATGCTACCATTCCGAACCCATCGCACAGGAGCGGGCCGCATGAGCCTCTCATCATTCTGGCGCCTTGCCCTGCTGGCGGCGCTTGCCACCCCGGCCGCCGCCCAGTCACCGCCAGACGGGCAGTATGTGCGTCCTGGCAACGAAATCGGCACCGGCCAGTCCTTGCCCGCCTCCGACCAGCCCAGCAACCTCGAGCCCACGACCGCACCGGTACCGTATGGCTACCGCCTGCCGACCCCGGATGTCGACGAGAACGCGCCGGTGTCGGTGTTTCTCGACGCCGCCCGCCGAGCCCTCGCCGCCGGGCGCGCCGGCGAGGCGCAGGAGGCGCTGGAACGGGCCGAGAGCCGGGCGCTGAGCCGCTCGGTGCGGCCGTCGCGGGCCGGTCAGCCAAGCCGGCAGCCGGTCGTGGAGCGCATTTCCGCAGCGCGGCAGGCGCTGGGCACCGGCGACCGGCTGCACGTGCTGCAGCTCATCGACGAGGCGCTCGCCGCCGAGGCAGCCGAACCGCAATAGGCTGCGGCCCACCAGCGGCGGGTTCCGGGCGCCACTCGTCAGTCCAGCCGGTAACGGATCGGAACCGTCACGCTTTGCCGCGGCATGGGCATGTCCGAGGGGAAGGGCGGCAAATGGGCGTCGCGCAGCAAGGTCTGGGCCGCCAGGTCCAGCACCTCCGATCCGCTGCCACGCACCAGGTTCACCTCCAGCACCTGTCCGTCGTGCGCGGCCGTGAACCGCAGCACCACGGTTCCCTCCTGGCCGCGCCGCCGGGCCATTTCCGGGTAGGTTCGGTGCGCCTGCAGCCATTCGCTCACGCCGGCGAGCCAGGCCGGGCTTGTGCGCGCCGGCGCTTCCGCTGCGGCCTGAGGCAGCGGCGGCCTGGGCGGTTCGGTTGCCGTGGCGTCTGGCCGGGAAGGCGCGGGCGGCGCTGATGCGCCGGGCGTCGCTGGCCGCGAAGCCGGCGCCGGCGGAGGCGTGCGGCTCTGCGCCGGCGCCCGGCTGGCGGGGCGCGGTGGTTTGTGGACGTTGGGCGGAGCCGGGGCAGCGGGCTGCGGCGCCTGCCCGGAGACGACAGGCGGCGCTGTGGCCTCGGGCGCAGGCGCGGCAACGGCCGGTTGCTGCGCCGGCTCGGCCGGCTTGGGGACCGGCGGCGCGGTGTCCGCGTCCGGCGTTGCCATGACGACTTCGAAGGCCGCGACGGCGGCTTCCGGCGGTCGGACCGGGTGCAGCAGCGACAGGCCGAACAGTGCCGCCGCATGCAGCACAAGCGAAAGCCCGGCGCTGCGCCGGAACGCCTGCCGGCCCATCCCCGCCGGCCCGGCAATCCTCCCCGGTCGCAACGCCGCGTCCAATGCTGAAAAATCAGAAATCAAACGTGGTCCGCAGCGTGAACACGCCGGCGACATTCGTGGTCGGGGCGAGCACCGGGTTGTAATAAACCTGCACGTCCGGCGTGACGTGCCAGCCCTTGAAGATCCGGTAGTGGTAATACACCTCGGCGACAAATTCCGCACCGCGCGACGGGCTTCCGACCACAGCCTTGTTGGTCTTGTCCCAGGCAAGGCCGAGACCGGCCTGATCGAGCCGCTGGCGGCCGAACGGATCGTTGACGATGCCGCCGAACGCCACCGATGTTTCAATCGGAATATCATCACCCGAGGCGTTGTTGACGCGAAGGAACATCCCGTATTTCGCGGTCAGGTTCTGCGCGGCACTGAACGAAACCCCCTGCGATGCGCCCGGCAGCAGCGGCACTGCGGGCTGATGATAATACAATATGCTGTAGGTGCCGCCTGCCAGAAGGGCCGGCGTCCACTGCGCGGTCAGGAAGGCGGCGACCTGGCCGTCGTGCACGCCGTTGAGGGTCAGCGCCTGGCCGGTGATGTCGGTGGCGCCCTGCGCGCCGCCGGCGAACTGAAGATGGCTGTTCGGCGTGATCTGCACGCTGGCGCCGAGGCCGGCATTGGCATAGGTCTGCGTCGCGTTCTGCGCGAGAGCGTAGTTGACGAAATTGGTCTGCGCATCGCCGGCATACTGGTTGGCATCGTACTGGGCGAACGAATACTGCCCGACGGCGACTTCCAACCAGTTGCCGGGAAATGTGTGCGTGTAAGTGAGCTGTGCGTACTGGTAGGTGCTCACGCCCCAGTCGTTCGGTTGCGTGATCAGGCCCATGCTCGCCTGCCGGGAGATGGTGTTGGCACGGGTCCAGAACTGGTCGCTCTGGAAGGAAAAACTGACCGCGCCGGTGCCGATTTCACTGTTGGTGAACGGCGTCCATGTCACCGAAGGCGAATATACCACCAGCGCGTCGCCCGGCCCGCCTTTCGGCGCGCCCCATTGGCCGTAGACGGAGACGGGCACCGAAAACTCGATATGATAGTCGTTCTGGACCTGGTTCTTGAAGGCCAGGTACTGGTCGTACAGGCTGTTCATCTCGTGGGTGAGCAGCTGCGTGAAGTCGGTCGATTCGCCGGGCTGGCTGAGATCGACCCGCGGCTTCAAACCGGCCGCCGGATGGGCGCCGCCATGCCCGCCGGCGGACTGGGCCTGGGCCGTGCCAGACCCGATCGGTGTTGCCGCCACCGCGACAATCACCCCCTCGAGCGCGCGCGCCAGCAATCGTTGCCTGCAGATCATGCGGCGCCCCCCAAAACATGCCACCTTAACGGCGATTGCGGCGTCCCACGCTATCCGGCCAACCGGCCGAGGGGAAGGTCGGCCACCGGATGCACCCGCGAACCGCCCCGCCCGGAGTCCGGGGCGCGCACCAGCGCGGACATGAAACGGCACCAACGTCCAGCTGAGCCGTCGTTCTCCAGGCCGATGGTCCCGGCCGACGACACGGACGCCAATCTTCCCGGCGCACGACGAAAATTTCGTTCTGTTTCACGCGCCAATCCACGCGGGCCGGACAACAACATCGTCCGACGGCGCGGCGCCGAAGCTCCGGCGGCGCCTGCCGGCGCAGGCGTTCATTCCTCTTTTATGGGAATGCGCCAGCATGGGTCGGCTTTCGTAGTCCCGAGGTCCCATGTCCCTGCTCACCCGCCTTAGATTGCGCACCAAGCTGGCCTTGCTGCTGTTTCTGTCAGCCCTGGGCCTCGTCGCCGCCGCCGCGCAGGGGGCGGTCATGCTGCACGAGCGGATGATCGACGACCGGGTGGATAAGCTGCGTGCCGTGGTCCAATCAGCGATCGGTGTCGCCCGGCAATTGGAGGCCGAGGTCACGGCGCATCGCCTCACCCGGGAGCAAGCGATCGAGCGATTGCGCACCGACATCCATGGCATGCGCTTCGACGGCGGCACCGGCTACGTGATCGTGCGGCAGGGCGCGACCATGATCGCCCATGGCGCCGACCCCGGCATGGAAGGCAAGCCTTCCTTCACCAAGGACACCAGCGGTCGGCTGCTGACCGACCTGATCCACGATGCGCTGCAAGATCACGACGATGCCGTCGTGAGATACCTGTTCCCCAAACCGGACCAGACGGTGCCGCAGCCGAAAATCTCCTATGTCGCGCATTTCAGGCCCTGGAACGTCGTGTTTTTTGCCGGCGCGTATATCGACGACCTGGCTGCCGCGTTCAGAGACTCGCTGCTGCGCCTGGGTGCTGCCGGCGTCGGCATTCTGGCGGCCATGCTGCTGGCGGCCTGGGCGGTTGAGCACGACATCGTCACCTCGGTCGGACGGCTGCGCGCGACCATGCAGCGGCTCTCCGGCGGCGACCTCTCGGGCGACATTCCGGGCACCCAGCGGCGTGACGAGGTGGGCAGCATGGCCGCCGCCCTGCGCATCTTCCAGCAGCGGCTAATCGAAGCCGAGCGGCTTGCCGCCGAACAGGAAAGCTTGCGCGCGCAGGCCGCGGCCGAAAAAAAGCTGGCGCTGCGCGCCATGGCCGACACGATCGAAGCCGAAAGCACCCGCGCGCTCACCGAGGTGACGCAGCGTACCGGCGCCATGACCTCCACCGCCGAAAACATGCGCGCCTCGGCCGGGCGCACCGGTACCGCCGCGCAAGCCGCCGCGGAGGCCGCCGCCGAGGCCATGGCCAACGCGCAGTCCGTCGCCAGCGCGGCGGAAGAACTGTCGGCCTCCATCCGTGAAATCGGCCAGCAGGTGGCGCAATCCACCGCCATCGTGCGCCGTGCCGTCAGCGCCGGGCAGGAAACCCGCACCAGCATCGAGGCGCTGAACGGGCAGGTCGGCTGCATCGGCACGGTCGCCGACATGATCGGGGAGATCGCCGCCCGCACCAACCTGCTGGCGCTGAACGCCACCATCGAGGCGGCCCGCGCCGGCGAGGCCGGCCGCGGCTTCGCGGTGGTGGCCAGCGAGGTGAAGCAACTCGCCACCCAGACCGCCCGCTCCACCGAGGAGATCGCCCGCCACATCGCCGAGGTGCGGGTGGCGACCGGCGCGTCCGTGCAGGCGGTGCAGCGGATCGAGCAGACGATTACCGAAATGGACGCCATCGCCGGCTCGATCGCCGCCGCGGTGGAGCAGCAGGGGGCGGCAACGGCCGAAATCGCCCGCAGCGTCGGCACCACCGCCGGTGCCGCGAGCGAGATGACCGGACGCACGGAGGAGGTATCGGCCGAGGCACGGCAGAGCGGGCATGACGCCGATACGGTGCACGAAAACGCCGAGGGACTGGCCGAGGCGGTCAGCGAACTGCGCCAGACCGTCGTGCGGGTGGTGCGCAATTCGACCGCCGACGCCGACCGACGCCAGGCTGTGCGCCGCCCGACCGAGTTGCGTTGCAGCATCACGGTCGCGGGCGCGGCGCCGGTCGCCGCGCGGCTGGTGAACCTCTCCGCCGGCGGCGCCCGGGTCGAGAACGGGCCCGCGCTGGGTGCGGGCACGCGCGGGACATTGTCGGTCGATGGGCTCGCCTTCGCGCTGCCCTTCAGCGTGCGCGCGGCCGACGGTGGCAGGCTCAGCCTGGCCTTCGATCTGGATGCCGGCCAGGCCGAACGCCTCACGTCATTTGCCGGGCGGGCTTCTGCGCGTGTCGCGGCGTGACCGGTATGCTCACTCTCGGTCATCAGGTACCCACGGTGATCAGGGCAAACCGTCACGCCGATGGTGGGCTGCGCGCGGAGAGGGGTTCTCGGTCACGTCCTGGCAGGAGCAACCAAGAGCGATCAGCTTACCCCGGCACCAGCACCGTCGCCACCGCCTGCGCTGCGATCCCTTCCATCCGCCCGGTAAAGCCAAGCTTCTCGCTGGTGGTCGCCTTCACCGAAATACGGCCGGGCTCCACCCCGAGTATCTCCGCCAGCCGGGCGATCATGCGCGGCGCGTGCGGGGTTATTTTCGGTCGTTCGCAGACCAGGGTAATATCGGCATTGGCAAGCATGCCGCCGCGGGCGCTGATGCGCCCGGCGGCATGGTGCAGGAAGCGCGCCGAATCGGCGTCTTTCCAATTCGCTTCGCTGGGCGGGAAGTGGCGGCCGATGTCGCCTTCGGCGAGAGCGCCGTAAATCGCGTCGCACAGCGCGTGGATGCCCACATCGGCGTCGGAATGTCCGGCCAGGCCGCGGTCGTGCGGCACCTCGATGCCACACAGGATCAGTTTCCGCCCCTCGGTCAGCGCGTGCACATCATAGCCGGTGCCGACGCGCGGGATCAGCGTGCCGAGCAGGACGCGTTCCAACCGCACCAGGTCCTCCTTGTACGTCAGCTTGATGTTGTCCTCGTCGCCCGCCACCAGGGCCACCGCGTGGCCGGCCGCTTCCAGGATGGCGGCGTCGTCGGTGGCGCCGGTCGGGGCGGCGCGGTGCAGCGCCAGCAGCAGGGGAAAGGAAAACGCCTGCGGAGTCTGTGCCCGGAACAACCCTGCGCGTGGTACCGTTTCAACGATTGTCCGGTCCGCCCCGCCGCGCTTGAGTGTGTCGGCCACCGGCACCGCCGGAATGGCGCCCGGCACATGTTGCAGCGCCGCCAGCAGCGCCGCCACGCTGCCCGGCGGCACGTAGGGGCGGGCGGCGTCGTGCACCAGAACCACCTCCGGCGCGTGCGGTGCCAGCGCTTCCAGCCCGGCGCGCACGCTGTCCTGGCGGGTGGCACCGCCCGGCACCACCGGCAGATGCGCCAGGCCGGCCAGGGCGTCCGCGATCGCGTCCGCGTCGCCCACCGGCTGGATCAGATCGACCTCGGGCGCCAGGCGGGCGACGGCATGGCGGATGACAGGCTGGCCGGCGATGGAAAGATATTGTTTCGGCGTCTCGGCGCCCAGGCGGCTGCCGGTGCCGGCGGCGACGAGCAAAAGGGCGGTGCGCCCCTTTGACGGTGACGGTCGTGACATGCGCGCACCCATAGCGCGATCCGCCGGGCGGGCAAACGGTGCCCGTCAATTTGGGGAAGGGAGCAAGGCCAGGGGCAGAGCCCCTGGCCTTGCTCCCTTGCTCCGACTGCCCCGCTACAAGCAGGGATTCGGCAACACCTCCGTGGTCAACATGGCGGTATGGCTTTCGTCCCGGCTTCCTGTGGCGCTTCGGCCACGCACACTGCGGCGAATGCATTGCGTTTGTCCGGGTCGTGCCGTAGTTTGCCTAAATCATGGGCAACAACACCACGACCCAACCGGGCCTGCGTCCGCTTGAGCTGGGCGCTGGCGTCAGGATCGACACGCCGGTCATTCTCGCCCCGATGTCGGGCGTTACCGACCTGCCGTTCCGCCGGCTCGCCCGCGAACTAGGGGCGGGGCTGGTGGTGTCCGAGATGATCGCTTCCTGGGCGATGGTGCGCGAGAACCGCGCCACGTTGCGCATGGCCGAACTCGACGGCAAACCCTCGGCCATCCAGCTTGCCGGCTGCGATCCCGCCGCCATGGCCGAGGCCGCGCGCATGGCCGCCGGTCGCGGCGCCGACATCATCGACATCAATTTCGGCTGCCCGGTGAAGAAAGTGGCGGTCGGGCAGAGCGCCGGCAGCGCCCTGATGCGCGACGAGCGCGCCGCCGCCGCCATTCTGCACGCCACCGCGCACGCCGTGCCGGTGCCGGTGACGCTGAAGATGCGCATGGGCTGGGACCACGCCAGCCTGAATGCGCCGCGGCTCGCCCGCATCGCCGAGGAAAGCGGCATCCGCATGGTCACCGTGCACGGCCGCACCCGGCAGATGTTCTATACCGGCGTCGCCGATTGGGATTTCGTCCGCCAGGTGAAGGACGCGGTCGGCATTCCGGTGATCGTCAACGGCGACATCGCAACCGTTGACGACGCCAGCGAAGCGCTGCGCCGCTCCGGCGCCGATGGGGTGATGATCGGCCGAGGTTGTTATGGGCGGCCCTGGTTTCCAGCCCTGGTCGCGGAGTTTCTGCGCAGCGGCACCCGCGCCAAAGACCCCGCGCTGGCAATGCAGAAGGAGATACTTCTGACCCATTACCATTCGATGTTGACCCATTTTGGGACCGCGCCCGGGTTGCGGCTCGCCCGCAAGCACCTGTCCTGGTACTCGCGCGGGCTGCCCGGCTCGGCCGAGTTCCGCGCCGCCGTCAACCGCCTGACCGAGGTGGCCGACGTGCTGGCGCTGATCGACCGGTTCTTCGACCGGGCGATCGCCAATGGCGCCAGCAGGACCCTCAGCCGCAACTCCGTGCTCGCGGAGGCGGCATGAAAGCCTCCCTGCGCCGCACCGCCGTGGCGGTGCTGGAGCGCAAGGCGCAGCGCCGGGCGCCGGATGCTGCGGCGCTGATGTCGGCGCTGCCGGTGCCGCTGGTGGTGCTCGATGTGGAGAACCGGTTCACCTTCGCCAATCACGCCGCCGAACAATTTCTTGGCGTCTCCGCCGTGCAGCTCGACCAGATGCACCTGACCGACCTGGTGCCGGCGGACAATCCGGTGTTCGCGCTGATCGCCCAGGTTCGCCGCGGTGAGGTCACGGTGTCCGACCATGACATGACCCTCGAGAGCCCGCGCCTGCGCAAAACCGGCATCACCGTGCAGGGCGCACCGCTGCCCGAGGAGCCGGGGTCGGTGCTGCTGCTTATGCAGGACGCGTCGGCGGCCCGGGCGCTTGACCGCCAGCTCAATTTCCGGAGCGCGGCGCGCAGCGTCACCGGCATGGCGGCAATTCTGGCGCATGAGGTGAAGAACCCGCTGTCGGGCATCCGCGGGGCGGCGCAATTGCTGGAAACCAGCGTCAGCGACGCCGACCGCGAACTGACGGTGCTGATCCGCGACGAGGCCGACCGGATCCGCGCCCTGGTCGACCGGATGGAGATGTTCGGCGAGAAACCGATCGAGCGCGGCGCGGTGAACATCCATCGCGTCATGGAACATGTGCGCCGGCTGGCGCAAAGCGGCTTCGGCGCCGCCATCCGTTTCATCGAGATCTACGACCCCAGCCTGCCGCCGGCGCACGCCAATCGCGACCAGCTGGTGCAGGTGATCCTGAACCTGGTGAAGAATGCCGCCGAATCGATCGCCGCCGCCGGCGTGCCCAATGGCGAGATCACCCTGATCACCGCCTTTCAGCACGGGGTGCGGCTCGCCGTGCCGGGCACCAGGCGCCGGCTGCACCTACCGATGGTGGCGGCGGTGCGCGACAACGGGCCGGGCATCCCCGACGATATCCGCTCCAACCTGTTCGACCCGTTCGTGACCTCCAAGCCCTCGGGAAGCGGGCTCGGTCTGGCGTTGGTGGCCAAGATCGTGTCCGACCATGGCGGACTGATCGAAGTGGACAGCCGCCCCGGGCGCACCGAGTTCCGGCTGCATTTGCCGATGCTGACCGACGAGACCGTGCGGCCGGGCTGAGCGCCCCGGAGCACATGCCGACAGCGATGCCACAAGACAGAAAAATGTCATAAACTCACAGGATAGAACGCCTCAGTTCAACCTCTATTCGAGCTTTGACCGTCGCAGCCCAGGACGCCATCGCCTATGACCCCTCCCACCGTGCTCATCGCCGATGACGACCGGTCCATCCGCACCGTGCTGACCCAGGCGCTCGGACGCTCCGGCTACCAGGTGCGCAGCACCTCCAACGCGGCGACGCTGTGGCGCTGGGTGGAGGACGGCGAGGGCGACCTGGTGATTACCGACGTGGTTATGCCGGACGAAAACGGGCTGGACCTGATCCCGCGCATCAAGCGGGTGCGCCCCGACCTTCGGGTGATCGTGATGAGCGCGCAGTCGACCCTGATGACAGCGGTGAAGGCGGCACAACGCGGGGCCTTCGAATACCTGCCCAAGCCATTCGATTTGAAAGAATTGCTGGCCGTGGTAGCGCGCGCGCTGGCGGCTCCGCCGCCGGAGCCGGCCGCCGCCGAGCCGGCGCGGGAACCCGAGGAACGGCTGCCGCTGATCGGCCGCAGCCCGGCCATGCAGGAAATCTACCGCACCATCGCCCGGCTCACGACGGCCGACCTGACAGTCATGATCAACGGCGAGAGCGGCACCGGCAAGGAACTGGTGGCGCGTGCCCTGCACGACTATGGACGCCGCCGTGGCGGCCCCTTTGTTGCCATCAACATGGCGGCGATCCCGCGCGAGTTGATCGAGAGCGAGCTGTTCGGCCACGAGCGCGGCGCCTTCACCGGGGCGCTGAACCGCAATGTCGGCCGCTTCGAGCAGGCCACCGGCGGCACTCTGTTCCTCGACGAAATCGGCGACATGCCGCCGGAGGCGCAGACACGCCTGCTGCGGGTGCTGCAGGAGGGCGAGTTCACCACCGTCGGCGGCCGCCAGCCAATTCGCGCCAATGTCCGCATCATCGCCGCCACCCATCGCGACCTGCGCGCCGCCATCCGCGCCGGCAGCTTTCGCGAGGATTTGTTCTACCGCCTGAACGTGGTGCCCATCCGCTTGCCGCCGCTGCGCGAGCGCACCGAGGACACCCAGGACCTCGCCCGGCACTTCCTCGACCGCGCCCGCGCCGACGGGCTGCCGGCGAAGTCGCTCGACCAGGGGGCGATGGAGGCGTTGCGCGCCTATCGCTGGCCCGGCAACGTGCGCGAGCTGGAAAACCTGATGCGCCGCCTGGCGGCCCTGTGCCCGGACGAGGTGATCGGCGCCGACGCCGTCCTCGCCGAGCTGTCCGATGCCGAGCCGTCCGGTCCGGCGACGGTGGCGGCGGCGCCGGCGGCTGGCGCCGGGCCTGAGCCGCTATCGGTCGCCGTGGAACGGCATATCCGGGTGTTTCTCGCCGCCCACCGCGACGGCATGGCGCCGTCCGACATTTACGACCGGGTGCTGGCCGAAGTGGAGCGGCCACTGATACAGCTCACTCTCGCTGCGACAAGGGGCAACCAGATCAAGGCCGCCGCCATGCTGGGGCTGAACCGCAACACGCTACGCAAGAAAATCCGCGACCTCGACATTCCGGTGGTTCGGGGGATCGCCTGAACGGGAGGGATCGGCCGTGAACGTCGCACCGTCCAGGCAGTCCCTGGGTCACGACCCGGCCGCGCCGGTGCCGCCGGCCTCACCGCGCCGGTCGCGGGTCGGGCGCGTCGTGGACATCCTGCTCGACAAGGTGCTGACGCTGGTGCTGGCGGCCGGGGCGCTGGCGCTGGGCATCGCCACGTTCGTGCTGCTGGCCCAAGGGGTGCCTCGGCCGCATCTGGTGTTCGCCGTGGTGGTGGCGAACATGGTGGTGGTGCTGCTGCTCGTGGCCGTGCTGGCCGGGCGGCTCACCCGGGTCTGGGTGGAGCGGCGGCGCGGCTCGGCGGGCTCGCGGCTGCACATCCGGCTGGTTTTGCTGTTTTCCGGCGTGGCGGTGATTCCCACCATCGTGGTGGCGGTGTTCGCCACGCTTTTCTTTCAACTCGGCATCCAGGCCTGGTTCAACGAGCCGGTGCGCACCACGCTGCAGGAAAGCCTGCAGGCGGCGCGCGGCTACCTGGAGGAGCACCGCAACAACATCCGAGCCGACGCCCTGGGCATGGCCAACGACCTGGTGCGGGCCACCAGTTTCCTTGGCCGCGATCCGAATGTGTTCGCCCAGGTGCTGGGCGCGCAGACGGCGCTGCGCGGTCTGACCGAGGCGGTGATCTACGAGCCGGTGACCGGGCAGATCATGGCCTCGGTGGGCGCACCCACCGACCCGCCGCCACTGTGGGCCACCGAGCTGGCGCGCGCCGGTGACGTGGCGGTGCTTGGAAGCGACAATTCCAGCCGCGTGCGCGCGGTCGCGCGGATGGAGCTGACGCCTTCGCTCATGCTGCTGATCGGCCGCCCCGTCGATCCGGCCATCCTCGACCACGTGGCGCGCACCGAGCAGTCGGTGGCCGACTACCAGCGGCTGGACGAGAACCGCTCAGGTTTGCAGCTGACTTTCGCGCTGATTTTCGCGCTGATTGCCCTGCTGGTGCTGTGCGCGGCGGGGCTGATCGGGCTGGTGATCGCCAATCAGATCGCCCGCCCGGTCGGCCGGCTGATCACCGCCACCGACCGGGTGCGCGCCGGCGACCTGAGCGTGCGCGTGCCCGAGGCGGCGACCGGCGACGAGGTCGCCGGGCTGTCGCGTGCCTTCAACCGCATGACCGGCCAGCTCGCCGCCCAGCGCAACGAGCTGATGGATGCCTACAGCCAGATCGACAGCCGCCGCCGCTTCACCGAGGCGGTGCTGTCCGGGGTCTCCGCCGGGGTGATCGGGCTCGATGCCGCCGGCCGCATCGAGCTGCCCAACCGCGCCGCCTCCGCCTTGCTGGGGCATGACCTGCTGGCGGCGATCGGCCGCGACCTGGCCGAGGTGGTGCCGGAATTCCAACCCCTGCTGGCCGAGGCCCGCGACGCGCCGGACGGACCGCACACCGGCGAGCTGGAGATCGCCGCAGGGCAGGGGCGGCGGCGGACATTGCTGGTGCGCATCTCGGCCGACCGCGGCGCCGGTATTGCCGGCGCCGCGGACGTGGACCAGCGCCGCGCCCGCGGCTTCGTCGCCACCTTCGACGACATCACCGAACTGCAGTCGGCGCAGCGCAAGGCCGCCTGGGCGGACGTGGCGCGCCGCATCGCCCACGAGATCAAGAATCCGCTCACCCCGATCCAGCTTTCCGCCGAACGCCTGAAGCGGCGATTCGCCCGCGAGATCACCTCCGATCCGGAGACGTTCATCCAGTGTGCCGACACGATCGTCCGCCATGTCGGTGACATCGGCCGCATGGTGGACGAGTTTTCCGCTTTCGCCCGCATGCCCAACCCGGTGATCAAGCCCGAGGATGTCGGCCGGGTGGTGCGCGAGGCGATGGTGCTGCCGCGCACCGCGCATCCGGAGATCGCGTGGCACACCGACATTCCCGATCGCGGTCCGGTGGTGCCTTGCGACCGGCGGCTGCTGGGCCAGGCACTGACCAACCTGCTGCAGAACGCCGCCGACGCGGTGGCGATGCGGCCACGTGGTGACCCGGCGGCAGCGGGCGGGCACGCGGCGGGATGGATCGGCGTGGATGTGCTGGTGGGGCGCGACGAAGTGTCGATCCGCGTCACCGATGACGGGGTGGGGCTGCCCGAACAGGATCGCGGCCGGCTGACCGAACCCTATGTGACGCACAAGCCGAAGGGCACCGGTCTGGGCCTTGCCATCGTCAAGAAGATCATGGAGGACCATGGCGGTCGGGTAACGCTGGAGGATCGCCAGGATGGGCCTGGCGCGATCGTCACGCTGACATTGCTGATCGGTTCGGTGCCGATTGGCGCCGACGCGCCGCTCAACGACGCCAGGCCGCTTGAGAAAGCCGGCCTGCCAGAGAACGACAGGCAAGAAGCTGATGGCGCATGACATCCTGATCGTCGACGACGAGCCGGACATCCGCATGCTGGTGGACGGCATCCTGCGCGATGAGGGCTACGACACTCGCCAGGCCGGCGATTCGGATGCCGCCATCGCGGCGTTCCGCGCCCGCAGGCCCAGCCTGGTGGTGCTCGATGTCTGGCTGCAGGGCTCCCGGCTGGACGGGCTCGGCATATTGCAGACCCTGCACGGCGAGGAGCCGCAGGTGCCGGTGGTGATGATCTCCGGCCACGGCACCATCGAGACCGCGGTGCAGGCGATCCAGCAGGGCGCCTATGACTTCATCGAGAAGCCGTTCCAGTCCGACCGGCTGCTGCTGGTGGTCCGGCGTGCCCTGGAGGCAGCCCAGCTGGCGCGCGAGAACGCTGAGTTGCGGCTGCGCGCCGGGCCGGAGATGGAACTGACCGGCGAGGGCAGCGCGATTTCGCTGCTGCGGGCGGCGGTGGAGAAAGTGGCGCCGACCGGCTCGCGGGTGCTGATCAGCGGTCCGGCCGGATCGGGCAAGGAAGTGGTGGCGCGCTTGATCCATGCGCGGTCGCGCCGCGCCGCCGGGCCGTTCGTGGCCCTGAACTGCGCCGTTCTCAATCCCGGCCGCTTCGAGGAGGAGCTGTTCGGCGTCGAGGCCGGGGCCGAGCCGATGACCCAGCCGCGCCGCGCCGGGGTGCTGGAGCGGGCCCATGGCGGCACCCTGGTGCTCGACGAGGTCTCCGACATGCCGTTGGAGACACAGGGAAAAATCGTCCGTGCGCTGCAGGACCAAACCTTCGAGCGGATCGGCGGCTCGCAGCGGGTCAAGGTTGATGTTCGGGTTTTATCCACCACCAACAAGGATTTGCAGGCCGAAATCGCGGCCGGCCGGTTCCGCGAGGATCTGTTCTACCGTCTGGCGGTGGTGCCGCTGCGGGTGCCGGCGCTGAAGGAACGGCGCGAGGACATCCCGGCTCTGGCGCGGCACTTCCTGCGCCGCTCCGCCGAGACCGGCGGGATGCCGATGCGCGAGCTGTCCACCGATGCGGTGACGGCGCTGCAGGCCAATGACTGGCCGGGCAATGTCCGCCAGCTCCGCAACCTGGTGGACTGGCTGCTGATCATGGCGCCGGGCGGCCCCTCCGACCCGATCCGCGCCGATATGCTGCCGCCGGAAATTGGCTCGGCGGCACCGGTGCTGTTCAACGCCGATCCCGGCGCGGACGTGATGGCGCTGCCGCTGCGCGAGGCGCGCGATCTGTTCGAGACCCAGTATTTGCAGGCGCAACTGCTGCGGTTCGGCGGGAATATCTCGCGGACGGCGCAGTTCGTGGGGATGGAGCGGAGCGCGCTGCACCGCAAGCTGAAGCAGCTCGGGGTGGGGGGAGAGGAGCGGGGGGGCGGGTAAGCCTGAGCGGGGCGCTGCCGGGGCTCCCGGCCCGTGCGGCTTGGGCAGGACAGGTTTTCCCCGGCATTCCACCCAGGGCTTCGTCCCCGGACCGCTGGGCTTCCTGTTTACAGTTGCCGCTTGCCGCCAGCTAGGTTACGAGCACCCCGTGTGACGAACGTTAACGGGCGCTGCTGGACAGGAATGCACAGGTGATCGGCCGACGTTCCGTTTTGCTGGGTGGGGCGGCGCTCGCCGCGCGTCCCGCCATCGCCGCCTTGCCGGTGCCGCCGACGGACGGGCTGGCGTTCCGGCTGGTTCGGCATGGCAGCGAGATCGGCCGCCACACGCTGGCCTTCGAACGCCAGGGCGAGGCGCTGACCGTCCGTGTCGCCGTGGATGCGTTGGTCACGGTGTTGTCGATCCCGGTGGTCCGCTACAAGCTCCGCGTGGTGGAAACCTGGCAGGACGGACGACTGACCGGCCTGGTTGGGGAAACCGACCAGAACGGCAGCCACGAATGGGTCAGTGCGCGCCGCACCACGGAAGGACTGGTGGTGCTGGGCAGCAGAACCGACCGCTACATCGCCCCCGAGGATGCGATCGCCGTCACCTACTGGAACAAGCGCATGGTCGAGGGGCCGATGATCAGCCTGTCGGACGGCGTGCTGCTGCGGCCCAAGGTCGAGCGGCACCCGGCTGAAACCGTGCGGCTGGCATCCGGCGACACGATCGTGGCGGAGCACTACAACCTGAGCGGCGCTTTCGCTGCCGATGTCTGGTACGACCAGACCGATACCTGGGCAGGCCTGGCGTTCGATGTCGCAGACGGCTCGAACGTGCGCTACGAGCGGCTGTGAAGCCACGGTGACGCTGGATGGGTTCCTGGTCGCACACGGCAGTGCGCTGATCCTGCCGCTGGCGGTGATCGAGGGGCCGGTCGTATCGGTCCTGTCGGGGTTCCTGTCGGCGCAGGGGTATTTCGTCTGGTACTGGGTGCTGTGCCTGCTGGTTTGCGGCGACCTGATCGGCGATATGATTTATTACTGGGTCGGGCGAACCGGCGGCGGGGCTTTGGCGGGTCTGGGTCGGCGCGCGGGGATGGACCGCATTCTCACCCCTGAGCTGCGGCACGGGCTGACCGAGAATGCCACCCGGGTGCTGGTGATCGGCAAATGGACGCATTCCATCGGCTGCGTGGTGCTGATCGGCAGCGGGATGCTGCGGCTGCCCCTGCCGGGGTTCATGCTGGTGAACCTGCTCGCCACCTTGCCGAAAAGCGCGGTCTTGTTCGGGTTAGGGTATTTCGTTGGCGATGACTATCCGCTGCTGGCACCGCACGCCGGCGTGCTGGTGGTCTTGCTGTGTGCGATCGGTGCGGCGGCGATCGCCATGGTGCTGCGGCGCGGCGACCGGGTCGGGGCGGGCAGGTGAGGGGTCCCGCTGTGGATCGGCCGATGATGCGAATCGCCATGTTCACGGACTATTTTTATCCCGAGCTGGGCGGGATTTAGGATTCGGTTGCCACGATCAGCGAGACCCTGGGGCGGCGGGGACACCAGGTCGACATTTACGCGCCGCGGTATGCGAGCCGGGATTATCACCGCATCGGTCTGGAAGTTCACGAGCGCGGCCTGGGTGCGAATGTGCGCGTGCGCCGTCGGACATCCTTGCCGTTTCCCAGCTCCACAAGGCAGTCGCGCGCGGCGCTGCTGTCGCCGATCGCCTGGGCGGAAATCGCCCGCGATGCCAGGCCGGATGTGATCCATGTGCATTCGTTCTTCGGCATCGGCCTGGAGGCGCTGCTGAACGCGGCCTGTCTCGGCATCCCGGTGATCGGCACCAACCACACCACCATTGCCGGCTTCGGCCCGCATATGCCGGTGAATGTCGATTGGGCGGCCGCCTACGTCACATGGTTCTACAACCGCTGCGACTACGTGACCGCGCCGTCGCGCTCGGTATTCGAGGAGTTGGGCACGGCGAAGCTGTGCCGGCCGCTGCGGGTGGTTTCCAACCCGATCGATCTCGACCTGTTCACGCCGGGCCGCGCCGGTGACGGCGAAGCCCTGCGCGCGCGCTTCGGGCTGTGCGGCCCGACGATCACCTATGCCGGGCGGCTCGGGCCGGAAAAGAACATCGAGGTGTTGCTGCGCGCCCTGGCCTGGTTGCGGGAGTTCGGTACCGCCGCCGAACTCGCCATTGCCGGGCACGGATCGCACGAACCGGTCCTGCGGGCCTTGGCAATCGAACTCGGAGTGGATGATCAGGTCAGATTCCTGGGCACGCTGGCGCAGGATGACCTCGCCCGACTGCTACAAGTCAGTGACATTTTTGCGATTATGAGCACCAGCGAAACCCAGAGCATGGCGCTGCTGCAGGCGATGGCGTCTGGTGTTGCCGTGGTCGCCGCCGATGCCCGGGCCTTGCCCGAATTCGTCGGTCCCTCCAATGGTGTGCTGGTGGACCCGCACGATCCGGTGCGGCTGGCTCGCGCGTTCGCGGATCTGCTGGCTTCGCCTGAGCGGCGGCGGCAGTTCGGCTCGGGGGGCCGTCGGTCCGCCGAGAGATATGGTGTCGATGCGGTCACCGACGAATGGGAGACGCTCTACCGGTCGGTGCTCAATGGGAGGTTTGCCGAGTGAGTGATCCTGTGACGATCAGTTTCGTCGTGCCGGCCTATAACGAGGAGAAACATCTGGCCAAGGCGCTGACGGCGATCATTTCCGAAACCAAGCGCGCCGGTTGCGTGGCGGAGGTCATCGTCGTCAACAATGCCAGCACGGATGCCACCGGCGACGTGGCCGCCTCGTTCCCCGAGGTGATCGTGGTGGACGAGCCGGTGAAGGGCCTGGTGCAGGCGCGGCGGGCTGGCTATTTGCGGGCCAGCGGGCATCTGATCGCCAATGTGGACGCCGATACGATCGTCACCGAAGGCTGGCTTGTCCGGGTGCTGGATGAGTTCCGCCGGCGACCGCGGCTGGTCGCGCTGAGCGGGCCGTATATCTACTACGACGTGTCGAAGCGGACGCGGGCGGCCGTGCGGGCGTTCTATGTCATGGGGTACGGTTTCTACGTGCTCAACCGCTTCGTGCTGCGCTCCGGGTCGCTGCTGCAGGGCGGCAATTTCGTGGTCCGCCGCACCGCGCTGGATAAGATCGGCGGCTACAACCCGAAATTCAGTTTCTACGGCGAGGACACCGACCTGGCGCGCCGGTTGAACAGGGTCGGCGGGGTGAAGTTCACCTTCCGGCTGCCGGCACTTTCGTCCGGCCGGCGGCTGCAGGAGGAAGGGGTGCTGAAGATCGGGCTGCGCTATTCGATGAACTTCGTCTGGGCGACCTATCGGAAGCGGCCGTTCACCGATGGGTGGAAGGATATCCGCCACTGAGCCTTGGTGAGCAGAGGGAAGCTTAAGGTCGGGGAAGCGCTTTATCGGTGGCGAGGGGGCCGTGTGTTAACGCAACCGGGCCGATCCTCATCCGCACCCCTCGCCGCGGCCTTGCTGACCTTGTTCGCATGCCTTCCCTACGCCTGCATGCTCAGCGCGACGGTCGGAGCTCCCCCGGGCGACCCGGCCAGGAGCGGCGGGCCGGACGCGTTTTCCGCCGCGTTCCTGGAACTTTTCACCCTGGTTTGCGCCCTGTGGCTGTGGGTGGTGCTGGGCATTCTGCTGATCCTCGGTGCCAGCAAAGGCGGGATGCCGCGGCCGGCAAGGGCGCTTGCCCGCATTCTGCATCCGCTGGCCGGGGTTTCGGTGGGATTTGCGATCGATTTGTCCTTCCGCTATCCTGGCGGCTGGTCGATCCTGCTGCCGGCATTGTTGCCGGCGTTGATCGCTTTTTACGGCCTATGGGCTTGCCTGCCGGCGCTGCACGGGGCGCTGCGGGCGGGAACGACGAGCGCCGTGGCGCTCGGAACCATCCTCGCGCTGGCGTTGGCGGTGATCCCGCTGGGCCATGTTGATCGGCTCCAGGCCTCCGTGCGCGCCGCGAAGGTCAGCAAGTAAGGCCAGGGCTCCGCCCTGGACCTGGCAGGGGGCGGTGGCACCCTGCACCCCATTCTGTCAGATCCGGACCCTGGTTATTGCGCGGCCAAATGGCTGCGCACGAAGTCCCCGATCAGAATGGTGGTTGGCTCCTCAAGGATCGCCAGAATTTCTGCCACGTGTGGTCACCACGCGCCTGCAGTCAGGGCGCGCCGGTTCAACTCCGCTCGATCCATGCCTCCGGCAACCGGCGTGTATGGCGGACTTGACAATTCTTCATACCAGTCGATAGTCACGAAACCGGGAGCGGGCGCCGATGGAGCGGGTGACGATCAGCATGTCGGACGAGTTCGCGGGTGAGTTGTCCGCGTTCATGGACAGCCACAAATACGACAACCGCTCCGAGGCGATCCGCGATCTGGCCCGCCTCGGACTCGATGCCGCGCGTATCGACAGCGCTGTGACCGGCGCGTGCATCGCCACCCTGTCGTATGTGTTCAACCACCATACGCGGGCGTTGTCGAAGCGGCTGACGGACGCGCATCACGCCCACCACGACCTTCAGGTGGCCACCATGCATATCCATCTCGATCACGAAAGCTGCCTTGAAGTGGCGGTGCTGCGCGGGCCGGCGGCGGCGGTGCGGGAATTCGCCAAGGCGGTCATCGCCGAGCGCGGCGTCAGTCACGGCCAGGTCAGCTTCGTTCCTCTGGTGATCGAGACCGACTTGCATACGCATGGCGGCGCGAGGCACGCGCATGCGCATCTGCATCCGCGTTCGAGCGGCTGACGCCAGGCGCAGCGGAATGACCGCGCCCCTGGCAGGCGATTTGGCGGAGGATTCGGCATGCGTCGCGGTGCTGGGCGCTTGCTGAGCGCGGGAAACGTGACCCTGCGCCAACGGGTGATCGGCATCGCCGTGCTGTTGGTGGCCGCCAATGTCGCCGCCTGGGGGTGGGCGCTGATTGCCTTCCGCGACTACCCGATCCTGCTGGGAACGTCCTTGCTGGCCTACAGCTTCGGGCTGCGACACGCCTTCGATGCCGACCATATCGCGGCGATCGACAACGTTACCCGCAAGTTATTGCAGGAGGGCCAGCAGCCGGTGACGGTTGGTTTGTTCTTCTCGCTCGGTCATTCGACGATCGTGGTGGCGCTGTCGGTCGCCATCGCCGTGACGGCGACGAGCCTGCAATCGCGCTTCGAAACGTTCAAGGATGTCGGCGGGGTGGTCGGCACGCTGGTGTCGGCGCTGTTCCTGTTCGCCATCGCGTTCGCCAATCTTCTGGTTCTCGTCTCGTTGTATCGCAGCTTCCATTCGGTGAGGAACGGCGGACGCTTCGACGAGGACGGTTTTATTCTCGCGCTGTCGCAGCGCGGGTTGCTTGGGCGTTGCTTTCGCCGCTTTTACCGGCTGATCGAGCGCGATTGGCAGATGTATCCGCTGGGCATGCTGTTCGGCCTTGGCTTCGACACGGCGACCGAAATCGGCTTGCTCGGCATTTCCGCGACGCAGGCATCGCAGGGGCTGTCGATCTGGTCGATCATGGTGTTTCCGGCGCTGTTCACCGCCGGCATGTCGTTGCTGGATACCGCCGACAGCATATTGATGCTGGGCGCCTATGGCTGGGCCTTCGTCAAGCCGATCCGCAAGCTTTACTACAATCTGACGATCACCGCGGTGTCGGTGCTGGTGGCGGTGCTGGTCGGCGGCATCGAGGCGCTGGGGCTGATCGGCGGCCGGCTGAGCCTGACCGGCCAGTTCTGGGATGCGATCGGCGCACTGAACGATAATTTCGGACTGCTGGGCTATGTGATCGTCGGGATTTTCGTCGCCAGTTGGCTTGTCTCCGCTGTGGTGTATCGGGCGCTTGGCTATGACGAGATCGAGGTGTCGGTGGAGTAGGCGCGTCCCTCCGGGTACGAAAAGCATACAAGTGGCCGGGTCAAGGGGGCCACTGCCCCGTCGTGCGAAGGGGGCTGCGGGCCGGTGCCGGTCCAAGGCAGCGCCATCGCCTTCCTTCACCCGATTGCCGCGCGGCGCAATGCCATCCGCGTGACGCGCCACGCCGCTTGCCGTAGTCTTGTCGCGAGTTCGCGGCTTGGCAGCAGGAGGGACCGCATGACCGATCCCGCCAGGCATCGCAAAGCCCGCGGCGCTTTCTTCACCCCCGCCGCCATCACCGCCTATCTCGCGGCCTGGGCCGTCCGCGCGCCGGCCGATCATGTGCTGGAACCGTCCTGCGGCGAGGCGTCGTTTCTGCTTGCCGCCGGGGAGCGGCTGCGCGCGCTCGGCACGCCGGCCGATCGGCTTGGCGGCCAGCTGCATGGGGTGGAAATCCATCCCGCCTCGGCACGGCAGGCGGCAAGGCTGCTGGCTGAGCGCGGCTTGCGCGCCGGGATCGAGGTGGTGGATTTTTTCGACCGTTCCCCGGCGCCGGTGTTCGACGCGGTCATCGGCAACCCACCCTATGTCCGCTACCAGAGTTTTGCCGGCGATGCGCGGGCGCGGGCGCAACTTGCGGCGCTGGCCGCGGGGGTGCGGCTGACCGGTCTGTCCAGTTCCTGGGCGGCGTTCACCATCCATGCCAGCCGGTTCCTGCGGCCGGAGGGGCGGCTCGCGCTGGTGCTGCCGGGCGAGTTGCTGACGGTGAACTATGCCGCCCAGGTGCGGCGGTTCCTGCTGCAGCGGTTTGCCCGGGTGCGGCTGATCCTGTTCGAGACCCGGGTGTTCCCCGGGGTGCTGGAGGAAGTGGTGCTGCTGCTGGCCGAAGGGCAGGGCGGGGCGCCGCATTTCGAGCTGTATCAGGCCGGCAGCCTGGACGCTCTGCCCGAAGCCAACGCGCCGGCCTGGACCGAGCACCGGCCCGAGGACGGGAAGAAATGGACGCCGGCGCTGATCGCCGCGGACTCGTTCTCGCTCTATCGCCATCTCGCTGCCGGCCCGGGGTTCGCCTCGATGCTGGACTGGGGCGAGACCTGGCTGGGCGCGGTGACCGGCAACAATGCCTGGTTCAGCCTCGGGCGCGAGGAAGCGGCGCGGCTGGGTCTGGCGAAGGCGGATTTGCGGCCGATCTCGCCGCCGGGGTCGCGCCATTTGCTGGGGCTGGTGTTCGACCGGCTTGCCTGGGAGCGTCTGGCCGCCGCCGGCGCCGCCTGTTTCCTGTTTGACCCGCGCGACGACGGCGATGCCGCGGTGCGCCGGCGCATCGAGGCCGGGCGACAGCGCCAGGTGCACGAGGCGTATAAATGCCGGATGCGCTCGCCCTGGTGGCGGGTGCCGGTGGGAACGGTGCCCGATCTGCTGCTGACCTACATGAACCAGGACCGGCCCCGGCTGCTCGCCAACGAGGCGCGCGTGCATATTTTGAACTCGGTTTATGGCGTGACGCTGCGGCCTGGCCTGCGGCGGCTTGGGCGTGAATTGCTGCCGCTGGCATTCCTCAACAGTTTTTCTCTGCTGGGGGCGGAGATGGTGGGGCGGTCCTATGGGGGCGGGCTGCTGAAGCTGGAGCCGCGCGAAGCCGATGTTCTGCCGGTGCCGTCGCCGGCGATGCTGCGGGACACGGCGGAGGAGCTGCGCGTGGTGCGCCCGGCGGTGGAGGCGGCGTTGCGGGCGGGTGATGCTGCCGGGGCGGTGGCGCAGGTGGACCGGATCCTGTTGACCGGGGCGCTGGGCCTGGACGATGGACAGCTGGGCGCGTTGCGGATGGCGCGCGACCTGCTCGGTCAGCGGCGGCGCGCGCGCGGAAGACGCCGTGCTGGGGGTTGAGGCGTTGCTGGCTGGCAGTCTGGCCAAGCTCGGGGCCAAGCCGCCGGACGATGCCACCCAGGCGGCCAAGAAGCGTTACAGCGAGCGGGTGTCAGAGGCGGTGGCGCTGGTGTTTGCGCAGGAGTTGCGCGAGCGCGGGATGCGCGGGACCCGGCCATTGCGCGCCGGCGCCGCGGACGGCAGCGGGGCGGAGCGGCGGATGGCCGGCGGGATCGGCGCCAAGAAAGTGGATGTTACCTGGGCGACCGAGGAATCCGGGTTGCTGTTGGGAATTTCCATCAAGTCGATCAATTTCCGCGATCCGCGCACCGGCAATTTCCAGAAGAACCTGACCAACCGGCGCGGTGACATGCTGATGGAGGCGGTGACGCTGCACCGGCGGTTTCCCTATGCGGTGCTGGCGGGGTTTTTCTTTCTCGATGCCGGGGCGGAGGCCGACAGCACGCAGAACCGCGACGGCAGCGCCCGGCGGCGGTCAACGTTTCTGAACGCGCATGCGCGCATGAAGCTGTTCACCGGCCGCGACGATCCGGCCGGCCGCGACGAGCAGTACGAGCGCATGTATGTGTTGTTGCTGGATGCGTCGCCTGGGCAGGTAAAGCTGCGTGCCACCGAGGTTGGCCGCCCCGATGTACCTGTCCCGTTGGCAGCGGTCTTCGACACGCTGGTCACGCTGGTGGCCGAGCGGAACCCGGACTTCTACGAGGCGGCGGAAGGAGTGATCGTAGCGGCCTCGTAAGTAACGGGGTCAAGGGGCCTCCCGGCCCCTTGCGGGTCCAGGGCAGAGCCCTGGCCTTGCTTGTTTTTTGTATTGGCTAACCGGTACAGAACATGTCGCAGGGATATATGTCCCGCCGCAATACCCGGATGGTCGAAGCTCGCCACCGGATCGTGCCGCATGCCGATTTTCTCCATCACCCGCCGCGAGGGTGCGTTGACGGCGGCGGTGAAGGCGAGAAGTTCGGCGGGTCCCAGCCGGGAAAACCCGTCCGCGGCGGCGGCAAGGGCGGCTTCGGGCGCGTAGCCGTGCCCCCACCAGCTGGCGCCAAGGGTCCAGACCAGTTCGACGCCCGGTGTTACCGGCAGGTGGAGCGGGATTGTGGAGAGGCCGACGAAGCCGATCAGTCCCGTGTCGGGCAGTTCGGTGGCCCATATGCCGAAGCCGTTCCGGTCGATGTGGGCCTGGGTGCGGTCCATCCAGGCATCCGACTGCGCCGGCGTGCGCGTGATGCCGAAGAACCGCATCGTGTGCGGATCGCCGGTGATAGCGGCGAGCGGCGCGCGGTCGGCGTCGCGCCAGGGGCGCAGGATCAGGCGGGGGGTGATGATCTCGGGCATGGGCGGAGCGGAGTGTAGCCCGGCACGCATTTGCGGTCGCGGCGGTTGTGGCAAGATGGGAGTTCCATGGAGGAGGCGGGACTCCGATGTCGACAGACAAGAAAGTGGCGCTCGTGACCGCCGGTGGCAGCGGTATCGGCGCCGGGGCGGCGCGCAAGCTGGCGCAGGACGGATTCCACGTCTCCATCCTGTCCTCCTCCGGCAAGGGGGAGGCGCTGGCGCAGCAGTTGGGTGGTATCGGGGTAACCGGGTCGAACCTGTCGGACGGCGACTTGGCCCGCCTGGTGGAGCTGACGATGGCGCGCTGGGGGCGCATCGACGCGCTGGTGAACAGCGCCGGACATGGGCCTCGGGCGCCGCTGCTCGATCTGTCCGACGAGGGCTGGCATGACGGGCTGGAGGTTTATTTCCTCAACGTGGTCCGCCCGACAAGGTTGGTCACGCCGATCATGCAAGGGCAAAAATCCGGCGCGATCGTCAATATCTCGACGTTTGCAGCGGTGGAGCCCGATGCGGCGTTTCCGACCTCCTCGGTGTTCCGCGCCGGGCTGGCCGCCTTCGCCAAGCTGTTCGCGGACCGGTATGCCGCCGACAATATTCGTATGAACAATGTCTTACCTGGGTTTATTGACAGTTTTCCTGAGAAGGCTGGGGTGCGGGAGCGGATTCCGATGGGCCGGTACGGACGGGTGGAAGAAGTCGCTGAACTGGTGGCGCTGCTGGCCTCTGATCGCTGCGGCTACATCACCGGCCAGAACCTGCGCATCGACGGGGGCATCACCCGGTCGGTGTGAGAATAAGTCCAGTGGCTCTGCCCCTGGACCCAGCTGTCGCCCAGCGCGCCCTTTGGCGCGACGGCCGAGAAGCCCAGGCCCCCATTCGTTCCCCTATGAAGCGGGCGGTTGCAGAACCCCGTCAGCCCAGGCTTCCAGCCGCTTCGCCTCGGTGTGCAGGGTGCCGACACGCTCGCCGAGCGCGCCCAGCTTGCTGTTGTATGACTGGAGCGAGGTGTTCAAATCCTGCACGCTGCCGCGCAGATTGCCGAGCGCGCCGCGCCAGCCGGCAACCGCCTCTCGCTGACTTGCCAGAGCCGCGTTCAGCGCGATCAGCGCCCGACGCAGCCGCTCCTGCGCGTCCTCTGCGGCAAGCGGCTGGTCCGCAGTGTCGGCCGGCGCGCGGGCCGGAAGCGGGAAGGGAATGACGTTACCGGTGGGCGTAAGGGTCATATGCGGCATCTCCGCTGAGGCGACGAAGATTAACAAACCATGAATAGGATCAGAATGCGAGAGGAAAATCACGGTTTGATCACGACAGGACAAAGCCGGTACGGCGCGTGACGCCCGCCGCCGCCGGGCGGGCGGATGCCGATGCGCTAACGGCGCTGTATGCTGGCACCTCCTCACCGCGATCAGGACCATGGAAGCCGCAGTCGATATCGCCCTCATTCTGTTGCTGGTCGCTCTGAACGGGCTGTTCGCGCTGAGCGAACTGGCGCTGGTCTCGGCCAACCGCGCACGGCTGTCCGTGATGGAGCGCAAAGGCGTGGCCGGCGCGGCGCTGGCCCGGCGCCTGGCGGAGGACCCGCAACTGTTCCTGCCCACCGTACAGGTCGGCATCACCGTGGTGGCGGTGCTGTCCGGCGTGTTCGGCGGCGCCCATGTGGCGGCGCTGCTGACGCCCGAGTTGGAGCAGGTGCCCTGGATCGGCTCGTTTGCCTCCAGCCTGTCGCTGACCCTGGTGGCGGTTGGCATCACCTATTTCACCCTGGTGCTGGGCGAACTGGTGCCCAAGCAACTGGCGCTGCGCGCGCCCGAGCGCACCGCCGCCCGCGTCGCCGGCCCGCTGGCGGCGCTGGCGCGCGCGGCACGGCCGGTGGTCTGGGTGCTCGGCAAGTCCTCCGCCGCGGTGCTGCTGCTGTTCGGCGCCTATCGCGCCTTGCCGAAGACCGTGACCGAGGAAGAGCTGAAGGCGTTGCTCGTCGAGGGCGAGCAGACCGGCGTGCTGGAGACCGGCGAGCGCGACATGATCGAGCGCGTGCTGCGGCTGGCCGACAAACCGGTGCGCGCGATCATGACGCCGCGCACCGGCATCACCTGGATCGACCGCACCGACCCGCCGCGCGACATCGCGGCGACGCTGAAATCGGCGCCGCACAGCCGCTTCGTGGTGTGCGACGGCAGCGTGGACAACGTGGTCGGGGTGGTGCAGGCGAAGGACATCCTGGACGCCATTCTGGACGGCAAGGAACTGTCGATCGGGCCGGCGCTGCGCCAGCCGCTGTATATGCCCGACACCGTGACCGCGCTGGACGCGTTGGAGCGGCTGAAATCGGACCCGATGGGGCTGGCCCTGGTTTTGGACGAATACGGCAGCTTCGAGGGCGTGGTGACCGCCGCGGATGTGCTGGAGGCGATCATCGGCGATCCGGCCGACACCGGCCCGGTGCCGGGCGAGGGGGTCGAGCCGGTCGATGGCGCGACGTTTCTCGATGGCATGATGCCGGTGGACGAGGCGAAGGTGCGGCTGGGGCTGCCCGACCTGCCGGCGGAGGGCAGCTATCACACCATTGCCGGGTTGCTGCTGGCGCTGCTGCGCCGGGTGCCGCGGCAAGGCGACCGGATCGTGTTCGGCGGCTGGCTATTCGAGGTGATGGACATGGAGGGGCGACGGGTGGCCCGCGTGCGGGCGAGCCGGGAGAAGCTGGCGGAGGAGTAACGGCGGCGGCCGATCCCAGCTTCCTGGAGTTCAATGTTTGGCGACGGCCACTTGCCAATAAAAAATGGTCACCGTAATGTTACCGACGCCAATGTAACCTTTGGAGGAAATCCAAATGCGTGATGATGACAATGCACCCAAGGCCTCCCGCCGGAGCATCCTGCGGGCCGGCGCGGCGATCATCGCCGCCGGCGCGGTGGTGAAGCACGCCGCTGCCGAGGACACTCAAAAGATCGAAAAGAGCCTGGTCGGCTATCAGGACAAGCCCAACGCCAACGGCCAGCACTGTAGCGTCTGCGCGAACTTTGTCGCTCCCAATGCCTGCGCGATCGTCGCCGGTGAGATCAATCCGAACGGCTGGTGCGGCGCCTTCGCTCCCAAGACCTGACCGAATGGGTTCCAAGGGCCTCACGGCCCTTGGTCGGGTCCAGGGGCATAGCCCCTGGCCTTTTAGGCGCTGTGCTTTGCCTCCCGCCTGCGCGCATGCAGCACGAATTCGGTATAGCCGTTCGGCTGCGCCCGTCCCTTGAACACCAGGTCGCAGGCCGCCTTGAACGCCACCCCATCGTATCCCGGCGCCATCGGCTTATAGGCCGGATCGCTGGCGTTCTGCCGGTCCACCACCGCCGCCATCCGCCGCAGCGTTGCGGTGACTTGCGCCTCGGTGGTGATGCCATGATGCAGCCAGTTGGCGATGTGCTGGCTGGAAATGCGCAGGGTTGCGCGGTCTTCCATCAGGCCGATGTCGTGGATGTCCGGCACTTTCGAACAGCCGACGCCCTGGTCGATCCAACGCACCACGTAGCCCAGGATGCCCTGGCAATTGTTGTCCAGCTCCTGCTGCACTTCCGCCGGCGACCAGTTCGGCCGGTCCGCCAGCGGCAGGGTGAGGATGTCGGCCAGCTTCGCCGGGGCGCGGCTGGAAATATCCTCCTGGCGAGCGGCCACGTCGACCTGATGATAATGCAGCGCGTGCAGGGTCGCGGCGGTCGGTGAGGGCACCCAGGCGGTATTGGCACCCGCGCGCGGATGGCCGACCTTCTGCACCAGCATGTCGGCCATCCGGTCCGGCGCCGCCCACATGCCCTTGCCGATCTGCGCCCGTCCGCGCAGCCCGCAGGCAAGCCCGACATCGACGTTGTTGTTCTCGTAGGCGCCGATCCAGACGGCGGCCCGCATGTCATTCTTACGCACCACCGCGCCGGCCTCCATGGCGGTGTGGATCTCATCGCCGGTGCGGTCGAGGAAGCCGGTGTTGATGAACACCACCCGCTCGCGGGCGGCGTGGATGCAGGCGCGCAGGTTCACCGTGGTGCGCCGCTCCTCGTCCATGATGCCCATCTTCAGCGTGTTGCGCTTCAGGCCGAGCATATCCTCGACGCCGGCGAACAGATCGGCGGCGTAAAGCACCTCATCCGGCCCATGCATCTTCGGCTTGACGATGTAGACCGAGCCGGCGCGGGAGTTGCGCAACGGGCCGGCGCTGCGAAGGTCGTGCAGGGCGATCAGCGAGGTGACGGCGGCGTCCAGAATGGTCTCCGGAATATCGGCCCCGGCTTCGTCCTGCACGGCGTCGGTGTACATGTGGTGGCCGACATTGCGCACCAGCATCAGGCTGCGGCCGGGCAGGGTGAGGCTGTGGCCGTCCGGAGCGCGGTAGGTGCGGTCCGGGTTGAGCCGGCGCTGCACGCTGCGACCGTTCTTTTCCAGGCTGGCCGCCAGGTCGCCGCGCATCAGGCCGAGCCAGTTGCGGTAGACCTCCACCTTGTCGTCGGCGTCCACCGCGGCCACCGAGTCCTCGCAATCCATGATGGTGGTGACGGCCGACTCGAGCACCACATCGGCGAGGCCGGCCGGATCGGTGCGGCCGATCGGGTGGGTGCGGTCGAGCCGCAGTTCGATGTGCAGGCCGTGGTTGCGCAGCAGCACGACAGACGGATCGGCGGGGTCGCCCTGGGTGCCGGCCAGCTTGCCGGGGTCGACCAGCACGGTGTGCGCACCGGAGCTGATCGTCGCTTCCAGCCTGCCGCCGCGCACCGCATAGGCCACCACGTCCGCGTGGCTGGCATGCACCAGCGGCACCGCGGCGTCGAGGAACTCGCGGGCGCGCGCCACCACCGCGGCGCCACGCACCGGGTTGTAGTGCGCCCCGCGCTCCATGCCGTCCTCGTCGCCGATCGCGTCGGTACCGGTACAGCGCGTCGTACAGGCTGCCCCAGCGGGCATTGCCGGCGTTCAGCGCATAGCGGGCATTGTTCACCGGCACCACCAGTTGCGGCCCGGCGATGCTGGCGATTTCGGCGTCCACGTTGTCCGTGCTGACGGCGAATTCCGGCGGCTCGGGGGCGAGATAGCCGGCCTCACGCAGAAACGCGGTGTAGGCGTTCTGGTCGATCGGCCGGGCGGGGTTGGCCCGGTGCCAGGCGTCGATCCGCGCCTGCAGCGCGTCACGGGTGTCCAGCAGGGCGCGGTTGCGCGGGGCGAAATTGGCCACCAGCCCGGCCAGGCCGGACCAGAAGGCGGCGGCATCCAGGCCGGTCCCGGGCAGCGCCTCGGTCTCGATGAAGTGCTTCAGGACCGGGGCGATGCGCAGGCCGGCTTCCGGCAGGTGGTCCATGGGAGTGGCTCCTCCGTTCTCGTCAGGCGATCGATTGGGTGGGGTTCATTGCCCGCGGGGCGGCGTTTGTCGAGAGGCGCCCGGGTGATGGGGCGAAGTAATGGGTTCCAAGGGGCCACTGCCCCTTGGCGGGTCCAGGGCAGAGCCCTGGCCTGAGCTTCTACAAGCCCCTGCCACGCATGACCGCCTTGGCCCCGAAGCGCGCGCGCAGCGCATCAATGGCTGCCTGAGCGGCGACGCGGCGCGGGGCCCGCGGATCGGCAAGGTCCGGCTGGTCCGCCAGCTGTCCGGGCAACAGCGGCTGCGCGCCGATGCCGATCAGGCGAAACGCGGTGCCGTCGGCCTCGCGCGCCAGCATCAGCCGCGCCGTTTCAAACAGCAAATCGGGCAGGCGGGTGGGGGCAGCCAGGCGATGCGCCCGGGTGCGCAGGGCGAAGGCGGCGGTTTTCAGTTTGAGCACGACCCCGCCGGCGGCGAAATCCTGCTCGCGCAGGCGGCGGGCCAGTTTCTCGGCCATTCGCCAGAGCCGGCGCTCGAGCTCTGCCCGGTCGGAAATGTCGGTGTCGAAGGTGGTCTCGGCGCTGATCGACTTTGTCTCGCGGGCGGGATCGACGCGGCTTGTATCCTCGCCCCGGGCGCGGCGGACCAGCGGCGGCCCGTCCTCGCCGAGGCGGGCGCGGGCGGTGCGGTCGTCGAGCGCCTGCAGGTGACCAAGCCGTGTGATGCCCATCGCCTCCAGCCGCCGGGCCAGCGCGGGGCCCACACCGGGCAAAAGCCGCACCGGCTCGGACGCCAGCAGCGCCGCCGCTTCGGCGCCCAGGACGCAAAATCCGCGCGGCTTGTCGCGCCCGGCGGCGATTTTCGCCAGCAGCCGGTTGGCGGCAAGGCCGATGGAGACAGTGATGCCCACTTGGCACTCGACGTTGCGGGCGAAACGGGCGAGCACGGTGGCAGGTGGCGCGCCGTGCAGTGCCTCGGTACCGGCGAGGTCGAGCACCGCCTCGTCGATGGAGAGCGGCTGCACCAGCGGAGTGAGACGTTCCATCATGGCGCGGATCTGCCGGCCGACGGCGGCGTATTTCGCCATGTCTGGGCGGATGACGACCGCATCGGGACAGGCTTTCAACGCCTTGAACATCGGCATGGCGCTGCGCACTCCCTGGATACGGGCGACGTAACAGGCGGCGGTGACCACGCCGCGCACGCCGCCACCCACGATCACCGGCCGGGCGGCAAGCTCCGGGCGATCGCGCTTTTCCACGCTGGCATAGAAGGCGTCACAGTCGATGTGGGCGATATGGAGGGAAAAAAGCCCAGGGTGGCGGAGGATACGCCCGCCGCCGCAGGACGCGCAGATACGACGCTCGCCCGGCTCCGCCCCGCAGTCGCGGCAGAGGGCGGGCACGGACCTATGCCGGCGGGGCGGGCCAGAGCCAGGCGGCGCCGCGCACGCCCGACGAGTCGCCATGCACGTTGCGCAGCACCGGCGTATGGACGAAATCGGAGAAGACGTAGCTGGCGAGCAGACGGGGCAGTTCGACGTACAGGTGGTCCATATTGGACAACCCGCCGCCGAGCACGATGACATCGGGGTCGATCAGGTTGATGACCACGGCGAGGCCGCGGGCCAACCGGTCGGCATGGCGGGCGAGCGCCGCGCCGGCCGCCGCGTCGCCGGCGGCGGCGCGGGCCGGGAGGGTGCTGGCGTCGTGCGCCGCGGGGCCGTCGCAGTCGCGGGCCAGGCCGGGGCCGGAGATGCGGGTTTCCAGGCAGTTGCGGTGGCCGCACCAGCACAGGATGCCGGGGAGTTCCTCGGCCGAGGGCCAGGGCAGGGGGGTATGGCCCCATTCGCCAGCGATCCGGTGGCGGCCTTGCAGTACCTGTCCGCCAATGACGATGCCGCCGCCGCAGCCGGTACCGAGAATGATACCGAACACGCCATGCTGGCCGGCGCCGGCGCCATCGGCCGCCTCCGATAGGGCAAAGCAATTGGCATCGTTTTCCACCCGCACGGGTCGGCCGAGCGTTTGGACGAGGTCGCGGTCGAAAGGATGGCCATTAAGGGCGATGGAGTTGGCGTTTTTCACCAGCCCGGTGGCGGGGCTGATGACCCCGGGGATGCCGACCCCGACACTGCCGGCGCCGCCAAGCTCGGTTTCGATGCCGCGGACGAGACCGGCGATGGCTTCAAGCGCGGCATCGTAGCCCTGCGGGGTGGGAATGCGGCGGCGCAGGCGCAGGCCGCCGTCGGGCGCGAGGGCGGCGGCCTCGATCTTGGTGCCGCCCAGATCGATGCCGATGCGGTAGTCGTAGCGGGGGGATTTGCTCATGCGGGGACATTGCTCCGGCTCAACGGCGCAACTCAAGTGTGCCGTGCATGCGCCATCAGGCAGGGCGCAGGTGGGGAGGCTATGCGATCGGTTCCAACAGCGATTCCCCTGAGGGGACGCTTGATCTGCCTGGCTTCGCTGTTATTTTGCCGCCTCTGCCGGGGCCGGAGGGATGGCCGAGCGGCTTAAGGCGCACGCTTGGAAAGCGTGTGTGCGTTAACGCGTACCGTGGGTTCGAATCCCACTCCCTCCGCCAACTATCAAACTCAACCCATTGAAAAATTGGATTTCTCATGCGAACCTTTGAGATCGTCCCTCCATCTTTCTCACCAACCCACGGCGGAAGCGGACGAAAGAAGAGGGACGGCGGCGGTCAACAGGTGTGGTCGGGAACGGCGCCCACGGGCCGCGCACGTCCGTAGCGCGGATACTGGCCGGGCACGCCAGGGTCGGCCCGGCGGATGACAAGAATCATTTTTCAATGTCCGTCCCCGCCTAACAGGGTGCGGAAAAAGTCGGCCGGGCTCCCTCGGAGGCGCAACGGTCGGCGCAAAAGAATTGAATCGCCCCGCTCGGCGAATCATTCTTGCGTCGGTCGCGTGTATCCCGAATTAATCTTTCGCATGCTTTCGTGTTTCTCCAGCGCGCACCCTTTTTCCGCAACCTGCTAAAGTGCCTAATCCACCTAATTGGGGGAAATCCGCTATTAATATCTTGTAATTTCACTACGTTGTCTATGGCCACCGATTAGGTGCCCCCACCTAATCCGAGCGTTTGCCACCTAATCAGCGCTTTGGGCCAACCCAGCCGTCTCGCAGGCAATCTGCCGCAGGCGTCGGTGCTACGGTCCAGGTCTATTGACCTATGAATGCCAGCAACGTCATTCCGACGACTGCTCTAGCTAAATAGGTATCGGTTCGGGGTGCAGGAGAAATCGTGTTAAAGTCTCGGAACGATCGATAGGAGCAAACCTAGCAGATGGAACATGCCCTCACCGTCGGGGATGCGACCCTCGCGGAGCCGCCCGATCGGGCGTCGCCTGTGCTGCCGCTGCCGCTACAAGTTCCGGTCCCGCCACACCTTTTCGGTGGGGCTTCCTTTCCCCTGACCCTGCATACGGGCCTCACCGTGCTCCTCGGCCCAAACGGGGCAGGGAAGACTCACGTTTTGCGGGCCTTAAAGCCCCTCCTGCAGCAGGCTCTCGGCGAGCTTGCTACAAAGATTGACCGTCGCGTGATTACACGCTTCGTAGCGGCCGGGCGCAGCGCTCCCTTCGAAGACTTCCGGATTTCTTCGACTCTACTTAACTACGCTGGGCGCGATCCAGCGGCCGTTGGCTTGCATCAATTCATTCCTCAACGGCACGAATTTGAAAGCATGGTAGGCGATTTTTTTGCTCTGGATCAGCGGGCCGACCTTCGCGTGAAGGTGGAAGCTCGACTGCAGACCCTGTTCCGGTGCCGCATGCACCTGAGGTGGACCCAAAATGGACTCCGGCCGACCTTCGTGTCAGGCCAGAACGAATACTCGGCCAACACTGAGGCGAGTGGGGTCATGCACCTGATCGGTTTGCTGGCTGCTCTGTACGACGATGAGGTCGGCGCCATCCTTATCGACGAGCCAGAGATTTCGCTGCACCCACAGCTTCAAGCTTACCTGCTGGAGGAGATACGCCAGGTCGCCGGCGATCCCGCCCGCTCCCCGGGCAAAAAACTGGTTGTTCTTTCAACCCATGCGCAGGGGATGCTACCGCTGCGCAGGATAACCGATCTGCCAAACCTTATCTTCTTCACCGATGCTCGCGCGGCCCCGCGGCAGGTACCGCCGGAGACTGGCGAACTCCAGCGGCGCGGCCTAGCAGCGCTAGTGACACGCCTTGGCGACAGTCATCGCTCTGCTTTCTTCGCTGCGACCGTTCTCCTGGTAGAGGGGCCGAGCGGCGAGATCGTGGCCAGCGCCCTGGCTGCCCGGTTCGGTTGCTCCCTCGCTGGGGCTGGCGCCCAGATCGTGCCGGTGATCGGCAAAGGCGAGATGCCGGAGACAGCGCGGTTGTTTCGGCTAATGGGGAAACGCGTCGTGATCCTGGCTGATCTCGACGCTCTGGCCGACGACAACAAACTGATCGGCGCCTTCGCCGGAGAACAGGGCGCCACGGCAGCCGCCAGTGGCGCCGGGCACTCGGACCTTCAGTCGATGGATCGTCTGTTGCGCAACGATTTCGCGCGCACCGTCGCTGACAGGTGGACTGAGCTCAAACCCCTTGCGGCGGCGCACCGCTACTGTTGTAGTTGCAAGCTCGATGAACCCACCGATAAAGACAGGCGCCGCGCCGCATTGGCCGTGGTGCTCTCAACAGACGACGCGGCGCTGCAGAGCCTACCCCACTTGCGAGATTTGGTGGGGCTACGTAATAGGTTTGGCGCGCTGCTCAGCGCGCTGGAGGCCGGGGGATGCTTTCTGCTGCGTCGCGGCACGATCGAAGACTGTTATCTTACCTCTGCAGCGCCAAGTGCAACTGGCAAGCCCGAGGCTGCCGTCGACGAGATCGCCACCTTTGCCGAAGCCACAGAAGGTGACCTGCGGCAGCATTACGCTGATGTTTTGCGAGCAATCGAGTATGCCGCGCCTACTCCGCCCACGAACGAGAATGCATCCCTGCGACGCCTCCTCGCTAGCCTGCTTGGTGCGGCATTTCAGATGCTCAAGCATGAAACCGAACAGCAGGATCTTAATGCTGGTGCCGCTGCGGCTAACCCAGATGCGGCGCAGATCTTCACCCTTGAAAACGCCTCCGCTGAGTTTATCGGAACGCTCGCGCTACGGGTGCGGATCATATCACCTATCTTCGCTCGTCCGACATTTCCCGCCGTGATCCGCCGTGATCAGAACTTGCACACCGAAGTGGAGAGATTGCTGCAATGAGGGTCTAGCTAAATTATCGCCTGTGCGCTCGGCAACCAGGCGGCGCGCGGCGGCCTGTCGGTGCGCTACCAGCGCCTGCCGCGGCGGCTCGATGACCTGGCGATGGCGCGCGCCGAGGGCAAATACGCCCGCCTGCTGGCGCAGGTGTCGAAGGTACGGCTGCTGATCCTCGACGACTGGCTGATGGTGAAGCTGACCGGCGAGCAGCGGCGCGACCTGCTGGAGGTGATCGACGACCGCCACCAGCGCGGCTCGACCATACTGGCGACCCAGGTTCCGGTCGAAGGCTGGCACGACCAGATCGCCGATCCGACCTACGCCGACGCGATCCTGGACCGGCTGGTGCACAACGCCCATCGCATCGAGCTGCACGGCCGCTCGATGCGCGGGCCGAAGCCGCCGGAGGGCGACAAGACCAGTGCGAATACGGAGTCGACAGAAGTTATCCCCGATATTCACGCTATCCACAGCCCCGCATTATCAACAGAAAGGAAGACTTAATGAGTAGATAGTAATTGCTTCCCTGACGGAAGTCAAGCTAGGGTTGTTCTGCCAAGAGAGAACCTGCGGGAGTGGGTGCCCAAAACCCTTCGGAGAAGGTGCCGGATTACAGCGTGATCCGGTGCCGGTTTCGAGCGTGATGAGGTGCCGCTTTGCAGCGTGATGACCTGCCGGTTTGGAGCGTGCCGGGGTGCCGAATTCAGCGTGACCGCCAGGTGCCGACGCTGATCGCGCAGCGCTGGTTCCAGCCGCCGCTGCCGGACGAAGAGGTTCCTGTGCCCGCACAAGCACCGACCGGGTAACCGACGCCGTGGCAGCGCGTTGCGCGCGGCGAGGAAAAACGCGCCGCTGCATTTGCCATCGACTGCCATCGCCCGCCAGCGCGCCATCGCCGCGCTGGCGGGCGGACAAGGCGCGGATTATGGTGTCGTGACCAACGGCTTCGGGCCGTGGCGGACGCCGCCGCCGAAGCAACTATAGAAAAGTTGGGTGGCGTCGTTCGGATCCGGCATGACCGACCAGATCGAATACTGGATCGGAAATGCCTTGTTGATCTGAAAAGTGACACCGCCGTCCACCGAGAACATGGCGCCGCCCTGACCCCAGCCGGGCTGCCAGTCTCCTGACAGATAGACACGGCGCCGATCCTGCGGATCAATCGTCACTGTCTGGCAGAAGGTGTATTGCTGCACGCGGTACCAGGTGGCACCGGCGTCGTCGGAGCGCCACAGCCCGGTGGCCAGATAAGCGCCGCAATGCTCGGCGTCGGTGACAAAATAGCCGGTCACCGCGCCCGAGACATTCCTGATCAGCGCGAACGAGGTCGGATAGCCCATCAGCCGCGTCGGATCGACGCCCCGATAAGGGGGCGCCGGCGTGCCCCGCAACGACTGCCAGGTGGTTGCACCATGGGGCAGACGGTACAGGCCGGACCACTGCCAGGCCGCCGGAGGATCGGAGGGGTCGCTGCCGACCAGCGCATAGATGTCACCGCTGGCGCGGTCCACTTCCAATTGCGAAACGATCGCGTGCGGGTCGAGGAAGCCGTCGTTGATCCAGCGCCAGTTCTCGCCGGACGCATCCATGGCGGCGACGCCGTTGCCCTGCGATCCGGCAAATATTGTCCCGCTCGCGTCGTCGCGCGCGAGGCTCACGAACGGCATGCTCGCCTCGGGCGTCGGCGGACCGAACTGGAGAAAACTTCGCCCGCGATCGCGCGAGATATACACGCCGCCCCGCGCGGCGGCGTTCGGCAGGACCCGTCCGAAATTCCCCCAGTGCTGGAAATCATGCAGGTCACTCATGGCGACGACCATGGTGTTGGCATCGGTCGGGTCGAAAACGACATCGTAGCAGGACTGATGCGGCGCGCGCACCCGGCCCCACGTCCCCTGGCTGGTGGCGATCCGCCAGGACAGGCCGCCGTCTTCGGTGATCAGAATGGAGTTGTCGCACCCACAGGCAAGTCCGAACCGTGGCGCCACGCCACTGAATTTCACCCGCCGGACGGAACAGTCTTCGAGCCCGGTGGTGCGCCACGCCTGGCTGGGGCCCGGAGGCTTCTGCACCGATGACGTGAACGGCGAGAGCCAGGTTGCGCCGCCGTCCTGCGACATATGCAGGAAGAAGTTGCCGCCACCGCCGAGATGGGTGGAATCGCGCTGGTTGATCGCGAAGGTCAGGTACCCATCGTCCCAGTAGCCAATATCAAGACCCACGGCACTGGGCTGGAGCGTGGGCCAGGGGCAGGCGCCATAGCCGGCATCAACCTGGCTGAATACCCGAGTGAATGTGCCGCCACCGTAGGATCGCCAGACATTGGTGCCATATTGGTTGGCGCCGCTGCGCGCGCCGGCGACGTAGACGGCGTCGTCGTTCTCCGCCATCTGCACGTGCTCCGCGCCAATAAGCGGTTGCGTGCCGGACGGCGTTTTCACTTGCGCGGGCGCCATGCCGGACGGACCGCCGATATAGGCCGCGCCGCCTTGCTGCGGGTCGCGAACGTAGGCAAAGACAACCCCCGCGAAGCCTCGTCCACCGGCGAAGCGATGCAGGGACGTAGCAGGAATGATCTGCGTGAACGTCGTGCCGCCGTCAGCCGACACGTAAACGCCGGAGGCAAATGCCACGTAGAGAACGCTGCCGCCGGCATCCAGGAACAGGCCGCACGCGCGTCCCATCGAGTGGCCGAGGCGGGTCCAGTGGGCCCCGTCATCCACGGTGATCGCGATGCCGTCATCAAGCCCGGCGAAAACGCGGCCCGGACGATACGAGTCCGGATACCAGAACCGCACCCGCACGGTGGCATCGCCCAAACTCATCGGCGACCAGGTGAGCCCGGCATCCAGCGAGCGAACCGGTGATCCGGTGGCCGGGGCGTGAAAGACGACATTGGCAGTCGCGCTGTAGCCGATGCCCGGCAGGTCTGTGTAATCCTGATTGTTCAGCGACTGCAGAAACACCGCGCTGGTATTGGGTACCGCCTGCCAGCTGGCGCCGGCATCGATGCTACGAAACAGCGTGCCCATGTCGGTGCCGACAAACCACAGACGCTGGTATGGGCTCATGCTGAAGCCGATGAAGGCCCCACCGCCGCCGACCCCGCGAGGGAGGTAAGGCTCCGGCAGCGCCGGTGGCGTCACGACGGTTGCCGATCGCGTCGCCTTCGGCCAGGCAACGGAGGCGGCGCCGATCGCGGCGGTTCGCCATAGCGCCGCCCGTCGGGTGAATTTGACCATGCCAGATGCTTTCGTTCTCGTTTCGGAGACCGGTCGCGAAAGGCTCCGGTTTCCATCACGGCGGAATTCAGCAAGTCCTGGGCCAGGCCAGCCACGCCGCGTGCAAGCCGGCCTGGGTGGCCTGGGATGGGGCGTTGCGTGGCCGCAATCGTGGCACCGGCGGTCGCCGGAGCGTCGGCTTGTTTCCCGCTCTGCATGAGGCGATGCAAGTTGCGAGACAGGTTTATCGCATTTTGCGACGTGGGACCCTGGCGCGGCGGCGGCCGCGCCATGGCGCATCCCATCCGACCTGCCTGGGTTTGCCCTTCATGCGGAAGTGGCCGCGGGCACGGCTGCTCGCGCCACTGCCGCGGCTCCGCAGGGGTCGACTCCATCTCGTCCCCGGGTCGTTCTTCTCATTGCCGCAGCGGCCGGATGCGACTCCCCTGACCCGCGGGGTCGACCGACCCGGGCGGCACAGCGATTGCTAAGAAACTGTTCAGGAGAAAAGTGCACAGGTAGGGCGAGAGCATGTCAAATTATCCAATCCATAAAAAGGAATCACTGCCCGGATTCTCCGGCTCCACCGAGAGCCATGATCTGGGTTTTCGGTCAGCTTGATAAGCATGGTTCTTTCGAAGACTATGTCATCCGGATAGCGGAACTCGGACGCAGTTCCGGTTTCATCATCGACGTGGTTACCGGGCCGAATTGTATTGGCTCCGTCCAGAAGGCGCTGCAGCAAGCCGGGGCGTCGATCACCTGCCTGGCCGAAGCCGACCGCGACAGCGCCTGGGGTTTTGCGCGCGAGGTCGTGCGGCGGCGGCCGGCGGTGGTGCATTGTCATTTTGGCTCCCCCTCCACGCTGCTGGCGGCCATTGCCCACGCGCTCGGCGTGCGTGCGTTCGTGTTTACCGATCACGGGTCGCGGTGGACGGTCGAGTCAGCGGGCGGGGTGCGGCGGGCGGTTCAGCGCTGGCGGCGACGCGCCCAGGCGTCCTTCATCGATCTCTGGCTGCCGGTTTCGGATTTCGTGCGACAGATGCTTGCCATCGAGGTCGGCGCGCCGCCGGCGCGGGTTCGCACCCTGTTCAATGGCATCGACCTCGCACGCGTCGGACGCGGCACGCGCGACCGGGCCGCGGTGCGGGCGGCACTCGGCATTCCGGTCGCGGCGCGGGTGGCGCTTTATGTTGGCCAGTTGCGCACTGAAAAGGGTGTTGACGATCTGCTTGCCATCCAGGACGACCTGCTTGCTGCGATGCCGCAGGCGGTCATGGTCTGGGCCGGCGGCGGGCCGCTCGCCGAGGCGGTGGTGCGCAGCGCCGGGCCCCGGACATTGGTGCTGGGTGTGCGCGACGATGTGCCGGACCTGCTGGCCGCGGCCGACATCATCCTGGCCCCGTCGCGCTGGTTCGAAGCATTCTCGCTGATTCTCGCCGAAGCCGCCGCCGCCGGCGTGCCCGCGGTCGCGGCACGGGTCGGCGGCATTCCCGAAGTGGTGCTGGACGGCGAAACCGGCCTGCTGGTGCCGCCGGGTGACCGCGCGGCCCTGCTCGCCGCGGCGCTGCGCCTGCTTGGCGATTTCGGCCTGCGCGTCCGCCTTGGTGCGGCGGCGCGGCGGCGGGCGGCAACTGCGTTCTCGCTCGACCGGATGGTGGCGACGACGCTGAGCGATTACCGCCGCCTGCTCCAACAGGCGCCATGCCGCGATCTGCAGCCACGCGGCGGGGAAGGGGATCGCACGGTGGCGAGGCCGGCCAGGCTCGCACTGCCCGGCGCGATCTCCGCCGCCGCACCGCGCCTGTCGGTGATCATTCCCAGCCGCAACGCGCTCGCCACGCTTCCCGCCGCGGTCGCGAGTGTTCTGGCTCTGCCGCTGCAAGAAATCGAAGTCATCGTCGTCGATGACGGCTCCACCGACGACACCGCGGCGTGGCTCGCGGCCACTGCGGCGCGCGAGCCGCGTCTGCTGCCGATGCGGCGCGACGCCGACCACGGCGCCGCCGCCGCGCGCAATGCCGGTATCGGCCGTGCCCGGGCGCCGGTGCTGGGCTTTCTCGATGCCGACGACGTTCTGGCGCCCCGAACTGATCGCCCAGAGGCTGCGCTGGCACGAAGCCCATCCGGACACGGTGCTGAGCTTCGCCGATTACCAGACGGGTAAGCCGGACGGGTCGCTGCACGATCGCTACGCCGCCTACTGGCCGCTTCTGCAACGCTTCGTCTCCGGCCGGCAGGGCATGCTGCCGCTGGGCGCCGCAGGGTTCTCGCTGCTGTACGGGGAAAACCCGGTCTGCACGTCTACGGTGCTGGCGCGGCGCGACGCCGTGCTGGCGGTGGGCGGCTTCGATGCCGGGCTGCGTCAGGCCGAGGATTGGGATTTGTGGATCCGGCTGGCGCTGCACGGCCCGGTCGCGGCGTCCACCCGGCACGAGGCGGTGCACGCCGACCGGGAGGATTCGCTGAGCCGCCGGGTCGCCGAACGGGTGGCGAGCGTGCGGACGGTGGTGCGGCGCTATCGGCCGGTGGCGCTGCGGCGGGCGCCTGGCGCGGCCTTGTCGGCCTGCGTTTGCCTCGCGCAGGCCATGGCCGAGGGCGCGCAGCACGAGGGGCGCCTGGCGCGCGCGGCGCTGCACAGCCTGGCTGCCGCTATCTGCCGGCCGTTCTCGCTGCCGCTGGCGCGGCAGGCGGCCGGGGCGGCGTTGCTGGCCGCGGGGTACCGCCGCTGAAGCAGCGGCAAGATTTCAACTGACACACAGGAGGACTGGACCATGACGTTCTTTCCATCGCAAAACGTCGATGATCTACCGGCGGCTATATCAGGCGGCCAATTACCGGCTGCGCTCGGTGGCGGGGGGGCGCTTCCGTTCCGCCTGCCGGCCGGTGTCGATTTCCATTCTGGCGACGGAACGCTGCAATGCGCGCTGCGTTCATTGCAATATCTGGATGAACAAGGGAAGGGAAGACAGCCTGAGCGTTGCGCAATGGAAAGCCTGTCTTTCCGAGCTGGCGCAGTGGCTCGGTCCGGTGCAGGTGACGCTGACCGGCGGCGAGGCGCTGCTGCAGCAGTTCACCCCGGAGCTGGTGGCGCACGGGGTTTCCCGCGGACTGGCGATGGAACTGCTGACGCACGGCTACTGGTCCGACCCCACCCGTCTGCAGCAGGCGGCCCTGGCGGACCCGTGGCGGATTACCATGTCGCTGGACGGAATTGGCGAAACGCATTCGAAAATCCGCGGCCGGGAGAATTTCTGGGAACGCTCGCATGCGTCGCTGCAGATGCTGGCCCGCCTGCGTGACGCGCGGCGGCTGCATTATATCATCCGGCTGAAGACCGTGCTCATGAGCCACAATATCGACTCCGCGGCGGAGGTGGCCCGCTATGCCGCCGAGAACGGGATGGAGGTATTCTACCAACCGGTGGACCGCAACTATAACAGCGCCGAGGACGAGCTCTGGTTCAAGAAAGCGCCGACCTGGCCCAAGGGTAACCGGTCACATCCCCCCGTTCCTGGTGCACGGCTGGCTGCGGGCCGGCTGGCTCCATTGGGGTTAGAAAAGGGGTTGAACCGTGGGCCGAAACGGATTCTACCCTATGTGTGAGCAAGCTGACAGTAGCCGAGATCGCTGGCGTTGATGTTGAGGCGGCTGCGCGAATGTCGCGGCCCGAGCTCATTTGCTTTGCGGTGGAAGCGGCGGACATGGTGCGCCGGCTGGCGAACCTGGCTTGCGCGGATTCGTCGAACAGTTCGCGTCCGCCGTCGAGTGACGCACCCTGGCGGCGTGATCGCGCCGGCGAACAGGCCGCACAAGGGGACCAGGCCGCTGCATCGGCGGCGCCGGAACCTGATGCTGCGGCGCCGACGAACACAGACAAGAAGCCCGAGAAGCCGTCCGGCAAGCGGCCAGGTATGCCGGGCTTCTGGCGGCGTCAGCCGCTGGTAGTGCACGAAGACGTGCCGCACCGCCCGCACCTCTGTGGCGCCTGCCAGGCCGTCCTGGACGCCGAGACACCGGGACGGTTGGTCAGCGCACATCATGCACTCGAACTTGAACGCGGCGACATGGCGTTGCGGGTCAGCGCGAAGAAGCATTGCTATTTCGCTGTTTGCTGCAGCTGTGGCCATGAAACGGTGGCGGCACCCGGAACGGGAGCCTGCTCGCATATCGACAGCCGCAAGCGCGACCTGGTGCTGAGCGAACGCTGCCTGGTCGGCCCGATGCTGGCGACCTTCATCGCCGCACTGGCGCTGCGCATGCGTCTGTCGCGCGGCAAGATCCAGGAGTTCCTGCTCGACTGGCTCGGGCTGGAACTCGGGAAGGCGACGATCAACCGCTGCATCCACGAGTTCGGCCTGGCATCTGAGCCGGTGGTCGAGGAACTCATCGCCGAGGTGCAGTCAGCTGAGTTGGCAAACGTCGACGAGACGCCCTGGTTCCAGAAGGGCAAGCTGCTGTGGATGTGGGTGATGGTGACCGTGAGCGCGGTGATCTTCCGTATCGGCTGCCGCGGCAAAGAGACGCTGGTGCAACTGGTCGGCGAAGCGTTCCTCGGCTGGCTGGTGACCGATGGGTATGTCGCCTATCGGGACCGCGAGCGGCGGCAACGGTGTCTGGCTCATATCATTCGCAAAGCGATCGCTTTGTCCGAAGGCTACTACTGCAACGGCTCTGGATTTCGGACGCGAGTTGCTACGAGATTTGCGAAGCCTGATCGAGAAAGTCGCAGACGAGAGGCCGGCCGAGCGGGATGGAAAAGCCGAGCGGGCGATCGAACGCCTGCTTGATCGCATCAAGTGGAACTGTCAGTGCCACCAGCACGACTTCGAGGAGAAAGTGCGCGCGCTCGCCCGTGAAATTCTCCGCGATTGGGAGGCGATGATCGCCTTCGTCACCAATCCACTGTTGCCAGCCACGAACAACGATGCCGAGCGCGCGTTGCGTCACGTTGTCCTGGCACGGCTGATCGGGTTTGGCAGCAGAACCGATGAAGGCAGCCGCTTCTACGCCGCCGCAATCACCGTGGTGGAAACTTGCCGCAAGCGGAAAGCCGATCCCTGGGCCTATGCGCGCGACCTCATCGCCACAGCGCGGATCGGCGCGCCCCATCCCAAGCTGCCCGCTCCAGCCGCTACATGATCGGGGGGATGTGACCGGTTACGCCCAAGGACCCCGAGCGCGCGGCCGCCACCGTGAACGAACTGATCCGTCTGAAGCGGGAAGGCTACCCGATTGCCAACAGCTTTGCCCAGCTTGAGGTGATGATCCCGTATTTTCGCGACCCCAGGCCGCTGCAGGCAGCCGTTCTGGGCCAGGCCGCGCATGAACATGAGCAGAATTGCTCGGCGCTGACGACGTTGCAGATTCAGTCGAACGGCGACGTGGGGGTTTGCGTATCCCAGCCGCCGATCGGCAATCTCAAAGAGGATACGGTGCGCAATCTCTGGCGCGGGCGTCCGCAGTTCTGGAATGATGGCGGCTGCTGCCAGCAGCGCGCGGCGCGCCCGGTTGTGCAGGAGGCGCTGGCGGCCGCGTGAGGGAGTGCCGGCTTTCCGGGCGCATCCGGCAGGTCATGTGAAACGGCGTCCGGTCGGAGCGCCGAACTCATCCGGGCGGGGAATGACGTTGCCACCGAGCATGGCCGCCGAGGATGTGGCACGGCTACAGTCAGGATCGCGCAGTTTCGGATCGCGTGTTGGGAGTCGTCGGCGATGAAGGGGTCGGTTCATTCACTGTTGCGCGATCGTCGCGGCGACCAAGGACGGGCACTCATGCGCCGGCTGGGTGTGTCGCAGCCCTTCGCGCTGGCGAGGGCGTAAGACGTGGGCGAGCGCGCGACGCAGATCGGCCTGGGGCTGGGGACGACGCTCGCCATCGGCGCGGTCGCCTTCGCGGTGCCGCAACCGGCGGTGCTGGCAGGGCTGGGAGTGCTGCCACTGGTGCTTTTGTTCGCGTTCCACAATCCGTTCGTGCTGTGCCTGCTGTTCATCTGCTTCAGCTTCTTTCGCATCCATGAGGCCTTCATGGTGCTGAACCCGCTGCATATTCCGCAGATGCTGGCGGTCGGCACGCTCACCGTGCTGGGGACGCAGGTGGTGTTCAAGCGCATCCAGATCGCCTGGACGCCGGAGCTCAAACTGTTCGCGATTTTTTTCGCGATGGTGACGTTCGGCTGCGTCGTCGCCTCCGGCCGGGACGTGGCCTTTGCCTACTGGTCCGATACGTTCGTCAAGATCGCCCTGATGGTGTTCGCCATCGCCAGCCTGGCCCGCCGGCCGCAGGATTTCGCGCTGGCCAGCCGGGCTTTCGTGATCGCCGGCATGCTCATCGCGGCGGTGGCGATCTACAACCACACCAACGGGCTGGAACAGGTGGAGGGCACACGGGTGACGGTGGGCCGCAGCACCGGTTCGGTGCTGGGCGATCCCAATGATTTGTCGCTGGTGCTGCTGTTCCCGATGAGTTTCGCCGTCTCGCTGGTGCTGACGCGCGGCACGCCATTGTTCGGCCGCATGCTGGGACTGCTGGGCGTCGGCACCATTGTGCTCGCCATCCTGGACACGCAAAGCCGCGGCGGGCTGCTGGGCATGGTGGCGGTGTGTGTGGTGTTCGCCGCGCAACGGATCAAAAGCAAGGCGCTGCTGATCAGCCTTTGCGTGGTCGGCTTGATGGGGTTGTTCGCGGTGGCCGGGATCAGCGGCCGTTCCTCCGGCGGGGCGGCGGAAGCCGGGCTGGTGGATGAAAGCAGTGAAGGGCGGCTGCGCGCCTGGGGCGCGGCATGGCGCATGGCGCTGGCGCGGCCACTGACCGGCGTGGGGCTGAACTGCTATGTCTCCAATTACTATTTTTATCAGGACTTGACAGCGCTCACGGGAACGGACCCGGGTTCGCTCGGTGGAACTGACCCAGCAAGTGCGCATGAGTTGGTGGTCGGGTGGCGTGATCGGTCGGTAGCCGGCGTGGTCGGCGGCACATTTTCCTTCGCCTGACCCAAGTCGGCCTGCCTGCCGCCCGGTCCTGGGCCCACGGAGACCCGGGGATGAATGCGGTCAGATGTTGTTGCGGGTCACGGCCCTGGCGGCGCGGCGCGTCCTGTCGCGGCGAGGCGGGCACACCCCCGGCGGCTGCCGGGCCGGGAAGAGCCGGCAGCGCTGACGTGGCTCAGCGGCCCGACCGCGCGATCGATCGTGACGTGGCTGCTGCCAAATACCAGCTTTCCGTTCGACGCCGCGCGTCGAATTGTCGGGACGCCTTCCGTCCCGACGCCACCCGCAGGCCACGGCGCGCAAGGCGAGTCAAAGGCGCCGCGCGCTTGCTTGCGCGGCGGGAGCGGAGCCACGCGCAGAAAATCGGCGGTGGCCGATTTTCGAGCATGGCGAGCACCTGCCCTTTGAGGCGCCTTGCGCGCCGTGGCACTCCTCGGCGCTGCGGCGGTGGTGTTGGCGGGGTCTTCAGGTTTTGGCGGTGCGGCGCGCCGGTGTTGGCGACGCCGGTGCCGGAGGCTCCGGGCTGCGCAGGGACGGGCCGTTGATGCGGATGGTGATGCAGTGGTGCTGCAGGCGATCGAGCAGCGCATCGACCAGCGGCTTCTTGTCGAACAGCTCGTACCAGTCGGACAGTTCAAGGTTGGTGGTGATGATCGTCGAGACCCGGTTATAGCGTTGGTCCATCAGACGAAAGAATGCGTTTGATTGTTCCGGCTTGATTGTCAGGTAGCTCAGCTCGTCAATCAGCAAGGGCTGCATGCGACTCAGCTGGGCCAGCAGCCGTGTGGTAGTGCGGTCTGCCAGAGAGGCATAGAGTTCATCGAGCAGGACTTGAGCATTAATGAAGCGACCACGGTAGCCGTTGAGGCAGGCCTCGCGCAACAGACCGATCGCCAGGCCGGTCTTTCCGGTGCCGGGTTTGCCGATGAGCAAGACGTTGTCGGTCCGGCGCAGGAAGTCCAGCCCGGCCAGTGTCTGGATCTGCGCGCGGCTCACGCCGGGCTGCCGATCGAACGGGAAGCTGTCGAGCGACCACCGCCATGGCAGACGCGCCTGCCCCAGACGATACGCCAGGCTGCGTTCGCGGCGGGACGCGGCTTCCTGGCCGAGCAGCCGGTACAGCAGCTCGGGTGCCGCGATCGCTTCGCGCTCGGCGCGTTCGATTTCGGCGTCGAGTGCCTCGGCCATGCCGTGCAGGCGCAACTGGGCGATCAGCGCGCGCAGCTTGTCATGCATCGTCGTCTTTCCTGGTGCTCAGTGCGAAGAAGTCACCGGCGACCTGTTTGAGGATGAGGTCTTCCAGGCGGCCGAGATCAAACAGGCCATAGTGCAGGGCCTGTTCGATGGCGGCGATGAACGGACCGGCCGGGTAGGTGCGCTTCATCTCGATCAGCCGGCGGAGTGGCCGTCGCCCGTATCCGTGACTGCGCAGCTTGAGGGCGGCAGCGTAACGGTCGAGGCTGGGATGGTGGCCGGTCAGCAGCTTTTCTTCAGTCGCCGTGCCGCGCCCCTGCCGCACTGGGATGGTATGATGACCAGGCAGGGTGCTTCTGGCATCGCGCTCGGCGATCAGCCGCCGGTGGACGGCGATCGTCGTGTCCTTGCGGCGGACATGGATTTCGGTGGGGTGCTTGTAGACAGCGACCGACTTGCCGACGAAGCGCTCTGGCACGGAGTAGCGGTTGGTATCGACGCTGACAAAGCCGTGCAGGTCGACGACGCGTTCCAGCAACTCGTAGACCGGCGGCAACGCGTCGGGCAACGGCACGAGGTGCGGCTGCTCGATGACGTAGGCGGCATCTGGCGACATGCCGAGCGCTGCCTTTGGCTTTCGGTTGGCGACCTCGCGGCACCAGGCAAGTGCCTGGCGATTGAGGTCGTCGAAATCTTCGAAGCTGCGGCCGGCCAGGAAGTTCGTTTCAACATAGGCGAACGGCCGTTCGATCCGGCCTTTGCGTTCCGGATTTCCCACCCGGTGGGCGCGGAATCGGAAGCCCAGGGTGCGGGCGAAGGCCGCCATCTCCGGGGCGATGACGGCGTCGCCGCCGGCACCGGCGGCGAGCAGCACGCTGGTGTTGTCGATGATGCAGACCGGGCAGACGCCCGCCATGAAGCGCGCCGCCTCGAGCAGGAACGCCTTGGCCTCGAAGCGGGTGAACCGCGGGTAGTACTGGATGAACAGCCGGCGCGAGTAGGCCAGCACCAGGCCGGCACACTGGGCGGTGACAAGCTTGTCGGTGTTCGCGAATGTCAGCCGATGCGGCGACGTGTCGTGCTGCATCTCCTGGCCCGGCACGAACTCGTACTCGCCGATGCGCCGCGGCGGACTGCGCAGGCCGGCCTCCCGGACCCAGCGGGTCAAGCTGCTGTAGGACACTTCCAGACCGTCGTCGGCCAGCAGTTCGCGCACGCGCACCACGTTGCCGCGAGCCCGCTCGAAGGCAGTTTTCACCATGGCCAGCGTCGCCTCGTCGCACGGTGCTGCTTTGGCGACGTTGCCGTCCGGCTTGCGCAGGATGCGCCGCACGGTGTTGCGCGACAGTCTCAGCAGACGGCTGATCTCGCGCAGGCTGTGCCTCTGCGCCTGCAGCGTGCGCACCGCGCTGCGGATTTCAGCCGGGGTCATGTGCGTCCCCCCCGGTCGATCGCAATCGTCAGGACGTTGAGTGCCGACCACAACCGCGGCACCGCCGCGATCAGCGCCGGTGGCACCGATTGCAGCGCCGCCGCGCGATCCGTCAGGCGCGCGATGACCGCCTCGAGGCAACGCAGATCGACGATGCATTCGCCTTCGGGGCCGTCGCGTAGCCGTTCGCCGGCGCGCCGCTCGTCGTTCGCCCGCAGGGCGTCGAGAAACAAGCGAGGATCGCCGACCATGCGGTCGCGCACCGTTTGCGCGGCCTGCTGGTAGTGGGCGAACCAGCACTGCAACTCGCGGGTCGACAGCGGCGCCGCGGCCAGCGCCGCCAGCATGCTGTCGGCATGGGCGGCATTGGCACGCGCCAACGGGACCACCACCCGGTTGGCCGCCCAAGCCGACAGCTTGCCGGTGCGCACCGCCGCCAGCGCCGCATCGGGCAAACCCGACAGCAGTTGCAGCCGCCGACTGACCCAGCTGACGTCACGCCCGCACCGGCGAGCCAGCTCGTGCTGGGACAGGCCCTGGCCCTGCACCAGCTCGCGCAGCAGCAACGCCTCCTCAATGCTGGCGAACGAGCGATCCTGCGCGCGCGCCAATACCCCCAGCACCGCCTCGGCCAGCCCGCAGGTCCATTGCTCGACGCTGGCCGTGTCGCGGCCGAGCCGGCGCAGCGCGGCAACCCTCCGATACCCGTCGATCAACACCCGTGGGGCCGCACCGGTACCGCCGGGAGGCGCCACCACGATGCAGGGCACGAGCTGGCCGCAGCGCTCGATGGACTGGGCGATCCGCGCCACCGCCTGCGGGTCCACCAGGCGGCTGGCGGCGAAGCGCAGGTCCAACTGGTGCAGGTCAAGCTCCAGACGATGGCTGTCCATGGACGTCATCGCCGGCAGGGCGGCCCGCTCGCCCCGGTCACGGTCCCGCAGGATACTCGCCGCCGCGTCAGTCGGGTTCACCATGGCGCATTGCGCTCCGTCCGGGCGTGGTCAACACGGCCGCGACGGGGATCGCGACGGCGCAGGAACCCAGAGCGAAACGCCAGCAGACAGGGACGACCGCACCAATGGCAGTGCGTCGTCGCTCGCCGGGGCGGCTCGGCCGGAGATGCGTCGTCGTGCGAGGTCGCCATCGCGCCGGCCGCCAGCAGATCACCCGCCGGTGGCGGGGGTGAACCATGATGCGTCACTATTTTTCTGCGCGCCCGCATGTGGCCCATCCGGGCGGCATGCTTCTCCTGGCCACGACGGGTCTTCTGATAGCGTTTGCCTGCCTTCCGGAGCGTCTGGTGACGCGCCTGTCCGGCGCAGCCGCTGCCGCAGTAGATTTGCCCGCGGTCGCAGTGGCGGCACACGACCACCTGGCAGCAACACCGCGCGCACTGAAATAGACGGCCAGCCCCCGGCTCGGCCTGCCCGTCGTCGCAGACGAGGCGTAGACGAACGCCACCCTTGGCAGGATACTCGCCTCGCATTCGTGCCCAGCACGGTGTGGGGCACGGCGTCGAGACAGAACTGCCAGGTTGAGTTCGGCGCCGTGCTTGCCCTCAAGTCTGGCAGGCTTCCAGCTGCTTGCCGAGGTGCTCGGTGCTTCGGTTATCTCCCGTGGCAACCCCGCCACGACCGTGTCCGGTCTTGAGCCGATCCCCAGGAGGGGCTCACAGGCCGCGCGCCGCGCTGCCGCAGGCGCAGCCATCCCACAGCGGGCCCCGGCACCAGATAGCGTCGGGTTGGGACAGCCTGAGACAATGGTCGGTACGGTAGGACTGAAGTCAGTGGGTCAGTTCCACCGAGCGAACCCGGGTCCGTTCCCGTGAGCGCTGTCAGGACTGGTGGGAGGGCTTCGCCAAGGCGGTGCACAGCACCTGGTTCGCCGCACTCGCCGAAAGCGGTTTCCTCGGCTTCGGCGTGTTCATGACCATGGTGGTTCGTACCGTCCGCAGTTCCATTCGTAGCGCCAGGGCACTTTCCCCCGCGGGGGCCGGCGAAGGCTACGACCCGGCGGCGTTCGGCATGGCCCAGGCGGTGATGGCCGGCATGGCGGGCTTCGTGGTCTGCGGCTCGTTCCTGACGCAGGCGTTCACCTGGCCGCTGTACATCCTGCTGAGTCTGGCCGTGGCGGTCGGGCGCTATATCGAGGCGACCAGGCCCGACCCGCACAGCGCGACGCAGCCAGCCTGAAGCCTTCGCCGGGCGCAGGGTGGGGGTCGGGGCAACGCCGGGCAAGCCGTTCAGGCATCCAGCGCCGCCCGCAGCTGCTCGGCCAGCGCCTGACGCCGGTAGGGCTTGCGCAGCAGCGGCGAGGGCTCCGGCGCGCCGGCGTCCTCGGCGTCGCGGGCGAAACCAGTCGTGAACAACACTTTCAGCCATGGTTGTATCTGCCGCGCCGCCTGGAACAGCGCGGCACCGGTCATGCCGCCGGGCATGGTGATGTCGGTGAACAGCAGGTCCGCCCGCACCCCCGAGCGCAGCACGTCCAGCGCCACTGGGCCGCAGTCTGCCTCGTGCACCGCATAGCCCAGGGCGGCCAGGTGACGGGCGGCGACGGTGCGGATGGCGGCGTTGTCGTCTACCAGCAGCACGGTTTCGCGTCCGCCCGGCAGATGCGCCGGGGGTGCCTCCGCCACCGGCGCTTCCTGGCCTTCCCGGGCGCGGGGCAGCAGCAACTGCACCGTGGTGCCAGCCCCGGGCGTGCTGTCGAGCACCAGGGTACCGCCGGACTGGCGGGCGAAGCCATAGATCATGCTCAAACCGAGGCCGCTGCCGGCGCCCGGCGGCTTGGTGGTGAAGAAGGGTTCCACCGCCCGCTCCAGCACCTCCGGCGCCATGCCGGTGCCGGTGTCGGTGACCCTCAGCCCCACATAGTCGCCCGCCGGCAGGTCCGGCGTGGCATCGGCGGCGTCCACCCGCGCATTGGCGGTGGCGATGGTCAGCACCCCGCCCTGCGGCATGGCGTCGCGGGCGTTCAGCGCCAGGTTCAGCAGCGCATCGCCGATCTGCGAGGCGTCGGCGCGCAGCGGCCAGAGATCGGCGGCCAGGTCCAGTTCCACCCGGTACGCCTGACCCAGCGTGCGGCGCAGCAGCGTGGCCGCGGAGTCGATCGTGGCGTTCAGGTCCATGGTCCGCGGTTGCAGCGTCTGCCGGCGGGCGAAGGCAAGCAGCCGGCGCGTCAGTTCCGCGCCGCTGGCGGCGGTGGCGAGGATTTCGGTGGCAAGATGGACGCGCCCGCTATCGTTCACCGATGCCCCGGCCAGCATCTCGGCGTCGAGCATGATGATGCCGAGCAGGTTGTTGAAGTCGTGCGCCACCCCGCCGGTGAGTTGCCCCACCGCTTCCAGGTGCTGCGCCTGGCGCAGCCGCGCTTCCATGTCGCGCTGCGGGGAGATGTCTTCGCCCATCGCCAGCAGCACCGGCGGCAGGCCGGGGGGGGCCGGCAGCCAGCTGAGGGTGAGGCGCAGCCACGCCACCTCGCCGGCGCGGGTCAGCAGCCGCACCTCCAGCGTGATCCGTCCCTGCGGCGGCACGGGCCGGCTTTCCGCGGTCGGGCGGTCATCGGGGTGGACGATGTCGATCCACGGCCGGCCCAGCAGGTCGTCGGCGCTGCGTCCGGTGAGCCGGCAGAGTGCCGGGTTGACCTGCACGAAGCGCCGGTGCTCGCCCGAGGCGAGAGCGATCGCCAGCGGGCTGTCGTTAAAGATCTGGCGGAAGCGTTCCTCATTCAGGGCACGTTCCGTGGTGTCGGTGTAGGTCCGCACCACGCCGCCGCCTTCCAGCGGCACGCTGCGTACCTCGATCATCTGCCCGTTCGGCCGCCGCCGCTCGTAGGTATACGGATGGTCCAGGTAGCCGCCCCGCTGGCGCATGTCCCGCATGGTCGGATCGGTCCGGTCGAACTCGCCGGCCTGCCATTGCCAGTCCAGGACCGCGTCGAACGGGGGACGATCCCGCAACAATTCCCGCGGCAGGCCGAGCAGCTCGATCGCCCGGTCGTTGCAGATCGCCACATGATGGTCCGGGGTGACCATCATCAACCCCTGGTCCATGGTGCTGAGCGTCATTTCCAGCTCGCGCGCGGTGCGGGTCAGTTCGGCATTCGCCGCCTCCAGCGCCGCCTGCGAGCGTTCCAGCCGGCGGAACTGCCGCAGCAGCGCGCGCAGCAGCAGCAGGATGCAGCCGGACGTTGCCAGCGCGCCGACGCTGCCGATGGCGGCGTCGCGCCGCCAGCCGGAAAGCGCGGCGGTTTCGTCCACGCCGACCACCGCGACCAGGTCGGAATCGCGCAACGGCCGGACCGCGACGGTCCGGTCCTGATTGTCGAAGATGCCGGCGGAGCGGTAGCTGCCGCCGCCGTGCACCACCGCGTCGTGCCAGGGGCTGTCCGGCGGCACAAGCATGTCGCCGGGCTCCAGCGGCGGCTGGCGCAGCAGCACCGTGCCATCGCGGCGGAGCAGGGCGACCATGCCGTTGCCGCGCAGCCGCAGCCCGGCATAGAGCGAGCCGAACGTGTCCAGCCGCAGCACCGCGACGATCACGCCGGCCGGCATTCCGTCTGGATGGCCATTTTGAAAACTCAACGATCTCGCCAGATAGGCCATCCAGGGCTTGCGGTTTTGGGTTGACGCAGGCTCGGGCGAGGGGGCGCCGATGAACAGCGTATTGTCCGCCGCGGCGCCGGGACCGGCGGCGGCGAAATGCCGTGCCGCCGCCGCCGCCGCTTCGGCCTGCCGGGGGGCAGCCAGCCGCCCGGTTGCGTTCAGCACATGCCCGTCGGCATCGGCCACCAGCAGCGCCTCGATCTGCGGCAGATGCGCGGTGCTGGCGCGCAGCCAGGACGTGACGCGCGGCCCCGCCAGCAGGGCGCGCGCCGCCTCGACCGAGGCGGGCTCGTCGCCGGCGGCACGGTCCTGCAGGTCGAGCAGCACGACATCGACCGCCTGCAACGAGCGGGTGGTCTGTTCGGCGATGGTTGCGGCGAGGTTCTCCGCGGCGATGCGCGCCGCTTCCAGCGCCGCGTGCCGTTGCCCGAGGACAAGCCCGCTGGCGCCCAGCAAGGCCAGGGTGAGCAGGACCACGCTGATGGCGACCAGGCGGGCGCCGATGGCGGCTCGCCTCTCCCCATCGCTGGCCGGCTGCTCTGCCCCGGTCCGGTCGTTCGTGCCCGGATTGCCCATGCTGTTCGCCTTGGCTTGCACCATCAAATCCCTCCCCGCGACCGGGGATCCGTCACGCCGACGTCACGGACGAAAGAGGCAAGGGGTTGCCCAGGTCAGGGCCTGCCCGCCATGAAGGCATTGAAGGTGATGAGCGTGTTGGTGTCTTTCACCCCCGGAATGGTCTGCACCCGGTCGGTGACGAACAGGCCGGTGTCGTGCTCGGGGCTGAGGTAGAATTTCGCCAGCAGGTCGTATTGGCCCGAGGTGGAATACAGCTCCGACAATTCTTCGATCGTATCGGCCGCGACGCGGGCGACCTGATAGCTTTGACCCATTTCGCATTTGATGAGGACGAAGATCGGACGCATGCGGGTTCTCCTGCCGATGCGCGGACCATGCCATGCCGGGCGGCGCGGGCCAATCAAACCTGTCGCGCGGCCCCGGCATCTGTCGGGCGCGGTGATGCAGCGCCGCTCGCGCGGGACGACGCGGTATCGTATCATGTTGGCGCATTCTGCAGCCAACTCGAAGGTGTCCCATGCCCCTGCGCCGCTGCGCGACGTGCCTGCCTGCGACGCTGTTCGCCGTGCTGGCCGGCGCCAGCCCGGCGATGGCCCAGCAGGCCCCGGGCGACACGTCCGGCAGCGAGCCGGGCACGCCACCCAAGGGAGCCTGGCAGACGCCGGGCGAGATCAAGCCGCCCACCGGACCATGGCAGACGCCGGGCGAAATCCATGCGCCTACGGGGCCGTGGCAGAAGCCCGGTGAGATTCACGCGCCCACCGGGCCGTGGCAGAAGCCGGGCGAGATCCAGGTGCCCAAGGGCATCCAGGCGGTCCGCTCGACCGCGACCGCGTGCGAGCGGCGACTGAGCGTGGTGGCGGATGCGCTGTTCGATTTCGACAAATCCGACCTGCGGCCCGACGCGGTGGAGACGCTGGCGGCGCTGGGGCCGGAGATCGCCAAGGCGGGCAAGCACCCGGTGGTGGTGGAAGGCCATACCGACGGCATTGGCACCGACGCCTATAATCAGCTTCTGTCCGAGCAGCGGGCGCGGTCGGTGCGCGACTGGCTGGTGCGGGAAGGGGTTGTGCCCGGGGATACGGCGATCAAGGGATATGGGAAGACGCGGCCGGTGGCGCCGAACCGGACCGCCGACGGGCGCGATAATCCGGACGGACGGCAGAAGAACCGGCGGGTGGAGATTGCGATCAATACGTGCGGGTAGCGGGGGGTTTGGCGCGGGTTGGAGACCTCGCAGTACTTCCCGGCAAATTTGGTCGATGATGGCGACAGGAGCCGTTTCATCGTCACGCTCATCAGAATTCTCGGCGGGTTGCATGCGCTGATCGGCGGTTCCGGATTGCTGGCGGGGCTGGGGTTCTGCGTGAAGACGTTGGTTTCGTCTGATCCCGCCGCCATTGAGACCCTTCGGTATTTCGGGCCCGCCTTCCTGCTGATCGGGGTCCCGCTCCTGATGCCGCAATTTGTCGCCGGCATAGGGCTGTTTTGGCTGAAGCGCTGGGCCCGCATCGTGATCATCCTGATCTCGGCGATCTACCTGATGGCGTTCCCGTATGGCACGCCGGTCGGGATCTTCGGCCTGGCGGTGCTGCTGAGCGGCAAGGCCCGTCTGGCATTCGGCGAACCTCCGGCCGCCATCGCGGCGCGGGCGGCGTTTCGGCGGAAGCGCAACCCTACCGCCGGCGTGTTGCTGACGATGGCCGCCGTGGGCGTTGGGGTTTTCATTCTCCTGTGGATCGGTTTCAGCCTCGATGACCAGCCCGCGCCAGCGCCGTTTTCCGGCCGCGGTCCAGCGGCGGTGGCCATCATCGCCGGGTTCGCGGTGGTCCTTGGCCTGCTCCCCGTTGTGCGAGAGGCATCGCAGAGGCTGGCCCGTCGAAAGGTCGCGCGGGGGAAATTCGCCGCCTCCCAGCGGGATCGGGCGGCGCGGATCGCACTGCTCGCCGCCGATCCGGCGCGGCGCACATACGCCGCGCTGATGGAAAAGGGCGAAACCTGGTCTGACGAGCAGATCGTTTATGACCAGGACCGGCAGAGGCTCGCGACCTGCCCGCACTTGCGGCCGATCGAGCAGGCGATGCGGCAGGCGGGCGTCAGGGTCCGTCTGATCGGACCATCGGCCATCATGGCCAATTGCCGGATCGACCGCGCCGGGCTCGAACGGCGCTCGCTGCTCGCAGGCCCAGCCGCCTATTTGGAATACGTCGTACCCGACCGGCCACCTGATGTGATCCCGGTTGCGGAATTGCGTTGCCAGGCGTGCGCGTCGGTGATCACCGTCCTGCACCCGCAGGAGAGCCCGCCCGGCGCGGCATGGTTTCCTGACGCGCCGGGCGGATAAAGGCTGCGGCCAGGTTGCGTTCCAGCAGCGCGAGTTTCCATAATATATCTTCTGCGACAATTGGGCGCGCCCGGCGGCTCTCACCGCCGGTTCAAGCGCCAAACCAGGGTCACTGTTCACCCGTTTGCCCTGGACCCCACCTCCCGAGGTTCCTAGGCTCCGCGAATGACGACGCCCCGCGCCACCAACGATCGTCGCCCGCCGCGGGCGATCGTGCTGACCTCGCATCCACGGCCCGGCCAGGCCCAGCAGCCGCTGCCCATCATCTGGGGCGCCGCCGATCCGGCCATCCGCGGGCCCATCGTCGGCACGTTGGCCGACGCCGCGGTGCGCAACGCCATCGGCACCCATGCCGGCGCCTATTCCTTGTATCGCGCCCTGGCGGTCGCCGCCGGGCAGCTCGACCCCGGCCACCGGCCGGACCTGACCAATACCGCGCCGGCGGCCCGCATCGGCCCCTTCCCGCAATGGGCCGATCCCGAGCGGATCGTCTCGCTCGATCCCTGGGGCCACATGGTGGCCGAGGCGTTTCCCGGGCGCATCGCCGAGGGCTGGGACATCCGCCCCACCATCGCGGTGACGCGGGCCCGCATCAACATGCCGGAAATCGTACAGGCCATTGGCGCCGGACGCCTGCGTCCGGACGGCGAGGTGCTGACGGCGAGCGGCGACGCGCGGGTGACCAAAGTGGCGATCGAGCCGGTCTGGTATCTGCCCGGCGTGGCCAAGCGCTTCGGCATCAGCACCACCGACCTGCGCCGCGGATTGTTCGAGCAGACCGGCGGCATGTTTCCCGAACTCGTCACCCGCCCCGACCAGTCGGTGCTGCTGCCGCCCATCGGCGGCATGAGCGTGTATCTGTTCGGCGACCCCGCCTTGCTCGGGCGGCCGGAAACCCGCATCGCCTGTCGCGTGCACGACGAATGCAACGGCTCGGACGTGTTCGGCTCGGACATCTGCACCTGCCGCCCCTATCTGGCGCATGGCGCGGAGGTGTGTATCCAGACCGCCCAGCAGGGCGGCGTCGGCGTGATCGTGTACAACCGGAAGGAAGGCCGCGCGCTCGGCGAAGTCACAAAATTCCTCGTCTACAACGCGCGCAAGCGCCAGGAGGGCGGCGACCGGGCGGAGTCCTATTTCCTGCGCACCGAATGCGTCGCCGGCGTGTCCGACATGCGCTTCCAGGAACTGATGCCGGACGTGCTGCACTGGCTGGGCATCGCCCGCATCGACCGGCTGGTGAGCATGAGCAACATGAAGTTCCAGCCCATCGTCGGCTCCGGCATCGAGGTGGTGGAGCGGGTGCCGATTCCCGACGGGCTGATCCCGGCCGATGCGAGCGTGGAGATGGATGCCAAGAAAGCGGCCGGCTATTTCGCCAACCGCGTTCCCGCCGCCGACGAACTGGCGCGGCCCAAGGGGCGCGGGCTCGACGAATGACCGCCCGCTTCCCGACGGTCACGGTCATCGATCATCCTTTGGTGCAGCACAAGCTGACGCTGTTGCGAAACAAAGACACCTCGACGGCCGGTTTCCGCCGGGTGGCGCGCGAGATCAGCCTGCTGATGTGCTACGAAGTCACCCGCGACCTGCCGCTGCACATGATCGAGGTGGACACACCGCTTGAGCGCACCCAGGCGCCGCAGCTGGCCGGCAAGAAACTGTGCTTCGTGCCCATCCTGCGCGCCGGCAACGGCATCCTGGACGGCATGCTGGAGGCGGTGCCGGGGGCGCGGGTCGGCCATATCGGCCTGTACCGGGACCCGCACACGCTGGTTCCGGTGGAATACTACCTCAAGCTGCCCGAGGATATCGGCGAGCGGCTGGTGATCGTGGTGGACCCGATGCTGGCGACCGGACACTCGGTGTCCGCGGGGGTGGCACGGCTGAAGGAGGCCGGGGCCTCGCAGATCAGGGTGGTGTGCCTGATCGCCGCCCCCGAGGGCCTGTCCACCTTCACCGCCGAGCATCCGGATGTGACCGTGTTCACCGCCGCGATCGACCGCTGCCTGGACGAACACAGCTACATCCGCCCTGGGCTGGGCGACGCCGGGGACCGGCTGTACGGCACCAAGTAGTGGCGGGGTCCAGGGCAGAGCCCTGGCCTTTCTCGCGTCATCCAATCGCGCTCTCGGACACCGCATTGCGCCCGGAGCCCACGGCAAGAACAGCAATGAGTTTGTCCAGCAGATAATCGAGGTCTTCTTCGCTGAACCGTTCGAACTGGGTCAGGATGCGGGTGATCACGCGGGCCCGGTAGCGCTCGAGATCGTGCTCGCCGCCGTCGAACTTCACCCCTTCCACCACGTCCACCGCCACGCGGATGGCGGGAAGCAGGCGCGACGGCAGGCCGGATTTCTCGAACAGGGAGCGTAGCCCGTTCGGGCCGGCATCATGGATCAACCGCCGCGCATTCCCGACCGGCACATCCGCCAGCGCCGCCATCGCCGCCTCGAAAAACTCCATGTCGCCCAGACAGAGCGCACGCAACACCAGGAACGGTGTCAGCCGTCCGCCGCGATGCATTTCCTTGACCAGCCGCTCCAGATCCTCCTCGCGGCTGCCATGGCTGAGGGTGATGGTCGTGACATCGCGGGTTTGCAACACGATATCGGTGGCGACATCCGGTGGCAGGTCGTGATGGCTGAGCAGGTAGTTCTTCACATGGTCGGCCACCAGCGTCACCAGGCGCTCGGCGATGGTGATCGGCAGCTTCTCGCGCCGTGCCATGCTTTCTTTGACGCTATCATCATCGGCGAAGCGGTCGATCGCCATGCTGTAACCGTTCTCGCTGATCCGCGCCGTCGCGTTGCGCATCAGCGTGGTGACCGCCGATGCGTCGGCATCTGTGATCAGCACATCGGCCACGTCTTCCGACAGATCGCGGCGCCCGGCGATCGCCTCCTGCTTGACCGGGGATCCGCGCCGCACGAGGGCGACAAGGTCAGCCGCCGTGAGCAGGCTTGAATTGGCCAGAATGGGCAGCGCCACGTTTTCGATGTCATTGGCCAGACGCACGGCAACGTCATGCGGCAACCGGTCCGAGCTGCGCAGGCTTTGCGATACTGTTTGCCGCACCGTCACTTCGATATCATTGGCCAGGATGCGGATGATATCCTGGGCCAGCCGGATTTCATCCTCGGTCAGTTCCGGGTTTTCGATGTCTTGCGCCAGCTTGCCGGCCACCTCGGCGCGCGCCTGCGCCGAAGGCTCCGCCAGCAGCCGGGCCACGTCGGATTGCGACAGGGACGACACCATGCCTCCACTGGATTTGCGGGCGCCCGCGTCACCGGAGCGATCGCGCGCGCCGAAGCCTGGAGTATGACGGGCAGGCATTGCTGTCCTGTTAACCAGACCACCCCGTCGAGCGTGACGAATTGCGACCGCTCGCGGGGTGGCGCGCCCGCCAGCGATGGGGTTAGGCTGGTGGCCTCGTCCAGGAAAGCCGCGCCGATGCCAATGCCCGGGCCCCTGCCCGACCCCGCCGCCACGCAGCGGCACCTGATGGTGTTCATCAACGCCGCCCACGCACTGACCCATTACTCGCTGCTGATCCTGCCCACCGCCGTGCTCACCATGGTCACCGCCGGCGTCGGCTTCGGCAGCGAGTACGGCCCGATCCTGCAGCTCGCCACCGGCGGTTTTGTCCTCTACGGGGTGTTTTCCTTGCCGCAAGGCTGGCTCGCCGCGCGGATCGGCCGGCACGCGCTGATGGCGGTGTTCTTCCTCGGCACCGGCGCCTGCCTGGTGCTGTCGGGGCTGGCGAGCACGAATGTGGCCCTCGGCGGCGCACTGGCCGGCGCCGGGCTGTTCGCCGCCATCTACCACCCGGTCGGCACCGCCATGCTGGTCGATCTGGCCGGCGACCGGCCCGGCCGGGCACTGGGGCTGAACGGGGTGTTCGGCAATATCGGCGTGGCGACCGCCCCGGTGGTCAGCGCCGTGCTCGCCAGCCAGTTCGGTTGGCGCTGGGCCTTCGTGGTGCCCGGACTGGCCTGCGCCGCCCTGGGGCTTGCCTGGCTGCGCATGCCATCCACCGACCATCACCGCCGCACCGAAGCCAGGCCATTCCCCGCCATCCCGCGCCACCTGGTGCGCCGGGCGGTGGTGGTGCTGCTGCTGATCGCCGCAGTCTCCGGCCTGGTGTTCAACGCGTTTTCGCTGCTCATCCCCAAGCTGATGCAGGAGCGGCTGGTCCCGCAAGCCGCTGTGAACGACCCCTCGCTGGTCTGGCTGGCCGGCATCGCCGCCACCGCCGCCACGCTGTGCGGCGCGCTGACCCAGGCAACGGTGGGGCGGATGATCGACCGGATGACGCTGAAACGGGTGTTCCTGCCGCTGGCGCTGGTGCTGGCTCCGGCGCTGCTGGGGCTGGCCTTCGCCCGCGGCTGGGCGCTGGTGCCGGTGGCCGGCCTGGTGGCCGCGGCGGTGTTCGGCCAGGTGACGGTGAACGAGACCATGACCGCGCGCTATATCTCGCCGGAGCTGCGAACCCGCATGTATTCGGTTCGCTTTTTTATCGGCTTCCTCGGCAGCGCTGTCGCCGCGCCGATGGTCAGCGAGCTGCACGAGCGCACCGGCAACCTGGAATTGGCCATCCTGGTGCTGGCCGGCTTCGCCACCGTCATTCTGCTGTGCGCGCTGCTGTTTCCCGACCGGCAGGAGGAGCTGAATCCCGCGTTATGGGCGCTGGCGGCGGGCCAGCCGGCCCCGGCGGCGGCGGAATAGGGCGCATGCGCCGGAGGGCTTTGATTTTCATCCCGCGGCACGCCACATCGATAGCATGAAACGCCGCACCTTTCTTCGGCTGCCGTTGCTGGCGCCGCTGTTCCTGCCCGCCGGGAGGGCGCGCGCCGACGGGCTGACCGCCGCCGACCATGCCGACCTGAGCCGAATCGAGGCCTACCTCAACGGGGTCCACACGCTGAAGGCGCGCTTCTTGCAGGTGTCGCCGAACGGCGGCACTGCCGAGGGGGTGGCCTGGCTCGACCGGCCCGGCCGGATGCGCTTTCAGTACGACCAGCCGAGCCCGCTGCTGCTGGTCGCCGGTCACGGGCTGTTCATCTTCCATGACAGCCAGCTCAATCAGACCACCAACCTGCCGCTCAGCGCCACCCCGCTCGGCCTGCTGCTGCGCGACAATCTGCGGCTGGCGGGCAACGTCACGGTGACCGGACTCGAGCGCCAGCCGGGGCAGATCCAGGTCAGCATGGTGCGCACGGCCTCGCCGCAGGACGGCAGCCTCACCCTGGTGTTCGCCGACAATCCGCTGGCGCTGCGGCAATGGACGGTGGTGGACGCGCAACGGCAGGAAACCCGGGTGACGTTGTTCGATGTCCAGCTTGGCGGCAGCTTCGACCCGGGGCTGTTCGTGTACGTGCCGGGGGTGAGCAAAGGCAACGGCGAGTAGAGCGTGGCATGGCGGCCACACCTGCCGCCTGGGCGGGGCGGTCGGCGGGCGATATGGCATCAATGACTTCATTTTATCGCCACGTTCCCGGATGATGATCGAAGCCATGAAACCGCTGATCGGCATTTCCTGCTGCACCAAATTGTTCGGCACCTACGGCACCCCCAATCATGCCGCGTCGGACACGTATGTGCGGGCAACCGATCTGGTGGTGGGCGGGGTGCCGGTGCTGATCCCGGCGAATGGCAAGCACGCCGATATCGCCACGCTGCTGGCGAAGCTGGACGGGGTGATTTTCACCGGCAGCCGCTCCAACGTGCACCCGGACCTGTATCAGGGCCCGCCGCATGCCGAGGGCACGCCCGAGGATGCGATGCGCGACGCCGTTACCCTGCCGCTGATCCGCGGCGCGGTTGCCGCCGGCATTCCGTTGCTGGCGATTTGCCGCGGCATGCAGGAATTCAACGTGGCCCTGGGCGGCAGCCTGCACCAGCGGCTGCAGGATTTGCCCGACCGGATGGACCATGGCGTGCCGATGCAGCCCAACCCGCGCGTGCGCACCGGCAAGGCGCACAGCGTGCGCATCGTCCGGGGAAGCTGGCTGCACCGAATCGCCGGCGGCACGGAAATCGCGGTCAATTCGCTGCACAACCAGGGCATCGACCGGCTCGGCCCGGGCTTGGTGGCCGAGGCGGTGGCGCCGGACGGCACCATCGAGGCGATTCGCGCGGCGGTGGCCCCGGCGCTGGCGGTTGGCGTGCAATGGCACCCGGAATACGACTGGGATCACGACGCGGTGTCGCGCCGGATCTTCGAGGCCTTCGGCGAGGCGGTGCGCGGCCGGTCGGTCCCGCAGGCGGCCGCCGCAGACTGAGTCCGGGCTCCAAGGGCGAAGCCCTTGCTGGGGGTCCGGGGCAAAGCCCTTGCTGGGGTTCAGGGGCAAAGCCCCTGGTGGGGTCCGGGGCAAAGCCCCGGATGTTATATCGAGGAAGCTCCATGGAAGAATTACCCGGACTGATCCGTCTCCCCGTCGCCCGGCGCTTCATGATGACCGGGCTGATATCCGGGCTGACGCTGGCCACGACCAGGGTCGAAGCGCAGGTGATCCACACCGACACCGCCGGCATCGACGCCGGCGAGATGAAGATGACGGTGGCCGACGGCGAACTGCCCGCCTATTTTGCCCGCCCGCAGGGAAGCGGCCCCTTCCCCATCGTGCTGGTGAACGAAGAGGCTTACGGCATCCACGACTACATCAAGGACATCTGCCGTCGGCTGGCCAAGGCAGGGTATTTGGCGGTCGCCCCGGAAATCTATGCGCGCATCGCCGACTTCTCGAAAATCACCGATTTCAGCAACATCTACCGCGACGTCGTGGACAAGGCGCCGGACGCCACCCTGCTGTCCGACCTGGATGATACGGTTGACTGGGCGGCGGCGAACAAGGGCGATGCCGGGCGCCTCGGCGTGGTCGGGTTCTGTCGCGGCGGGCGCAACGCCTGGCTCTATGCCGAGCACAATCCCAGGGTGAAGGCGGCGGTGGCCTGGTACGGGCAGGTCACCGGCCCGACCACAGACATCCAGCCCAAAACCCCCACCGACCTGGCCGCGGAGCTGCACGCCCCCCTGCTCGGCCTGTACGGCGGCAAGGATGCCGGCATCAAGCTGGCCGACGTGCAGGCGGCGGCGGCGAAGGCAAGGGCCGCCGGGCAGACGGTGGAGATCGTGGTGTACCCGGACGCATCGCACGGATTCCACGCCGACTACCGGCCCAGCTACCGGGCCGAGGATGCCGCCGACGGATGGCGACGGATGCTGGCGTGGTTCAGGACCTACGGGGTGGCATAGTGGCTGGCGCCGCTGCGGCGGCCCCCGCACGCGCCGCAGGAGATCATCACCCGCGGCTTATAGGAAGCGGTGGCCGATGTGTCCGACCCGTCCGGGATTGGTGGTTGCCGTCGCGCCGGAGCCGGCTGGCGGACCCTGAAGCAGGACGCGGCACCGCTTGCCGAGCGGGACCACAGTACCGGCGGACCGGCCGCAACACGTTCGTCCACGGGAACAGTGTTGCCTATATTCTACTATTGGCGCCAGACGCTGCGGCCATAGTATTGATCGTGGTAGCCGCCGCCGCCGGAATAATACCCGCCGCCGCTGCCGTAGGGTGAAACCACACAGGCGGAAACGGCGAGGAAGGTGCACGCAAGAATCAGAAGCAGACGCGGTGTCATGGTTGTCTCCATGGGTGAATGATACCTCGATGTTCGAGGCCGTAAAGGTCGTGTTGTGGTCGCTTGCCGCGTTAATGGATGGCGATATCGACCACCCGGTTCGACGCTTCCGGAGTGTCAACGGCGGTTGCCACTTTCAGTCTGGTCTCGCCGGTCCAACGCGTCTCGACCCGGTCGGCCGCCACGTTGCCCCGATAGACCAGCGCGTCGCGCACCGCATCGGCGCGCTGATGCGACAGATGCATATTGTAGTCCTGGCTGCCAACCGTGTCGGTCCGGCCGATGATCGTGGCGATCGCGTTCGGATTGCCCTGCAGATAGGTCGTCATGTCGGCGACGACGCTTTGTCCATCAGGGCCGATCGCCACCGCATTCGTGTCGAATCTGACATGGTACCACACCGCGTTGGCGCCGGGCGGCACCGGTGGCGGATTCGAGGCAAGCTGGGGCTGGTACGGCACCACCGGTGGCTGGTCCGACCCGACAACTTGCGGCGGCGTCTGGGCACAGGCGCCGAGCAGGAAAATCGCACTCAGCGCGGCAAGTTGGCGGTATGAAATCATCTGGGTTGGCATTTCGATCTCCATAAACAATGCTTTCGGATACGTATTTTATCTTAGCGCCCAACTGATATAGATTATAAAATATCCCGGCGGGAGGACCGGAAACTACTCATGCTGCAGGGCGCCAATCCTGACGCAGCGCGCCTGGATCTCTCGCTTCTCATGCCATCAAAATAGCGCAGGGGCCGAAGCGCGCCGCTCCGGCCCCTGCGACGGACGTCTTCGGACCGATTATTCGGCGACGGCGCGGGTGTTGCCGGCCTTGCGGTCCCAGTAGATCGCGATCCGGCCGATCTTGCACAGATTAATCTTACCCCAGGCCGACGAATCGCCATCGTCGTAGACAACCTTCAGATCATACAGACAGCCGCGCTCGCCCGTCTCGAAGGTGATGTTGACGTGATCGCCGTTTTCCAGCGTGTCCTCGCCGAGCACATCCTCTTCCCAGGAGTTGCTGTCGGCGGCACTCACGAAGACATGCGCGACCGTGTAGCCGGTGCGGTTGACCAGGGTGAAGTCCTGCTTGGCGGCCTGGGCCAGACCGGCGGTGCCGATCGTCAGCGCAAACGCGGCGGCAGCAAAAAGGCGCATGAGCTTTCTCCGTTGGTGGCGGGATTAAAGAAATATCGTAACGACTCTTTCAGCCGGTCGGCAGCCTCACTGCCAGACGCATCGCGCCCCAGTGCCGTCCCTGCACGATGATCGGGGCATCGTACTCCTTCAGCATGATGATCCGCCCGCCGCCCATGTCGCGCGGATAGGCCTGGATCAGGATCGGCCGCGTGTTGCGCGCCGCCAGCAACCCGGCCCGATCGTCGAAAATGCGGCGGTTGCGGCTGTGCGCGATGTTCCACGCGCGGTCGCCCGGCCGCTGCGGTTGGCTGTAGTCGCAGTTGTGCGTCGCGATGTAGCCGTGCCGGTCGCATGGCGCGCAGAACACGATGGCCGGGTCGGCAGCCTTCACCTTCTCGATGATCGGCGGCACCAGCGCGTCGCACACCTCGGTCGCGCCGCACACATGCTGCTGCGGGTCGCTGCCCGGAACCGGCCGGTACTCGGTGTCGAACACCGCCTGCGGACTGAACCGCCCGGCCGCAATCGCCTGCTCGAAGGCGGCCGCCACGGACGACGCCGCCGCCTGACAACGCGCGCTATGCGGCGGGTCCAGCATGCGCGCCTGCGCCAGACGGGCCTCGATCGCCGCCTCCTGAGCCGCCGACACATCCAGGAATTGCACGTGCAGACCCAACGCTGACACGCCGACCACCTTGGCAGGCAGCTTATCGATGCGTTCGAGGATCAGTTCACCCGCAGACCCGACCGACAGGCCGGAGTCCGGACGCGCCAGCAACGCGCCGCCGGTACCGAGGTCGCCGGTGAACCCTTCGATCCGCCGTCCGTCGGCATGCAGCGTGAAGCGCACGCAGACCGGCTCGCGCGCCATGCGGCGGCGGCTGCCCGCGTTCGAGCTGCGCAGCACCGTGCTCAGCCGCCGCGGCAACTCGGCCAGGCCGGTCTGCAACTGCGTCGCCATATCGCCGAAGCCGTGCGCCGCGGCCTCGGTTGCCTCGGCTCGTCCCAACAAGTGGCGGACCTGGCCGGCGACCGCGCTGGTGTGGCCGCCGGCAACGGCGACATGGCGCGCGATTTCAGCCGTGGCCGCGCGCTGCTGGTCGGTCGAGGCGCATACCTCGTGGGCGATCACCTCGACGCCGCGCGCGCGCAGGCCGATGCTGTCCACCCGCGTCGCCGCGCCGGCGACGCCGCGCGCGATCGCCTCGGCCCGCGCGCTCACCCCGCCGGTGGCCTCCTCGGTCTGGCTCGCCAGACCCTTCACCTCGGCGGCCACCACCGCGAAGCCGCGCCCGGCCTCCCCAGCGCGGGTCGCCTCGATGGTCGCGTTCAACGCCAGCAGGCGGGTCTGCCGGGCGATACCGCGCACCAGCCGCACCACGTCCTCGATTTCCTCCGCCGAGCGGGTCAGCGCCTGCATCGCCTCGCCGGCGGCAGCAGCGTCCCGGGCCGAGCCGGCGGTCTCACCGGCGGCCCGCGCGGCCTGCCCGGCGATCTCGCCGGTGGCGGTTTCCAGCACCCGCGCCGCCGCGGCGACCGCCTGCACCGAGGCCACGGTCGCGTCCACCGCCGTGCTCACCGCCTCGGCGACGCCGCGCACATCGGTGGCCACCTCGGCCAGCCGCTTCGCGCCGTCCGACAAACGCTCGGCCTCCAGTTCGATCTCGCCGACCGCAAGCGTCACATCGCCTTCGATCAGGTCGGCCAGGGCCAGCACTTCGGCGCGCATGTGATTGGCCTCGTCGTGACGATGCCAGGCGCGCAACGACAACGCCATGTCGAGGAACACAGCGCGCAGCAGTGCCGTCAGGTCCGCCGCCAGCGCCGGGCGGGCGCGATGGCGGCGGGCCAGCACCGCCACCAACTGCTCCATGACCAGGCAGGTGCCGCTGATATACCATCGCGACTCCAGCCCATGCCGCGCATGCACCTCACCCACCCGGCGCGAGCGGTCGGCCTGGCCGTCATCGAACGAGGCCGACAGCAGGGCCAGCCAGTGCCGTTCCTGCAGCGCCTGCAGCCGGGCCATCCGCGTCTCGTCGCCGAGCAGCCTCGCCAGCGCGGGTTCGGCCTGCCATTGGGCATGGACTGTCCGCAGCGCGGCTGGCAGCGCGCGGGCGATGTCGTCGCGCATGCCGCGCAGCCTGGCGCAGCCGGCCGGATCGAGAAGCGGCAATCCCAGCCATTCGTTCCCGTCCCTCGCGGCGTCGAGCCCGGCGGCATGATCGGCACTCGTGTCGGGCGGATCGAAAGGCATGGCGGGTCCTCGCGCGCGGCCGTAACGCTGGCCACGACACAATGGGCGCCGACCCGTTTCGCGATGGTGAATGCCGCCGCGGATGCGCCGCTGCCGGGGCGCTTGCCCCGGACTTTGCGGTCAGCCGCTGCGGGCTGAGCCTGCCTCGGTCAGTCGCTCGACCACCGCGCGCCGGAACGGCGCCAGCCGGCTGCCCACCCGCAGTGCCGCCGCGCGCAGCAGCCGCGCCGGCAGACGGTCGTCGGTATAAAACAGGGCGGTCGCGTTGGTGGCGAGGTAGAGTGGCCGGCTGGCGCGCATGTGGTCGGACTGGTAACGCGCCAGCGCCCGCCGGTCGGCCACGTCGCGCCCGCGCCCGATCGCCTCGCGAATCTCGCCCGCCAGGGAATCCGCCCCGCGCAGGCCGAGATTGAACCCGTGCGCCGTCACCGGATGCATGCCCACGGCCGCATCCCCCACCAGCGCGAAGCGCGTCGCCACGAAGCGCTGCGCAAACACGCCGACCAGCGGATAGACATGCCGGGTCGAGACCAGCCGCATCGCCCCCAGCCGGTTGCGGTAGCGACGGGTGATGTCGCTGTCGAAGTCGCCCCCCTCCAGCGCCATCACCTGATCCATCTCCCGCGCCGGCAGCGTCAGCACCACGCCGGAGACATCGCCGTTCAGCGGCAGGATCGCGAAGGTCTGGCCGTAGCCGAACCACTCGGTGGCGATGCCGTGGTGCGGGCGCGCATGCGCCATGCGGCAGACCAGCATGCTCTTGCCGAAATCCTGCATGGCCGCCGGAATGCCCATGCGCCGGCGGGACTCGGAAAACCGCGTGTCCGCCGCCACCACCAGCCGCGCCGCCATCTCCCGCCCGTCCGCCAGCCCCACCGTCGCCCCCGCGGTCGAGGTCTGCACCGCGGCCACGCTGGCACCGGTCAGCAGGCTTACCCCGTCCAGGTCCCGCACCACCTCGTACAGGCTGCGACGGATCAGGTGATTGGGCACCAGCACGCCGAGCGGGCCGTCGCCTTTGCCGTCGGCGTCGAAGCGCAGCGCGAACGAGGACACACCGTTCAGCACCTGCGCCTCGCGCAGCGGCGCGATCTCGGCCGCGGGAATGCGCTGCCAGGCGCCCAGGCGCCGCAACAGACCCATGGACAGATGGGTCAGGGCGATTTCGCGTCCGTCGAACGCCGGATCGGCCAGCGCTGCCTCCGGCTGCTTCTCGATCAAGGCCAGCCGCAGACCCGAGCCGGCGAGCGACGCCGCGAACGCCAGGCCGGCGGGGCCTGCTCCTGCCACGACGATATCGAACTGCATGGTTGTTCCTCCGGCTTCGCTTGCGGAGCGGGGGGTCTAGCGTGAGGAAGAAAGGAAGGCCAGGGCTCTGCCCTGGACCCGCCAGGGGGCGGTGGCCCCCTGGACCCCGTTCCTTTAGACCGTTGATATGAGGAGGGGGTTAGGCGGTGAACCGATTCACCGCCTAACCCCCTCCTCCTACCAACGGTGCAAAAAAGGAATGGGTTCCAAGGGCCTCTCGGCCCTTGGCGGGGTCCAGGGGCAGAGCCCCTGGCCTTCCTTACTCCGCCGCGCTCGCCCGCGCATCCCGCAACCGCCGCCGCCCCAGCGGCCTTACATCCGCGTGCGGCGCCGCCGCCTTGATCGCTGCTTGCACCGCCGCCCGCTGCTCGTGGATCGAGGCAATCACCGGCCCCATCGGAATGCCGATATCCACCAGCACCGCCTCGGAAAGCTGCAGGCTGGCCTCGACCGTCTCGGGCACCGCGTCGGAGGCGCCGACATGGTACAGATGCGCGGCGTGGGCGGCATCGCGGGCGCGGGCGACGATCAGCAGGTCGGGCCGTTCGGCGCGGGCGGCGGCCACCAGCTCATCGACATTGCGGCGGTTGTCCATGGTCACCACCAGCGCCCGCGCGTCGGCCACGCCGACCTGGCGCAGCAGCGCCGGCAGGGTGATGTCGCCCCAGTAGACCGGCTTGCCGGCGCGCCGCTTGCGCGCCACCCGGTCGGCGTCGCGGTCGATGGCGACATAGGGAATGGCGTGCGCCTCCAGCATCGCGCCAACGGTCTGCCCCACCCGGCCGTACCCGGCGAGGATCACCCTCGCCTCCGTGGCGGTTTCCCCCGGCGGCAGCAGCGCCGGGTCCACCACCGGCCGGGGCGCCAGACGGGGCGCGTGGCGGCGCCCGACCGAGGACAGCAATGGAATCGCCGCCATGCTGAGCGCCACCGCAATCAGCGCGGTGTCGGCCACCGCGTGCGGAAGCATGCCCTCCTGCGCGGCCACCGACAGCACCACGAAGCCGAACTCGCCCCCCGGCCCCAGCAGCAACCCGGCCTGCACCGCAGCCGGCCAGGGCAGGCCGAACAGACGTGCGGCGGGCGCGATCAGCACCAGCTTGACCAGCACCAGCAGCACCGCGCCGCCCAGCGTGAGCAGCGGGTCCGCCACCACGCGCATCGGGTCGAATCCGAGGCCGACGGCGATCAGGAACACGCCGAGCAACAGCCCCTTGAACGGCTCGATGGTGACTTCCACCTGGCGGCGGAATTCGGTGCCGGCCAGCAGCAGGCCGCCGATCAGCGCACCCAGGGCCATCGACAGCCCGGCCCAGGCGGTGGCAACGGCGGAGGCCAGCACCACCAGCAGGCAGGCCGCCATGAACAACTCGGGGCTGCCGGTGCGGGCGACGCCCCGAAACAGCGGCCGCAGTCCCAGCCGGCCGAGGGCGACGATGGCGCCCACCGCCAGCACCGCCTTCACCGCCGCCAACCACAGCAGCAGTCCGCCGCCGGCGGCACTTGCCTCACGTTGCAGGCCGATCGCCAGCAGCACCGGCACGATGGCGAGGTCCTGGAACAGCAACACGGCGAAGCACACCCGCCCCAGCGCCGTGCCCAGCCGCTTTTCCACCGACAGCACCTGGATCACCACCGCGGTGGACGACATCGCGCCGGCGATGCCCGCCACCAGCGCCGCCGGCGGCGGCAACCCGGCCAGCACCGCCAGCCCGGCCAGCGCCGCCGCGCTGGCCACCACCTGCAGCGCCCCCAGGCCGAACACCAGGCGGCGCATGACCCAGAGGCGCTCGAACGACAGTTCCAGCCCGATCATGAACAGCAGCATGACCACGCCCAGCTCGGCGATCGGCCCGATCGCCGCCGGATCGCCGAAGGTGACCGCGCCGAGCCAGGGCACGGCATCGACCGCGCGCCCGAGCCCGTACGGACCGACAGCCATGCCGACCAGCATGAAGCCGAGAACCGGAGATACCCGCATGCGATGAAACAGCGGAATCACCACGCCGGCGGCGGCCAGGACGATCAGCGCCTGCTTGAAGGCACCGGGATCGACATGCGCTTCCATCAGCGCGCCGCCGGCGCCGGGCCGGCAGCGGCGAGCGCCTCGCGCGGGCGAGTTGGTTGGCGGTTCTGATTGATCATGCCGCAGGCTATCACGGCCGGCGCCGCGCGCCGCAAGGAGGATGCAAGACGTTGCGTGGCCGTGGCCTTCGCCGCCATGATGGGACCTAACAGGGGGGCTGGCCCCCCGACACGGATCGTGGGGAATTCGGATGCGGTGGCTGCTCGTTCTGTTCGCGATGATGCTGCTTGGCGGCGCCCGACCGGCGCTCGCGCAGGCACCCTCGGGCGACGAAAAACCCGCCGAGGCACCGGGCTGGACCTCGCTGCTGGGTCTGGACCGCCCGACCGCCGGGCAGGCGCGCTATGACAACGACAAGACCCCTGAGGGATGGGCCTGGGCACGTATCAAACGCGATGAGATCGCCGACCTGAACCTGCGCTGCGATCCGAGCGGCAAGACCCGTCTGGACTCGAACGCCGATGCCGGGTGGGACGATCCGTGCCGGAAAATCGCGGCGGGTTTCGTTGCCGACGTGCTGACCGTGCCACGCCTGCGCGACCGCATCGGCCGCCATGGGCTGCGGATTCAAGGCGCCCGGATCGAAGGGGATCTGGATCTCGTCAACGCCGATATCCGCCCAGAGCTTTGGATTGATTCAAGCAGGATCGAGGGAAATCTGGGTCTAAATGGCGCACACCTTGCTGGCGCTTTGTCTCTCCGCAGAACACTGCTGCGCGGAGATTTTGCTGCAGAGAGATTACGCACGGACAGCGGCCTCTATTTGGGCGACCGCGCCACCGTTAAGGGCAACATGGATCTGAACGCCGCCAAGGTCGGTGGGCAGGTCGAAATGGAAAGTTCGGCCATCGACGGGAATTTCATCGCAGCAAATTTATCACTCGAAGGAGACTTGGTCTTACGCGACGGCGCAACTTTTGATGGAAATGTTATCCTGCGTGGCGCCAAGGTCAGTGGGCAAATGGATATGATCGGTTCCACTTTCGCAGCGACCGTTGACGCTGATGGACTATGGGTCGGACGAAATTTGCTTCTGCGTAACGGTGCCAGGTTCAAGGAGAACCTGATGCTTGTCGGCGCGAAAGTCGGCGGGCAGGTAGATTTCAGTGGCTCCTCCTTCGAGGGGAACGTCAACGCGGATAATCTCTCGGCTGGAAGCGGTCTGTTCCTGAGTAGCGGCGCCACTTTCAAGAGGGACGTCATTCTGATAGCCGCCAAAATTGGTGCAGGCGTCTATATGGACAACTCCACTTTCAGGGGAAGCGTGATTCTTAACGGCGCTAAGGTGGCCGGTCCGGCCGAGACGGAAAGGTCCACCTTCGAGGGGGATCTCAGTGCGGATGGACTTTTGGTCGAAGGAAGTTTGTGGCTACGGAATAATGCAACCTTCAAAGGGAAGGTGATTCTCCGCGCCGCGAAAATCGGTGGATCCCTGGAGATGTCCGAGTCAAACTTTCGAAGGAACCGTCCATGCTGAGAGCGCTACGATCGGCAAATTCATGTCAGCGCGCAACGCACGCTTTTCTCAACCAGTGATGCTTGAATTCACCCATATCGCGGGCGCACTCGACCTCGGTGGCGCCGTCGCAACCCGCATCGTCCTCACCGGCGCAATTGTGGAAGACGACCTTTTGGTGGGGGATGATCATTCGCAGCTACAATGGCAGTGTGCTGGATTACTCCCCGCCCAACCCAGCAACGGAAAGACGCTTTCGGGCATAACCTGGCCCCTCGGCGATCCGAGTTGGCGGACTGCAAGCTGTCGCGCGGGGGCAAACCAACAAATTCCAGCCATGGTTCTGCGAAACACTCACGTTGGTGCTCTGCAGGACAACGCAAACTCATGGCCGCCGGAACTCGATCTGGAGGGGTTCAAATATGACCGTCTCGGTGGTCTCGGTGGCAACGGAACCGCAGACATGCGCAAGCGCTCACCGGAACAATGGCGGGACTGGCTGGATCGCGACCGCACTTTCAGCACCCAACCCTACACGCAGTTGGCGAGCGTGCTGGTGGCATCTGGCCATCGAGACTCGGCCGAGAACGTTCAATTCGATCGGTGGGAACGAGAACGCCAGGAGGTTCGCAAACCTGGGATCTGGCCCGGTTGGCTTTGGATCTGGCTGACCGCCCTCCGCTATGTTGCCGTCTACGGCATCGGCCTCTATTCGTTCCAAGTTCTCTACTGGGTCGGCGGTCTGACAATGCTTGGCACTCTCGATACTGTGGTTCGTACCGAAGGACCGCCGTCACGGCATAGCGTGGCGAATTGGCGCTAGTCTGCAACGGCTTCTGCCGATCGTCGAACTCAACAAGGAGTTCAAGGATTTTTTCGATAACCCGCTACCGAGCAAAAGCGATGAAATGCGCAATATGAAGGAGTGGCAGGTCGCAGTTTTCTCTTTTATTGCATTGTTTGGTTGGGTGTTAGGGTTTATACTGCTCGCCGCCATGACCAACCTGACGCCGAAATTCTGACCGCCGCCCCTACCCGCCTCCGGCCGCCAACGCCCGCAAATCCTCGGCCACCTCGCGCAGCACCGGCCACCATTCTCCCGGCGCCGGCTGACGGTACAGAAGCAGTCCCGGGTACCATGGGCTGTCGCGGCGCCCGTGCAGCCAGCGCCAGCACATGTCGTAGCGCGACAGCAGCCACACCTTCCGCCCCAGCGCGCCGGCCAGATGCGCAACCGAGGTGTCCACCGCGATCACCAGATCAAGCCCCGCCACCACCGCCGCGGTGTCGTCGAAATCCGCGCACGCCGGCATCGGGTCCGCCATGGGGAGCCAGGGCGGCGGCGTCCGGTCCTTTTGCAGCGACACGAACCGAACCCCGGCAATGCCGGCCAGCGGCATCAGCGCCTCGGCCGGCAGCGATCGCCGTGCGTCCATCGCATGCGCCACCGGCATGCCGGGCCGGGACGCCCCGGCCCAGACCAGGCCGACCCGCAGCCCCTGCCCGTCCAGCCGCGCCCGCCAGGACGCCGCCTTCGCCGCATCGGCCTGCAGATACGGAAGCTGCGCCGGCACGCTCTGCAGCGTGGTTCCGAAGCAGCGCGGCAGGCTGAGCATCGGGCAGTGCAGATCGTACTCCGGCACCGCCTCGTCCCGCCCGAGCACCGCGACCGGTCCGGGCATGCGGCGCAGCAGCGACACCAGCGGCGGCTGCACCCGCAGCACCACCCGTGCCCCGCGGGCGGCCAGCAAGGGCACGTAGCGCACGAATTGCAGCGTGTCGCCGAACCCGCCCTCGTCGTGCACCAGGATCGTCCGCCCGGCCGGACCCTCGCCCTGCCAGCACGGCCCTTCCATCCCATGTGGCAGCATGCCCGGCACCTGCCAGCGCCATTCGTTCTCGGCGAACCCGCGCGCCAGATCGCCGGCGGCCAGCAAGGCGAGCGCGTGATTGGCGCGAATCGCGGGGTCGTGCGGCGCCCGTTCCACCGCCGCCGCATGCACCGCCAGTGCCTGCTCCAGCATCCCCTGCTCCGCCAGCGCCACGCCCAGGTTGGTCCAGGCGTTGACATGGCCGGGGTTGAGCCGCACCGCCGCGACATAGGCGTGCATTGCCTCGCCATAGCGCTGCTGGCTGTGCAGCGCCGTGCCCAGATTGCCCCAGGCGGCCCAGAACGCAGGCTGGCGTGCCAGTACCGCGCGGCAGGCCGCTTCGGCCTCGGCATGGCGCTGGGTGGCGTTGAACACCGCGGCCAGATTGTTCAGCGCCTCGGCATCGTCCGGCGCGCTTCTGGCCAGGGTGCGAAAGGCCGCTTCCGCCGCCGCCATCCTCCCGTCCGCATACGCGGCACATCCATCCGCCAGCAATGTCCCGGCTGCCATCCCATCATCCCCACGCCGGTTTCAGGATGGAAGACAGGAATGAAAGCCCGGTGAAAGATGAGCCCTGAAGTAACGGGGTCCAGGGGTCCGCTGACCCCTGGCGGGTCCAGGGCAGAGCCCTGGCCTTCCTCCTTCACCCGCCAAACCGCTCAGCCGACAGCGCCATGATCGTCTGCTGCCCCACCGCGCAAACCCGCGCCCGCCCCGCCGCATCCAGCGCCGCCACCTCCATACGGGCGACGATGAGCTGGCGGCCCGCCCGCACCACGTGTCCGGTGGCAACGATGGCGCTGCCGGAGGCCGGGGCGATGAAGTTGATCTTGTATTCCACCGTCAGCACCTGCCAGCCCGCTTCGCACAGCGTCATCGCCGCGTAGCCGCCGGCCACGTCGGCCGCCATGCCGATGACGCCGCCATGGAAGAACCCGTGATGCTGCGTCACCGCTTCGGAATACGGAACTCGCAGGATGCAGCGCCCTGGCTCCACGGACTCCAGCAGCGCCCCGATCGTGCGCAGCGCGCCCTGGCTGGCGAAGCTGGCGGCGACGTTCCTCGGCAAATGCCGGGTTACGTGGTTTGGTCATCGCAATGCCGCCAGAAGGGCAGGATCGAGCGTCACCGCATGGTTCAGCGGCCCGTGTCCGCCGCCCAATCCCGGCGCCGACGCGATCGCCGCCTGCACATAGGCATGCGCACGTCGGACCGATGCGGGCAGGTCCATCCCTTGCGCCAGCCCTGCCGCGATGGCGCTGGCCAGTGTGCAGCCGGTGCCATGGGTATGCCTTGTGGCAAGGCGCGCGGCGCGGAACTCGGTCACCCCCGATCCGGTCGCCAGCACATCGACCACCTCCGCCCCCTCCAGATGCCCGCCCTTCACCAGCACCGCCGGCACGCCCAGCGCCCGCAACGCCGCCGCGGCGTGACGCATCGAGGCCGCATCGGTGATCGCCATGCCGCTCAGCGCTTCCGCCTCCGGCACATTGGGCGTGATCAGCATGGCCAAGGGCAACAGGCGTTGCCTGAGCTGTTCCACCGCTGTCGCCGCCAGCAGCTCGGCGCCACCCTTGGCCAGCATCACCGGATCGACCACCAGGTGCACACCGCGCGCCTTCGCTTCCAGCACGGCGCAGACCGCCTCGACCACCGCGCCGCTCCCCAGCATGCCGGTTTTGATCGCGTCGGCGCCGATGTCATCGAGCACGCAGGACATTTGCGCGGCCACCGTCGCCGCCGGCACCGCATGCACGAAATGCACGCCGCGCGTGTCCTGCACGGTGATCGCGGTGACCGCGGTCATGGCATAGGCGCCGAGCGCCGTGATCGTCTTGATGTCGGCCTGGATGCCTGCCCCGCCGCCGGAATCCGACCCGGCGACCACCAGCACACGTCCGTGCACGCGCGCTCAGGCGGCCGCGGTGGCCAATTCGGCGGCGGCGGCGATCTCGGCGCAGATCTCATCGACCACGCGCAGCACCAGGGTCTTGTCCTCGCCTTCCGCCATGACGCGCACCAACGGCTCGGTGCCGCTGCGCCGGATCAGCAGACGGCCGGTGGCAGAGAGCGTCGCCTCGCCCGCCGCGATGGCCCGCTGTGCCCGGGGCGTGTTGAGCGGCGAGGCGCCAGAATAGCGGACATTCTTCAGCACCTGCGGCAGCGGGTCGAACAGCCGCATCACCTCGCTGGCCGGCCGCCCGTCCTGCACCAGCACCGCCAAAAGTTGCAGCGCCGCCAGCAGCCCGTCGCCGGTGGTGGCGTAGTCGGACAGGATCACGTGGCCGGACTGTTCGCCGCCGAGGTTCAGGCCGCGTTCGCGCATGGATTCCATAACGTAGCGGTCGCCGACCTGGGTACGGTGCAGAATGATGCCCTGCCCGGCCAGGAACCGCTCCAGGCCCAGGTTGGACATCACGGTGGCGGCGATGCCGCCGCCGACGAGCCGTCCGGCCTGGCCCCAGGAGGATGCGATCAGCGCCAGAATCTGGTCGCCGTCGATGATGCGGCCCTGTTCATCCGACAAAATCAGGCGGTCGGCATCGCCGTCCAGCGCCAGCCCGAGCTGGGCGCCATGACGCTTCACCTCGCCGCACATGAAATCCGGCACCGTGGAGCCGCAGTCACGATTGATGTTGAACCCGTCGGGCGACACGCCGACCGGGACCACCTCGGCGCCCAGCTCCCACAGCACCGTGGGCGCCACCCGGTAGGCGGCGCCATGGGCACAATCCACCAAGATCTTCAGCCCGTCCAGCCGCAGGCCGCGCGGGAAACTGGCCTTGGCCAATTCGATATAGCGCCCGGCCGCGTCCTCCAGCCGCGACGCGCGGCCGAGTTTGGCCGGGCCCGCCAGCTGCGATGACAGGTCGCTGTCCATCAGCGCTTCGATCCCCGCCTCGGTCTCGTCCGACAGCTTGTAGCCGTCCGGGCCGAACAGCTTGATGCCGTTGTCCTCATAGGGGTTGTGACTGGCCGAGATCATTACCCCCAGGTCGGCGCGCAGGCTGCGCGTCAGCAGGGCGATGGCGGGCGTCGGCAGTGGTCCCACCAGCACCACGTCCATGCCGGCGCCGATGAAACCGGCGGTCAGCGCCGGCTCGATCATGTAGCCGGACAACCGCGTGTCCTTGCCGATCACCACCCGATGGCGGTGCGCGCCGCGGGTGAACCAGAGCCCTGCCGCCTGCCCGAGGCGCAGGCCGAGGCCCGCGGTCATCGGATCGGTATTGGCCGTGCCACGGATTCCGTCGGTACCGAACAGGCGACGCGTGCTGGACATGGAGGGGAAAATCCCGGAGCGCTGCGTTCGCCGAATCGCGAACGTGAGTGTAATCCCTCTATCCTACCCCAGGATGGCACGCCACACCCGCAGCGCCTGCGCTGTCTCGGCGACATCGTGCACCCGCAGCACCGCGGCCCCGGCCAGACCCGCTGCCAGCCCCGCCGCCAGCGACCCCGGGAAGCGCTGCCCCGGTTCGGCCGCACCGCCGATCCGGCCGATGAAGCGCTTGCGGGAAACGCCGACAACGAGCGGAAACCCCAGCCCCAGCAGCACGCCGAGCCGGGCCAGCATGTCCAGGTTGTCCGCCTCAGTTTTGGCAAAGCCGATCCCCGGATCGAGCGCGATCGCCCCCCGCGCGATCCCGGCCGCCTCGGCGGCGGCAACACGGTCGGCCAGTTCCGCCGCCACCTCGGCAGCGACATCCTGGTACTGGGCCAGCCCAGCCATGGTGTCAGGCTGGCCGCGCATATGCATCAGCACCACCGGGCAGGCGCGCCCCGCCACCAGCGCGGCGGCAGCGGGGTCGTGCGCCAGGGCCGACACATCGTTGACGATCCGTGCGCCGGCATCGAGCGCACCGGCCATGGTGGCGGCGTTGCGGGTGTCGACCGATACCGCCACCCCTTGCGCCGCCAGCGACCGCACCACCGGCAACACGCGCCGGCACTCCTCATCCGGCGGCACCGCCCGCGCGCCCGGGCGGGTGCTCTCGCCACCCACATCAACCACATCCGCGCCCGCCGCCGCCATCGCCAGTCCCGCCTCGATGGGGTCGCGATGCCGGCCGCCATCGCTGAAACTGTCGGGGGTGACGTTCAGCACCGCCATGATGGCGGGACTTGCGGCGAGCCCGGCCCATGCGCGCGGCGCGGAAATCCGGTCCAGCAGCGGCTGCCAGCGCGGCGGCACAGCGGCGACCGGAACCACCGAATTGCCCGGCAGCAGTCGCGCGAGTGCGAAAGCCACGGGGCCGCCGGCCAGTGGCCGGGCAAGCCCGGCGGCGAGGGAGTCGCGCGCTGCTGCGCCGTGCAGCCAGCCTAGCGGTTCGATCAGGTCCAAGGCTTAGCCGACAAAGAAGGCCAGGGCTCTGCCCTGGACCCGCCAGGGGACGGTGGCCCCCTGGACCCCGCTACTTGCGGCCCTCGCCAGGGTCCGGGGGCAGAGCCCCCGGCCTTCCTTCACCCCGGCTGCGCCGCCGGGCCCAACCCCGGCGGCCGCACCACCGGCCGGCCCGCATGCGGCACCGAGGCCCGCCGGCTTTCCGGCGCCGGCTCGTCCACCACCTTGCGGATTACTGGCTCGCCGCGCAGCACCGTGCGAATCTCCTCGCCCGACAGGGTCTCGTATTCCAGCAGCCCGCGCGCCAGCAGGTTCAACTGTTCGAGGTTCTCGGTCAGGATGGCCTTCGCGTGGGCATAGGCATTGTCGATGATCGCCTTGATCTCGGCATCGATCGCCCGCGCCGTGGCCTCGGAGACGTTCTTGTTCTGCGTCACCGAGTGGCCGAGGAACACTTCCTGGCTGTTGTCGCCATATGCGATCATGCCGAGCTTGTCGCTCATGCCCCACTCGGTCACCATCCGGCGGGTCTGGTCGGTGGCCATTTTGATGTCGCCCGAGGCGCCGTTGGAAACCTTGTCGGCGCCGAAGACAAGCTCCTCGGCGGCGCGCCCGCCCATCGCCATCGTCAGTTCCGCCAGCAGCTTGGCCTTGCTCTTGGAATAGCGATCGCCTTCCGGCAGGCTCATCACCAGACCCAGCGCCCGGCCGCGCGGAATGATCGTGGCCTTGTGCACCGGATCGCACTCGGGCTGGTTGATGGCGCACAGCGCATGGCCGGCCTCGTGATACGCGGTCATCCGCTTCTCGTCTTCGCTCATCACCAGGCTGCGCCGCTCGGCGCCCATCATCACCTTGTCCTTGGCGTTCTCGAACTCGGCCATCGCCACCACCCGCTTGCCCAGACGGGCGGCCAGCAGAGCGGCCTCGTTCACCAGGTTCGCCAGATCGGCACCCGAGAAACCGGGGGTTCCGCGCGCGATGGTCTTCGGATCGACATCGGAGGCCAGGGGCACCTTGCGCATGTGAACCCGGAGAATCTTCTCGCGCCCGTTCACGTCCGGATTCGGCACCACGACCTGGCGGTCGAACCGGCCGGGCCGCAACAGCGCCGGGTCGAGCACGTCGGGGCGGTTGGTGGCGGCGATCAAGATCACGCCTTCGTTGGATTCGAAGCCGTCCATCTCCACCAGCATCTGGTTCAGCGTCTGCTCGCGCTCGTCATTGCCGCCGCCCAGCCCGGCGCCGCGATGCCGGCCCACCGCGTCGATTTCGTCGATGAAGATGATGCAGGGGGCGTTCTTCTTGCCCTGCTCGAACATGTCGCGCACCCGGGAGGCGCCGACGCCGACGAACATTTCGACGAAGTCCGAGCCCGAGATGGTGAAGAACGGCACATTGGCCTCGCCGGCGATGGCGCGCGCCAGCAGAGTCTTGCCGGTGCCCGGCGGGCCGACCAGCAGCACGCCCTTGGGGATCTTGCCACCGAGGCGCTGGAACTTCTGCGGGTCCTTGAGGAATTCCACGATTTCCTGCAGCTCGCTTTTCGCCTCGTCGATGCCCGCCACATCGTCGAACGTCACCCGCCCCTGCTTTTCGGTGAGCAGCCGTGCCCGGCTCTTGCCGAAGCCCATCGCCCGCCCGCCGCCCGACTGCATCTGGCGCATGAAGAAAATCCACACGCCGATCAGCAGCAGCATCGGGAACCAGGACAGCAGGTAGTGGATCAGCGGATTCACGTCGCTGTCCTCCGGCTTGGCGACCACGCGCACACCCTTGTCGGTCAACCGCGAGACCAGGGTCGGGTCTTCGGGCGTGTAGGTCTGGAAGCTGCGCCCGTCGGTCAGCTGGCCGGTAACCGTGCGGCCCTGGATCACCACGTCGCGCACGCGCCCGGCGCCCACTTCGCCGACGAAGTCGGAATAGGGCACCTGCGCCGATGGAGTCCGGGTTGCCCCGGGCTGGAACAGGTTGAACAGGACCACCAGCAGCAGCGCGATGATGACCCAGAGGGCGAGATTACGGCCGAAATTGCTCATGCGATTCCCTGGCCCGCAGGCCATTCAGTCCTTTGCCGACCCGCCGTATGGCGGGCCATGTCCCGGAGCTCCCGGTGGTCCGAATCACCCTGTCGCCAGGACCGATTCACGTTCGCAGAACATAGGGTGGCCGACGGCGTTTCACATCCCCACCCTTTGCGCTCGCCGCGTTTCGCATCTGCTGTGCCGCCGGCGTTTCACCCGGCACACTGCGCCACCGGCGCGAAAGGCGCCCTGGCGAGCGGCAGGGACGGCGCAAAATCCAACCTGCAGCGACGACTTGTCACCGAATCAGGATAGCAGAGATGGGGAACCGCGAACAGCGTTGCTGCGCGCCACACCGCCGGCAGTGTTCCCAGCACGGCGGCGGGTAATCCCCTGGCGGCCGGCAAGGCGCGCAACGCCGCCGCGGCCGGACCGAGCGCCCCGATCTCCGCGCCCTCCGGTGGGTCCGCCTTGGCGGCGAGGCGAAAGCGTCCGTCCCAGACGGCACCGGGCCGCGCTTCCACCGGCGGCGCCAGGGCCGCCACCTCGCGCGTCAGCAACCAACCCGGCCCAAGTCGACCCGCCGGCTGCACCCGCACGCCACCCAGCGTGGCCGGGCGGACGCGGGCCGCCAGCGCCGCCACCTGCCGCGCCGCCGGCGCATGCGGCGCGCCGGAGATCGTGCGCAGCAGGGACGCCAGCGCCGCCGCCGAGACGCCCCCGGACGCAAGGACCGCGTATGCTTCCGGATACACCCGCACCCGCGCCGCCAGCTCGCCGGCGACCGCCCGCTCGGCGGCGGCGCGCGCCCGGCCACGCGCCGCCGCCGCCTCGCCGGCGGCGCGGGTCAGCAGCCCTTCCCCCGCGGCATCCGCGCGGGCCCGTCGCAGCCGCGCCCGCAGCGCCGATGCATCGTCGTTCGAGGGGTCCTCCACCCAGTCCACAGAAACCGCCCGCAACGTCGCGCGCAGCCGGCCGGGCGGAATGCTCAGCAGCGGGCGCAGCACCCGTACAGTTTCGGTCTCGGCCAGCGCAGCCATGCCGGCAAGCCCCGCCGGACCGCTGCCCGAGAGCATGCGCATCGCCACCGTCTCAGCCTGGTCGCCGGCGTGGTGCCCGAACAGCAGGTGCAGCACGCCCAGCCGCGCGGCTGCCTCGGCCATCGCGGCGTGCCGCGCCGCCCTGGCCCGCGCCGCCAGCCCTGGCCCGCGCGCCAGCCCCTGCAACACCAATCCCTGCGCGGGCACTCCCAGTTCACCCAGCCGCGCCAGGGTAACGGCGGCCTCGGCGCCCGACTCGGGCCGCAGCCCATGGTCCGCCACCAGCGCCGTCACCCGCCCGCCACGCGCCCGCGCCCAGTCGCGCGCCAGCACCGCCAGGGCCATGCTGTCGGCGCCGCCGGACACCGCCACGGCGAGATGGGGGAACGGCTCGAAAGGTCCCAGCGGAGCCATGAGCGCCGCAAACCCAGCTGCATCGACGAGTGCAGGGGCGTTGCCCCGAACCCCGCCAGGGGCACCAGCGCTGGACCCGCTATCGTCCACCGCTGACCGGCACCAGTGCACCGGTGACATAGGCCGCCTCCTCGGAGAGCAGCCACAGGATGACCCTTGCCACTTCCTCCGCCGTGCCGGCGCGCCGCATCGGAACGCCCGGGGCCATCCGCTCCAGCCGGTCGGCCATCCCCGCCTTGGCATGGATCTCGGTGTCGATCAGGCCCGGACTCACCGCATTGACGCGAATGCCGCGCGGGGCAAGCTCCTTCGCCGCACCGATGGTGAAACTGTCGACCGCCCCCTTGGACGCGGCGTAATGCACCCATTCGCCCGGACCGCCCAGGCCAGCCGCGCGCGAGGATACATTCACCACCGCTCCGCCCGGACCGCCCAGATCGGTCGCCATCCGCCGGATCGCCTGCTTGAGTGCCAGGAAACACCCGGTGACATTGGTGGCCAACACCCGATCCAGCACCGCCGCATCCACTTGTTCCAGCGTCGCCACCGGCCCGGTGATGCCGGCATTGTTCACCAGCGCCGTCACCGGCCCAAGCTGGCGATCGACCGCGGCGAAGAAATCCGAGGTCGCGGCCTCGTCGCCGGCATCGGCGTGCATCGCCATCCCCGCCCCGCCGGTGGCGACGATCTCCGCCACCAGGGCCTCGGCCGCCGCCCGCCCGCCGCGATACGACAGCGCCACCGCATAGCCGCGCGCGGCCCCCAGCCGGGCGGTCGCGGCACCTATCCCGGCGCTGCCGCCGGTGATGACGAGAACCGGTTTCTCCATCGTCCTATCCCTCCACCAGCCGCCGGTATGTCTCCGGGTCGGTTGCGCCCTCGGTGTTGAACAGCAGCACCCGGCTGTCCGCCCGCAGCCCCAGCGTCTCGCGCGCCGCAGGGTCGGCGGCGGCAAGCAGCAAACCGGCCAGCCCCGCCACGCCGAACTCGCCGGCCACGATGCCCTGGCGGGCCAGCAGCTTCAGGCAGGCAATGGCGGCCTCGTCCGGCACCGCCATGAAGGCGGCGGCGCCGCGCTCCAGCTCGGCCCAGGCGAGCAGGCTGGGTTCGCCGCAGGCCAGCCCCGCCATGACCGTGTCGAGAGCGCCGGGAATACCGGTCGCCGTGCCCAGCTCGGCGCTGGCCAGCAGGCAGGCGGCCCGGTCCGGCTCGACCACGACAAGGCGCGGCACCGGCAGGACGCGGCCGCGCAGATGCACCGACACCGCGGCCGCGAGGCCGCCCACCCCGCCCTGCACGAACACATGCGTCGGCGGCGCACCCTGCCACTGCTCCATCGCCTCGTCGGCCATCAGCCGATAGCCCTGCATCACCAGCACCGGCACCGCGGTATAGCCCGGCCAGGAGCTGTCCGAGACGACGAACCACCCTTCCGCCGCCGCCACCCTGGCCGCCTCGCGCACGGCGTCGTCATAGGTGCCCGGCACGCGCCGCAGCTCGGCGCCGTACCGCGCGATCGCGTCGGCCCGGCCCTGACTGACTGTATGGGCAATAAATATCACGCACCGGCAACCAAACCGCTGCGCGCCCCAGGCGACGGAGCGCCCGTGATTGCCGTCGGTGGCGCAGGTGACCGTGACCGCCCCGGTGACCCCGGCATAGCGCCCGGACGCGAGGTCGGCGGGGGCCGCCGCCCGCGCCACGCCGCGCCGGGCCAGTTCGGCGATCAGCACCTGTGCCACCGCATAGGCGCCGCCGAGCGCCTTGAAACTGCCCAGGCCGAACCGCTCCGCCTCGTCCTTCAGCCGCACCACGCCGACGCCCGTCCCCGCCGCGATGCAGGGCAGGTCGCGCAATGGCGTCGGCTCGTAACCCGGCCAGGAGGTGATTTCGTCGCGGGCGCGCCTGAATCCCGCCGCCGGCAGCACCACGCTGCCCGGCACGCCGGCGCGTGGATTGGGGAACAGGCTGAACGGGTAAGGGTCAAGCATGCGCGCAGGCTGCGACGCCGGCGCCCGCTCTGCAAGTCGTCGGGCTCGGCGATTTTGCCGCGCGCGGGTGCCGGAGGTTACGCGCAGAATGATCCTGGCGTGCCAGGACAAGATCCGGAGTGTGCGCGCACCGCCCCCGCGCCACTCTGAGCGGAGATACGGGAGGTCACGGTCATGGCGACGAACAGCGGCCCATCCGGGCCGGTGATGGGCGGGCGGGAATGGGCCATGCTGCTCGCGCTCGCCGTGGTGTGGAGCGGATCGTTCTTCTTCAATGGCGTGGCGGTGCGTGAGCTGCCCTCCTTCACCTTGGTCTGGCTTCGCGTCGCCGTGGCCGCGGCAACCCTGCTCATGCTGCTGTCCCTGCTTGGCCAACGGATGCCGCAGGACAGGACCGCCTGGGCGGGGTTCCTCGCCATGGCGGTGCTCAACAACGTGGTGCCGTTCGTCCTGATCGCCTGGGGCCAGCACCAGATAGCCAGCGGCTTGGCCTCAATCCTGAACGCGACCACGCCCTTGTTTACCGTGCTCGTCGCCCATGCGCTGACGCGGGACGAAAAGCTCACACCGCTCAAGGGCATAGGGGTTATCCTAGGCTTCGCGGGCGCGGCCGTGATGATCGGTCCGGACGCGCTGGCCGGCGTGGGAACCGGTGTGCTGGCGCAGCTTGCCTGTCTTGCCGCCGCGATGAGCTATGCCTTCGCCGGCATCTTCGGGCGCCGGTTCGGACGATCGGGCCTCACGCCGCTCGCCACCGCGGCAGGTCAGGTGACGGCTTCCACCGTGCTGCTCTTGCCAGTCATGCTGCTGGTGGACAGGCCGTTGGCGCTGGCGATGCCGCACGCCGCCACCTGGGGCGCGGTCCTGGGCGTGGGGCTGCTCTCGACCGCCTTCGCCTTTGTGCTGTATTTTCGCATCCTGGCGACGGCTGGGGCGACCAATGTGTTGCTGGTCACGTTCCTGGTCCCTGTCGGCGCCATTCTGCTCGGCGCGCTCGTGCTGCACGAAATCCTGCTGCCACAGCATTTCACCGGCATTGCGCTGATTGGCTGCGGGCTGGCCTGCATCGACGGACGGCTGCCGCGATGGCTGCTGCGGTTCCGCTCGGAAGTGGCAACCGACGCCTGACGCCATGCGGGTTCCGCAAAAGTGCACCGCAGCGAACCGAGCGCGCGCCAGGGACTGTTCCCGTTACAGTCCCGCCGCGTTCGCCCTCACCGGCGGGGCATCCGGGAAATCCGTCTCCCAGCCGCCGCCGAGCGCCTTGTAGATCTGCACCAGGTCGGTCGAGACAGTGGTGGTGCTGTCGGTGAGTTGCTGCTCGGCCGCCAGCAGGCTCCGCTGCACGTCCAGCACCTGCAGGAAGTCGATCACGCCCTCCCGGTAGCGGTCACGCGCCAGCGACAGCGCCCGGCGGTTCTGCGCAACGGCCTGTTCCAATTGCTCCCGCCGGTGCTGCTCGGCGTCGTAGGCGGTCAGCGCGTTGTCCACCTCGTGCAGGGCGGCGAGCACGGTGCGCTGGTAGCTCACCGCCGCCTCCTGCTGCTGCGCCTGCCGCAGTTCCAGCGTGCGCTTCAGCTTGCCGCCCTCGAAGATCGGCAGGGTGATCGACGGGCCGAGCGCGAAGGTCTTGGCCGCGCCCCAGTCACCCAGGTCGCTGAACTGGATGGCCTGGATGGCGGCGCTGCCGGAGAGGGAAATGCTCGGATAGAAATTGGCCACCGCCACGCCCACGTCGGCGGTGGCCGCGTGCAGGCGCGCTTCCGCCTGGCGGATGTCGGGCCGCCGGCGCGCCAGCTCCGAGGGCAGACCCACCGGCACCCGCGGCGGCACCGGCGGAATCGCCTTCGGATCGGCCAGTTCGACAGTCAGCGCCGCCGGCTTCTCGCCGAGCAACTGGCCGATCGCGTTAATCAGCTGCGCCTGCTGCGCCTGCAACGTCGGCAGCTCGGCGGCGACCGAGGCCACCTGCGCGGCGGCGTTGGCCACGTCGAGGTCGGTGGTCAGCCCGCCCTCGGCGCGCTGGCGGGTCAGCTCCAGGCTTTGTCGGGCGATGTCGAGGTTCTGGCCGGTAATGTCCAGATTGCGCTGCACCCCGCGCAACTGAATGTAGTCGCGCGCGAGTTCCGCCGCCGCGGTGAGCAGCGTGTCGCGGCGGGCGTTCTCGCTGGCGTCCACGCTGGCGCCGGCCGACTTGACGCTGCGCCGCACCCGGCCCCAGAGATCGACCTCCCACGAGGCGTCGAAACCGGTACTGGTACAGGTTGAAGGGTTGGAAAATGCCGACGTTGGGCACTTCGGCGCCGTTTTGGGACTGCCCGGCGCCGTTCGCCTGGCTGGCCGCGGTGCCGGTATTGACCAGCGACAAGGCGCCCTTTTTGCTGAGCTGCTGATAGGTGTAGCTGGTGTTGCCGTTCAGCGACGGCATGGCCGCCGCCGCCGCCACGCCCATGCTGGCGCGTGCCTCCGCCAGCCGGATGCTGGCCACCCGCACATCGAGATTGGCCTCGGCCAGGCGTTGCTCCAGCCCGGTCAGTTGCTTGTCGTTGAACAGGGTCCACCATTGCGGATCGACCGGTTCGGCGACCGGCTGGCTGACCGCCTCCGGCTGTCCGGTGCCGTGCCAGGAGGCGGGATTCCACCACGGCGTGGGATGCTCGAAATCCGGCCCGACCGTGCAGGCGGACAGCAGCGCCAGCATGGGGATGGTGGCGACACGCACCATGTCAGCAGGCTTCCGCACGGTCGAGACTCTCCCTTGATCCCAGGCGCGCCCTTGATGCCAGGCCCGGCGGCGGCCACCCTAATGCGGCGGCGCGGTCGGTCAACGCGGGCAGCCCCGCCGGGCTGGCTTGTGCGCCATGCGGCGGGATTTGTGAATGAACTCTCGCCGGCGCGGAACCTTTGCCGATCGCGTTTCGCGCCGGCTCGGGCTGGCAACAGCTCACGCCTTTCGCGCCCCCCAGAAAATCGGGAACGGCGCCTTCACCACATCGAGCAGATCGGCCCGCATCGCCGTTGGGCTGAACCACTGGCCGAGCGGGATGTACGGCACCTCCTCCCACACCAGCAGCTGGATCTGCGCGCAGATGTCGCGCTGTGCCGCGAGGTCCGGTGCTGCGAACCAGGCATCGCGCAGCGCCTCGATGCGCGGACTGGTGGGCCAGCCGTACCAGCCGTCAAAACCGTTGCCGCGCAGCGGCGGATGGCTGGCCGGGCTGGCCAGCGACAGCCCCTCGAACGTGGTGCAGAAACTGCTCCAGCCGCCTTGGTCCGGCGACGCGCGGCTGGCTCGGCGCTGCTCCAGCGTGCGCCAGTCCATGCTGGCGTACTCGACATTCAGCCCGGCCTGCTCGAACAGGTCGCGCGCCACCTGGCACAGGGCCTGGGTGGCGGGATAGTCCGAGGGGGACATCAGCACAATTTTCTCGCCGTTGTAGCCGCTCTCGGCCACCAGGCGGCGGGCCAGCGCCGGGTCGCGCGGGTCGGTGAGCACCTCCATGCCGGCGTCGCTGGCCATCGGCTGGCCGGGGGTGAACACGCCCGCCGGCACATGGATCAGCCCGGCCTCGCTGCCCACCGCCGCCTGCACGAAGGCCGACTGATCGACCGCGGCCAGCAGGGCGCGCAGCAGCCTGGGATTGTCGAACGGCGGATACAGGTGGTTGAAGCCCATCACCGGCATGACCCCGATGCTGTCGTTCACCGCCACCTGAACGCCCGCGGCGGCGCGCAGCACCGGCAGCATGTCGACCAGCGGCAGCTGCACCCAGTCCACCGCGCCCTGTTCCAGCGCCGCGGCGGCGCTGGCGGGGTCGGGCATGACGATCCATTCCACGCGGTCGAAATTGGCCAGCTTGCCGCCGCTGGTGAAGTCGGGGGCGCCGGCGATCGGCACATATTTCCTCCAGCGCTCGTAAGCCGCCCGCGACCCGGGCACCCATTCGTGCGGCAGGAACCGGAACGGCCCGCTGCCGGTATAGTCCTTGATCGGTTTCGCCGGATCGGTCCGGCTGATGTGCTCCGGCATAATGAAACAGGTGTCGGTGCCCAGTGCCTCCAGCACCAGGGAAAATGGCTGCGTCAGGCGGATTTCGAAGCTTCGGTCATCCAGCGCCCGGATGTCGTCCAGCCGCGCCAGCATGGCCTGCCCCAGGCCACGCCGCTTCGCCCAGCGCAGGACGGAGGCCACGCAATCGTGCCCGCGCACCGGCGTGCTATCATGAAAAATCAGGTCCTCGCGCAGCGTGAACCGCCAGGTCATTCCATCATCGGACACCTCGTGGCCGGCCGCCATCTGCGGGCTGAGGCGGCCGCTGGAATCCTGGCCATAGAGCGTGTCCCAGATCATGAATCCGTGATTGCGGGCGACCGTGCCGGGCGTTGAGATCGGGTCCGGGTTGGCCAGATTGCCCTCGGGCACGAAGCGCAGCACGCGGGGGTTGCGCCCCCGGAAACCCTGGGCGAGCGCCGGACGGGCCAGAGCCGAGGCGCCGCTGGCGGCGAGGAAGGTTCTGCGTTGCATCCGTTCGGTGGTCTCCCGCGCCGGGTCCGGCCAGCCTACACCGGCGGCCGGCAGTTGCCGAGCGCGGCCCGCTTGGGCAGGCTGGCGCCAACAATGCGCGACGAACCGACCGGAGCCGAGCCGCATGACCACGACGGACAATGTTCTCGCCCGCATCGACGCGGGCCTCGCCGACGCGCAGGCGCGCTGGCTGGACTGGCTGCGCATTCCCAGCGTCAGCGCCCAGCCCGCGCACGCCGCCGACTGCCGGCGCGCCGCCGAGTTCGCGGTGGCGCAACTGGCCGACATCGGTTTCGTCGCCTCGGTGCGCGAGACCGACGGCCTGCCCTGCGTGGTCGGCCACCACCCCGGCCCCGGCGGCAACGCCCCGCATTTGCTGTATTACGGCCATTACGACGTGCAGCCCGCCGAGCCGTTCGAGTTATGGACCAGCCCGCCCTTCGAGCCGGCCGTGGTGGACGGACCGAACGGCAAGCGGGTGGTGGCGCGCGGCGCGGTGGACGACAAGGGCCAGGTGGCGATGTGGCTGACCGCCCTGCGCGCCTGGCACGCCGAGACCGGCACCCTGCCTTGCCGGGTGACCGTGCTGATCGAGGGCGAGGAGGAAATCAGCAGCACCCACTTCAAGCCCTTCGTCGCCGCCAACCGCGACGAGTTGCGCGCCGACATCGCGGTGATTTCCGACACCGGCATGTGGGACATCGACACCCCCGCGATCTCCGCCAGCCTGCGCGGCATCGTCTACACGCAGGTGGACCTGAAGGCCGCCAACCGCGACCTGCACTCCGGCATGTATGGCGGCTCGGCGCTCAATCCGATCAACGCGCTGGTGACCGCGCTGGGCCAGTTGAAGGATGCGAGCGGGCGCGTCCAGGTGCCGGGTTTCTACGACGGGGTGCGCGACATCCCGGCGGAGCGGGCGGCCCAATGGGCGGCGCTGGGCTTCGACGAGGCCCGCTTCCTCGGCGATATCGGCCTGACCGTGCCGTCTGGCGAAGCCGGTCGCACGGCGCTGGAACGGCTGTGGGCGCGGCCGACCTGCGACATCAATGGGATATGGGGCGGCTACCAGGGGCCGGGCAGCAAAACCGTCATCCCCGCCGAGGCCAGCGCCAAGGTGAGCTTCCGCCTGGTGCCGGGGCAGGACCCGGAGGCGATCGTGGCCGGGTTTCAGCGATTCCTGCGCAGCCTTGTGCCGCCCGATGCGAAACTGAGCTTCCAGGTGTTCGGCAGCGGCGCCGGCATTGAGATCGCCACCGACAACCGCTTCGTGCAGGCGGCTGTCCAGGCGCTGGCGGCCGAGTACGGCAAGCCCGCCGCGCTGATCGGCTGCGGCGGTTCGATCCCGGTGGTGGAGACGCTGCAGCATGAACTCGGCCTGGACACGCTGCTGATGGGGTTCGGGCTGGCCGACGATCAGGTGCACAGCCCGAACGAGAAGTTCGAAGTGAGGTGCTTTCATAAGGGTGCGCGGAGCCATGCGCGGCTATTGGGGGCGCTGGGGCGCTAACTCATGGGTTCCAAGGGGCCACTGCCCCTTGGCGGGTCCAGGGCAGAGCCCTGGACTTCCTTATCACATCCCCAAATAAGCCCGCCGCACATCCGCATCGGCGGCGATCTGGCGCGCCGGCCCTTCCATCACCACCCGCCCCGTCTGCAACACATAGGCCCGGTCAGCGATTTCCAGCGCCTCGGCCAGTCGTTGCTCAACCAGCAACACCGTCACCCCAAGCGCGCGGATGCGCAGAATCGCCGCCAGAATGTCGTCCACCAGCCGGGGCATGATGCCCTGGCTCGGCTCGTCCAGCATCAGCAGGCGCGGCTGCGTCATCAGCGCGCGGCCGATCGCCAGCATTTGCTGCTCGCCGCCCGACAGCGTGTCGGCCCGCTGCGGCAGCCGCTCCTGCAAACGGGGGAATAACGAAAACACCAGCTCCAGCGGTTTGAAGCGGTCCTTCTCGCCCCGCTTCGCATAGGCGCCGAGCCGCAGATTGTCCTGTACCGACAGGCGCGCAAACAGCCGGCGGCCTTCCGGCACCAGGCCGATGCCCATGCGGGTGATCAGATGCGGGGGCACACCCGCGAGGTTCGTTCCATTCAGTTCGATCGTGCCCGTCGTGGCCACCTGCCCCGCGATAGCCTTCAGCAGGGTGGACTTGCCGGCCCCGTTGGCGCCGACCACCGCCACCACCTCGCCTTTCGCCACCTCCAGGCTGACGCCCTGCAACGCCTTCAGGCCGCGGTAGCTGGCCGAGACATCATGCAGACGGAGCATATTTGTCTCCGAGATAGGCGCGGATAACATCGGGATGGCGCACGATGTCGGCGGGCCCGCCGATGGTCAGCACCCGGCCCAGGTTCAGCACCACCGCCCGCGACACCAGCGGCAACACCACTTCCATCACATGCTCGACCATGATGATGGTGATGCCGCGCCGCTGCACCGCGCGCACCAATGCGACCCCCTCCTGCGCCTCGGTCGGCGTCAGACCGGTCAGCATCTCATCGAGCAACAGCAGGCGCGGGCCGGTGGCCAGGGCGCGGGCCACCTCCAGACGGCGCTTCTCCGGTGGCGACAGGGAAAACGCCGGCCGGTCGGCGCGCTCCATCAGGCCGCAAAATGCCAGCGTGTCGGTGGCCAGCCGCGTGGCCGCGCCTGTGCCGCGGGCGCGGGCGAAGGCGCCGACCATGACATTCTCCAGCACCGTCATCGAATCGAAGCTGCGCACCACCTGAAACGTGCGCGCCACCCCGCGCATGGCGCAGCCGACCGGGCCGAGCCCGGAAATGCGCGCGCCATCGAGCCTGATTTCGCCGGCATCGGGGGTGACCTCGCCGGCGATCGCGTTGAACAGCGAGGTTTTCCCCGCCCCGTTCGGACCGATCAGGCCGAGGATTTCGCCCGCTGCCACATCGAAGGAAATGTCCACATTCGCGGCCACGCCGCCGAAGGATTTCGATACGCGATCGACCTCAAGCAGCGCCGGCATTGCCCCCTCCGCCGCGCCGCCCGAACAGGCTCACCAGCCCTTGCGGCCGGGCGAGCGCGACGGCGAGAATGAGCGCGCCATAGATCATCAGATCAACCCCGCGTCCGGACCCGCCGAGATAGGAGCGGGTGAGTTCGCTCATGGGGATCAGCACCGCGGCACCCACCAGCGGTCCCCACAGCGTGCCCACGCCACCCAGCACCGCGGGCAACGGGATCAGGATGGACAGAGTGCCGGACATGACGCTGTCGGGGTCGATGTAGCCGACGTACTGCGCATAGATCGCCCCTCCCACGCCGGTGAAACAACCGCTGATCGCCGCCGCCGCCATCTTCGAGGGGAAAATCCGCACCCCGAGCGAGCGCGCCGCGACCACATCATCCTTCACCGCCCGCCAGGCAAACCCCCAGCGCGACCCCTCGATCAGAAACGCCGCGATCCAGGTGGCGGCGGCGAAGGTCAGCACGAGGTAATGATAGGGCAGTTTGGCGGTGCGGAACTGCAGCGCCGCCCAGGACTCGCCCTTGAAGGGCACATAGATGCCGGTCGAACCGCCGATGAAATCCCAATTCTGGAACAGCAGCCAGCCGATCTCGCCCACGACCACGGTGGCGATCACATAGTAATGGCCGGACAGGCGAAAGCACGGCCAGCCCACCAGCAGCGCCCCCAGACCACCCACCGCGCCGCCGGCCAGCATGCCGAGGCCGGGCGGGATGCCGAGGCGCACAAACAGCAGCGTGGACACATAGGCCCCGAAGCCGAAATAAAGCGCGTGACCAAGGCTGATCTGGCCGCAATAGCCGCCCAGGATGTTCCATGCCTGCGCCAGGCCGGCGAACAGGATGGTCATGATAATCAGGTTCTGCGTGTAGACGTCACCAATGGGCAGCGGCAGAGCCGCCAGGGCCGCCAGCACCACGGCGCCGGATACGAGTTCCGTGCGGCGACGGGGGGACATCAGAAAGCAAGGAAGGCCAGGGCTCTGCCCTGGACCCGCCAAGGGCCGAGAGGCCCTTGGAGCCCATAACTTAAGTATTGGGGTCCAGGGCAGAGCCCTGGCCTTCCTTCCTTCTTCATCACAACGTCCCAAACAACCCGCGTGGCCGAAACAACACCACCGCGAGGTAAATCACGAACATCCCAACCTGCTTCAGCGAAGGCTCCAGCACCAGCGCGGTCAGCGCCTCCACCTCGCCGATCAGCACGCCCGCCACCAGCGCCCCGCCGAGGCTGCCGAACCCGCCGAGCGCCACGGTGACATAGGCGGTGAGCGCGAAATTGGCGCCGACATTGGGCGAGACGTAATAGAACGTCGCCAGCATCACCCCCGCGATGCCCACCGCGGCCACCCCCAGCCCCCAGCCGAGGGCGAAAATATGGTCGCGGTCGATGCCGATCAGCGCCACCGCGTCGCGGTCCTCGCGGGTCGCTTCCAGGGCGCGGCCGAATTCCGTGCGGCTGATGAGCAACAACCCGGCGAAGGCGGCCAGACAAACCAGGCTCGCGGCCAGTTGCGGCAGGGGAAGAAACACCTCGCCGACCTGCACGGTGCGGTTTGCCACCACGCCCGAGGTGATCGACCAGAATTCGCCGCCGAAGACGAATTGCGCCGCGCCGCGAATGAAAATCGCCAGACCGAAGGTGACGAAAATCTGCACCATGCCGCGGTTGAACCGCACCGACAGGGCACGGGCGATCAGGCCGCGGTACAAGCCCATGCCGAGGCCGAACATCGCCAGCGCCACCACCGGCAGCAACAGCAGCGGGTCCACCCCGGACACATCCCACAGCACGAAGACCGCATACATGGAAAGCATCATCAGCTCGCCATGGGCGAAGTTGATCACGTCCATCAGGCCGAAGATCAGGCTGAGCCCGGCCGCCACCAGCGCATAAATCAGCCCCATGAGCAGGCCGCCGGCGGCGGCCTGGATAATGATGTCGAGCCCCACTCCCGGCTCAGCCGCCGACGTTCCACACCGCCTCGACGGTGGCGACGTCGAACGGATAGACGGTGCGGTAGGTGCCGTTGGTCATCTGCTGGATCACCGGTGACGCCTCGACATTCTGCCCGCTTTCATCGAACCGCACGCCGTGCCATGGCACGATGAGCTGCTCGCCCGGCACATCGGTCGCCACCAGCGCCTTGCGGATCGCCTCCGGGGTGGCGGCGCCGGCGCGGTTGATGGCATCGGCCAGCACCTGCAATCCGGTCACCTGCCGCGCGGTGTTGTCGTTCAGATCCTTGCCGTTGCGGGCGCGATAGGCGCCGTTCACCGCCGGAATGGCCGGCCGCGCGCGCACGGCGTCGAGCGCGAAAGAGGACCGGCTGAAGATGCCATCAGCCAGCGCGCCGCTCGCCTTGATGAAATCCTGCTCCTGAAACCCCGCCGCCTGGGCCATGATGGCGCGCGGGCGGTAGCCGATTTCGTTGAAGGCGCGCAGCATCAGGATGGCGTCGTTGGTGTAGCTGCTGGGCATCAGCACGTCGGCGTTGGCGGCCTTCAGCCGCTGCGCCTCGGTGGAGAGCGAGGGCGAGTTGGCGCGGTACTTGATGTCGGCCGCCACGGTAATGCCGGCCTTTTGGGCGAGCGCGCGCTGGACGTTGCTGGAATCCGAGCCGTAGATCGAATCCTCGTAGATCAGCGCCACCGATTTTACCGGATGGCCGGTTTTTTTGCCGATGTCGCGGTAAAACGCGAACATCGCCTCGGTGAACATTTCATCATGCGGCGTGGTGCGGAAAAACCATTTCAACCCGCGCCGGTGCAGGCTGGGAGAGGAGTTGTCCATCGACAGGTAGGGCACTTCGTAGCGCTCGGCGACCTGGCTGATGGTGGCGGCGGTGGCGGAGGTGTAGCTGCCGATCAGCACCGGCACTTTTTCCTGGGTGATCAGACGCTCGGCCTCGGCGCGGGCCTTTTGCGGGTCGTTCTGGTGGTCGGCGATAATGACCCGCAGCTTCGCGCCGCCGAGCGCCGGCAGGCCGCCGCCGTGTCCGAGCAGGGTGGGGATCGGCGCGTGGGAGGAATTGATGATGTCCGTGATCACCTCCAGCGCCACCCTTGCGTCGTTGCCGATCGGCGCGGCATTGCCGGTCATCGGGTAGATGGCGCCGACGACGATGTCGTCGGCCGCGGCGGCGCGGCGGTGGCTGGCGCCGGCCAAAACGACGGCGGACAAAAGCAGATCCCGGCGGTTCATCCGTAACCCCCTTTCAAAAAGTCTGGACGTAATGGATTCCAGGGGCCTTTCGGCCCTTGGCGGGTCCAGGGCACAGCCCTGGCCTTCCTGCCCCTGCGCTCAGCCGCCAAGCTTCAGCGTGCAAACCAGCCCGCGCAAGCAGGCAATCGCGGCGAGCGGCGCCAATCTTCCGGTGCGCGGATGCGCCTCGCTCGGCACATTCTCCACCGTCAAGCTCAGCCGCGCCGCCTCCGCCCTCACCCGCACCGTGTGGGTGCTGTGCTCCACCGCCGGGTCGGCCCAGATCGCCACCCGCGTGCGGACCGCGCCAATGCCCGCCAGCGCCAGGGCGATGGCGACATTGGCGCAGGAGGGGAAGCCGGCAGCCGCCTCGACGGCGTTGCCCTCGAAGACGCGGGTCGGCGTGGTGATGGAAAGCGCGTCGATGTTGTGTTTCGCCAGGTACGGCGACCCGGCCAGGCCAGCTGGCGGACGGCGGGCCTCCAGGGTGATGCTCTCCACCGGCCCTTCGGCGCAGGCGCGCACGGCGTCCAGGCCCGGCAGCGCTCCGGTCGGCACGACGATGCGGCCGCCGGTCTGCTGCGCCAGCGCCACCAGGTAAAGCCGCGGCAGCAGCGCGCTCACCGAGCACGGCACCAATACCCGTCCGGCCCGCAGCGCCGGCTCGGCGATGCGCTCGAACACCGCGCCGGAGGCCGCCTCCAGCACGATATCGGCGCGCCCTGCCAGGTCCTCCAGCTCGACGATTTCAGGCGGGTCGACGAAATCGGCCAGATTGGCCGCCGCCTTGTCGAGGTTGCGGGCGCTGACCGCCACCAGGCGCAACCCTTCCACGCCGGCCGGCCCGGAGGTGCAGTCGAGCGCCCGCGCCACGGCCAGCCCGATCGTGCCCAGACCCCCGATCGCGACCGTCAGCGGCATGGGCCAGGTCCTTCGGTCAGAATGATCTCACGGCGCGGAGGAACATGGGGTGGGGCGAGCGACGGAACTCGAACCCGTGACATCCAAGACCACAACCTGGCGCTCTACCATCTGAGCTACGCCCGCCATCCCAGTGGACGCGCGGTCTACGCCGATCGCGCCCGGCCCGTCAACGGGGCCGCGCCGGCGCCGGCAAAATGCGCGGCGAGCCGTGCGATCGCCGCATTCAGCACCTCCGGGCGCTTGCAGAAGGCAAAGCGGGCATAGTGGCTGGGGGCCGCGCCCTCGTAGAAAGCGGTCACCGGAATGGCGGCGACGCCGGCGTGCTCGGTGATGTGGCGGCAGAAGGCAACATCGTCGCCGTTCCAGCCCAGCGGGGCGAAATCGGCGGTGATGAAATAGCTTCCCTGCACCGGCAGCACGTCGAAGCCGATGCGCGCCAGCCCCCCGGCCAGAAGGTCGCGGCTGGCCGCCAGACCGGCGGCGAGGCCAGCGAAATAGGCATCGTCCTTGGCCAGCCCGACCGCCACGGCGCGCTGCAGATTGGGCGGGGTGACGAAGGTGAGAATCTGGTGCGCCTTGGCCGCGACGCCCGCCAGGGCGGCGCCGACGGTGATATAGCCCACCTTCCAGCCGGTGAGGGAAAACGTCTTGCCGGCACTGCCGATGCGCAGGCAGCGCTCGCGCATGCCGGGCAGGGTCATCAGCGGGATGTGCCGGCAGCCGTCATAGGTAATGTGCTCATAGACCTCATCGCACACCGCATAAGCGTCGTGGCGCACCAGCAGATCGGCAATGACGCCCAGTTCCGCCGCGGTGAACACTTTTCCGGTCGGGTTCATCGGCGTGTTGAACAGGATCGCCTTGGTCTTCGGCCCGAAGGCGGCGGCCAGCTCGGCGCGCGGCAGCTCCCACCCGGGTGGCCGCAGCCGCACCAGGCGGGGGACCGCGCCGAGCAGGCGCACCACCGGCAGATAGGTATCGTACAATGGCTCGATCAGCACCACCTCGTCGCCCGGGTTGAGCACCGCCATCAGGCTGGCGGTGACTGCCTCGGTGGCGCCGGAGGTCACTACCACCTCGCTGTCGGGATCGACCTGCAGCCCGTAGAAGCGGGCGTTGGCGGCGGCCACCGCCTGGCGCAGTTCCGGCAGGCCGGTCATGGGCGGGTACTGGTTGCGCCCGTCCAGCAACGCCTCGGCGGCGGCGCGCACCACGTCCGCCGGCCCGTCGGTATCCGGGAACCCCTGCCCCAGGTTGATCGCGTCGTGTCGGGCGGCGAGCGCCGACATGACGGTGAAGATGGTTGTTCCGGTCGCCGACAACAGAGCGTTGGGCTGGGTCACCGAAGGCGGACCTCCCCGGCCGGGCGCTGGCGGCGCCCCCCGGCCGGCGAGGACGGGCGCCCTGATGATGGAAGGTCAGTATGGAAGCGGCGGCGGAGAGGTTCAACCACGGCGTCCTGGCCGCGTCCCTGGGGGCATCCCGATGGCGCGAAACCGGGCAGCACCGCCCAGAAGGCGGGCGGCCGGTCTGCCGTAAGACAAGGCAACTGCATGAGCAACTGCGCATTGCCGGGTGGCACGCTTCGTGCAAACCTGCGCCACCGCTCTAGCTTCCGGTAGGACGGGCGGTCGTGGGGGCGCCACCATCAGGCGCCGCAACGGCAGCCAGTATCGCGCTGCCGGCATTTCAGGAGGGCGCCCGCCACCCGGGCGAACACGCATGAAGAAGATCGAAGCGATCATCAAGCCGTTCAAGCTTGACGAGGTGAAGGAGGCGCTGCACGAGGTCGGCCTGCAGGGCATCACGGTGGTCGAGGCCAAGGGTTTCGGGCGCCAGAAGGGCCACACCGAGCTCTACCGGGGCGCCGAATACGTCGTGGACTTCCTGCCCAAGGTGAAGATCGAGGTGGTTTGCGATGAGGACCTCGTTGAGCGGGCGGTCGAGGCGATCGTGACCGCGGCGCGGACCGGCCGCATCGGCGACGGCAAGATATTCATCAGCTCCATCGAGGAGGTCATCCGCATCCGTACCGGCGAACGCGGACCGGATGCGGTCTGACCGGCCGGGCCAAATCGCGCCGGCCGACGAACGAAATCGACTTCCGGCCTCCTTGCGAACGACGTAAAGGGGCCGCCGACGGGAGCCGCGTGGGGCGGTTCCCTGCGCGCCGCCCGGCGGCGTTTGGACGAGGGATGAGGTAATGAGTAAAAAGGACAGCGACGTGGAGAAGGTCCTCGACCTGCTGAAGGAGCACTCCGTCGAGTACGTGGACCTCCGGTTCACCGATCCGCGCGGCAAGTGGCAGCACACGGCGCAGCACATCTCCACCATCGATGAAGACGTGTTCACCGATGGCTTCGGCTTCGACGGCTCCTCGATCGCCGGCTGGAAGGCGATCAACGAGTCCGACATGATCCTGCTGCCGGATGCCAGCACCGCGGTGCTGGACCCGTTCGCGGCCAAGCCGTCGCTGATCCTGGTCTGCGACGTGATCGAGCCCTCGACCGGCCAGCCGTACACCCGCGACCCGCGCAGCACCGCCAAGAAAGCCGAGGCCTATCTGCGGGCATCCGGCGTCGGCGATGTCGCCGTGTTCGGCCCCGAGGCCGAGTTCTTCGTGTTCGACAGCGTCAAATACGGCACCGGCCAGAACTACGGCATCTATCAGCTCGACAGCCAGGAAGGCCCGCAGGCCAGCCTGAAGGAATACCCGGAAGGCAACCTGGGCCATCGCCCGAGCGTCAAGGGCGGCTACTTCCCGGTGCCGCCGGTGGACAGCGAGAGCGACCTGCGCGCCGAAATGCTCTCCACCATGGCCGAAATGGGCGTCGTGGTGGAAAAGCACCACCACGAAGTGGCGCAGTCGCAGCATGAGCTGGGCATCAAGTTCGGCCCGCTGGTGAAGCTGGCCGACCATTTGCAGATCTACAAGTATGTCATTCACAACGTCGCGCACAGCTATGGCAAAACCGCGACCTTCATGCCGAAGCCGATCTATGGCGACAATGGCTCGGGCATGCATGTCCACCAGTCGATCTGGAAGGAAGGCAAGCCGCTGTTCGGCGGCAACGCCTATGCCGACCTGTCGGAGACGGCGCTGCACTACATCGGCGGCATCATCAAGCACGCCAAGGCGATCAACGCCTTCACCAACCCGACCACCAACAGCTACAAGCGCCTGATCCCGGGCTTCGAGGCGCCGGTGCTGCTGGCCTACTCCTCGCGCAACCGCTCCGCCTCGTGCCGCATCCCCTATGCGACCAGCCCGAAGGCCAAGCGCGTCGAGGTCCGCTTCCCCGATCCCGCCGCCAACCCGTATCTGGCCTTCTCGGCCATGCTGCTGGCCGGGCTGGACGGGATCAAGAACAAGATCCATCCGGGCGACCCGATGGACAAGGACCTGTACGACCTGCCGCCGGAAGAGCTGCACGGCATCCCGACCGTGTGCGGCAGCCTGCGCGAAGCGCTCGGCGCGCTGACGGCCGACCACGAGTTCCTGCTGGCCGGCGACGTGTTCACCGCCGACCAGATCGAGAGCTACATCGAGCTGAAGTGGAACGAGGTCTACCGGTTCGAGCACACGCCGCACCCGGTTGAGTTCGAGATGTACTACTCCGTCTGAGGTACCTCGGGGTGTCGGGGCGTTGCCCCGAACCCCGCCAAGGGCCAAGGCCCCTGGACCCCTTGTCTTAAGTCGCGGGGTCAAGGGGCCTGCTGGCCCCTTGCGGGTCCAGGGCAGAGCCCTGGCCTTGCTTCAATATCCCCTGAATCCGGCCAACCAGTTCGCTGCCGCGCACCGGCTTGCGGAGCAGGGAAAACCGTCCCCCGACCGACCCGTCCATTGCCAGCACGGCGTCTTCATGCGCGTAGCCGGTCAGCAGCAGCGCGGGCAGACCCGGGCGGCGTTCCTGGGCGGCGCAAATCGTGGCGATCCCATCCATTCCCGGCATGGACAAATCCGTCACCAGAACGTCCACCCTTTCCCCGGCAGCCAGCAGCGCGAGCGCCTCGGTGCCGCTGCCGGCCACCAGCACGCGAAACCCCTCCTCCTCCAGATAGGTGGCGATGGTTTCGCGAACCAGGTCGTCGTCATCGACCAGCATCACTCCGGCGGACACCGCCAACCCGGCGAGCACGGGCGCGGTCGTGTCCACACCGCCCGCGCCGGCCCGCGCCGGAGCCGCCTCGGGCAGCCACAGCGTCACCGTGGTGCCCCGTCCCGGCCGGCTCTCGAGGGTCAGGGCACCGCCTGATTGCTCGGCAAATCCCTTGGCCATCGACAACCCGAGTCCGGTGCCGACGCCGACCCCCTTGGTGGTGAAAAACGGCTCGGTGGCGCGCGCGAGCGTCGGCGCGTCCATGCCCGTGCCGCTGTCAGCAACGGTCAGCCGAAGGTAGCGCCCCGGCGGCGGCCCGGCCAGGTGGTCCGGAGCCTCCGGCGGCACCGTCTCGCTCGCGGCGGACAGCATCAGCACGCCGCCATGCGGCATGGCGTCGCGGGCGTTGGTGGCAAGATTGACCAGCACCGTCTCAAGCTGACCCTTGTCGGCCAGCAACAGCGGTAGACCAGGCGCCGCCCGCACCTGCACGTCGATGCCGACCCCCAGCGTGTGGACCAGCATCTCCCGCAGACCACCCAGCAGGGTCGCCGCATCCAGGCTTTCGGCGTGCAGATCGGCGCGGCGGCTGAAGGCCAGCAGACGGCCGGTGATGGCCGCCCCCCGTTCGGTGGCCTCGAGCGCCAGCCGCGCCAGGCGGCGGACATCTGCCGCGTCGGCCGAGCGAAGCTCGATCAGCGCGTTCGCCCCGGCGATCGCCTGCAGCACGTTGTTGAAGTCGTGCGCGATGCCGCCGGCGAGCTGGCCGAGCGCCTGCAAGCGTTCGGCATGGGCAGCCCGCCGTTGCGCCGCCTCGCCGGCGGCGACCTCCGCCTGCACGCGCGCTTCCAGGGTGGCGGTCAGGCGACGCAGCTCCGCCTCGGTTTGCTTGATCTGGGTGATGTCGCTCGACACCGCCGCGATCCCCGATATCGAGCCGTCCTCCAGCCGCAGCGGCCCCTTGGCGGACCGGAAAATGCGCGTGCCCAGACCGGCCGCGTCGAATGTCTCCTCCACCACCTCGGCACGGCCGGTGTCGATGATCCGCTGGTCGTTCGCCATCACCGCGGCCGCCTGCGCCGGATCGTGGTGGAACTCCGCCTCGGTGCGGCCGATCACCTCCTCCGCGGTCTTGCCAATGACGGCGAGCAGGGCGGGATTGGCGAACAGGAAGCGGCCTCTGGTGTCCTTCGCATAGATCGGATCGGGCGAGCAGGTGCCGACGGCGCGGAGCAGCGACGTGGTGCGCCGGAGGTCTTCCTCGGCCTGCCGGCGCTCGGTGATGTCGAAGTTGACCCCGACCACCCGGCAGGGGTGCCCGGCGTCGTCCCTGACCACGCGCCCCAAGGCGGCCACCCACCGGCGGGCACCGTCGCTGACGCGCCGGATGCGGAACTCCAGCCGCCAGGGTCCGGGGCCGGCGTCGTCGCTCGCGTTGCCGGCCGCCTCGCTGGCATAGACGATGGACGCCCGGTCCTCCGGTTCGACAAGATCGAGGAATTGCTGAAAGCTTGGTGGCCCCGCGGCGGGGTCCACCCCGTGCAGCGCGAACTGCTCCGGGGACCAGAAAACCGCCCCCGAGGCGAGGTCGTGCTCCCAGATGCCGATGCCCGCCCCTTCCTGGGCCAGCCGGAGCCGGGTCTCGCTTTCGCGCAACGCCGCTTCGACATGCTTGCGTTCGGTGATGTCGTCGACAACGGCCAGGAAGTGCTCCGGCCGCCCCTGCGCGTCGCGTTGCAGCGACCCCCAGAGGTTGGCCCAGCCGATGCTGCCGTCCTTGCGCAGGAAGCGCTTTTCCAACTGCTCCGGGGCCGCTCCGGCCAGCAGCGCCTGCAAATACGCCAGGTCATCCGCGCGGTTGTCCGGATGGCTCACATCGTGGAACGTGCCCGCCAGCAGCTCGCCCCGCGTGCGGCCGGTGATGGCGCACAGCCTGTCGTTGACCCGCAGCCAGGCGCCATCCAGACCGACCAGCGCCATGCCGACCGCCGCCTGTTCGAAGGTGGCGCGGAACAGCTCCTCACTCCGATGCAGCGCCAGTTCGGCTTGCTTGCGCTCAGTTTCGATCTCCGTGAACAGCAGGGCACCGCCGATCGTGCCGTCGGCGCGCCGCCAGGGGGTCATTTCCCAGCGCACCCAGTCGCTGCGCCCGTCGCTGCGAAGGAACGCGCTATCCGCGGCCGACAGCGTCTCACCGGCGAGGACGCGGCGATGGACCTCGCGCCAGGTCTCGGGGATCTCGGGGAACACCTCGTAGTGAAGGCGCCCGATCAGGTTTTCCGGCAGTCCGTCCGCGACCCGGTAATCGAGCGCAAACCGGCGGCTGGCGGCGAGGTAGCGCATCTCGGTGTCGAACATCGCGATGGCGGCCGGCGCGCGGTCGATGAACAGCCGGAACCGGCTTTCGCTGTCCGCCAGCGCGGCGGCGATGCGGCGCTCCTCGGTCACGTCGCGAAAAAACGCGGTAACGCCGTCGCTCGATGGATAGGCGTGCGCCTCGAACCAGGTGCCGAACGCGGCCGAGTAGCCGACGGTATGTACCGGCTTGCCGCCCTCCATGGCCGCCCGGTAGCCGGCGGCAAAGACGCTGTCGGAGGTTCCGGGAAACGCCTCCCAGAGGTTCTGGCCCACCAGGTCGCGGCCCTGCCCGACATGCGCCTTCGCGCGCGCGTTGACAAAAGTGATGCGCCAGGTGCGATCGAACACGATCACGCTGTCGGTGGTGCTCTCAAGGGCCGTGCGCAGGGCATGCTCGCGGGCGGCCAGCGCCGCCGCCATGCTATCGAACGCGGCGGCAAGGCGGCCGAACTCGCTGCGGTCTTTGCCCAGGCCGGTGCGGGCGGCGAGGTCGCCCAGGCGCCAGCGATCGGCGACGCCAAGCAGCCGGTTGACCGGGCGGCGGATCAGGCGGGGGCCGAGCAGGGCCGTGAGCGCCAGAGCCAGTCCGGCGCCGCCGATGATCAGCATCATCCCGGTGCGGTTGGCCCGGGTCACCGCGGCGAAGGCGATGTCCCGGTCCAGGCCGACCCAAATTCGCAATCCCGAGGGGTCGGCGTCCGGCGGCGAATAGGCGGCGATGCGCTGGCGCCCGTCCAGGCTTGTCATCGGGGCGATGCGAATCTGCCCGCCGTGCAGACTGAAGCGGTCCGCCGTTGGGATAGACTGACCAACATACCGCGCCCCATCGGGCGTCCGGGCGAGGATGACACCGTTCCGGTCGGCGATCGAGGCCACGGCTTCCGCCGGCAAGGGCAGTCGCGCGAGTTGCTGGCCGAGCCAGCCGATGTCGAGCGCAACGGCGACCACACCGGCCACCACCCCGTCGCGGTTCCTGAACGGCCTGGCCAGGTGCAGGCTCGGCCGCCCGGACCGCCGGCCGATGCTATAGCCGTCGGTGACGAAGTCCCGCGTTGCCAAGGCGTCGCGGAAATACGACCGGTCGGAAAGGTCGGCGCTGCGATCGAACGGACCGGAGGCGCAAATGAAATGGCCGTTCAGGTCGATGACCGCGGCCGAATTGTAGCGCGGTGCCAGGCGCACCATGTTGGACAGCAGGCGCTGGCACAGCTCCGGCTGGCTGTCCTGCACCCCCGGCGCGCCGGCGATGACGTTCAGCACCTGCTCCGCCCCATCGACGATCCGCTGCTGTTCGGCGCCGACCAGACGCACCAGGCGGAGCGCTTCGTCCTCTACCAGTTGCAGTCGAATCCGGTAGGCGTCGTTTTCCGTGTACGCCAGGAATCCCAGGGCGGGCACCAGGGCGATCGTGACAATCAGAAATAATCTTGCCAGCAAACTGTCCAACGTCGGTTTCCGGCGGCCCCTTCCGCAGGTCTAACTCTTCGCCGTCCCGCCAAATCAGGCGTTGATCTGCGTCAACGGGCGATCGCCGGAGCAGAGAAATTCGCCGCCGGTTCACGGTTATTTGTGCACCACGCGCATCATTTGGCGGTGGCAGGCGATCGTCGGGCCCGCGTCTTGCTTCCCCGCCTCCTGCTTTCAGGCCTGACCGGGCACGCCAGGGCCGCGGCCGAGGAAGTCGAGAACAACCGCAACCACCTCCGCCCGCACCGCCTCGGCCGGGCGGCTGGCATCGATGACCGCGTGCCGCGCCGGCGCGGCTTCGGCCTGGGCGAGAAAACTCCGGCGCACCCGGTGGTGAAACGCCAGCCCAAGGGATTCGAAACGATCCTCCCGGCTGTCTTCGGCGCGCAGCCGCGCCAGGCCGCGGGCCAGCGCCAGCTCCGGCGCGACATCGAGCAGCACGGTCAGGTCGGGCCAGAGATCGCCGGTGGACAGCACATGCAGCGCGCGGATGTCCGTCTCCGGCAAGCCGCGCCCGGCGCCCTGGTAGGCCAGGGTGGAACCCACATAACGATCCGACACCACCACCAGCCCGGACGCAAGCGCGGGCCGGATCACCCGCGCCACGTGCTGCGCCCGCGCCGCCGCGATCAGCAAAAGCTCGGCCCGCGGCTCCCAGTCATGCGCCCCGCGCGCCAGCAGCAGGCCGCGGATCGCCTGGCCTTCGCCGGTACCGCCGGGCTCGCGGGTCAGCACCAGACCGCCCGGAAAATCCCCCAGCGCCTCGCCCAGATGCGCCAGCGCGCCGGTCTTGCCGCTGCCGTCGCCCCCTTCCAGGGCGATGAACACGCCGGCGCGCGGCGGCAAGCCTCAGCTTCCGGTGACGTAGTGGGTCAGCACCGCCAGGGCGCGGCCGGGCAGGCCCAGCCGCGGCACGTCGGCGCCGGCCAGCAGCGGCACCTGCAGGTCGGGAACCCCCTGCCCCGCCACCGACAGTTTTCCCAGCGGCGTGCCGCGGGTGATCGGGGCGGCGATCGGGCTGTCGTATTCCAGCGTGATCTTGGCGGTCTTGCGCCAGGCGCGCGGCATGGTCACCACCAGGTCGCGCCCGCCCACCAGCGGCACCGTCAGCTGGGTGCCGAGCCAGACCGGCGCCTGCTCCACCGTGTCGCCGGCGGTGAACAGGGTCACGTTCTCGAACTCACGGAACGACCATTCCAGCAGCCGCTCGCTTTCCTCGCCGCGCTGGTGCATGGAGGTCAGCCCGTTCACCACCAGCACCACCCGCCGGCCGCTGCGCTCCGCACTCGCCACCAGGCCGAAGCCGCCGTCGTCGGTGTGGCCGGTCTTCAGCCCGTCGGCCAGCCCCTTCTGCACCAGCGGGTTGCGATTCTGCTGTTCGATGTTGTTGTATTTGAAACTTTTTTCCGAGTCGTATTTGTAGAACTCGGGGAAGTCCTGGATCAGCCGGCGGGCCAGGGTGGCGATGTCGCGCGCGCTCATGCGCTGTTCGGGGTCGGGCCAGCCGGTGGCGTTGCGGAAATTGGCGTGCTCCAGCCCGAGCTCGCGCGCCTTCTGGTTCATCTGCTCGGCGAACTGTTCTTCCGAGCCGGCGATCGCCTCGGCGAAGACGATGCAGGCATCGTTGCCGGACTGCACGATCACGCCGCGGATCAGGTCCTCGACCTTCACCTGCGAGCCGATCTGCACGAACATCTTCGAGCCGCCCATGCGCCAGGCGCGCTCGGAGACCGGCAGTTCCTGGTCGAGTTTCAGCCGGCCCGACTTCAGCAGGCCGTAGACGATATACATCGTCATCAGCTTGGTCATCGACGACGGCGGCATCGGCACGTCGGCGTCCTTGTCGAGCAAGGTGGCGCCGGTGGTGAAGTCGAGGATCACCGCCCAGCGCGCGGCGGTGTCGAGCGGGCCGAGCGGCGTGTTGGCGGGGCTGCCGGTCGGCGCCGCCGCGTCGGGCGGCTTGCGCCCGCCGCGGCCGGTCGGCGGATGCGCACCCGCGTGCGGCGGGCGCGGCTCGGCGGCGGCGGGGCCGGTGACGCCAAGGCAGGGCACGCCGAGCGCGGCACCCGCCAGCAGGAGACGACGGCTGAGCATGGGGTGACTCCTTACGCGGACTCGGATGGCCTAGGGATCGTCCACGACAATGCGGGCATCAGATACGCCGCCGGCGAGCGCACGGTCCAGCGTGGCGTCGGCCTCCGCCGTGTCGCGCAACGGACCGATGCGCACCCGGTAGGCGGAGTCGGGCGGGGCGTTTCGGTCGGTCGTGACGCGCGCGCCGAGCGCCGCCAGCCGCCGCTGCATGATCGCGGCATATTGGGGGCGGGCAAAGCTGCCGCATTCCACATACAGCGCCCCCGGCGCGGGGGCGGTCTGCCAGACCTGTTCGGGCAGCCGCAACGGCACCGCGTCGGCCGCGGCGGGGTGCGCCGCCGCCGGCACCGGCGGGCCGGCGGCGGCGATTCGCACCCGGCCGGACTGCGCCGTGCCCGCCGGCGGGGCCAGGGTTTCGGCCTGCACGCTGGCGACCGGGGCGGAGGTCACCTGCAACGGCGCCGCCGCGGCCATGCTGGCGGCAAGCTGCCGGCTTTCGGTCTCCAGCACCTCCACCCTCACCCGGAACGGGGCGCCGCCGGACGCCCCCAGCAACTCCGCGGCGCGCCGCGTCACCGCGATCAGCCGGCCCGGCGGCGCCGGGCCGCGGTCGTTCAGGCGCACCAGCACCGTGCGCCCGGTCTGCAGGTTGGTCACCCGCGCCAGCGCCGGCAGTTGCAGGGTACGATGGGCGGCGGTCAGCAAATCCTGGTCGAACGCCTCACCGTCGGCGGTCGGCCCCGGATCGCGGTCGGCCACGACGGCCAGGCCGGTGTCGGTGTAGGCGAACTGCTCACGCGGATAGCGCCAGACCCCGCCCAGCCGGTACGGCTCCCCCACCACGTAGTGGGCCGGGGTCGGCACCGGCGCCGGCCCGCTTTGCGGCGCGCAGGCCGCCAGAGTGGCGGCCAGCAGCAGGGGACCTGTCCGCCTCAATCGCCAATCCGGTCCGCCAGCAGGCCGATGCTCAGCGCGTAGTAGTCGGACGGGTTGTAGGCGCGCAGCGCGCGGAAATTGGCCGCGCTGACCAGGAACGCGTCGCTCTGGATGCCGCCGGGCAGAATAACCGAGGCCACCGCATCGCCCGGCGGCAAGGCGCGGCCGTCAAACGAGACAACCCCCAGCCTGGCCCACTCGGCCACCGGCTTGCGGATGGCGCGCCCGGCCATCGCCGCCTCGAACCCGACGGGCAGGCGCGCCTGCAGTCCCCAGGGCAGATCCGCCTTCCACCCCTCCATCGCCAGGTTATTGGCGGTGGAGGCGAACACGTCGGGGAAACTGGTCCACATGTCGCGCCGCCCGTCGCCGTCGAAATCGACCGCGAAGCGCAGGAAACTGTCCGGCATGAACTGGGTCTGCCCCATCGCCCCGGCCCAGCTTCCCACCATCTTGTCGGCCGGGATGTCGCCGGCCTGCAGGATTTTCAGGCAGTCCATCAATTGCTCGCGAAAATAGGCGCCGCGGCGTCCTTCCCAGGCCAGCGTCGCCACCGCCTCGATCACGTTGATGCCGCCCATCTGCCGGCCGTAGTCGGATTCCAGGCCCCACAGGCCGACGATGATGCCGGGCGGCACCCCGTAGCGGTCCTGCACCCGCCGCAGCAGGTCGTGGTGCTTGGACAATTGCTCACGGCCGCGCTGCACCCGCGAATCATTGACGATCCGCGTGCGGTATTGCTCCCAGGTGAACTTCACCTCGGGCTGGTTGCGGTCGAGTTCAATGACCCGCCAGTTGATGTGCACGCCGGCGAAGGCGCTCTCGAGCACGGCCGACGAAATGCCCTTTCTGCGGGCTTCCTCCTCGACCCCTGCGATATAGCGGGCGAAACTGGCCGCTTCCTCCGGGGTGGAAACGCGGGTTGGCTTTTGCGGCGCCTGCGCGAGGGCAGGCGCGGCGGCGGAAATTCCGGCGAACGCGGTGGACGCGGCGGCCAGCAGGACTTCGGCGATGCAACATGGCGGCGGTGTGCCACGGCGGCGAAGCCGGCCGCAATCACAAGCTGATGTTGGCGTCGTTCACGGACCGATCACGCTGGCAATATGAACGGCCGGGGGTGTAAGGTTAACAGGTTCGGAGGAAACGAGATGGGAATCACCACCGACCTTGCCCGATTCGGCGCCGACGTGGCGCTGCCAGGGCTGCCACCTGAGGTTGTGGGCCGCGCGCGCTGCCTGGTGCTCGACCTGATCGGCAACATTGTTCGCGGGCGCTATGAGACCGAGAGCGCGCAACCCATGCTCGCCGCCGCCCGGGCGCTCGGCCTCGGGGCGGGCCATGCCGGCGTGTTCGGCGACCCGTGCCGCTGGATTCCCGCCGGCGCCGCCTTTCTCAACGGTGCGTTCGGCCATGCGCTCGATTTCGACGACACCCATGCCGAAGCCTCGGTGCACCCCGGCGCGGTGGTCATTCCGGCGGCCCTGGCGGCCGGCGAGATGGCGGGGGCGAACGGGGCCGAAGTGCTGGCCGGCATCGTCGCCGGCTACGAGGTGAGCTGCCGGGTGGCGCTGGCCCTGCCCGCCCGCGCGCATTACGACCGCGGCTTTCACCCCACCGCCACCTGCGGCAGCTTCGGGGCGGCGGTCGCCGCCGGGCGGGTACTCGGGCTTGCGGCCGACGGGATCGAATCCGCCCTCGGCATCGCCCTCAGCCAGACCGCGGGCAGCCTGCAGTTCCTGGCCAACGGCGCCTGGACCAAGCGTTTTCAGGTTGGCTGGTCGGCGATGTCGGGACTGGTCGCGGCAACGCTGGCCGCCGAGGGGTTCGTCGGCCCCCAGGCCGCGCTGGAAGGGCATTTCGGCTTCCTGCGCGCCTATGCGCCCGACCCGGTGCCGGAACGCGCCGTGCAGGGGCTCGGCAGGGTTTTCGAGATCATGCGAACCGGGGTGAAACCATACCCGTCATGCCGCTACGGCCATGCCGGCATCGAGGCGGCGCTGGCGCTGCGGGCCGACCACCGGTTGCGCGCCGAGGAGATCGTCTCCGTCACCTACGGCCTGTCGCAGGCCGGCATGCGGCTGATCGGCGAGCCGCCGGCGCAGAAAGCCGATCCGCACAGCGTGGTGGACGGGCAGTTCAGCGGACCCTTCGTGATCGCCTGCGCGCTGGTCACGGGCGCCTTGGAATGGGATTCGTACCAGCACCTGCGCACCGCCGAAGTGCGGGCGCTGATGCCGAAGGTGCATTGCGTGCACGATGCGGCGATGGAGGCCCTGGGGCCGATGGCCGGACGCCTGACCATCGTGGCGCGTGGCGAGACTTTCGCCAAGGTCATCGCAGTGCCGACCGGTGAGCCGGAAACCTTCCCCGGCATCGGCGACCTGCGCGCCAAGTTCGACGCCCTGGCGACGCCGGTGCTTGGGACGGAGCGGACGGCGCGGCTGGCCGAAGCGGTGCTGACGATGGACACGTTGAGCGACATTGCCCGGCTGACACGGCTCGGCGCACCGGTGCTTTCAGCCCGGCTGGCAGGGTGAAGCTGGCGGGGTGAGGCTGGCGGGGTGTTGCCCTTGCAACCCATTCCTGAGCTTCAAAAACGGAGCGACAGCGCCAGAGAGCCGAACTGGTGCAGCCCTCCCTTCTGGTGCGCATACTCCTGCGTCTGCACCACCTGCATGTAGGTCAGCCGCACGTCGTCGTACATCAGCGCGACGCCGCCCTGAAACTCGGCGACCATCGGTGTGACGGTCACGCTGCGGCTGTCCTGCCAGAGATTGCCGTTCAGCGTGACGTCGTAGGCCACCGCCTGCCCGTCGGCACCGACGAAAAAATACCAGGCGAAGGGCCGCGTGGCGCGGAACACATCGCCGCCGGTCAGACCGGGGCGGATGCGCGGCGGGCCATAGTCGCTGTCCAGCCCCTGGCCCAGCCGCAGCGTGACGCCGGCCTGACCGTAAATGCGCAGATTGCCGACCGAGGCCGTCAGGTCAGGCAGGGCATCCGTCTGCAGCCCGCCCACCAGGCCGATCGGCAACCGCCAGGTGCGCTCGCTGGTCACCTGCACCAATGGCTCGTTGTGCAACTGGGTGTCCCAGCCGGCGTCGCGGCGCTGGCCGATGAGGTCGTGGAAACCATCCTGCACCTGCTCGGCGAGGGCCGCAGGACCGACCATGCCCAGGCCCAGCGCGAGCACGCTGCGCGCGCTGGCGCCGTCGTGGATCAGCGACACCGTGCCCAGCAGCACCCCCGCATAGGGACGGTCGGTCAACGGCGGGTCGATCGCGGTGGTGTCGTCCGGCGTGTAGATCTGCTGGCTGAGGTCGAGCGCGATACGCTGCTGCCCGTCGCCCCACAGCGCCTGGCCGATGCGTTGCATGAATGCCGGTGCGCCGCCCTCCCCCGAGGTCCAGCCGAGCCGGATGCCGTTGGTATAGTCCCGGTCAGGCAGGTTCGACGTGCTGATCGAGGCGTTCTCGCCCTGAAGGGTCCAGATCGCGGCGGTATCGGGCGGCGGCGGTTGGTCCTGCGGCGGCGGTGGTTGCGCGGATGCCGGCTGGAGGGTCAGCGCCGCGGCGGCCAGCGCCAGTCCGAGAAAACCCGTCGTCGCGCGCATGCAGACTCTCCAGTTCGTCACCGGAGCATTACCACCTCCGTGACCCGATCGGAATCCAATTAATTCACGAAGTTGGCGTTCGCAGCTCAGCCTCATAGGGGCGGGCATGGCGAGGCACCAGCGCAGCCGGGACCCCATCGGCGCAACCGGAACCATGGTTCCACGCTCGGCACAGTGGTGAGCACCACCTGCGGCAGCACCGGCCGCTCGTCGTCCAACACGATCTCAAAGCGCGACAGCAGCATGGCGAGCAGCACCATGGCTTCCGTCTGCGCGAAGGCGGCGCCGAGACACACCCGCGGGCCGGCGCCGAAGGGCAGGAAATGCGGACCGGTCTGTTCCTCGCGCCCCCGCCAGCGGGCCGGCAGGAACGCATCCGGCGCGTCCCAGAACCGGCGGTGGCGATGGATGATCCACGGGCACACCATCACCACCGCGCCCGCGCCGATGGCAAATTCGCCCAGCAGGTCAGGCCCGCGCGCCACCCGGCTGATGAACGGCGCGGTCGGATACAGGCGCAGCGCCTCGAGGAAGGCGCGCCGCAGCGCCGGCCAGCGGGTCAGATCGGCCAGCGTCCGTGCCTGCGAGGGTGGAAACGCGGCGAGCTCGGCCTGAATCTCGGCCTGCGCCCGTGGGTCGAACGCCAGCAGGTACACGGTCCAGAACATCGCCCGGGCGGTGGTCTCGAAACCGGCTGCCAGCAGCGTCGCGACCTGCTCGCCGATCTCCTCCTCGGTCAGGGCGCCGCCGCCCTCCGGGTCGCGCGCATGGCCCAGCAACTGCAACACGTCCCGCCCCGCCGCCCCCGCCGGCAAAGCCCGGCTTGCCGCGATCACGGTCTCGATGCCGGCGAACCAGCGCGACGCGAAGGCCGCCCGGCCGCGCATGAACCAGGTGAAGTCGCCCTCGCTGCGGGCCAGGACATCCCAGATCGTGATCCGGCCGACGCCGTGCAAAAACTCGCGGATCAGCTCCGGCAATCCGGCAGCCCCGGCCGCCTCGGCGGGCACCGAGAACAGCGCCCGGCAGACGGCGTCCAACGCCGCGCGCTGCAGCAGATCGGCGAGATTGACCCGCTCGCCGGCGGCACGGTCGATCAGGCCGGAGCCGGCGGCGGCGAAGTGCGGCAGCAGCCGGCTGACGTGCTGGGGGGTGAACAGCGGCGCCAGCATCCGCCGCTGCCGGCGCCAGTCGGCGCCCTCGGACAACAGCACCCCATTGCCCAGCGCCGGGCGCAGCGGGCGCCGGATCGACAGCGGGCGCTCGTAATTCGCCGCATTGGCGATCAGCACGTGCCGCACCAGGGCGGGTTCGTTGACGATCAGCGTCTCGGTGCCGAACAGACGACGGCGGATCACCATCGCCTCGTAGGCCGGGCGCGGCCAGGTGGCGATGATGTTGCGCCGCAACAGGCGGAACACCTGCCAGGCTGGCAGCGGCTGCTCCGGCGGGGTCGGCACCGGCAGCGTGATCGGGGCTTCGGGCGCCTGCATCAGGTCAGTCTATCATGCGATCTGGAACCGGCACCCCGGCTGCTTGGCCGGCTAAAGCGGATAACGCGCCGCCGCGTCGCGATAGCCGATCCGGCGGGTCAGAGGCACCACGTGTCGTCCTGCCGCCCGTTCCAGGGCCACGCGCACATCGTCCTCCTGCCTGGCCCGCAGGGCGGCGTCGAGGAACAACTGGTGCAGCACATCCTGCTGGGCGTGGCTGCCGCCGAGACGGTGCATGGCGCCCAGCAGCGGGCGCAGCAAAGCCACGCAGTCTGCATTGGCGCCGGCACGGTGGGCGCGCACCGCCGCGCATACCGGCAGTGCCACCTCCCGCAGCACCGCGGCGGAGGCCCCATTTCCGTGGCTCTGCTCGCGCAGCGACGCGAGCAGGCGCTCCGCCGCGCCATCGCGCCCGGCGGCGGTCAGCGCCATCATCCAGTGCGGCAGCAGGAAGGCCGCGATACAATCGCCGATCCGCGCTTCCGCCTTGTCGGCCAGTTCCTCCCAGCGCGCGCCCACCGGCACGCCCTGTCGCTCCAGCCGGAACAGCATGGAGGCGGCATTCTGCACATCGGTGTAGAGATCGGGCATCGCCTGGGTGAGCGGCGAATCGAGGTTGCGGAACCGTGTGTCGTACAGCTCCAGCACGGTGTCGAACCGGCCGAGTTCCAGATAGTACAGGGCACAATGCCACCACAAATGGTGCAACAGGTTGTTGGCCCCTTCCCAGTGCCGGGCCAGGCCGGTGAGCCAGTCGATGCCCTCGCGGCGGCGGCCCTGCATTTCCAGCACGTGGGCAACCGCATGGGCGGCCCAGATATTGCCGGGATCGAGGTCGATGGCGCGCCGGCCGGCCGGCTCGGCGGCCAGCAGGTTGCCGGCCTCTTCCTCGGCGAAACACTGGCAGGCCAGGACAGCAGCGAAATCGGGAAGGCTGGCGTCCCAATGCGGCCGCACGCGGCGCACCGAGGCGACCATGTCCTGCGGGCGGCCGGCCCAGAAATTGGCGAAATGCGCCAGGCGGAAAGCCAGGATGTCGCGCGGATGGTCGTCCAGGATGGCGTCCCAGATCCCGATCGCGCGGTCCATGTCCCCCGCCACCCAGGCGGCGAGCGCGCTTATGTGGGCCTGTTCGCGTGGCGTGGCGCCGGCGGCGCTGTCGCGGGCGCGCTGCAGGGCGGCGGCGGCGGCGGGCACACAGCGTCCGTCATAGGCCAGCATGGCGCCGATGCCGCCCAGGCAATGGCCGAGGGCGAAGTCGGGATCGGCCTGCTGCGCGGTCTTGACGAGGCGGGGCATGCCGGTGCGGAAGTTCAGGTACACGGCGACGGCGCCGTTGAAGGCAGACGCGGCGGCATCGCTGGTGGTGGAAAGCGGCAGCCCTTGTGCGTCGGCGCGCATATGCGGTCTCTCCTGGCCCGCGGCCATTATGGCATGGGGCGTCGCTGCGGGGATGACGCGTGAGGAACGATCGCGTTACGGCGTGGCCGCGTTGGAAAATACGGGGTCCGGGCGCTTTGCCCCGGGCGGGGTGCAGGAACACAGAACGTCGTGGCGAAGGCGCGGGGCGGGATCCGGGGCGGCGTCGCCGCTGTCGGGTGCCCCTTATGGCTGCTTTCGTTTCGCCTTTACCTTTCCGGTCGCCGCCGTCTCGCCGCCGGGCGTCGCCAGCGCCTGCGCCAGATCGGCGATCAGATCGTCGGCGTGTTCAATGCCGATCGACAGCCGGATGGTGCCGTCGGTGATCCCTTCCTGCGCCCGCACCGCTGCCGGCACGCCGGAATGCGTCGTTGTCGCCGGGTGGCTGGCCAGCGACTCGGTTCCACCCAGGCTCACCGCGAGGCGGAAGATGCGCAGCGCGTTCAGCACCTGGAATGCGTCCGCCTGACCGCCCGCCAGTTCGATGCTGAAGGTCGAGCCGCCGCCGCTGCATTGCGCATCATAGACGCGGCGCATCGCGCTGCCCTCGGGCAGCGCCCCCAGCGCATGCACCCGGCGAATGCGCGGATGGGCGTCCAGGAACGCCGCCACCGCCATCGCATTGCGCGCCGCCTCGCGCATGCGCAGCGACAGGGTTTCCAGCGAGCGCCCCAGCATCCAGCAGGAATGCGGGTCGAGCTGGGTGCCGATCGCCGAGCGCAGCAGCCGCACCGGACGGATGCGGGCCCGCGCGCCGATGGCCGCGCCGGCGATCAGGTCGGAATGCCCGCCGACATACTTGGTCAGCGAGTACAGGCTGATATCCACCCCATGCGCCAGCGGCTGCTGGAAGATCGGGCCGAGCAGGGTGTTGTCGCACATCACCACCGGGCGCTGCCCCTGCGCCGTGGCGATAGCGTCGGCGGCCTGCGCCACGAGCGCGAAATCCACCAGCGTGTTCATAGGGTTGGACGGTGTTTCGATCATAATCACCGACACCTTCCCCATCGCCATGGCCCGCTCCGCAGCGGCGTCAATCGCCGCCGCGCTGGTGCCGTCGGCGAATCCCTCGGCCCCGATGCCGAAGGCGGCGAAGGTTTTCGTCAGCAGCGTCTCGGTGCCGCCATACAGCGGCTGGCTGTGCAGGATCACGTCGCCCGGCCGGGCGGTGGCGAGAATCGAGGTGGCGATGGCCGCCATGCCGGAGGAAAACACCAGTGCCGCCTCGCCGCCCTCGTACACGGCCAGCCGGTCCTCGACGATCTCGCTGTTGGGGTGGTTGAAGCGGGAATAGACGAGGCCGGCCGACCGGTCGCCCGGCGGCTCGCGCCGGCCGGAGACATAGTCGAAGAAATCCCGCCCGTCCTCGGCGGTGCGGAAGACGAAGGTGGACGTCAGGAATACCGGCGGCTTCACCGCGCCTTCGGACAGGGCGGGGTCATAGCCATAGCCGAGCATGAGCGTCTCGGGGTGCAGGTGATGGTTGCCGATGGTGCGGCGACGGCTATGGTCCTCGGGCATGGCGCTCCTCCTTGCCGTCGCAGTGTGCACAAGTTATGCGGTTGGCGCGCGGGATTCGGTCGCGTGGCGGCCTGAAACCGGTGGTTGCCAGCGCTGCCGGCCGCCGGCATGGTTCCGTCCGGTCACGCATCCAACAGAGGGAACCCGGATGAGGCTGCTGCGGACCATTGCCACCGCCGCGCTGGCCGCCGGGCCGATGCTGGGCACGATTTTGGGCGCCGCGCTCTGGGTGCCGCACGCCGCGGCGCAGGCGCCGCCGGCGCCGGGCACGGTGATCACCGGCACACTGCCGCTGTATGGCAAGCCGGTGCCGCTGCCGCCCGGACCCTGGCGGGTCGCGGCCGCCGGATTCGGGCAGATCCGCCAGAACGCTCCCGCCGACCCGTTCGGCGCCATCGCCAACGTGCTGCTGGAACGCCCGGCGCAGACCGCGGGCGATGAAAAACTGCTGGTGCAGACCAATGCGCTGCCGGTGGGCGGTGGCTGGGGGCCGCCGCTGGAGTGCGCCGACGAGAACGCTTTGTTCCGTCACGCGGCGGAACCGCATGACCTGCTCCAAGCCTGCGCCTTCGTGCTGGCCCTGGCGGACGCGCGGCAGCTGCAGGCGGCGCTGCCAGGCCTGCCGGCGGGAACGCTCCCCTGGCCGGCGCTGCTCGCCGGCGTGCGGGTCAGCGACCGGCGCGACATGCTGGAGATTCGCTACGCCCTATCGGCGCATGGCCCGGACCGCGAGGCGGCGCTGCGCCGGCTGGAAGGCTGGACGCAGCCGGCCGCGGCCAGCGCCATGGCCGCGCTGCGCCAGCCGCCTGGCTGGCGTCCATCCTTGCCAGACCCGTCGGGGCCAGACCCGTCGGGACCAAACCTGTCGGCGGCAGACCCATCTGGGCCTGTCGGCGGCCACCCCGCCGCGGCGGAGGTCATCGCCCCCTCCCCTGGCCTCCCCCTCGGTGCGCTGGCGACCTATACGGTGGCATCCAGCCTGGCCTCGGCGGGCATCGCCTCGGCCATGACCGGCAGCCTGTACACCGGCATGCTGGTCGCCGTCGTCCAGGGCCTCACCCAGACCGCGCTGTATTTCGGCAATGAGATGGCCTTCGACTGGCAGCGCGCCGCGCCGCCGATGCCGGTGGGCCCGGTTCTCGCAGCGCCGATGACAGCGGCAGTAAACCTCTCCGTCCCTGCCGTCGCTCCGGCGCCACTCGTCATCGATGGCAAGGGCGTGCCGCTTCCCGGCGACGGCTGGCAAGTGCTGGCGCGCACCGAGGACCCCGGCATCACCGGCACCGCGCTGGCCCGGCTGCGCAACGGCCGCCTCGCCGGCCTGATCCTGGTGCACACGACACCGGCGCCGCGCAGCGTCATCGCCGGCATGTCCAGCCTGTGCCGGCGGGCCGGCGACGGGTTTGCCATGATCCGCTACGACACAAGGGTGGACGGGTTCTGCGCCTTCGGACGCCTGTCGGCCGAACCGGCGCAGGACAGGCTGTGGGACGCCGCGGTCGAGGCCCTGATCACCCGCCAGATCGCCATTCCGGACGGATACGGCCCGGACGGCTTCGCCATGGTCGGTGCCCAGGCACGCACCCGTGAGCACGTGCTCGATCTGCTCGTCTATCTCCCCGCGGCGGACGTGGAGAGCTCCGCCGCGCTCGCGACCTGGGCCGATCTGCTGCAGGATCCGATGGAGCGCGGCGTGCGTGGCCGCCTGTCGGCCACCGAGGCGGCGCTGCCCTGGCCGGGCGATGAACAAACGGCGCTGGAGGCGCTCGCCGCGCGCCCGGTCCGAACACTGAAGGCGCTGCGGGCGCAGGGGGCGATCGGCCAGGCAACCCTGGAACGCCAGACCCGCGCGGTCGCCACCTCGCTGGCCGGAGAGGAGCGGAGCCAGTGGTCACTGGCCACAAGCTCATTCGTCAAGGACGCGACTTTTCAGACCTTGTCCATGATCGATGCCTTTGGCGTCTACTGGGTGCTCGCCAACAGTGCCTCCGGGGGGCTGGTCTACTCCTCCATCACCTCCTTGATGCAGCCCGTGCTGGCCTATGGCGCCGGGCTGTACGCGCCAGCATCCGGCGCCGCCGGGCCGACGCTGGCGCCCGCCCCCTAGAGCGCCCTGACCGTAAACGGCCAGAGCGCTCTAGGTCTTTGTTTTATCCAGTCACTTTATCGGCCAACCGTCGCCAGTCTGGCCGATGTTGCTCCAGGGAAGCCACCGCCTCGCGCGAAGTCGCGCTGGCGACGGGGCGGAGACCTGGCCTCCCTTGCCCCGATTGCCGGGTGGCCCCGCGGCGACGGCATGCTAATCCGCGTCCGCGCGGCGCCTCGGTCAGACCTGCCGCCAAGGCGGCCTGGCCGGGCGGAAGGAAAGGGGCTGGCATGACGGCGGATGCGAAACCGGCCTGGGCGTGGGCGCTGCCCGCGATGGCCTGGACCCTGCTGGCCGTGCTGCCGCCCGATGCGGCCGGCGGGCTGGGAGCGTTGGCCCTGGCGGGGGCCCTGTTCGGCACCGTGTTTGCGGCGGTGCACCACGCCGAGGTCATCGCGGTGCGCATCGGCGAGCCCTTCGGCGCGCTGGTGCTGGCAATCGCCGTCACCGTCATCGAGGTCGCCCTGATCGTGTCGATCATGCTCTCGCCCGGCGCCCCGCACCCGACCTTGGCGCGCGACACGGTGTTCGCGGCGGTGATGCTGGTGTGCAACGGCCTGGTCGGGATGTGCATCGTGCTCGGCGGCGCGCGCTATCATGAAACGGAATTCCGCAGCCGCGCGGCCGCCTCCTATCTTGCCGTGCTGGTGGTGCTCGCCACCGCCACGCTGGTGCTGCCCCGTTTCACCCTGTCCGCCCCGGGGCCGTTCTACAGCACGTCGCAGCTGGTGTTCGCGTCAGCGGCATCGATCGTCCTGTACGTGGTTTTTCTGTTCGTGCAGACGGTGCGGCACCGCGATCATTTCTTGCCGCTGACGGCCGCACCCGGCGGCGAGGCAGGCCACGACGGCTTGCCCACGCGACGCCGGACCCTGATTTCGGTGCTCCTGCTGCCGGTTGCCCTCGGCGCCGTGGTGCTGCTCGCCAAGCTGTTGTCGCCGGCGCTGGAGGCGAGCGTGCGTGCGCTGGGGGCCCCCCAGCCCGCTGCCGTCGTGGGCGTGGTGGTGGCGGGGCTGGTTCTGCTGCCCGAAAGCCTGGCCGCCCTCAAGGCGGCGCGGGCGAACCAGCTGCAAACCAGCCTCAACCTGGCCCTCGGCTCCGCCCTTGCCTCCATCGCCCTGACCATTCCGGCGGTGGCGGCGGCCTCGTTGTGGCTGGGGCAGCCGCTGGCACTGGGCCTGGAAATGCAGGATCTGGTTCTCCTGCTGCTGACCTTCCTGGTCGCCGGGCTGACCCTGGCCGGCGGCAGTGCGACGGTTTTGCAAGGCGCGGTGCACCTGGTGATCCTGGCGCTGTTTTTGTTGCTTGTTGTGGTGCCGTGAAGACTGCGCCGGATGCCGATTTTGCATAGCGAAGAGGCCGGCCATCTGTCAGGTTTATAGGGACCGGACGTGCCATTTCCCCTGGCTCGGACGCCGTCGCGTCGGCCCGGTTGCGTCGTTCGATCGGCCACTCACATCCCCCGAGGACAGCATGAAGTCTCTCAAGCTCTCGATCACCGCCGCCGTCGCGGCGCTCGCGTTGCTGCCGCTCGCCGGCCCTGCCACCGCCCAGGGCATCGCGCCGCAGCCCGGCAGCGTGACCAGCCCCATCCCCACCCCGGAAGCGATCAGCATCCACGCCAAGATCACCGCCCTCGATCCGCAGGCGCGCACCATCACCCTGACCGCAGCCAACGGCAACAGCGCGACCGTTCAGGTCGGCCATCTGGTGGACCTGAGCCGCCTGAAGGTGGGTGACGTGGTCAATGCGAAATATTACCGCTCGGTCGCGTTCCTGCTGACCGCGGCGAACGAGACCGCGCCGGACGACGCGATCGCCACCGCCGTGGCCAGGAACGTCGAAGTTCCGGGCGGCGATGTGCTGCATGCGGTGCGCATCAGCGCCACCGTCGTCGGCATCGACCTGGCGGATCACAGCATCGACGTGGTGGATCCCTCCGGCGGCGCCGTGCGCACCATCATCGTGACCCAACCGGACCGCATCGCGCTGCTGCCGAAGCTCAATATCGGCGACACGGTTACCGCCGTGGTCAGCCAGTTGCTCGCGGTGTCGGTCACGCCGGCGCCGCAAAGCTGGTTGCCGACCAACGCCGGCGGCCAAGGCGGCGGGCAATAAGAACCCACGCCGGCCCGTGCGCCGCACGGGCCGGCGGTCTGGCGCCCCGCCGAAAAACTAGGCCTGCATCCCCGCCGGCGCGGCCGCCGCCGCCCGCGCCGCGACTGGGCAGTCCGGCGCATGCGCCCCCGGCAAATACCCCAGGCTGAGCAGGAACTCGCCAACGATCTCGCCGCCGGTGAACAGGAAGTTCTGCTTGAACAGCCTGACCCACGTCGGCTTGTCGCGCGGGTGATGCGCATCAAGCCAGGCGGCGAAGCCGCCATGGCTCGTCCGCAGCGCCTGCACCCGCCGCGCGTTGCCGACGATGGCGCGCAGCTTGAGGCGGTTGCGAATGATCCGTTTGTCGGTGAGCAGCCGCGCCTGCTCGGCCTCGCCGAAGTCCGCTACCCGGTCTACCGCGAAGCCGGCAAACGCCGCCCGCAGCCCGTCGCGCCGCTTCAGCACGAGCTCCCAGGACAGCCCGGCCTGCATGATCTCCAGGCACAGGCGCTCGAACAGCACCGTCTCGTCGGCCGAGGGGAATCCATACTCGGTGTCATGGTAGGGGCCGTGCAGGGGATGGCCGGGGGCGATCAGGCAATAGCGGTTCATCGCCCCCTCTGGCCCTACAGCGCCGCCAGGATCACCTCGGCGCGGCTGACATCGAAACCGCCTGGCGCCTCGATGGCCAGATGGGTCACCTTGCCGTCCTCAGCCACAAGCGCATATCGCTGGCTGCGCACGCCCAGGCCGCGCGCCACCAGGTCCAGCTCCAACCCGAGCGCGCGGGTGAACACGGCGGAGCCGTCCGCCAGCAACATGACCTTGTCGCCCACCGCCTGCTCGCGGCCCCAGGCTTCCAGGACGAACACATCGTTCACCGCCACGCAGACGATACGATCCACTCCCTTGGCGAGGATCGCATCGGCATGCTGCACGAAGCCCGGCAGGTGCTTGGCACTGCAGGTCGGGGTGAAAGCCCCCGGCACGGCGAACAAAACCACTTTCTGGCCTTTGAAGATCTCGTCGGTGGAGACCTCCTTCGGCCCGTCCGCCGTCGCCACCATCAATTTGAGCGACGGAAGTCGTTCTCCGACCTTGATCGTACTCATCCGCGGGTTCGCTCCCCATTGGTGCAGACGCCGGCTGACACACCGCCGGCAGGTGGGCGCCAAGTCCTAGCCGTCCATGCGGCGCGAGTCACGGGGGGATCGGGTGAAGCAAGGCCAGGGGTCTGCCTTGGCCTTGCTTCACCCGATCCTCAAGTCCGGCGCTTGCGCCACGGCCCAGTCTGTCCAACATAATGCGCCATGGCACGCAAATCCCCCGATCCTGACCTTTCCGCCACCTGGCTGACCGGTCAAATACTGATCGCCATGCCCGCGATGGGCGACCCGCGGTTCGCGCAGGCGGTTATTTATCTGTGCGACCACTCGGCCAAGGGCGCCATGGGCATCGTGGTCAATCGCCCGCTGGAAAATCCGAGCTTCGAGGATCTGTTGCGCCAGCTCAACATCGACCCCATCCCGCCAACCCGGAGCATCCGCCTGTGCAACGGCGGGCCGGTCGACAATTCCCGCGGCTTCGTGCTGCACAGCGCGGACTGGACCGGCGAGGGCAGCCTGCGCGTCGATGACGGTTTTGCCCTGACCGCCAGCCTCGATATCCTCAAGGCCATCGCCACCGGCGGCGGGCCGAAACAGGGCGTGCTGGCGCTCGGCTATGCCGGCTGGGGGCCGGGGCAGCTGGACGCCGAAATGCAACAGAACGCCTGGCTGTCCGCCCCCGCCGACCCGGCGCTGGTGTTCGACGGCGAGCATGAAACCAAATGGCGGCGGGCGCTGGCGGCGATGCGCATCGACCCGCTGCTGCTGTCGCAGTTCGCCGGCCGCGCCTGAGGCACGTCCGGCGGCTCACAGCGCGCGGTTCGCCCGCGCCAGCACCGCCTCGAACAGCACCTGGCACCCCGCCTCCGCTTGCCGCGGGGTGATGCTTTCCGCCTCGTTGTGCGACAGCCCGTCCTTGCAGGGGGTAAAGATCATCGCAGTCGGCACGTGGCGGGCCACATACACTGCGTCGTGCCCGGCGCCGGAGACGATCCTGCGGGCCGAATAGCCGCATTTCGCCGCCGCCGCCTCCACCAGCGCCACGCAGCCGGGGTCGAATTGCAGGGCTTCGTAGCGGAACAATTCCTTCAGGTGCAGCTTCACGCCGCATTCCGCCGCCGCCGCCTCCGCGGCCTGGGGAAATGCCTCGGCGATGCGCCGGACCACCTCGGTATCGGGATGGCGGAACTCGACCGAGAAACAAACCTCGCCGGGAATCACGTTCCGGCTGTTGGGCGACACCACCAGTTGCCCCACCGTGCCGCGGCCATCCTCGCCGTGGTCGCGCATCATGCGGTTGACCAGCAGGATCACCCGCGCCGCCGCCAGCAGCGCGTCGCGCCGTGCCGAGGGCGGGGTGGTGCCGGCGTGGCTGTCCTGGCCGAGGGCGACGGCGTCATACCAGACCTGCGCCTGCGCGCCGGTGACAATGCCAATCTGCCGCCCCTCGGCTTCCAGGATCGGGCCTTGCTCGATATGCAGCTCGAAATAGGCATCGGCAGGAAACACCTGCGCCGGGACCGCTCCGGCATAGCCGATGCCATCGAGCGCCGCGCCGGCGCTGACGCCATCGAGGTCGGTGAGGTCGCGCACGCCGTCGAGCTTGTAGGCCCCCGCCCAGACGCCCGAGCCGAGCAACGACATGCCGAAGCGGCTGCCCTCCTCGTCGGTCCAGTTCACCAGTTCCAGCGGCGCCCGGGTGACGATGCCGAGTTCGTTCAGCGCCCGCATCACCTCCAGCCCCGCCAGCACGCCCAGGGCGCCGTCGAATTTGCCGCCGCTCGGCTGGCTGTCGAGATGGCTGCCGAACAGCACCGGGGCACGGGTGGGGTCGCTGCCCTCGCGGCGGGCGAACATGTTGCCGATGGCGTCCACCCGGACCGCCAGACCGGCGGCTTCGCACAGGGCGCGGAATTGGTCTCGGCCCTGGCGGTCCACCTCGGTCAAAGCAAGGCGCCGCACCCCGCCTTTCGCGGTGGCGCCGATGCGGGCCATGTCCATCAGGCTGTCCCACAGGCGCACCCCGTCGATCCGCTGGTTGGTCTGCTGCACGCCCATGCGACGCTCCCGGCACCGGTTCGGCAGCATCTTGCCCGCGGCGTCACTTCCTGCAAGCTTGCCGCGCATGCGCATCTATCCGTCCGCCTCGCTGCTGCTGGCGTCGTTGCTGTTGTGCGGCTGCACGCTGGTGGACCAGCGCACGGTGGCGCGCTGGTTTGGCGGCAAGCCGGTGGCGCCGAGCCAGGCCGACGTAGCCGAAACCAGCCTGCCGCCGCTCCCATTGGTGGTGGTGCGCTACGACCAGCCGGACGTGGACCTCACCCGGGTGCTGGCACAGGCGGCGGAGGACGCGCTCGCCCGCAAACCCTCGGCGGTGTTCGAGGTGGTAACGCCGGTGCCGACCGCCGCGCCGCAGACCGAGCAGGACGAGTTCGTCCGCCGTGGCGCCGATGACGCGCGCGCGGTCGCAGATACGCTGGCCACCGCCGGGGTACCGCCCGAACAGTTGCGGCTGAGCCTGCGCGGCGACCCCGGCAACCCGGTGCGCGAGGTGCGCGTGTATGTGCGCTGAGGCGCGGGGCAGGCAAGAAAGACCAGGGGCTCTGCCCCTGGACCCCGCCAAGGGCCGAGAGGCCCTTGGAACCCATACCTTTTAGACGGTTCTCATGAAGAGGGGGGTGAGGCGGTGAACCGGTTCACCGCCCTCTTCATGGGAACTGTTTAAGTAGCGGGGTCCAGGGGCCTCCCGGCCCCTGGCGGGTCCAGGGCAGAGCCCTGGCCTTCCTTCCTTCACCCTCCGCCCTGGGGCGCGCATGACCGAGCACCCGTTGATCCGCCTCAACCCCGGCCAGGAGCGCCGGCTCAAATCCGGCCACCCCTGGGCCTTTTCCAATGAAATTCGCATGGAGCCGGCGTTGCGGCAGATGCCGGCCGGGTCGCCGGTGCGGCTGGAGGGCGATGACGGCTGGCGGTTCGGCACCTTCGCCTACAACCCGCACAGCCTGATCGGTGCCCGGAAGCTGGACCGCGACCCGACGGCCAGCATCGACGCCGCCTGGGTGCGCCGGCGCATTGCCGCCGCGGTGGCGCTGCGGGCGCGCATCACGGATGCTCCGTTCCACCGGCTGGTGCATGCCGAGGCGGATCTGCTGCCGGGGCTGGTGATCGACCGCTATGGCGATGTGGCGGTGCTGCAGGCCAACAGCGCCTGGGCTGACCGCATGACGCCGGAGATCGTCGCCGCGTTGCTGGCGGAGTTGGACCTGCGGGCGGTGGTGGCGCGCAACGATTTGCCGGTGCGGGCGCATGAGGGGCTCTCCCTCGAGGTGGCGCTGCTGCACGGCGATGACGCGACCGCGGCGGTGCAGGAAGGCGGGGTGCGGTTCGCGGTCGATCCGCTGTCGGGACAGAAGACCGGCTGGTTTTTCGACCAGCGGCGCAATCGCGACCTGGTGGCGGGGCTGGCGGCGGGGGCGCGGGTGCTGGACGTGTTCTGCCATGTCGGCGCCTTCGGCCTGCGCTGTGCGGCGGCGGGGGCGGCGGAGGTCACGCTGGTGGATTCCAGCGCCCCGGCGCTGGAGCGGTCACTGGCGGCGGCGGGAGAGAACGGGTTTTCCGCGCGTGTGCAGGCGCGGCGGGGGGATGCGTTCGAGGTGATGACCGAGGCGGCGCAGGCCGGCGAGCTTTTCGACATTGTGGTGTGCGACCCTCCGGCCTTCGCGAAGTCGAAGAAGGACCAGGCGGCGGGGCTGCGCGCGTATGGGCGGATGGCGCGGCTGGCGGCGCCGCTGGTGGCGCCGGGCGGGTTTCTGTTCGTGGCGTCCTGCAGCCACCATGCGGGGTTGGAGGCGTTTGCCGGGGTGATTGCCGAGGGGCTGCACCGGGCGCGGCGTGGCGGGCGGATTTTGGCGACCACCGGGGCGGGGCCGGACCATCCGGTGCATCCGCATTTGCCGGAGAGTGCGTATTTGAAGGCCCAGTTGCTACAGGTGGACTAAACGAATGGGGTCCAGGGGCCTCTCGGCCCTTGGCGGGTCCAGGGCAGAGCCCTGGCCTTGCTTTCTTGCCAATTTTGGCGGCGCTGGCCAATGAATGCTTCGGCTGAGATGCGGACGTTCCATCGGCAGACCACGGTAATCCCTTGCCCATGGACACCTTTGGCGCTAACGCCAGCCCAGGCCACTCAGTGGGGCTGATAAAATGTGCATCCTGTTTGTGTTGTGGACGAGTATTTCCCGGAGGGACACTGCCACCAGTGACGAAATGTTGGCTCCAAGACCGCGCTGCATATAAGGCAGGTAGGTTGCGCCAACATCACATGAGACAAAATAATATTTTGGATAAAACAAAGCAAAAGAAAGAGAGGTAGAAAATGAAAGAACTAAATAGGAAATATAAAAACGACATACCACGAATAGAATCCATAGGCGTCAAAAATTATCGCGCATTGCGAGATGTTTCGCTCGATAATTTAACGCCGATGACGGTCCTTTTGGGACCCAATGGCAGCGGAAAGTCAACAATATTTGATGTGTTCAATTTTCTGTCAGAGTGTTTTCAGTTCGGTCTGCGCCACGCTTGGGATCGCCGCGGGCGTGGCAAAGAACTAAAGACTAGAGGCGCTGACGGGCCGGTCGTCTTTGAACTAAAGTACCGTGAAGCTCCCGGCACACCCGTCATCACCTATCACCTAGCCATCGACGAAGGTGGCAAGGGTCCTGAGGTGATCGAAGAATGGCTGCAATGGCGGCGCGGCACGAGAGGCAAACCCTTCCGCTTTTTGGATTTTCGGCGGGGCGCGGGCAAGGCCGCCAGCGGAGAACTACCCGATGCAGAAGACCAGCGCAAAGACACCATCTTGCGTTCCCCCGACTTAATTGCGGCAAACACATTAGGGCAGTTGGCGGAGCATCCGCGGATAGCGGCCTTACGTGAATTCATCACCGATTGGTACGTTTCTTATCTGTCTATAGACCAGACCAGAAATCAACCTGAAGCCGGCCCACAGGAACGTTTGAGCAAGAGCGGCGAAAATCTACCGAATGTCATCCAGTATTTGAAAGAGCAACATCCAAAGAGATTGGAGCAAATTTTTGACGTTCTGCGTAAGCGTATACCAAGACTTGAGCGCGTAGAAGCGGATCCGATGCCAGATGGGCGACTTTTGCTGCAAATCAAGGATGCCCCATTTGAACAGCCAGTGCTCTCTAAGTTCGCCTCCGACGGCACGATGAAAATGCTGGCTTATTTGACAGTTCTTTATGATCCTGAGCCACCTCGCTTTATAGGTATGGAAGAACCGGAGAATTTTCTACATCCGCGACTTTTGCCCGAGTTGGCGGAGGAATGTCGGGCCGCGTCCGAACGCTCGCAGTTGTTGATTACCAGTCACTCTCCTTTCCTGCTGAATGCTATGCGAGCCCAAGAAGTGCGTGTACTTTATCGCGACGAGCAAGGATTTACACAAGCAGTGAGGGTTTCTGATATCCAGGGGATTTCTGAGCTCATGCAGGCAGGGGCATCATTAGGATATCTTTGGATGGAGGGCCATTTCGGATTGGGCGATCCACTTATCAACCAAGGAGCGCCGCGCAAGATTAACCGAGGCCAAAGCTGATGATTGAGAAGCTGATAGTGTTTGTCGAGGAGCCGTCGATGGAGGCCGCCTTAGAACATTTGCTTATTAAGATCATGGGGGGAATTGGATTCGAGATTCGACGTTTTCAGTGTAAGGACGATCTACTCAAGAACCTGCCTATACGACTGGCTGCTTATTCGACATGGCTACCTGAAAACTGGGCTATTTTGGTATTGGTGGATCGCGACGACGATGATTGCGCGACCCTCAAGCAACGGCTCGAGTTTATCGCGTCCAAATCAGGACTGATCAGCAAGAACGTTGCAGGTCGTGGCAACCATTTTCAGATCGCTAATCGCATTGCGGTCGAGGAATTGGAGGCCTGGTTCTTTGGTGACTGGCAGGCAGTGAAAACTGCGTATCCTAAAGTATCAGCAACGATACCACAAAAAGCGGCCTTTCGAGATCCCGACCGAATTTTGGGAGGCACCTGGGAAGCATTGGAACGAGTCCTGAAGAATGCAGGCTATTTCAGCTCGGGCCTACGTAAGCTGGAGTGTGCTCGCGCGGTGGCACGGCATATGTGCCCTGAACGCAATGCGTCTCGCAGCTTTCAATCATTTTGCGAAGCCATTGTTGCGATCACAGTTTAAGAAAACGCTGGCAGATACAAAAAACTCGCAAATCTTCCGGATCTCGATCGTGCTCGCGGCTTGGCCGATCGAACTAATGTGTCCGAAAGCGATCATCCGGCAGGGCCTCTGGCATTAAGCCACCCCCACCAATCCCCGCGCATACTCCATCGGCTCAAACGGCCGGAGATCAGACACCTTCTCCCCCACCCCCACCGCATGCACCGGCAGCCCGAATTCCTGCGCCAGCGCCACCACGATCCCGCCGCGCGCGCTGCCGTCCAGCTTGGTCACCACCAGGCCGGTGACATCCACCATCTCCTCGAACACGTTCACCCGCCTTTGCCGCCGACCCGGGTACCGGTGGAGAAGTGGATGTGCCTGCGATTCCAGCATGTTCCATGGCGTGACCCCTGTTGGGGAAGCGTCCGCGGCATAGGTTTGTGGCGCGCACGCCCACGCGGTATCGTCGGTGATGTCCCTGAAACGGTGCCTCCTCGCTGGATTTGCGGTCGCGGTCCTGGCCGGCTGTGCCGCTATCTGGTTTGTCGCCTTCAGGCTGGAAACCTATCGGGTGTTCGAGCGGCCGGACGGCGCCTACCGGGTTATCGTGCTGAGCCAACCCCTATTTGTCAGGTTCCCCGGGCAGGCCGCCGAGGCGCCGGGCATTGTCCGGCTGGTCGACCGCGATGGTCACACTTTGGGCGAGGTGGATGTCTGGTCGGTTGAGGAGGTGGCGGAGGTCGATTGGAGCGGACATCGCGCCTCCATCAGGTATATCGCCGACTGGCCGCTGCCCTGAGAAAAGGGGCAGCGTGGAACCCTTGGCTTTGTTGCCGGCCGCGCCGAGGGCTCCCTACGCCGCCCCCACCAGCCCGCGCGCATACTCCATCGGGTCGAACGGCCTGAGGTCGGACAGTTTCTCCCCCACCCCCACCGCATGCACCGGCAGCCCGAATTCCTGCGCCAGCGCCACCACGATCCCGCCGCGGGCGCTGCCGTCGAGCTTGGTCACCACCAGGCCGGTGACATCGACCATCTCCTTGAACACGTTCACCTGCTGCAGCGCGTTCTGGCCGGTGGTGGCGTCCAGCACCAGCAGCACCGAATGCGGCACCGTGGGGTCCTGCTTGCGCATCACCCGGATGAGCTTGCGCAGTTCCTCCATCAGCACGGATTTGTTGTGCAGGCGGCCGGCGGTGTCCACCAGCAGCACGTCGGCCTTTTCGGCGCGGGCGCGGGTGAGGGCGTCGAAGGCGAGGCCGGCGGAGTTGGCGCCGGGGGCGCCGGAGACCACGGGGGCGCCGGTGCGCTGGCCCCAGACCTGCAACTGCTCGACGGCGGCGGCGCGGAAGGTGTCGCCGGCCACCAGCACGGCGCGCATGCCCTGCTCGGCGTAGAACTGGGCGAGCTTGCCGATGGTGGTGGTCTTGCCGCTGCCATTCACGCCCACCACCAGCACCACATGCGGCTTGAGGCCGCGGTCGATGACCAGCGGCACCGCGACCGGGGCGAGGATGGCGGCGATTTCCTGGGCGAGGGCGGCACGGATTTCTTCGTCGGTCACCTCGATGCCGAAGCGGGTGCTGCGGAAGGAGGCGATGATGCGGGTGGCGACATCGGTGCCGAGGTCGGCGGCGACCAGGGCGTCTTCCAGGTCGGTCAGCGATTCCTCGTCCAGCGTGCGCTTGGTCAGCGCCGAGCCGATGCTCTCGGTGAGCTTCTGGGTGCTGCGGGACAGCCCGTCCTTGAGGCGCGAGAAGAAACCGAGGGCCATCAGGCGGGCTCCGCCAGCAATCCGACGTTGTTGGCCGCCGTGACCCGGGCGCGCAGCAGGGCGCCGGGGGTGGCGGGCACCCGGACGGGCGCGAAATGTTCCGTATGCCCGCCGTCCGCCGTCTCCGCCAGCACGGCGGCGACGCGGCCGATCTGGGCGGCGAAGAAGCGGGCGGCGTTGGCGCGGCCGGCTTCGCGCAGCCGCGCGGCGCGCTCGCGGCGCAGGGACGGTGCCACCGGGGGCATGCGGGCGGCCGGGGTGCCGGGGCGCTCGCTGTAGGGAAAGACGTGCAGGAAGGGGATGTCCGCCTCGGTCACCAGGGCGAGCGTGTCGGCGAACAGGGCGTCGGTTTCGGTGGGGAAGCCGGCGATCAGGTCGGCGCCGATGGCGATGCCCGGCCGCAGGGCGCGGGCACGGGCGATGGTGGCGTGAATATCGGCGCGCAGGTGGCGGCGCTTCATGCGCTTGAGGATGAGGTCGGCGCCGGCCTGCACGGACAAATGCAGATGCGGCATCAGCCGCGGTTCCTCGGCGAGCAGGCGCCAGAGGTCGTCGTCGATGGCGGCGGGGTCGAGCGAGGACAGGCGCAGGCGCGGCAGGTCGGGCACCAACGCGAGCAGGCGGCGGACGGCCTGGCCAAGGGTCGGAGTTCCGGGCAGGTCGGCGCCGTAGCTGGTGATGTCCACGCCGGTCAGCACCACCTCGCGCCAGCCGCCGGACACCAGGGTGCGGACCTGCTCGGTGATGGCGCCGAGCGGCACCGAGCGGTTGGGGCCGCGGCCGAAGGGAATGACGCAGAAGGTGCAGCGGTGGTCGCAGCCCTGCTGCACCTGCACGAAGGCACGGGCGCGGCCGCCGAATTCGGTTACCAGCTGGGGGGCGGTGGCCGCTGCCGTCATGATGTCGGCCACCGCCGAAGGGGCGCCGGGTGCCCAGGACTGCGGCGCGAGTTTTTCGGCATTGCCGAGCACCCGCGTCACGCCCGGCAGGGTGGCCCAGCGTGTGGGGGCGATCTGGGCGGCGCAACCGGTGACGACGATGTGTGCGTCGGGGTTCTCGCGATGGGCGCGGCGGATGGCCTGGCGGGCCTGGCGCTCGGCTTCGGCGGTGACGGCGCAGGTGTTGACGACGATGGTGTCGTCCAGGCCGGACGCGTGGCCGCGGATGACCTCGCTCTCGAAGCTGTTCAGCCGGCAGCCGAAGGTGAGCACGCGCAGGCTCATGCGGGCAGTGCCTCCAGGTCGATGCTGCCGCGGAACACGGTGACGGCGGGGCCGGTCATGAGCACGTGGCCGTCGGCGCGCCATTCGATGACCAGTTCGCCGCCATCGACCAGCACGGCGGCGCGGCGGGCGGTCAGGCCGCGGCGGGCGGCATTGACCAGGGCGGCGCAGGCGCCGGAGCCGCAGGCGCGCGTCAGGCCGGCGCCGCGCTCCCAGACGCGCAGGCGGATGCGGTCGGGGGCGAGGATTTGCGCGAAGCCAATGTTGGCGCGGTCGGGGAACAGGGCGGCGTGTTGCAGGTGTGGGCCGATCTCGGCAATGGGCAGGGACGCGACGTTGGGCACGAAAAACGTGGCGTGCGGGTTGCCCATGGAGCAGGCGGCGGGGTCGGCAACCGGCCCCTCCGTCAGGTCCAGGTGCAACGTATCGGCGGGACCGGCGAGCGGGATGGCGTGCCAGTCCAGGCGCGGCGGCCCCATGTCCACGGTCACGGCCCCGTCCGGCTGGGTCTCGGCTGGCAGGTCGCCGCTGATGGTCCGGATGACCGAGGTGGGGCGCCCGGTTTCGGCCGTCAGCAGCGCGGCCACGCATCGTGTGGCGTTGCCGCAGGCGCCGGCCTCGGAGCCGTCGGGGTTGCGGATGCGCATGACCACATCGGCAGTGGCGGGCGCGGATTCTAAAATGATAACCTGATCGCAGCCGATGCCGGTGCGGCGGTCGGCGATGGCGGCGGCGCGCGCCGGGGTGATGCCGAGCGCGCGGGTGCGGGCATCGAACACCACGAAGTCGTTTCCGCATCCGTGCATCTTGAGGAAGGGCGCGTCCATGTCCGGGTTATATGGGGCGGCGGGCGCGGCACAAGGGGCGGGATGCGGGCGCGGCCGGTCAGCTCTGCGCTATCCCGCAATCCTGGCGGTGCCGCGTGCGCCGGCTTGCCCGCCGGGGTCAGTTTTGTAACGATGCCGGCCGCACACTCCTCCCGCGCGCTTCACGCCAGCCCCCCGGAGCAAGCCCATGACCACCTCGACCGCCCTGCCGGAGCCCGTGCTGCGCGTCGGCGTCACCGGCGCCCGTGCCCTCGATGCGGCCCAGGTGCCGCGCCTGCGGGCCGAGGTCGCTGGTCTGCTGCGCAGCCTGGCGGCGGAGGCCAGGCGCCATGCGTCCGCGCCGCCGCGGCTGTCGCTGCTCTCCGCGGTCGCCGAGGGGGCCGACCGGCTGGTGGCGGAGGTTGCGCTGGACGAAGGGTTCGCGCTGGTGTGCCCGCTGCCGTTCGCGGCGGCGGAATACGAAAAGGATTTCGCCGCTCCGGATAGCCGGGCCGCCTTTCACGCGCTGTTGGCGCGGGCCGAGGGGCGGGTGCTGGCGCTCGACGGCGGGCGCGGCGACGACGAGGCGCTGAGCTATGAAGCGGTGGGGCGGCTGATCGCGCGCAACTGCGACCTGCTGATCGGCATCTGGAACGGTCACCCCGGCGCCGGCAAAGGCGGCACCGCCGACACCATCCGCTACGCCGCCCGCCTCGGTCCGCCGGTGGTCTGGCTGCACGCCACCGACCCGGACGCCCGGCCGCGCTGGGTGGAGGACATGCACGACCTGCGCGCCGGCGCCCCGGCGCGGGCGGTGGAAACGCCCCTTGCGCTGTATCTCGAGCGCCTGCTGCGGCCGCCGCCCCCGCCGGCGCATGGCGGCCACCACAGCCTGCTGCATGCGCTCGGCCACCGGGCGCGGATCGCCTGGCACGGCGCAGCGCGGCGGCTGCGGCGCCCGCCGCCGGCCTCGCCGCTCGAGTCGTTCCTGCGCGAGCGCCCGCATCCTGTGTGGGGACCATGGCGGATGCATGGTTGGCTGATGCGCAGCATGGCCAGCGGCCGCGCGGCGCCGTGGACGCCGCCGCGTCAGCCGGCGGACACGCTGGCCGCGCTCTGGTTCGGCCATTACCGGCCGGCCGACGAACGGGCCGGGGAATATGCCGCGCGCTACCGCTCCAGTTATGTCTGGGTGTTCGTGCTGGCGGCGCTTTCGCTGGCGGCCGCCGGGCTGGCCTCGGCCGCAAGGGAGCTGCCCGGGTCCGAGGCCATCGGCACGGTCGTGGAACTGGCCTCGCTGGCGCTGATCGGCGCCCTGGTGATGACCGACGGGGTGGCCGGATGGCAGCGGCGCGCCATCGAATACCGGCTGCTCGCCGAATTGTGCCGCAAGCAGCAGGTGCTGGCGCCGCTCGGCTGGGTGGTGCCGCGCGCCAGCGCCTGGGCCACCGGCGAGCCGGCAGCCGAGGCGGACACGGCGCCAGCCGATGACAGCGCCTGGGTGCCCTGGCTGTTCAGCGCCTGGCTGCGCGGCGCGCCGCTGCCCACCGGCACGCTCGACGCCGCGCGGATCGAAGCCGCCCGCAGCGCCGCGCTGCACGATCTGGTGGACGACCAGATCGCCTATCACGAGGCCCGGGCCGCCCAGTCGTCAGGCGCCGGACGGCGGTTGGCAAAATTGGGCGAGTCGGTGTTCCTGCTGCTGCTCGTGATGGTGGCGGCGAAACTCGGGCTGCAGCTTCTCCCCGCGGAGGGAGCGGCCGGCGCTGTGGAGACGTGGCTGGCAGTGCTGGCGGTGACCGGGTTCATCCTGACCGCCGCCTCGGCCTGCTTCGTGGGCATCCGCGCCTATGCCGAGCTCGAACTGCTGGCCGAGCAGTCCGAAGCCATGCTGAAGGCGATGCGCCAGGCACGGAGGCAGATCGAGGAGATCGACGCCGCCGCTCCGCTGGCCTCCCAGGCTCTGGGCACCGCGCTGGTGACGGTGGCGACGCTGATGCTGGAGGATCTGGACGGCTGGGCGAGGCTGTTCCGCGCCAAGGTGGTGGAGGCGTAAGGGGTCTCAGGGGACGCCGCGGCCACCCGGCAGTTTGTGCCGGCAGGTTCGCCCCGCCGGGCAGGGATTGCCCGGCATCTCCGGCCGCTGGCGGCGGAAACCCAACGCTCGGCTGCTGGCACGCGGGTTGCTGACAGGTCGGCCGACCCGCTTCCCCGCACAGGCACGTTTGACCGAGCGCGGCGAAGCACAACACGGCGGCACCGCAACAACAGGAGCCCGGTCTCGTGTCCATCAGCAGTATCACCTCCAATGCCTGGATGGCGTCGTTCGCGCCGCAATCGGGTGCCGGCGCAACCTGGGGCGGCTTTGCCGCCTTCTCCGCCGAGACCGGCACCGCCACGCAGGATGGTTCGGCCGCCGGCTGGTCCGGGCCGAGCTTCGCGACAACCGATCCCTCCGCCACCGGTTCCGCGGCGACCGGCGCGACCAATCCGTTCCAGCAACTTTCGGCCGACATCCAGGCCATGCTGGTTCAGGCCCAGGGTGGCGGCTCCGCCGCGGCGGCCACATCGACGACCGGCACCGGAACAAGCTCCGGAACAGGTTCGACCACGACCACGACCGCGCTTACCCCCGAACAGCACCTGGCGACCGACCTGCAGTCGCTGATGGTCCAATTGCAAAGCGCTCAAACCAGCACCGGCCAGACCACCCAGGCCTCGACCGGGGGAACGTCCACCGGCGAGGCGCAACCGCATCACCACCACCATCATCACCATGACGACGGCGGCAGCACGACGGAGACGGGCGGGGCGGCAACGACCTTGTCGGTGACGACGACAAACGCATCGTCCACGACGCCGGGGTCGGCCACCAGTCAGTCGGCAACCAGTCAGTCGACAACCAGTCAGGCGGCCGCCAATCAGACGGTGGCGCAGGCCTTCGCCGCCGACATCATGCAGGCGCTGCAGGCCTATGGCAGCGCCGCCTCCGGGACGGTGGCGTCCGGGCTGACAGTGTAGTCCGGGCCGGTCCCGCGCCACGGGGCAGGGTCGCGGTCCGCGATCATGCCCGGGCGCGGTTGGCGGCCGTCATAAAGACACGCAGGCGGTCAGGATCGACCTCGTTCCACCACACGCCGTCCCGCTTCAGCCAACTGGCCACGATGACCGCCGCGGCCAGAGTGAAAATCTCGCCGACATTGTCCGGCGTGACCCCCGATCCCACCGCGACCGGCAGCGAACAACCGGCGGCGATGGCGGCGAGTTCCTCCAGCGTGGCGGCGTCGCCGGTGCGCTGGCCGGTGGCGATCGCCACGTCGGCATCGAAGAACTCGGCATCACGCGCCAGTTCGGGAATGGAGCGGTCGGCGACGACGGCATGGGCGCCGTGCTTGACGTGCACGTCGGCGAAGATGCGCACGTGGCGGGCGTGCAGCCAGGCGCGGTAGCGGGCGGCCGCACCGGCCGGTCCTTCCATAAATCCTTCGTTGGCGACATAGGCGTTGGCCCACTGGTTGACGCGCACGAACGCCGCTCCCGCCGCCTTGGCCACCGCGAGCGCCGGCACGGCGGCATTGGCCAACACGTTCACCCCGACCGGCAGGCCGCTGGCCAAACGCACCGCGCGGGTCATCACCGCCATGCAGGACGCGGTTTCCGGGCCCAGCGCGTCGGGCTTGGCGAAGGGAATGTCGCCATGGTTCTCGACGATCAGGCCGTCAACGCCGCCATCGCGATAGCGCGCCGCCTCGGCGAGTGCGAAGTTGATGATGTTTTCCATTGGCTCGCCGTCATAGGCGGGGGCACCCGGCAGGGGGCGGGAATGGATGACGCCGATGACCGCGCGGGGGCGACCAAAAATTTCCCGGATGGCGTTGGGCTTGGGACGGAAGACTTGCATTGGTGCTCCTGCGAAGGAAGGAAGGCCGGGGCTCTGCCCTGGACCCGCCAGGGGGCAGTGGCCCCCTGGACCCCATGACTTGCGTCGGGGGCCTTGCCGGCGGCGAAAGATGTACGGTCTGCTGTCGTATATTACAACAGATACTTGCCTGGCGCCGTGCAATAAGCTTCAACACAAGTCATGAAATGGAGGCCCAGATGACCACCCATCCCGAAACGCTCGCCCTGCACGCCGGCTGGCGCGCCGATCCCGCCACCACGGCGGTCGCCGTGCCGATCTACCAGACCACGTCGTTCCAGTTCAATTCGACCGAGCACGCCGCCAACCTGTTCGCGCTGGCCGAACTGGGCAACATCTATACCCGCATCGGCAACCCCACCACCGACGTGCTGGAGAAACGCGTGGCGGCCCTGGAGGGCGGGGTGGCGGCGCTGGCGGTTGCGTCCGGCCAGGCGGCCAGCGCCTTCGCGGTGCAGAACCTGGCGCGCGCCGGTGACAACATCGTGTCGTCCACCGATCTGTACGGCGGCACCTGGAACCTGTTCCAGAACACGCTGAAGGACCAGGGCATCGAGGTTCGCTTCGTCGATCCCTCCGACCCCGAGGCCTTCGCCCGCGCCACCGACGACCGCACCCGCGCCTATTATGCCGAGACCCTGCCCAACCCGAAGCTGCGGGTGTTTCCGATCGCCGAGGTCGCCGACATCGGCCGCCGCTTCGGCATTCCCTTAATCGTGGACAACACCGCAGCCCCGATCCTGGTCAAGCCGATCGAGCATGGCGCCGCGGTGGTGGTGTATTCGCTGACCAAGTACCTGGGCGGCCACGGCACCTCGATCGGCGGCATCATCGTCGATGGCGGCAATTTCGACTGGGAAGGCAATGCCGCCCGCCAGCCGGCGCTGAACACGCCCGACCCGAGCTATCACGGGGCGGTGTGGACGCAGGCGGTCAAGCCGATCGGCCCGGTCGCCTACATCATCAAGGCGCGCACCACGCTGCTGCGCGACCTGGGCGCGGCGCTCAGCCCGTTCAACGCCTTCCTGTTCCTGCAGGGCATCGAGACGGTGACGCTGCGGATCAAGGCGCATAGCGACAACGCGCTGGCGGTGGCGAATTTCCTCAAGGAGCGCCCGGAGGTGACACGGGTGATCCACCCTTCCACTACCACCGGACAGGATGCCGAGTGGACGCGCAAATACCTGCCGCGCGGCCAGGGCGGGCTGGTCGGGTTTGAACTGGCCGGCGGCGCGGAGGCCGGGCGGCGCTTCATCGACAACCTGAAGCTGCTCTATCACGTGGCCAATATCGGCGACGCGCGCAGCCTGGCGATCCATCCGGCCAGCACCACGCACTCGCAGCTGACCGGCGAGGAGCAGGCGGCGACCGGCGTGTCGCCGGGCTATGTGCGGCTGTCGGTCGGCATCGAGCACATCGACGACATCCTCGACGATCTGGCCCAGGCGCTCGACGCCGTGGGAAGCTGAGCGTGGCCGGCAGGACTCGCCTGGAACCGGCGTGCCGCCCGGCAAATTCCGCCGGGCGGCATGGCGGGATGACAGGGCGAAGGTGTCGGGGCGAAGGTGTCGGGGCGAAGGTGCCGGGGTGAAGGTGTCGGGGCGAAGGTGTCGGGGCGAAGGTGTCGGGGCGAACCACGGCGAATGCGGCTGGCATAGGAATTGCGGTGCCAGGCCTGTCATTCGAGGAGGTTTCTTCCATGTCGATGTCCGCGCTGGGCAGCCTGACCAGCGCCGCCGCGACCCTGCGCCACGTCGCCGCCTCCGCCGCTTCCTCGGGCTTTGGCGCCAAGGTGGCGGTGGCGGTGGGGAAGAGTCATGCCGCACACGGCAGCCGCACACAGGCAACCGGCGCGGCGGCGAGCGCCGATCAGTCGAGTGGCAGCGCGGGAACCGCGCCGCCGCGCACCCTGGCCGACGACACGCGGGCGCTGGTGGGCGATGTGTTCGGAGCACTGGGCGCCAACACCCCGGCTGCGGTCACCGCCCAGCAGGCGATCGCGGCCTATCGCCGGGCCGGGTGAGCCTGCGCATCTCATCCCGGCCAGTGCGTCGCATGGGCCAGTGCGGTGCATGGGCCATTGCGGTGCGTGGGCCAGTGCGGTGCGTGGGCCAACGTCTGGCGTTCGCGCTTGCGGCGGGTGGGATGGTGCGAGAGGGGGGATTCGAACCCCCATGGCCTGCGCCGGCCGATTTTGAGTCGGCTGCGTCTACCGTTCCGCCACTCTCGCGCCGGCTCCAAGCATACAGCAACCGCTCCGCGGCGCCAGAGAATGCGACCTGTCTGGCATGCATGGATGAGCATTTGCGTCCCACAGGATCGTTCGCTATAGGGTCGCACCGCGCTGATCCCGGATAGCTCAGTTGGTAGAGCAAGCGGCTGTTAACCGCTTTGTCGTAGGTTCGAGTCCTACTCCGGGAGCCAACGCGCCGGAGTTTCCCAGCCAAACCGGCATTTTTTCCGCCAACCGTTCCGCTTTCGGGAACGCGGTTGCGCCTGCACGGCTGCGAACCGGCTGCCCGGGATCGCCCGAACGGCCGTCATCCCCGCCAACCTGTGCCGCGCCGCCGAATGGAAGCGCTTGGCAGAGGCGGATGGTGGGGGGACCTGGCAGGCGGTAGGGCTGGCTTGACGGCCGTATGCGATCCGGGGTTGATCTTCGGCACATGGGAGCCGCACACAGAGGGGTGGGTTCGCTGCGTTTCGTCGGATACAATTCGGACAGTTCAACCCCGGAAGCCCGAATGACCAAGCTGCTGCTGGTCGACGATGACATGACTTACCGCACCCTGCTGGAGGACGCACTCCGGCGGGCTGGTTTCGAGGTCATCGCGGTTGGGAGCACCATGCAGGCGTTGTCGGTGTTTGAGGACGACCCGGACATCCGGCACGTGGTGGTCGACCTGCGCATGCCGTTAAACAATCCGAACGGGCTTTCCTTCGCGCGGATGGCAAAGCACAAGCGGACCGGAACCGAGGTTGTCCTGTTCAGCGGGACGCCCGCTCTCCTGAGCCCTGAACTTCTAACCACTGTCGAGACCCAGCAATTCGGTGACGTGCTGGGCAAGGATGACGGAATCCCGGTCCTTGTGGCCAAGATCAGGCAGCGGTTCGGGCCTGTGTCGCGGGGCGAAGAACGACCCGATTGAACCTCATGCGCGCAGAACAGGCTTTCGCGCGCAGGTTCACATTGCCCGATACCGGACGGAAGATCCCTGCCCCGCGCCGATCGGCATCGCGCCTGAACGGCCAAGTTCTGGCGCTTTCTTCCAGGCAGCCACGCGGCTGTGGCAGTGCGTCGACCCATCTCGTACAACCCGAAAAAACGGGATGGCATCATCCGGCATCGGCCGCATCACGCCTGCTTCCCGTGTGAGCCTGGTTTGAACCGGGCCCAATGACGGGTTGTTAGGATCACGGACTTCCAAAATATGAATTCTATGATAAAATGAAACGGATGGATCGCGACTGTGGGATCAGACAGGATCAAACTGGGAGTCCAAGGCATGCCGGCGATTCTGGTCACATTCCATAGAACGATAATACACTTTTGTAGCGAAACAAATACGATGCGTCATTCTTTTGCGGAAAGGCTTTCTTCTCCAGCATCTATAAGAATTTTTAGCCGAAATGACATGTCAATGGAAACTAAAATGATTAAGTTTTTCGGAGACGTGACGGGACCAGATCAATTTGATGAACTCCAATTGCTCGAAATTGAGCCGCATATTTTTGCCATGTCAGATGGGAACAAATTTCTTTGCGCGGAGCAAGATGGACGGCTGACCCTTTCCAGGGATAAAGTTTTGGAATGGGAAAAATTTTATCTTTTTGAGGTTGAGGATTGTATTTTGTTAAATGAAGCAATAAGTCTTTATTCTGCTTGCATAGAGATATTTCGACTCAGCGCTCAAAACAGATTTGAGGAAGCAATCGCTCTGTCAAAAATGGAATTATATAAAAATAATAATTGCAAAAACCGGACCGTTGTTTTAGATATCATTGTATACCATTTTACTAGCCTGCTTGCTCGAAATCAGCGCTGGAGCGAATTTGAGCAATTTATGTATGGTTTTTTTTGATACCATATATGAATCCGTCAACTACGGAGCGCTTCGCCATTCGCAATGGAGCGCTGCTTGGCCTGTCCCGGATGAATTTGGCGGGTCGGCAAAGCAAGATCCCTGGGTGGGCCTGCGAAGATTATTGGAGCCGTTACCCGAGCATGCGGAAACAATATTTCTTGAGCGTTCAGAAAGAAGAAAAACCGTTAAAGCAAGGAAAGGTTCCTGGCCCGTCAATGAGGGGGGTGTTGTAAAAAATGCGAGAATTATGGGACATGACTGGATAGTACACTCTTGTGAGGCGGGATCTCAGATCTACACTACGGCACATCATAATATTCATTTTAATTTTGCATCGCAATATATTGTTCAGTACCACGAATTATACACAAGAATTCCTAATATAATTTACGACGGATGCGCCGTATTGGTGGGCGGCCATTATAATTATTATCATAATGTAATTGATTATTACATAAATTACTTCTATTATTTGAGACTTTTTTACGTTTTGGCGACGCAAAATTCCGAAAATTTCGAGCCCGTACGGGCCGCCAAAAAACTCATATCGGCGGAACACAAATCATTCCACAGAGAAATTGCCGAAATAGTTGGACTTAACAAAGATGATATTATTCAGGTGCGACATGAAGACACCGTCAAATGTCATACCCTTATCATTTTACCACGTTTCGTTACGGGTAATGGATTTATCCGGGATATAAGTTCAGCCAGGTGGTTCCAGAACCTCATACAACCGGCCGGGGGCAATGAAACGTAGCCAAGACGACTCTACATTTCTCGTAAACATACCGCGGTCAGGAATGTTTCAAACGAATGCGACTTAATAGAGATATTAAATAAATTTGGAATATCGATTGTTTACTTGGAAAATTTATCGGTAAGAGAACAAATAATGTTATTTCTGGAAGCCGAATTTGTCATTGGGCCGCATGGGGCGGGATTCACCAACATAATTGCCTGTGCAAAACACATAACTCTCCTGGAATTTATGCCACGCAACAAAATAGAAATCTATTTTGAAAACCTAACCCGAGAACTTGGACATCGGTATCTGCGGATGCTGGTAGCAAACAGCGCCGATGACGCGTCGTCTTTGTTTGTTGATCCTAAGGAACTCTGTGAAACGCTGAAAGCCTGTATCGGACCGGTCCTCGACCAGCCCTATCCCGCATAATTCACTCCGGTTTTGGGTCTCGCCCAGGTTGTATGTCCCGCCCCATTGGCCGGCCTGTCACCGGTCGCTGGCAAACCGATCGTTGCCCGCTTTGACGGCGGGCGGTTGTCGTCCGACGGCGGGCTGCTGGTGCTGCGTGAGATCGAGCAGCGGCTTGGCATCGCCAATCCCCGTGTGCCGGCACAGGTTACCCACCAGATCGACGAGATCGTCCGTTTCCGCATGCTGATGATCGCCGCGGGCTACGAAGACGGCAACGACGCCGACACCCTGCGCCATGATCCGATGGTCAAGCTGGCGATGGGGCGCCTGCCCGACGACGCTGCGCTGTGCTCGCAGCCGACCATCTCGCGGCTGGAGAACCTGCCGGACAAGCGCACCCTGCTGCGCATGGGATACGCCATGGTCGATTTCTACTGCGACAGCTTCCGCCATGTGCCGCGCCGGATCGTGCTTGATGTCGATGACACCTTTGATGCCGCCCATGGCGGTCAGCAGTTGCGGCTGTTCAACGCCTATTATGATGAGTACGGGTTCCAACCGATCGTCGTGTTCGACGGCGACGGCCGCCTCGTTGGTGCGGTGCTGCGCCCGGCGCGGCGTCCCGACGGGCGCGAGATCGTGACGCTGCTGCGGCGGCTGATTGCCCGCATCCGCAGCCACTGGCCGCGAGTTGAAATCCTGCTGCGCGGCGACAGCCACTACTGCACCCCCGAGGTGCTGCGCTTCTGCCGTGCCAACCGGGTCGACTACGCCCTCGGCGTCGCGCCGACGACAACATTGCGCCGCCATATCGGCAGCCTGGAGCAAAGCACGACGGCGCGGTTCGCCGCCGCCGGGGCGGCCGACAAGCTCCGGCGCTTCAAGGAGTTCTACGACGGCGCCGCAAGTTGGGATCGCGTCGAACGCAGCATCGCCCGCGTCGAGGCCGGACCTGACGGCGCGGACACGCGCTTCATCGTCACCAACCTCGCCGGCGGATCGCCGCGCACCATCTGCCAGAAAGTGTACTGCAAGCGAGGACAGGCCGAGAACCACATCAAGTCTTTCAAGACCCACCTGGCGGCAGATCGCACCTCCTGCCACACGGCCACCGCCAACCAGTTGCGGCTGTTCCTCCACGCCGGCGCATATTGGATGATGGGGAACCTGCGCGCGCTGATGCCGCGGCGGTCATCCTGGCGGGTCATGCAGTTCGACACCTTGCGCCTGCGGTTGATGAAAATCGCTGCCCGCGTGGTGGACCTGAAAAGCCAGATCAAGTTGCACCTCCCAACCAGCGCATCGGATCAGGTGATCTTCGCCCTGCTGCTCGGACGCTTGCCGCGCCTGCCCATCTGAGCCGCGGGGCTCGTCGCCCCGACCCCGACCCCGCCCTCTCCCGTCAACCCTCAGCCGCGAACCGATTCCCTCCCACCGACCACTGCTCACAGTGGCCGAGGCACGTCATGTCCGCACAACCACCGGTGGAAGAACTCTCGTTACAGGAGGCGGGCAAACAGCCACGATGAATTTTGCTGAGCAGAAGTGGGTCCGTTTCCGTGAGCGCTGAGGCCCTGGCCCATCGCAGCCCGGCTGGCCGGCGCCAGCACGCCTGACATGCTCTGGCATGTCACCGCCGCCGGGTATTCGCCCGGCTGATCAAAAACCCTTGCCGGCTGGCGCGAGTATGCAATGGCTTCCCGTGCTGCGCCGACGAAATCATTGGTTCGTCGTCACTCCATGTTCTGTCTTGGATCAATCGAAATACCAGACGAGCTTGCGATAGCGCCACGGCGGCGGCCCACGGAAGATCGCGATCAGCGCCGTGACCCCGCGCGGCGGCCGGAAGACAAGCGGCCCGCTGCCATCATCAAGACGGACGGCCGCCCCGCCGTCGATCAGCGACGACAGCTCGGCGCGGTAGATGCCATAAAGACGCGCGTCCGCGAGCGCGGACTCGATCGTCGCGTGTAAGGCGCGCGTCAGTCGCATCGGCGCAAGGCCAGCCATCATCGGATGCGCGGTGTCGTCGGCGACGCTGCCGGGGCAGGCGATCGTTTGCGGATCGATGTTTTCACATCGATAGGCACTTTGCGGATGGATAAGTCGCGGGCCGTCATGGAGGGCCACAAGCTGAATCTCGCGCTGGGTGATCAGCCGGTCAAGTGCCGCGCTTTCGCATGCATCGGGATTCTGGTTGTCCAAGACAGTGACATACTGATAGAGAGTTCTTCAGCCCGTCCGCCGGGCTCAGATATTGCAATGTTTCGGTCATATGCAAGAATTGTGGAAAATAAGGACATGACGCCGACCACGCGGCTCCGCCAGGCATCAAGAAAATCAAGATCACTATAAATATTTTCATGTGCCGAACGCCGCGCGATAGCGACAAAGTCCAAATTTTTTGAATGCTACAAGCCAACATGACGATCATTACCTAAAAAATGTAAGCGGCGGCAAATTGCGATGTCAAATTCGCCTTGTTTACGCATCGCCCGTGCCCCCTCGCATTTCCATCCCGCACGTTGCTGCGATCTCCGGCGCACTTCGGTCTCAACCAGCCACTCGACGAAATGGTCGGTGGGGCATAAAGCCTATCCCCGCCGCTTTGGCCAAGCGATAGGCCAGGTTTTACATCGCGCATCCATCCGTCGGCCTCCGGCTTGCGCCGGGTCCGGGCCGGGCGGTCACGCACCGGCGCGCTGCGCCGGCACGGGGGCACAAATGAAGGTCAAGCTCATCCTACCGGCCTTGGCCGAGGCAACCAGCCCGTTCTGGCGGCCGATCAAGTACTCCCTGTTCCCGCCGCTCGGGCTGGCGACGCTGGCGGCGTTCCTGTCACCTGATGACGAAGCCGAATTGATCGACGACCATGTCGAAGACCTGCTCACCGACGACACGCCCGATCTGGTGGTGATCCAGGTCTACATCACCAATGCCTATCGCGCCTATGCCATCGCTGATCATTATCGCGCCAAAGGACGTTTCGTGGCCCTGGGCGGGCTGCACGTGACATCGCTGCCGGACGAGGCGGCGGCGCACGCCGACACCATTTTCCTCGGCCCCGGCGAGCAAAGCTTTCCGCGCTTTCTCGCCGATTTCCGCGCCGGCAGGCCGCAGGCCCGCTATGTCTCCACCAGCGGACGCAGCTTGGAGAACGTGCCGCCGACCCGCCGCGATCTGATCAAGCGGCATCGCTACCTGGTGCCCAATTCGATTGCCGTCAGCCGCGGCTGCCCGCAGCATTGCGATTTCTGCTACAAGGATGCGTTCTTCAGCGGCGGTCGCAGCTTCTACACCCGGCGCATCGACGACGCGCTCGCCGAAATCGAGCGCCTGCCCGGACGCCACCTGTATTTCCTCGACGATCACCTGCTCGGCGACCGAAGATTTGCCGCGGGCCTGTTCGAGGGCATGCGCGGCATGGGCCGGCTGTTCCAGGCCGCGGCGACGGTGGATTCAGTATTGCGCGGCGATCTGATCGAGCGCGCGGCGGATGCTGGCCTTCGCAGCCTGTTCGTCGGCTTCGAAACGTTCAGCCCGGAGAACCTGCGCGCGAGCAACAAGAAGCAGAACCTGGTGCGCGACTACGCGACCGTGGCCCGCCGGCTGAGCGATCTGGGCATCATGATCAACGGCTCGTTCGTGTTCGGCATGGACGACGACGATGACGACGTGTTCGACCGCACGGTGGAATGGGCAGTGCGCCAAGGCATTACCACGGCGACCTTTCACATCCAGACACCCTATCCCGGCACGCGGCTGCACGATCAGCTCGCCGCACAGGACCGCATCACCTGTCATGACTGGTCACGCTACGACACCCGCCACGTCGTCTACCGGCCGGCGAAACTGACGCCAGACCGGCTGCAGGCCGGATACGACCGGGCCTATCGGGACTTCTACGGCTGGGGCAACATTGCCCGCGCCGCGTTTGTGCACGACAGCGCGAAGCATCGGGCAAAACATTTTTTCTACGCCGCCGGCTGGAAGAAATTCGAGCCGCTCTGGAATGTCGTGATCAGCACCCGCCGTCTTGCCGGCATGACCCCGCTGCTGGAAGCCGTGCTGGCAAAAATCTCCTCGACGCCGGTGCAGGCGCGACCGGACGGATGGATGGCGGCTGGCACACATTTGTGATCGAACCCCGGCGGAAACTGACGCCGGTCGAAACGCATCCGCAGCCATTGCGAATTCCTTGCATTCGCATGACGCGTCGTGGAAGATGCCCGGACGACAATCGGAGGGGAACCCATGAGCGATATGAGCGGCGTCCATGGTTGGACGTTCCTGGCGTTGAATCTGCTGGTCACGCTCGGCCCGCTGTTCGTGCTCTTGCACTGGCCCATGAGCACGTCCGGCGGCGATCGCGACCGGCGCAAGCAGCCGACACCGACCCCGCTGCCCCCGACCGCGCCGGAGCCGATCGAGACCACCGCGCGCAAGCTGCCGGATTGCCTCATCCCGCGGCCGCAAACTGCGCTGCAGGAGGAGCGGGAGTTGGAGCCGGTCTGACAAGGCAAAAAAGGCCAGGGCTCTGCCCTGGACCCGCAAGGGGTCAGTGGACCCCTTGACCCCATTCGCATGGGTTCCAGGGGCCTTTGTCCCTTGGTGGGTCCAGGGTGAAGCGGTCGCCAAGAAGTCGCGCTGGGCGCGGGATGGGGTTCGGGGCAATGGCCCTGGCCTTCTGCCGTCACCGCGCTAGCTTCCGACGATGCTGCAAACTCTCGTCGCCCTGTTGACCGCCGCCGCCATCGCAGTCCCACTCTCGCGGCGCGCTGGCTTCGGCAGCGTGCTCGGCTATCTGCTCGCCGGCGTCGCCATCGGCCCCGCCGGTTTGCACCTGGTGACCGACCTCAGCGACATCGCCCATGTGTCGGAACTCGGCGTGGTGATGCTGCTGTTCCTGATCGGCCTGGAACTGCGGCCGCAGCGCCTGTGGGTCATGCGCCGCGCCGTGTTTGGTCTCGGCACCGCCCAGGTAGCGATCACCGGCGCGGTGCTGGCCGCCCTCGCCCACGCCGCCGGCCTGCCCTGGTCTGGCGCGGCGGTGCTCGGTACGGGCCTGGCCATGTCCTCCACCGCCATCGTCCTGCCCATGCTGGCCGAGCGCGACCTGCTCGCCACCCCGGCCGGCCGCGACGCCTTCGCCGTCCTGCTGTTTCAGGACCTGGCCTTCATCCCGCTGGTCGCCGTCGTGCCGCTGCTCGGCGGCGCCGACGTGCCGGAGCGTGTGCCCTGGCTGGAGGTGGCCCGCGGTGCCGCCGCCATCGCCGCTATCCTGATCGGCGGACGGTTCCTCATCCGCCCGGCCTTCCATGCTATCGGCGGCGCCCGCACGCCGGAGATGTTCACCACCCTGGCATTGCTCATTGTGGTCGGCGCCGCCGCGTTGGCCAGTGCCGCGGGGCTGTCCATGTCGCTTGGCGCCTTCCTGGCCGGCGTGCTGCTGTCCGGCAGCGAGTATCGCCACGAGCTGCAGGCCGACATCGAGCCCTTCGAAGGGCTGTTGCTGGGCTTCTTCTTCATCTCGGTCGGCATGTCGGCGCGGCTCGACCTGCTCGCGCATGACCCGCTCGATTTCCTGGCCGCGGTGGCGTCCTTGCTCGCGGCCAAGACCGTCGTGGTGTTCGCGCTCGGCCGCCTCGGGCGCTGCGATACGGTGAATGCGGTGCGCCTGGCGGTCGCCCTGCCGCAGGCCAGCGAGTTCTCCTTCGTCATGTTTGGCGCCGCGGTCGGCGTCGGTGCCCTGTCCGCCGCCGCCGCCGATGCCGCCACGCTGGTGGTGGCGCTGTCCATGGTCGCCACCCCGCTGCTGTTCGCCGTCAGCGAAGCGGTGCTGGTGCCGCGCCTGCGCCGTGCCGAAGCGGCTGAGTACGACGCCATCGCCGACGACCATGCCCCGGTGATCATCGCCGGTTTCGGCCGGGTCGGGCAGATCGTCGGCCGGGTGCTGCGCATGCAGGGCATCCGGTTCACCGCGCTGGAGCAGGACCCGGGGCAGGTAGACGTGGTGCGGCGCTTCGGCAGCAAGGTGTATTTCGGCGACCCCGCCCGTGCCGACCTGCTGCGCGCCGCCGGCGCCGCGCACGCGCGCGTGCTGGTGGTGGTGGCGATCGATAAGGTGGACGAAGCGCTGAAAGTGGTGGAAATGGCGCGCCGCAGCTTCCCGGACCTGGCGATCGTTTCGCGCGCCCGCAACCGCCGCCATGTGCATCTGCTGATGGACCGCGGCATCAACGGCATTGTCCGCGACACCTTCCACTCCAGCCTGCGCCTGTCCGAACTGGTGCTGGAAGCCTTGGACGTGCCGGCCGAGCGGGCCGCGCGCGCCGTCGAGCTGTTCCGGACCCATGACGAGCGCCTGCTGGCGGAGACACATGCGATTTATCGCGACGAGACGGCGATGATCCAGACCGCGCAGCAGGCCGCGGCGGAACTGACCAGCCTGTTCGAGGCCGACCGGCCGGACCGGACGGACTGACCCACGACCCGTCCCGGCTGTCGTCGTTAAGCGTTCCGACCGCATGCGAAATATTCTGCCGGTGCCGGCAAATCCGGCACGCTTCAACGATTTCGCGATATTTTGACGCATGTTCAGCATTTTGAGCGGCGCGGCTGCGGGAATCCGGCAGGATTTTGCGGCATGTCCGTTTCGCCCAGAAGCCAAAAATTAACCATCCGTGGCCTAACGTCCCGCCGGGTGATCGGTCGTTTCGATCTCGCCCGCCGCTTATCGCGGCGTCGGCGTACGCCACCACTGATGGAGATACACGCGTGTCCGGTTTTCTTGCACCGCAATCGGCCGCCAACCAGACCGAAGCGATCTACATCGCCTATTTTGGTCGTGCGGCGGATGGCCCAGGCTATCTTTACTGGACGGCCAGTTTTGCATCGCAGGCGGCGGCCGGCGTCCCGATCACCACGGCGGCGGTGAACACCGCCGACAGCTTCGCGGTTCAGCCCGAGGCGACCCAACTCTATGCCTTCCTGGCATCACCGCCAGCCATGCTCAGTACCACCGACGCCGTGCAGATCGCCGGGGTCGATCAATTCCTTGGCCAGGTGTACGAAAACCTGTTCAACCGCGCCGCGGACACAGCCGGCGAGGCCTTCTGGCAACAGGCGATTCTGAGCGGCGCGGTCTCGATCGGCTCGGCCGTCTATGCCATTGCCAATGGCGCGCAGAATACCGCGGCCAATGCCGACCAGACCGTTCTTGCCGCCAAGATCGCGGCTGCCTACACCTTCACGACCAAGACCTATGCCGCCAACCTCGGAATGACGACGCCCCTGACAACGTCGTTCTTAACCGCGGCCAGGGCATCGGTTGCCACGGTGACGGACGCCAGCAGCGAGGCCGCCTCGCAGGCCGCAACGACCGCCTATATAGCGAGCGCCCAGGCCGCGACCTACACGCTCGCGCAAGCATTGGCGGCCACCAGCCTGCCGGGTACCTACAATCTCAGCAACACCAGCGCCGATCTCGGTCGCAATCTGACCGTCGCCGCCGCAACGGCTGATTTGGCCCGCGCGCAAACCATCGTCAGTGGCGCCCTTAACGCGTCCAGCCTGCCGCCGCTGTCGGTCACTTACACACTGAACGATACCCTGGCGAACCTCGCTGCCAACAGCTCGGTTGTCACCGGCGCGAACAGCTACGCGCTGACCAACGGCAGTTTTAACCTGGGCACGGCGCTGACCGTGGCCGCCGCGGCCACCGCCCTGGCACAGGCACAGGCCCTGTTCAATGGCGCCACCAACCACACGAGCCTGGTCCTGACCCCGACCTACGCGTTGGCGGACACGCTGGCGAATCTTTTCGCCAACAGCACGCTCGTCAGCGGCGCGAGCACCTACGCACTGACCGATCCGGCCGGCAATCTGGGTGTACTGAGTGTCGCTCAGGCGAGTCTTGTGGCCGGCGCGACAGACGCCTCGCAGTACACGTATCAGACCGTGGGCAACACGTTTACCCTCACGACCGGACCCGACGTAATCCCTGGCCTGATCGGGTCGAACGGAACCACCAGCACAGCCGGCGATATTACCATCATCGGCACCGTCAATCCCGGGACCGGGACCAGCACCCTCAACCCCGGCGACTCCCTGACAGGCGGCAGCGGGAACAACCTGCTCAAGATCGTCGACTCCGCCGGTGCAGATAGCAACGACCTCGCCGGCGTCACCCTGAGCCACATTCAGACGGTTCAGGTCCAAAACGCTAGCGGCGGCCCGGTGACCGCAGATTTTGCCACCGCTGCGGGTGTTTCAACGGTCATTGCCTTCAACACCGCCACTGGCGGCAGCGACTCCTTCACCGGCCTTGCCGCCGGCACGCAGGTCATTGCCTCGGGCGCCGGCACGGGTGGATCAACCTGGGTCGCGTTCGCCTATGCCGCGCCGACCGATGCGGTGTCCCTGGCCGTTGACGGCGGCGTGAAGGACGTGACGTTCGCTAATATTAACACGGCGGCCGGCAGCCCGACCACCGCCACAATCGCTTCGACGGGGGCCGCCAACGGCACGGTGAACGCGCCGGAGGCATTCATCCTCACCCCGGCAGGCAACGCGACCCTTACGACGTTGACGGTTAACGCCACGGCCAATCTCGTCGCGGAACTGAGCCTCGCTGATTATGCTCCGACAGCGGGCCTGACAGTGTCTGGCGCGGCAACCATCGTGAATTTTGAAACGAACACCACGGACTTCAAGACAATCAACGCCTCCGGCCTGACCGGCGGCGGTCTGAGCATCACCGCCGGCACCAATCTGATCGCGTTCACGGGCGGCGGGGGCGGAGGCAATGTCCTCGATCTCGCCGCCGACTTTACCGATTATCCCACTCTCACGCTGAATGGCGGCGGCGGCACCAACAACACGATCGGTCTCATTGATACAGATTTCTCCCTGTTGTATACGCCACTAAACGCCCTCAGCAACTTCCAGAGCCTTGCGCTCACTGGTGATGGCGCGTCGATTGATTTGACCAGGTTGACCAACGCCGCGATCACCAAGCTCGTGGTGAACGATACGGCTGGGAACAGTCAGGATATTATTTCCGGGTTCGGCGCCCCCACGTCTGCGGTGACGGCGGTGAGCCTTGTGGCTGAGGCAGCCGGGGTCACGGTAAACGCCGCGACCGGCGGCCACGCGGTGAACCTGGCGCTGGACGGCACCGCGACCAGCGCCGCGTCGGTCGGTGCGATCCTCGATGTGGCGGGCACGCTTGCTGTCAACTTGGCATCGAACGGAACGGCGGGCGTGGCTGATAACAGGATCGCCGGCTTGCTTGCGACCAACAACAACGCAACTGTCACCGTGACTGGTTCGCAGAACCTGAGCATCAGCGGACTGCAGTTCGGTTCGGGCATTGGGGATACCGGCATCCTGGATGCCAGCAACTTCCAGGGCAACCTGACGCTCACCACGGACAGCAACGGCGGCTCAACGCAAATCATCAACACGGGTTCCGGTGTCTCGCTGATCTCAGTTGCGAACGTCGTGGCGGACACGTTGGACACGTTCAATCTCGGTTCAGGACGCGATACGATTAAGTTCCTCAATCCTTCGTCTTCCGTGTGGAATGGCACGGCGGCAACGGATGTCATCAACAAATTCGTATCTGGCCAGGACACGCTTGACCTGACTGATATTAACCTGACGACTCTCGTTTCCAATGCATCCATACAGGCGGCAATAACCTCCACCGTTCTTTCAACTGCGCTTGGTCAGGCAGCATCCGTGATCGATGCGGCCACGGATAATGTGGGATATGCGGTGATCGGCGGCAATACCTACGTCATCGGGAATGTTGGCAGCGCCTGGCCTTCGGACTTCGTCGTGGAGTTGAAGGGTATCACCTCGATCGCCAGCACTGATCTGAAGCTCGCCTGACAGCGAACTCATATCAGGATCAATTCCCCCGTTTCGGTGCAGGACGGAGTGAACGGGAGCCGGCACTTCGGAACTGGCTCATCGCCATTGCAGGAATTCGAACCAGGGAGCAGCTTGCAGGGGAAGCTGCGCTGTCACGACAGTCCCTCTGCGGCATCCTCGCTACGGCTGCTGCGCCAGAAAATGCAGAATGTGCCAGGTGAACGCATCAGGGTCCTGCACAAACGCGAAGTGGCTCGTACTGGGCAAAATCAGCAGCCCGGCACCGGGAATGCTGGCCGCGATATGCTCGGTGTGCCCCCGCTTGATCGCCTCGTCGTGGTCACCATCCACCACCTCCACCGGCGTCCTGATCGCGCGCAACTGGCCAGAACGTCCAGTTCGGCTGGGTCGCCCACATCCGGCTGATGGCATCGACAAACCCGCCGTACTCCCCGGGCGTGGCCGAGAGCGTCCCGTACTCGTGGCCGGCGCGCGCGATGAACGCGGCAAAGGTCGGGTTCTTCTCCACCCCGTCCACCACGCCGGAAGGGTCGGTGTTGGCGGCGAAGGCAAATACCTTCCCCACCCGGTCAGGGTGGCGGATGGCCAGATCGAGCGCCAGGATCCCGCCATCGCTCCAGCCAACGACGGCGGCCCGCTTCACCGCGAGATAATCAAGCAGCCCCACCACGTCGTCGGCCATCAGGTCATAGCCGAATGGCCGCTTGTCCCGGCTGCTGCGGCCATGGCCGCGGCTGTCCATCACGATCACCTGGTAGTGCTGCGCCACCGCCGGCACCTGCAGGCCCCAGTAATCGGCGTTGGCAAGGCCGCCGTGCAGAAACACCACCGGGTCACCCTGGCCGAACACGGCATACCATAGCTTGATGCCGTTCACCGGCGCATAACCGCTGCGGTCGGCCTTGGGCAGCGTGGGCGTGGGCGGCAGATCGAGCCACCGCGGCTGCTGCGCCCAGGCGGTGCCCGCCAGCAGCGACGCCATGACAAATAACGCCAGACGACGGGTGATCATGGACCAATCAGCTCCTTGCGCTTGGCATCGGGCCGCTGCCCCGAACCCCTCCAGGGGCATAGCCCCTGGATCCCTGACTCAAGTTCATGGGGTCAAGGGGGCCACTGCCCCCTTGCGGGTCCAGGGCAGAGCCCTGGCCTTCCTTCAAGCCGCAACCTTCGGCAAGTCCGCCAGCGCCGCCTGCAGCGCGTCATTGTCGTAGCCGCGGTCCTCAAGCTTGCCGGCGAAGTAATCGATATAAGCCTGCATATCGAAATGCCCGTGCCCGGACAGGTTGAACACGATCGTCCGGCCGACGCCCTCCTCCTTGCAGCGCACCGCCTCGTCCACCACGCAGCGGATCGCGTGGTTCGCCTCCGGCGCCGGCAGGATGCCCTCGGTGCGGGCGAACTGCACGCCGGCATCGAAACAAGGGGTCTGGTTGTAGGCGCGCGATTTAATCAGCCCCAGTTCCTGCACCAGACTCACCAGCGGCGCCATGCCGTGGTAGCGCAGGCCGCCGGCATGAAACCCCGGCGGCACGAAGGCCGAACCCAGCGTGTGCATGCGCACCAGCGGCGTCAAATGCCCGGTGTCGCCGAAATCATAGGCATACTGGCCGCGCGTCAGCGTCGGGCAGGCGGCGGGCTCGCAGGCGATGGCACGCACCCGGCGCCCGCCCCGCAACTGCGCGCCGAGGAATGGGAATACCAGACCCGCGAAGTTGGACCCGCCGCCGGTGCAGCCGATGACGATATCCGGGTAATCGTCGGCAAGCGCAAACTGCTCGATCGCCTCCTGGCCGATCACCGTCTGGTGCAGCAGCACATGGTTCAGCACCGAACCGAGCGCGTAGTTGGTGTCGGCATTCTGCGCCGCCACCTCCACCGCCTCGCTGATGGCAATGCCCAGGCTGCCCGAAGTGTCGGGATGTTCGGCGAGCACCGCCCGCCCGGCCGCGGTCTCGACGCTGGGACTGGCCACGCAGGTGGCACCCCAGGTCTCCATCAGCGCCTTGCGGTACGGCTTCTGGTTGAAGCTCGCCTTCACCATGAACACCCGCACCTCAAGGCCGAACAGCGCGCCGGCATAGGCGAGCGACGATCCCCACTGGCCGGCACCGGTTTCAGTCGTCAGGCGGGTAATGCCGGCCTCGCGGTTATAGAATGCCTGCGCCACCGCCGTGTTCAGCTTGTGGCTACCGGCCGCGCTGACGCCCTCGTATTTGTAATAAATGCGGGCGGGCGTATCGAGCGCCGCCTCCAACCGCCGGGCGCGGAACAGCGGCGACGGGCGCCACTGCCGGTAGATTTCGCGCACCGGCTCGGGGATGGCGACGTGGCGCTCGGTGGTAACTTCCTGCAGAATCAGCTCGGTCGGAAACAGCGGTGCAAGGTCGGCGGGGCCGATCGGTTGCAGCGTGCCGGGATGCAGCGCCGGATCAGGCGCGCGTGGCAGATCGGCCACGATATTGTACCAGTCCTTCGGGATCCTGGTTTCATCGAGCAGATATTTGACAGTTGCGCTCATGGGCGGCGTCCTCACGTTTCTGTGCGAACGAACCTAGCGCATCGTGACAGACAAGTGAAATAGCCGGCCGGTGCGGGGCTGATGAACCCACGCCGATCCGCTGGCCCGGCGGCGCAGATTGATCTATTTGTGGATCGGACGGACCATCGTCGGCATGCGGAAGCCCCTGATGGGGCCCAGCGATGCCGGACGGGCTGCTCGGACTCTTCGGACCTTCCCCTGGCCATGACGGGGGCGGTTCATTATTGCGACACCACAGACCGCCCATGGCGCGGCGCGAACGAGGAGTGCGACGGATGGCGCCCAAGACGGACCCGACCACGGTGGACCTCGATACCGGGGAAGTCGCCCTCATCGTCGGCGAGGAGAACGGGGCGATGTCAGTGCGCGTGGTCGCCGCCGCGGACGTCGACACCGATACCACCGACCTGTCGGCCGCACCCGAGATCGTGCTGGCACTGGCCACGCGGCTGCTCAAGGATCCCGATTTTCACGACGACATGCTGGATTGGTACTACGAGCACCAGGATGACGCCGACGAAGAAGAGGAAGACGAGGAGTAAGGGAAGCAGGTAAGGCCAGGGGCGCTACCCCTGGACCCCGCCAAAGCCGGAGCCTTTGGAATCCGTTCCTTTAGTTCGGGCGCGCCTTCAGAACAGCGACATCTGCGCCGCCGCCTGGTCCCGCCGCGCATCGGCGGGCACCGAGAAGCGCGAGCTATCCAATTCACCGCGATCCATCAGCCCATACTGCTTGGAAGCCCGGCTGAAGCGCCGCGCCAGCATATCGGCGTACACCCCTGTGCCGCTGAACCGCTGGCCGAATTTCGCGTCGTTCAGCGCCCCTGCCCGCGTCTCGCGGATCAACTCCAGCACGCGGGAGGCCCGGTCGGGAAAATGCGCCTGCAGCCAGGTGGTGAAGATGGTCTTCAGCTCGTGCGGCAGCCGCAGCAGGATATAGCCGGCAAAGCGTGCGCCGGCCCGCGCCGACGCCTCCAGAATGCGCTCCAGCTCGGCGTCGTTCAGCCCGGGGATCATCGGCGCGGCCAACACCGACGTTGGCACGCCTGCGCGCGACAGCATCTCGACCGCCTGCAGCCGGCGCGCGGGGGCGGCAGCCCGAGGCTCCATCACCCGCGCCAGCGCGGCATCCAGCGTGGTGACGGATAAATGCACCCGCACCAGATTGCGGCCTGCCAGCGACTGCAGAATATCCAGGTCGCGCAGCACGCCGGCCGATTTGGTCACGATGCTGACCGGATGATTGAACCGGTCCAGCACCTGCAGCACCGCCCTTGTGAGTTTCAGCGTGCGTTCCACCGGCTGGTAGGGATCGGTGTTCGACCCCAGCGCCAGGGTGCGGGCCACATAGCCGGGCTTGCGCAATTCCTTTTCCAGCAATTCCGCCACGTCGGGCTTGAACAGCAGCCTGGTCTCGAAATCGAGCCCCGCCGAGTAGCCGAGATAGGCATGCGACGGCCGCGCATAGCAGTAGACGCAACCATGCTCGCAGCCGCGATACGGGTTCACCGCGCGGTCGAAGCCAATATCCGGCGACTGGTTCCAGGCAATGACGGAGCGGCTGGAATCGCGGATCAGTGTGGTCGGCAGCGGCGGCAGTTCGGCGAACTCCGCCGCCAGCGTGTTCCAACCGTCGTCGAACGGGGCGGCCTCCTGGCGCTCGAACCGGTTGGGCGGGTTGACCGTGGCACCACGACCCTTGCGCTGGCGTGGGGCCGGCTCCTGCGGCGCGCGCGCCGGCGGACCCGCGGCCGCGCCGCGACCGCGGCGGGCGCGCACGCTCACGGGCAGCGGGTCCGGCACGCCGGCACGGTCGAGCGCCTCCAGCTCCCCCGGGTCCAGCTCCCGCGCCAGATCGGTCATCTCCGCACACGAATCCTGTCGCATGATGATGTTCCCCGTCCGTTCACGGCGTAAACTGCGGGAGCGCCGCCTCTCCGTCAAGAACGAAAACGGAACATGGTCCTGCAACCTTTCCTCTCCGCCGTCATCCCGGCGCTGAATGCCGCCGCGACGCTGCCCGCCACCCTCGCCGCCCTCGGCGATGCGCCGGGCGAGGTGATCGTGGTGGACGGCGGCAGCACCGACGCCACCGTGCGGGTCGCGACGGCGCAGGGCGCGCGCGTGCTGGCGGCACCGCGTGGACGCGGCGGGCAGATTGCCGCCGGGGTCGCGGCGGCGCGCGGCGACTGGCTCTTGCTGCTGCATGCGGACACGCGCCTCGCGCCGGGCTGGGCGGCGGCGGCGCGGGCGTTCATGGCGCAAGGCCCGGCGCGGGCGGGGTATTTTCGGTTTTCGCTCGAACTCGGGCGATCCCCGCGCCCGCCGGCTGGAACGAATGGTCGCCTGGCGCTGCCGCTGTCTGGCACTTCCGTATGGCGACCAAGGACTGCTGATCGCCCGCTCGTTGCTGGACTCCGCCGGCGGCATCGCCACAGTTCCGCTCATGGAAGATGTCGATCTGGTCCGCCGGTTGGGCCGGCACCGCCTGATCGGGCTGCACGTGAACGCGGTCACCTCCGCCGCCCGCTGGGCGCGCGACGGCTGGTGGCTTCGCTCGGCGCGCAATCTTTTCCTCCTGGCGCTGTATTTCGCCGGCGTGCCGCCGCGCCTGATCGCGCGCCTCTACGGATGAAAGACACGGTTTTCGTCTTCGCCCGCGCCCCCCGCCTGGGCATAGTGAAACGCCGCCTGGCGCGCGACATCGGCGAGCGTGCGGCGCTGCGGTTTCATCGCCAAACCCTCGCTCGTCTGCTGCGCGATCTTGCCGCCGACCGGCGGTTCAACACTGTGTTGGCCGTCACTCCCGACCGCGCCCGCATCGCCCGTCCGCGTGGCATCGGCGTCGTGCCGCAGGGTGGCGGCGACCTTGGCGCGCGCATGCGCCGCGCCCTCGGCCGCGCCCGTCGGGCCGCGGTGGTGGGAAGCGACATCCCGGACCTGCGCGCCGGCGACGTGGCTTCCGCCTTTCGCGCCCTCGGCCAGGCGCGGGCCTGTTTCGGTCCGGCGGCGGATGGCGGCTACTGGCTGGTGGCGCTCGGTCCGCTGCGCCCGGCCAGGCCGTTTGCCGGCGTGCGCTGGTCCACAACGCATGCCCTCGCGGACACGCTGCTGAACTTCGCCGGCCGGCGGGTGGCGTTGCTGCGGCAGTTGCGGGATGTCGACACCGCGGCGGACCTGCGTGCGGTGACGCAGGCAAGGCCAGGGACCCGGCAGCCTCCACGGCAATTTCATGACTCACTTGCCTTGCCGAGACTCCCGCTGCACGTTGGCCTTCCGTAGGGATCGGGCGCGGAACACGGCGGTGGCATGCATGTGATGTTGCGATCTTTTGTCGCCGGCGTCGCCATGGTTGGGCTGGTGGCCCCGGCACCGGCGGCCACGAAACTGTCGGGCATTTTCCAGTTCGATCTGCTCAATGCCGAAATCGCCTATCTTGAAAGCATCACCGGCCCGGCCATTCACATCCGTGCGTCTGGCCCCGACGTGCAGGCGCGCGAGTACCGCGTCGATGGCTGCCGGGTCACGGCCTATGCCAGGGGCAGCGAGGCGATCGCCTATGCGCTCGATTTAACCCCGACATGTAATTTCAATATCGGAAATTTCCTGGGCAATGGCTACGGCTCGACCCGCGGTCTGACAATCGGGAAGTTTGCCAAGGGCGCGTTCGGAGCGCATCTGCGGGCGCAGTCGTCCTGTATTTCTCTCTGCGGCAACGCCGGCGATCCCAGCGTGGATTTCACCTGGGAAGGCCCGCACGCGGCGAACTTCTTGTCCGTCGTGCTCACCATCACCCTGGCCGATGACGCCGCGGTGGAGGCCGGCCGGCAATGGGCCGCGATCATGCAAAAGCAGGAGGGCGATGACTACGTCAGCGGCACGAAATTCAACTGCGACAATCGATATGACGCCGCGGCTTTCAAATCCTTTGGCAAGGTGAAAGTGACCCGGATCACCATCGGTTATTACCAGCCGAACGAGGAGCCCTATAAAAAATCCTGTGGCCAGCAATAGATGCCGGTCACCCCGCGTTCATTCGGACTGCCATCCCCCCTTCTGGTCATTCGCCTTCCAGCGCGTCCAACGCGCCGTCACCAATCCAATCAGGTGGCAGCTGTATCATATGGTCCCAGCCCCCGGTGCCAAAACGATCCTGCAAGATCCGGGTGACGGCGCGGATACGGGCCCGTGTATCGAGCGGACCGGTCACGTAGAAGGGCTTGCCGTCCTTACCGAAGATAAATTCCTTGGTGTAGGCGTTGGCATCGACGTTGCCGAAGATCATCTCGATGGTTGCGGTATCCTTGGCCGGCGCCAACCCCAGACCGGCAGCATAGGCAACCGCGTCGCGCACCAGCTTGCGCGCGTGCTCGGGTGGCACGTGAACGAATTTCTGCGGATCGTCCTGCGCGTCCAGGCGGGATTGAAGTTCGTCCTCGTCCATCTCGATGTAGAAGGCGTCCTTGACCCCGAGGCAGAACGGATCGATCAGGAAAAATCCGCAGCCGAGCAACCCCGATGGCAGCTCCCGCGCAAGAACGACATGCCCGATACCGGTCTCGAACAGAACGGACGGAATAACACAGATGGCAATCGGATTCTTTGCCGCCAACCGGACGCGGCCGGCCAGCCCCACCGCGGACAGCCCGAGCTTCTTCTTGTCGGTGACGATCGCCTTTCTCCGAGCGGCCTTCGCTGCCAGTCGACGCTGGCGTTGTGCGGCGTCAGCCATATCGAAACCTCCTCATTTCCACCACGTCCGTCACCCTGCACAACCGGCGTGCGCTCAAATTTTCTTCAAAAACTCCGTCTTCAGCACCAGTCCTTTGACCTTTTCCGCGTTGCACTCGATCAGGCCTTCATCGTCGGAGAGGCGGATATTCTTGATAACGGTGCCGCGTTTCAACGTCACGGAGGTGCCCTTGACCTTCAAATCCTTGGTTACCTGCACCGAATTGCCATTGGCCAGCACGGCCCCATTGCAGTCCCGCACGTTGGTCACGCCGGCATCTCCTGAGGAATAAAGGAATGGGGTGCAGGGGGCCACCGCCCCCTGCCGGGTCCAGGGCAGAGCCCTGGCCTTACTTGAGGGCCAGTTTCAGCGCCTCATTGACCAGCGCAGGATTCCCTTTCCCCTTCATGTCGCGCATCACCTGCCCGACAAAGAACCCGAACAGCTTGTCCTTGCCACCGCGGTATTCCGCCACCTTGTCCGGGTTCGCCGCCAGCACCGCGGCCACCGCCGCGTCGATCGCCCCTGTATCGGTCACCTGCCGCAGCCCGCGCTGGTCCACGATGGCATCCGGTGCCGCGCCGGTTTGCACCATGGCGTCGAACACATCCTTGGCGATGCGTCCGTTGATCGTCCCGTCCGCCACGAGGTCCAGCATCCGCCCCAGCGCCGCCGCACTCACCGGCGAGTCTTCGATCGTCCGCCCGGTGCGGTTCAGGGTGGCGAACAGATCGCCGGTCACCCAGTTTGCCGCCTGCTTGGCATCCCGCCCGCGCGCCACCGCCTCGAAATACAGGGCCGTCGCCTGCTCGGCCACCAGCACGCCCGCGTCGTAGGCCGACAGCCCGTAGTCGCAGATGAAACGCGCCCGCTTCTCGTCCGGCAATTCCGGCAGCGCCGCGCGCAGATCCTCCACCCAGGCTTCGTCCAGCACCAGCGGCAGCAGGTCGGGGTCGGGAAAATACCGGTAATCATGCGCGTCCTCTTTCGAGCGCATGGAGCGCGTCTCGCCGCGCGCCGGATCGAACAGCCGTGTTTCTTGGCGAACGACGTCGCCGCTCTCCCAAACCGCCACCTGGCGCAGCGCCTCCGCCTCGATCGCCTGCATGACGAAGCGGACGGAATTGACGTTCTTCACCTCGCAGCGTGTCCGGTATGGCTCGCCATGTTTGCGCACCGACACGTTCACGTCGGCGCGCAGTGAGCCTTCCTCCATGTTGCCGTCGCAGGTGCCGAGGTAGCGCAGGATGCTGCGCAGCTTGCGCACATAGGCGCCGGCCTCTTCGGGGCTGCGCAGGTCGGGTTCGCTGACGATTTCCATCAGCGCCACGCCGGCGCGGTTGAGGTCGATGTAGCTTTTGCCCGGATGCTGGTCGTGCAGGCTTTTGCCGGCGTCCTGTTCCAGGTGCAACCTTGTCACCCCGATGCTGCGGGTGCTGCCGTCGGACAGTTCGATGTCGATCACCCCGGCGCCGACGATCGGGTGGGCGTACTGGCTGATCTGGTAGCCGGGTGGCAGATCGGGATAGAAATAATTCTTGCGGTCGAAGCGGCTGACCAGATTGATGTGCGCCCGCAGGCCCAGCCCCGTGCGCACCGCCTGGGCCACGCATTCGCGGTTGATCACCGGCAACATGCCCGGAAACGCCGCGTCGACGAAGCTCACCTGCGAATTCGGCTCCGCACCGAACGTGGTCGCCGCACCGCTGAACAGTTTCGATGCGCTGATGGCCTGGGCATGCACCTCCAGTCCGATCACCACTTCCCACGGGCCGGTGTTGCCCTCAATCACATATGACATCGCCCTAGTCCCCCGCCCGCACCGCAGGCAGCGCCGCAAACCCCGCGGCACGTTCCAGTGCGGCGCCAACGGCAAACACGGTTTCCTCGTCGAAGGGTTTGCCCAACACCTGCAACCCCAGCGGCAGCCCCTGGGCGTCCAGCCCCGCCGGCACCGACAGGCCGGGAATGCCGGACATGTTGGCCGGCACGGTGAACACGTCATTGAGATACATCGTCACCGGATCGTCCATCCGTTCGCCCTGCGCGAAGGCGGCCGACGGCGCGGTCGGCGTCACCAGTGCGTCCACATCGCGGAACACCTCGGTGAAATCGCGCAGAATCAGCGCCCGCACCTTCTGCGCCCGCAAATAATAGGCGTCGTAATAGCCGGCGCTGAGCACATAGGTGCCGATCAGCACCCGCCGCTTCACCTCGGCGCCAAACCCGTCGGCGCGGGTGTTCTCGTACATCTCGATCAGATCGGTCCCGTCGCTGCGCGCCCCGAAGCGCACCCCGTCATAACGCGCCAGATTGGACGACGCCTCGGCCGGCGCCACGATGTAATAGGTCGCCAGCCCGTATTTGGTGTGCGGCAGCGACACATCGACGGTTGCCGCCCCGGCGTCGCGCAGCCATTGCAATCCCTGCTGCCACAACGCCTCGATTTCCGCCGGCATGCCGTCGCTGCGGTATTCGCGCGGCACGCCGATGCGCAGGCCTTTCACCCCGCGCGCGCAGGCGGCGGCGAAATCCGGCACCGGGCGATCGGCGCTGGTGCTGTCCTTCGGATCGTGCCCGGCCATCGATCCCAGCAGGATGGCGCAATCCTCGACCGTGCGCGCCACCGGCCCGGCCTGGTCCAGCGAACTGGCAAACGCCACGATCCCCCAGCGGCTGCACCGCCCGTAGGTCGGCTTGATGCCGGCGATGCCGCAGAAGCTGGCCGGCTGGCGGATCGACCCGCCAGTGTCGGTCGCCGTCGCCCCCAGCGCCAGCCGCGCCGCCACCGCCGCCGCCGACCCGCCGGACGACCCGCCCGGCACCAGCCGCGCCGGATCGCCGGGACGCGTCCACGGGTTGGTCACCGGCCCGAAGGCCGAGGTCATGTTGGACGATCCCATCGCGAACTCGTCCAGATTGGCCTTGCCCAGGAACACCGCCCCGTCGCGCAGCAGGTTCGCCGTGACGGTGCTTTCGTAGGGCGGCACGAAGGGGGCGAGGATGCGGCTGCCCGCGGTGGTGCGCACGCCTTCGGTGCAGAACAGATCCTTGATGGCCAGCGGAATGCCGGTGAGGTTACCCGCCTCGCCGCGCCCGAGCGCCGCATCCGCCGCCTCCGCCTGCCGCAGCGCCAGCTCGGGCGTGATGGTGATGAACGCGTTCAGCCGCGGGTTCAGCGCCTCGATCGCCGCCAGATAGGCGCCGGTCAGCTCGCGCGCCGAAATCTGCCGGGCCCGCAGCGCGGCGCGCGCGCCGGCGAGAGTCAAAGAAAACATCACTCCACCACCTTCGGCACCGCGTAGAAATCGCCGGCCCGGTCCGGCGCGTTGGCCAGCACAAGCTCGCTGATGCCGCCATCGGTCACCGCGTCCTCGCGCAGCTTCAGCGCCATCTGCGCCCCCCCCGTCAGCGGCGCGATGCCGTCCACATTCACCTCGTTGAGCTGCTCGATCCAGCCGAGGATACCGTTCAGCTCGGCCTGCAGCCGAGGCAACTGGTCTTCCTCCACCCGAATGCGCGCCAGCTTGGCGATGCGCCGGACGGTCGCGGGATCGAGCGACATTGTTTCTCCTGTTGTCGACATGGGCGGCGGACCATAACCACGGCCATGCCCTTGTTCAACATGACGGACCTGCGCCTGCGCCTGGCGCCCGGACAGCGGCTGATCGGTCTCGATCCGGGCAGCCGCACCGTGGGGGTGGCGCTGTCCGATGTCTCGCTCATGCTGGCCAGCCCCTATGGCGCGCTGCGCCGGGGCAAGCTCGCCGCCAATGCCGCCGAGATCGCCAGGATGGCCCGGCGCGAGGGCGCCGGCGGGCTGGTGGTGGGACTGCCGCTGTCGATGGACGGCAGCGCCGGCCCCGCTGCCCAGGCGGCGCGCGACTGGGCGCACGCGCTGTCCGCCGCCGCCGGCCTGCCGGCGGCGCTGTGGGACGAGCGGCTATCCTCCTCTGCCGTCAACCGCTTCCTGATCGACGAGGCCGACCTCAGCCGCCGCCGCCGCGCCGAGTTGGTCGACCGGATGGCCGCCGCCTACATGCTGCAGGCCGCGCTGGACGCCAGCCGGCCGGGATGACCGGAGCCGCGTTACTGGTCCGGCACCGTCACCAGGGGCTTGTCGGCCGGCACCGGCGACGGCGGGGTCAGTTTCGTTGGCACCAGCAAGCCCGGCGCGCCCGCCGCCGCGGCGGGAACGGCGGCCGTCACCGGCGCAGGCGCAGTCACGGTCTGCAGCGATTGGGTGCTCACCGGAAGCGGTGCGGCCTGTTGAGCCTGGGCGGGAGCAGATGGGGGAGGAGCAGAGGGGGCGGGCGCAGTCTCGGCTGGGGCAGTCTGGACCGGGGCAGCTTGGGCCGGGACAGCCTGGGCCGGGACAGCCTGGGCCGGGACAGCCTGGGCCGGGGCGGAATTTCCACCCGGCGCCGGGCCGGCTGCGGATGCGGCTGCTTGCCCCGCGGCTTGTGCCGGCGCAGCAGTAGGCAGCGACGCGCCATTGGACGCCGTCACCTGGCCCGGCGTGCCGCTCGGCGGCGTTCCCTGTGGCGCCGCCGCCTCCGGCGCAGCGCCGGCCACCGGCGCCACTGGCCCGGCATTGCGCAGCGATTCCTTCGCCACCTCCGGCGCCTCAGGCGGCAGCGACACCGTGTAGTCCGGCACGACGCGCGCCTGCGACCCGGCAATCACCAGCACGCGCTGACCGATCGCCAGTGGCGGATCATCCGTCTGCGTGACCGAAACCAGGTCCTTGTTGGCCTTGCGCACGATGTATTCATACGCCTTGGTATCGCCGGCGGCGTGCTCCACGCCGGTGCCAATCAGGCTGCCGATCAGGCTGCCGCCCAGGGCGCCGAATGCCGAAGTCGAGCCGGTGCCGACCTGCGCACCGGCAATTCCGCCGGCGGCGCCGCCGACCACCGCGCCGGTCGCGCCCGACACCCGAACGTCCACCGGGCGCACGCCCACCACCACGCCCTGCTCGGCCTTATTGGCCTGCTGCACGGCGCCGGTATTGTAGGTGTTCGGCGAAAAATCAGGCGAGCAGCCCGACGCGCCCAGGCCAAACAGAAGCAGCGCCACTGGGACAATGCCCGCGCGCGATGGGCGAAAACTGGCGGACCTTCCGGCCATCCTTATCCCCCGGTTGACGATGCATGCGTGCCGGCGCGCGGCACCGCTGCTTCCCCCCTGCAACCGGTCGCGGTATGGCCACGATCCAACATCCGCCACAGGGCGCGAACCGCTGTGCCGGCGTCGTTCTTTTGCACCATCCGGCGCTCACGCGCCAGCGTGCGTCGTCATGGGTGCTCTTCCGGCACGGCAATACCGGTCCGTTCCCACCCTGAGCGAACAACCGCGTCGCCAGTCGATCCAGGCCGCGGCCCCGGCGACGGCGGCCTTACTGGCTTACGATGTCGCTCGGCCAGGAAAGCGCCGGCACCGCCTCGAACGGCGTCTCGGCCGGCACCCCGTTGCGATCGATCAGGGCTGCCACGGACCCGTTCACCGCAGTCTGCTTGAGGGTCCGCCGCCAGTCGACCGGCAAGGCATCGCGCCGGAATGCCGCGATGTGGGCCTCCGTCGCGACGAATACCGCAACGGCATCGATCGCCACGATCCGAGCCTCAATTGCACAGGTCATACCGACCTCCCCAACACACCCCCCGGCGTGCGATAATTCGCCATTAATATACCGTGATCACCGGTTTGTGAAGCGGCATGTGGAAGCCAGTCACACGAAACGAGGCAACTGCCCAGATTCCTGGCCGACGCCATCGGGGCGCTTTGTCAGCCGGCCGGGGCGTCAAGCGCAGAGCGGAGGCGCTGAAGATGCCGCTTGGCGCGATTCGAGGTGGTTGATTCCACCATTCTGGTGCACCCGATCGACCTCGACTCTCTCTCGCCGGACGTGCTGATCGCTCTGCTGCGGACGCAGGCGGCGAACCACAAGGCCGACGTAGCGGTGCTGGTGGCGCGGATTGCCGATCTGGAGCGCCGGCTTGGGCTCGACCGCAGCAACAGCGGCAAGCCGCCCTCCAGTGACGGACTGGCGAAGATGCCGCGGACGCGCAGCCTGCGCGAGCGGTCAGGGCGCAAGAGCGGCGGCCAGAAGGGACATCCGGGTGCGACACGCCAGCCGAGCCCGATGCCGGATGTGGTGGTCGGACCACTATCCGCCGGCCTGTTCGGACTGTGGCGAGGCACTGGACCCGGCTGCGGCCGCCGGCCATGCGGCGCGGCAGGTGATCGACCTGCCGCCGCCACCGCCGCCGGTGGCGACCGAACATCGCGCCCATGCCTGCCAGTGCCCGGCCTGCGGCACCACCACGCGGGCGGCGTTTCCCGAAGGGGTGAACGCGCCGGTGCCGTATGGTCCGCGCCTTGCCGCCATCGTGGTGTATCTGCGCAATTCGCAGCATCTTGCCCGAGAAACGTCTGGCCGCCCTGATGGCGCTGCTGTTCGCCGTGTGCCTGAGCGGCGTCACCATCGCCCGCCTCAGTCACGCCTGCGCGTACCGCTTCACCGGCTTCGCCGACGCGGTGCAGGCGCTGATCGCCGCCGCCGCGGTCAAGCACCTCGACGAGACCGGGTTTCGTATCGCCAGCAAAACATGCTGGCTGCACATCGCCTGCACCAGGCTGCTGACCTGCTGCCGCGTCGCCGCCCGCGGCAGCATGCGCGAAGGTTTCGCCGGCATCGTCGTGCACGATCACTGGAAACCGTACGATACCCTCTCGGGCGTGCTGCACGCGCTGTGCAACGCACGCCATCTGCGCAAACTCAAAGCGCTGGTCGAAATCGAACACGAAGCCTGGGCCGCCAACATGCAACGTCTGCTGCGCCACGCCTGCCACGCGACCAAGCTGGCGCGTGGGCACGGCACGCCGCTCGAACCGGCGCTGCTCGGCCTGATCAACCGCCGTCACGATGCCATCATCGCCTCGGGCATCGCCTTCCACCAGGCCCAGCCGCCATCCGCCACCGCCAGCAAGCACCGCCGCAGCCCTGCGCCACTGCGTATCGGCCACAATCTGCTGCTGCGCTTGCTCACCCCAAAGCGGGACTTGCTCCGATTCCTCAGCGACCCCAGCGTGCCGTTCAGCAACAACGAGGCCGAGCGCGACGGCCGCACGATGGAACGTGGCGGAACATCTCCGGCAGCTTCCGCTGCCGCACCGGCGCGACCGACTTCGCCATCATCCGCACCCTGTTCGCGACCGCCCAAAAACAGGGCTGGAACCTCCCCGATACCATCAGCGCAAGCCCGACCGCTCTCCTCGCCAGCATCCCACTCCTTAAAGAGTATCAAGCTGCGCCGCTTGCCTTGCAGCCTGGCACCGTGATGCCGCCCCTCAGCGCCGGTACGGCACTACCAGCAGCGCCCGCACCGGCAGCTTCACCAGCCCCACCGGCCCGGGCACGATCACCAGCGCATCCGGTGCGTAATCGGTGATCAATTCCCGGCACGCACCGCAAGGAGACACCACGGCGATGTCGCGGTCTTCTTCCTCGGGCTTGGGATGGCGCACCGCCACCGCGGTGGCGATGCTGCCGTCGCCCTCCAGAATCGCCCGGCCGAGCGCCACGGTTTCGGCGCAGACCTGCAGCCGCCCCACCGTCGCCCCCAGGTGCACCCCGGTCCAGATCCGCCCGTCGCATCCGCGCAGCGCCGCCGCCACGGTGTGCCAGAACGGCCGGTAGTGCCGCAGCAGCACCTCCCGCGCGGCCTCGATCAAATCCTCGTCCGCTTGCTCCAGCGGGGTGCCGGCCAGAGCGGGATAATCGAACACGGCATCTCCTTCGGCGAAGCATGCGACATTATCATGCCGGGAGACAAAGCAAAGGCCAGGCGACCGCTCTGGAATTCCTTAGCCGCGTCCCACCGGCAAAGGACAGCAGGCGGCGGCCGCGGCCCGCGCCAAAACCACCATCCGCCGCGCCGCCACCCCCGCCCCCGCCACGTCGCCCGCCAGGTGCTGCAGCAATGGATTGGACAGCACCGCCCGCGCCGCCGCGTCGATCGCCATGTCCGCCGCCGCCACCCCGGCCGCCGACATCGCGGTGCGCCGCAGCAGCGCCATCGTGCCCAGCAGCCCCGGCCGCAGACCGTGCAGCTCGGCGATTTCGCGCACCAGCCGGATGCCGCGCCAGCCCACCACCAGCGCGTCCAGCGCCGGCGAGGGGACCGCCGCAGTGGCGGCGAACACCTGCATCGCCGCCGTGCGGCCCATCGCGTCGGCGCGTTGCTGCAACCCCGCCGCCACCTGCGTGCGCAGCAGCGCCAGCATGGCGTCGGGGTCGTTCATCGCCTGCACCACCGGCAGCAGCGCCGCACCATCCGGCAATTCCTCCAGCCACTCGCGCGCCGCCGCGGCAATGAACCGCGGCTCATTGGATTCCAGCCCGGCGCGGATATGGTCCACCTCACTCAAGGCAAACAGGCCGGACAGCTCGCGCCACACCCCGGTGCCGATCAGGCCGAACCCGGCCCCGGTCACCGCCAGCGAGGCCCAGCCCAATGCCGCCGAGCGAGCGAACTCGTCGGCGACGAAATTGCCCGCCGACAGCACCGCCAACCCCGCCACCAGCACCGTCGCCCCGCCCAGCATCAGGGAAGCACTGCCCATCCTGGCGCGCGGCTCCTCGTACGCCGGCAGCGGCTCAGGCTCCATCCGCGCCATGGAGACGTCTTCGAGTTCGAAGCGCGGCGTGATGCGCGAGCGTGTCACAACACATCCTCCAGCAGAAATGCCAGCAGCACATCCAGATTCACATGCGGCACGCCCCCCCTGCCGCCCAGCGGCAGCCGGATCGGCTCGAAATCCGGCAGCGCCAGGAAGGGATGGGTCCAGAACCCGAGGCCCGGCGGCTTGTCCGGCACCTCGCCGGGATAAGACCGCCCTGCCCTTTCGGCGCCCACCACCCGGCCGCGCACCGCCGACACCGGGTGACCGTCCAGCGTCCACACCACATCCTCCGTGCACCGCACCGAGGATACCGCGAACGCCGCGGTCCGCAGTCCGCCGCGCGTGGGCAGGCTCGTCACCGCGGCGGCCAGGGCCGCCAGGTTGCCGCGCTGTCGCTCGGCCACATGGTCGGATTTGGTCGCCGCGAAGGCCACGCGGGAAATGCCGAGTCCCAATAAGCTCGAAAGCCAGTCCGGCAGCAATGCCGGTCCGCTCCAGCGCAGCGCCTCCGCCACCTCTGCCAGGGCCGCACTGGCGTCGGCAAAGGCGGCCGGGCCGGCATGCAGCGCCGACAGCAGATCGGCCAGCACCACCAGCCGGTCCACCCGGCCGAAGGTCGGGGCCATGAGCTGATCACGCACCGCCTGCACATAGGCATCGTAGCGTTCACGCAACAGATCCGTCAGCCGACCCTCGCCGAACGCCGGAAAGAATTCCATCCACGGCGGCTCGGGCCCGGGCGGGGGCATCAGGAAGCGGCCCGGCTGCAGCAGCGACAGGCCGAACTCGTCGCGCAGGCGCTGCAGCAGCGCCCGATACCGCCGGTGGCCAGCCCGCGCCAGCGACTCGTCGGCCGGCGCCGCAGCCGGCAGGGCACGCAGAAAGGCGAGAAACTCCGCCGCCTCGCGCCGGTCCTCCACCCGCCGCAACGCCGCCGCCGACCAGGCGCCGAAGCCAAGGCCCAGCATCGGCAGGTCGAGCAGCCACTCGCCCGGATAGTCCAGCAGTTCCAGCCGCACCCGCTGCGCCGGCAGGGCCACCAGCACGCCGGGCTGGCCGATCTGCAAATCGAGCGCCAGCGCGCTGACCGAGCGGGTGCGCGACGGCCAGGACGGCGGGTCACGGGCCAGCGCGGCCAGATGCGCGGCGGTGTCGAAGCGCGGTAAATCCGCGGCCCCTGCGGGTGCGACACTGACGCGCAGGCTGCGTCCGCCCAGCCGCACGGTCAGCGCCGGCAGGGTGGGCAGCCCGGCGCCGGCGGCCAGCAAATTGGCCGCGATCGAGGTCAGCAGCGCCGTCTTGCCGGCCCGCGCGAGGCCGGTGACACCAATGCGCACCGTCCGCCGCACCGGCACCAAGCCCCGCGCGGTGGCCTTCCAGCCAGTCACAGCGGCGGGTCAGCCACGCTGGATGAGCTCGATCTTATAGCCATCCGGGTCCTCGACGAAGGCGATGATCGTGGTGCCGAACTTTACCGGCCCCGGCTCGCGGGTAATCTTCGCGCCATCCGCCCGCAGCCGCGCGCAGGTGGCGGCCACGTCCGGCACGCCGATGGCGAGATGCCCGAACGCGGTGCCGAGGTCGTATTTGTCCACGCCATAATTATAGGTGAGCTCGATCACCGCAGCCCCGCTTTCCTCCGCCGCGTAGCCGACGAACACCAGCGTGTATTTGCCCTCCGGCACGTCACGGCGGCGCAACTCCCGCATGCCGAGAAGCTCGGTGTAGAACCGCACGCTGCGGTCCAGATCGCCGACCCGGAGCATGGTGTGCAGGAAGGAATACTTGTCGGCCATCATTGTTCTCCCTCAGACGGATCGACTCCCAGCAGGAACAGCCCGGCCTGATCGGCCGCCGCCACCATGGCGTCGCGCTCGGCGAGAATGGTGCCCCCGGCCTCGAAAGCCACCCCCCGCAACCCCGCCTCGGCGGCGGCGCGGATGGTGCGGATGCCGATGGTGGGCAGGTCGGCGCGCCGCTCCTGCCCCGGCTTGACCAGTTTCACCAGCACCCCGCCCGGACCGGGCCGGCGCAGCGTGGCCGCCCGGGCGAGCATGGCGTCGGTGCCCTCGATCGCCTCCACCGCCAGCACGATGCCCTGCTGCACCACGCAGCCCTGACCGACATCGGCAGCGCCCAGGGCGCGCGTCACCGCCACGCCGCGGGCAATGTCGGCCAGCGCCGTGGCGTCGGGGCCGGTGCGCGACAACAACCCCTTCGGGCCGACCGCCTCGGTCAGGATCTCATGCGCGCCGACGACGGAAAATCCTTCTTCGCCCAATACCCGCACCACCGCGGCCAACAAACCGTCATCGCCGGCAAAGGCCGCCCTGCCGATGCGGGCGAGCAGGCGGGCGCCCTCGGCGTCAGGACGCAAATCCAGCAAGGACGGCCGGCGCACCGGCCCGACCAGCACCAGATCGCGACAGGCATTGGCGCGCAGCAATTCGAGAATCCGGCCGGCCGCGCCGATGCGGGCCGGCGCATGCGGAAACGGCGCCAGCACGGCGGGCTCGGCGAATCCTTCCAGGGCCACCAGGAACACCTGTCGGCCGGCGGCCTGGGCGGCGGCGGCCACACGGCCCGGCAGGGTGCCGCCGCCGGCCAATATCCCCAGCGTTGGGGAGCCGCTCAATGCACGAAGGCCAGGGCTCTGCCCTGGCCCCGCGCAGCGCGCCGCGCGCCTTCGCCTGACGGGTCAGCGGACCCCTTGAGCCCATTGCTGAAGGACGTCGGGGTCAGGCGGCATCGTCCTCGTCTTCGACCGCGGCGCGGATCAGGCCGCGGCGGCTCGGCGCGTCGATGAAACCCAGCAACTCAGCCACCAGCGGATTGCTGCCCCAATTCCGCCGCGCCTCCTCGACACGCTCCGCGAAAACCCCCTCGCCGCGGAAGATCAGCCGGAACGCGGCACGCACCATGTGAATCTGCGCCCGGTCATAGCCGCGGCGACGCAGGCCGATGACGTTCAGCCCGGCCAGCCACGCCCGGTTGCCCATCACGCTGCCGAACGGGATCACATCGGCCTCGACGCCGGACACACCGCCGATCATGGCGGCGCGGCCGATGCGCACGAACTGATGGATCGCCGCGGCCCCGCCGATCACCGCATTGTCGCCGATCTCGACATGGCCGCCCATGACCACGTTGTTGGCAATGATCACCGCATTGCCGATAACGCAGTCATGCGCCACATGCACCACGGCCATCAGCAGGCAATCTGCACCGACGCGGGTGATGCCGCTGCCGGTGACAGTGCCCCGATGGATGGTGACGTGCTCGCGCACCACGCTGCGGGCGCCGAGTTCGGTCCGGGTCGGCTCGCCGGCGTATTTCAGATCCTGCGGCGCCAGGCCGACGGTGCAGAACGGATACAGCTTCGCGCCTTCGCCAATCCGGGTGCGGCCGTCCACCACCACGTGGCTGAGCAGTTCGGCACCGTCGCCGATCACCACCTCGGGGCCGATGGTGCAGAACGGACCGATGCGTACGCCTGCGCCGATCGTGGCCCCCTGGGCCACGACCGTCGACGGGTGGATCGAGGTTCCCACGCTAGCGGTCCGCCACCTTGTCCATGATCATGGCGGCATAGGTCGCTTCCGCCACCGAAATGCCATCGACGCGGGCGACGGCGCTGAACTTCCACACATTGCCGCGGCTGCGTTCCTTGGTGACATGGATGCGCAGCTGGTCGCCCGGCAGCACCGGGCGACGGAACTTCGCGCCCTCGACCGACATGAAATACACCACCCGCCCCCTCGCCTCGGGGCCGAGGGTTTCGACCACCAGCACGGCGGCGGTCTGCGCCATGCTCTCGATAATCAGCACACCGGGCATGACCGGGTGGCCGGGGAAATGGCCCTGGAAGAAATTCTCGTTGACCGAGACGTTCTTGATGCCCACTGCCGAACTGCCGCGCACCATGTCGACCACGCGGTCGATCATCAGGAACGGATAACGGTGCGGAATCGCCAGCATGATCCGCGCGATATCGACCGTCCCGATGACGTCCTCGCCGCCGGCCCCGATCATGTCCTGGTTCATTTGTGCCGTGGAATCCATCCCGCTCAGTCCGACGCCTTGCTTGCCGCCGGCGTGCCGCCGGCGCCTTCACTGCCACCCTGTTCGCTGCCCCCCCGGGGACTGCTTCCCGGACCCGAACTGCTTCCCGGACCCGAACTGCTTCCCGGATCCGAACTGCTTCCCGGATCCGAGCGTCGACCCGCCGCCAGCCGCCGCAGCGCCAATACCTGGCGGAAGAACTCCCGTATCGGCAGCGCCGGGCTGCCCAGCACGTCCGCACCGGCCGGCACATCCGCCATCACGCCGCACTGCGCCCCAATGCGCGCCTTCCGCCCGATGCGCAGATGCCCGGTCAATCCGGCCTGACCAGCCACCTGAACGAAATCCTTGAGCACCGTCGAGCCGGAAATGCCGGCCTGCGAGACGATCACGCAGCAGCGTCCGAGACGAACGTTGTGCCCGATCTGCACCAGGTTGTCGAGCCGCGAGCCGGCGCCGATCACGGTGTCCTGCGCCGAGCCACGGTCGATCGTGCTGTTGGCGCCGATCTCCACGTCATCCTCGATCACCACCCTTCCGAGCTGCGGCACGGTGAGGAAACCGGTGGACGCCTGGGCGAAGCCGAACCCGTCCTGGCCGATGCGCGCACCGGGGTAGATATAGACCCGCGCGCCCAGCAAGGCGTGGCTGAGGCTGGCATGCGTGCCGATCCGGCAGTCGGCGCCGAGCACCACCCCCTCGCCGATCACCGCGCCCGGTCCGATGCGGCAGCGCGGGCCGATTTCGGCGCGCGCCATGACGATGGCGAGCGGGCCGATTTCCGCACTCGGGTCCACCTGCGCGTCGGGGTCCACCACCGCGCTGGGATGGCGCCCGGCGCGCAGCGGCGGCAGCGGATGGAACAGCGCCGCCACCCGCGCCCAGCCCAGATAGGGCTCGGTGGTGACAATGGCCGCACACGAAGCCGGAACCCGCCCCGCCATGTCGGGATGCACGATCACCGCGCCGGCGCGGGTCGCCTCCAGCGCCGGCAAATACTTGCGGTTGTCGAGAAAACTGACCTGGTCGGGACCGGCCGATTGCAGCGGCGCGACACCCGCAAGCATCAGCTCCCGCTCGGGGGTGGCACCGCCGGCGGCGGCCGCCACCTCGCGCAGCGCATGCGGGCCGACGCGGTGAAAGAAGCGTCCGTCGCCGGCCGAGGACACGGCCGGCGATACGCCAGGCTCCGGCGCGGCAGACATGTCTATTTCTTCGGCGGCGCGACCGGGCCGGACGCCGGCGCGGCGACAGTCTGGGCCTGGCCAACCTGGGCCTGCGCTGGCTGGCCCTGGGCAGGCTGGTTCTGCACCATCGCCGCCGGCGACACACCGTCCGGCGGGATGATCACCGATGGCAGCACCTTGTTGAGCTGCTCCGTCACCGCCTCGGTGATGTCGAACTCGTTGACGTTCAGCGCCACCTGCTGGCGGTGCAGCACCAGGTTCATGCCCCGGCTTTCGGCCACCTTCTGGATCACGCCGACCAGGGTTCGCTCGATCTGCGCCAACGCATACTGCGCCGCCTGCTGAACAATATTGCCACGCTCGCGGAAGTCACGCTGCGCCTTGGTAATGCGGTCCTGCAAATCGCGCTCGCGCGAGCGGATCTGCTCGGGCGACAGCTTGCCGCGGTCATTCACCAGCTGCTGCTGCAAGTCGCGCCAGGCGGTCTGCTCCTTTTGCGCGTCCTCGTTCAGCTTCTGGCGCCGCGCGCCGATGATCTTCTCGACCTGCTGGGCAGCGGTGGAGGCGCGCATCACCTCCGGCACGCCGAGCACGCCGAGCACCGCCGCGGGAGGGCTGGTGCCGCGCGGCAGGGCGGGAATGTCCGGCGGCGGCGGCAATTGCACCTGCAGGGGCGGCAGCGGCTGCTGATCCTCCGGGCCGGGCGGTATCTGCGGCGCCACCTGCACCGGCGGCCGCGACGGTCGCACCTGCTGCGGCGGCGGCGCCGGCCGGGGTGGAGGGGCGGCCGGATGCGGCTGGTTGGGAACGAAATAGTCCGGGCTCTGCGCGGCGGCCGGCAGAGGAAGCGTGGCGGCGAATATCGCGGTTACCGCTGCGAGCAGCGCGACCGGAAGGCGATGACAGACCATATCCACTAGAACCTTGTGCCGAAGCCAAAACGAAACAGCTGAGTCTGGTCGTATTTCTCTTTGACCACAGCCTGGGCGATGTCGATGTTAATAAGGCCGAACGGGGTTTTCCAGGATATGCCGACGCCGGTGCCGACGCGGGGCGAAGCGTAGTCGACGAAGGGCTGCTTGACCCCGTTCAGATAGATCGCGTTCACCTCGGTCAACCCGCCCACGTCGGCGAACACACGCCCGGACAGGCCAAGGTCGGCGGAGACCGGCAGCGGGAAACGCAGCTCGGTCGACTGCGTCCAGATGAACCGCCCGCCAAGGCTGTCGCTGCCCGGATACTGGGTGGTGGGAACCGAATGCGGCCCGGCGCCGCCGGTCGCAAAGCCACGCAGATTGTCGCCGCCGAGGAAGAACCGGTCGATGATCTTTTCGTCCTGGCCCTCGTTGAACAGGTAGCCGGTGCCAGCCGAGATGGAAATGTCCCAGTCGCTGTTGCCGAAATACCGTTCCAGCGGAATGAAATACGTGCCGTCGATCTTGGTCCGCACATAATGCGCGTCGCCGCCGAGGCCCGCCACGTCGGTGCCGAGGCGCGTCACCCAGCCGGTTCGCGGGTCGATGCGGCTGTCCCGGTAATCCAGCGTCAGGGTCTGGCCGATCTGCGACAGCAGCGTGATCCCCGCCTCGTTCTGCACGTAAAGGCTGGCGCCCGACTGCACGTCGTAAACATCGCGCTGCACCAGCGAGTAGGCCCAGCTCTGCCGCAGGTGCTCGCTGAACTCGTAGCCCATCCGCAGCGACATGCCGACGCGCCGTTCGTCGTATTCGGCGATCAGCTGGTTGTTGGTCTGCACCAGGAACACGTCGGCGCCGGCGACGATGTTGCGGTCGAGAAAATACGGATCGGTGACCGACAGGTTGATCTGGCTGCGCCGCTGGGCGATCGTGGCATTGATGCCGGTGTCGATGCCGCTGCCGATGATGTTGCGTTCGCGCAACCCGACATTGGCCAGGGCGCCGGCATCGGTGGAGTAACCGCCGCCGATGGTGAACTCGCCGGTGGCCTTCTCGTCGATCTTGGCGTTCACGATGGTCTTGTCGGGCGCCGAGCCGGACTGGTTGGTCAGCGCGACGCCGTTGAAATAGCCGAGGTCCTGCAGGCGCTGACGCGAGCGGCGCAGCAGGGCGGCATTGAAGGCATCGCCCTCGGCCAGACGGAACTCGCGCCGGATCACCTTGTCCTGGGTGCGGGTGTTGCCGGTGATGTCGATGCGCTCGACATAGACCCGCGGCCCTTCGGAGACGTCGAACACCAGATCGATCGTATGCTTCTCACGGTCGCGCTGCACCCGTGGGCGGACTTCCACGAAGGGCTGGCCGTGCGCCTGCACGTAATTGGTCAGCGCCTGGGTGGTGCGCTCCACCGAATCGCCATCGTACCAATCGCCGGCCGACATCTCCAGGACCGGCTCCAGCGCTGCGTTGTCGATGTTGCGCAGGGAGGAGTTCACCGTGGCCTTGCTGACCCGGTAGCGCTCGCCCTCGTTCAGCGTGTAGGTCACGAAGAAGGCCGATTTGTCAGGCGCCAACTCGGCAGCCGAGGCGGTGACCTCGAAATCGGCGTAGCCGTTCTTGAGGTAGAACCGGCGCAGCAGCTCCTTGTCGTAGCCGACACGATCGGGGTCGTAGGTGTCGGAGCTGGACAGGAACATCCACCACGCGGTCTCACGGCTGCCGACCACTTCCTTCAGCTTGCTCTCGCTGAATGCCTTGTTGCCGACGAAGGCAATGCGGCTGATCAGGGTGGTGTCGCCATCGGTGATCTCGAACACCACGTCGACGCGGTTCTGCGGCAGCTCAATGATCTTGGGCTCAACCCGGGCCGCGAACCGGCCGCGACGGGCGTACATGTCGAGAATGCGCTGACGGTCGGCCTGGGCGAGCGCCGGAGTAAACACCGCGCGCGGCTTCAGCTGAATCTCGGCACGGAGATTTTCGTCGGTGAGCTTGTGATTGCCCTCGAAGGCGATGCGGTTGACGATCGGGTTCTCCTTCACCCGCACCACCAGCACGGCGCCCTCGCGATGAAACGACACATCGCTGAACAGACCGGTCGCATACAGCGTCTTCAGGCTGCGATCGACCCGGTCGGCATCGTAGCGGTCGCCCGGCGCAACCAGCATGTACGAACGGATCGTGCCCGACTCGATCCGTTCGTTGCCCTCGACCCGGATGTCGGCAATGACCCCGGACGGACCCTGGGCGGCCGCCGGGCGGGCCGCGGGTTGATGCGACTGGGCAGCCGCGAACAAGGGGAACAGGAGCAGCGACGCCGACAGCAATGCCAGCAAGACAGCGCGAGCACGAACCAAAAGACCGATCTCCCACTGCAGTGCAGACACGCCAAGACTTGGCCGGATCGCCGAACGGGGCGGACAATAGCCGCGTGATGACAAGGGAGCAAGGAAGCCGCGGCGGCCGGTATCAAGGATGGCCGAGGCGGAGCCCTCGCGTTGCCTCACTCACTTACTCACTCACCCGCCACCGCCAACCGTTGCGCCGCCCGCGACCGCCCGATCAGCGGCAACAGCGCCTGCAGCGCCGGACCATGGTCCTCGCCCGTCAGCGCCAGGCGAAGCGGCAGCGTGAGGCTTTTGCCAGCCCGGCCGGTGGCGCGTTTCAGCGCCTCCGTCCAGATGCTCCAGACCGCATCGGTCCAGGGCTCGGCCGGCAGTGTGTCCAGCGCGGCGCGCAGAAATGCCGCCTCGCCGTCGATCACCGGCGGGACGATGGTGCCGGCGACAACGTCCCAGTAGCCGCGGGCTTCCGACAGCAGGTCGAGGCTGCCGCGCACCGCCTGCCAGAACGCCTCGGTCGCTCCCGGCGGCAGCCGGTGCGCCACGCCGTCAAACGGCAGGGCGGCAAGCGCCTGCCGGTTGACGGCCAGCAGCACCCGCATGTCGAAGCGCGGCGGGCCCGGAACGGGACCCGGAAGCCGATAGGCGGCGGCGCATTCGGCGGGCAGCATCGGGCGCGGCTCGGCGCGCGTGCCCAGGCAGGCCAGGGTGCCGGTCAGGGCGGCCGGCTCAATGCCGAGCTGGCGCAGGGCGCGCAAGGAAAAATTACCGGCCCGGCGCGACAGCCGGTCGCCCTCGGCATCGGCGAGCGCCGGCAGATGCGCGCGCGCGATGGCGGCGGGGTTGCGGCCGAGGGCGGCGGCAAGGTCGAGCTGAATGGCGGTGATGTTGGCCAGGTCCTCGCCGCGGACGACATGGGTGATGCCGTCCTCCAGGTCATCGATCAGACCGGCGAAGGCGGGGTTCGGGCTGCCGTCGGCGCGGATCATCACCGGGTCGGACAGGGTCGGCAGCCGCACCTGGCGGCGCCCAAGGATCAGATCGTTCCAGACAACGATGCTGTCGGACAGGCGAAAACGCCAGTACGGCCGCTTGCCGCCGGCTTCGGCCGCCGCAAGCTGGGCCGGGGTGAGCTTCAGCATGGCGCGGTCGTAAACGGACGGGTTCCCCTGCCGCAGGCGCCGCGCCCGCTTGGCGTTCAGCTCGGCCTCGGATTCGAAGCACGGATACAGACGGCCGGCGGATTTCAGGGTTTCGGCGGCGCCCGCATAGCGGTCGAGGCGGCCGGATTGGCGGGCCTCGCTGTCCCAGTCGAGGCCGAGCCAGCGCAGGTCGTGGCGGATGGCGTCCAGCAGCGCCGCGGTGTCTTGGCCGGCCTCAGTGTCGTCCAGCCGCAACATGACCTGCCCGCCAAGGCTGCGGGCCAGCAGCCAGTTGGCCAGCAGGATGCGGCAGGTGCCGACATGCAGCGGTCCGGCGGGCGCGGCGGCCAGGCGCAGGCGGATGTCGGCCGGGGTCACGGGGCGTCCATCTCGTCATCGCGGCGGGGGTCGAGGGAGCGCCAGTCACGCTCCTCCGCGCCGGCCGGGCGGGCGGCGAAGTCGTGCAGCTCGGCGCGGCTGTGCCAGCCCTGCTCGCCGGCATCGACCACCTCGGCGTCTTCGCCCCAGGCGAACCACGCATCCAGCACCTCGCGGGCGGAAGCGCCGGCGATGCGGCCACGCTCGACGCTGTCGCGGACATAGCGGCGGGCGAAAGCATTCGCCAACATCAGGGTCGGGAAACCGGCGATTTCCTCGACGATGTTGTCGGCGGAGGCGCCGGAGAGGTCGAGGATACGCACCCGCCAGCCGCCTTCGGGGGCGAAGATGTCGGTCATCGGGACGTGCCCCAGGTCCGCCGGCTCACGATACCAGCCTCGTGAACCCGTTGGTGATCGGGTAGCGCCGGTCGCGGCCGAACGCGCGCGGAGTGATTTTGACCCCCGGCGGCGCCTGCCGGCGCTTGTACTCGGCACGGTCCAGCATGCGCCAGACGCGCAGCACCGTTGCGCGGTCATGGCCGGCAGCCACCAGCGCGTCGACGCTCCGCTCACCCTCGACCAGCCCCTCCAGGATCGCGTCCAGCACCTCATACGGGGGCAGCGTGTCCTGGTCGGTCTGGTTGGGCTTGAGTTCGGCGCTCGGCGGCTTGGTGATCACCCGGCAGGGCATCACCGGGCCGGGGCTGCCGAGCGCGCCATCCGGGCGGTTTTCGTTGCGCCAGCGCGAAAGCTCGAACACCGTGGTCTTGTAGACGTCCTTCAGCACCGAATAGCCGCCGCACATGTCGCCGTACAGGGTGGCATAGCCGACCGACATCTCGCTTTTGTTGCCGGTGGTCAGCAGCATCGAGCCGATCTTGTTGGAAATCGCCATGAGAATCAGGCCACGGGCGCGCGACTGCACGTTCTCTTCGGTGATGTCGGCCGGCAGACCGGCGAACACCGACGCCAGGGCGGCGGAAAACGCCTGCATCGCCGGGGTGATCGCCACCGTGTCGCAGGCGATGCCGAGCAGGCTGGCACAAGCCGCCGCGTCGTCCAGACTCTCCTGGCTGGTGTAAGGGCTCGGCAGCATGAAGGCGCGCACCCGCTCGGGCCCGAGCGCGTCGGCGGCGACTGCGGCGGAGAGGGCGCTGTCGATGCCGCCGGACAGGCCGAGGATGACGCCGGGAAACCCGTTCTTGCGCACGTAGTCGGCGAGCCCGAGCATCATCGCGCGGTAGATGCCTTCCAGGCGCGACGGCTCGGGGGCGAGCGGCAGCGGCGCGCAGACCAGGCGCTCGCCCTCGCGCCGCCAGGTGGTCAGCGTGACCGCTTCGGCGAAGAAGGGCATCTGCACGGCGAGGCTGCCGTCGGCATTGAGCACGAAGCTCGCGCCCTCGAAGACCAGTTCGTCCTGGCCGCAGACCTGGGCGCAGAACACGAAGGGCAGACCGGTTTCCGCCACCCGCTCGGCGGCAAGGGCGATGCGGGCTGGCTGCTTGCCGGCCTCGTAGGGGCTGCCGTTGATGGAGAGCAGCATCTCCGCGCCGCTCTCGGCCAGGGTTTCCGCCACCGTCGGGAACCACCAGTCCTCGCACACCATCAGTCCCAGCCGGACGCCGCGGAACGAAACCGGGCCGGCGGCGGGGCCGGCGTCGAAGACGCGTTTTTCGTCGAACACGCCGTAATTGGGCAGGTCGTGCTTGGCGCGGCGGGCGGCGATGCGGCCGCCGTCGAGCAGGTAGGCGCCGTTGAACAGCTTGTCGCCGTCGCGCCAGGGGCCGCCGAGGATCAGCGCCGGGCCGCCATCGGCGGTGTCGGCGGCGAGATCGGCGATCGCGGCCTCGCAGGCGGCGACAAAGGCCGGCTTGCGCACCAGATCCTCGGGCGGATAGCCGCCGATGGCGAATTCCGGCGTGACCACGAGGTCGGCGCCAAGCGCGGCGCCCTCGGCGCGGGCGCGGCGAAGCCGGGCCAGATTGTCCTGGACAGCCCCGACATGCAGGTTGATTTGGGCGAGGGCGATTCGAAGCACGGCGGCCATCAGGAGACGTTAGGGTTTCCGCCGTCGGGGTGCAACGCGGCGGGCATCGCGGCAGGGCGTTCCGTCACCCGCACCCCGGATTTCAGCGCCCGGCAACTTGCCTCGAACCCGTCGGAAATGAACACCGGGCGCTTGTAAAGACCCTTCAGCCAGGTCGCCAGCATGCACAGCTCCTCCAGCTTCAGCACCTCATCCAGCGTGCCCTGAGGAAAGCGGATGGCAAAGCTTTCCGCAATGATGCCCAGCACCACCTCGACGTCCTCGATCTGCAGGCCGCAATCGGTCTCCAGCACGGCGGTGCGGACGAGCTTGGCTTCGTCAACCTCGTACTCGTCGCGGATCAGCTTCACGATCCAGCGGAACATGTGCATCCAGTTCTGAACATCGTCCGTCGGTCTCGCCATGCGTCCGCTTCCGCCGGGGGGCGGACGCAGTGATCCCACGAAACGGTGCCGGAAACGTTAAGCGCGGATGACGTCAGCCGCCCGCCTTCTTGCGCGCGCCGTTGCGCCGCAGCAGGAATTCGCGGCCGAGCTTGACCATCGGCACCCCGTCATAGGCAACGATATCGGCGGTGGCGTAAGTCTCGTGCCAGGCGTCGGGGATGAAACTGCCGGTGCCGACGACGTCGATGGGCGCCCTGGCATCCGCCATCACCCGGCACTTCTCCACCCCGAAACCGGAGGACGCGACAATCTTCACCGCCGGGAATCCCGCCTCGTCCAGCGCTTCCCGCAGGCGCCAGATGGCGGCGGCCGAGACGCCGGTGCCGACCAGGAAGCGCAGCTCGGTCTCGCTGCGGTAGCGGCGGATGGCGCCGGGGGCGTGGCGTTCCAGCACCGCGTAGCTCTCGGCCGGGTCCAGCCCCTCCAGGAAGCGGCCGCCATGCGTGTCCAGCCGCAGCGACAGGTTCCCCGCCGCCGCGAGGTCGGGGAACCGGCGGCAGGAGGCAATGCCGTCGGTGACCTCGCGGCCAAAATAGTCGACCAGGACGGTCAGCGCCTCGTCGGGAAAGGTGTCGTGGAACATCTCGGCGGCGCGCACGGTGGATCCGGCATAGCCGATCAGCGAATGCGGCATGGTGCCGCGGCCGCGCGGAGCTTCGCCGGCCTGTGACGCGAACCAGTGCGCGGTGCCGTCATTGGCATTGCCGACGAAGCCGCGCGCCCCCTCGCCCTGCGCCGCGGCGCCGCCGACCGCGGCGGCATAAGCCATCATGTCCTGCATTTCCGCGCCCGCGCAGTGGCGCGCCTCCATCGCCAGGAAAGCGGCCGCCGGCAGCGCGAGGCACATCTGATAGGCGTTGTGCGCGGCCACGCAGGCCGGGCCGACCTTCTGCAGCGCCAGCGTCTCCAGGTCGGACAGCATCGCCAGGCTGCCGGTAATATAGGCCAGCGGCTCACCGGCACCGACCCAGCTTCCTTCCGGGTGCATCAGGTCGATGTCGAATGTCGTGCCGCGCGCGTCGGCGACGATGGCGAGCCAGTCCAGCATGAATCGCGGCGCCGAAACCACCGGCCGGCGCAGGAACACCGCGTAGGTCACGCGCTTGTCGCCGTAGCGCTCGACGATGGCGCGGGTGCGGTTGAAGTAGGCGTCGGTGCGCGCGGCGATGTCGGCCGCCAAGGCCGCCGCATCGCCGTTTTGCATCCCCCCTTCCGCGGACATCGTGCCTACTGCGCCGCCACCGCCGGGGTACGGTCGGCCGATGCGCGGCGGGCAGTGAGTTCCTCGGCCACCAGGAACGCCAGTTCCAGCGACTGCTCGGCGTTCAGGCGCGGGTCGCAGAACGTCTCATAGCGCTCGCCCAGATCCATCATGGTCAGACCATGCGCGCCGCCGATGCACTCGGTCACCTCGTGCCCGGTCATTTCCACGTGCACGCCGCCGGCCCAGGTGCCCTCGGCCGCGTGGGCGTCGAAAAAGCCGCGCACCTCGGCCAGGATGGCATCGAAGCTGCGTGTCTTAAGGCCCGAGTTCGACGAAATCGTGTTGCCGTGCATCGGGTCGCACACCCACACCACCCGGCGGCCTTCGCGTTTCACCGCCCGCAGCAGCGGCGGCAGCAGACGCTCGACCTTGTCCGCGCCCATGCGGATGATCAGCGTCAGACGGCCGGGCTCGTCATCGGGGTTCAGCGTGTCGATCAGGCGTAGCAGGTCCTCCACCGGGGTCGTGGGGCCGACCTTCAGGCCGATCGGGTTCTTCACCCCGCGCATGAACTCGACATGCGCGCCCTCCGGCTGGCGGGTGCGGTCGCCGATCCAGAGGAAATGCGCCGAGCAGGCGTACCAGTCGCCGGACGTGGAATCCACCCGGGTCAGCGCCTGCTCATAGGGCAGCAGCAGCGCCTCGTGGCTGGTGAAGAAATCGGTCTCGCGGATCTGCGGCGTGGTGCCCGAGGAAATGCCGCAGGCCGACATGAAGGCGAGCGTCTCGTCGATACGATGGGCCAGGGTCTGGTAGCGCTCGATCAGCGGCGAGCGGGCGACGAAGCCGAGGTTCCAGCGGTGCACCTCGTGCAGGTCGGCATAGCCGCCGGTGGCAAAGGCGCGCAGCAGGTTGAGCGTGCCGGCGGCCTGGAAATAGCCGGTTTCCATGCGCGCCGGATCGGGCACCCGGGCCTCGGGGGTGAAGTCCGCGCCGTTGACGATGTCGCCGCGGTAGGTGGGCAGGCTCACGCCGTCGCGCGTGTCGGTGTCCGAGGAGCGGGGCTTGGCGAATTGTCCGGCCATGCGGCCCAGCTTCACCACCGGCAGCGAGGCGCCGAAGGTGAGCACCACCGACATTTGCAGCAGCACCCGGAAGGTGTCGCGGATGATATTGGCGGTGAAATCCTGGAAGCTCTCCGCGCAGTCGCCGCCTTGCAGCACGAAGGCGCGGCCCTCGGAGGCGCGGGCGAGCGCCGCTTTCAGGCGGCGCACCTCGCCGGCGAAGACCAGCGGAGGATAGCGGCGCAGCTTTTCCTCCACGGCGGCGAGCCGGGTCGGGTCGGGATAGACGGGCAGCTGGCGGACCGGCTTGCTGCGCCAGGAATTGGGGGTCCAGATGGTCGACATCGCAGGGGCTCCTGTCCCGGCCCGGCCGGGCGAATCCGCTGGTTATCCCGCGAACGGGGGCGGTTGGCTACTGGAAGGCAAGGCCAGGGCTCTGCCCTGGACCCGCCAGGGGGCAGTGGCCCCCTGGACCCCGCTACTTCAGACAGGTGTTATACAGGGGGCGAGGAGGTGAACCGGTTCACCTCCTCGCCCCACGTATAACAACTGTCTATAAAGTAACGGATTCCAAGGGCCTCTCGGCCGCCGCGGCAAAAGCGCGCTACGCGCGACGGCGGGTCCAGCACACAGCCCTGGCCCTGCCTTACGCGAGCACCTTCTGCCCTCGCACCGGCTCCACAAACTGGTGCCCGGGTGCTGCGTGATAGAACCCATTCGCAAACGGCATATCCGCATGCAGCAGGCCCAGGCGCTGAATGGCCGCCCCCGGCTCCAGCCGTTCCTCCAGCACGTCGCGGAACAGCGCCGCGGTCGCCACCATGTCGCCGGACTGCGGCGACAGGCGGAACCGCTGCACCCCGGCGGCGCGCATCGGCGCCAGCTCGTGCATCAGGTTGGCGCAGGCATGCGACAGCGTCAGCACCCCGTTCATCGCCAGGAACGGCACGTCCTCGATGGTGCGGATCTGCCGCCCGTCCGGGTCCGCCTTGCAGGCGAACTGGCAGCCGTCCATGGTGCGGTCTTCGGCACGCGCATGAAAACAGCGCGCCGAGATGGCCAGCGGCACCCGCCCGAACACCATGACCTCCAGCGGTATGCTGGACAGCCGCGCCAGATCGGCGATGAGCGTGCCGGGCAGTTCGGGATTCAGGCAGGCGCGCACCGCGCCCTGGCCGACCAGGAAGGCCAGCGAGTCCTCGTTGTAGATATTCACGAACGGCCCGACGGCATGCGGCCGGCCGCGCAGGTCGCGCAGCACCGCCACGTCGTTGGCTTCCACCAGCCCCGGCGCCATTTCGACCAGCTTGCGCATGGCGGCGATTTCGCGCTCGTTGCTCACCAGCGCCATGCTGGACAGCATCACCTCCTTGCCGGCGCGGCGCAGGCGGGCGATCACCTCCGGCAACTCGTCCTCGAACAGCGGCATGCGCTTGGAGCACGCCACCTCGCCGACGCAGACCGTGTCGAAATCGCCTTCGTCGGCGATGCGGAAATAGAAGTCGCGCAGGGTTTCGGCCGACCAGTGGAACAGCACCGGCCCGAGAACCAGTTGCGGCCCCAGACGGGCCGAGCGCGGGTCGGTCATTATCGCCATCCCTTCCGATAGGCGCCGCGGGTTTCCTCGCCCCCCTCGGCCAGCCGGCGCAGCCGCTCCAGCGCCGCCCCGTGGCGCGACAGCGGCTCGCCACGGGCCTCGGCGTCGATCAGCTCGCGGAAGGCGGCGACCACCTCGGCCACATAGAACCGGCCGCGCTGGCGGCCCTCGATCTTGAAGGCGCAGATGCCGGCGCGGCGCATGGTGCCGATATACTCGGCGGCGTTCAGGCACTCCGGCTCTTCGAAGATATAGGCCGCGTCGGCCTCGCCGGCGAAGTAACGACCCTTGCAGACGGTCGGGTAGCCGGCCGCCTCGCCGGGGCTGAACGAATTGGTCACGAAATCGCCCAGCCGGCACAGCAACTCGCCGTCCGCCTGGTCGTAGCGCACATGCTCGGCGGGCGAGCACACGCCGCACAGGTTGGGCGAGCGGCCGGTCGCGTAGGCCGACAGCGAGCAGCGCCCTTCGGTCATCGGACTCAGGCTGCCAAAGATAAAGCACTCGATTTCCACCGGCACCCGCTGCTTCAGCTCGGCGATTTCGTCGAGGGTGAACATGCGCGGCAGGATCATCCGGGCGATGCCGAAGAACTCGTAGTAATACTCGATCGAGGCCACGGTGGAGGCGCCGGCCTGCACGGACAGGTGCCGGCGCAGCTTCGGGTGGGCGCGGGCGGCGTAGTCCAGCAGGCCGATATCGGCCATGATCACCGCATCCGCGCCCAGCCCCGCCGCGGTGTCGATGGCGGCATGCCACAGCTTGGTATTGCCCGCCGAGGCATAGGTATTGATCGCCACATTGACCTTGCGCCCGCGCGCGTGGGCGTAGGCGAGGCCTTCCTTCAGATCATCGGCGGTGAAGTTCAGGCCCGGGTAGTTGCGCGCGTTGGTGGCATCGCGGAATCCGCAATAGACGGTGTCGGCGCCGGCATCGATGGCCGCGACCAGCGCCGCCGGCGTGCCGCCCGGGGCGACGATTTCGGGAATCATGGTGTCGCTGACGACTTGGCTCACGATTTGGCTCCCAGGGCGGCGGCCAGGGCCGCGCCCGGCTTCGGCCGCGGCTTTGGCGTGGTGTCTTTCAGCCGGCGCACTTCGCTGCGCAGGGCGGCGATGTCCGCCTCCAGCCGCGCGGTGCGTTCGGCCAGCGGGCCGAGCACGATGCCGGCGCAACGGTCCACCATCGCGCCGGCGCCGCGCACCACCGGGCCCAGCGGGGCGGGCAGGTTGAGGAACTCGGCGAACAGGTCCACCCCGGACCCGTCCATGGCGTTGCGCAGCGTCACCGCCGTCGCCATGTCCCCGGTGACGGCCAGTTCGCGGCTGAAGAACAGCGCGTCGCCGTCGCGCCCGCCGCGCACCAGGTCGAAGAACAGGCGGATCGGCCCACGCATCTGCGCGTCGGTTTCCGGCGCCTGTTCGGGGTCGAGCAGGTCGATGGTGAACAGCCCGTCGGGGAAGTGCAGCAGGAAGCCGTACGGCAGTTCCTCCGGCACGATCAGCAGCCGCTTGCCCTTCAACTCGGCGAGCCGGACGGCCAGCTTCGGATAGCGCTGCGGCAGGCTGCGCGTCATGCGACGCAACAGACCGGCGATCAGCGGTTGCGGGAGCGTCGCCAGGGCAAGCGACACGGCGAGGTCGTGGGACCCCGGCCGCAGATGCGTGGGTGCGCGTCGGAACAACATGGCGGCGGACCCTCGTCCGGTTGCCGATGGGGCGGCTTTGATCTGGGTCAAATGGTACACCGCCGCGACCTGTTTATTTATAGAATGAAAAAATCGCCCGCCACGGCCGCGTCCGGTGATCGCTGCGATGCAAGCTGAGCGCGGCCTGGTGGGCGCGACAGGGATTGAACCTGTGACCCTTCGCGTGTGAAGCGAATGCTCTCCCGCTGAGCTACGCGCCCGGCGCCGGGACGGGTCTGATAGGTCGGCGCCCTTCGCCATGTCAAGCCTGTCCGCCACGTTGCAATTCGCCGCCAAAACCGCAAATAGCCGCGCATGCGGAAGATTTGCCCACGCTGACGGTCCTGCTGTCGATGACGCTGCCGTGGCCCGCCCCGGCGGCGGCCCAGCCCCGCGCCGAGGCGGCCCCCGAACCGGCGATGGTGCACATGAGTTACACCGGCAACGCGGTCGGGATGGACTGTGATGAAGCTGCAGGCGGCAGTTTCCATGGACCGCGCCGGCTACAGCATCCACATCGCCTCGCGCACCGTGGGCCTGCTCTCCGCCATCGTGAGCAGCGACCAGCACACGACGGTGTGGGGCGCCTGGCGCAACGGCCTGCCCGACCCGCAGCGCTTCTGGTCCTGGGGCGATCTGCGCGGCGAGCGGCGGGAGACCCTGATCGACTACGAAAAGGGCCAACCGAAGGTGCGCACCCTGACCCCTCCGCCCGAAACCGAGCGCGAGAAGGTGCCCGAGCAGGCGCGCGGCGACACCATCGACACGCTCAGCGCGCTTGCCTTCCTGGTTCGCCGCGTGGCCGACACCGGCAATTGCGACGGCCACGCGCGGGTGTTCGACGGCCGCCGGCTGACCGAAATCAGCGCCCGCACGGTGGGCAGGTGGCGGCCTCCGGCGAGGCGGGCGCCTATGCGGGCGAAGCCCTGCGCTGCGATTTCACCGGCTCCCAGCAGGCGGGGTTCCTGCTGAACGAGTCCGGCTGGCAGCACCAACCGCACAACGGCGCCGCCTGGATTGCCCGCGCGGTGCCGGGCGGCCCGCCGATTCCAGTGCGCCTGCGCTTCGAAACCCGCTGGGTGGGCGATATCACTATGGTGCTGACCGACGCCGGCCCGGGGCCGTTGCCGGAGGTAGCGCGGTGACGCGGTTGCGCCGGCTTTTGAGTTTTTTGGAGAATAGGGCTGACCCAGATTTCCTGGCGGCTCGTTGCCTGCAAATCCATCTCAAGCAAGATTCCTAATGAATTGGAAAGAAATGATTTTTGGTCGTTTCATATGCTATTTCAGGATATGCACTCAAACCAGTTGCGTTTCGACCTGATAGCGGATATCCAGCCGCCGAAGACATTGGAAGCACGGACATGAACCACTCCGCGCGTCGAGTTAACATATTGGCACAACGCCTCAATGCCAAGCGTTACCTCGAAATCGGCGTAAATGCTGGCGTCACATTTCGTGAAGTGCAAATACCTGATCGTACGGGTGTCGATCCAAGGTTTTTATTTGACACGAGCGAAGTTGAGAACGAATTTACGCGGTGCATTTCCAAAACCAGCGATGAATTCTTTGCTAAAGAACCAATTTCTTTGACTTATGATGTAATTTTCATTGATGGTTTGCACAAATTTGAGCAAGTCGTCCGAGATTTCTCGAATTCTATTTTACGCACCCATCCGCGCTCTGTCATCCTTCTGGATGATACGTTGCCGAATGATGTCTATTCCTCGATTCCGGATAACGGCGCAGCACATATGTACCGAAAGGCCGCTGGCATTGATGGTGATGCATGGCATGGTGATGTCTTTAAGACTGTGTTTTATATTCATGATTTTTGGCCAAATCTAAACTACCGCACGATTATTGGTTCCGGCAATCCGCAGACATTAATTTGGCGCGCGAATGGAGAATGCCGCAAACCGTTTTGCAATAGTTTTGAAACGATATCACGCCTCAACTATTTCGATCTGCAAGCAAACATGAACGTGCTACGACAAAGCACAGAGGATGAGACAATAAATTTATGTGTAACGGAAGCAATGACGTTATAGTCATACTTATGAGCAAGCCTTAGCCGTAGGGCGGGAAAGCGAAGCGTATCCCGCCTCTTGCGGGCTGCCGTCGTTCCTCGGCCGACGCCCAGCCAACCGCCAGTTGCGACGGCGGGATTCGCTGCGCTCTCCCGACCTACGTGCTGACCGCCTTTGGCGCCGACCCGACATCGGCACCGCCACCCGCCAATACCCCCATCTCGTCCAGCCCTTGCATCAAGGCGCATCCGCTTTCTCAATCTCTCTTGCGACCCACTCCCGCTTGTGCTAGGAATTTAATCCATGCACGCCCACCCCCTCCCCGCCACCCCCAACCTCGCCCCCTCCTTCGGCGGGGCCGGCGTCGGCGTCATCCTCCGCAACCTCGCCGCCCTCATCGCCCGCCGCTTCCTCCACGATCCGCGGCTCGCCGCCCTCATCATCCCCCTGTGGCGGCACCTCACCCGCGCCGCGCGCCGGCTTGACAGCCTGCGCGCCCGCCTTGCCGCCGGCCCCCTGCCGCCGCCGAGGCCCCACGCCAGCAACCACAGCGGCCCGCGGCACAAATCACCCTTTCCCACCACAAGCGCCTGGCTGATCCGCGCCCTCGGCGCCGAGGCTGCCGCCTACGCCGCCCAACTCGAGGCCCTGCTGGCCGACCCCGCCGCCGCCGACCTGCTCGCCTGCGCCGCCGCGCGCCGCACCCTCGCCCCGATCCGCCGCATGCTCGGCCTCGCGCCCGCGCACAAACCCCGCCCCATCACCCCCGCATCCGTCAGCCCTGCACCGCCACGCCGGCCGCCGCCCCGGCCAAACCCGATCCCGCACCACCCCTCAATCGACCCGCATCCCACCCAAAGCCGCAATCCCTGGTGGCTGCCGCCACCCCGCCTGCGCTCCGGCTGACCCGAGGGCCTCCCACCCATCAACCCGCAACGTCCTGCCGCCCCGCTCCGGGCGTCGTCCCCCCCTGCCCGGTCGCTCACCCCCCGAGCAACCGCCCGGCAATCCCCGGCAACTCGGAAAACGACCGCGCCACCGCCGCCGCCTCCCCGCCCACCTCCGCCCCGCCATACCCCCACGAAGCGAAAATCGCCGGCATGCCCAGCCCCGCCGCCGCCAGCACGTCGTTGTGGTGATCCCCCGCCATCACCGCCCGCCCCGGCACCCCGCCGGCCGCCTGCAGCGTCGCCAGCAAATGCCCCGGATCGGGCTTGCGCACGGCAAAACTGTCGCCCCCGCCGATCGCGGCGAAGAACGAATCCAGCTCCAGCGCCGCCAGCAGCGTGCGCGCCGGCGCCTCCGGCTTGTTGGTGCACACCGCCAACCGCCATCCGGCATCGGCCAACGCCCGCAGCGTCTCCGGCACGCCCGGAAAAGCCCGCGTGCGCACCGCCGCGTTGGCGCCGTAATCGGCCAGAAACTCGGCCAGCGCCGCCCCGTCCGGCAGCCGCCCGCGGGCGGCGAAGGCGCGCTCCACCAGCATGCGCGCCCCGTCCCCCACCATGCGCGTCACCTCCGGCTCGGTGAAGCCGGCCAGTCCGCGCGCCGCCATCAGCCGGTTCACCGCGGCGGCAAGGTCGGGCACCGAATCAACCAGCGTGCCATCCAGATCAAGAACAAGAGTGCGCTGCATGCCGGCTCCGGCTTTGGGTGAGGTCACTGTTGCGGGCGGAAATCAATATTGACGCCGCCGCACCAGCGGCGGAACCATCCTTCCTTTGACACGCAACGCCGCGCACCGCTACCTCGGAGGCATGATGTCCGCCACCGCCATCCTGCTCGCCGCGGGCCTTGGCACCCGCATGAAGTCGGCGCTGCCCAAGGCGCTGCACCCGATCGCCGGCCGCCCCATGCTCGCTCACCTGATCGAAAGCTGCGCCGCCGCCTTCGAGCACATCGTGGTGGTGGTCGGCCCGGACATGGAAGCGCTGGCGAAGGTGGCGGCGCCGCACCCGGTGGTGGTGCAGCACGAGCGCCTCGGCACCGGCCACGCCGCCCTTCAGGCCGCCCATCTGTTCGGCGACGGCGACGTGGCGGTGCTCTATGCCGACAACCCGCTGGTCACCCAAGCCACCCTGCAGCGCCTGCGCCAGCGCCGCGCCGATGGCGACGTGGGACTGGCGCTGCTGGCCATGCGCCCCGCCGATCCGGGGCGCTACGGCCGCGTCATCGCCCGCGACGGCTTCGTCGACCGCATCGTCGAATGGGCGGATGCCACCCCCGAGGAACGCGCCGAGGGCCTGTGCAACGCCGGCGTGCTCTGCGCCGACGCCGCCCGCATGCGCGCCTGGCTCGAATCCGTCCGCAACGACAACGCCAAGGGCGAATACTACCTCACCGACGTGGTGGCGCTGGCCCGCGCCGAGCACGCGCTGGTGGCCGCCGTCGAGGCACCCGAGGCGGAACTGCGCGGCATCAACTCCCGCATGGAACTGGCCGAGGCCGAGGCTTCGGTGCAGGCCCGTCTGCGCCACGCGGCCATGGCGGCGGGCGTGACCATGACCGACCCCGCCAGCGTGTTCCTTTGCACCGACACCCGCTTCGGCACCGACGTGACCATCGGCCCCAACGTGGTCTTCGGCCCTGGCGTAACCATCGAAAGCGGCGTGGATATCCGCGCCTTCAGCCATCTGGAAGGCTGCTATATCGGCTATGGCGCCGTGGTCGGACCGTTCGCCCGGCTGCGGCCCGGAACCGTGCTGGGCGCCCGCGCCCATGTCGGCAACTTCGTGGAACTGAAGGCGGCGCGGCTCGGTGAAGGCGCCAAAGCCAACCATCTCAGCTACCTGGGCGACGCCGAAATCGGCGCCGGCAGCAACATCGGCGCCGGCACCATCACCTGCAACTACGACGGGTTCGGCAAGCACCGGACAACCATCGGGGCCAACGTGTTCGTTGGGTCGGATTCCATCCTGGTGGCACCGGTGACGATCGGCGACGGGGCACTCGTCACCGCCGGCAGCGTGATCACCGAGGACGTGGCGCCGGATGCCATGGCATTCGGGCGGGCACGGCAACACAACAAGCCTGGGCTTGCGGCGGCGTTTCGGGCGGCGCGCAAGAAATAAAGTAAGGCCAGGGCTCTGCCCTGGACCCGCCAGGGGCCGGGAGGCCCCTGGACCCCATAACTGAAAAGGTTTCCGCTATGTGCGGTATTGTGGGTGTGATTGGTGCAAGTCCTGCGGCGCCGTTGCTGCTGGAAGCGCTGCGGCGACTGGAATACCGCGGCTATGACAGCGCCGGCATCGCCACCCTGGTGAACGGCCATATTGAGCGGCGGCGCGCACCCGGCAAACTGGTCAACCTGGCCGAGGTGCTGGAGCGCTCGCCGCTCGACGGCACCACCGGCATCGGCCACACCCGCTGGGCCACCCACGGCGCCCCCACCGAAGGCAACGCCCACCCCCACGGCACCACCCGCGTCTCCATCGTCCACAACGGCATCATCGAAAACCACGCCGAACTGCGCGCCAGGCTCGAAGCGGACGGCCAGAGCTTCACCACCGAAACCGATACTGAAACGGTCGCCCAGCTGGTGGACCTGCTGTTGCGGCGCGGGGCCACCCCGCTGGAAGCCGCCGGCGAGGCGTTCCGCCAGTTGGAGGGCGCCTATGCGCTCGCCATGGTGTTCGCCGGCCATCCCGAACTGATGATCGGCGCCCGCCACGGCGCCCCGCTGGCAGTGGGATTCGGCGAGGACGCCATGTACCTGGGCAGCGACGCGCTGGCGCTGGCCCCGCTCACCCAGCGCATCGCCTATCTGGACGACGGCGACTGGACGGTGCTGTCGCGCGACCGCGCCGCCTTCTTCGACGTGCAGGGAAACGAAGTGCAGCGCGACATCCGCCGCACCTCGGTCTCCGGCGCCGCCGTGGGGCGCGGCAACTACCGCCATTTCATGGAAAAGGAACTGCACGAGCACCCCGCCGTGCTGGGCGACACGCTGCGCCAGATGATCAATCCGGGCAGCCGGGCGGTGGTGCTGCCCGAGCTTCCGTTTGACCTCGGCACCGTGCCGTCGCTCACCGTCAGCGCCTGCGGCTCGGCCTTCTACGCCGCCCAGGTCGGCCGCTACTGGTTCGAGCAGCTGGCGCGGCTGCCCACCGACGGCGATGTGGCCAGTGAGTTCCGCTATCGCGCGCCGCCGATGCCGCAAGGCGGCCTGGGCATCCTGGTCAGCCAGTCGGGCGAAACCGCCGACACGCTGGCGGCGCTGCGCTACATGCGCGCGCAGGGGCAGCACGTGCTGTCGATCGTCAACGTGCCGGAAAGCAGCATGGCGCGCGACAGCGATGCGGTGCTGCAGACCGTGGCCGGTCCAGAGATCGGGGTGGCGATTACCAAGGCCTTTACCGCCCAGCTGGCCGTGCTGGCCTGCCTCGCGCTCGCCGCCGGCCGGGCGCGCGGCACCCTGACCGCGGCCGACGAAGCGGCGATGACCCAGGCGCTGCTGGAAGTGCCCGGCCGCGCCGCCGAAATCCTCAAGCACGACGCCCCGATCCGCCGCATCGCCGCCCGCATCGCCACCGCCCGCGACGTGCTGTATCTGGGCCGTGGCAGCTGCTTCCCCATCGCCATGGAAGGCGCCTTGAAGCTGAAGGAAATCAGCTATATCCATGCCGAGGGCTATGCCGCCGGGGAGATGAAGCACGGCCCGATCGCACTGATCGACCCGAGCGTACCGGTCATCGCCATCGTGCCCTCGGGGCCGCTCTTCGAGAAAACCGCGAGCAACCTGCAGGAAGCGGCGGCGCGCGGCGGCCAGGTGATCGTTTTCAGCGACGCGCAGGGGGCGGAGAAGCTGCAGGGCATCGCCGCCGAGACGGTGGTGCTGCCGCGGGTCGATCCCTTCGTGGCGCCGATCCTGTATGCCATTCCGGTGCAGTTGCTGGCCTATCACGTGGCGGTGCTGAAGGGCACCGACGTGGACCAGCCGCGCAACCTGGCGAAATCCGTCACGGTGGAGTGATATGCACTCCGGCGGCGATGCCGTCATGTGTGAAGCGGCGGTGCTGCCGGCCGGCTGACATCGGTCGCGGATCGGCCTATCTCTGGCGCGACCCCGCCAGAGGAGGACCGCCATGCTGAACCCCACCTCACCCTTGCCGCTCAAGGACCCCTCCCTCTTCCGTCAAGCCAATTACATCGACGGAAAATGGATCGAGGCCGACAGCGGCAAAACCATCGTGGTCAGGAACCCCGCCACCGGCGAGGCGATCGGCGAGGTGCCCGCCCTGGGCACCGCCGAAACCCGCCGCGCCATCGAGGCCGCCCATCGCGCCCAGCCCGCCTGGCGCGCCGCGACGGCGAAGGAGCGCAGCGTCATCCTGCGCCGGCTGAACGACCTGATGCTCGCCAACGCCGAGGATCTCGCGGTTATCATGACCGCCGAGCAGGGCAAGCCGCTGGCCGAAAGCCGCGGCGAAATCGCCTATGCCGCGAGCTTCCTCAAGTGGTTCGCCGAGGAAGCCAAGCGCGTCTATGGCGACACCATTCCGCAGAATGTCCGTGGCCGGCGCATCATTGTGCAGAAGCAGCCGATCGGCGTGTTCGCCTCGATCACGCCGTGGAATTTTCCCAGCGCCATGATCACCCGGAAAACCGGCCCCGGCTGGGCGGCCGGCTGCACCGGCGTGATTCGCCCGGCCAGCCAGACGCCGTTTTCCGCCATCGCCATCGCCGTGCTGGCCGAGCGGCCGGCTTGCCGGCGGGCGTGTGCAACGTCATCACCGGCCCCTCGGGCGAACTCGGCGCGGAACTCACCTCCAACCCGCTGGTGCGCAAGCTGACCTTCACCGGCTCCACCGAGGTGGGGGCGAAGCTGCTGGCGCTATGCGCGCCGACCATCAAGAAAACCAGCATGGAGCTGGGCGGCAACGCCCCGTTCATTGTGTTCGACGACGCCGACCTCGATGCGGCGGTGCTGGGTGCGATGGCCAGCAAGTATCGCAACAGCGGCCAGACCTGCGTGTGCAGCAACCGCCTGCTGGTGCAGGACGGGGTGTACGAGGCCTTTGCCGCGAAGCTGAAGGCGGCGGTTGAGGGGCTGAAGGTGGGCAACGGCATGGAGGCGGGCGTGACCCAGGGGCCGCTGATCAATGCCGAGGCGGTGCTGAAGGTCGAGGAGCACATCGCCGACGCGGTGGCTCGCGGCGCCACGGTCATCGCCGGCGGCCAGCGGCACGCCAAGGGCGGCACCTTCTTCCAGCCCACCCTGCTGGCCGGCGTGCCGACCGAGGCGCTGATCTTCCGCGAGGAAACCTTCGGCCCGGTGGCGCCGCTGTTCCGTTTCCACACCGAGGAAGAAGCGATCCGTCTGGCCAACGACACCGAGTTCGGCCTGGCGGCGTATTTCTACACCCGCGATGTGGGCCGCATTTTCCGCCTCGCCGAGGCGCTGGAATACGGCATGGTCGGCATTAACGAGGGCATTATTTCCACCGAGGTCGCCCCGTTCGGCGGGGTCAAGTCTTCCGGCCTGGGTCGTGAGGGATCGAAATACGGCATCGAGGAATACCTCGAAATCAAATACCTCGCCCTCGGCGGCATCGGCACCTAGCGGTCCGGCAAGACCCCCCTCCCCTTGCCGACATGGGGGGTTGTCCGGGCCAGAATGGGTATGGCCCATAACTGAATGAAAGCGGGGCGCCCGATGCCATATGATTTTGACCTGTTCGTCATCGGTGGCGGTTCTGGCGGCGTCCGCTGTGCCCGCATCGCCGCCGGCCTCGGTGCCCGCGTGGCGGTGGCCGAGGAACGCTTCTGGGGCGGCACCTGCGTCAATGTCGGCTGCGTGCCGAAGAAGCTGCTGGTCATGGCGGCGCAATACGGCATCGCCGCCGCCGAGAGCCACGGTTTCGGCTGGGACGCGGCGCCGGTCCCGCACCACTGGGCGGCGCTGATCGAAGCCAAGGACCGGGAAATCAGCCGCCTCAATGGTGTCTACCGCCGCCTGCTGGAAGGCGCCGGTTGCACCAGTTTCGACGCCCGGGCCATCTTCATCGATCCGCACACGCTGGATGTCGGCGGCAGCCGGGTCACGGCGGAGCGGATCGTGATCGCCACCGGCGGCCGGCCGCTGCGGCCCGAGTTCCCCGGCGCCGGGCAGGTGATCGTTTCGGATGACGCGTTCTTCCTGAAGGACCTGCCGCGCCGCATCGTGCTGCTGGGCGGCGGCTACATCGCCGTCGAGTTCGCCGGCATTTTCTCCGGTCTGGGTGCCCAGGTGGACCTGGTGTACCGCCAGCCCCTGCCCCTGCGCGGCTTCGACGAGGATCTGCGCACCGCCCTGGCCGAGGAGATGCAGGCGGGCGGCATCCGCCTGCATCCCGGCACCACCATCGCCTCGCTCGAGGCGGCGGACGGCGCCAAACGTGTGACGCTGCGCAACGGCAAGGTGCTGCAGGCCGACCTTGTGTTCGCCGCCACCGGCCGCCTGCCCAACACCGCCGGGCTTGGCCTGGAGCCTGCCGAAGTCGCGACCGACGGGTTCGGCGCCGTGTGCGTGCAGGGTCTGGCCGAGACCTCGGTGCCGCACATCTTCGCCATCGGCGACGTGACCAACCGGCTGGCGCTCACGCCGGTGGCGATCGCCGAGGGCCATTCGTTGGCTGAACAATTGTTCGGCACTGGGCCGCGCGACTTTGCGCTCGATGCGGTGGCGACAGCGGTGTTTTCCTCCCCGCCGATCGCCACCGTGGGACTGACCGAGGCCGAGGCGGCGGCGCGCGGGTCGGCCGACATCTACCTTACCCGCTTCACCCCGATGCGCCATGCTTTGTCGTGCCGGCCGCGCCGGACCCTGATGAAGCTGGTGGTCTGCCAGCAGACCCAGCGCGTGCTGGGGGCGCATATGCTGGGCGAGGATGCGCCGGAAATCATGCAGGGCCTGTCCATCGCCATCAACTGCGGCGCCACCAAGCAGGATTTCGACCGCACCGTCGGCATCCACCCTACCGCCGCCGAGGAGTTCGTCACCCTGCGCACCCGCACCCGCGTGGCCGGAACGGGGGATGGGGTGGAGATAAGGCAGTAAACAAGGCCAGGGCTCTGCCCTGGACCCGCAAGGGGGCAGTGGCCTCCTTGACCCCATTCTTTGAAACAACCACGGGCTATACCGAGAAATACTTCGCCCTCGGATTCAGCACGACAATGGCGCTGGTCGATTGCTCCGGATGCAACTGCCATTCCTCGGACAGGGAAACCCCGATCCGCTCCGCCCCCAACAAGGTCATCAGCGGCGCCTGATCCTCTAGCCGCGGGCAGGCCGGGTAGCCGAAGGAATACCGGCTGCCCCGGTAGCTCTGCGCCAACAGTCTATCCATGTCGCGGTCGTCCTCGCCGGCGAAGCCGAGTTCGGCGCGGATGCGCTTGTGCGTGTACTCGGCCATCGCCTCGGCCATCTCCACCGACAATCCGTGCAAGTACAGATAGTCCTGGTAGCGGTTTTCCTCGAACCACAGCCTGGCGGTATCAGACGCCGCCTGGCCGACGGTCACCACCTGCAGCCCGATCACGTCGCGCGCGTTGTCATCCACGTCGCGGAAAAAATCGGCGATGCATTCGCCGTCCTCGCGCGGCTGGCGCGGCAGGTTGAAACGGGCCAGTTCGGTGCTGCCATCTTGGTCGAACACCAGCAGGTCATTGCCCTGGCCCGCCGCTTTCCAATAGCCGTAGATCGCCTGCGGCTTCAGGATGTCCTGCTCATCGCACAGCGCCAGCATGCGCCGCATCACCGGCCGCAGCTCCTGCTTCGCCCAGCCGAGGAAATCCTCCAGCGAGCGCCCCTGTTTGCGGAACCCCCACTGGAACTGGTACAGGCTGCGCTCATTCAGGAACGGAATGATCGCCTTCGGCGCCGCCGCGATGACGCGCGGCCCCCAGAACGGCGGCTCCACCGCCGGCACGCCCTCGGTCAGCCGGCGCCGGCGCTGCTGCACCGTCGCCGCGTCCACCGGCAGGAACGCCCGCGCGTCCGCCTGGCCCAGTTTGCGGCTGGCGTTGCGCGCCCGCCCGGCCCGGCGCGACTGCACCGCCGCCAGATAGTCATCG
>CAWDQN010000002.1:0-214040 GCA_963804495.1 uncultured Alphaproteobacteria bacterium | reverse complement strand
TGAGGGCAGTTTTTGGGGTACTCATACCAGGTGGGGATGAGGTGGTCGGCATCCGCCCTGGATAGGCGGGGACTTTCCAATTCCAGGGTCCATCGTCTGTATCCACCTTGGCTTTGAAGGGGTGTTTACTGTAGATGACTTTCTGTCCGTTGCTTGCCTCGGCGACAATGGTCTTGTCTGAGTAGTGAAGCGTGTAGCTGGCCAAGGGGGTGGTTTCATCGCTTCCTGTCATCCATGCCTTGTGCAGAACCCCATAGCCATCATAGTCATAAAAGATTCTGAGGCCATCCGGCCGTATCTCCTTACTCAACAACCAGAGGTAATAATCCCTCCCTGTGCATCGGTAGATGCGTTGGGTTCCACAACCGAGGGTAACGGTGAACTCACCCCAATTCTGACGCCTTTGGTAGCCTTTATGGATCAGATGAAGGTTATGGAGGCTGTAGGTGCCATCGATGCCCCAAGGGGAGTAGTTAGTGTAACCGCGTTTTAACACCGAAGGGCGCACGGTGTAATGGCGGTACTCCTCCGGATGGGCCTTTATATATTGGCCGTGATAAATCAGGCTAGCGCCCTCTCTTTCTTCCATGAGGATGATGGTGGTTCGCTTAGGGACGTGGTTCCCCTCATCATCGCGACCTTTCCTTTCGTAGTACTCGAGCTGTCTAATGCCTCGCGGCAGGTTCCAGGCAAAGCCATAAGCGACACTCGATTGGATATTGCTATGATTACTATCATAGATCCGACTATGCGCTAGAGAAGGGCCCACCAACAAATCTGTACTCTGCTGCACAAACTCCCCAGAAATGACATGCACACAGCCATAAGCCAAGGAGAGGTGTTCTGTTTCCGGTGCCAATCGGGAGGTATGTGCCTGCGCAACCGCTACATAGATTAAAAAAAACAATTGATATATTTGCTTTTTCATGCAAGACCTCGAGCAAATTGGAGGGAGCATAAAACGCTACAGAAAATTGTGTAAAGAGAAAATTCAAAAACGACAAACATTTTTTAACTATCTTAGGGGCTTTGAAACGCGGTACCCTACCGAAGGCTTGCTGCCCCGCTTTCATTTTCAACAGCCTAAGTAAAGTGAAAGCGGCAGCATGCCGGAGGCATGCTATCGCGCTCCAAAGCCGACTTTAAATGTATCTAGAGCTCGTTTAGGCAAGTACCTGCCTAAGCTTGAGCCGTGGGGGAAATGGACCGGCTTTGGGAGCGCGGTAGCAAGCCTCCGGCTTGCTGCCGCTTTCACTTTAAACCGGCCTAAGAACATGTTGGGTACAGCTATACAAAAGCATCGCTGACGCACGCAGCTTTGGTTGTCAACGCCATAGAAGATAACAGAAACTTTAGCCTTTGTGTGATTGAATTTTTTACACCGTCATCATAGCGTGAACGGACGGAATGATCCCACACAGTACCAGGCCAGGCAGGGTCGCTAGCATTCCTACTAATCACATGAATATGCAATTGAGATGTCTTATTTCCAATCGCTGCAACATTTAGTTGATTAGGCTGAAACTCCTCCCACATCGCCCTTTGCACATAATCCAACTCTTTGATCAATTGCAGTTGATCCGACTCAGACAAATCCATCAAACGAGAGACATTTTCCCGCCGAGGAACAAGTAAAAGCCAAGGATAATGTTTTTCATCTTCTAACAGTACGCGACAAAGCGGAAAATCAGCGATGAATATTTTTTTGGCAAGATTAGGGTGAAGATCAAAGGTCATCTATTAACCGCTCAATAAGGTAATCAGGTGAATCATCGGTATCAAGTTTTTTCAGCGCCTCTTCTAATCCACTGTGAACAACCCTGTCGCCCATGATGCCAGTTTGTGTAACCAATGAAGACTTCATTCCAAAAAGACGAGCCCCTCGAATATCCGTCTCCGGTGTATCCCCAACCATTAAAACTTCCGAACGGTTAGGACAGTTATATTTCTCAAACTGACTCATAGCGACCGCATAAGCCTTGTCATGCGGCTTTCCAATGTAATATACTTGGCCGCCCAATTCTTCATATATCTTTGCAATGGTGCCTTGCCTTACAACGGCTCTTGAAGGCTTTCCTTCATGCGCAAATTGATCAGGGTTAGGACAAACCATCGGCAAATTTCTGCTCACTAATTGCTGAATAGCGGGTCTAAATAGCTCAGGGTCCGTCTGGTCGTTGCCATCAATATGAGGAATGGAAATGTAGATAAAATCAGCCTCTTCAATATCCAGTGTTTCGCCGTAAAGAGTTCCTTGAAAAATCGCCTCATGAGAAGCAAATTTAGGGTGCGCTCCACCAAACAGCCAAAACTTCTTGTTCGGGGTCTCAAAAGGGATTGTTTCATTAAGAAAAATACTTCTAGCCACCTCTCCTGAAGTAATTAAAAAATGAAAATGCTGGCCCTGGACAAGACCTCGTAGTTGTAATTTATCTATTTCCCTAGCCGCTAACTGAGTAGAATTTGATAAAATACCAACGATCTTACCATTTGACACCAGTTTTTCCATGCCCTCTTTTGCTCCTGGGAAAAGACCGCAATCATTGCCACCCCAAAAAACACCGTAGGCATCAAGTAACACGCCTCTAAATGGATTTGATATACTTGTAATACCTAGCGAGATTGAAGGGGGAAAAGCCATAAAAAGTCCCTTTTTTCATAGTATAAGTTGATCACTATGCAGCACCGCCTCCTTTTATGGCAAATCGAGCGTCTCGTAAGACGGTCGACTACGTAAATAGGCGGTGGCCTCTATTTGTTCTGGACGGTTAATTTTGAAGTCGTTTAATGGATTATCTATGTTATATACATATAGCACTTCATTAATAAACATTACCTTGTCACCAGCCATTTCAAGCATGGGATAGAGAAGGGCCTTATCTCCGCTCACGCGAAAATATTGACCTGTATTGGGGTCTCGGAGATCTTCATCTTTGATTTCACGAAAAAGGCGGTATTTAAACGTCCGCGGGTGTCCAAACACGTCTGTAACAAGTCTGTAGAGCTTTTGATGGATGATGGTGGGCTCAACGGCGGCAGCATAGTTCATCAACCGATCGCCCGGTGGGTAGGTTTCAAATGATCCCCAAGTGAGATAGACATCATTCTCGGAATAGACTTGATTCAACTTGGCAAGAGCGTTCGCACTGTATAGCCAATCGTCGCCATCTACGATGAGGATTACGTCGGGGTCTTGGCATTTCAATAATTTGACCGCCTCAATGATACCGGCAAGAGGCCCGAGGTTTGTGTCATGCAAGATGTAGTCCCAATGATCATGTTCACAGGTCTTTACGATAAGGTCTCGCTGTTCTTTAAGGGCGGAGTGATCATCTATAAGACAAACTTGAAAATTTCTATACGTCTGCGCTTCTATAGATGCGATCGTTCTTGGTAGATAGGCAATGCTATTCCAGGATGGAATGATAATTTTAAATTGCGTGTTCATGAAAGCTGAGATACCGTAAAAATGGAATCTTCTACAAGGCTGACAATGATAGAGGCTTTTGCAAAGCTCATGAATTGTACTTACCTAATTTGCTGCCTTCTGATCACTACCTCGCTGTTTGGTGCGCAGGCATTGAGATTTGAGGATGCGATGCAGCGTACGCTGGAGTATTCTCCAGAGCTGCAAATCGCAGCAGCTGAGGCACAAAAGTTTGCGGGAGATTGGATGCAGACACGCCTCTATCCGAATCCGGAATTTGGTCTGAATGTCAACAATACCGCTGACGATATAAACGTGTCGTTTAAAAACACGGTGTATGAGATTTCGCAAACGGTCGAATGGATGCCTAAGCGTTGGTCTAAGCAAAGGGCGGCGCTGTACGAATACTATGCTGCTTGCACATGGCATGAGCGGGTTCGTTTATCTGTGCTGAATCAATTCGTACGAGCTTTTGCTCTGGCTGTCGCAGCACAGGAAGCGCTTGAGCTGGCAAAATTGCGAAAGCAAATTGCCGAATCAGCGCTGAGTACGGTGATGGATGTATCTGAAGCCGGCAAGGGGTCTGGCATACAGACGAATAAGGCCAAGGTTGAGCTTGCGTTGGCTGAGGTGGATTTACAGAAGGCACAGCTAGAGTACTTTTCCACCAAAGAGGTGCTTGCGCTCTCGTGGGGGGCTGCCTGCCCTGATTTTGATCGTCTAGAATTTGCTTTCTACGAGGTTCAGGAGCCTCCTTCGCTTGAGCTATGCTGCGCTAAGCTGGACCAACACCCCGAATATCGAGCCGCCTACTATCGCTATTTAGCAGCTCAAAGCCAGTTGCGCCATCAACGCGCCGCTCGCATTCCTGACGTCACATTTACTTTGGGTGTGGAAACAGCCGAGCGTCCTGATGATCGTGCCGTGGCGTTTGGTTTAACTGTGCCAATTCCTGTATGGGATTTGAATCAGGGTAATATTTATCGAGCTAAAAGTGAGAAGGTAAGGCTCTGCGAATTATGCAATTTGAGACGCTCCTTGCTTTACAATAAGCAGGCGATAGCGCATCAGGAGGTGGTGAAGGCCTATCGGGAAGTTCAGCTTCTCAAAGATATGGCCCTTGCTGTATCGGAAACCTCCTTTGAACTGGCGAAGGAGGGGTATCAGCGAGGAAAGTTCCAGTATCTCGATATGCTCGATTCGCAACGTACCCTGTTTGAGGTAAGAGATAAGTACATTCAGGCCGTCTTGAAGTATCATATAAGCAAGGCAGATCTGGAATATCTGGTAACCCAAGGTGAAGGATCATGAAGCACTACAAACGACTGTTGGCTATTTGTTTCCTCATCCTGTTGATTATCGGCCTTGTCGTCTGGCGGCGCGCTCAACAAGCTCATAGAGAGCCTGTCGTTGCCGTTAAGGAGCAAACGTCGGTGAAAATCACCGAGGAGCAGATCGCCGCGAATGGCCTCGAAATTCGGTCCGCCGGCCCCGGTCAGTTGGTGTTCACTCTCCACACGCCAGGAAGGGTAAAAATAGATTCAGACAAACATATCCACGTTTTACCGGAGGTTCACGGCTATGTCGCAGAGGTCCATAAAGGAAGCGGAGACTCTGTAAAAACGGGTGATCTGCTGGCTGTATTAGAGAGTCAGGAGATGGCGGAGGCTGCGGCTAATTACTTGGCCACCTTTGCTAAAGAACGCTTGGCGGCCACTTTGCTTCAGCAAGAAGCCGGGCTGGCAGAGAAAAAAATCACGGCAGAGCAAGAACACCTAACCGCCAAAGCTGCCTATGAGCAATCCCGCATCGATCTAAAACTGGCCCGCTACAAGCTCCAGAGCTTTGGTCTCAGCGATAAAGATATTGCCAATTTGATCGCCGATGATAACCCTAACCTACTTCGCTACGAAATTCACAGTCCTATGGATGGGATTGTCGTTAGTCGGAATCTCGTTCGAGGAACCGTTGTAGAACCCACAGCGACCATCTTTCAAGTGGCCGATCTGAGCGAAGTCCTAGTAGAAATCGCCGTGTTTCCAAAAGATCTATATACCCTAAAGAAAGGACAGAAAGCTACGGTTGAAATCCCTCTAAAGGCCCTGAAGGCAGAGGGTGAGGTAACCTTTATCAGCCCGATGATTGCCGACTTTTGCATTACGGCAACCGGAATCATCGCTATTAACAATCGCGATGGCTTATGGCGCCCCGGCACCGTAGCCCAGGTGAAGGTACGCCTTCAGGACACTCTCGTCCCCGTCTTAATACCCAATAGTGCCTTGCAGAATATCCAGGGGGAACAGGTAGTCTTTGTGAAAAGCCCTGATGGATTTGAAAAAAGGGTAGTAAAAATCGGCCAATCCGATGGCCATGCCACAGAGATCCTAAAAGGCCTAGAACCCGGTGAACTCTATGCCGCCGGACAAACCTTTCTCCTGAAAGCAGAATTGGGCAAAGATTCCGTAGAGGATGATTAACTATGGAAAACCTCCTTCGCTTTTCCCTAAAGCACCCTTTGGCAGTCGTTATCTTTACGCTATTGGTATGCGGGTATGGGGCCTATTCTCTTACCCACCTTTCGATCGATGCCGTTCCAGATATCACCCCGAACCAGGTGCAAATCAATACGACTCTCCAAGGGTACTCTCCAACGCAGATGGAAAAACGGGTTACCTATCCGATCGAATCGGCCCTAACTGGAATTCCCGGATTAAAAGAGACGCGCTCGATCACTCGGAATGGATTCTCACAGGTCACCGCCGTATTCGATGAGAGCGTGAGCCTCTATTTCGCTCGTCAACAGATCAATGAGCATCTCAGCCAATTAGTGAAAGAACTACCGGCCGGTGCGGAACCACAGATGGGACCTATCTCAACGGGATTAGGTGAGATCTATATGTGGACGGTAGATTTCATTCACCCCGATGGAGTCGGTGCTGCTCTGCGTGACGGTCGATCCGGCTGGCAGTCGGATGGAAGCTATTTGACCCCGGAAAGACAACGGCTGGTTTCGGATTTACAGAAGGCGTCCTACCTACGTACCGTTCAGGACTGGATTGTTCGACCGCAGCTTAAGAGAGTGCCAGGATTAGCCGGAGTCGATTCAATCGGTGGCTTTGTACGGCAATATGATGTAGAGCCAAATTTGGAAGCCATGATCGGTCTAGGATTAAGCTTGAATGATCTTAAAGAAGTACTGCTTCGCAATAACGTCAGCATAGCTCCAGGCCATATTGAGCGGAATGGAGAAGCGTTTTTATTGAAGGCTGAAGAGCGGATAGAAAACCCCTCTGAAATTGAGAATATGATCATTACCATGCAGAATGGAGTGCCCGTGCGTGTTCGTGACGTGGCGCAAGTACGTATGGGCCGCGAAATGAGAACGGGCAGTGCCACCAAAGATGGTCGAGAGGTTGTTATAGGCACGGCTTTAATGCTCATTGGGGCTAACAGCCGTACCGTAGCCGTTGCTGTGGATCAACGACTGCAAGAGATCAATCACACCCTTCCACCAGATATTCAAGCAGTGCCCGTGCTGAACCGCACCAAGTTAGTAGACTCCACGATACAAACCGTGGCTTTGAGCCTAAGCGAGGGCGCAGTGCTCGTTATCGCCGTGCTGTTTCTTTTTCTAGGACAGTTCAGAGCCGCATTGATCACTGCATTAGTCATCCCATTTTCTATGTTAATGGCCGCTATTGGAATGATACAAACTAACATCAGCGGGAACCTGATGAGTCTCGGCGCCATCGATTTTGGCCTGCTTGTGGATGGTGCCGTGATCGTAACTGAAAACTGTCTACGTCGACTGGCGCTTAAGCAACGTGAACTAGGCCATTCGCTGGGTCAGCAGGAGCGTTTAGACGAAGTTTTACTCGCAAGCAAAGAGATGATACAGCCCACCGTATACGGACAAGCCATTATCATGATTGTATACGTTCCGCTACTGACTCTCACAGGTATTGAAGGGCGGATGTTTCATCCCATGGCTATGACAGTCATCTTTGCACTCGCTTCCGCATTCCTACTATCTCTCATGTTTGTGCCTGCGATGATCGCTCTCTTTGTTAGGGACTGTTCAGGAATAAATTGCACATTTGGATTGCGCCAAAGCCCCGGGGTTGAACGATCGGAAACGACCCAATATTATAATATGGGGTCGTTTCCGATCGTTCAACCGCGGGAGCTTTCGCGCAGTCCAAATGTACAATTTATTCCTGAACAGTCCCTTAGCGATCGCGTACCCGTGAAAGAAGCAGCGATCATGGCCGAGGCAAAGAAATGGTATAGCCAATTGCTCACAAAAACATTGCGTATCCCGGCTCGCACCATTAGCGTAGCTGCTGCACTGATGTTAGGGTTCCTTCTGCTATCCACTCAAATAGGACAGGAGTTTGTGCCTACCTTGGATGAGCAAGATATCGCGTTACAAGTAAAGCGCATTCCAAGCACCTCTTTGACTCAATCTACTCAAATGCAAAAAGAGGTCGAAAAAGCCTTAAACAAAGTACCAGAAGTGGCCTACGCCTATTCAAAAACTGGAACAGCGGAGTTTGCCACCGATCCCATGCCTCCCAACATATCCAATACCTTTGTGATGCTAAAACCACGCCCTGTATGGGCCAACCCCTCATTGCCTAAGGATCAGCTCATTGGCAAATTGCGCGAGGCTTTAAAGCCTCTAGTAGGGAATTCCTATGAGTTCACACAACCCATTGAGATGCGCCTTAATGAGTTAATTTCCGGTGTACGCAGTGAAGTAGCTGCCAAGATCTCTGGAGATGATTTCGACAAAATGCATCAAGTAGCTAGCAAAATTGCAGACCTGTTGAAAACAGTGCCAGGGGCCAACGACATCAGCATCTCCCAAACACGAGGTCTGCCCGTCGTAGACATTAAAATTGATCGCGAAGCGGCCAGCCGCTATGGCCTCAACGCCTCTGATGCCTTGGATATGGTGGCCATAGCCAGTGGTGGAGGCTCTGCCGGACAGATTTTTGAAGGGGAACGCCGCTTTAATGTGGTTGTCAGGTTACCTGAGCAACATAGAGAAGATCTACAAGCGCTAGAGCGATTACCAATACCCCTTCCAAGGGGTAAAGCTTCAACCGTCGCTGGACTCACCTTCCCGCACATTCCGCTCGGCGAAATAGCGCGCATACATGTGTCAGAGGGGCTCAATGAAATTAGTCGAGAAGATGGAAAACGTTTTGTATCGGTTGAGGCCAATGTGCGTGGGAATGACCTAGGCTCATTTGTTGCCGAAGCCAAGAGGCGCATCAAAGCAGAGGTGCAGATTCCGAAAGGTTATTGGCTTTATTGGGGAGGTCAATTTGAGAATCTGGTCTCCGCTCGCGAACGACTCTCGATCGTGCTTCCCATTTGCTTTGTGCTTATTCTTCTGTTGTTATTTGCGGCGTTGGGATCTCTCGTTGATGCCTTATTGGTGTTTAGCGGTGTTCCGATGGCGTTGACGGGTGGCATTGTGGCCTTATGGCTAAGGGATATGCCCTTTTCCATTTCGTCGGCAGTAGGGTTTATCACCTTGTCGGGAATAGCCGTTCTCAATGGATTAGTGATGCTGACCTACATCAGACAACTGTTGAGAAAGGGACTACCTTTGGAGCAGGCTGTTGCCGAAGGAGCCATTACCCGATTGCGCCCCGTCCTGATGACAGCACTTGTTACCTCGCTGGGATTTCTCCCCATGGCACTCGCCATAGGAACAGGCGCCGAAATCCAAAAACCCCTCGCTACCGTAATCATAGGTGGCCTCTTTAGCGCAACCTTACTGACCTTGCTTGTGCTCCCCACCCTGTTTGTTACCTGCGCTAAGAGGCGCCAAGCCCACTGTGCTCACTGAGATTCGGAGTAGATCCGGCAGCCCGTCGAGGCTGACAGGAAATACAATATTGCCTTCATCTATACCCACGAAGGGGGTATTTGATCTTAGCCCACCGTAAGGCGACGAGCTTCCGAGGAGCCGCAACGGTGGGCTAAGTTCAAATATCCCCTTCGGGGATATCCATCGGACGAAGTATTTGCAATATAACGCTAACCCAACTAGAATCAGGTTTTTTTCCCAACATCAGGAACATCATGTTAAGATACAGATTTTCAATAATATTCATTTTAATTTACTCTACTTGTCTTATAGCCGAAGAGAATCCTCCAACGTACATAATCAGAAATGAACGCATTATTGAGTTCCGAGGTGTTCCCCTGCTGATTCAAGAGGAACATAATACTCTTACGAGGAACAGTCGATACAAGGTCTTTGATCCGGCAGATTCAGTCCGGTATCCTCGAGGACTGCCCTTCCTCGAGCTAGAGTCTAATAGTTACAATGAGACGGGCGATCTGGATGAGCTAAATCGTACGGATAGCTTAAGAGGTTCTGAATCATTAGAGTTTGTCAAACGGTGGCAGATCGAAAACAACTTGAAAATGGTTCAAGTAATAGACTTCGCAGATTCACTACGTTGTCCGCAAGACGGCGTATTATGCCATAACCAGGCCATACACGCATTGAGCCAAATCACCCGCCTTGCTTATGGCAAAGGGTTTTATGAAATGGCAGGCGCGGAACCTAATGAAATTCAAGATACAACATGCTACCGAATCAGCGCCGACTTTATTCATCAGTTTATCCAAGCTTCTCATCTTTTGTCCGACGCTAGATCCCTGGAGGATGAGGTCCCAGCCGTGAAGCCTATGATCAATCTGCTCGAACGTACCATACAGGTAACCCAATCCAAAGAAACGGATCGGATTTCTGAAATCTATTCCCGGCTACATTCGCAGAGAAATCAGGACAAGGAGACTCATGAACTCTACCACGATTTTCTAGATTGTATGATCAATGAGAAAAATAGCCCTTATGTCGACCTATTAGGTTACATGCTGGATCATCGAGATCAATATGACCAAGAATTACTTACCACCTGCGGCGACCTACTTGTCGGACGAATTCATGACCATCTTGCGGAGGCTCAGAAATTTGCGAGCAAACCACCCTTTAAGCCTTTTATCGACAAGGAAACAAAGACCTACTTTCTTAACCATATATCACAGCTATTAGAAGACATAGAGATGCCCCTACAGGATTTCCTTGTATATAGCAATCAGCTCGGGAGGATATATAACTTGGCCAGTACTCTTTGGAGTCCAGACAAAGATGAAACCAAATATCGTGAGTGGTTGTCAACTAAGCTACAAAATTGCATGAATTCCCCAGAGAAGTTTAGTGATCTAGATCTACCGCGCGGCCAAATGTACATGCTGTGGGAACTGGCCAGGGCTTATACTTACTATGTTTCTGATTTTACTTTCTACAACCCACATTACCAAAAGAAGGAAGAGTAACGAGCTACGACCGAGGCTTCTTTGCGCCGCCTTGCAGTTTTCTGCCATCGATCAGCAATCAGTTTTCCGTAAAGACTACGCATCTTCTCTGAAAGAAAGCTGTCAGTGATCAGGCGGTCCCACGCCTCTAATGCCCGCTCAAACCTCAATAGCTCATTCTCTAGAGCGGGCTCTGGTATCCCTAGCCTAGTGACACCAAAATAATCGACCAGGTCAGCACGAGTGAGCTTTTTCTTCTTTCCCCTAATGGGTAGCGCCAGCTCTTCTTGTGCGCTCATAATCATCGTAGTATTCAACAGGTCATAGGCCGGACTGAGCTCTATTTTGTTTTCCCTCGTGATCAGTGTAAAATTCTTTAAATGCATATCTTCATTTCCAATAAGAAAATTAAAAACCACAAGTTTAAACAACTTTAATTTCTCTAAAACTGGAAACGTACAGTGTTTATCAATTACAGAAACGACCTGCTCCATGCTGGATTCATACTTTGTTTCTCTAGAATATCCCAACAATTGTGAGAAGTCTTCCACAGCCACTCTTTTGCTTCTAAGGCGGTCAAACCTTTTGATGAAATAACTCAAGGAACCGTCAATATTGTAAATCATTCCATGGAGCGGAACCTCGATACCTACCTGCTTGGCTAACCTCATAGAAAGATCTTCATTTTGTGGAACCTCTTCGTATAGATGGTGGGGGGGCTTGAGAATGAACCGTCCCCCTTGCTCCACAATCTTAAAGCTCTCTTCTTTTACGCTAAGAACAAGACTCAATTTCGGTTGCACACCCTGAATCGAGAGCTTTGAGGCCAGCTGAGCGGCTAATTGAATTTGTTCTTTAGGGGTATAGGGAAAATCCTTCAAATTTTTGAGGGACTTCGATAAGAGCTTTAGGCCTTCCTGAGAATACCTTTTGCCATTACAGGGTTGGTAGGTAATCGGACAGCGATGCATTAGGCAGCCTCAACGGTAACGTTACCGATCATATCAGCGCCTACGGCTATCAATTGCCCCAATAAATCGTTACGGTCCAATTTCGTTTGCCGCAACAGCCCTTCGAGCATCATTCCCTCGGGCAACAGACCCTCAAAGAAGGGGGGAAATCTGTCGTACTCATAAAGGGACCGTGTCAAAGGCATTTCCAAAGAGACCGGCGGGCCTTTGTAACCTTCTAAATAGTTAAAGCGATAGCTTTTTCCCCGTGCGATTTCTTGAAGCTCTCCAGCCATGATCCCATTCACAAAAACTCTAGCCCTTCTCATGAAGACCCTCATTAAACAAGGACATTAACTGACTCTTAAATTCGATTTTTATGTTCAACACATGCAGAATCTTCAAAAGGGTGTCAAAACGAACGGATAATTTTCCTTTTTCGACATCAAAAATCACAGTCTTGCCTAAGCCAGAGAGATGGCCAAGCTCACTTTGAGATAGCCCGCTTTTTTTCCGATGGAAACGAATGAGCGCTCCTAACCGATAGGGATCCATTTATCCAAAACACCCTAAAATACCTTTATAACAGTAAAAATAGAGGTTTTAGAAATTAATATCCATGGTTTGGCCGAAAATAGGTAAAAAATCCCGCGAAAGCGGTATTTTTAAGATCAGTAGATAGTCGCTTCAGGGGGGCGTTCGCCAAGAGACTCTTCGCATTGAAATACCTGCACCCACTTCACCGTTTGATCATAAGCATGAAATAGACTTTTTACTCCGAGATACTGAACTTTGCGGAAGTAGGCTCGCAGACGGTCCTCCAGCTGGGCGACACGCGCAGCCAGCTCCTCTTCGGTCATGGGTTGATAGATGATCTCAATGAAAAATCCGATAGCAGCAGGGTCTACGGTCTCCAAGCCTGGCCAAAAGTCGAACTGATTCTTGCGCGCGTGGTTCAAATTGAGAAAGAAGGCCCGCTTTTGTCCCGCAGAATAGAAGCTAGCAAGACTACTCACCTGATAACTACTACTCACCAGATAATGCTCTTTAGGGTCATAGCCCATCTCTTTGAGGCTGTTCTTGAGATTGACCCACCCTACATTGTAGCGAAACGGATTCCACTTAGGCGGAATGTAAACCCATGACGGTGTACCGGTTGACTGCATGGAGGGGACAGAGAGCACAAAAGCGGTGAGCCCGACCGATAGGAGCGTGCCAAAAAATAGCCATGGGCGGCCGCTCATGATCTGCTCGCAAGCATACCAACAAACCAAGATAATTGCTGTAGGATAAGCAAAAGCGCACCAGTTGCCCTGAATTTTCATAAACAGACTGAAGAACCAATAGAAGAAGATGGACGAGGTAGCTACGGCACAGAACTGAATGGCCCGAGGGAGGCCTCTCCACTTACGCCATAAATCAATGTAGGCAAGAATTAACAGGACAAAAAAAACGGGGCTTAACAGAGCAATCTGAGCCCCAAGAAAGTCGAAGAAGTTCCCATGGAACCAACTCTGCCCGCTCCCGGTAATCTGCGTACCCACATGACGAAACGTTGCCCAGCCATGGTGCCAATTCCAGAACACGCTCGGAAGAAGTCCCAAGGCAGAGATGAAAATGGATGGAATGAGCTTCCAATTTCTGACACCAGGCTGAAAATAGCTGTAGACAAGGACGACAATCCAAAAGACATAAATCGTCCATTTAAATAGCGCACCGCATAAAATCAAAAGCCCAATAAGGACATAAGAAGGTTTTTCTCGGTGTTGTAGTTGATAAGTGAGGGCCGCTGCCGCCAGAATCCAAAAGAGAATGTACCCCGCGTCAGTGGTAGCAATCAGTGAGGCAACGATCCCAATAGGGGCAAAAGCCATCACAGCGCCAGCCCAAAAAGCAGTGCCATGTTTAAGGCCACAGCAATGAGCAAGAAGGTAGACTGCCAGCGGAATGGCAAATCCAAGCAGCATAGCACCAAACCGAACACCAAACTCGGTGCTCCCAAACAAATGCGTTCCTAAGGCAATTTCCCAGGCGATACCCGGAGGTTTGCTGTAATAACCCAGACTGAGATCCTGGCTCCACAGCCAATACTGCGCCTCATCAGGTCCTAGTCCAATTCCTGATTGAAAAAGGACAAAGACAAGTGCGGCCGCTTTTACGAGAAGCAGACAGATCAGCGATAGGTTGTAGTTAGGCGCTGTAAATCCCTTGGGGAAAGGGATATGGCCAGGTGACTCGGACGAAATCATGTTCCCTATGGTATTTCCATCAAACCTGGCAGGAAGAGTGCGTCATGCTACCAAAAACTGCAAGGGAAATGTCGTATTTGAGAGCAAGGAGCCAGAAGTCAGAAGAGAGGGGCACTGTTCCCCATTTGCAACGCGTTTTGAGCTGCTTCCTCCTGGCTCCTTGCTCCCAAAATTCTGCTCAGCTCATATCTGATAATAATTTCTGCATAATGATAACCAGGGCCGCTTTTTGGGAGTTTGTTAACTCATGGCTTCCTTCCATTAACTGCATAATGGTGGTCACTCCATGAATGATTCGTTCAGGCTCAAGCGCCGGTTGGGAAAAATTCTCCTCTTCTATAGCTCTAGCATCATGATGTTCTTCTAGGCTTTCCAATTGGGTATCCACAAATTGCTGCGCGGCCTCGAAGTCTTTATCGGTTACAGGCCCTTTGAACTCCCTTGCGTATTGGGCTAGCTTGGAATTGACTTCTTGTATTTCACCTAGGACCTTGTTCTCATCTATCGCCTGGGTAGGAATAGAGGCATAGGACTCAACATCTGCCTCAGCATCTGCCTCAGCAATCAAAGGTGTCTCTTTGTTGGGTAATTGTAAGAGACTGCTTTGTTTTTTCTTATTTTCCTCTTCTTTAAGCTTTTCATTGACTTTTACAGCCACTTGCAATCCAAAAATAATTGCATTCGCGACTGCTTCTCCCTTCCGCCATTCTCGATCTGTTTGAAAGGCCATGGATGTTAGGACAAGACGGGTGTCAAAATGCAGCTTTTCAAGCAGATCGCGATCCAGCACCTTCACCGTCCAGGTATCAGTCCAACGGAAATAGGGCCGTGTCATTGTAATCAATTCCGTTCCTGAAGGATCCTTGATGGTCGCTTTGGTGCCTAGAAAATTGATTTTGAGAACACCTAGAACCCTTCCTGAAGTGGTGAGTAAATCGTAGGTAGGGTTGAAGGCAAAGGTATGCTGCTTAATCACACCTAGCTTTTTTCCGCTGGGAACGACGATAGTGAGAATATTCTGTGTAAGGCTCGGCGTGGTAGTAGCCCGCGCATGAACGGTTCCGTCAAAATAATAGAGAACCCATTCTGGTCTCGCCCCCACGAAGGATCTTTCTATGTAACCGAAGTGTTGTTCTGGGGATTCTATGTCAAATCTGCCCCCATTCAGCACATATGTTCCGGTTATCGTGAATTCTGAGGGTAGATCATGTATACTGACCGGTTCCTCTTCGTCAGTAATAGTTGCGTGAATAGTAGTTGCGTGCGTGTAGGTGAAAAGAGACAAACTAATAACTATGAACATAAAAAAACACTTTTAAATACAACTATTCATATAAAACCTCAATCTATTCATTCACATAGTTAATTATCATTACATATTTTTAATTTATCAAACATTAATTAAAATACTAAAATTGGAAAAACCTAACCTCCTGGATGTTGAGCGAATTCTGCAGGAGGCGCAGGGAATGTCTACGTAATCCGTATACAATAATACGTATTATGTGATATCCTCGATTTATTAAGGGGAGCAAGTCTTATGAAACATCAGAACATTACTCTGTCTCTGTCGGAGGACCTTATCGAAGAGCTGCGCTTTTTCGTCAAAAAACGGGGCATGAGCCAGTTTGTGGAAGAGGCAATTTTTGAAAAGCTGAGGGCGAAAAAAGCGGCATCAGAAAAACAGTACCAGGAAGCTGCACAAGATCAGGAGCGCAACCGGACTTTTTCTGAGTGGGATCAACTATCTGGTGATGGATTAAATGCCCACAACGATTGGTAGACGCCTAAAGTCAGAACCCCGGCGTGGCGACGTATACTGGGTTAACTTTGACCCTACAAAAGGTACTGAGACACAAAAACTCCGACCTGCAATCATTCTTTCCAACAATTACTTCAACAAGCACTTGCCTCGCTTAATTGTAGCCCCGGTTACCAGTAATACGGAAAAAGTATTTGAGTTCGATGCACTGGTTCAAATTATGGATAAGCAAGGTAAGGCTATGATGGACCAGATCCGAACCATTGATAAGAGCCGGTTAGGAAAGAAAATCGGAACCCTTTCTCTAAGGGAAATGGCCGATATCGAACGTGCGCTCAAACTCGTATTAGCCTTAAGTTGACAGACAAGCTCCAACAGCACACAAGAATGTTGAAAGACCAGGGTATGTGATATTCGCAGCGGTTCCTTTTAGGAACGGACAGGGACCTAAGGGACTTAAGGGACAAAATTTACTGAAGTCCCTTGGGTCCCTTAGGTCCCTGCCGTCCTTGGATGGGACAAGGAGCTCAATTATTTTTCTAATTTCGATATTTCTAATTCAATTGCAATAAATACATATTTATATAATAATAACACTAGTTATAACGCAATAAATCTAGAGGTTTTTATGAAATCATTATACATGGCGACGTTGTTTGCGCTTACGTTGCTTTTTTTGCCTATCATGGCCGATAAGGTACTCAGTATTAACGTAGAGCGAATTAAAGAGCTTCCACAGGAGGTATCGGTTCATGCTGTGGTCATAGACACTGATAAGCTCTTGTCTAGCTTTGAAGCTGCCCTCAGAGGTGATCATACGAGACCTCTCCCTAGCGAGCTTATTAAAGAATTTTCGGTTGAGAATGTCATCGTTGCGATTCCCTTCTAGGCTATGCAAAGGGTTACCTTCGGCCAGACGATAATTCTTGAACATCTTACTCAGCCTCTTCCCAAGGTGGATGAAATTATCTTCTTGCTCCCCTAGCCCGACTTTCCTAGTTAGCTAAATTTTCTAAGATTTTTTCTACTCAAAAACACACTTACAAGTACATGTGGAGCTGTTTTCTTGTTTTTAATAAATGTATTACCTACTTTTTAGTTTAGTTTTTCATTGCGTAAAATATAAATTTGTATTACCCTTACTACCTTCAAGACCATCCTGGAGGGCCTATGACTTCGATCATCAAAAAGCTCAAAAATGGCAATGCCTACTACTACGCAGTGCAGTCCAAACGAGTGAATGGAAAGCCTCGGATTGTCTGGCAAAAATACCTCGGCTCTGTCGAGGCCATTAAACGATGTGAACAAAACTCGCTCCTCTCCCTACGGAAACGGTTCTCTTTGAAGCCGGGGGAGTTGCTGCTTTATTGGGCATCGCCAAGCGTCTTGGCCTTATTGATCTTATCAATGAAATCGTCCCCAAAAGAGGGCAAGGTCCGTCTGTGGGGCATTATATCGTTTTAGCTGCCTTGAATCGGGTGCTTGACCCTTTAAGCAAATCGCAAATTGGCGATTGGTATCACGACACTGTACTACAACGCCTATGGGGGTTTTCTCATTTGGTATTCAATAGCCAAAGATACTGGGACCATATGGAAATGGTCTCTGACGATGCAATGGATAAGATTCAGAATTTTTTAGTTGAACGAGTCAAAAGGGAGTTACAGATCGATCCTCAGCCTCTGTTGTATGACACGACAAATTTTTTCACCTACATCGATACCCATAACGACCGTAATACGATTGCCAAAAGAGGCAAAAACAAGCAGAAGCGTTCCGATCTTCGGCAGGTCAATTTGGCGCTGCTGACGACTCGGGATTTTCAAATCCCTCTTTTTCACAAGGCTTACGAAGGGAATACACCAGACGTCAAATTTTTCCCCGATGTCATTCAAGACCTTCTGGGAAGGCATGCAGCCGTTTTTGGTCATTTTTGCGATTCTACATTGGTCTTCGACGAGGGTAACCTCTCTGAAGTAAACCTGGAAGCGCTCTTGTATTCGGGGATGTATTTTGTCGCCGGCGTAAAAGCCGAAATGCTCCCTGAAACGTTCACCGCGCCCATCAGTCACTTCCAAGACGCGTTAAAGATTCCAGGAACTAAATTTTCGAGTCGCCTGTGGAAATTTTTGGGAAAGGTTCAAAGCGGTGGTCTCTTACTCAGAAAGTTTCTTTACCCAGCAGTTAGCCTCTCTGACAGCGACAATGACTAAGTGTCAGGAGAAGCTAAAGGATCTGGAGAATGACCTCTTGTCTTGGACCAGTGGCAAGAAGCCAAAGGGACCACGCCCTACCAAGACGAAGGTGAAAGAAAGGCTCAAGCAAATTCTTTCACCACAGCACATGGGAAACGTCTTTACGATTCATCTCGAGGAGTTTGATGGATTGCCTTATCTACGTTACAGCGTGAATAGGAAGGAACTAGATAGGCTCACTTCAACATGCTTAGGGAGGACTATGTTGATCACAAATAGGCAGAGCTGCTTCCTACGGAGATCATCTCCTCTTATCGTGAGCTAGCGAATATTGAAGATGCTTTTAAACAGATGAAGAACCGGGACTATCTGAGATGGCAGCCAGCATTTCACTGGACAGATCAGAAAATAAAGGTACACACCTTCTATTGCATTCTGGCGCTACTCTTGGCTACGTTAGCGCGCAAGATGGCTTGGGAAGCTGGCATCGAGACATCTTTAGCTGGGTTGTTAGATGACCTGTCAAAGATGAAGGAAGTCGCTCTGCTCTACCCAGACGATAGCGGCAAGCTCAAGGCGCAATTTACCATGAATAGGATGAGCCCACGTCAAAAAAAACTCGCCGAACTGTTTGGAATAGGCGAAATTTTGGTTGGAGGGTAATACATCACGAGAGTCCATTTCTTCTCGAGAAATGGACTTTTTTTTTCGCTAACTAGGAAAGTCGGGCTAGGTCTTTTTAATGGCCCCTTTCCTCATCTTATGTCCACTGGCGATGGGACACCTATTCTGTATCGTAAGATTGATGAGGCAAGGTCCAATGGCGATTTGGCAGCGGCCTTGGCAAATCCGGATTATGATCCAATACAGCTTACGCATTCTTTCCTTGACGTGTCGCTCGACCAGCATGGGATTGGCATCGCTCGAGGATTAGTGGGGATGGATAACCGCATTTCTGGTAAAGAGATTTTATTTATCGAATTCAGACTCAAAATGGTTGTTACAGAACTTGAATCTTTTAAAAGAAGGGAAAGGTAACCGACAGAGAACATTGCAATTTTTAAATAAAGCTCTCAATGCAGTTCTCGCAAAAGAGGGGGAAGGAGTTGAGACATTGTTCATTGACGGAGACCTGGCCAATACATTAAATATCGATGATATCCACCTAAGTAATCAACAAATTCACCTACTTTTTGTACCGTGAACGAACAATTCTGGAACGATCACCCAGAGCTATATGTTGTTGCCCCATTTTTATGGAAATTGCACTCTCAAATCGATGATTTGTATAATAATGCACACCGGCAGCGGCAACTGACAGAATGAGAGCAGAAATGAAGGCAAGGAAATAGATTCGGCAAGAGGTCTTTAGCTTTCCCTATCAGGGGAGCTGAAGAGATCTTTAAAGGCCTGGAGGGTGACATCCAGGCCGATGGCGGCGATGGCATCCGTAAGGGGAATATTCTGGGCGAACGCGGACGCAGTTTTGGGCATTGCCGCAATCGTTAATGCCGCCCTCTTCCATGCTCCTTTCAACGTTCAACGAAAAGCCAATGTATGGTCTCCATAGCTTCAACCGGCGCGGCGATTGTAGGGGAAATATGGACATAATTTAAAGAAATATTGAGCCTTTAAAATAACCACTACCCAAGAACATCAGGGACCACAGCGACGACAGGGACTGCATATAATGGACCGCAGGGACAAGGGTGCACTTTACTGTCCATCGTCCCTGCGGTCGCTGTGGTCCCTGGTGTCCTTGGATGGGACGAGACGAGAACCTCAATACGAGAACCTGAATATTGTAAAAAAATAGCCTTATTGCTACCGTGGGTATTGTCATCCCGCATGGCTTAGCCATGCGAGGGCCGCGACTAGACCCGTGGTTGTTTTTTTGGAGTCCCTAGATGGATTCAAAAGCGAGTTGTATATGTTTCATTGATGGCTTCAATCTATATCATTCTATTCTTGCTCTTAGAAGACCTGATCTGGAGGGGCGATCTTTGGGCATTGGCTTCGGTTTTGGTACGGCCCAATTAGCCAGATATTGACAGATGTCTTTTATTTCTCAGCGTATGCAGACTGGCTCCCCGATTCTAAAAGACGCCATCAACAATATGTAAAAGCCTTAACAGTGGCTGGCGTCATTACTGTGATGGGAAAGTTCAAGGTAAAGGACAGAAATTGCGCTAAATGCAAATACAAGTGGAGTGGCCATGAGGAAAAAGAAACCGATGTAAATATTGCTTTGGCTATGCTCAATCTAGCCTATCAAGGTGGGTATGACCGCGCTCTTCTCATATCAAATGACTCGGATTTGACTCCAGGCGAGCCGTTGCTGGGGTGGGCGAGAGCGCTGCCGTGCGATGGCCCCTCTTCTTCCGGGGCGCGGCGGTCAGAATCGGTCATCGGGTGCAGAGAGTCCAAGGGGGATCAGGGGCTTGGCTGGTATTATGGCACAATTGCAGGGATCGTGATAAGTGGGTGTTATCAGTGGTAATGTGGCCTGGAAGCCGCTTCGAGCCGCCGAGATCCCCGCCCATGTCAACGCCGGAGGAAAAATGCATCGGCGCGCCGGAGGAAAAATGCACCATCGCCGAGGCTGGAGGGAGGCGTCCGGCTGTTCGCGTGGCTGCGAACGGCAAGGGGCGATGCGTGAAGATCTTCGAAGGCGGGACGATCAGTCCCTGCCAAATCCCCGTGGTGGGATGACAGCCTGAAGTTCGCTCAGGTCGAGTTCACAGACTGCCCGCAGGGCTTCAGCCGTAGCGGTGTCTTGCAGATTGTCCGAAAAGAACCGCGCCGCGCCTGGTCGGGAAAGCTCCACCATGACGGCATGCGGATCGGCACGAACGCAAATACGAATCATAACGATCGCGCCGTTGACTTCTGCGCACCGGGAAGCCATGCCAGCGGTCGAAATGACAGCAGCATGCCCGGCCGGATCCGTTGACAGAAGGACCGGCTTGATCCACGCATCGCGAGGCAGGGCAAATGTGAAATGTGACCATACCAGGGAGGTTCGGATGTATCGACGGTCTCTGTTGTTGGCTTTTGGCGTGCTGCCATTTGCGGCGTGCCAATCGGTGAATGTCGAGCAAACCACCACCATCAACGCGGTCGTTGAGACCGTCGATCCGGTTTCACGCGAGCTGCTGCTGCGCGGCTCGGGCGGTGCCCAGTCCGGCGCGCTGCTGAGCATGATCGTCGGCCCACAAGTGCAGCGGCTGAACGAAATCCACCCTGGCGATCGGGTCACCGCGGTCTACTACCAGGCCCTGGCGGCCCAGGTGGTCAACGTCTTCTCGCCCAGCAGTCAACCGTTTGAAGGCGTGTCGGTCGATCGCCGCGATACCGCCGAACGGCCGGGCGGCCAAGTCACCCGGGTTCGTCATGGCCGCGTGGTCATCACCGCGGTCGATCTAGCAACCAGCACCGTCAGTTTCGTCGGGCCGAACAATCTGGTGCGCACCGTCACCGCCAAGAACCCGCAGGTCCAGGCGCTGATCCGCGGCCTGCACGTGGGCGATCAGGTGGACATCGTGTACGAGGAAGCCTTGGCGATCTCGGTCGAACCGATGCAATAAGGCGTCCGCCGCAGCCCCTGGATGGCCCGGGCGCGCCGCACCGATCGCCAGCCCGGGCGGCTTCCATCACCCAGGCATATGGAGACACGCGATGTTCCCCAGCCCCACCCGCATGTTCCTGACCAAAGGCGTGGGCGTCCATCGCCACGCCCTCACCGCCTTCGAGTTCGCCTTGCGGGACGCCGATATCGAGCAGCAGAACCTGGTCTACGTCTCGTCCATTCTGCCGCCGCGCTGCGCGGTCACCACCCGCGAAGAAGGCGTCGAATTGCTCAAACCCGGCGATATCACCTTCTGCGTCCTGGCCCGGTCGGAGAGCAATGAAAGCGGGCGCCATCTTTACGCCAGCCTCGGTCTGGCCAGACCAGCCGACGCGAACATGTACGGCTATATTTCAGAACAACACGGCTACGGCATGAGCGCCGAGGCGAGCGGCGAACAGGCCGAGGACCTCGCCGCCACCATGCTGGCCTCGACCCTCGGCCTGGATTTCGATCCCGAAGCCGCGTGGAACGAACGCAAGCAAATCTACGAACACAGCCACCTGATCATCGACAGCACGTCGATCACCGCGGCGGCCGAATGCGGATCTGGCACTCAGTGGACGTGTGTTGTTGCGGCTGCGGTGTTCTTGTTTTCGTAGATAAGGAAGGCCAGGGCTCTGCCCTGGACCCACCCCAGCGCGCAGCGCGCCTTTCGGCGCGACGGGGCGGTAGCCCCCTTGACCCTGTTCATTAAGTCAGGGGGCCGGGGGGCAGCGCCCCGGCGGCTCAGAATGCCGTCACCGAGCACCCCGCCCCCTTCGCCTTCACCTTCTCACAGAAATCCCTTGCATGCTCCAGGTCGGCGAACCCGCCGGTCCGCAAGCGGAAGAAAGCGTGCCCTTCACGCTCGGCCTTCACCACCGCAGGCTGATGCCCCCCCAGCAGGTCCGGCATTTTCTTCGACAGACGCTGCCATTCCGCCATGGCCGCCTCCTGGGTGGGCAGCGCCGCCAGCTGCACCAGCGCGTGGCCGGAAGCGGGCGCAGCGGCGGGCGACGTGGCCGGAACCGCGCCCGCCACAGCCAGCGGCGGCTTCGGCGCGGGGACGACAGCGGGGGGCTTCGGCAGGGGTAAGGCGGCGGCATGCACCGGCTTCGGCGCCGCGGCGGCAGGCACGCCGGGGGTGAGGGAGGCCTGCTGCACCTGTGGCGGAGCAGCCGATGCCACCGCCGGGGTGGCTGCCGGCGGAGCGGGCTTGGATTCCTGCGCCCTCAGCGCCTGCACGGCCGGCACCTCGGGCGGCGGCGCCATGGCGCTTTTGCCTTCGGCGGACCCCGACAGAATTGAAGCATCGGGGTCGGCGTTCTCCAACCCGCCCGGATCGGCCGGCTTCACCCGCAAGGGGCGGCTGTCGGCCTCGACCACCGGCACGCCGGCGTGGCGGTGCCCGGTGGCCGAATACACCCCCACCATCAGCGCCAGCACCGAGCCGATGACACCGGCGGCGATCACCAGGTGTTTCGTATTCGTATCCATACCCTGGCGGCGGTCGAGCCGGTAGCTCGGGATGGGGCCCATCGGAATATTCAGTTCGTCACGCATGCGGCGGCAAACTCCCTATCCCGCCGCCCGGCGATGCGGAACGGCGTCAGCGCATTTCCTCAACCGGGGTCACCCCCATGACGGCCAGACCGGACCGGATCGTCACCGCCGTGGCAGCCACCAGGGCCAGCCGGGCGAGCGTCTCCGCGGTGTGGTCGGTCTGCAGGAACCGCAGTGCGGAATCGTCGCGGCCCCGGTTCCACAGCATATGAAAGTCGGCCGCTAGATCATAGAGAAAAAACGCGATTCGATGCGGCTCACGGGCCAAAGCGGCGGCCTCTACGGTGCGCGGCCAGGCGCCCAGGCGGCGCAGCAGGGTCAGTTCCGCCTCGTTCTCCAGGCTGTCCAGCGGGACCGCGGCCAGCGACTTGGGCGTGACCGCGTCCGCGCCCAGCAGTTCGGCCGCCGCCCGCAGCACGGAACGGCAGCGGGCATGCGCGTATTGCACGTAGAAAACCGGGTTTTCCCGCGTCTGCGCCACCGCCTGGTCGATGTCGAACTCCATCTGCGCGTCGGATTTGCGGGTCAGCATGGTGAAGCGCACGGCGTCGGGCCCGACCTCGTCCAGCAGATCGCGCAGGGTGATGAAGGTACCGGCGCGTTTGCTCATGCGCAGCGGCTGTCCGCCTTTGAGCACATGCACGATCTGGCACAGCACCACCTCGAACCTGGCGCCGCCGATCGCCGCCACGGCGGCGCGCATGCGCGGCAGGTAGCCGCCATGGTCGGCGCCCAGCACGTCGATCAGGATGTCAGCGCCGGCGTCGATCTTCTGCGCGTGATACGCGATGTCGTTGGCGAAATAGGTGTTGCTGCCATCGGATTTGCGCAGCGGACGGTCCACGTCGTCGCCGTAGGCGCTGGCGCGGAACAGGGTTTGTTCGCGCGGTTCCCAGTCCTCCGGGGTTTTACCTTTCGGCGGCTCCAGCGTGCCTTCGTAAATCAGGCCCTGGGCGCGCATGCGCTCGATCATGGCGTCGGCGGCGCCGGAGTTGACGAGGGCGCGCTCGGAGGAAAAAACGTCGTGGCGGACGCCGAGAGCGGCCAGGTCCTGCCTGATCGACTCCAGCATCATGCCGAGCGCGATATCACGCACCACCGGCAGCCACCTATCGGGCGCGTCGACACGCACACCCGGCGCCGCCAGGGACGGACCGAATTGGTCCGCCAGAGCCTGCCCGACCGGAATGAGGTACTCGCCGCGATACTGCAAGCCACCGGGCACCTCGTCGGAGAACGCGGCCTCGGTCATGCCGGTGCCGAGCGCCTGGAGGTAGCGCCAGTAAGCGGCCCAGGCGAGGGAGGTCACCTGGTTGCCAGCGTCGTTGACGTAGTACTCCTTGGTCACTTTATTCCCGATCTTGGCCAGCAGATTGGCCAGCGCATCGCCCACCACGGCGCCACGGCAGTGGCCGATATGCATCGGCCCGGTGGGATTGGCGGAGACGTATTCCACGTTGATCCGCACCCCGGCCCCGGCATCGCTGTCGCCATAAGCCTCGCCGGCACGCAGTATTACCCGCAGCAGACCGCGCCAGGCATCGGCATGCAGGCGCAGATTGACGAAGCCGGGCCCGGCGGAGGAGGCCCCGGCCACCAGCGGGTCGGCTTGCAGCGCCACCACCAGGGAAGCCGCAAGGTCCTGCGGCTTGCGGCGGGCCGGCTTGGCGACCACCAGAGCGGCATTGGTGGCCATGTCGCCATGCCCGGGCTCGCGCGCCGGCGTCACCTCCACCCGTGCCGCGACCTCCTCGGGCAGGTCGGGCACCACGTCGTGCAGCGCCTGCAGCACACGGGCGCGGACCGACGCGAAGATGTTATGACCCATCACAATTCCTCTGCAGACCTGTCAGCCGGAGACCGAAAGATCCGTCAGCCGGAGATGTTCCTGGCGTGCGTAGCGGTCGGTCATGCCGGCGATGTAATCGCACACCACCGACGCCGCCCGCGGCGTGCCGGCCTCGCCCGCGCGGCCGCGCCAGTCGTCCGGCAGCAGGCCGTTCTGCTCGTGCAGCAGGGCAAACACCTCGGCCACCAGGCGGCGCGCCTTGGCGGTCATGCGGTTGACCCGCCAGTGGCGGTACATGCGGGCGAACAGGAATTCCTTGATCACCCGGTTGGCTTCCGCCATCGGCTCGCTGAACCCCACCATCGGCCGCCCGGCCTGGCGGATGTCGTCCGCGCTCGCGGGGTCGAGGCCGGTGATGCGGCGCCCGGTCTCGGCCACCAGATCGTTGACCATCCGGTTGATGACGCGGCGGATGGTCTCGTGGCGCAGCCGGGGCGAGGGCACGTCCAGGCTGGCCTGCCTTGCCTCGGCGAGCGCCTCGCCCACGACAGGAAGGTGCTGCAAGTCGGCGGGGGCGAAGAACTCCGCCCGCCAGCCATCGTCCAGATCGTGGCTGTGGTAGGCGATGTCGTCGGCCAGGGCCGCCACCTGCGCCTCGGCTGAGGCGTAGGTGCCGAGGTCGAGCGGATGGATCGCGTCGTACTCGGCCACGTAAGGGGATGGCCGGCGGACCGGACCATTGTGCTTGGCCAGGCCCTCCAGCGTCTCCCAGCTCAGATTCAGCCCGTCGAAACCGGCGTAGCGGATTTCGAGGGCGGTCACCACGCGCAGGCTCTGGGCGTTGTGGTCGAAGCCGCCGAACGGCTTCATGGCCGCCGACAGCGCCTCCTCCCCGGCATGGCCGAAGGGCGGGTGGCCGAGGTCGTGCGCCAGCGCCAGCGCCTCCGTCAGATCCTCGTCCAGTCCAAGTTCACGGGCGATGGAGCGGGCGATCTGCGCCACCTCGATGCTGTGGGTCAGACGGGTGCGGTAGAAATCGCCCTCGTGGTTGACGAAGACCTGGGTTTTGTATTGCAGTTTGCGGAAGCCGGAGCTGTGGATGATGCGGTCGCGGTCGCGCTGCCAGGGCGAGCGTGCCGAGGCCTCTGGCTCCGGATGCAGCCGGCCGCGCGAATTTTCTCTCCGAACGGCCCAGGGGGCCAGGGCGGCGACTTGGGACATGCGTGGGGCTTACACCGGTTCGCGCCGCCCTTCAAACATCGCGGCACCGGGCCTATGTTGACTGCATGGAAACCTTTCATGTCACCGAGCGCGCCGCCGCGCGCATCGCCGAGATCATCGCCGCCCAGCAGTCCGGCGCCGCCCTGCGGGTGGCGGTGCTGGCCGGTGGCTGCAATGGATTCCAGTATAAATTCGACCTCGACCAGCCGGCCGAGGACGATCTGGTGATCGAGCGCGGCGGTGCGCGGGTGATCATCGACCCGTCCAGTTTTTCATTCCTTGCCGGCAGCGAGCTTGATTATGCCGACGAACTGATGGGGGCCTATTTCGCGGTGCGCAACCCGCAGGCGAAGTCGTCCTGCGGCTGCGGCACCAGTTTCTCGGTGGACTAACCGCGGCGGTGCGGGTCGCCACCTGGAACGTCAACTCCATCCGCCAGCGCGAGCCGCATGTGCGGCGCTGGCTGGAGCAGCACCAGCCGGACCTGCTGTTCCTGCAGGAACTGAAATGCGAGGCGCCGGTGTTCCCGGCCGCCGGATTCGAGGCGCTGGGCTATCGTTGCGCGGTGGTGGGGCAGAAGGCTTATAACGGCGTGGCCGTGCTGACACGGGTGCCGTTTGAGGTAGTGCACCGTGCGCTGCCCGGCCTCGAGCCGGACGATACGCAGGCCCGCTATATCGAGATCACGGCGGCGGGGACGACGCTGATCGGCATTTACTTGCCGAACGGCAATTCCGGCGGCCATTCCGGGTTTGCTTACAAGCTGCGCTGGATGGAGGCGCTGCGGGGGCGTGCCGCGGCGCTGTTGGCGGCGGATACGCCGCTGGTCATCGCCGGCGATTTCAATGTCTGCCCGACCGACCAGGATTTTGCCCCTGGCGCGCTGCCGCCCACCGATGCGCTGGTGCGCCCCGAAAGCCGGGCGCGGTTTCGCTCCTTGCTCTGGCTGGGGCTGACGGATGCAATTCGGGCGTTGCACCCGACCGGGCCAGTGTACACGTTCTGGGATTACCAGGCGGGGGCGTGGGACCGTGATTTGGGGCTGCGGATCGACCATGTGCTGCTGTCTGCCACGTTGGCCGAACGGCTGACCGAAGCCGCTCCGGACCGCCGGGAACGGGGAGAGGAGAAAGCCTCGGACCACGCACCGGTGGTGGTGGGGTTCTGACGCGGCGCGCGAGTTATCGTCCTTGTCGTCGCGATGGCGCCATCCGCCTGCATCCCGGCACGATCCATGCCCGGATCGTGCCGGTCCGACGCCGGGCCGGACGCTACCGCCAGTGCGGCGGCACCCACACCCAGACGCCGCGCCGCAGCACCCATACGCCGGGGACCCAGTCATGCCAGTGCGGGTCACGCCGGACATAGGTGCCGGACACCCACACATAGCCGCGACCGTTCCACACCCAATGGCCGGGACGCCAGATATAGGGGCCCCTCGGCGGCGGCGGCACAGGCTCGGGGCGCAGCTCCGGGATTGGCTCGTAGCCGCGCGGCGGACCGCCGGGAGGCGGGCCACCAGGGGGCGGACCGCCGGGGGGCGGACCGCCATAGGGCTGCGCCGCCGCCGCGCCGGACAGCGCAACCAGGACAGAAGCGAGCAGATGGCGGCGGGTCGGGAAACGCATGCGCGAGTCTCCATAGGGGTTCGTTCCCTTAGCATGCACCGATTCGCGCCGCCTGCCTGCTGGCGGCGATGACACCATAACGAGTACGCGCTACTCCCCTGCCGGGGGGGCTTGGACGACCTGCGATGGCTTGTGGCCCGTGCGTACGGGGCGGCCGCACCTGCCCGGCGCCGCCGTTCATGCCCCTTTTACCCAGACGCGCCAGCATGGGCGGCAGATCACCCGGGAAGATCCCATGTGCCTCTCAGCCGTGTTCGCCTGCGCACCAAGCTGGGTTTGCTGCTCGGGCTATCTGCCGTCGGCCTCGTCGCCGCCGCCGGTCTGGGCGCCGTCATGCTGTACGAACGCATGATCGACGACCGGGTGGAGAAACTGCGCGCCATCACGGATGCAACCGTCGCTGTCGCACGATCGCTGGAGGCGCAGGTCACCGTCGGCCGGCTCACCCAGGATCAGGCGATAGGACAGGTGCGCGAGTTGATCCACGCAATCCGCTTTGACAACGGTTCGGGCTACGTGGTCGGGCAGAGCGATTCCGGCCTGACGACCATCCACGGGGCCAATCCGGCGCTGGAAGGCAAGCCAAGCCCGACGGACGCGGCAACCGGCCGGTCGATCGGCACTCTGACCGCCGAGGCACTGAGGGGCCGCGACACTGCCGTGATCACCTACATGTTCCCCAAGCCCGGCGAACAAACGCCGCAGCGCAAGATCGTCGCCGTGGCGCATTTCGCGCCGTGGGAGATGTCGTTCCTGTCGGGCGCCTACACCGATGACCTCGACGCCGTTTTTCACGACTCGCTGCTGCGCCTGGGTAGCATCGGCGGCGGCCTCCTGGCTGCCATGCTGCTGGCCGCCTGGGCGGTCAACCGCGACATTGTCACCTCCGTCGGGCGGCTGCGCGCGGCGATGCAGCGCCTGTCCGATGGCGATCTGTCGGGCGCCAGCCCGGGCACCGAGCGGCGCGATGAGGTGGGCAGCATGGCGGCGGCCCTGCGCGTCTTCCAGCAGCGGCTGGTCCAAGCCGAGCGGCTTGCCGCCGAACAGGAAAGCTTGCGCGCGCAGGCCGCGGCCGAAAGACGGCAGGCGATGCGCGACATGGCGGATACGATCGAGACCGAGAGCACGCGCGCGCTCACCGAGGTGGCGCAACGGACCGCCGCCATGGCCTCCACCGCCGAAAACATGCGCGCCTCTGCCGGACGCACCGGTACCGCCGCCGAGGCCGCCGCCGCCGCCATGGCCAACGCGCAGTCCGTCGCCAGCGCGGCGGAGGAACTGTCGGCTTCCATCCGTGAAATCGGCCAGCAGGTGGCGCAATCCACCGCCATCGTGCGCCGTGCCGTCAGCGCCGGGCAGGAAACCCGCACCAGCATCGAGGCGCTGAACGGGCAGGTCGGCCGCATCGGCACGGTCGCCGACATGATCGCGGAGATCGCCGCCCGCACCAACCTGCTGGCACTGAACGCCACCATCGAGGCGGCCCGCGCCGGCGAGGCCGGCCGCGGCTTCGCGGTGGTGGCCAGCGAGGTGAAGCAACTCGCCACCCAGACCGCCCGCTCCACCGAGGAAATCGCCCGCCACATCGCCGAGGTGCGGGTGGCGACCGGCGCGTCCGTGCAGGCGGTGCAGCGGATCGAGCAGACGATTACCGAAATGGACGCCATCGCCGGCTCGATCGCCGCCGCGGTGGAGCAGCAGGGGGCGGCAACGGCCGAAATCGCCCGCAGCGTCGGCACCACCGCCGGTGCCGCGAGCGAGATGACCGGGCGCACGGGCGAGGTGTCGGCGGAGGCCGAGCAAACCGGGCACGACGCCGACACGGTGCACGAAAACGCCGAGGGACTGGCCGCAGCGGTCAGCGAGCTGCGCGGCATGGTGGTACGGGTGGTGCGCAGTTCGACCGCCGAGGTGGATCGCCGCCAGGCCACGCGCCATCCAACCGATCTTCGCTGCAGCGTGACGGTCCCGGGCGCGGCGCCGGTCTCCGCCCGGCTGGTCAATCTTTCCGCCGGCGGCGCGCGGGTGGAGGACGGGCCGGCGCTCGGCGCGGGCGCGCGGGGGACGCTTTCGATCGATGGGCTCGGCTTCGCGCTGCCCTTCAGCGTGCGCGCGACCGACGGCGGCGGGATCAGCCTGGCCTTCGCGCTGGAGCCCGGGCAGGGCGAACGCGTGGCGGCGTTTGCCGAGCGGGTGGCGGTGGGCGTGGCGGCATGAGCCGCGGGCGGCTCGATCGATCGGGCCGGGCCATCGGCCACCGGTTCATGACCCGTTTACGAGGGTACGCCAGAATGAGGAGAAACTTTCGGGAAAGTCGCCATGTCCCTGCTCAGCAACCTCCGTCTGCGCACCAAGCTGGCCTTGCTGCTCGGGCTTGCTGCTCTCGGCCTCGTCGCCGTCGCCGGTCTCAGCGCCGTCATGCTGCACGAGCGTATGATTGGGGACCGGGTGGCGAAACTGCAGGTGGCGCTGGACGCGACAGACTCGATCGCGGGGTCGCTGGAGACGGAGGTCGCCGCAGGGCGGCTCACGCGGGAGCAGGCAGGAGAAAAGTTGCGCGATCTCGTGCACGTCATACGCTTCGACAATGGTACCGGCTATTTGTCGGTCTACACAGAGTCCGGGCTGGTCGCCGTGCACGGGGCAAATCCGAACCTGGAGGGAAAGCCTGTCCCGACCGACCCATCCACCGGCAAGTCGATCGCCACGCTGGCCACGGAAGCGCTACGCGGCCATGACCATGCCGTCGTGACCTACATGTACCCCAAACCTGGCGAGACCAAGCCGCTGCGCAAGGTTGCGGCCGTTACCTTGTTCGCTCCCTGGAAGTTGCAGTTCCTGGTGGGCGCCTACACCGACGACCTGGACGCCGTGTTCAACGACTCGCTGCTGCGCCTGGGCGGCATCGGCGGCGGCATCCTGGCTGCCATGCTACTGGCCGCCTGGGGGGTCAACCGCGACATCGTCACCTCCGTCGGACGGCTGCGCGAAACCATGCAGCGGTTCGCCGGCGGCAATCTGGCCGGCGACATTCCGGGCACCGAGCGGGGCGACGAAGTCGGCAGCATGGCGGCGGCCCTGCGCGTCTTCCAGCAGCGGCTGGTCCAAGCCGAGCGGCTTGCCGCCGAACAGGAGAGCTTGCGCGCACAGGCCGCGGCCGAAAGACGGCAGGCGATGCGCGACATGGCGGATACGATCGAAACCGAAAGCACCCGAGCGCTCGGCGCAGTGATGCAGCGCACCGCCGCCATGACCTCCACCGCCGAAAACATGCGCGCCTCGGCCGGCCGCACCAGTACCGCCGCCGAGGCCGCCGCCGCCGCCATGGCCAACGCGCAGTCCGTCGCCAGCGCGGCGGAAGAACTGTCGGCCTCCATCCGTGAAATCGGCCATCAGGTGGCGCAATCCACCGCCATCGTGCGCCGTGCCGTCAGCGCCGGGCAGGAAACCCGCACCAGCATCGAGGCGCTGAACGCGCAGGTCGGCCGCATCGGCACGGTCGCCGACATGATCGCGGAGATCGCCGCCCGCACCAACCTGCTGGCGCTGAACGCCACCATCGAGGCGGCCCGCGCCGGCGAGGCCGGCCGCGGCTTCGCGGTGGTGGCCAGCGAGGTGAAGCAACTCGCCACCCAGACCGCCCGCTCCACCGAGGAGATCGCCCGCCACATCGCCGAGGTGCGGGTGGCGACCGGCGCGTCCGTGCAGGCGGTGCAGCGGATCGAACAGACGATTACCGAAATGGACGCCATCGCCGGCTCGATCGCCGCCGCGGTGGAGCAGCAGGGGGCGGCAACGGCCGAAATCGCCCGCAGCGTCGGCACCACCGCCGGTGCCGCCGGCGAGATGACCGGGCGCACGGGCGAGGTGTCGGCGGAGGCCGAGCAAACCGGGCACGACGCCGACACGGTGCACGAAAACGCCGAGGGACTGGCCGCAGCGGTCAGCGAGCTGCGCGGCATGGTGGTGCGGGTGGTGCGCAGCTCGACCACGGAGGTGGATCGCCGCCAGGCCACGCGCCATCCAACCGATCTTCGCTGCAGCGTGACGGTCCCGGGCGCGGCGCCGGTCTCCGCCCGGCTGGTCAATCTTTCCGCCGGCGGCGCGCGGGTGGAGGGCGGGCCGGCGCTCGGCGCGGGCGCGGGGGGGACGCTTTCGATCAATGGGCTCGACTTCGCGCTGCCCTTCAGCGTGCGCGCGACCGACGGCGGCGGGCTCAGCCTGGCCTTCGCGCTGGAGGCCCTGCAGGGCGAGCGTGTGGCGGCGTTTGCCGAGCGGTTGGCATTGCGCCGTGCGGCATGACCGGTCCATGACCCAATGGAGGCTATGGTCGATCGAATCAAAGGATCGGGACCGACTCAGCTCCTTGGCCTTTGGTGACCCATTTCCTTGCCCCGATTGCCCCGGGCGAATCCCACCTTGACCTGCTGGCCAAGGCATGCAACGTTACGATTTGGGAACCGCGTCGTCAACAAGCCGCAGACTATCCAGCTTCAACGCATGGAGTCTTCGCATGGCCGTCAAGAGCAGGACGACATCCAGCCAAGAGAATCATTTTCTCGCACGCAGGCTTTTTTCGATTGGCGCAGGCCTCACCTTGCTGTTGCTGGTCGCACCGGGAAACGCCGCGCGGGCCGCTGGTGCGGCGAGCGACTTGACCTCGCCTTCGCCGCAGGTATTCGAGATCTGTAAAGGCCAGACCTACGCGCTCTGTGCCGTCGCCAGTTGCACCGTGTTCAACGGCGTTTCCTACTGCGCCTGCGATGTCAAGTATGGCGACAGCATCAGCCTGCCGTTTAATTTCGACGACGGTCAGGACATCTGTTCGGTCAACGCCCTCGGTTATACCAACGGCTACATGGCGAGCACCTTCAGCCTGGCCTGGTCGGTCGTCGCCCCCTATGGCAACCAGGCGCTTTACAGTTGTCCTGCCGGGACCTCGACCGGCGCCTACGCCCAGTGCGACGGCGGACTGTGCTTCACCAGCACCGCGGGCCAGTCATTTCCGGGCTTCGAAAAGCCCTTGCAACGTGGCCAGCTCATTTGTTCCTGCCCGATTACCGTTGCCAATCCGCAGACAGCGACCATCGGCTATCAGATCGCCGGCCCGTACCCGTGCCAGAAATCATTCTTCGAGAACTGCTCCAGCGCGATCGCGAACACGAGCACCGGCGCGACCATTCATGTCGGCGCCCCGACCGGCACCGCCAAATATTTGACGTTTCAGCTCTACGGACAGTCTCCGCCGCTGAACGAATGCAATCCCTGACGGGTGACGTCGCTGATCCCTGCGTCGCGCCCGACGGGTAACCGGGCGCATTCGGCATGGCTTGGTTGAACATGCCGCCAAGTGAGCGAGCCTCGCTTCTTCAGGCCTCGCTTCTTCAGGCCGCGCTTCTTCAGGCCGCGATCCGTCCGGCCCGCAAATCCAGCCGCCTTCCGCCAAACCCATGTGCCGCCGAGGAATGGCTCGCCAGGATCACCGTCCGTCCGATCGTCAGCCGCTTCAAACTGTCCAGCACCTCGGCTTCGGTGGTCGGATCAAGATGCGCCGTCGGCTCGTCGAGCAGCAGCAGCGGCGCGTTCTTCAGGAAGGCGCGGGCAATGGCGATCCGCTGCGCCTGGCCGCCGGACAATCCATACCCGCCCTCCCCCACCTGGGTGTCGAGCCCGAGCGGCAGGGCGGCGGCGAAGCCATCAACGCGGGCAAGGCGGGCGGCCTCGTTCACCTCGGGATCGGCGGCTTCCGGGCGGGCAAAGCGGATATTCTCGCGGATGCTGCCGGCGAACAGCGTCGGCCGCTGGCCAATCCAGGCGGTCATGCGCGACAGCGCCTGCGGCACCAGGGTTGCGATGTCGGCGCCATTGAACGTCACGCGGCCGGCGTCCGGACGGACGAAGCCGAGCAGAATCTCAAGCACCGTCGATTTCCCGGCGCCCGAGGGACCGACCAGGATGAGAATCTCACCGGCCGGAACCCGAAAACTCAATCCGTCCAGCGCCGGGCCGCGGGCCGGGTCCCAGGTGAGGCGGACGTTTTCGAACGCGACCGTCACCCCGCGGGCCTGCACCGTGCGCACGGGAACCTCAGGCGCGGGGGGCGGCAGCGGCGGCAGGGCGGCCAGCGCATCGGCGGTGGCGCCGGCATGGAAGCGCTCCTGGTAAGCGGCGGCGAAGGCGCGCAGCGGGGCGAAATACTCCGGCACCAACAGCAGCACGAACAGCGCGATGCCCGCATTGGGCAGCGTGCCGGCCAGCGACTGCCCGCCATAGCGCAGCGCGATCACCACCAGGGCGAGGGCCATCGCCAGATCGAGCGCGACCGAGGACAGGAAGGCCACCCGCAGCACCCGCATGGTGCGCCGGCGCAGCTCGTCGGCGGCACGGCCGAGAGCCAGTGCTTCGTCGCCGGCGCGGCCATGCATGACGATGGTGGCGATGCCGCGCACCCGGTCGAGGAAACGCGCCTGCAAATGGGCGAGCGCCGCGAACTGGCGCTTCGAGGCGACCGAGGCACCGATGCCGGACAGCGCCATGGCGACCGGCACCAGCATGCCGCAGCCACCGAGCACCAGGGCAGCGATGGGATCGGCGAAGACGGTGACCACCAGCACCAGCATGGGCGCGGCACTGGCGAGGATGGCGGCCGGCATCCAGCGCGCGAACAGCCCGTCCACCGCCTCGATGCGGTCGACCACCATGCTGGTAAGCTCCACCGAATGGCGGCTGCGCAGCAGCGAGGGGCCGGCGGCGAGCAGGCGGGTCAGCGCGTCGGACCGCAGGCGGCGGCGCGCGGTGGCGCCTGCCTCGAAAGCGGCGTGCTCGGCGAACACGGAGAGCACGGCTCGTAGGACGGCCAGGATAGCGAAGCCGGCGAGCAGTGGCACCGGGTTGCGCCACAGGTCGGGAGCCAGCGCCGCCTGCAGGGCGAAGCCGGCGCACCAGGCCTGGCCGACGGCGAGCGCACACCCGACCAGGCTGAGCGCCACGACCGGCAGGGCACCGCGCCGCCCCACCCTGGATTGCTCGCGCATCCAGGCACGCGATGAAATCTTCGACTGGGTCATGCGGCGGGATGTAGCAGAGACGTGGAAGATTGACAGGCCCGGGACACAGCGGGAGGGTGACCTGCAGCTTCTGCAGGGGGGGAACGGACCGATCCATGCAGCGCGCATGACAGCGCCCCGCGTGCACGTGAACCGTCTGGCAGCGGGCTGCGCGGTGGCGCTGGTCGCCTTCAACCTGCGGCCCTCGCTGTCCAGCATCGGGCCGGTGCTGGATGAAGTCATGCGTGACCTGCATCTCTCGGCCGGCGGCGCGGCGGTGCTGACGACCGCGCCAGTGTTGTGCCTGGGGCTGTTCGGGCCGCTGGCGCCGGCGGCGGCGCGACGGTTCGGCGTCGAGCGCACCGCGCTGCTGGCGCTGGCCGCGGTGGCGCTGGGCACGGCGCTGCGCGGCGTCGGCACCCTGGCACCGGTGCTGGCGGGCTCGCTGCTGGCCGGCGCGGCAATCGGGGTCGCCAATGTGCTGATGCCGGGGCTGTTGAAGCGCGACTTCCCGGACCGGCTGCCGCTGATGACCGGGGTTTACACGATGGCACTGTGTGTCGGCGCGGCGGTGGCGGCGGGGGCCACGGCGCCCCTGCGGCTGGCATTCAGCGGCAGTCCGCTGGTGAAGGACTGGGCGGCGGCCCTGGCGGCCTGGGCGGTGCCGGTGCTGGCGGCGATGGCGGTGGCGGCGCTGGTGTGGCGGCACCGCATCGCCCCGGGCGGCGGCGTGGGTGTGGTGAGGCTGCGGCGCGTGGGTGGGTTGTGGCGGGAGGCCCTGGCCTGGCAGGTGACGCTGTACATGGGCCTGCAGTCCTCGCTCGCCTATTGCGTGTTCGGCTGGCTGGCGCCGATCCTGCGCAGCCGCGGTGACGACGCAGTGACGGCGGGGCTGGTGGTCTCGGTGTCCATCCTGGCGCAGACCGTGGCCTCGATGGCCGCCCCGCTGCTGGTGGCGCGGCTCCGTCACCAGAGCGTGCCCGCGGCCGCGGTCATGCTGGTGACCTCCGCAAGCTTCCTGGCTTTGCTCTGGCTGCCGCTGTCCTGGCAATGGGGACCGTCGGTGACGCTCGGGATCGGGATGGGGGCGTCGTTCTCGCTGGCGATGATGATGATCCTGCAGCGCGCGGCCGATGGCCATGCCGCGGCGGCGCTGTCCAGCATGGCGCAGAGCGTGGGCTACACCATGGCGGCCTGTGGCCCGCTGCTGGTCGGGGGGTTGCACGACGCCACCGGCGATTGGTCCGGGGCGGCGGCGTTGTTCGTCATGGCCGGCGGCGGGGCAGCGGTGAGCGGTGCGCTGGCGGGACGATTGCGGTTGCTCGGGGCCCCCTCCCCCACCTGACAGCACATCTGTTGCCGCTCCGTTCGTCAATTGATCGGGCGGGCCCGCGCATGTCGTTGCATTCAGAATGATCGTGCCGGATTGCCGGAACACAACGGCAACCTCGTTGTTTCACCGGGCATTAATCGGTCCGGTTCAGCATGGCGGGATGATTGGCCGCCGGACCATGTTCCCCTTTCTAGCCTGCCCGATTCTGGCTGGCCCCATGCTGGCCTGCCCCATGCTGGCCGGCCTGCCCGCGCCGCTCCGCGCGGCCGACATTGTGGTGCCGCCGTATACCGTCCTGGCCGGCATCGCCGTGCCGGCCGAGCGGGCGCGGCTGCTGGCGATGTTTCCGCTCGGCGAGGCAACGGCATCGGCGCTGGCCTTCGCCGCCGACGTGCCGGAAGGCATGCGCGACCTGGTCGCGGTGACCGCCCTGGGGCTGGTGCTGGCGCTGGAACTGCTGAGCTGGCGCGGCGAGGACGGATCGTGCCTGCAGACCCGTCTGTCCGCTGTGCCGGACCATCAGCGGCTGCGCCTGGAGCGCAACGCCAGCGTGCCGCGCGGCCCTGGCTACCGCCGCGAGGCATGGACCGACTACCTGGCCTGGCAGGGCGAAGCACCGATGGCGGATGCGCCGGTGCGCCCGGTGCTGGCGGGAACCTGGCAGGCCGCGCTCGCCGCCCAGCGTGCCGGCACGCGGACAATGCTGGTCGTCGGTCCGCGCGGGGTGCCGCCGGGGCTGGTGGCGTCCTGCCGGCCGCCGCGCTTTCCCACTTGACACAGGTCAATGCCGCCGCTCGGCATCGCGTCATGCTAGGTATGGAGGACGTCATGACCCAGTCACTCCCGCATCCATCTGCAGGCCACGGTCGACAATCCGGAGGCGGCGGAGTTCTATTTTGATCTCGTGCTGGACAGCGAGGGCCACATCGTCGGGCGGCACGCGGTGTTCGGGCTGCGCGGCGATTTCCACCGGCGCAACGAATCCTTCGATCCGTGCGTGCTGCACCCGGACGGGCAGCTCGATTTCGGCATGGGGTACGAGAGCGACCCCGAACGACGCTATGCCACCACCGACCTGTTGCGCCATCGGATCGGCTCGGGGGAGAAGATCAGCGTGGTGACGGGCGAGGTGGTGGAAACCTACCGGGTGGCGCGGGTGATCCCGCTGCCGGCGCACCGGGCATAGGCCAGGGCGCCGGCTAGGGGTAAGCCTCGGTCGGGATGCCGTTGGCGCGCAGTTCGATGGCATCGTACCAGCGCACGGATGTCGCGCTGGTGTTGACGATCGTCGCCGTCGCATCGATCGGGTAGCCCAGATCGGTGAGCCATTTGCGCAAATAGATGTCGGCGTCATGGGTTTCCGTGCGCTGGCCGTGCTGGATCATCGCCATCGCGTGGAAGCCGATCTGCGCACCGGCGGCGAGCATGCGCGTTTGTCCGGCCAGCCAGATCATCGAGCAGGCGGAGGCGCAGCTCGCACCCTCGGGCACCAGGGTGGACCATCCGCGGGCGCGGGTTTCGCTGCCGATGGCGAGCGCCGGAACGACGCTGCCGCCGGGACCGGTGGTGATGACCACCGCCTGTTGCAGTGTCGCCGCCAGGGCATGAAACGTGGTTTCGTCGCCGGGCTGAATCACCCCGGACAGCAGGATGGCATGCCCGCGTCCGTCCGGCAGATCCGCCGCGCGGATCTGGGCCGCCTGGCCGGCATCACCGGCCGCCGCCACTAACATCGAAGCCGCCAGAACTGTCCACAAGGGTCGCATCGGCATGTGATCCCAACGCTAACTCGCCAGGTCAGCGGGAATTCCCCGCTTCTGCGCGATAAGCGTACACGGAAATCTGACAGGCGCAACGGTCGCGGCGGGTCGGCACGCCAGGCCGGAAAGCGACACAGGGAGGCGGAGAGACAGAGAGAACCACTCTACGATCGGAGGCTGGGTCGCACGGCGCTTGGATACGTCTCTCCTTCCTTCTCCGCATCTTTTCCTTTTTCGCAATGCACCAGCGCGGTCGGGCCGTTCAGCCGAGTGCCCAGGTCGCCCCATCCGGAAGCGTTGAAGGGCGGCCGGCGTACGGCTATGCCGGCGACGGGCCGGAAAGCCGGCCTGTTGTTTCGGTGTCATCCCGGTCCGGGAGGGCGGAGTGGCATGTCGCGTCCGCACCAGGATCTCAGCCGCACGACGCTCGCCGTGCTTTTCATCGGCGGGCTGATCGCGGCCAGCTTCCTGGTGTTGCAACCGTTCCTGCCATCGGTCATCTGGGCGGCGACTCTGGTCATAGCCACTTGGCCGCTGATGCTGCGGGTACAGCATTATGCCGGCAACCGGCGCGCTGTGGCAGTGATGGTCATGACGCTGGCGTTACTGCTGGTGCTGATCCTGCCATTCTGGCTGGCGGTCAGCACGATCCTGGACAATCTGGACGATATCGCCGGGCTGGTGCGGACGGTCCTGTCGTTGCAAATGCCGCCGCCGCCGCACTGGCTGGCGCATGTGCCGCTGGTGGGGGCGCGGGCCGCGCGTGGCTGGGAGCAACTCGCCGCCGGCGGACCGCAGGGACTGGCCGCGAAGCTGACGCCCTATGCCGGGCAACTGACGCAATGGTTCGCCTCGGCCGTCGGTAGTCTGGGAGCGATGTTCCTGCAGTTCCTGCTGACCGTGGCGATTGCCGCGGTGATGTATGCCGGCGGCGAAAGGGCTGGGGCCGGCGTGCTGCGCTTCGGCCGGCGGCTGGGCGGCGAGCGCGGCGAGGCGGCGGTGCGACTGGCCGGCGGGGCGATTCGCGGCGTGGCGTTGGGGGTGGTGGTGACTGCGGTGGCGCAGAGCGTGCTGGGTGGCGTCGGACTGGCGGTGGTAGGGGTTCCGTTCGCGCCGGTGCTGACGGCGATCATGTTCATGCTTTGCCTGGTCCAGGTCGGCCCCGGCCTGGTGCTGGTTCCGGCAGTGGTGTGGATGTATTACATTGGCGACACGTTATGGGCGACGGTACTGGTGGGCTTCGCCGCCGTCGCCATGACGATGGACAATGTTTTGCGGCCGTGGCTGATCAGCAAAGGAGCGGATTTGCCGATGCTGCTGATACTCGCTGGGGTGATTGGCGGGCTGATGGCGACCGGGCTGCTGGGAATTTTTCTCGGGCCGGTGGTGCTGGCGGTTGGCTACACGCTGTTGAACGCGTGGATGGCGGAGGAGGCGGAGACGTCGGGAATGTAGGCAGGAAGGCCAGGGCTCTGCCCTGGACCTGCCAAGGGCCGAGAGGCCCTTGGAGCCCATTCGTTAAGGGTTCCAAGGGGCTACGCCCCTTGGTGGGGTCCAGGGGCAAAGCCCTTGGTGGGGTTGGGGGCAACGCCCCCATAGGAGCAAGGCGCCCGTTTCGCCGACCCGCCCTACGCCCCCTCCCGCAACGCCAGCCGGGCAACGCCGGCCAGGGCTGTGGCGGCAGAGAGAAGAATAGAATCGTTGAAATCATACGCGGGCGTATGCAGCTCGGCTGACGCGCCCCCGTTGCCCATCCACAGGAACGCCCCCGGCCGCTGCTGCAGGTAAAGACCGAAATCCTCGCTGGTCATCGCCGGTGCCAGGTCGCGCTGTACAGCCAGGCCGACCTCGCGCACCGCTGCCGCGGTGATGTCCGCCTCGGCGCGGTGGTTCACGGTGGGGGGGATGCCGGACGGCTGGTCCAGCTCCGCCCGGATGCCGAAGGTGGCGGCAATGCCGTCCACCACCCGGGCGATCGCGGCATCTACCTGCGCGCGCACGGCCGGCGTGAAGGCGCGCACCGTGCCGCTCAGCCGCACCACGGAGGGGATCTGGTTGTTGGCCCCGCCGCCCTCGATCATGCAGATCGACACCACCGCCGATTCCAGCGGGTCGATGCTGCGCGACACCACCGATTGCAGCGCCACCAGCAAATGCCCGGCCGCCAGCATCGGGTCGCGGGTCAGATGCGGCATGCCGGCATGACCGGCCTGGCCGTGAAGGGTGATGCGTAGGGGGGCACCGCCGGCCATCACCGGACCGTCATGCACGGCCACCGTGCCCGCCTCCAGGCCCGGCCAGTTGTGATAGGCGAAGATGCGCTCCATCGGGAAGCGCTCCAGCAGCCCGTCGGCCAGCATGGCGGCGGCTCCGCCGAAGCCTTCTTCGGCCGGCTGGAACACCAGTTGCACGGTGCCGGTCCAGTGCGGGTCGCGCACCAGCAGCGCCGCCGCACCGAGCAGGCTGACCGTGTGGCCGTCGTGGCCGCAGGCATGCATCACGCCGGGAGTGCGCGAGGCGTATGGCAGGCAGGTGGCCTCCGTGATCGGCAGGGCGTCCATGTCGGCGCGTAGGCCGACGCTGCGGTTGGATGCGCCGCGCGACAGCGTGGCCACCACGCCGGTCCCGCCCACCCCGGCGACGTAGGGAATGCCGAGCTCGGACAGCCGGGCGCAGACGAAGGCGGCGGTTTGCGTCTCCTGCAGCGACAGTTCGGGGTTCGCATGCAAATGCCGGCGCCATCCGGCAAGGGTTTCGGCCAGGGTGCGATCCGCAGTGTCGTCCATGCCCGGCAGCATCCCATCGGCGGCGGGGAAAAACCAGAGGTGCCGGGTCGGTTAAGCATGCAGAAAACCAGGCGGCGGGCGCCCCGCCACAGGTGTGGCAGGGTGGCGGATTCTTCGCCGTAATCTTGCCATGCGCAACTGGGAAATCACGCTCGTGCCGCTCGCACATGAAGGAGCCCCTGTTGCATCGCCCCCGCTGCCGCATCCTCACAAGCCTGGCCGGCGCGCGGGAGACCGGCGCGCACGACCGGACCCCCGTGAGGGCAGGCAGAGGTGCGCGCAAGGGAGAACCGGCGGCGCCCGGGCCGCTGCCGATCACGTCCGCGTGCTCGATCACAGGTTCGGGAACCTCGGTTATGTGTCCGCGCTGTAACACAGCGCCGGGTTACTCGGATGTCAGGGGCGGTATCGCCCGCAACTTGGAACGCGGCTGGAGTGCCGGGCGGCGCTGGATGACCGGTCTGGTCATCCCCCTGCCCACCTCGCCGCTGGAGGTCACATGAACCGCCTCGTCGTCGTGTCCAACCGGGTACCGGCCCCTTCGGCTGGAACCCAGGCCGGCGGACTGGCTGTCGCCCTGGATGGGCTGATGGAAAAACGCGGCGGCCTCTGGTTTGGCTGGAGCGGCGCGGTGGTGCCGTCCGGCGCTGGCCGGGCGGCCATGGTCGAGCGGGCGGGCGGGGTGGAATACGCCACCATCGACCTCACTCAGGACGAGCACGATCGCTACTACAACGCCTTTTCCAACGGGGTGCTGTGGCCGCTGCTGCACACCATGCCGGAGCTGATGCGGTACGATCGGCGCGACGCCCGCGTCTATCGCGAGGTCAATGCGCGCATGGCCGCCGGCCTGCAGCCGCTGCTGCGGCCGACCGACCTGATCTGGGTGCACGACTACCATCTGATGCCGCTGCCCTCGGCGCTGCGGGCACGCGGCGTGCGCAATCCGGTCGGGTTTTTCCTGCACATCCCGTTCTGCGCCCCCGACGTGCTGGCGGCGGCGCCCGAAATGACCGAGCTGGTGCGCGACCTGCTGGCCGCCGATCTGATCGGTTTTCAGACCGACAACGACCTGGCCAATTTCGCCGCCGCCGCGCAGATGCTGGCGGGCGCGGTGCGCGGGCCGAACAACTCGCTGTTCTTCGCCGGGCGGCGGGTGCGCCTCGGCGTATTCCCGGTGGAAATCGAGGCGCGCGCCTTTGCCCGCACCGCCGCCGGCATGGCCGACACTCCGGCCGCGCGCCGGCTGCGGCGCAGTCTGGACGGGCAGCGGCTGATCCTGGGCGTGGAACGGCTGGACCCCACCAAGGGGCTGCTGCAGCGCCTAGCCGGGCTGCGCCGGTTGCTGGAAAAGCGGCAGGACTGGCGCGGTCACGTGACCATGCTGCAGATCGCGGCGATGTCGCGCAAGGACGTGGACTGCTACCGCGCGCTGCGGGCGGCGCTGGACCGCGAGTCCGGGGCGCTGAACGCCGATGTAGGCGAGCCGGACTGGCAGCCGCTGCGGATGGTGGCGCATGGCGTGGACCGCGCCATCGTGGCCGGCACCATGCGGCAGGCGCGGGTGGGGCTGGTGACGCCGCTGCGCGATGGCATGAATCTGGTGGCCAAGGAATTCGTCGCCGCCCAGGACCCCGCCGATCCCGGCGTGCTGGTGCTGTCGCGCTTCGCCGGCGCGGCCCGGCAACTGGAGGCGGCGCTGCTGGTCAACCCGCACGACCCCGACGCCATGGCGGACGCGATGGATGCGGCGCTGCGCATGGGGCTGGAGGAGCGGCAGGCGCGCTGGCGGGCGCTGTGGGCAGCCATCGAGCATCGCTCGCCGCTGGTCTGGGGCCGGTCGTTCGTGGCGGCGCTGCTGCGCGCCTCGGCGCTGCGTCCGGCCAAGCCGCCGCTGACGGTGGTGCCAGCCTCGTCCATCGAGCGTCCGCGCCCGCCGGCGCGGCTGTCGCTGGAGCGGGTGGGAGCGGAGCTGGAGCCGGCGGTGCTGGCGGAACTGGTGAAGCCGGGGCGGGTGCTGAATTAAGACGGTGGCTTAACGGGCCTGATCCGGCGTGCCGATGAACCCTGCGGACCATCGGATCATCGCCCGTTGCGGCCACTGTCCGCGCCGACACCGATATAACTGGTCACGCTGCCGTTGAGACGCAGCCGCGCGCTGCCCGGGGCCAATGGCGCGCCGGGCGGATGGGCCTGAGTCGATGACCCGCCATTGAACGCGTGCGACGGGACCGGGGCCGGGGTGAACTGCGGCGCCGGCGCGGGGGCTGACGTGGGCGAGACGGCGGCGAGAGGCTGGGGCGGCAGCTGGTCACTGGCATGAGCGGCCAGGCCGAAAACACTCAGCGTCAGCGCCAATCCGGTCAAACTAGCCTGTCGCATGCAGACACTCCCGCGCTATCGCTCCAACTCCCGGCGCTCGACAGCAGGCACGCAAAGTCGCCATTCGGGCGTGCACGTGCAAGCACAACCAAGGGCCGCACGCCGAGGCAACTGAACCAGAGGCCGTTGTTGCGTCGACGCGACGACAGACTCGGCGGGCGCGGCAATGCCCCGATCCGGCCGCGTCTGGCCCTACTCCGGCCGCCGCGCTAAGGGAGATGCCATCACTGCACACCCCGAGGCGACACCCATGACCGGACGTCCGGACAAAACCGCGGCATGAATCGCTCCAACCCGCTGCTGATCGTGCTGGCCCTCGGGGCCATGCTGCTGATCGTGCTCAACCTCACCGGCCAGCTTCACCTCCGTCTTCCCGGCACCACGCTCGACATCGTCGGCCGCGCCCGCGTGGTCGACGGCGATACGCTGGACCTGGGCGGGCGCCGCATCCGCCTGTTCGGCATCGATGCCCCCGAGAGTGCCCAGGCCTGCGAGCGCGACGGCGCCGCCTATGCCTGCGGCCAGGTGGCCAAGCGGTTCCTGGAGGACATGATCGCCGGCCAAGCGGTCGCCTGCCACGCCCGCGATAAGGACCGCTATGGCCGCACCGTCGCCACCTGCAGCGTCGGCGCGGCGGACATCAATGCCGCCATGGTGCGCGCCGGCTGGGCGGTGGCGTACCGGCAATATTCCACATCCTATGTGCCCCTGGAGGAGGAAGCCCGGCGAAGCCGCGCCGGACTCTGGGCCGGGACGTTCGAACCGCCCTCGAACTGGCGACGCGAGCAGCACGGCGGATAGGCGGGCCGGGGGCGAAACGACGCAAGCCTCGCCCGGCGATCAGGCGCGGCCCCCAGGGCAATCGGGTGAACGGGCCGGCCGCTGTGGTGCATTGCGAAAAAAGAAAAGATGCACAGGAAGACGAAGAGTTGGAGAGGCATATCCAAGCGTAGTTCGCCCCTGAGGGCGATCACTGACAGGTTTCTCTCCGACTCTCCGCCTCCCCGTGCAGCTTTCTTGCGCGGAGTGGCCTGGCACCCGGCTTCACCCGATTGCCCTGTGCCTGCCGCCCCCGGTATGGGGTTGCGCATTTCCCGGTTTCGGCGCCATTTGTCACGCCAGCTTGAGTGTGGAGCAAAGGGGGTGCCCTTCGCCCGCGCGAGCGACTCACGATGCACCCTTGCCGTGCGCCCTCGGTTGTGCTTGGAGATCCATCGAGAATCGTTGTTTGAGGGGGCCTGACAAGCTTTCTTGCGTCTGAAAGGGGCCAAGGTGGCTTCGCAATCCGGCAGTTTTCCGGTCGTCGGCATCGGCGCCTCCGCCGGCGGCGTGGAGGCCCTTTCGCGACTGTTCGAGTTGCTGCCGTCCGGCCTGGCGGCGGCCTTCGTGGTGGTCACGCATCTTGCCCGCCACCGCGACAGCCTGCTGCCGGACATTCTCGCCCGCTTCACCACCATGCCGGTGACGGTCGCCGCGGATGGGCAAGCGATCGAGCCCGGTCATGTCTACCTGAACGCCCCGGACACGATCCTGACCATCGCGGACGACCGGTTCGCGCTGACCGAGCGCAGCGAGGAACGCAATCCGATCGATATCCTGCTCGCCTCGCTCGCCGTGGCAGTCCCGCGGCGGGCGATTGCGGTGATTCTCTCGGGCACCGGCACGGACGGGGCGATCGGCGTGAAGGCGGTGCGCGAGGCGGGCGGCCTGACGCTGGCGCAGCGTTTCAACGGTGACCCGGGTGGCCATCACGGTATGCCCGAAGCGGCGGTCGCCACCGGCTTCGTGGACGAAGCGCTGCCGATGCAGGACCTGCCGGCACGCCTGTCGGAGTTCATCGCCGCGTTCGGCTCTGTCCAACTGGACGCCGACACGCCCAATGAAACAACCCGCGCTCAGCTTGAAGCGGCCAAGAGCGAACTCTGCGCCCTGTTGCAAGCGCTGGTCGGCCATGACTTCAGCGGCTACAAATCCAGCACCTTTCTGCGCCGATTGCAGCGCCGCATGCAGGTGCGCCGCGTCGCCGACCTTGCAGCCTATATGGCCCTGCTCCGCGCCGAACCGCAAGAGGCGCATCTGTTCTTCCGCGAGTTGCTGATCGGGGTGACCAGTTTCTTCCGCGACATGGAATCGTACGACGCTTTGGCGGCGCTGGTCATTCCGCGTCTGCTCGACGGCCGCGCTGCCGGCGACGCCGTCCGGGTCTGGGTGCCCGGCTGCGCGACCGGCGAAGAGGCGTATTCCATCGCCATTCTGCTGCGCGAACAGATCGGCAGCAGTCCGGTGCGGGTGCAGATATTCGCCAGCGACGTGGATGAGAACGCGCTCGCGGTTGCTCGCATGGGCCATTACCCGGCGCGGCTGCTCGACGGCATGTCCGCTGAACGGGTGGCGCGGTTCTTCGTGCCCGAGGGCAGCAGCTTCGCGGTCTCCAAGGAGATCCGCGAGATCTGCATGTTCTCATGCCACAGCGTGATCCGCGACCCGCCATTCTCGCGGATCGACCTGATTTCGTGCCGCAACCTGCTAATCTACCTCAACCTGGAAACGCAGAAGCAACTCGTCCCGCTGTTTCACTACGCGCTGCGCCACGGCGGCTTCCTGTTTCTGGGCTCGTCGGAGCATGCCAGCCATCACCCCGAGCTGTTCGAGCCGCTGGACAAGAAACACCGCATTTTCCTCCGCCGTGACCTGCCCGGCCGTCCGACCATCTTCCCGGCGCCGTACCAAATTGCCGCCGGACGCCGCGCCATGCGCATCGACCAAAACGCGGCCGCATCCGGCGGCCGCAACGTCGTCGCGTCCGGCCAGGCCGTCGTGCTCGACAAATACGCGCCCGCTCACATCATCGTAAATCGCGCCTGGGATGTGATCCATTTCTCGGTTCGGACGGGGAAATACCTCGAGCCCGCGTACGGCGCGCCCACCCGCAACCTGCTTGCCATGGCGCGCCCGGGCCTTGGGCTGGCGCTGCGCTCGCTGCTGCACGAAGTGGCGGAGCGCGGCCTCTCGGCGCACCGCGATGATGTCGCCGTGCAAACGCAAGCCGGTTCGCAAACGATCAATCTGACCGCCGAACCGGTGCCGGACGAGGCAGGAGAAACGGCGTGGCTCATCATCCTCACCGATGTCGGCCCGCTGGCCGCGGCCGAGGACCGCACCGACGCGGGTCCCAGGCCGACCGACCATGACGCGGCCATCCAGCATCTGGAGCAGGAACTGGCCGACACGCGCCTGCGGCTGCAAACCTCGATCGACGAGTCGCAGATTTCGCTCGAAGAGCTGCGGTCAACCAATGAGGAAATGCTGTCGATCAACGAAGAGCTGCAATCCGCCAACGAGGAACTGGAAACCTCGAAGGAGGAACTGCAATCGGTCAACGAAGAGCTGCACAGCGTCAATGCCGAACTGTCCAACAAGGTCGTCGAGCTGGACCGGACCAACAACGACCTGCGCAACCTGTTCGACAGCACCAGGATCGCCACGCTGTTCCTCGACAGCACGCTCGCCATCCGCGCATTCACCCCGGCGGTGAACGACATCTTCAAGCTGCTGCCGGGCGACCGAGGGCGCTCGATCCTCGATTTCGGCAGCATTCTTGAGTACGGCCATCTGGCCGCCGACGTTCGCACCACGCTTGCTACCGCCGCCCCGCTGGAGCGCAAGCTGCGCAGCCGCGACGGCACGACCCACTACCTGCTGCGCCTGCTGCCCTACCGGAAGGCCGACAACGAGATCGATGGCGTTATCCTGACCTTCGTCAACGTGACGTCGCTGGTGGAGCTGGGGCAGCAGCAGGCGCTGGTGGCCGAGCTGAACCATCGCGTCAAGAACCTGCTCGCCGTCGTGTCGTCGACCGCGACCAGGATGGCGCGCCGGGGTGGCACGCTCGACGACTTCATCGTGAAACTTAACGACCGGCTTGCGGGATTGGCCAGGACCCACGATATCCTGTCATCGAACCAATGGGCGCATGTCGGACTGGACGAACTCGTGCGGGGGGAATTGAGCGCGTTCGCTGAAAGCGAGCGGTTCACGGCGCAAGGACCGACGGTTTCGCTGCCATCGCGAACGGCCACCACTCTTGGTATCGTCATTCACGAACTCGCCACCAATGCCGCGAAATACGGTGCCTTGGCCAACGACCGGGGGCGGCTGGACATCGGCTGGAGGTTCGAGCTGCGCGACGGCAAAGACTGGCTGGTGCTGACGTGGCGGGAATCGGGTGGCCCGCCGGTCGCCCCGCCGACACGCAAAGGCTTCGGCACAGATGTCATCGAGCGAAGCGCCGAGTATGACTTCGGTGGAACGGCAACCATCGCCTTCCTGCCCGAGGGCGTGACCGCTACGTTGGCCATGCCGGCGGCGGAGGTGATTCATGACGTTTTGCATGCCTGACCAGGAGCAGGACCTGCTTCAGGGCCGGCACATCCTCGTGGTCGAGGATGAGCTGAGCATCGCCATGTTGCTGGAGGAGGCGTTGCTCGCTGCCAGCTGCATCTTGGTCGGCCCGGTCGGGCGGTTCAATCAGGCGATGGCCCTGGCGCGGGAAGCCGCCTTCCAGGTCGCGCTGCTGGACGTCAATCTGCGCGGCATCCCGGCGTTTCCCGTGGCCGACATCCTGGTGGCGCGCGGCATCCCCTTTGTCTTTCTTACCGGCTATGGGCGCGCCGACCTGCCGCCGCGTTTCGACAAGCTGCCTATTCTGTCCAAGCCATTCCACATCACCGAGATGCTGCGCTTGGTGGCCCGCCTGCCCGGGCCCTCCGGCAAAGCGGTTTCGGCATCCGACTGAAGCCGGTGCAGACAGGGTGAGGGATGACCACCCGGCGAGGGCGTCACATGACGGCGAACGCATGGCCGTCATCGCCGCTTCGGCATGTCGCCGTCACAGCGGCAACATGCGGACCGCGCCGGACGCCGCCGGGTGAGTCCACAGCACCGGTGCATTGCGGCGGGTTCCGAAGGCCTGCCCGCCAACCCTTTGAAAACCTGGAGCGGACGACCGGGATCGAACCGGCGACATTCAGATTGGAAATCTGACGCTCTACCAACTGAGCTACGTCCGCATCCCGCAGCCGGCGCGCCGAACATAAGGCTTGCCAAGGTTTGGATACAGCGCCGGGCGGCCTCGGGCAAGGCCCAAACAACGCAACGCTATTCGGTGAACACCACGGTCTTGCGGCCGTGCAGGAACACGCGGTCCTCAAGGTGATGCCGCAGCGCTCGCGCCAGCACCCGCCGCTCGATGTCGCGCCCCTTGCGCACCAGATCCTCGGGCGTATCGCGGTGGCTGATCCGCTCGACATGCTGCTCGATGATCGGCCCTTCATCAAGGTCGGAGGTGACGTAGTGCGCCGTCGCCCCGATCAGCTTGACGCCGCGCTCATGCGCCTGGTGGTAGGCGCGCGCGCCCTTGAAGCCGGGCAGGAACGAATGGTGAATGTTGATGCAGCGTCCGGCCAGCTTGGCCGACAACCCGTCCGATAGAATCTGCATGTAGCGCGCCAGCACCACCACATCCACGCGCGCCTCGCGGATCAGCTGCCAGAGCTGTGTCTCCTGCTCCAGCTTGGTTAGCCGCGTCACCGGCAGATGGTGGAACGGCACCCCGTCGAAGTCGATATGCTCGTAGGTCTCGCGCGGATGGTTGGACACGATGCCGACCATCTCCATCGGCAATTCGTTGATGCGCCACCGGTACAGCAGATCGTCCAGGCAATGGTGGAAGCGCGAGACCAGCACCATCACCCGCTTTTTCTGCGCCAGCGGACGCAGCGCCCAGTCCATGCCGAACCGGCTGGCGACGGCCCCGAACCCGTCGTGCAGCGGGGCGAACGCCTCCTGATCGATGCCATCGAAACAGACCCGCATGAAGAACCGGCCGGCCTGGGTGTCGTCGAACTGCTGGGCGTCGAGAATATTGCAGTGATGCTCGAACAGGTAGGTGGACACGCCGGCCACGATGCCCCGCCGGTTGGCGCAGGACAGGGTGAGGATGTATTGCGGGCCGGGCATGAGGCACCTTTCGACAAAGATCATGGCGTGCAGACCGGTCGCCTGGTCCCTTTCGGAGCCTGGCTTCCTTGCTAACAGCGAAGCATGTCGAGGGCGAGACGGGAAGGGTCGCCGATGCAGGGCAATGGGGTGAAGGAAGCAAGGCCAGGGCTTTGTCCCGGACGCGCCACCGCAAGACATCGCCGTCCGCCGGTGCTATCCACCTGTCCGCATGGCGATTTTCCCTGCCCGGTCCCCGATCTGATGTGCGGCATCGGCGGCATCCTGTCCGCACCCGATGCGGCGCCACCCGAGCCAGGAGTGCTGGAGGCGCTGGCACGCGCGCTTGCCCATCGCGGGCCGGACGGGTCCGGCCAGGCCGCGGTCGGTCCGATCGCCCTGGTGCAGACGCGGCTGGCCATCATCGACCTCGCCGGCGGCCAGCAGCCGCTGTTCGCCGGCGCGGCGGCGCTGGTCGGCAACGGCGAGATCTACAACTACCGGGAGCTGCGCCGCGACCTGCCGGAGGTCCGCTTCGCCACCGACAGCGACAACGAGCCGCCGCTGCATCTGTGGCGGCGCGAGGGGGCGGCGTTCGCCCGTCACCTGCGCGGCATGTATGCGCTCGCCATCCACGACCGCGCCGCCCGCACAGTGACGCTGGCACGTGATCCGTTCGGCATCAAACCGCTTTATACCGCGCAGACCGATGCCGGACTGGCCTTCGCCTCGGAGCCGCGGGCGCTGCTGGACGCGGGGATCGTGCCACGGGCGCTGCGCGAAGCGGGGCGCGATGAGTTGCTGCAAATCCAGTTCACCACCGGCGCAGAGACCATTTTCGAGGGCATCCGCCGGGTGCTGCCGGGCGAAACCCTGGTGTGCGCGGACGGTCGGGTGCTGGAGCGCCGCCGGCTCGCCGCCCTGCCCGACGGTGCGGCGGAGGAAATCGATGAGGCGGCGGCGCTGCGCCGCCTCGACCGGGCGCTGGAGGAAAGCGTCGATCTGCACCAGCGCAGCGACGTGCCGTACGGCATGTTCCTGTCCGGCGGCATCGACAGCGCCGCGGTGCTGAGCATGATGGCGCGGCTGAACAGCGCCCCAGTGCTGGCCTACACGGCCGGGTTCGACGTGCCGGCGGCGGCCGACGAACGGGCGGCGGCGGCGCGAGTGGCCCACGCGCTGGGGGCGCGGCACGAAACCATCGAGGTCAGCGAGGCCGGTACCTGGCGCCATTTACCCGAAATCGTCGCCTGCATGGACGACCCGGCGGCGGATTACGCCATCATTCCCACCTGGTTCCTGGCGAGGCGGGCGCGGCAGGACGTGAAAGTGGTGCTGTCCGGCGAGGGCGGGGACGAGATGTTCGGCGGCTACGGGCGCTATCGCAGTGCCATGCGGCCGTTGTGGCGTGGCGGGCGGGTGATGCGCGGGCGCGGCGCCTTCGACCGGCTGGAGGTGCTGCGCGCGCGTCCGGTGGCCTGGCGGGACGGCATCGCGGCGGCCGAGGCCAGCGCCGCCACGGCGGGGCGCAGCCGCCTGGCGGTGGCGCAGGCGACCGATGTGGCGGACTGGCTGCCGCATGATTTGTTGCTCAAGCTGGACCGTTGCCTGATGGCGCATGCGGTGGAGGGGCGGACGCCGTTTCTCGATCCCGGCGTGGCGGCGGCGGCGTTCCGGCTGCCGGACGCGCTGAAAGTGCGGCGCGGCATGGGCAAGTGGCTGCTGCGGCTGTGGCTGGCGCGAAACTGCCCGGCGGCGGAGCCGTTTGCCCGCAAGCAGGGGTTCACGGTGCCGGTGGGTGCCTGGATCGCCGGTCAGGGGGCAAGGCTGGGTCCGTTGGTGGCGGCGCAGCCGGGCGTGGCGGAGATCGCCGACCCCGAACGTGTGGTGGCGTTGTTCCGCGCCGCGGCCGGCAAGCGGGAGGGGGCCGGGGCCTGGCATCTGCTGTTCTATGCGTTGTGGCACCGGGCGCATATTCTGGGCCTGCCGCCGGCGGGTGATGTCTTCGAAACGCTGGCGACGACAAAGTAATGGGGTGCAGGGGCCTGCCGGGTCCAGGGCAGAGCCCTGGCCTTGTCTTTCTGCCGACCAAGGAGATCACCCCCACATGCCCGCCGCTCCGTATGACGTGATCATCCGCAACGGCACCTGTGTCCTTCCCTGGGGCACGGAGCAGACCAGCGTCGGAGTCCGGGAAGGTCGCATCGCCGCCCTGGGTGTCGGCCACGCCGCTGAGGCGGCGGAGACCATCGACGCCACCGGGCTGCACGTGTTGCCCGGTGTGATCGACCCGCATGTGCATCTGCGCGACCCCGGCACCGCGCCCAATGCCGCCGAGAACATGTGCACCGGCACCAAGGCGGCGGTGCTCGGCGGGGTGGCGGTGGTGTTCGACATGCCGAACACGGCGCCGCCGCTGGTCGATGCGGCCGGGCTGGCGGTCAAGCAGGACTATGCCGAGCGCGTCGCCTGGTGCGACATCGGGTTTTATGTCGGCGCCACCAAGGCCAACATCCCCGCCCTCGCCGGCCTGGAAACCGGGCGCGGCGTCTGTGCCATCAAGGTGTTCGCCGGCTCGTCCACCGGCGATCTGCTGGTGGAGGACGATGCCAGCATCGAGCGCATCATGCGCGACGGGCATCGCCGCATCGCCTATCACAGCGAGGACGAATCGCGGCTGCAAGCCCGCAAGACGCGGTTTCAGTGCGGCGACCCCTATGCCAGCCACATGGAATGGCGCGACGAGGAAGCCGCGTTTCTGTGCACCCGCCGGCTGATGGCGCTGGCGCAGGCAACCGGCCGGGCGGCGCATATCCTGCATGTGTCGACGGCGCAGGAACTGGATTACCTGAAGGATTTCCGCGATGTCGCCACCTGCGAGGTGCTGGTGAACCACCTGACGCAGGTGGCGCCGGACTGCTACGAGCGGCTGGGCGGCTATGGTGTGATGAATCCGCCGATCCGCGGCGAGCGCCATCGGGAAGCGGCCTGGGCGGCGGTGCGCGACGGCACGGTGGACAGCATCGGCTCGGACCATGCGCCGCATCCGCGGGCGGCGAAGGAAAAACCCTGGCCCGAATGCCATTCGGGGCTCACCGGCGTGCAGACGCTGGTGCCGGTGATGCTGGACCATGTGAATGCCGGCCGTCTATCGCTCGGGCGGATGGTCGATCTGATGTGCGCGGGGCCCGCGCGGGTTTATGGCGTGCTCGGCAAGGGGCGGCTGGCGAGCGGCTACGACGGTGATTTCACCCTGGTGGACATGCGCCGGCGGCGGCGGATCGAGGAAAACTGGATCGTTTCGCCCTGTGGATGGACGCCGTTTGCCGGCAAGCAGGTGACCGGATGGCCGGTGGCCACCATCATTCGCGGTCAGGCGGTGATGCGCGAGGATGAAGTGCTGGGCGTGCCGCTCGGGCGGCTGGTGCGGTTTGCCGGCTGACGCGGGCCGTTGGCCCGCCCCGGCCCTTGTCAGGCCACGCGGCCGATGATGACCTTGTCCGACGCGAAGGAAAGTGTCGCACGTTGTCCGACCCTGGCCCGGGCGGCTGCCGGGCCTTCGATCTGGGCGATGCCGGTCAGCCCCGAGCCGAGATCGACGGCGACCTCGGCGGTATTGCCGTCGCGGACGACGTGCCCGATCGTGCCGGTCAGCCGGTTTGGATCGCCGCCGATCCTGCCGCCGCCGCCCACCGCCAATTCCACCGACGACGCCTTGATCAGCGCCACCACCTCCCGCCCTGGCTTGAGGTCCAGCGCGACGACGCTCTCGTGGGTGATCGCCACCTTTATGAGGCGGCGGCCCGCGAGTTCCAGCAAAATCTCCTCGCGAAGAGTGCCCTTCGGGCGGGACGCCACGCGCGCCAGGAACTGATTGCGCGCACTGGTCCGCACCGCGACGCGATCGATCAGGCGCATGTCCTCGCCGAAGGTCTCGCCGAACCGGTTCAGCAGCCGTTCATGCTCGACCCGCAAGGCCATCAGCGCCACGCAAAGCCGGCGGCCGCGCGGGGTCAGGCGAATGCCGGCGCCGCCCCGGCAATCCGTCCATTCCGCCAGCGCCTCGCCGGCAAGGTTGTTGAGTTCCTGCACGGCGCGTCTGGCGGCGTGCTGATCGGCACCCTCGACCACCAAGAACGTCCGGTGCCGAAATGGCGCGAAACAGCCATGCAAGCCGCTCGTGGCAGCCAAAGGCCGCCATCCGGCTCGACGGGCCAGGTTCGTCGACCGCGTCCGGCGCTGCCAGGTCAGCCGCGTCATTGCCGTTTCCGTCCCACATCGCGATCGCTCCCCGGTGTGTGCCTCGATCCAGGCGGCCTGATCAGCGCATCCTGCGCCAGAAAGGAACAAAGCAAGTTCCGGGCCACAAGGCCGGCGTTGCGCACCGCCGGCGCCCGACGACATCGCCAAGTCCACGACCGCACTATTTGTCGTTCAATCTGTGTTCGCCATGATTGGATTGCGACTGCGCTTGTCGGATTTGCGACGTAATTCCCGTCTTGGCATAGCGCATGGTGTCTGCCACAATGCCGCTATGCTTATGTAGGAATAGCGTAACAACGCAGAATCGCATCGCCGATCCGGCGCACGCCCGGGATGCGGGGGACCAATTAACGGCTTGATCCGTCCGGCCTATACCGGCCGCTCGGCCTCCCTCAGTCCGGCACCACGCGCAGTGGCATGCACACGTGCACTGCTTTCAGATGGCAGCGCGCAGAACCCGAGGGACCACCATCTGCATGACGCGCCTGATCGCCGCAAAAGAACGAGACATGGCACAAGACGAGAGCGTCGCCATTGAAATCGACGACTTCAAGGACGAGTTCACCGGTTGCGCGACCGGTGAGTGCCGCGTCAGCGTGCTGCCGATCCTGTTCCAGATCAGCCAGATCATCAACGAAAGCGAAGACCTCACCAGCGCCCTCACGCTCATCCTGGGAGTGATGGAAGAACGCATGAAGATCGCCCGGGGCATGGTCAGCCTGTATGATCGGCAGTCGGAAACGATTTTCATCCACGCCAGCTTCGGCCTGACCGAGGAGCAAAAACAGCGCGGCATCTACTCGCTGGGCGAGGGCATCACCGGCAAGGTCGTCGAATCCGGCAAGGCGGTCATCGTGCCGCATATCGGCAACGACCCGGGATTTCTCGACCGCACGCGCAGCCGTGGCGAATCGGTGGCAAAGAACCGCACGTTCTTCTGCGTGCCGATCGTGCACGGCAAGAAAGTGCTCGGCACCATCAGCGCCGAACGGGTCTACGCCAGCCGAAGGCTGCTCCGCCAGGACGTCGAACTGCTCGCCACCATCGCCTCGATGGTCGCCCCCGCGGTCGAGCTGTATCTGCTGGAGAATGTCGAAAAGGTGCGGTTAGAGAACGAAAACCGCCGCCTGCGCAGTGCGCTGAAGGAACGCTTCCATCCCTCCAACATCATCGGCAATTCTAAGCCGATGCTGGCGGTCTACGATCTGATCCAGAAAGTCGCCAGCGCCAAGGCAACGGTGCTGGTTCTGGGCGAAAGCGGCGTGGGCAAGGAGCTAGTCGCCAACGCGATCCATTATAACAGCCCATTCGCCGATGGGCCTTTTGTCAAGTTCAACTGCGCCGCGCTGCCGGAAAGCATCGTCGAAAGCGAGTTGTTCGGGCACGAGAAAGGATCCTTCACCGGCGCCGCTGGACTGCGCAAGGGCAGGTTCGAACTGGCCGACGGCGGCTCGATCTTTCTCGATGAAGTCGGCGAACTCAGCCTCGGTATGCAGGCCAAGCTGCTGCGGGTGCTACAGGAGAAAACCTTCGAGCGCGTCGGCGGCAACCAGCCGGTGAAAGTCGATCTGCGCATCATCGCCGCCACCAACCGTAACTTGCCGGACATGGTGGAGAAAGGGACGTTCCGCGAAGACCTGTATTACCGGCTGCATGTGTTTCCCATCACCATTCCGCCGCTGAGCGAGCGTGGCAGCGACGTGATCACCCTGGCCGACTATTTCGTCGCCCGCTTCGCCCGCGAGACGGGAAAGGACATCAAGCGGATTTCCACCCCGGCGCTCAACATGCTGATGAGCTATCACTGGCCCGGCAACGTGCGCGAACTGGAGAACGTGATCGAGCGTGCCATGATCCTGTCGGCCGATGGCGTCATCCACGCCTACGACCTGCCGCCCTCGCTGCAGACCTCGGAAGCCACCGGAACCTCGTTCGGCTGCGGGCTGGACGCCAAGATCGCAGCAGTGGAATACGAAATGATCGTCGAGGCGCTGAAGGCCCACAAGGGGAACATGACCAAGGCGGCGGAGGACCTGGGGCTGACCCGGCGGATGCTGGGGCTGCGGATGGAGCGGTATAAACTCAGCTACAAAGCGTTCCGAAGAGAGTAAGGAAGGCCAGGGCTCTGCCCTGGACCCGCCAAGGGCCGAGAGGCCCTTGGAACCCATGACTTGGTTCGCAGGTCCAGAGTTCCGCCCCGACCTTCTCTTGCTTCGTCGGCAGCAGGCCTCAGCCGTGGCTGATGCGCACGCCCAGCGCGTCGATGAACTTGGCCAGCCACGCCGGATGGGCCGGCCAGGCCGGCGCGGTGATCAGATTGCCGTCGGCAACGGCGCCATCGATGGCGATCTCGGCATAGCACGCGCCGGCCAGGGTGACCTCTGGGGCGCAGGCTGGATAGGCCGACACGGTGCGGCCGCTGATCACCCCGGCCGCGGCCAGCAACTGCGCGCCGTGGCAGATCGCGGCGATCGGCTTGCCGGCGCTGGCAAAGGCGCGGATCAGCGTCAGCACCCGCTGGTCAAGACGCAGGTATTCCGGGGCGCGGCCGCCCGGAATGACAAGACCATCGTATTCGTCCGCAGAAGCCGCATCGAAATCGGCATTCAGGCTGAACCGGTGCCCAGGCTTTTCACTGTAAGTCTGGTGCCCTTCGAAATCATGGATGGCGGTGGCGATGCTGTCGCCGGTCTTTTTGCCGGGACAGACGGCATGCACCGTCAGACCGACCATCTGCAGAGCCTGGAACGGCACCATGGTCTCGTAGTCCTCGGCGAAATCGCCGACGATCATCAGGAGTTTCTTGGCCAAGGCGAGGTCCTCCGATTGGATTGATGGCTGCGCGCCAGCGCAGACAGGCATGCTACATGAGGAGTGTCCCCCTCATCCATCTACCCGGCCGCGCCATGCCCGCGCGGCAAACCGCAAAAAACGCCCAGCGCCGAAATGTTGCCGGCCAGCCCTTCCGGCCCTACCCTGGCAGCCCTGGGGGACGCAGGCGATGGACTTCACCACATTGGCCGTGGCGCTGCTGGTCGCGTTCGGTCTGCTGACCACGGATGCCGTGCTGCGCTCGGGCAGCGTCGCCGTCGAAGTGGCGGCACCATCCAATGTGTTCAAGAAGGTCATCGACCAGCAAAGCCTCGAGACGGTGTTCACCGCCCAGCTCGACGCCATCGCCGCCACCGTCTCGATGGTCAATGCGCCGGAGATCCGCTCCAGCCACGACGAGGGCATCGGCATGACTTTGGCCGATTCGGTTAATGTCAAGCCGCTGGCCTTCGCGCTACAGCGACAGTTCGGCTACAATCCCGACCAGCTGCGCCTTTCGTTGTTCATAGAAAATGAGTCGCTGCGCGGCGTGGTGTCGGGCCACGGCCATGCGAACGGCGAATTCAGCCAGGAATTTGACCCTGAGAAGGGCGAAAAATTGTTAAGTTTTATTCAGCGTTGCGCCACGTGGGGCGCCTCGCAACTGGCCCCGTACACCACCGCCTTGTACCTGTTGCAGCGCCATGTAGGCGACGGCCAGTTCCGTGATGTGGTGGCCCTGTCCGCGCACGCCCTCGCGGCCCTGCCGCCGGCGCCGGTCAGCGAGGACCGGGCGCAGTTCGAGAACCTGCTGGGCCTGGTGCAACTTTTCCGCAACGACCCGCGTGCCGCCCTGCGCTACTTCCAGCTGGCCGCCGATGCCTGGCCCGGGGGTCCGGTGCCGGTGCTGAACATCGCCTTCGCCGAGCTGCAGTTGGACGACAACGCCGCGGCGGCGGCGCGAACCCGCGCCCTGCTGGACAGTATGTCGCGCAGCCGCAAGCCGGTGGTGACCACCGCGCACATGACGCTGGCGGCGGCGCTGATGGGGCTACGTGATCTCGACGGCGCCGAGGCGGAGCTGACGAAGGCCCTGGAGATCACCCCGGCGAGTTCGTCGGCCACCGAATTGCTGTCCGAACTGAAGCGGTTGCGCGGTGATACCGCGGCGGCCGACCGCCTGAGCCGGCTGGCGTTGCAGAACAGCACCGCGATCGAGAATTTTGGCGAGTTGGCGGCGTTGTATTTCCACCTCTCGTGGCGGGACAACGAACCGCTCACCCGCAGCAGATTCCGCAGCCCCGGCGTCGTCACCCTTCATTAAACGGCGCATCGCCTGCTGTTGCCGGGTGTTGTGGACGCATTACTGTTCGATGGCATCGACAATCGAGACACGGTGTCCGACCGATCAACATACTCGTATCATTCCCGAATGAAGCCGCACTCTGCCTAGCGCGATATCACGGCCCGATGACATCAGGTTGAATACTTCAATATAACGCGTTTACTGTTAGCGCTGCCGCTACAAGTGCAAATTCACTTTTCCGCGACTGCGAGCCGACTCGCCAGATTATAGCGTTGATTCTGCATGGATAAACGAGTCCGCCGTGAAAATGGACGTGCCGCAGGCTGCAATTAGCAGTTGTCTCCGCCAATGCTTGGTGGCAGCTTCCGCCGCGAGGAAACCACGAGCGATCGTTGATTTTCACTGGAATGCAGGCCCTCGGCCGCAGTCCGGCACTCGACAGATCGTCCTGCAGGGCAATCCGCAGGGCGCGGCGTGTACTTCGCGCAGGCAAGCCACGCCAACACCGTCCCCTTCCGTCGACTTCCCAAGGAGAATACTCATGACCGAAACGACAGCCCCTTCGGATGCTGCCGCCCAACAAAGGACCGCCGCGGCCTTCATCGGCTCGGTGCTCAATTCGGGCGCCGATCCGCTGCTGAAGGCGCAGGCCGATATTCTCGTCAGTGTCGAATTGACATTCACCGACTGGCTGCACCGGCGCCACGAGGCGGTGCAGGACACGCAGAACCTGGTCGCACGCCTGCGCTCCAATAGCGATCCCGCCGAACTTCTGAAGGCGCAGCAGGAATGGCTGTCGGGCGCCTTCCGCCGCCTGTCTGCCGACGCGGCGGCCTATCAGTCGGCCACCCAGCAGTTGCTGGAACGCTCGCGGAGCTGGTTCCCGCTGGGCACGGAGTTCGCCGAAAGCGTCGTGTCGCAGGCCACCGAGGCCACCCGCGCGGTGACCAAGCCGTTGCGGGTCAACACCAGCAAGGCTGCGGAATAGACCGCACCCCCGATTGCATGACAGACGCCGCTTCCCCGTGTTGGGGAGGCGGCGTTTACGTGCCTGGCCTAGCGGGATCTTGTCCCCTCCCGATCGCACGGGGAACCGCCGGCAGCGTCGTGCTCACACCGCCGGGATGGTCACCCCGATCATGTCGCCCTCCCGCACAATGCCGGCCAGTTGCGCCTCGCTCCAGGTTTCGGTTCCGGCCGGGCGCAGCGGCAGCACCATCCAGCGGTAATCGGCGGTACTGTCCACCACCGTCAGCTTCACCTGCACCGGCAGTACCGTGCCCCATTCCAGCAGCAGGCCGCGCGGGTCACGCACGGCCCGAGCGCGGTAGGCAGCCGATTTATACCAGAACGGCGGATAGCCCAGCACGGCGCGCGGATAGCAGGAGCACAGCGTGCACACCACCAGGTGATGCGCCTCCGGCGTGTCCTCGAGCACCCCCAGCGGCGGCAGCCCGCGCATCGGAATCCCCAGCGATTCAGCCGCCCTTGTGCCATCCGCCAGCATCAGCGCGCGAAAGGACGCGTCGGTCCACGCCTTCGCCACCATGCCCGCGCCCTGGGCAGGGCTTGCCGCATCGGTGGCGCGGATGCGCTCGGCAATTTCCCAGGGGCCGGCAATGCCCTTCTGCGCCAGCAGCCGTCGCAGCGCCGCCAACAGATGCTCGCTGTCGGTCTCCAACACGGTCATGGCCTCGCCGCCTCCAGCCAATGCCCGAACAATTCCACCAGCAGCGTGTCGCCGGGGCAGCCCTCGCCCCAGATGGCAGGCTGGTCGAAGCGCACATGATACAGCGGCCGCACCGGCGCCGGGCGGGCAAAGGCCAGGTCCTCGGGGTTGGGAAAATCGCCCAGATGCCGCACCACCGCGCCGCGCTCGCCGCGCAGGTAGTGCGGCGTGCGGACATGACACGGGCCGCGCGTTTCCGGCCAGTCGTTCTTCACCCGCACCTCCGTCCCCGGCGCGAACATCACCGCACCTCCAGTGCCGCGCGCAGCTCCGCTTCACTGAGCACGCCCTTGCGCAGCAGCGTGTCGGTGATCGCGCGCAGCCAGCGCTGGTAGTACGACAGGCGATGGTACTCGGCCTCCGGGATCGACTCGATACCGCGGCGGAGTTCGTCCACCGACATAACGCCCGTCGCACCCAGGATCTGGCGGATCGCGTCCACCTCCTTGTCGAATCCGGTCAGCGCGTGCGGCTCGGTGTCGACCGCGGTACACATGAACGCCGACACCCCGCCGAGATCGTGCATGGCACGGGGGGTGGCTTCTTTCGGTGTCGGCGGATGCGGCGCTTTCTGGCTCATGGGCTCAGAATAACGTGGCAAGACGGTGACGCGCTAGAGCAACATCGGCCAGACTGGCGCTGGCCGGCCGATAAAATTGCTCTATAAAACAAAGAGCTAGAGCGCTCTGACCGTTTACGATCAGAGCGCTCTAGTTCACCGACTCGTCCGCATAAACGCCATAGACCTCATCACGCTTCAGAAAGCCGCGATACTCGCCCGCCTGCACCTCGCACCAGGCGGCGTGGGGCTCACAGGCGCGCAGGTGGCCGACCACCCCCGGCTTCAGCCGCGCCACCGCCGCGGCATCCTCTGACGCCGACCGCCGCAGCACCCGCTCGGCGCCCTTCACCAAGAAGCTGCGCCGGCCGACCAGCGTGGCCTGGTGCACCCAGCCCTTCACCCCGTCCGGGTCCTCGATCAGCCGCCAGCCCTCGAACTCGCGCTCGATCTGCACCGGCAGGTCGCGGCGGTGGTAGACCCATTCGATCGGATAGCGCGTGCCCGGGCCGCTGCGCATGTTCACCTCGTCCGCCCGCAGGCTGGCCCAGCGTGGCAGCGGCAAGCCGCTGGCGCCGAGCTTCGGCCCCGCCAGCGCGGCGGTTTTGGGCGGCTCAACCGGCTTGGCCGCCTCGGTTCCCGCCGCCGCCGGTGCGCCGGTGGACGGCTTGCCGGTGCTGGCCGGCTTCGTCGCCGCTGGTTTCTGGGCATGCGCATTCGGTGGCGCGGTTACCACCGGGGTCGATCCCGTTCTCGCGGGCTTGCCGGGGGTGCTCTGCGCCACGCCTCCGCGCAGCGCGGCCGGAGGCTGCGGCGCGCCGGAGGGCGGCGGCGTCTGCGCCATCGCCACCTGTGTCGCGAGCAGCGACGCGGCCAGACCCGCCAGCGCGATGGACAAGGCGTTCATGCCCGCATCCGTGCCAACCCGAGGCGCGTCGGGTCAAGCGGGAAGCTCAGAGGGTCAGCACCTGTCCTCGGCCACAGGCATCGAGAAACGTCGCCACCCCCGCCACCTCCACCCCGGGCAACAACAACGCCGGCGCGATCGCCGCGATCCGCAGCCCGGCCTCGCAGGCGATCAGCCGCACCCCGAGTTCAACCGCCGAGTCCCGCAACTCGCCGATGCCGGCGACCCCGCGCGCCCGCAGCGCCGCGTCGCGGCCGGGTTCCAGCAGCCCCGACCAGTCCGTGCAGAGCGCCCGGCAGCCCTCGTTGGTGGCGAACAGCACCACCGGCCGCCCCAGCGCCGCCGCGCCGGCGGCCAGCACGAAGGCATAATGCGCACGCTCATGCGTGCCGGACATCAGCAGAATGCCGAGCGGGTCAGATGCCACAGGCTTTATCCTCCATGCCGGCATGGGCCGACAGATCGCGCAGCGAAGCATGCGGGCCACAGGCGGTGCAGCCCGGATCAGGACGCAGGCGAACGGTGCGGAATCGTGTGGCCAGCGCGTCCCAGATCAGCAATCGGCAGGCGAGTGTCTCACCGATGCCCAGGATTTCCTTCAGCACCTCGGTCGCCTGCAGCGTGCCCATCACGCCGGTGACCGCGCCCAGCACGCCCGCCTCGCTGCAGGTGGGCACCATGCCGGGCGGCGGCGGTTCGGGATACAGGCAACGATAGCATGGACCGCCCGCATGCGGACGGAACACCGACAACTGCCCCTCGAAGCGCAGCACCGCCGCCGAAACCAGGGTCCGCCGCGCCAGCACGCAGGCGTCCGAGATGAGAAACCGGGCGGCAAAATTGTCGGTGCCGTCGCAGACGATGTCATATCCCGCCACCAGCCTCAGGGCGTTGTCAGCCGTGATCCGCGCCGGATGCGCTTCGACCGTCACCTCCGGATTGAGCGCCCGCGCCGCCGCCGCCGCGGACTCGACTTTGGGAACTCCCAACCGGTCGGTGGTATGCGCCACCTGGCGTTGCAGGTTGGACAGTTCCACCGCGTCACCGTCGACCACACCAATCCGCCCCACCCCAGCCGCGGCAAGATACAGCACCAGCGGGCTGCCCAGCCCCCCGGCGCCCACCACCAGCACGCTGGAAGCGCGCAGCTTCGCCTGGCCGATGCCGCCGACCTCGGCCAGCAGGATGTGGCGCGAATAGCGGATAATTTCTTCGTCGTTGAAATCGAGGCGCATGGGCCCAGCATAGGCGGACGCGGACCCGCCACGAAGCCGCATTCGCCCGGCGAAAGGATTGTGATGACGCAAACCGATAAGGCCCTGGTACTGTTCTCTGGCGGCCAGGATTCGTCCACCTGCCTGGCCTGGGCGCTGTCGCGCTTTGCCCATGTCGAGACGGTGGGGTTCGCCTATGGCCAGCGCCACGCCATTGAGCTGGCGTGCCGCCCCCCGGTGCGCGTGGGGCTGTCGGCGCAGAAGGATTGGGGCGGGCGGCTGGGGCCAGACCATCTGGTCGACCTCGGCGCATCGCTTGCCGGCATCGGCGCGACGGCGCTGACCAGCGAGGCCGAAATCCGCATGACCTCGGAGGGGCTGCCCAGCACCTTCGTGCCCGGCCGAAACCTGGTCTTTCTCGCCTATGCGGCGGCGATCGCCTATCGCCGCGGCCTGCGCCGCATCGTCGCCGGCATGTGCGAGACCGATTATTCCGGCTACCCGGACTGCCGCGACGACACGCTGAAGGCCATGCAACTGGCGCTCAACCTCGGCATGGAGCGCCGCTTCGTGCTGGAAACGCCGCTGATGTGGATCGACAAGGCGGCCACCTGGGAGCTTGCCGAGACGCTCGGCGGGGCGGCCCTGGTCGAACTGATCGTCGAACACACTCACAGTTGCTATCGCGGCGAGCGCGCAAATCGGCACGCCTGGGGCTATGGCTGCGGCAGCTGCCCGGCCTGCGAGCTGCGCGGGTCCGGCTGGCGGCGATGGCGAAAGGAGTGCGCTTGACCATCCGGTTCCTGCATGCGGCGGACATCCATCTCGACAGCCCGCTGCGCGGCCTGGACAGCGACGACGGCGCGCCGGCCGAACGCATCCGCACCGCGACGCGGCGCGCGCTGGGCAGGCTGGTGGACCTGGCGCTGGCCGAGGATGTGGCCTTCCTGCTCATTTCCGGCGACATCTATGACGGCGACTGGCCGGATTACCGCACCGGTATTTTCTTCGTGCAGCAGATGGCGCGGCTGACGCGGGCTGGCAAGAAGGTAATCGCCATCCGCGGCAACCACGACGCCCAGAACAAAATGAGCCGCGCCTTGCGGCTGCCCGAAGGCTTGGTGCTGCTGGACCACGAAAAGCCGCAGACTGTGGAACTGCCGCATCTCGGCATCGCGGTGCACGGCCAGAGTTTCGCCACCCAGGAGGTCACCGAGAACCTGGTGCGCGCCTATCCGCGGCCGCTCGCCGGGATGCTCAACATCGGCATGCTGCATACCTGTCTGGAGCAGGTCGGCGGCCCGCATGCACGCTATGCGCCCTGCACCCGCGCCGATCTGCTGGCGCTGGCCTACGACTACTGGGCGCTGGGCCATATCCATACCCGCGAGGTGGTGTGCGAGACCCCCTGGATTGTCTTCCCCGGCAATCTGCAGGGGCGGCACATCAACGAGCCGGGCGAGAAGGGCGCCACGCTGGTGACCGTAGCCGCCGGCAAGGTGGTCGAAGCCGAGCACCGGGTGCTGGATGAATTCCGCTGGGCCCGCGTGACCGCCGACCTCACCGGCTGCGACACCGAGGCGGCGGCGCTGCAGGACGTGGCCGCGGTTCTGGCCGATGCCCTGGCAGCGGCCGACGGGCGCGGCCTGGCGGTGCGCCTCACCCTGGCCGGGACCACGAAGCTGCACGGCGCTCTGGCCGGGCTGCATGAAAAGCTGCGGGCGGAGGCGCGGACGCTGTCCGATCTGTTGTGGATCGAGGCGGTCGAGTGGCGGACGAGGCCGGCGGCCCTCGCGACGCTGTCGGAACGCGGCGATGCGCTGGGGGCGCTGGCGCGGCGTATCTCGGCGCTGGCCGAGGCGCCGGGAGAGCCGATGCTGGGCGATTGGCCGCGGCTGCTGCAAGACCGGCTTCGCTCGGGCGCCTTGCCGAACGACCATGCCATCCATGACCCCGCCCAGGTGCTGGCGCGGGCGCGCGACCTGCTGCTGGCGCGGCTGGAGGAAGGCTGATGCGACTCTCCGGCCTGACGCTGGAGAACTACGGCCCGTTCCAGCGCCAGGCGCTTGTCCTCGACCCCGCGCCGGGTCGGATCAACCTCCTGGTGGCGCCCAATGGCGCCGGCAAATCGGTACTGCGGCGCGCTGTCGGCGATCTGCTGTTCAACATTCCCGACCGCTCGCCGATGTCCTGGCTGTACGGCACCCAGAACATGCGGATTTCCGCCCGCGCGCGCGACGCCTCGGGGGAGGTTTCGCTCATTCGCCGCAAGGGGCGAGGCAACACGCTGTCGGACGGCACGGCGCCGGTGCCAGCGGAGGCGGTGCGGCGGCTGCTCGGCAGTGCCGACCGGCGGCTGTTCGAGGATTTGTTCGCCCTGGACAGCCATTTGCTGCGCGAAGGCGGGCAGGAGCTGTGCCGCTCCTCCGGCCGGCTCGGGGCGATGCTGCTGGCCGGCAGCGGCGGCCTGGGGCGGGTGCGACGGCTGCTGGAGGACCTGCTGGCGGCGCGCGACGCGATCGGGCGGGCGGAGCGGCGGCACGAGGCGCAGCCGTTATGGAAGGCCGACAAGGAGGCCATCGAGGCCGGGCGCGCGCTGCAACAGGCGGCGTTGCGGCCGGAGGCATTCCTGGCGCTGGAAAAGCGCGCCGCCGAGGCGGCCGCCACCCTGGCTTCCCTGCGCAGTGAACGCGAGGCAGTGGCGGCGGAGCTGGAGCGGCTGACCGCCTTGAAGGCAGTGCGGCCATGGCTCGCGGAGCGGGACAAGAAGCGCGCGGTGCTGGCCGAGGCGGGCGACGTGCCACGGCTGGAGCCCGGGTTCGAAACACGCTGGCGGCGGGCGCTGGAGGAACATGCGCGCGCCACCGCCGTGGCCGCGGAACGCGCCCGCCAGGCCGCCGAGGCCGAGGCGGCGCTGCAAGGCGAGCCGCCGGACACGACTCTGTTGCAGGTGTCCGAGCAGATCGAAACGATACTTTGCGACGCGGTGACCGCACTGAATGCGACCCATCACCTGCCGGGCGTGGAGGATATATCTCGCCGGGCCGAACGTGAGGTCGCGCGGTTGCGCGCCGAGCTGGGCTGGGACGCGGCGGTTCCCCTGCCGCCCGCAGCGGTGCTGCGGCGGTCACGTGACCTGGTGTCCGAGCGGGCCAGCCAGTTGGCCGACGCCGAGGCGGCCGAGCGCGAACTGGCAAAGGCGCGGCGGCGGCGGGACCTTGTGCAAGCGGAGCTGGCGGAGCTGCCACCGGCCGAGGACACCGCCGCCCTGGCGGCCCTGCTGCGAGAGATCCGCGCGGCCGGCGACCCGCTGCGTCGCCTGGAAACCGCTCACGCAGCCCGCCGCGACGCCGAGGCCCAGCTTGCCGCCGCCCTCGCGGCGCTGCCGGAACGGGCGTTGACCCGCGCGCAGCTCGCGGCAACGACGGCACCGGCGGACGCGACCCTGGCGGCATGCGAGACGGCGCTGGCCGAGGCGGAGGCTTCGTGCCGGGATGCGCTGCGCGAACGCGACACTCTGGCGCGCGAACGGGCTGCCGAACAAGCCGCGCTGGACCAGCTCATGCGCGAGGCCGAATTGCCGGCGCCGGGCGCACTGGCAACGGCACGGGCCGAACGAGACCGTTGCTGGGACGCCGTGAGCGGCGGCAGTGCCGCCGCGGCCGTGGCATTCGAGCGGGCCCTGCGCCATGCCGACACCGTTGCGGACATTCTGATCGCCCATGCGGCGCAGGCGGCCAAGGCCGACGCGCTGCGTCGGCGCATCGACGACCTGGGCGCACGGCAGGCGACCGCCGCGGCCGGCTGGGAGGCGGCGTCGGACGCACGGCTACGGGCGCAGGCGGAGCTTTCGGCGTTGGCGGCTTCGGCCGGAGCGCCTTCCGGTGCAGTACCGGCGGCGCTCCGCGCGTTCCTGACCGCCCGGGGCGCGGCGCTCGACCGCACGGTGGCGCTCGACCGGGCGAAGGCGGACGAAGAAGACGTGGCCGCGGCACTGGAGCGGGCGGCGCAGCGTCTGGCGGCGCTGGGCTTGACCGGCGACGGCCTTGCGGCACTGCTGGAGTCGGCCGAAGCCCGGGTCGACGCGGCGCGGACCGGCGGGGAGGCGCGCAAGGCGGCGCTGCATGCAACCAGGACGGCGGAGCGCGACGTGCAGGAGCGCACGCTCGCCCGGGCACGGGCGCGCCAGGCGCTGGAACTGTGGGAGGCATCGTGGCGCGAGGCCATCGCACCCCTGGCGCGGCCAGTGGGCGAGACGCCGGAGGCCACCGGCGCGGCGCTTGATCTGGTCGAGCAACTGCGCTCTCAGGAGGCCGAGCTAGCGGGTGCTCGCGGGCGCATCCGCGACATGCGCGCGGCCATCGACGGATTTGTCGCCGACATGGCCGCCCTGTGTGCGCGCGTCGCCCCCGACCTCGCCGGTCTGCCGCCGGAGGAAGCGGCCGCGCAGTTGCGCCAGAGGTTGCGCCAACAGCATGACGCCGTCACGCGACGGGAGGCGGAGGGTCGCAGCCGCGACGCCGCGCGGGAGGCCGCCACCGTCGCGGATGCCAAAGCGCGCGCGTGCGCCGCCGAACTGGCCGCTTTGCGCGCCGCCTTGGGCGTCGCCGACGACGAGGACGCGGCGGCGCAGCTCGAACAAGTGCGGCGGGTGAGCGCGGCGGAGACGGAGCTGGCGGAATCGCGTCGCCATATCCTGTTGCAAGGCGGCGGCCGCACCGATGCGGAGCTGGACGCTCTGGTTGCCGCCGAGGCGCCGGAGGCGGAAGCCACCCGGATCGCGGCGCTGGCCGGGCGGCAGGCCGAACTGGGACCGCTCATCGAGGAGGCCGCCGCCGAGGCGCGCAGCGCCATGGAAGCGCTGGAGCGCGCCGGCGAAGGCGACGATGCCGTAAGCGCCGCGGAACGGCGGCAGGCGGCGCTGGCGGCAGTCGGCCGCCATGCGGGGGAGGCGCTGGTGCTGCACGCCGCTGCCAGCCTGCTGCGCGCGGCGCTGGAGGCTGAACAAGCAGAGTCGGGGTCGGCGACGGTGTCCCGGATCGGCGCGGTATTCCGCGCCCTGACCGGCGGGGCGCATGCCGGCGTGGCGGTGGAGGACGTGGGCAGCGAACAGGTGATGGTGGCGCTGGAGGCGGACGGGCGCACGACCAAGGCCATCGCCGAGCTTTCGGAGGGTACCAGCGACCAGTTGTTCCTGGCGCTGCGGCTGGTGGCGCTACAGGATTATGTCGCCGCCGCGCCGCCGCTGCCCTTCATCGCCGACGACGTGCTGCAGACCTTCGATGATGCGCGCGCGGTCGCCGCTCTGCGGGCACTGCTGGATTTGTCGGCGCAGGTGCAGGTCCTCGTGCTGACCCATCACCCGCATATGCAGGCGCTGGCCCGTTCGCTGCCGGCCGGCAGCGTGCACACGATCGTCTTGCCGGAGATGGCGGAAGCGGCGTAACCAATTTGGGAAGGCTGCGGCCGGACCTCAAAGCTCGGAGGCGATGGTATGGAACGTCGAACTGACGCCTTTGCCGGCCGAGGTCACGGCGGCGATAATGACGACAGCGATCAGAGCGGCGATCAGTCCGTACTCCAGGGCAGTGACGCCGCGCCGGTCTTGCCGCAGACGAAGCATCAGATACGTGAGACAATAGAACATCTTGATCACGCCTGTTTGCGTGGGAGCAGCATAGCGTAACGACTCACGCGATGCCACCCGCTCTGGGTTGCGGGAGGGGGAATCGGCCTGTGGGTGTGCAGCCCCCTCCCGCATTGCCGATGCTGTTTTTATTAAAAGATTATTCTCGGCCGTGTCAAGAGAAAACTTTAACCTCTCATTGACGATTTCGACCCCGGGCCGCCGGGCACGTCGCGAAGCTCACATAAATTGCAACAAAAAATCGGGCTTTTCCCGTGAATAAGCGATCGCTTGCCGCCCTGGCACTCGAGATTTTAACGGGACGTTACCGGCGAACGCGACTGGAGAGAATTGTCGTAAATATCGTCAGATAACTCAAAAACGAGATATGCCGTGACTCCGGCGGCGCTGCATGCTTCGGCCACGGTTGACGCTGCGCAGCCCCGCTTCCATCCTGGATGGCCGCTCCCACCACGAGGCGTGCCATGCTCAGCCGGGATACCCGCGTCAATGCCCTGATCGGTACCGGGCACTGCCTGTCGCATTTCTACGTGCTCTGCCTGCCGCCCATGTTCACTTATTGGCAGCGCGCTTTCGACGTGACCTATGCCCAGCTCGGCCTGACCGTGGCGCTGATGTCGGGGGTCACCGCCCTGCTGCAAACCCCGGTCGGGTTCATGGTCGATCGCCATGGTGCCCGCCGCTTCCTGATCGGCGGCACCCTGCTCATGACGCTGGCCATCGCGGCCATGGGGCTGGCCACGTCGTTCTGGCAGATCCTGGTGCTTGCGGCACTCTCGGGAATTGGCAACTCGGTGATCCACCCGGCCGACTACGCCATCCTGTCGGGCTCGGTCGACCGCACCCGCATGGGCCGGTCCTTCGCGCTGCACACGTTCAACGGCAATCTCGGCTTCGCGCTCGGGCCGCCGGTGATCATCGCGCTGTCGACCGCGATGGGCTGGCGAGCCGCGCTGATCGTGGTCGGCCTGCTCGGCATTCCGCTGGTCGCCACCATCGTGCTGCAAAGCCGCATCCTGATCGACCAGGCGAAGCCGGCGGCGGCGCGCGCCGACCTCCCGGCCCTGTCCGGCCGGCAGTTGTTGCTGACGCGCACGATGCTGATGTTCTTCGCCTTCTTCATGCTGGGCGCGATGGCCGGCGCGGGCATCCAGGCCTGGGTGATCACGGTGCTGCACCAGGTCAACGGTATGGACCTTGCCGTCGCCTCCTCGGCACTCACCGGGTACATGGCCGGCGCCACCGGCGGCACGCTGGTGGGCGGCTACGCGGCCGACCGCATGGGCCGCCACCTCACCTTCGCCGCCACGCTGACCACGCTGTCGGCGATCCTGGTGCTGCTGATCGCCGCCGTCCGACTGCCGGACGCGCTGGTGCTGGCGCTGCTGTTCCTGTCCGGCCTGGCGGTCGGCGCCAGCCGCACCCCGCGCGATATGATGGTGAAGGACGCCGCTCCGCCCGGGCAGATCGGCAAGGTGTTCGGGTTCGTCAGCGCAGGCCTGCCGCTTGGTGCCGCGGTCACCCCGGTGCCGTTCGGTTTTCTGATCGACCAGGGGCGGCCTGAACTGGTGCTGGTTCTGGTGGCCGCGCTGCTGCTGCTGAGCCTGTTCTGCGCCGGCTCGGCCCGCGGCAGCGCCGCGACGGCACCGTTGGCCGCGGCGGCGGAATGAGGCGGTAGCGAAGGAAGGAAAGGGCAGAGGCCCACCCTTCCTTACCTTCGCCCCGTCGCTCAGTGGACCAGCGAGACCACCATCTCGTGCTGGTGAACGGCGGCGATCGCCACGTCGCGGTCGCCGGCCACCGCCATCGGGGTTCCGTCGGCCGCGTGGATGGCAAAGGCCTTGGTGCCGTTCATGATCACCGGCTTCACATAGGCAATCTGCGACACGCCCAACCGGGCCAGTTGCTCGATGGAGAGGCGCCGGATATCGATCCGTTCGGTGACTGGCGTTGTCGTCGGGGCAGGCGTTTCGTTGGTCATCTGTAATCTCCTTGCGGATTCGGCGTCCCCCTTGTTGGTTGCACTGCCGACGCCGCTTGCTGGTTCGGGCCGCCGCGCGAGGCGCGCCCGGTCTTAAAATCGAGGCCTTACGCGCTTCAGCGATCGCGCGTGCTGTCCACAACCGCCGTCGTGCCGTTGCTCGGCTTGCGGATTTCGATGGTCTTCACCCGGCACTCGGGCTGCGGCCGGGCAAGGTCGACATGCAGCAAGCCGTTGTCGAGCCAGGCGCCGCGGACCTCGATACCCTCGGCCAGCACGAACGCACGCTGGAACTGACGGGCGGCGATGCCGCGATGCAGGAATACCCGCCCTTGCGAATCATCGGTCTGCCGGCCGCGGATGACGAGTTGGTTGTCCTCCTGCGTGATCTGCAAATCGTCCATGGTAAACCCGGCCACCGCAAGCGTAATGCGCAGCCCGGTCTGGCTGACCTGTTCGATATTATAGGGCGGGTACCCATCCGACGAGGTTTTCGCTGCCCGTTCGAGCATTTGCTCGAGGTGGTCGAAACCCAGGAACAACGGGGATGCAAACAGACGCGTGCTCACGGCGAGCCTCCTCCTGAGAGCGAAGCAACAGCGGGCCCCGACATCGGCGACCCGTTGAGGGTCATTTTGGCATCCGTCTGCTGCGTTGCAAGAGTGAGCGACCGTTGATCCTGCCGCAGGGTATCGCTACATGGGCGACATGGACGCTGCATCCCTCGCGGCCCCCCCGGCCGCCCCCCTCCCGGTCGCACCGACGTTGGTCGCACCGGCTTTGGTCGCACCGGCGTTGGTCGCACCGCCGTCGGACACCAAGGCGCTTGTCACCCCTGATGAGGCCGATCCGGCGACGATCCTGATCGCGCCGCACCCGCTGCTGAAGGCGCGGTGCAGTCCGGTTACGCCGGCCGACACCGAACAGGTGCGCGCGCTGCTGCCGCGCATGTTCGCCAGCATGTACAAGGCGCCCGGTATCGGCCTGGCGGCACCACAGGTTGGGGTGTTGCTGCGCATGTGCATCGTCGATCTGATGCCCGAGAATCGCCGCGCGCCGATCGTGCTGATCAACCCCGAGGTGATCGCCGAGAGCGACGAGCAGGCCAGCCGCGAGGAGGGCTGCCTGTCGCTGCCCGGACAATACGCGCAGGTGGTTCGCCCCGCCCGGGTGCGGGTGCGCTTCACCGACGAGACCGGCGCCAGGCGCGAGGTTGATGGCGAAGGCCTGTTCGGGGCCTGCCTGCAGCACGAGATCGACCATCTCGACGGGGTGCTGTTCGTCGACCACGTCTCCGTGCTCAAGCGCAACATGCTGATGCGCCGGCTGGCAAAAGATCAGCGGCAGAAGGCGCGGTAGTGGTCTGATGCCAACCGACCTGGGTCGCCGCGTTGGCTGAATCAGACCGCTAAATATGATTTTGCGCCTCGCCTTCATGGGCAGCCCGGCGTTCGCCGTGCCGGCGCTGCGGGCGTTGCATGCGGCCGGGCATGATATCGTTGCGGTGTATTGCCAGCCGCCCCGCCCCGCGGGGCGGGGCCACGCAGTCCGGCCCTGCCCGGTGCACGCGGCGGCTGAGGCGTTGTCGCTTGACGTACGCACGCCCGTCCGGCTGCGCCGCGATGCGGCCGAGCATACCGCCTTCGCGGCGCTCGATCTGGATGCGGCCGTGGTCTGCGCCTATGGGCTGATTCTTCCCGCGCCCATGCTGGCCGCTCCCCGACGCGGATGTATCAACATACATGCCTCCCTGCTGCCGCGATGGCGCGGCGCCGCCCCGATCCAGGCCGCCATCCTGGCAGGCGACACCGAGAGCGGCATCACCATCATGCAGATGGAGGAAGGGTTGGACACCGGCCCGATGCTGCTGCGCGAGGCAGTGCCGATCACGCCGGCAACCGACGCCAGCTCGTTGCACGACGCCCTGGCGGCGATCGGGGCGCGGCTGATCCTGCGCGTTCTCGACGAGGCCCCGCCGCCCGTGCCGCAACCGGAGGCCGGCGCAACGTACGCCCCTAAGCTGGCCCGCGAGGACGGACATATCGATTGGTCCGAGAGCGCCGCCGCACTCGACCGCAAGGTGCGGGCGCTGAACCCCTGGCCGGGCACGTTTTCCCGGCTCGGCGGCGAGACTTTGAAGATCCTGGCGGCGCGACCGGAACCCGGATCGGGCGCGCCGGGCACGGTGCTGGACGGTGCGCTGCTGGTGGCCTGCGGCAGCGGTGCGTTGCGGCTGACCCGGGTGCAGGTGCCGGGACGCGCGGCCTTGGATGCCGGCGCCTTCATTCGCGGCCATCCAGTGCCTCGCGGTGCTTCCCTGGGGTGAACCTCAAGGTATGGGGTGCAGGGGCCTCTCGGCCGTCGTGCCGAAGGCGCGCTCCACAGGACGCGGCTCCAGGGCAGAGCCCTGGCCAGGCTTGCTAATGCCCCGCTACGCCCTCAAGCTGGAATACGACGGCAGTGGCTTCGTAGGCTGGCAGCTCCAGGGCAAGGGCCGGTCACTGCAAGGCGTCCTGGAATGCGCCGCGGCAAAGCTCGCCGGCGGGCAGCCCGTCGCCAGTGTGGCGGCCGGCCGCACCGATGCCGGGGTGCATGCCGAGGCCCAGGTGGCGCAGATCGACCTGCCGACCGCCTTCCCGCCGGAGCGCCTGCGCGATGCCTTGAATTTCCATATGAAGCCGCACCGCCTGGTCGTGCTGCAGGCCGTGCCGGCGCCGGAAGGATGGAACGCAAGGTTCTCGGCGACCGGCCGCGCCTATCGCTATCGCATTCTCAACCGGCGCCCAAGGCCGGCGCTGCAGGAAGGCCGCATCTGGCATGTCGAGCGCCGCCTGGACGAGCTCGCTATGGCGGTGGCGGCGGCGAGCCTGCTCGGGCGGCACGATTTTACCTCGTTCCGCGCCAGCGCCTGCCAGGCCAACAGTCCGCTGCGCACGCTCGACCGGCTACAGGTCGCCCGGTTCGGCGACATGGTGGAGATCATCGCCGAGGCGCGCAGCTTTCTGCACCACCAGGTGCGCAACATGGTCGGTACGCTGGTGCTGGTGGGCGACGGCAGCTGGCCGCCCGAGCGCGTCGCCACCGCCCTCGCCGCCCGCGACCGCCGCGCCGCCGGCCCGACCGCGCCGCCGGAAGGACTTACCCTGACCGGGGTGCGTTACGACCCGGACCCGTTCACCCCGCCGTCCCGGTGATTCCCATCAGGAAAATCCCGAGCGCGAAATCGAGGCCCACCAATGCCGCCGCCGGACGGCCGGGAATGGCCAGCGCCAGCTTGGTCACATACCATTCCACCCAGAGCGCCCATCCCATGGCCACCAGCCAGACGGTCTGCAATAGCAGATCGGGCAGGTTCAGCATCGAGGCCAGGGCCGCGGTCACCAGCATCAGATACTGGACGACGTTGCACCAGTTCCAGGCGGTAATGAATCGCGGCCATAGCATGCCGCGGCCCATGACATCGGCCACCCGGTGCGAAATCAGCGCAAATCCCACCCAGCCGATCACGTAGCTCAACAGGTCGAGCGTCAGGGCCGCCGCCGCCGCCGGCGGCACCCCATCGTCCGCCCAGTCCAGCAGGTGCAGGCAAAGGAAGGCCGGCAGGCAGACCGCAATCGCCCAGAAACTGTGCCCCGCCACCGCCATCTCGGCCTCGCGGGGGGCGATGATCAGCTGCAGCCCGTCCGCACGCCCGCGGGCCAGCAGGAAGGCGCCGTGCAGAGCAGTCCCCAGACGCGCCGTCATGACATCACTCCTCCCTGCAGCCCGGCCAGGACGCGCGGCACAAGAAATAGCAGCGCGGCGCCGACATTGACGACAAGCACGACCAGGGCCGCCTGCCACCAGGCCAGCCGCAGCCCAACCCGGGCGATGAACCAGTCCAGCATGATGCTGTAGACCAGCACCGCCGCCAGCCCCAGTGCCACCGCCTCCCGGTCGCCCAGGCCCGCGGCGGCCAGCGTGGCCATGAGCATCAACGCCACGCCGGCCGCCAGCAGCAGCGCCCAGCGCGACCAGTTGAACGCGGTGGCATAGCGCAGCCATTCCCGCTCGCGCCCGAACAGCCGTGCCATCGCCTCCGACAGCACCGGCGGGGCGAGCAGGCCGATCAGCGAGCCGAGCAGCGCCGCCAGATCGTCCGGCCCGGCGCCTGAAGCCACGGCAAGCACCGCGCCGACCAGCGGCAGGGTAATCAGAGGCGCCAGGCTGTTCAGGAAGCACCCGCGGCTGTCGCCGAACTGCCGCATGCCCTCCGCCCGCAACAGCGCGAGTTGCAGGACGCCCAGAACCACATGGTCGGCTCGCCCGCTCACCGGCGCGCCCTCATGGCAGGAACGTCGCGATCACGGCGTGGTAGATGCGTGCGAGTTCGTGCAGCTCGGCGACCGGCACGCATTCGTCGACCTGGTGCATGGTGCGGCCGACCAGGCCGAACTCGGCCACCGGGCAGAGCCGGGTGATGACCCGCGCATCCGAAATCCCGCCGCCGGTGTCGAGCGCCGGCTCCAGCCCGGTCACCGCGCGCACCGCCGCCTGCAGCCGCGCCACCGCCGGCCCGGGTTGGGTAAGAAAACTTTCGCCGCTGACCGCCACGTCGAGGTCGAAGCGCTCGGCGTGCTGAGCCAGCGCCGCGCGCAGCCAGGCGGTCAGCGACGCGCTGCTGTGGCGGTCATTGAAACGAATGTTGAGCATCGCCCGGGCCGCGGCGGGAATGATGTTGGTCGCCGGGTTGCCGACATCGATGCTGGTGACCTGCAACGTCGAGGGCCCGAACCAGTCGGTGCCTGCATCCAGCGGCGCCGCGGTCAGCGCCGCCAGGGCGCGCAGCAGCCGGTGTACCGGATTGTCGGCCCGCTGCGGATAGGCTGCGTGGCCCTGAACGCCATGCACCGTGATGCGCGCATTCAGGCTGCCGCGCCGGCCGATCTTGATCACCTCGCCCAGCCGATGAGGATTGGTCGGCTCGCCGACCAGGCAGAAATCCGGCACCTCGCAGTTCGCTTTCATCCACTCCAGCACGCGCACGGTGCCGTCGAGCCCCGGGCCTTCCTCGTCGCCGGTGATCAACAGGCTGATCGACCCGCGCGGCGGGCCTGATTGCAGATACGCCGCGCAGCCGGCCACGAAAGCGGCGATCGCGCCCTTCATGTCGCAGGCGCCGCGGCCGTACAGCACGCCGTCACGCAGCTCGCCGGCAAACGGCGCCGCGGTCCACGCGCCGGCCCCGGCCGGCACCACGTCGGTGTGGCCGGCGAAGCACAGATGCGGACCGGCGGTGCCGATCCGCGCATACAGGTTCTCGATGTCGCCGAAACGCAGGCGCGTCACGGTAAAGCCGAGCCCTTCCAGCGCGGCGGCGAGCACGGCTTGGGCGCCCGCGTCGGCAGGCGTGACGGAAGCGCAGCGAATCAGTGCCTGCGCCAGCGGGAGCGGATCGGTGGTCAATCCCGGAGCAACTCGTTGATGGAGGTTTTCGCCCGCGTGCGTTCGTCCACCCGCTTGACGATGACGGCGCAGGACAGCGACGGGCCGGGCGAACCGTCCGGAAACGGCTTGCCGGGCAGGCTGCCCGGCACCACCACCGAATAGGCCGGCACCCGGCCGAGGAACACCTCGCCGGTGGTGCGGTCGACCACTTTGGTGCTGGCGCTGATGAACACGCCCATCGACAGCACCGCGCCGCGCTCGACGATCACCCCCTCGACCACCTCGGAGCGGGCGCCGATGAAGCAATCGTCCTCGATGATGACCGGGGCGGCCTGCAGCGGCTCCAGCACGCCGCCGATGCCGACCCCGCCGGACAGGTGGCAGTTCCGCCCGATCTGCGCGCAGCTGCCGACGGTGACCCAGGTATCCACCATGGTGCCGCGATCGACATAGGCGCCGACATTGACGAACGAGGGCATCAGCACGACGCCGGGCGCCACATAGGCGCTGCGCCGCACCACCGCCCCGGGCACGGCGCGGAACCCGGCCTGCTGAAAGCGCTGGGCGTCCCAGCCGGCGAACTTCATCGCCACCTTGTCCCACACCGGCGCCCCGCCGGCACCGGGCACGAGCGCGGAATCCTGCAGTCGGAACGAAAGCAGGACGGCCATCTTCAGCCACTCGTTGACGCGCCAACCTTGACCAGTCGGCTCGGCCACCCGCAGCTCGCCACTGTCGAGCAGCGCCAGCGCCTGTTCGACGGCGGCGCGCGGCTCGCCTTCGGTCGCGGAACCAATCTGTTCGCGGCGCTCCCACAAGGCCTCGATCGTAGCTTGGAGCGGGTGATCGGTCATAGCGGCGGCAACTCCCCCGGCGCGGCATGCGCGGATGTGGACATCAATGCAGGTCATTAGGCGGCCCGCGCGTGCCGACCGGCGGGCGCGGCTGATGCCAGGGGACCATGCGCAGCCGCCAGAGTGGTGTCAATTGCGCCGAACGGGAGCGCTGGCAGCGGCGCCGAAGCGGAACCGATAACCCGGCATTTACGCTCGATACCTTAGAATTGTCATGTACCGCGCCGACGGCCCGGACTTGGCGTTGTGCCGTCTCCGGGACGCATCGGGCGGCATGCATCGGGGGTTTCGGCACACCATGAAACGGGCGTCCAGCAAATGCGACCCTTCTCGGAACGTCGAGGCCCGGCTCGCCGCCACGCCTGAGGTCGTGACACCGGAAGTACCGGCATCCGTGCCGCCGCTTGCGCACGCCAACCCCGGGCCAATCGGCGACAAGCTGTGCGGCGCGCTGCTGGACAGCCGCAACCGCTGGCGCGATCTGGTGACCCTGGCCGCCGATTTCAGCTTTGAAACCGATACCTGGGGCCGCTTCGTGTTCGTCTCCCCTACGATAGTGCTGGGCTGGCCGGCGGCGACGCTGCTGGGCCAGCCGGCGGAGCTGCTGCTGGCCGAGTCCGGCGGCGGCACCGGCTTCAACCCGTTCCGCCCCACCAGTCCGGTGCGTCGCCGCAGGGCGTGGCTGAAGCGGCCGGACGGCAGCAGCACCTGTCTGGCCTTCGCCGCCGCCCCGCTGACCGACGCACAGGGGCGCATCACGGGCGCCCGCGGCATCGGCCAGGACACCACCGAGCAGGACGGCCACGATACGGCCGTGGCCGCGGCCCTGCGGCGCGGCGAAGTGCTCGACCACATCCTGTGGCGCATGCGCCAGGAAGTGCTGGCCCCGAAAATGATGGAGGCAGCGCTAACGTCTCTGACCACCGCGCTCGGCGCCGAGGGCGCGGCTGTGCTCGATGTGCTGGGCGACGGCGGCCGGCCCGGTGTACTGTATCAGACCGGCAGTTGCCTGGACGCGGTCCTGCCCACCGCCTTCACCCTGCTGCAGAGCGACAACGCCGACCCGCTGGTGAGGATGGCGCCGGACGGGCGCAAGGTGCTGGTCTGCAGCAGCCGGACAAGGTTCGCCGAACAGACCGGGCTGGCCTTGTGGCGCGCGCCCGGCAGCCGCGACTGGGACCACGAGGAAGCCCTTCTGGCATCCTCGTCCGGCGGGATCATCCGGGTGATCCTCGACCACGACAGCATCCAGCGGGAAATGGCGCGGCAGGCCCGCACCGACCCGCTGACCGGGCTGCTCAATCGCCGCGCCTTCATGGACGAGATGGGGCGCCGGCTCGACCGGCTGAACCGCGAAGGGCTGCCCGGGACGCTGATGTTCGCCGACCTCGACCACTTTAAGAAGCTCAACGACCTGCGCGGCCACGAGGCGGGCGACACGGCGCTGTGCGTGGTCGCCACCCTGCTGCGCGACACCGTCCGGCCGACCGACCTGGTGGCACGGCTCGGCGGCGACGAATTCGCCATGTGGCTCGACGGCGCGGACGACCTTTCCGCCGCCGAGCGCGCCGAGCACCTGCGCATCGCCGGGCCGCGCGCGCTGGCCTCGTTGACCGAGGGCACCGAGGTGAAGCTGACCCTGTCGATCGGCATCGCTACCCGCTGGCCCACCCGCGGCGAGGACATCGAAACGCTGCTGCACCGGGCCGACCAGGCGATGTATCAGGTCAAGCGCAACGGTCGCGGTCATTGGCGGGTCGCTCACGCGGAGGATTCGTGACCCGGTTCGCGCAACCTCCCGCCATCACGGCGCCGGAAGCGCGCGGTGGCGACGAGACGCAGTCCGACGAGGCCACCCGCGTGCGCCTGGCGGCGTGCCCGGAGTCAGCGCCCGATCTGCTGGCGACGCTGGCCGCCGACACGGCGCTGACGGTGCGTGCCGCGGTGGCGCTGAACACCGCGGCAACGGCCGGCGCCGATCGCATCCTCGCCGGCGACCGAGACGAACGCGTTCGCGCCCTGCTGGCGCGCAAGCTGTCCAACCTGTTGCCCAGCCTGCAAACCGCCGAGCGCGACCGGCTGCAGATGCATGCGCTACAGGTGCTGGCCGAGCTGGTCGAGGACGAAGCGGTGCGCGTGCGCGCCACCATCGCCGAGGTGGTGAAGGAGATGCCGCAAGCGCCGCGCGACCTGATCCTGCGGCTGGCGCACGACAGCGCGGTGCCGGTGAGCGAGCCGGTCATCCGGCTGTCGCCGCTGCTGACCACCGAGGATCTGCTCACGCTGCTGTTGGACGCCCCGCACGCGGCGACCGCCAGCGCGGTCGCCGGCCGCGCCGGCCTGAACGAGACATTGTCTGACGCCATCGCCGCGGGCGCCGACACCGCCGCCATCGCCGCCTTGCTGGAAAACCGCTCGGCCGCCATCCGCGAGGCCACGCTGGACCGATTGATTGCGATCGCCGCCGAGCGGACCGACTGGCATGCCCCCCTGGTCCGCCGGCCGCATCTTACGGCGGCAGCCGCCTGCGCCCTGTCGGACATCGTGGCCACCCACCTGCTGGACGAGTTGGCCAGCCGCGCCGACCTGCCGCGCGCCCTCGCTGCGGAGTTGAAACGCCAGCTGCAAGGGCGGCTGCAGCGCGCCCGGCCCACCGGGCCGTCGTTTGTGCCGAACATGGACGAGGCCATGGCGGAAGCCTGGGCGCTGGCCGAAAACGTCGCGCTGGACGAAGCGACGCTGCTCGCCACGGTGCGGCGTGGCGAAGTACGAATGGCCACGGCCCTGCTGGCGGTAGCGGCAAAGGTGCCGGCCGCGGTGGTGGAGCGCGCCGCCACGCTGCGCAGCGGCAAGGCGCTGGTGAGCCTGGTGTGGCGGGCCGGGTTTTCCATGCAGGTGGCCGGCCCGCTGCAGACGCTGCTGGCCCGAACCCCGCCCGCCTATGTGCTGCGCGGCGGCCCCGATGGCATCTTCCCACTCGCCGTGCAGGAGATGCGCTGGCAGATCGAGTTTCTGATGCGCACCGGGCGATAGCCGCCCCGTTCGGGCGCAAAGTCAGGCCCGGATGCCGGTCAGGCCCGGATAATCGTGCCGATGCCGCCTTCGGTGAACAGCTCCAGCAGGCAGGCATGCGGCTGGCGGCCGTCCAGAATGACCGCGCCCTTTGCGCCGGAGCGCACCGCATCGGCGCAACACTCCACTTTCGGGATCATGCCGCCGGTGATCATGCCGCTGGCAATGCCGCGCTCGACATCGGCAACCGTCATTTCGGGGATAAGCTTGCGGTCGCCGTCCAGCACGCCTGGCACGTCGGTCAGCATCAGCAGGCGCGTCGCCGACAAGGCGCCGGCGATCGCGCCTGCCACGGTGTCGGCGTTGATGTTGTAGGTCTGCCCGTGGACACCTACGCCCACCGGGGCGATCACCGGGATCAACCCCGCCCCGGTCAGGGCATGGATCACCCGCACATCGACATGCTCGGGCTCACCCACAAACCCGAGGTCGAGCACGCTCTCGATGTTGCTGCCGGGGTCTTTTTTCGTGCGGGTCAGCTTGCGGGCGCGGATCAGCCCGCCGTCCTTGCCGCAAATGCCCACCGCCAGGGCGCCGGCATTGTTGATCAGCCCGGCCACGCGTTTGTTGACGGTGCCCGCCAGCACCATCTCCACCACTTCCACCATGGGCTCGTCGGTCACCCGCAAGCCGTCGACGAAGGTCGACTGGATGGCCAGGCGCTTCAGCATGGCGTTGATCTGCGGCCCGCCGCCATGCACCACGACCGGGTTGACGCCGACCTGCTTGAGCAACGCGATGTCGCGGCCGAACATATCGGCCAAATGCTCCTCGCCCATGGCGTGGCCGCCGTATTTCACCACGATGGTGGCGCCTGCATAGCGGCGCAGGAACGGCAGGGCATGGGCCAGGACTTCGGCCTGTTCCTCGGCGGCCTGCCGCGCCGCTGGCGCGGGTGGCGTGGTGCTGTCGCTCATGCTGCGGGTCCTTGCGTGGCTGGGGCGTTTTGGGGCGGGGCTGGGGCTTGGTCAAGAAAGGAAGGCCTGGGCTCTGCCGTGGACCCGCCGTCGCGCGAAGCGCGCCTCCGGCGCGACGGGCAGTGGCCGTCTGGATCCCGCCACTTTAGTCAATTGTCATGGGTTCAAAGGACCTCCCGGCCGTCGCGCCGCAGGCGCGCTTCGCGCGGCGGAGGGTCCAGGGACAGAGCCCCTGGCCTTCCTTCACCCCTGCGCCAGTTCCGCCAACGTTGCCCGCAACGCGGGAATACCAGTGCCGGTATCGCTGCTGGTAACCAGCACCTCCATATGCGCCGCCGGATGCTGCCGGGCCAGCGCCGCAACCTCAGCCTGCTTGCGCGCCAGGGCCGGCGGCTTCACCGCGTCGGCCTTGGTCAGCACGAGCTGGTAGGTCACCGCGGCACGGTCAAGCAGATCCATCACCGCGCCGTCGGACTCCTTGATCTCGATGCGGGCATCGAGCAGCAGCATGACCCGCCGCAAGGTGGGCCGACCACGCAGATACTCGAACATCAGCCCCTGCCAGTCCTCTTTCACCTGCCGGGCCGCCTCCGCGTAACCGTAGCCGGGCATGTCCACCAGCACGACCTGCCCGCCCAAATCGAAGAAATTGAGCTGACGGGTGCGTCCGGGCTGGCCGGAGGTGCGGGCAAGCGCCCGTCGTCCGGTCAGCGCGTTCACCAGCGAGGACTTGCCGACGTTGGACCGCCCGGCGAAGGCCAGCTCCGGTCCGCCGACCGGGGGGAGTTGCTCCAGGGTCTGGGCGGCGTGGATGAAGCGGCAGTCCTGGGCGAACAAACGGCGGCCGGCTTCGATCCAGTCGGCTTGCTCTTCTGCGGTCATCTTTTGCCGGGGCGTTGAGGAGGTCCAGGGCTCTGACCTGGACCCCGCACCGCACGTCAGGTTCGCGCCAGACGGGGTTTGTCCAGGGTGGTCTGACGGAGAATGAACCATTGCTGGGCGATCGTCAGCAGGTTGTTGGTGGTCCAGTAAATCACCAGCCCTGCCGGGAAGCTCGCCAGCATGAACGTGAACATCACCGGCATCCACTGGAATATTTTCGCCTGCACCGGGTCGGGCGGCGGCGGGTTCAGCTTCTGCTGGAAATACATCGTGAAGCCCATGATCAGCGGCCAGACCCCGAGATGCAGGAGCGACGAGTAAGCGGCCGGATCGAACGGGATGAGGCCGAACAGGTTGAACACGTTGGTCGGATCGACCGCCGAAAGGTCGCGGATCCAGCCGAAGAACGGCGCCTGGCGCATTTCGATGGTGATGAAGATCACCTTGTAGAGCGAGAAGAACACCGGAATCTGCACGAACATCGGCAGACAGCCGCTGGCCGGGTTGACCTTTTCGGCCTTGTACAGCGCCATCATCGCGCCCTGCAGCTTGGCCGGGTCGTCCTTGTACTGCTCCTTCAGGGCGGTCATTTTCGGCGCGAGCAGCTTCATCTTGCTCATCGACCGGTACGACTTGTTGGCCAGCGGGAAGAACACCAGCTTAACGGCGAAGGTAAAGACAATGATCGCCACGCCGAAATTGCCGAACGCAAAATACAGCCAGTCGAGCGCGACGAAGAACGGCTTGGTCAGGAACCAGAACCAGCCCCAGTCCACCGAATACGAAAACAGCTTGATGTTGTCGCGGCTCTCATAGCGGTCCAGCAGGTTCACTTCCTTGGCGCCGGCGAAGGCCCGGCTGGTGGCCACCGCCTCGGCGCCGGGGTCGATGGTCTCCGGGGTAGAGGCCACGAAGTCCACCTGGTATCGGTCCTGGCCCAGGTCGGAAATGTGGCGGAAGGCCGCGGTTTCGGTCGATGTCTGGTCGGGAACCAGCGCCACCAGCCAGTATTTGTCGGTGATGCCGGCCCAGCCGCCGGCGCCGGTGCTCTCGAACGACACGCCGCCCTTCTTATCACCGTCCGATTTCACCGTCGCGTAGGTCTGCTCCTTCAATGTGCCGCCCAGCACGCCCAGCAGACCCTCATGCAGAATGTAATAACCGGCGACCGGCGGCGTGTAGTCGCGGCGGATACGCGACCACGGATACAGCGACACCGGTTGGCCGCCGTCGTTGCGCACCCGCTGCTGCACCTGGAACATGTAGTTGTCGTCGATGCCAATCGTGATCTCGAAGATCTGGCCCTCGCCGTTGTCCCAGGTCAGCACCGCGGGCTTTTGCGGCGTCACGTCGCCTGAACCGCTCCACAGGGTTTCGTTGTCGGGCAGCTTGATCTGCGTGCCCGGCCCGGCCGACCAGCCGAACTGCACGTAATAGGGCTGCGCGTCGGACCGCGGCTCCAGCACCCGCACCAGCGGGCTGTATTTCTCGATGGTCTCGCGGTAGTCGCGCAGCACCACGTCGTCGAGCCGGGCGCCGAGCAGGCTGATGCTGCCGGCCACCCGGGGCCCGTCGATCTTGAGGCGCGGCACTTCCTTCGGCACCGCCGGCCCGGCGACGGCCTGGCCCGCCGCCGGCACCGACGGCGGCGCGGACGGAGTCTGCAGGTGCACCGCCGCATCGACCGGCAGCGGCACCGGACGTGGCGGACGCGGCGTCAGGAATTGGAACACCACCAAAATCACGATCGAGATGACGATCGCCATGAACAGACGCTTCTGGTCCATCAGTTTGCCTTCCGGTGGTCCATCGGAGTGTCGTGCCGCCCTCGCACGGGTGGCACGGGGTCGTAGCCGCCCGGGGTCCAGGGATTGCATCGCAGGATGCGCCGGACGGTCAGCAGGCTGCCGCGCGCCGCCCCGTGCAGGGCCAGCGCCTGCAGCGCGTAATGGCTGCAACTCGGCTCGTGGCGGCAGTGCGCGCCGATGATGGGGCGCAGCGTCCACTGGTAAGCCAGCACGCCGGCCGACAACACACGCGCCGCCGGGGAGGCGGTCATGGCGCCAGGCCGGGAGCGACGCCCGCGCGGTCCAGGGCGCGCCGCAGATCATCCAGCAGGGCCGCGAACGGACGCTTGCGGGTCGCCTCGCGGCCGACCAGCACCAGATCGACGCCCTGTACCGGCGCATCACGCAACAACAGCCGCGCGGCTTCCTTCAGCCGGCGTCGTGTGCGGTTGCGAACCACGGCGTTGCCCACTTTCTTGGTCACGGTAAAGCCCAGCCTGGCCGGCCCCTCGTCGGGCCGCGCCAGCGCTTGCAGCACGAGCCCCGTCACCGGCACCTTACGACCCCGCGCGGCGACGCGCAGGAACTCGGCCCGGCGCTTCAGGCGCTGTGGCGCCGGCGCCATGACGGGCCCCGTCTCGCCGGTCAGGCCGACAGACGCTTGCGGCCCTTGGCGCGGCGATTGGCCAGCACCTTGCGGCCGCCGACGGTCGACATGCGGGCGCGGAAGCCGTGGCGGCGCTTGCGGACAAGTTTCGACGGTTGATAGGTGCGCTTCACGACACTCTCCGATATGGAATCCGCACCGCCTTCCAGCTGATCCAGCGAGGCGGGCGGCAGAACGAACGACGGCGGGGCCCATGTCCGGCGGGTCCCGTGCAGGGGGCGGCTTATAGGGGGGGGGCGGCGGCCGCGTCAACAGCGGGCCGCCCCGGCAGGTGAACCGCCCCACAGGAGCAAGATGAAACTTCTGCGACGTTTCTGGCCTCTGGCGCTGATCCTGGCACTGCTGGCCGCCGCCTTCGTGACCGGCCTGCACCGCTACCTGACCTGGGCCGCGCTGGCCGCGCACGCGGCGGCGCTGCGCCACGTGGTCGCCGCTGCGCCGGTAAGTGCGGCCGCCGCCTACGTGGCTTCTTATGCCGCCGTGGTCACGCTTTCGTTGCCGGTCGGCGCCCTGTTCACGCTCGGCGGCGGGCTGCTGTTTGGCACCCTGGCCGGCGGGGCGCTGGCGGTGACGGGGGCCACCGGCGGCGCGGTGCTGTTGTTCCTTGCCACCCGCACTGCGCTCGGCCCGCTGCTCGCTGCCCGAGCCACTCCCTTTCTCGACCGGGTGCGTCCGGGACTGCAGCGCGACGGGTTCTCCTATCTGCTTGCCATCCGCCTGATCCCGGCAGTGCCGTTCTGGCTGGCCAACCTCGCCCCTGCCCTGCTGGGCATGCACCTCGCGCGCTTTGCCGGCGCCACATTCATCGGCATCATGCCGGCCAGCTTCGTGTTCGCCGGCATCGGCGCCGGGGCTGGCAGTGTGCTGGCGGCCGGCGGGCAGCCCGACCTGTCACTGATCTGGTCGGCCCCGGTGCTGCTGCCGCTGCTGGGCCTCGCGGCGCTGTCGCTGGCGCCGGTGGTCTGGCGGCACTGGAGGGCGCACCGTGGCTGAGTTCGACCTTGCCGTGATCGGCGCCGGTGCCGCCGGGCTGTCGGTCACCGCCGTCGCCGCCCAGCTCGGCCTGCGGGTGGCGCTCATTGAGCATGGCCGCATGGGCGGCGACTGCCTCAATACCGGGTGCGTGCCCAGCAAGGCGCTGCTCGCCGCGGCGCACGCGGCCATGGAGGCCCGCGCCGCCGGGCGGTTCGGCCTGCGCATCGCCGCCCCGGAGATCGACTGGGGCGCGGTGCAAGCGCATGTGCGCGGCGTTGTCTCCGCCATTGCGCCAATGGACGGCGTCGCCCGCTTCACCGCCCTTGGCGCCACCGTGCTGACCGGGCACGCGCGCTTCACCGGCCGCGCCGCGCTGGAGGTGGCACTGTCGGACGGGCCGCGCCGGGTGACCGCGCGGCGCATCGTCATCGCCACCGGCGGCCGTCCGGAGCTGCCGCCGATCCCCGGCCTGGCATCGGTGCCGCATGTCACCCACGAAGGGCTGTTCGACCTGCTCGACCGCCCCACCCACCTGCTGATCCTGGGCGGCGGGCCGGTCGGGCTGGAAATGGCGCAGGCGCATGCGGGGCTGGGGTGCCGGGTGACGGTGATCGAGGCGGAGCGCATCGCTGGACGCGAGGACCCCGAACTGGCCGACGGGCTGCGCGCCATCCTGGCCAGCAACGGCATCACCCTGCTGGAAGGGGTGCCGGTCGCCCGCGCCGAGTCTGGGACGGCGCTGGTGCTGGAGGACGGACGGCGGATCGAAGGCTCGCATCTGCTGATTGCCGCCGGCCGGGCGCCGAATTTTGCGGGGCTCGGGCTGGAGGAAGGCTGCGTGCGCGCCGGTCCTTCCGGTATCGCCACCGACGCCGGGCTGCGCAGCCTGACCAACCGGCGCGTGTTCGCCGCGGGCGACATCGCCGACCCGCAGGGCATCGGCCCCCGCGCCTTTACCCATGTGGCCAGCTACCACGCCGCCATTGTCATCCGTCGCGCGCTGTTCCGCCTGCCCGCCCGGGTCGACTACGCGGCCCTGCCGCGGGTGATCTACACCGCTCCTGAACTAGCGCAGGTCGGCCTGACCGAGGCGGAAGCGCGGGCAGCCGGCCAGGAGGTCCGCATTCTGCGCTGGCCGCTGGCCGAGAACGACCGCGCCCAGGCCGAACGGCGCCCCGAGGGGCTGGTCAAGCTGGTGACGACGCGGCGCGGCCGGGTGCTTGGCGCCGGCATTCTGGCGCAGCATGCCGGCGAGATGATCGGGGTTTGGACGCTCGCCATCGCCCGGCGCGTGCCGCTGTCGGCCCTGGCGGGGCTGATCGTGCCGTATCCGACGCTGGCCGAGGCGGGGAAACGGGCGGCCGGAACGTTCTTCATGGCGCGGCTGTTCTCCCCGGCGACCAAACGCCTTGTGCGGCTGCTGGCGTGGCTGCCCTGAGGCCCATTGTTTAGCGGGGGCCAGGGGTCCACTGCCTCGTCGCGGGAAGGTGCGCTGCGCACTCGAGCCGAAAATGCGCTGCGCGCTGGGGCGGGTTCAAGGCAGAGCCCTGGGCTTGCTTAGCCCGGCCCGCACCCCTTGCCCCGGCATGGTGGGAGGGCTAAGCCCTGCGCCTTCTCCGTCCGCGATAAAGGTTGCCCCACCATGTTCTCACGGTTGCTCGGCTTCATGTCGGCTGACATGGCCATCGACCTCGGCACAGCGAATACGCTTGTGTACGTAAAGGGGCGTGGCATCGTCCTGAACGAGCCCTCGGTGGTGGCGATCGCCGACGTGCGCGGCAAGAAAATGGTCCTTGCGGTCGGCGAGGAAGCCAAGCAGATGCTCGGCCGCACCCCCGGCAATATCCAGGCCATCCGCCCGCTGCGCGACGGCGTCATCGCCGATTTCGAGGTGGCGGAGGAAATGATCAAGCACTTCATCTACAAAGTGCACAACCGGCGCGGCTTCGCCTCGCCGATCATCATCGTCTGCGTGCCCTCTGGCTCCACCCCGGTCGAGCGCCGTGCCATCCAGGAAAGTGCGGAGAGCGCCGGGGCGCGCCGGGTGCTGCTGATCGAGGAGCCGATGGCGGCCGCCATCGGGGCCGGACTGCCGGTGACGGAGCCTTCCGGCAGCATGGTGGTGGATATCGGCGGCGGCACCACCGAGGTGGCGGTGATCTCGCTCGGCGGCATCGTCTATGCCCGCAGCGTACGCACCGGCGGCGACAAGATGGACGAGGCAATCATCAGCTACATCCGCCGCAACCATAATCTGCTGATCGGCGAGAGCACCGCCGAGCGCATCAAGATGGATATCGGCGCCGCTTCGCCGCCGTATGACAACGAGGACGGGCCCTATCGCGAGGTCAAGGGCCGCGAACTGATGAACGGGGTGCCGCGCGAGGTGCTGGTGAGCCAGCGAGCCATCGCCGAGAGCCTGGTCGAACCGGTCTCGTCCATCGTCGAGGCGGTGAAGGTGGCGCTGGAGAACACGCCGCCGGAACTGGCCGCCGACATCGTCGACAAGGGCATCGTGCTGACCGGCGGCGGGGCGCTGCTGAACCGGCTGGACCAGGTGCTGCGCGAGGCGACCGGCCTGCCGGTGGTGGTGGCCGAGGACCCGCTGCAATGCGTGGCGCTGGGAACCGGGCGCGCGCTGGAGGAACTGAAGCGTCTGCGCAACGTGCTGACCTCGATGTACTGACGCGGATCAACGGTCCGTGCCGCGCCGCGGAGGGGTGGCATCGGGCTTGCTTTCCGCCCAAAGTTACGTTGGCTAAGGTCACGATGGTGAAACTGCAATCCGGCAGAGGGCGGCGGTGATCCGGCTGTCCATTCCCGTGCGGCAGGCGCTGGCCAAGCTGACGCTGCCTGTGCTGATCGCGGCTGCGTTCGGGCTGATGCTGTTGGGCAAGGCCGACACCGTCATGGCCGAGCGCGCCCAGATGGCGCTGGCGGATGCGCTGGCGCCGATCTACGGCCTGCTCGCCGAGCCCCTCGCCAGGGTGCGCAACGCGGCCGACAGCACCAAGGACGTGTTCACCCTGGCCAGCGAGAACGCCCGGCTGCGCGACGAGAACGAGCAGTTGCGCAAATGGCAGGCGATCGCGCTGGCGCTGGATGCCGAGAACACCGCGCTGAAGGCCAATTTACAGTGGATTCCCGACCCGGTGCCGAGTTTCGTCACCGCGCGCGCGGTGGCCGATGCCAGCGGCGTTTATGCCCGCGCGGTGTTACTCTCGGCCGGGCCCAACCACGGCATCACCAAGGGGCAGATCGCGCTGGACGATCGCGGGCTGGTGGGACGGGTGACCGAAGTGGGCGCGCGCAGCGTGCGGGTGCTGCTGCTGACCGACATGAACAGCCGCATTCCGGTGATCCTGGAGGGCAGCCGCAGCCGCGCCATCCTGACCGGCACCAACGGGCCGCGCCCGCGGCTGCAATACTGGACCGAAGGTGTCCGTCCAGTCGAGGGCGAGCGGGTGGTGACCAGCGCCGAGGCCAACGCCTTCCCAGCGGACCTGCCGGTCGGCACCGTCCGCTACAACACGCAAAATGTGCCGGAAGTGGAGCCGGCGGCGCGGCTCGATCAGTTGGAAATCGTGCGTCTGTTCAACTACGGGCTGCGCGGCATCGTTCCGCCGGAGACATCGGTCGCCCGGCCGACATCGGATCGGCGGCGCTGATGCCCGAGCGCACGCCCGGCATCCGCCCGCGGCCAACCCTGCGGCGGCAACTGGATGTCATCGCACGGCGCATTTTCCCCGGCGCCACGACCGCCCTGGCGCTGCTGGTGCTGGCCGGCCCGCTCGGCGTGCCCGGCCAGGCCGAGCTGCAAGGCGCGGCGGCACTGGGGTGCGTGTTCTTCTGGTCGCTGTTCCGCCCGGCATCGATGCCGCCGTCCCTGGTGTTCATGCTGGGCGTGCTCGCCGACCTGCTGGGGTATGGGCCGATCGGCATAGGCGTGCTGATTCTGCTGATCGCGCACGGACTGGCCATGCTGTGGCGCCGCGACCTGGCCCGGCACAGCTTCCTGATGGTGTGGCTTGCGTTCATTGCCGTCGCCGCCGGCGCGGCGGCGCTGCAATGGGCGCTTACGTCGCTGCTGACGTTCCGCCTGCTGCCGGCGGCCCCGGCGCTGTTCCAGGCGGCACTGTCGGCCGGGCTTTACCCGTTGCTGGCGGTGGTGCTGGCGCGGGCGCACAGCACCGTTGCGGAGCCGGGGCGGGCATGAGGAGCAGGAAAGAAACGGGGTCCAGGGCGGAGCCCTGGACGTGCTTCCTTCCTGCGCCGCCAGCCCCGCCATGAAGCGCGAGGCCCTGCGAACCGGCGTCTTCACCCGCCGCGCCCTGTTGCTCGCCACGGCGCAGATGGGGGCCCTCGGATTGCTCGCCACAAAACTTTACCAGGTGCAGGTGGTCGAGGGCGCGCGTTACGGGACGCTGGCCGAAACCAACCGGGTCAGCACCCGCCTGATCGCGGCCCCGCGGGGGCGGCTGCTCGACCGGTTCGGGGAAGTGGTGGCGGGCAACCGATCGAACTGGCGGGCGCTACTGATCGCCGAGCAGACCGATGATGTCGGCGGCACGCTGGACAATTTCTCCCGCATCGTGCCGCTGGCCGACCATGAGCGGGTCCGCATCGATCGCGAGGTGCGCCGGCACCGCCGCTTCATACCGGTCGTGGTGCGTGAATTCCTCTCCTGGGAGGACATGGCCCGCATCGAGGTGAATGCGCCTGACCTCCCCGGCATCGCCGTCGATGTCGGCACCACGCGGCTGTACCCGTTCGGCAGCACGCTGGCGCATATCGTTGGCTATGTGGCGCCGCCCAACGAGGACGACGTGGCGGAGGACGCGATGCTGGCCCTGCCCGGCCTGCGCATCGGCCGCGCCGGGGTGGAAAAATCCCACGATCTGGCCCTGCGCGGCCGGGCCGGGACGGTGCAGTTCGAGGTGAATGCGGTCGGCCGCGTGATCCGCGAAATGGATCGCCAGGAAGGCAAGCAGGGCCAGGACATCGGCCTGACCATCGACACCGAGCTGCAGAAATCGGTGCTGGACCGGTTGGGCGACGAAAGCGCCAGTGCGGTCGTGCTCGATTGCCGCAACGGCGAAGTGCTGGCCATGGCCACCAACCCTTCGTTCGATCCGAGCGTGTTCAATTCGGGGGTGTCGCAGGCGCAATGGGTCGAGTGGACCTCCAACCGCCGCGCCCCGCTGATCAACAAGGCGGCCGCCGGGCTGTATGCGCCCGGCTCGACCTACAAGATCGTGGTGGCGCTGGCCGGGCTGGAGGCGGGCGCGATCTCGCAGTATGAACACCTGAACTGTCCAGGCTATCTTGACCTCGGCGACACGCGCTTCCATTGCTGGAGCAAGTACGGCCACGGGATGCTCGATCTGCGCGGCGCCCTGAAGAATTCCTGCGACGTGTTTTTCTACGAGGTGGCGCGGCGCACCGGCATGGACCGGATGGCCGCCATGTCCAACCGGTTCGGACTGGGCGTGAAGCTGGATATCGAGCTGCCCGGAGCGCGAAAAGGCCTGGTGCCCACGCGCGGCTGGCGCATCGCCCAGGGCCACCCTTGGAACATCGGTGACACCATCGTGCACGGCATCGGCCAGGGTTACCTGCAGGTTACGCCGCTGTCGCTGGCGGTGATGGCGGCGCGGCTGGCGACCGGGCGGGCGGTGCAGCCGCACCTGACGCGCACGGTGGGCAGCGAACTGCAGAGAGGCGCACGGCCCGAGGACTGGCCGCTTCTCGGCCTGCCCGAGCGGGACCTGCATGCGGTGCGCGACGGCATGTGGCAGGTGGTCAACGAGCCGGGCGGCACCGCGCCGGTCGCGCGGCTGACGATGCCCGGAGTGCAAATGGCCGGCAAAACCGGCTCGTCGCAGGTGCGCCGGGTGAGCCGCGAGCAGCGCGAGCATGGCTTCAAGTCGGAGAACCTGCCCTGGGAGTTCCGCCCGCATGCGCTGTTCGTGGCGTTCGCCCCCTATGACGCGCCGCGCTACGCCCTGTCGGTCGTGGTAGAGCACGGCAATGCCGGGGCGGCGACAGCCGGGCCCGTGGCGCGCGATATCATGACCGATGTGCTGACCCGCGATCCGGTGACGCACCGCGAGGCGCCCCAGAAGGTGGCCGCGGGCAGCACTCTGGACACGGGCGGACGGGAGGGCACGCGATGAGCCTGCTTGAACGCAGGCTCATCCGTGAGACCTCGTTCGGGCTGACCAGCAAGCTGTGGCGCATCTCCTGGACTTATGTGCTGCTGCTGTGCGCGCTGGCGGGCGTCGGCTATGCCGCCCTCTATTCGGCCGGCGGCGGATCGCCCGAGCCGTATGCGTCGCGCCATATCCTGCGCTTCGCCTTCGGGCTGGTGCTGATGCTGTCGATCGCGCTGGTGGACATCCGCTTCATCGCCCGGCTGTCGTGGTTCGCCTATGCGGGCGCGCTGACGCTGCTGGCGCTGGTGCTGCACATGGGGCATGTGGGCAAGGGCGCGCAGCGCTGGATCGAGCTCGCGGGTATGCAGTGGCAGCCGAGCGAGCTGATGAAGATCGCCCTGGTCATGGCGCTGGCGTCGTGGTTCCACCGGGCATCCTGGGAGCGGATGGGCAATCCGCTGTTCCTGATTCCGCCGGCGCTGGCGGTGGCGGTGCCGGTGGCGCTGATCCTGAAGGAGCCGAACCTGGGCACCGCGGTGATCACCGCTTCGGTGGGGGCGTCGGTGTTCCTGGCGGCGGGCATCCGCTGGTGGAAAGTGGTGCTCATTACCGCCGGTGTCGGTTTGGCGGCGCCGGTGGCCTACAGCCATCTGCACGATTACCAGCGGGCGCGCATCACCACCTTCCTCAATCCCGAGAGCGACCCGCTGGGAGCCGGTTACAACATCATCCAGAGCAAGATCGCGCTGGGCTCGGGCGGGATGTGGGGGAAGGGGTATCTGCTGGGGTCACAGGCGCACCTGAACTTCCTGCCGGAGAAGCAGACCGATTTCATCTTCACCATGCTGGCCGAGGAGTTCGGCTTCGTCGGCGGGGTGACGCTGCTGGGGCTACTCGGGCTGATCGTGCTGGGGGCGATGGCGATCGCTCTGCGCTGCCGGCATCAGTACGGGCGGCTGCTGGCGCTCGGCATCGCCATGAATTTTTTTATGTATGTGTTCGTCAACGTGGCGATGGTGATGGGGGCGATACCGGTGGGAGGGGTTCCGCTGCCGCTGGTTTCGCACGGCGGCTCGGCGATGATTACGGTGATGGTCAGTTTCGGGCTGCTGATGTCGGTGCACGTGCACCGCGACGTGGAGTTCAGCGACGGCCGCGACGAGGTCTGAAAGAGCTGGGGTCCAAGGGGCCACTGCCCGTCGCGCCAGACGCGCGCTGGCCACGACGGCAGGTCCAGCGGAGGCCTGGCCTTTTTTCACACCTCCGCCCAAGAAACGCCCGCCTGCCACCAGGCGGGCATCCTTGCGTCAGAACGAAAGCGGAATCACGAAATCCGTCGCGATGGTGAAGCTGCCGCTGTCCTTGCCGCCGTTGAATGCCCACGGCCCGGCCAGCGTGGTGTCGTAGCGAATTTCCGGGCGGATAAGCATGCCGCTGATCACCTTGGGCAGATCGGCGGGCTTCCAGGTGGCGCCGAACGTCAGCTCCCCGTACGTCGAGTGGGGCCCAAACTGCGCCGTGTTGTACTTGCCGTACTCTACGTTCACGAAGTCGAAATTGCCCGGATAGTAAGCCACGTAGAAGCCCTTGCCGTCGCGGAAGATTTCGCCGCGGCCGTTCAGGGTGACCGTATCGGTCAGAGCATACGAGACATACTGCGCAATGCCCCAGCCCTCGGCGGCATTGGTCAGCGGGTTTTCGTCCTTGATGTAGTTCAGCTCGGTGGTGGTCGTGAGCTTGTCATTCCACTTGTAGGTAACGTAGCCGTCGTTCTCATAGCGGAAATAGTGGTTGGCGTTGTACAGGCCCAGCGGCTGGGTGTTGCTCAGCGCCGGGTTTTCCGGCCCGAAATGCGTCAGCGCGGTGCCGGTCAGGTTGCCGCCCAGCGCGGTGAAGCCGAAGCCGAACAGGCCGGCGAGCGTGCCGTTGTTATCGCCCTGCTGGTCGCCGAAGGTGGTGTTCACGCCGGTGTCGATGCCGCCATAGACGTTGAGGAAGTCGGCCGCATGCGCCACCGCCAGCACGCCAGAGTGCTTCAGCGGGATGCCGAAGTTGAAGATATAGGAGTGCGAGTAGAACGGATTGAGCGACGGGTCGATCACCTCGAAGCCAAGCGGGGTCGGGTAGAGCCCGGCCTTCACGTCGATGCCGCCCGCCAGCACCGGCACGTGCACCGACACGCTCGCCTCGACCACGTCGAGCTGGTAACGGTCGTTGAGCGCGTAGTCAGCGATGCCGAGGAAGTGAGTATAGCGCGCGTCCGAGCCGTACAGGCCGGTAAAATGGAAGCCGATATCCCAGTCGGTGACATCTTTCGGAATGTCACGCGAGAAGGTCAGCAGCACCTGGTTCAGCTGCGCCTGGTTCGGGTGGTCGGTAAACAGCTGACCCCAGTTGGTCTTTGGGCTCTCGGTGTTGAAGCTGACGCCGCCTTCCAACTGCACGCCGAATTTGATGTTGTCCGACCAGGCGGCCGGTGCCGCCGGAGCAGCGGGAGCCGCCGCCGGGGCCGCCGGAGCCGGCGCCGCGGGGGCGGCCTGGGCGAGGGTGGTATCGTCTGCGCGCGCGGGACAGGCCAGCAGCCCCGCGGCCAGCATTACAGATGAGGCAGTTAGCAGATTTCGTGAAGTGGTCATGGGAATGTCCTTGCGGATGTCCCCGGCATGTAGCGCCGCCGGGCGGCGAAGTCGATATGCAAAGCGATCAACTGCGCCGGGCGTTGCCGCCCGGCGCAACGAACGCTAGCCGAGGCGCTCGCCATGAAGTGCGATGTCGAGCCCCTCGCGCTCCTCCTCCTGGGTCACCCGCAGGCCGAAGATCAGACCCACCACCAGCAGGATCACCAGGGTCGCCACCGCCGTGTAGCCGATGGTCGCCCCTATTCCGACCGCCTGGTGCTGCACCTGCTCCCAGCCGCCGATGTATATGCCGTTCGGATGGTCCTTGTCGGCGGTCAGTGGTCCGTAGGCGAAAACACCGGTCAGCAGCGCGCCGATGATGCCGCCGACCCCGTGCACGCCGAAGGCGTCAAGGCTGTCGTCATAACCCAGCAGGTGCTTCACCCAGGTCGACGCCCAGAAGCAACCCACACCAGCCGCGAAGCCGATGATCAGTGAGGGGCCAGGCAGCACGAAGCCCGAAGCCGGGGTGATCGCCACCAGACCGGCAACCGCCCCGGAGGCCGCGCCCAGCACGGAGGGTTTACCCTTGATCACCCACTCCGCGCCGGCCCAGGCCAGCGCCGCCGCGGCGGTGGCGATCTGCGTCACCGCCATCGCCATGCCGGCGCGCCCTCCAGCCGCGGTCGCAGAACCGGCGTTGAAGCCGAACCAGCCCACCCACAGAAGCGAGGCGCCGATCACCGCGAAGGCCAAGTTGTAGGGGGACATGTTATCGGTGCCGTAGCCCAGCCGCTTGCCGAGGACCAGCGCGCACACCAGACCAGCCACACCGGAATTGATGTGCACAACCGTGCCGCCGGCGAAGTCGGCCACGCCGATGCCGTTCAGCCAGCCGGTCGGGGCCCATACCCAATGCGCGATCGGCGCGTAGACCAGCAGCGACCACAGGATAATGAAGGCGCATAGGGCCGAGAACTTCAGTCGGTCCGCGAAGGCGCCGGCGATCAGCGCCGGGGTGATGATCGCGAACGTCATCTGGAACATCATGTAGACGGTTTCGGGAATCGTCTGCGGCGCGGGCGAACTCGCTGCCGGCCCCCAGAATGAACGCCTGGTCCCATTTGTCGGCGATGCCGTTCAGCATGAAGCGGGAAAAGTCGCCGAAATACGGATTGCCGTTGGTGAAGGCGATGCTGTAGCCGACCACCATCCAGACGACCGTAACCAGGCAGGTGATAATGAATGACTGCATCATGGTGGCGAGCACGTTCTTCTTACGCACCATGCCGCCATAGAACAGAGCCACACCGGGAACCGTCATCAGCAGAACCAGCGCGGTGCTGGTCAGCATCCAGGCAGTATCACCCGAATCAAGCTTCGGCGGCGCATCATCCGCGAAGGCCGGAAAAGTACACAACAGTAGAGGAAGCGCCCAACAGGCGCGCCGCAGCAGCGTTTTCATAAGGGTCGTATCCTTGATTACAAAGCGTCGAGGTTCGTTTCGCCGGTGCGGATGCGTACCACGCGCGCGACATCCAGGACGAAAATCTTGCCGTCACCGATCTTGTCGGTGCGGGCGGCCTTGGTGATGGCCTCCACGACCTGCTCGACCCGGTCGGCTGGCACCACCACCTCGATCTTCACCTTGGGGATGAAGTTCACGTGGTACTCGGCGCCGCGATAGATTTCGGTTTGTCCCTTTTGCCGGCCGAAGCCCTTCACCTCGGACACGGTCAGCCCTTGCACACCCAGCGGCGTCAGCGCCTCGCGGACGTTGTCGAGCTTGAAGGGCTTGATGATGGCCAATATCAGCTTCATGTCGGGCCCTGTTCCTATACTGTCGGCCGCCGCGGGGAGGACGTGACCACACCTCGCTCCCTCGCGGGGACCAGCCTGCTTTATCAAAATTCATGCCATCGTCAAATCCACGGGCGGACACGAGAAGCAGGGCGAGAAGTTGGAACGAATGCCTGTTTATTGGGCGATTTTGGAACAAAAGTAACCGCATTGGGCAACCACACGGCATGCGGGGCGGGAAGCGCCTCGCGGACACCGGCGCACCGGGCTGCCGCGCCCGGTCGGACCCGCCGCCCCTATGGTTTTCCTATGCCGGTGCCCGGCCGCCACTCTCGCTTTCCTATGCCAAGCTGCCGACCCTTTGGTTTCGTGTCACATCCGCATGGGACGAACATGATTGACGTCGTCTTCCTGGCCGCCGGCCTAGCCTTCCTGGGCCTGTGCCTGGCCTACGCAACGCTCTGCGACCGGCTCTGAGGATCCCCCCATGGTTCTCGATTACGCGCTCGGCGGTCTGGTGACCGCCGGATTGCTCGTCTACCTGGTCTGGGCGCTGCTGCGTCCGGAACGGTTCTGAGGTGCCGCCATGACAATCAATGGCTGGGTCCAGATCGCGCTGTATGCCGCGATCGTTGTCGCCCTCACCCCCTCCGTCGGCGCCTATCTGGCCGCCATCGCCGAGGGGCGGCGCACTGTCCTCACCCCGGTGCTCGGGCCGGTCGAACGCGCTCTGTACTGGCTCGGCGGCATTGATCCCGCGCGGGAACAAAGCTGGGTCGGCTATGCGGTCAGCATGCTGGCCTCCAAGGCGGCCGGGTTCGTGCTGCTCTATGTGCTGTTGCGGCTACAGAATGTGCTGCCACTGAACCCGGCCGGCCAGCCGGCCGTGCCGCCTGATCTGGCGTTCAACACCGCGGTCAGCTTCCTGACCAACACCAACTGGCAGAGCTACGGCGGCGAGACGACGATGTCGTATTTCTCGCAGATGGCCGGGCTGACGGTGCAGAATTTCGTCTCAGCTGCCGCCGGCATCGCCATCGCCATCGCCTTCGTGCGCGGCTTCGCTCGGCGCTCGGCGAAAACCATCGGCAACTACTGGGCCGATCTGGTGCGCATCACGCTGTATGTGCTGCTGCCGGCCTCCATCGTCATCGCCCTGGTGTTCGTCTGGCAAGGGGTGCCGCAGACGATCGGTCCGTATGTGGACGCGACCACGCTCGAAGGCGCGAAACAGACCATCGCGCTCGGCCCGGTCGCCTCGCAGGAGGCGATCAAGATGCTGGGCACCAATGGCGGCGGCTTCTTCAACGCCAACTCGGCGCATCCGTTCGAGAACCCTACCGCCTTGACCAACCTGGTACAGTTGATCGCCATTTTCACCCTCGGTGCCGGCCTGACCTCGATGTTCGGCCGCATGGTCGGCGACAGGCGACAAGGGTGGGCGGTATTCGCTGCCATGGGCCTGCTTTTCGCAGCCGGCGTCACGGTCGCCTACTGGTCGGAAGCCCAGGGCAATCCGCTGCTGACCGCGCTCGGCGTTGATCCGTCGCTCGGCAATATGGAGGGTAAGGAAGTCCGCTTCGGCGCCGCGCTCAGCGCGCTGTTCGCCACCGTCACCACCGATGCCTCCTGCGGTGCCGTGAACGCCATGCACGAGAGCTTTCTTCCCCTCGGCGGCGCGGTGCCGCTGGTCAACATGATGCTGGGCGAGATCATCTACGGCGGCGTCGGGTCGGGCCTGTACGGGTTCCTGCTGTTCGCCATCATCGCCGTGTTCGTCGCCGGGCTGATGGTCGGCCGCACGCCGGAATACCTCGGCAAGAAGATCGAGGCGAAGGAGGTGAAAATGACCATGCTGGCCATTCTCTGCCTGCCGCTCGCCATGCTGGGCTTCACCGCGGTGGCGGTGGTGCTGCCGGGCGCGGTCGGCGGCATTTCCGCCAGCGGGCCGCACGGATTCACCGAGGCGCTGTATGCCTACGTGTCCGCCGCGGCGAACAACGGCAGCGCTTTCGCCGGGCTGTCGGCCAACACGCCATGGTGGAACACCTCGCTCGCCTTCGGCATGCTGATCGGGCGGTTCTTCATCATCATCCCGGCGCTCGCCATCGCCGGATCGCTGGCGGCGAAGAAGACCGTTCCGCCCTCGGCCGGCACCTTCCCCACCACCGGGCCATTGTTTGTCGGCCTGGCCGTCGGCGTCATCCTGATCGTCGGCGGCCTCACCTTCTTCCCCGCCCTCGCCCTCGGCCCCATCGTCGAGCATCTCGCGATGGCCGCCGGCACGACGTACTGAGGTCCCGCCATGACATCCGCGACCCGCGGCACCCGCAGTGCCGCCAGCCTGCTCGACCCCGCCATCCTGCTGCCGGCGCTCGGCCAGTCCTTCCGCAAGCTCGATCCGCGCCTGCTTTGGCGCAACCCGGTGATGTTCGTCGTTGAGATCGTCTCCGTCCTCACCACCACCCTGCTGATCCGCGACGTGCTGGCCGGCCGCCCGGACGTGGGCTTCGCGCTGCAGATCAACATCTGGCTGTGGTTCACCGTGCTGTTCGCCAACTTCGCCGAAGCCGTCGCCGAGGGCCGCGGCCGCGCCCAGGCAGCGACCCTGCGGCGGGCGCGCACCGAGACGCAGGCGAAACGCCTGCTGCCGGGCTCGTCGGGCCTGTATGAGCGCACCGACCTGTACGAGCTGGTGCACGCACCGGAGCTGCGGCCGGGCGACATCGTGCTGGTCGAGGCCGGCGACCTCATCCCCTCCGATGGCGAGGTGATCGAAGGTGTCGCCAGCGTGAACGAGGCGGCGATCACCGGCGAATCGGCGCCGGTGATCCGCGAAAGCGGCGGCGACCGCTCGGCGGTCACCGGCGGCACGCAGGTGCTGTCGGACTGGATCCGCGTGCGCATCACCGCCGCCCCTGGTAACACCTTCCTCGACCGCATGATCGCGCTGGTCGAGGGCGCGAGCCGGCAAAAGACGCCCAACGAGATCGCGCTGAACATCCTGCTCGCCGGCATGACGCTGATTTTCCTGTTCGCCGTCGCCACCATCCCGAGTTTTGCCGCCTACGCCGGCGGCTCGCTGTCAGTGCTCGTGCTGGTGGCGCTGTTCGTCACGCTGATCCCCACCACCATCGGCGCGCTGCTGTCCGCCATCGGCATCGCCGGCATGGACCGGCTGGTGCGCTTCAACGTGCTCGCCATGTCCGGCCGAGCGGTGGAGGCGGCAGGCGATGTGGACACGCTACTGCTCGACAAGACCGGCACGATCACGCTCGGCAACCGCCAGGCGACCGAGTTCGTCCCGCTGACCGGCATCGACCCACGTATGCTGGCCGACGCCGCCCAACTCGCCTCGTTGTCCGACGAAACCCCCGAAGGCCGTTCGATCGTCGTGCTGGCCAAGGAAAAATACGGGCTGCGCGGCCGCGATATGGCGCCGCTGCATGCGACCTTCGTGCCCTTCACCGCGCACACGCGCATGAGCGGCGTCGATGTGGAAGGACGCAGGATTCGCAAAGGCGCGGTCGATGCCGTCATCGCCCATGTCACCGCCGTCTCGGCGGAGGTGCTGCCGGTGGCGGAGGCCACCCTGCGGGAGCTGCGCGGCATCGCCGACCGGATCAGCAACGAGGGTGGCACGCCGCTCGCGGTCGCCGAGGGGCAGCACCTGCTCGGGGTGGTCCAGCTCAAGGACATCGTCAAGGGTGGCATCCGCGAGCGGTTTTCCGAGCTGCGCCGCATGGGCATCCGCACGGTGATGATCACTGGCGACAACCCGCTCACCGCCGCCGCCATTGCCGCAGAGGCGGGGGTGGACGATTTCCTCGCCCAGGCTACGCCGGAAGCCAAGCTCGCGCTGATCCGCAGCGAGCAGGCGCAGGGCAAGCTTGTGGCCATGTGCGGCGACGGCACCAACGACGCGCCGGCACTGGCCCAGGCCGATGTAGGCGTGGCGATGAACACCGGCACCATGGCCGCCCGGGAGGCGGGCAACATGGTCGACCTGGACAGCGATCCCACCAAGCTGATCGAGATCGTGGAGATCGGCAAGCAATTGCTGATGACCCGCGGCGCGCTGACCACCTTCAGCATCGCCAACGACGTGGCGAAGTATTTCGCCATCATCCCGGCGATGTTCCTGGCCTTCTACCCGCAGTTGCAGGCGCTTAACGTCATGCAGCTGTCCACCCCGCAGAGTGCCATCCTGTCGGCCATCATCTTCAATGCGCTGATCATCGTGGCGCTGATCCCGCTGTCGCTGACCGGCGTGCGCTACCGCGCGGTGGGGGCGGCGGCCCTGCTGCGGCGCAACCTGTTGATCTACGGCGTCGGCGGCATTCTCGCCCCGTTCGCCGGCATCAAGACCATCGACCTCGTCGTCAGCGCCCTCGGCCTGGCGTAGACTTGCCGAAAGGAGTTCCGGACATGATTCGCGAAATCCGTCCCGCCGTCACCGTGATGCTGGCGCTGACCCTGATCTGCGGGCTTGCCTATCCGCTGGCAATGACCGGCATCGCGCAGGCGGTGTTCCCCCGCCAGGCCAGTGGCAGCCTGATCGAGCGCGGCGGCCATGTGGTCGGCTCGGCGCTGATCGGCCAAAGCTTTGCCGGTGAGCGCTATTTCCACCCCCGCCCCTCGGCGACCACCGACACCGACCCGAACGATGCCACGAAAACCATCCCCGCACCCTACAACGCGGCCAACTCCGCGGGCTCCAACCTCGCACCGACGGCCAAGGCGCTGGTCGACCGGGTGGCCGAGGATGCCGGCAAGCTGAAAGCCGAAGCCGCCGGCGCGCCGATCCCGGCCGATCTGGTCACCACCTCGGCGAGCGGCCTCGACCCCGATATCTCCCCGGCAGCGGCGCTGCTTCAGGTCAAGCGGGTGGCAGCAGCGCGTCACATCCCCGAGGCGGCACTGCGGGCAGTGGTTGAGCACGCCATCGAGCCAAGGACGCTCGGCGTGCTCGGCGAGCCGCATGTCAACGTCCTGGCGCTGAACCTGGTGCTTGACTCACTGAAGATGCACTGACCCGGGTCATGTCGGACCGTGACGTCCGTCCCTCGCCGGAAGCCCTGCTGAAACAGGCCGCCCGCGATTCCGGCCGCGGGCGGCTGAAGATTTTCCTCGGCGCCGCCCCGGGCGTCGGCAAGACCTATGAAATGCTGGCCAGCGCCCAGGCGCGCCGGCGCGAGGGCAGCGATATCGTCGTCGGCATTGCCGAGACGCACGGCCGCGCCGAAACCGCGTCGCTGCTGGAAGGGCTGGAGGTGCTGCCCCGCCGGCAAATGGAGTATCGCGGCAATACGCTGGAGGAAATGGACCTTGACGCGCTGCTGGCCCGCCGCCCGGCGCTCGCGCTGGTCGATGAACTCGCCCATAGCAACGCGCCCGGCAGCCGCCATCCGAAACGCTATATGGATGTCGAAGAACTGCTGGAAGCCGGCATCGATGTCTGGACCACGCTGAACATCCAGCACGTCGAAAGCCTCAACGACGTGGTCGCCAGCATCACCCGCATCCGCGTGCGCGAGACGGTACCGGACGGGGTGCTCGACCGCGCCGACGAAATCGAGGTGGTCGACCTCACGCCCGACGACCTGATGCAGCGGCTGCGCGAGGGCAAGGTCTATGTGCCGCAGACCGCCGCGCGGGCGCTCGGCCATTATTTCTCCCCCGGCAACCTGACCGCCTTGCGCGAGCTGGCGCTGCGACGCACCGCCCAGCGGGTCGATGCGCAGTTGCTCGACCACATGCAGGCGCACGCCATCAGCGGCCCCTGGCCGGCCGGCGAGCGGGTGCTGGTGTGCGTCGCCGGCACCGGCAGAGGGGCGGCGCTGGTGCGCTACGGCCGCCGCGTGGCCGAGCGGCTGCGCGCCCCCTGGACGGCGTTGCATGTCGAAACCGCTTCCCGAGCGGAGCTGTCCGAAGCGGCCCGCACCAGCATCGCCGACACCCTGCGCCTGGCCGAGCGCCTCGGCGCCGAGGCGGTCACCATCCCCGGCCACGACGTGCCGGGCGATATCCTGGCCTATGCGCGTGAGCGCAATTTCTCTCATCTCGTGGTGGGACAGCCGACGCGGCACGGTCCGTTCGGATGGATACGCGGCAGTATTGCGATCGAGCTGATCGCGCGCGCGGGCGACATCCCGGTGCACGTGGTCGGCGGCGGCGAGAAACGCCCCGCCCGCGCGCCGGCGCCTGCGGGACCGTCGCGCGACCTGCGCGCCTGGCCCTACGTCGCCAGCACCTTCATCGTGGCGACGGCGGTGCTGGTCGGACTAGGGTTGCAACTGGTGCTGACGGTTAGCAACATCTCGCTGGCATTCCTCACCGCGGTCCTCGTCGCGGCGGCCACTTTCGGCCTCTGGCCATCGCTGTTCGCCTCCCTGGTCAGCGTGCTGGCCTATAATTTCTTCTTCCTGCCGCCAGTGTACACCTTCACCATCGCCGACCCCGAGAACGTGGTGGCGCTGTTCTTCTTCCTGCTGGCCGCCCTGATCGCCGGCAACCTGGCCGCCGGCATGCGCGCGCAGGCGCTGGCGGCCCGCGGACGGGCGGGCACCACCGAGGAGCTGTACCGCTTCAGCCGCAAGCTGGCTGGTATCCTCGACATGGACGACCTGCTCTGGGCCACCGCCTATCAGGTGGCCACCATGCTGAAAGTGCGCGTGGTGGTGCTGCTGCCGGACGCCGAGCGCGGCGGCGGCGGCATCGCCGTTCGCGCCGGCTACCCGCCCGAGGACGTGCTGGACGCCGCCGACCTAGCCGCCGCGCAGTGGTGCTGGAAAAACAACCGCGAGGCCGGCCGCGGCGCCGACACGCTGCCCGGGGCGCCGCGCCTGTTCCTGCCGCTGCGGACCGCCCGCGGCCCGGTGGGGGTGCTGGGCATCGACCGCGACGGCCCCGCGGACATTACCCGTCCGCTGCTCCCGCCCGACCAGCGCCGCCTGCTCGATGCGCTGGCCGACCAGGCGGCGGTGGCGATCGAGCGGGTCAACCTCGCCGTCAACGTCGACCGCACACGGTTGCTGGCCGAGACCGAGCGGCTGCGCTCGGCGCTGCTGACCTCGATCTCGCACGATTTGCGCACGCCGCTGGCCGCCATTTTGGGCGCGGCCAGCGGTCTGGAGAGCTACCACGCGCTGCTGAGCGACACCGGGCGACGGGACCTTCTGGCCACCATCCGCGACGAGGCGGAGCGGCTGAACCGCTTCGTCGGCAATCTGCTGGACATGACGCGGCTGGAATTGGGGGCGCTCGCACCGCGCATGGAGGCGGCCGATCTCGGAGAAATGGTGGGGGCCGCCCTGGCCCGCGCCGGCCGGGTGCTGGCCGACCACCGGGTGGAAATGGACCTCGCCCCCGACCTCCCGCTGCTGAAGATCGACCCCGTGCTGTTCGAGCAGGTGCTTTTCAACCTGCTCGACAACGCGGCGAAGTATGCCCCCGAAGGGAGCAGCGTGCTGCTGCGCGCCTGGCACGAGAAACTGTCGGGGACGGGCCGCGGCGGCATGGAGCGGCTGGTGCGCTTGCAGGTGATCGATGAGGGGCCCGGCCTGCCCGAGGACGCGCTCGAAGAGCGTGTTCGACAAGTTCCGGCGCATCCCCGGCGGCGACCGCCAGCGCGCCGGCACCGGCCTGGGTCTGGCCATCTGCCGTGGCTTCGTCGAGGCGATGGGCGGCAGCGTCACCGCCGCCAACCGGCGCGACCGCTCCGGCGCGGTGTTCACCGTGACCCTGTCGGCCACGGATGCGCCTCGGGCCGAGCCTGAAGCCGCGGCGCCGCCGCCATGACCGGCCAGAGCGTGCTCATCGTCGACGATGAGCCAGCGATCAGGCGCCTGCTGCGCACCAGCCTGGGCGCGCAGGGGTACCGCACGCTGGAGGCCGCTACCGCCGCCGAGGCCCTGGCGCGCGCCGTAGAGGACCGGCCTGACGTGCTCATTCTCGATCTCGGCCTGCCCGACCGCGACGGGCTCGATGTCATCCGCGCCATCCGCGCCACCAGCGCCGTGCCCATCGTGGTGCTGACCTCACGCGAGTCCGAACGCGCCAAGGTGGAGGCCCTCGACCTGGGCGCGGACGACTATGTGACCAAGCCGTTCGGCATGGACGAGCTGATGGCACGGCTGCGCACCGCGCTGCGCCACCGGCTTCAGCAGGAAGGCACGGCACCCAGCTTCCGCAGCGGCGATCTGGACGTCGACCTGGCCCGCCGTATCGTGCGCGTGCGGGGCGCCGAGACGAAACTGTCGCCGCGCGAATGGGACATCCTAACCCTGCTGGTGGCGCACGCCGGACGGGTGCTGACCCATCGGTTCATCCTCGCCCGCCTGTGGGGCGCCGGGGGCGACGTGCAGCAATTGCGCGTGTATGTGCGCCAGATCCGCCAGAAGATCGAGGCCGACCCCGAGCGGCCTCGCCACATCCTGACCGAAACCGGCGTTGGGTATCGCCTCGCCGAGCAAGAAACGCCACCATGACACCGCCCGCGCTGACACTCGACACGCTGATCCCGCCCGGACACGTGTTCGACCGGATACGCGCAGCCGACAAATCCGCCCTGCTGACCCTGCTGGCGCGGGCAGCGGCGGAGAAGCTCGGCCTGGCCCCGGCCGAAGTCGCCGCCGCCCTCGCCGCACGCGAAGCGCTCGGCTCGACCGGTACCGGCGGCGGCATCGCCGTGCCGCATGCGAGGATCAACGCCCTGACGGCGCCGTCAGGGTTTTTCGCCCGGCTCGACCGGCCGGTCGCCTTCGATGCGGTGGACGGGCGGCCGGTCGACCTGGTGTTTCTGCTACTTAGCCCAGCGGCGGACGCAGAGCATTTGCGCGCCCTCGCCGCGGTATCGCGCCGGCTGCGCACGCCGGGTGTGGCCGAGGCGATGCGTGCCGCGCCTCCCGCCACCCTGCGGGCGACCCTGCTGGGAGAATAGAACATGGACCCGTTCCGCCAGTTGCAGGTGCTGAGCCTGCTGGCCATGGCGCTTTTGATCGCGCCAGGGGTTGTGCCGCCGCTCAGCCGGTATGGACGCCGGATGCGAACCGCTGCACTGGTGCTTTATTTGGTCGGGGGTCTGGCGATTCTGACGAACTGGCTGCTGATCCGGACCTGACGGCCCCGTCTCGGGCAAAAGAAGAAAGTTACCGCGTGGACGCTGCGCAGGAGAAGCGCAGGCGCGGTACCCTGGACTTGTGCCAGATCATGGACACGCCGCCGGAGGCTGGGTCCGACCGCATCACCGCGCTCGCTGCCCGGCTGCTGGAAGTGCCGATGGCGGCATTGTGGCCGGTGGGCAAAGGCGGCCGGCTTGGCACGATTTATTCGCCGATGTCGAACCGTATTCCCTGTGCCAGCGGCAGTGCCGTGGAATAATTCACTGTATTGGTCGCGCGCCGCATATACGCCCGCCAGGAATCGGACCCGGATTCGCGCCCGCCGCCGGTTTCCTTCTCGCCCCCGAAGGCGCCGCCGATCTCCGCCCCGCTGGGGCCGATGTTGACGTTGGCAATGCCGCAGTCGCTGCCGCCCGAAGAGAGAAAAAGCTCGGCCTCGCGCAGGTCGGTGGTGAAGATGGCCGACGACAGGCCCTGCGGCACCGCGTTGTGCCAGGATATTGCCTGTTCGATATTATCATGCCGCATAACAAACAGGATCGGCGCAAAGGTTTCGCGGCAGACCACTGCAGTTTGCGCGGGCATTTCGGCGATGGCGGGACGGACGTAGAAGGCACCGGGGGCTGTGCCTGCGAGCAGGCGCTCGCCGCCGTGGACGGTGCCACCCTGGGCGCGCGCCTCGGCCAGCGCCGCCGCCATCGCCTCATAGGCGGCGCGGTCGATCAGCGGGCCGACCAGGGTGGCGGGGTCGCGCGGGTCACCGACCGGCACGGATGCGAAGGCGCGCAGCAGGCGCGGCAGCAGACGGTCATAGATGTCGGCATGCACGAACAGGCGGCGCAGCGAGGTGCAGCGCTGGCCGGCGGTGCCGACGGCGGCGAACAGAATGGCGCGGAGTGCCAGGTCGAGGTCGGCCGAGGGGCAGACGATCATGCCGTTGTTGCCACCCAGTTCCAACAGCGCGCGAGCGAAGCGTGCGGCCAGGCGGGGGGCGACGGCCCGGCCCATGCGGGTTGAGCCGGTGGCGGAGACCAGCTTCAGGCGCGGATCGTCGACAAGCGCCTCGCCGGCCTCGGCGGTGCCGATGACCAGTTCGAGCAGCCCGTCCGGCACGCCGCCAAAGCGGGCGGTGGCGCGGCGAAAGAGAGCAACGGTCGCAAGGGCGGTGAGCGGGGTCTTCTCGGAGGGCTTCCACACCACCGGGTCGCCGCAGACCAGGGCCAGGGCGCCGTTCCAGGCCCACACAGCGACCGGGAAGTTAAACGCGGTGATGACGCCAACAGGACCAAGCGGGTGCCAGGTTTCGCGCATGGCATGGCCGGGCCGTTCGGTGGCGATGGTCAGGCCATGGAGCTGGCGGGACAGGCCGACGGCGAAGTCGCAGATGTCGATCATTTCCTGCACTTCGCCGAGGCCTTCCTGCAGGATCTTGCCCGTCTCCAGGGTGACCAGGCGGCCGAGCTTTTCCTTCGCCGCCCGCAGTTCCTCGCCGAGCAGGCGGATCAGCTCGCCGCGGCGGGGGGCGGGCGTGTCGCGCCAGGTGTGGAAAGCGGCGGCGGCGCGGGCCATGGCGGCCTGCACGGCGGCGGGCCCGGCGGGCGTCAGGCGCGCGGTCTCGGCGCCGTCGATGGGCGAGCGGGCGATCAGGGATCCGCCGGACAACAAGGCGCGGGCGACGCCGAAATCGGCAAGCAGGGTGGCGGCTTCGGTCATGTTGTCAACACCGGGGCGGTCAGAGACGGAACCTGCGGCGCGGGATGATCATCGGCGCGATGATGCCCAGACCGACGCCCCAGGCGCCACCGATCAAGACCGAGCGCAGCATGGCATCCGGCGCCCAGCCGGAAGCGATCGGCAAGAAGTTGAGGGGCTCCGCGACGAACCACCCGACGGCAACGGCCAGCAGGCCGAAGCCGAGGCCAACCAGCCATTTCGGCGCACGCGGCAGCCACGGCAGCACGATGCCGAAGACCATGCCGTAAAGGCCGCCCCAAAAACACAGGTCAGCGAGCCGGGGGATGTGCAGCGGGCCGTAGGGTGAAAGATCATAGGGCGGGTTCGGCGTGAGTCCGTTGCCGAACAGAATCCAGACCATCCCCTGGTGGAACACCAGCACGGACAGGGCGCCGGCGACGAAACCCAGCCCGGCCCGCACGAGCAGCGACCGCACCAGCAGCACCAGCAGCGACATCGTTGGTTCCCCGGATTGTCGGCCGGCACGCGCCGCGGCCGGACGTAAACCCGTGCCGGACGCCGGCGCGGGGGCGCTGATTATTTCGCGCGGCAGGGACGGTGGCAACCACCGCAGGCATCGGCAGTGGCCTTGAAGGCGATGGCGAAGGCGGCCGGGCCATTGGCATGGGCTGCCTGCGCGGCAGGACCGAACAGGGCCAGCAGACCGGGCGCCAGAATCGCGTGTTTCATCGTTTCCCCAATATCCTATTCACCCATATGCACTAGAGCGCTTGCACCCTGACCGTGAACGGTCAGAGCGCTCTAGCTCTTTGTTTTATAGAGCAATTTTATCGGCCGGCCGGCGCCAGTCTGGCCGATGTTGCTCTAACCCGGCGCCCCGGAATGGTTTCACCCGGACGCAGATGGCGCACCGCTCGCCGGCGCAGACGCCCCTGCCTGCCCGCACGCGGCATCTTGCCGGCGCCGGGTGATCGGGTGTGAACTGCGACACAAGATGAACCGCCTTGGGGAGGACCTATGACGTCCACAGCCCGGTCGCCCGGTAACGGCGCCCTCATTTGGCTGCTCTGGCTCGCCGTGGCCGGGCTCGGCGCGATTGCCCTAGGCAGCGTGGCGCTGAGCCGGGGCGAGCCGATCAACGCCGTCTGGCTGGTCACCGCCGCCGTCTGCACCTACCTGATCGCTTACCGGTTCTACAGCCTGTTCATCGCCCGCTCGGTGCTGCGCCTCGATCCCGGCCGCCCAACTCCGGCGGTACGGCACAATGACGGGCTGGACTATGTGCCAACCAATAAGTGGGTCGTGTTCGGCCACCATTTCGCCGCCATCGCCGGTGCCGGGCCGCTGGTCGGGCCGGTCCTCGCCGCCCAGATGGGCTACCTGCCGGGCACGCTGTGGATCCTGGCCGGCGCGGTGTTCGCCGGCGCGGTGCAGGACTGCATCGTCCTGTTCGTCTCCGTTCGCCGCGACGCCCGCTCGCTGGGCGACATGATCCGCTCGGAAATGGGCAGCGTGCCCGGGGTGATCGCCCTGGTCGGCGTGCTGATGATCATGATCATCATCCTGGCGGTGCTGTCGCTGATCGTGGTGAAGGCGCTCGCCGGCAGCCCGTGGGGCACGTTCACCGTGTTCGCCACCATGCCCATCGCCATCCTGATGGGTATCTACAGCCGCTTCATCCGGCCCGGCCGCATATTCGAGATGTCGGTGATTGGCTTCGTGCTGCTGATGGCCGCGATCGTCTATGGCGAGACGGTTTCCCTCACCCCCGAACTGGCGGCGCTGTTCACCTATTCCGGCGAGACGCTGGCGCTGATCCTGATCGGCTACGGGTTCGTCGCCTCGGTGCTGCCGGTCTGGCTGCTGCTGGCGCCGCGTGACTACCTGTCCACCTTCCTCAAGCTCGGCACCATTATTGCGCTCGCCATCGGCATCCTGGTGGTGGCGCCGACGCTGCATATGCCGGCGGTGAGCCGCTTCATCGACGGCACCGGACCGGTGTTCGCCGGCAAGCTGTTCCCCTTCCTGTTCATCACCATCGCCTGCGGCGCGGTTTCGGGCTTCCACGCGTTGATTTCCTCCGGCACCACGCCGAAGCTGATCGAGAACGAGCAGCAGATCCGCATGATCGGCTATGGCGCGATGCTGATGGAAAGCTTTGTCGCCATCATGGCGCTGACCGCCGCCTGCGTGATCGAACCGGGCGCCTATTTCGCCATGAACAGCCCGGCCGGCCTGATCGGCACCACAGCCGCGCAGGCGGCGCAGACAATTTCGGGCTGGGGGTTTGTCATCACCCCCGATGCGCTGACCCAACTTGCGCATGATGTCGGCGAGACCAGCATTCTCTCGCGCGCCGGCGGCGCACCCACACTCGCGGTGGGCATGGCGCAGATCCTGTCCGGCATCATCGGCGGACAGGCGTTGATGGCCTTCTGGTATCATTTCGCCATCCTGTTCGAGGCCCTGTTCATCCTGACGACGGTCGACGCGGGGACCAGAGTGGCCAGGTTCATGATCCAGGACCTGCTGGGCGCATTCGTTCCCGCTTTGAAGAACACCGAGTTCCTGGGGGGCGAATGTGGCGGCGACGGCGCTGGCGGTGTCGGCCTGGGGGTACATCCTCTATCAGGGCGTGATCGATCCGTTCGGCGGCATCAACTCTCTCTGGCCGTTGTTCGGCATCGCCAACCAGATGCTGGCCGCGATCGCGCTGACGCTGTGCACCGTGGTGCTGTTCCGCATGAAGCAGCAGGCCTACGCCTGGGTGACCATCGTGCCGACCATCTGGCTTGCGGTGTGCACGCTGACGGCGGGCTGGGAAAAACTGTTCGATGACAGCCCGGCGATCAGCTTCCTCAGCCATGCGCAGCGCTTCGGCGGCGCCCTGGCCGAAGGGCATGTGCTGGCGCCGGCGAAATCGCTGGCAGAGATGGGGCGTGTGGTGACCAACGATTATGTCGATGCCACCCTGTGCGCGCTGTTCATGGCGGTGGTGGTGTCCATGCTGATTTTTGGGCTGATCACCGCCGCGCGCGCGATGGGCAACCCTACGGCGACGGCAAAGGAGGTCGGCGGTGATCTGCGCGCTATGCGATCTGGCGCCTAGCGTAAGGTTGTTCGGCCGGCGGCTGGCGCAGACCGCCAATCTGATGGTCGGGCTGCCAGACTACGACACCTATGTGGCGCATCGGGCGGCCACCCATCCAGACCTGCCGGTGATGACGCAGGAGGCGTTTTTCCGGGAGCGGCAGGCGCGGCGGTATGGCGGTGGCGGCGGGGGGCTGCGGTGTTGCTGAAGCCGGTGCGCGGCCCCTGGATCCCTTAACGGATGGGGTCCAGGGGCACTCTCGGTCCTTGGCGGGTCCAGGGCAGAGCCCTGGCCTGGCTTACGCTCGCTTCTTTGGCGGCTGCGTCGTCTGCGTCCAGGTCTTGATCAACGTGTCGTAATCCACTGTCTCCCCGGGCGGCTTTTCGTTGGCCAGCTTGCGCTGCGGCGCGAGATTGCCGTCCTTCTCGGCCTTGGCATACCAGTACTCGGGGTCCCGCTCCGGGTTCATCTTCGGCCCAAGCGCGCCCTGGGCGCCGGATTTCTCCAGCCGCGCCATGATCGCGTCCTGGTCGCGCGCCAGACCGTCCATCGCCTGCTGCGGCGTCGCCTCGCCAGAGATCGCCTTGGAGACGTTCTGCCACCAGACCTGCGCGAGCTTGCCGTATTCCGGCACGTTGACGCCGGTGGGCGTCCATAGCTTGCGCGCGGGGCTGCGATAGAATTCGACCAGCCCGCCCACTTTCGGCGCGATCGCCGTCATCGCCTCGTGCCAGATGTCGCTTTCGCGAATCAGGTGCAGCGAGGTGACCGCCTTTTTCAGGGTAACGGTTTTCGATACGCAGAACTGGGCGTAAAGCCAGCCGGCCTTAACACGTTCGAGTGGCGCGTATTTCAGCAAGGTCCAGCAGCCCACGTCCTGGTAGCCGAGCTTCATGCCCTCTTTCCAGTAGGCGCCATGCGGGCTTGGGGCCATGCGCCATTTCGGCGTGCCGTCGGGGTTCATGACCGGCAGCGCGGGATCGGAGAGGGCATGGGTAAAAGCGCTGTACCAGAAAATCTGCTGGGCGATGTGCCCCTGGCCCGGCACCGCGCCGGCCTCGAGGAAATCCATGCCGGCGGCTTCCGGCGGGGCATATTTCTTCAACCACTCGACGAACTTGGTGGTGGCATAGACGGCGGCCGGTCCGTTGGCGTCGCCGCCGCGGCTGATCGAGGCGCCGACGGGAATGCCGTTCTCCGCGCGGATTCCCCATTCGTCCACCGGCCGTCCGTTCGGCAGGCCGCGATCGCCCGAGCCCGCCATGGACAGCCACGCATCGGTGAAGCGCCAGCCAAGCGAGGGGTCCTTCTTGCCGTAATCCATGTGGCCGTAGACGCGGACGCCGTCGATTTCCTTCACGTCATTGGTGAAGAACTCGGCGATGTCCTCATAAGCCGACCAGTTGACCGGCACACCGAGTTCATAGCCGAACTTTGCCTTGAAACGGGCCTTGAGGTCCGGGCGCTGGAACCAGTCGTAGCGGAACCAGTACAAGTTGGCGAATTGCTGGTCGGGCAGTTGATACAGCTTGCCGTCGGTGAAGGTGCCGAAGGACAGACCGATGAAGTCGGCGAGATCGAGGCCCGGGTTGGTGATGTCGCGGGCGTCATGCGCCATGAAGTCGGTCAGCGACCCGCCGACGATGTCGTGGTAACGCGGGTGGGTGCCGATGAAGTCGGAATCGTTGATCCAGAAATCATAGATCGGTTTACCGGACTGGATCTCGACCTCGATCTTGTCGACCAGCAGACCTTCGTCCATCAACTCGTGACTGACCTGGATGCCGGTGATGTCGGCGAAAGCCTTGGTGAGGGTTTTCGATTCGTAATCGTGAATGCTGAGAATTTCCGAGACGGTGCTGACTTTCAGACCCTTGAACGGCGCCGAGGCTTTGATGAACCACTCCATCTCGGCCATCTGCTCGTCTTTGCTCAGGGTCGAAGGCTGGAACTCCTGATCGACCCATTTTTTCGCGGCGTCGAGCTGCTGCGCATAGGATGGCGTGGGCGCCAGGATGGCTGCACTGCCGACGGCGGCCGCAGCAGCCGTGGTGCCGGCCGCTTTCAGTACGTCACGACGTGTTACGTCCATGTTGGTTTCCTCCCCCGGTTCCTCTCGCGCCCGATGTGCGAGAGGCAGTTAAAGTCACGCGAAGATGAACATCGCGACCCCATAAGCGACCGACGCGGCGAGCGGGTAGGTCAACTCACCCCCTCCAAGCCGCATCCAGAGAATAAAGATGAAGGCCGACCCGACCATGGTGACGAAGAAGCGATCGCCGCGCGTGGTGGGAAAGCCGAGAATGCCGCGGCGTGGCGTTTCCGGCCGGTAGATCGCCAGCAGCGTGAGCACGGTCAGCGCCAGCGCCACGAGGGCGAAGAACCCCGCCGTCTCCCAGGTCCAGGCCATCCACACGAGCATCGCTCCCGCCTCCGTCAGACCCGGCCAAGGGCAAAGCCCTTGGCAATGTGATTGCGCACGAACCAGATGACCAGGGCGCCGGGAATCATCGTCAGCACGCCGGCAGCGGCGAGCAGTGACCAGTCCATGCCGGAAGCGGAGTAGCTGCGCGTCATCACCGCCGCGAAGGGCAGCGCGTTGGACGAGGTGAGGGTGGTGGCGAGCAACTGCTCGACCCAGGAAAACATGAAGCAGAAGAACGCGGTGACGCCGATGCCGTTGGCGATCAGCGGCAGGAACAGCCGGATGAAGAAATGCGGAAACGAATAGCCGTCTATGGCCGCGGTTTCGTCGATTTCGCGCGGGACGCCGCCGACGAAGCCTTCGAGAATCCAGACCGCCAGCGGCACGTTGAACAGGCAATGCGCCAGTGCCACCGCCCAGACCGTGTCGAACAGGCCGATAGCGTAATAGAGGTTGAAAAACGGCATGGCGAACACCGCCGCCGGCGCCATCAGGTTGGTCAGCAGCCAGAAGAACAAATGCTTGTCGCCGATGAAGTGATATCGGTTGAACGCATAAGCCGCGGGCAGCGCTACGGTCACTGAGATGACCGTGTTGATGGCAACATAGGTGAGCGACACACCGAAGCCGTGCACCCAGGTGGGGTCGTTGAAGATGGCCTGATATTTCGCCAGCGTCGGGTGGTGTGGCCACAGCGACAGGCCGGACATGATGTCGGCATTGGTGCGCAGGCTCATGTTGATGAGCCAATAGACCGGCAGCATCAGGGCCAGCAGATACACGGCAAGGGCAATCCTGGGTGCAAACCCTTGCCGCATCAGCCGTCCCTCCGCCGGTCGAGCTGGGTCATGATGGTGTAGAAGATGTAGCAGAAGGTGAGAATGATGAGGTAGTACACCAGCGACATCGACGCGGCGCTGCCAAGATCGACCTGGCCGATGGCGATCTTCACCAGGTCGATCGACAGGAAGGTGGTGGCACTACCCGGGCCGCCGCCGGTGACCACCACCGGCTCGGTGTAGATCATGAAGGTCTGCATGAAGCGCAGCAGCACCGCGATCACCAGGACTTTGCGCAGCTTCGGCAATTCGATGTTAAGGAAAACGGCCCAGCGGCTGGCACCGTCGATTCGGGCCGCCTGGTAGTAGGCGTCTGGAATGGCGCGCAGGCCGGCGTAGCTCAGCAGGATCACCATCGGCGTCCAGTGCCAGACATCAAGGATGACGATGGTGACCCAGGCGGAAATGGATTCCTGGGTGACGTTGTAGTGCAGGCCAAGGCCGGTAAGAGCAGCGCCGAACAGGCCGATATCGGCGCGAGCGAAAATCTGCCAGATCGTGCCGACCACGTTGAACGGGATCAGCATCGGCAGAGCGGTGATGACCAGCGAAATGCCGACCGCCCAGCCGCGCCGCGGCAGACACAGCGCGACCGCAATGCCGAGCGGCACCTCGATCGCCAGCGCCGCGGCGGAGAAGGCGAAAGTTCGCAGCAGCGCGTCGCTGAACCGGGCGCCGATTTCCGTCTCCGGGTTCAGCAGATCGCGGAACCAGGCGTCACCGTTCCAGAAGAAATTATTCTCGCCCATCGAGTCCTGGATGGAGTAGTTCACCACCGTCATCATCGGAATGATCGACGAGAACAGCACGAAGCCGAGCACTGGCATGACAAAGAACCAGGCGCGGTTGTTCCAGGGTTTGCCAGTCATGGTCTGGTGGGTCATGCCGGCACGCCTTCGACCCGCACGTCATTGCGGTAGACCAGCACGCGGGCGGGATCGAACTGCACGCAGGCCTCGGAGGCGATGCAAGGCATGTCCGCGGGGACGGTTGCCACCAGTCTGTGGCCGGCAAGGCTGACATGCGCCAAGCGCTTGCGGCCGAGATCGTCGATCCGGCGCACCTGCACCTTCGGCCCGCCGCACGCGGCCAGAGTGAGGAAATCCGGACGCACGCCGATCTGGATGTTGCCGCCGTTTCCCAAGGACGGATAGCTCGCCCCAAGCGGGACCTCGATGTCACCGACATGGGCGCGCGTGCCGGCAACATTCGCCGGCAGCAGGTTCATGCCCGGCGAGCCGATGAAATAACCGACGAACGTATGCTCCGGCCGCTCGAACAGCTCCTCCGGCGTGCCGATCTGCACGGCGCGGCCCTCGTTCATCACCACGACGCGATCGGCAAAGGTGAGCGCCTCGGTCTGATCATGGGTGACGTAGATCATCAGCAGATCGAGCGCGCGGTGCACTTTTTTCAACTTCGAGCGGAGCTCCCATTTCAGTACCGGATCGATCACCGTCAGCGGTTCGTCGAACAGCACGGCGGACACATCCGAACGCACCAGACCGCGGCCGAGCGAGATCTTCTGCTTGGCGTCGGCGGTCAGCCCGCGGGCGCGGCGGTGCAGATCGGGCGTGAGTTCCAGCATGGCGGCGATTTCGGCCACCCGCGCGGCGATCGCCCCCGGCGGCAGGCGGCGGTTGCGCAGCGGAAACGCCAGGTTCTGCGCCACCGTCATGGTGTCGTAGATCACCGGGAACTGGAACACCTGGGCGATGTTGCGCTGCTCCGTGGGCAGGCGGGTCACATCGCGGTCATCGAACAGCAGGCGGCCCTCGGAGGGAATGATCAGGCCGGAGATGATGTTGAGCAGCGTGGTCTTGCCGCAGCCGGAGGGGCCAAGCAGGGCGTAGGCCATGCCCTGCTCCCAGACATGGTGCAGCGGTTTCAGCGCATAATCCTGAGCGCCGTGCCTGCGGCTTGTGTACGTGTGGGCGATGCCGTCGAGGGTGATGCGGGCCATGTCGGTCGCTTTCAGGCCGACGCCGCCATGACGGGTGCGGCGGCAAGGTTGCCGGCGGCATCGAAGGCGAAGGCGCGGCGCATGTCGACATGCACCTCGGCCGAGGCCCCTGATTGCCAATCGTGCACGCCCTGCACCAGACAGACCCAGGTGCCGAGCCCCACGTCCACATGGACGAAACTCTCCGAGCCGCTGAGTTCGGTGACGGCGACGGTGCCCGGGCAGGTGAGCGCCCCGGAGGCCCGGCCGCCGAGGGTGGCATCATCGCAGCGAAACCCGACCCGATAGGCGCCGTCGGGAAGGTTGGCGAGCACGCCGAGCGCGGGCAGTTGCCGGCCGTTGGCGGTGACGATCAGCGCGCCGCGCTTGTCCACCTGCACTTCGTTCAGCGGCGGGTCGGAGAATACGCGGGCGGCGGCAAGATTGTCCGGCCTTCGGTAGACTGCGGCGGTCGGCCCGTGCTGGGTCACTCTGCCCTGCCACATGGTCGCGGTGTGGCCGCCGAGCAGCAGCGCCTCGGTAGGCTCGGTGGTGGCGTAGACCAGGATCGCGCCGGTTTCGGCGAAGATGCGCGGCAGTTGCTCGCGCAATTCCTCGCGCAGCTTGTAGTCGAGATTGGCGAGCGGTTCGTCGAGCAGCACGAGGTCGGCGCGTTTCACCAAGGCGCGGGCGATCGCGGTGCGTTGCTGCTGGCCGCCGGAGAGTTGCGCGGGGGTGCGCCGCAACAGCGTTTCCAGGCGCAGCAACTGCGCCGCCTGTTGCACCCGCGCCTCGATTTCGCGCGCCGCCAGCCGCGCCACCCGCAACGGCGAGGCGATGTTCTCGTAGACCGTCAGGTTCGGATAGTTGACGAACTGCTGGTAGACCATGGCCACCGAGCGGCGCTGCACCGGCACGCCGGTCACGTCGCGCCCGTCCAGCAGCAACCGCCCGCTGGTCGGCCGGTCGAGCCCAGCCATCAGCCGCATCAGCGTGGTCTTGCCGGCAAGGGTCGGCCCGAGCAGGATGTTCATTGTGCCGCGCTGCAGAAGTCAGCGAAACGGCGTCGATGACGCGGTCCTGGCCGATCGTCAGGCCGATCCTGTCCAGCACCAGGCTCACGGTCGAGCGGCTCCCCTGGTCATGCGGCTTGCATGTGGTGTCGGCAGATGCGGCGCATCGCCTCATCGACCGCGGCGATTTGGTCGGGCGACAGCCGCAGGCCGAGTTTGCTGCGCCGCCAGAGCACGTCCTCGGCGGTACGCGCCCATTCGGCGCGGGCGAGATAGTGCAGTTCCGCTTCCGTCAGGCCGGCCCCGAACACGCGCCCGAGATCCCCGCTTGACGCGGCATTGCCCAGGACGTCGGTGATGCGCGTGCCATAGGCGCGCAGTAGCCGGCGCGCCATGGAGTCGGGCAGGAAGGGAAAGCGGGCGCGGGCCGCCTGCAATTGCGCCTCGAATCCGTCCACCGGGAAATCGCCGCCCGGCAGGCTCGTGTGCGCCGTCCACCCCGCCTTGTGGCCGGACACGGACGGGAGATACGGCAGCAGCATGGCCAGGGCGGACTCGGCCAGGCGGCGATAGGTGGTGATCTTGCCGCCGAACACCGACAGCAGTGCCGGCGCCGGCGGCGGGGCATCCAGCGTCAGCACATAGTCGCGCGTCGCCTTCTCCGGCGCGGCAGTGCCGTCATCGAACAGCGGGCGCACACCGGCGAACGACCACACCACCTGCTCCGGCGTGACCGGCACCCGCAAATAGGCGCCGGAGGCGCGGCACAGATAGTAGATTTCCGCTTCGCTCGCCTGCACGCCGGTCGGATCGCCGGTGAAATCCTCGTCAGTGGTGCCAATCAGGGTGAAGTCGCCCTCATAAGGGATGACGAACAGAATGCGACCGTCGGCGTTCTGGAAAATATAGCAGCCGGCATGATCGTACAGCCGCGGCACGATGATGTGACTTCCTTTCACCAGCCGGACCGATGCCGGCACGTGATCGCGGATCACCGAACCAGCCACGTCGGCGACCCAGGGGCCGGCGGCGTTGATCAGCGCCCGGGCACGGATGACGTGCCGCGCGCCGGTGGTTTCGTCGCGCAGGTCGAGGCTCCACAGCTCGTCCACGCGCTGCGCCGAGACGCAGCAATGGCGCGGCGCGATCGTGGCGCCGCGGTCGGCGGCGTCGCTGGCGTTGAGCACCACCAGGCGCGAATCCTCTACCCAGCAATCGGAGTATTCGAAGCCGCGTTGGAACTCGGGCTTCAGTACCGCGCCGGCGGGATCGGCACGCAGATTGATCGTGCGGGTGGGCGGCAGCCGTCGCCGGCCGCCCAGATGGTCGTAGAGGAGCAGGCCGAGCCGCAGCAGCCAGGCCGGGCGCAAGCCGCGATGGTGCGGCAGCACGAAGCGCAGCGGCCAGACGATGTGCGGGGCGATGCCCCACAGCACTTCGCGCTCCCGCAGCGCCTCGCGCACCAGACGGAACTCATGGTGTTCGAGGTAGCGAAGTCCGCCGTGGATCAGCTTGGTCGAGGCGCTGGAGGTTCCGGCAGCGAGATCCCCCCGGTCGCACAGATGCACGCGCCAGCCGCGCCCGGCGGCGTCGCGGGCGATGCCGCAACCGTTGATGCCGCCACCGATGATGGCGAGATCGTACTCGGTCCTGCTGGCCGCCGGGCCCACCAACCGTGCCCCCCCCCCGATTGCGTGCCTGATCGCACGCTTTTTGTGCTCGTATTGAGCGTATCTGAAGACGAAGAGAATACGCAAGCGCTGAACCGGGTGCAGACTTCTCCGCTCACTCGCCGCCGGTCCGCTCCGTCTCCTTCGGGCCACCGGTTTCGACAACCTGCACGTCGTGGGCGCGGCACAGGTCGGCGATTGCCGGCGATGGCAGGCGATCGGTCACCACCACGTCGATGTCGGCGAGCGTGGCGATCCGCGCCGGCGCGGAGCGGAAAAACTTGCTGCTGTCGGCAACCAGCATCACCCGCCTGGCGTTCTCGATGATGGCGCGCGAGACATGGGCCTCGCGGATGTCAAAATCGAGCAGGGTGCCGTCCGCGTCGATGGCGGAAATACCGATCACCGCCGTGTCCACCCGGAACTGCCGGATCAGGTCCACGGCGGAGGCACCGATGATGCCGCCGTCGCCTGACCGGATGTTGCCGCCGGTGATGATGACGTTGATCGACCGGTTGCGGTACAGTTCGCCGGCAACGTGCAGGTTGTTGGTTATGACCAGCAAGCCGGCACGCAAGGCAAGGGCGCGGGCGACTTCCTCGGTGGTGGTGCCGATGTTGATGAACAGTGAGGAGTTGTCGGCAATCAGGCGCGCCGCCGCTTCACCGATCAACCGCTTGTGCGGCTGAGCCACCAGCTTGCGTGCATCGTAGGCGAGGTTCTCCACCCCCGAGGCGACGATCGCCCCGCCATGGACGCGGGTAATCAGCCGGGCCTCGCTCATGTCGTTGAGGTCGCGGCGGATGGTCTGCGGCGAGACGTCGAACAGCATCGCGAGGTCGTCCACCGCGACCCGTCCGGTCTCGCGCAGCAGGGCGATGATTTCGGTTTGGCGGCGCGACATACCAGGCGCGGCGCGGTCCATGAGGTCACACCGCCGGCGACATTAAGCGTCGGCGTCGGCGTCGGCGACGCCGAGGTTGAAGGCGATGGATATGCGCAGGCCAGTGCCGCGATACGGACGAACCTGGTGATACAGCCACGACGGAAATAGCAACAGCAGGCCCGGACGCGGCCGGATGGTCTCGGCGCTGCCCACCGAGTTGCCGTCCTCACCGGCAAATTTCAGGGCGGGCGCGTACATGCCTGGACCCGGCCCGCGCGGATCGAGCATTTCGAACTCGCCGCCGAGCGAGGGATCATCGGCGCAGCCGCCGTCAGCGACGTAGTAGGTGCCGGACCAGAACGCGCCGGGATGGTAGTGGCAAATATTGCCGTCACCCGGGCCATTGACATTGGCCCAGGCCTGCACGCTCCAGAACGGGCGAAGCGGCTTGCCGTGGCGGTCGGCGGTGAGCTGGGTCGCGGCGCCGCGGGCGATGTCGAGAACGGCCGCGACCGGCGCGCCGCCCCAGGACACGATGTCGCGATCGGAGTGCCAGCCGCCGGCATTGGATGCCTGCACCGATGGCGTGTGCGCGCGCCGGTGCAAGATGACGCGTTGCAGTTCGGCGTTCAGGTCCGCTGCGCCAGGGACCTCGACGGCCGCGACCGGTGTCGCGAACAGGCCTTTTACGGCGATTTCGATGCGGGCCATATTCGGTTTCCTGCGCGACGCGAAAGCACATCAGGGAACGCCAGGGCCCTGGCCTGGCCACAACCTCACAGCCCGGTCGTCAGCACCATACGAAAACGCGCCGCATTGCGCATCATCTTGTCATATGCGTCCGCCGCAAGTTCGAGCGGCATCGTTTCGATCGTCGGCCGCACGCCGCTGAGGGCGCTGAAGGCCAGCGTGTCCTGCGAGTTGATCGAGGCGCCCGAGGCGTGGCCGGTCACGGTGCGGCTGCCGCTGATCAGGTCGAGCGCCGAGACCTCGATCGGGTCCATGCCGACGCCCACGACCACCAGCCTGCCGCGCACTGCGAGGCCGGGAATAACGGCACTCATCGCCCGCCCGCTGGTCACTGTCGCCAGGATTGTTTTCGCCCCGCCGAGCGCCGTCAATTCCGCAGCCACGTCCTGCGTCTGGCTATCCAGATAGATATGCGCCCCGAGTTGGCGCGCGAGTGGCTCCTTTTCCGGCCCGCGGGCAATAGCGACAGTACGGAAGCCCATCTTGGCGGCGAACTGCACACCAAGATGGCCCAACCCGCCGATCCCGAGGATAGCAACGAGGTCACCGGGCCGGGCGCCGCTTTCGCGCAGCGCGTGAAAGGTGGTGACACCGGCACACAGCAGCGGCGCCGCCTCCGTGGCGGACAGTTCGTCCGGGATCAGCGCCAGCGCCTCGGCGGGCGCCAGCATCGCCTCCGCATAGCCGCCGTCGTAGGTGATGCCGGGGATCCGCAAGTTGCGGCAATTGACGAAATCGCCGCGGCGGCACGGATCGCAGCGGCCGCAATGGCCGCCAAACCAGCCGACGCCAACGCGCGTGCCAACGCGCCAGCCGATCACGCCATCGCCGACCGCGTCGATCACTCCGGCGATCTCGTGCCCCGGCACGATCGGGTAGGTCACGGAGGGAAACAGTCCCTCCTTGGCGATCGAATCGCTGTGGCAGACGCCGCACGCCTGCACTTTGATCCGCACCTCCCCCGGTCCGGGCGTCGGCATGTCGCGCTCGACCAGTTCGAAAGGGCCGCCTTTCCGTGCCACCTGGACTACGCGCATTCTTGACATCGCTGGTCCCCTTCCGCTTGCCTCACGTCGATCTTGGTATGCTGGGGCAGAGACGCAACCGCGCCGGCGGTGCCAACCTCCGTGCGGGGAGATGGGCGAGCATGGCGGATGGCGGTCGGCGATGAAAACGTCTTGGTGACAGGCAGTGCGTGGTGCTATGGTTGCTGCACTGCAGCATTGCCCTGCACGCATCGTCCGTCACGGCAACCAGTCCGCAACCTGCGCCGATCCGGCGGCGTGTGCAATGCGAAGGCACGGCACCAATGACCCATGTGAGCCAATGTTTCGTCGACCTGACGCTGGCGCTGGGCATCGTGCAACCGGGATTTCCGACGGCGGTGGAGACGGTGAACCCGAAAATGCCGTCCACGCTTAACGCGGTATCGCTGTCGAACATGGCCGGGCGGAGCGCACTGGCGCCGGCCGCGGTGATCGCGGCGGAGGCGGCGGAATGACCCGCCATCTGATCACTTTGAATTCGGGGTCGTCCTCCATCAAGTTCTCGCTGTATGAAGCGGACGGCGGGCTGAACGCGCTGGCCGTCGGGCTGATCGAAATGGTGGGGCCCGGCGGGCAGCTGGTGGTGCGCGACGGCACTGGCACAGTGACGCACGAGGAGCACTGGGACGAGCCGCTGGGCCCTTCGTTTCATACCTGCGCCTTCGCGCGCGTGCTGGCCTGGCGGCAGACGGATTTTCCCGACATCAACGTGGTCGCGGCCGGCCACCGGGTGGTGCATGGCGGGGCGAAGTTCCGCGAGTTGGTGATCATTTCCGACGCCGTGGTGGAGGAGCTGAAGGCCTTCATTCCGCTGGCGCCGCTGCACCAGCCGCACAATTTGGCCGGCATCCGCGGCGCGCGCGAGGCCTGGCCACATGTGACGCAGGTGGCCTGCTTCGACACCGCCTTCCATATCGGCCACGCCTTCGTGCACCAGACCTACGCCCTGCCCCGCACCCTGTTCGACGAGGGCGTGCGGCGCTACGGGTTCCATGGCCTGTCGTATGAATATGTCGTGCACCGGCTGCGCGACATCGCGCCGCTGCATGCCGAGGGTCGAGTGATCGCGGCGCATCTGGGCAACGGGGCCTCGCTGTGCGCCATCCGCGGCGGACGCTCGATTTCCAGCACGATGGGGTTTTCGGCGGTCGATGGACTGCCGATGGGCACGCGCACCGGACAGCTCGATCCGGCGGTGGTTCTGTATTTGATCCAGCAGAAGGGGATGGAACCGCAGGCGGTTGCGGATGTGCTGTACAAGCAGTCCGGGCTGCGCGGCATATCCGGCTTCTCGCAGGACATGCGCGAGCTGCTGGCCTCGCCCCGGCCGGAGGCAACTCAGGCGATCGAGTATTTCGTCGCCCGCATCCGCCACGAGACCGGGGCGCTGGCGGCCGACCTGAAAGGCGTGGACGTGCTGACCTTTTCGGGCGGCATCGGCGAGCACGCCTGGCAGGTGCGCGAGCGGGTGCTGGAAGGGATGGAGTGGCTGGGCGTGTCGCTGGACCGGGCAGCGAACCGGGAGGGTGCCACGGTGATTTCGTCGGAGCAGTCACGGGTGAAGGTGTTCATCGTGCCGACCGACGAAGAAGGCATGATTGCTCGGCATACGCTGGATTTGCTGGATCGTATGCAGGTGACGCTGGATTAAGTAAGGAAGGCCAGGGCTCTGCCCTGGCCTTCCTTACTCCCCGGAGCACCCTATGCCCAATCCCGAAGCAGCCGGCCTATCCAAGCAGCGCCTCACGCGCATCGAGCACTGGGCGCAGCGCCAGGTGAACGAAGGCAAGCTCCCCGGCGTGATCACGCTGGTGGCGCGGCGCGACCAGGTGGCGCATCTGCATGTCTGCGGCGATGCCGATATCGCCCGCGGCGTCAAGCTCACAGACGATACGATATTCCGCATCTATTCGATGACCAAGCCGCTGACCACCGCGGCGGCCATGATGCTGTACGAGGAAGGTCGGTTCCAGCTCGACGACCCGATCGCGCGCTTCCTGCCCTGCTTTGCCAACATCCGTGTTTACACCGGCGGCAGCCGCGGCAAGTTCGAGACCGTGCCAGCCGAGCGCGACATCACCTTTCGCCACCTGATGACGCATACCTCCGGTCTCACCTACGGGTTCATGGAGGCACATCCGGTCGATACGGTGTACCGGGCACAAGGCATTGATTTCCAGACGTTGGAGGCAACGCTGGGCGAGGTGGTGGAGCGTCTCGCGGCGGTGCCGCTGATCGCCCAGCCTGGGCGGGCGTGGAACTACTCCGTCGCGACCGATGTGCTGGGGCATCTGGTGGCGGTGATCTCGGGGCAGGAATTTGCACATTTCCTGCAGCAACGGCTGCTGGGCCCGCTCGGCATGACCGACACCGGGTTCCATGTGCCGGCAGGCAAGATCGGGCGGTTCGCGGCGAACTATGCGCCGGCGGCAAACGGCGGGCTGGCACTGATCGACGATCCGCAGAGCAGCATTTTCGTCCGGCAGCGGCCGATCGCTTCGGGCGGCGGCGGGTTGTGCTCGACCGTGTTCGATTACCTGCGGTTCTGCCGGATGATGCTGAACAAGGGTGAACTGGACGGGGTGCGGCTGCTGGGCCGCAAGACAGTGGAACTGATGACCAGCAACCATCTGGGCGGCGACATGGCGGACATGGGCTCGCCGCGTTTTTCCGAGTTGAGCTACACCGGCATTGGCTTCGGGCTGGGATTTTCGGTGATGCTCGATCCGGCGAAGGCGCAGATTGTCGGAACGCCCGGGGAGTATGCCTGGGGCGGGGCGGCGAGCACGGCGTTCTGGGTCGATCCGGGCGAGCAGATGATCGTTATTCTGCTGACCCAGTTGACGCCGTCGTCGACCTATCCGATCCGGCGGGAGTTGCGGGTGCTGAGTTATGCGGCGGTGCTCGACTGATGTCGTGCCGGAACCGGACGGCGGGACAGGCCCCGCGTCCGGTTCCAGGGGCCTACGCAACGAAGTGGATGTTCGCCCCCACCAGGCTGTTGGCATTGACACCGACCAGTTCGGCCATATCCGAAACGTGCTCGGTCAGCAGCGCCGTGTTGGCCGTCTTGGTTCCAGCCAGAAAGTCGACGTCCGCGAGGTGCGCGTTGTTGTTCGCGTCGTTGTAGAGAAACAGGATGTGTACGTCGTTGCCCGCGCCCAGTCCATGCAGAAGATTGATGGGACCGGTGCCGTGCAACACCTGCGCGAGCTGGTTCGCATTGGTGAACGTACCCTGCACTCGGCTTTCCGCCATCCATTTCTTGATCCCACCGGTTCGGCGTAGCGTCGGGTGGCGGAGGTTTTGAGTTGTCAGGCGGCGTAGCACACGGTGTCGACGAGACTGTGCAGGAGAGTCGTGGGAATTTCGATGACGTCCTTGCCCGGCCGGGACATTGAAAAATGCGGTGGGCACCAAAGTGCCCGGCGGACCGCGGCGATGGCATCGCTGAAGGTGGGCTCCTGCTTGGCGTACCAGGCAGCCCCGCGCGGGCGCAGGGCGGTGGTCGGTGCCCGCATCAATTGGTCGGCCCATAGCGTCACCAGCGAGAACAACCCAAGCAGTGCGGGGGTGGTGCGCAGGATGGCCAGGTCCGACCATTGCCGCTGGGTCTCGACGCCGAGATGGCGACGGACTTCCTGAAACGTCGTCTCCACCCGCCAGCGCGAGACGAAGCAGTTGAGGATGTCCGCCGGCGTGTCGTCGAGGTTGGTGCTGAGGAAGGCCTGCGGCTCGCGCTGGCCGGACGGGTCGCGCACCAGCACCCAGCGGATGGGCGCCGGCGGCAGGCCGGCATGGTACCAGACCGCGGTGCCGGAGACGATCTCGACCAGCCTTGTCTCGCCGCCATACCAGTCGGTCACCTGTAGCTTCGTCCAGGCGGTTGCTGGGTTTTCCAGGATGGCGCTGAGCTTCGGCAGACGCTTGCCTTTCAGCGGCGCACGACCGCGCTGGCCGGGCCGGCGAGGCGGGGCCGGCGCGAACAGGTTTGCATCAAGCCGCAGGCGAGTGATCAGACGGACGTGACGGCGGACCGCGGCGATCAGTTCGAGGGTGGCGAAGCTGCTATCGCCGACGATGGTGATGCGGCGGCCTGGCAGCCAGCGCCGCGTTTGCAGAATTGCCTGGATTGCCCAGCGGGTCAGCGGCTTGTGGCGCCGGCCCCGTTTCTCGTTGCTGCGTTGGGACGGCGCCAGGATGGTCAGGAACGGCAGCGCCCAGCGCCGCTTCGCCCACGGCACCGGCAGCACCACCATAAGCGACAGCCAGCGCAGGCCGCTGGTCTTGACGAAGAAGCCGCGCGAGGAGCGCACCGGATCGCGGTAGATGCCGCGGGCCGCGATGTTCGGCCCCCAGCGCCGCTCGATGGTGTCGTCGATGCCGATCACCACCTCGCCAGTCGGCAGCAAGGCGTCGAGCAGATGAACGAGCAGTCTGCGTGCCATGGCGTGCGAATTCCAGCGCGCCTCGCTCAGGACTTCGTGGAAGCGGCCGAAGCCCGGTTGGTCGGCCAGCCCCATCACCCGCAAGGCGGCGCTGACCGTCCGCTGGCCTGGTGCCAGCACCGCGCCGGCCACCAGGACCAGCACGCGCTGCCAGACCGGCGCGGTGAAACAGTCGCGGAATGGCACCAGCCAGGTCACCAGCAGCGACGGCACGGTGATGCCGCCGGAGGAAATGGGGGCGGCAGGGATGCGATCGGGTGTCATCGAATCCGTAGAATCGAACGACGCCCGTGTCGCAAGCCGCGCCGTTGCTTCGCTCATTCGTGGCGATGCGCCGTCCCCAGGCCACCTATAATATAGTGTGCATGACCGACGGCATCGTCCAGCGCATCGAGCGCTTTACCTTCAGCCGCGGCGCTGTGCTGGTCGAGCGCCGCAACCGCGGCTACTCGCTCTACCACGCCGCCTCCGGGGCGCCGGTCGCACGCCTGCGCCCGAACGCCGACAACGATCGCGTCGAGGTGCTCTACTGGTCACTCAAGAAGGAATGCTGGTCACCCACCGGCCCGTTCGGCCGCACCGTCCTGCCGCTCGAAGACGCCCTCCGCTTCATCGCCACCGAGGATATCTTCTGGGCGCTGGTCTGATGCGCACGTGGAATCACCGGCGGAAAGTCAAGCTGCAGCAAGACCACATTTGTCGGGTTCGCGGCCCCGGTGCTGTCGGTGATCGTCCCACCCGACCCCACCGGAGCCGATATGGTGGCGGACGAGCCGATCACCGGCTGCGTCGAAAAGTCGGAGTCAAACAATCCGAAGAATGTTGGAGTCGCGTCGTTGTTCCAGGCGCCAACCGAGATGTCGATGACGTTATGGCCTGTTGCAGCCCCGGCGACGAACCCGGTGATCAGCACCTGTGACGCGCTGGTACCAGTGTTGGCCGCCAGCCCGCCATCCAGGGCGGGAGTCGCGCCCGCGCTGACGCCCCAGAAACCCGGCTGCGCCAGGTCGCCGGCGGCAGTGATCGAGCCGGCGAGCGCCCCATACTGATTGGTCGCGGTCGCAAACGCACCGCCGGGACTTCCGAACCCGTAGAGTTCGACATGGTCCGCGGTGTGGCCGGCGCCCAGCGTGACGGAATCGCCGAACGTCGCGCCCGCGGTCGGGTTGGTGCCGCCGTCGGTAAGAATGATATCCGTGCCGCCACTGCCCGTGATCGTGTCGTCGCCGACCGAACCAATGACGTTGTTCACCGTTCCGGCGCCAGAGTGAAGCGCGATGCTGATGCCGGTGTTGCCGCTGTTGCCGGTTTCGGCATTAAATTGCGCGAGGCCGCCGGCATTGGCGCCCTCGGTAATGAACGCTGCGTTCGTCGTGCCGAACCAAAGCTGGGCACCGGTGATATTGTCGGTGATGCTACCGCCTCCCAGACCCAGGGCGATGGACGAAACCGACAGGAACCCCTTTCCGTCGAAAGTGATGGCCGAGCCGCCGCCCGGACTCGGGGTCATCGTGATGCCGCCGACAAAGTTGGAGGAGGCACCGTCGCCGACGTTGTTGGTGACGTTGACGGCCTCGTATCCCGTAATAGACAGCGTCGTGAATGAATCGGCAACACTTTGCAGGCCGCCGCCGCCGCCCACAAGATTTGTCGTGGACCCGAGGATGAGGTGGAATTGGTCCGTCGTGGCGGCAGGCCCATTGACCGCGAACACCGCCCCCGAGGCCGGGCCGACATCGCCGCTCAGATCGAGCACGAAGGACGTTGGCCCGCCGTTGATGGTGACCGTGCCGGTCCCTGCGGTGGACGGACCGAACAGCTTCAGCTCATCGGCACCGGCGAAGTTGCCCATATTGATGGTGCCCGCGGCCAGGTCCGAATCACCAATGACCTGGAAACCGCTTTCGCCGGCCAAGGCAGCGGTCTGTTCCACTACGGCGTTGCTGAGGATCAGCGTGTTGGTGATGCCGGTCGCGGTGTTGCCGATGATGGCAGTCATCGCGTCGGTGTTGGCAAGCGTCAGGCCCGACAGGTCGACGAAGTTGGCCGCCGTCGCACTACCCTTGATGGACGTGGGCGCGATGATGCTGGCGCCGGAGGTGAGCAGCCCGGCAAGACCGGTACCCGCCGCCGACGCGTAGCCACCCGCCGCGTTGGCCGCCGCTCCGGTCAATGTCACCGAAGCGGTTTCGGCGGTTGCGTCGACGGTCTTCAGGTTGGCCCAATCCCCGGCGATGCCGGCGCTCAGCTCAACACTGCCCGCACCGTTCAGGACGATATGGGCGCCCGACCCGATGCCCGAGCCGACGATGGCGGTGCCCTGCCCCTGCCCTAGATACAGGAACTCGGCATTGTTGGAGGTGATGGTCCAGGTTTCGTAGCCGTTCGTCCCCGCATCCGGCGCGAAGATCAGCGCGGAGACGGTGGTGGCGCCGGTGCCGGTGGTATTGGCCGAACCGAGATTGCCGGTGAGATTGATGGATATCGCGTCCGAGTTGCCCGAAAGGGCCGCCGCGGCAATGAATGCGACGATACCGGAGACGCCGGCATTGCTGACATTGTTGCTGTTGTAGGTGGTCAGGGCCGTCTTCAGGCCATTTCCGGCCACACCGAGAAAGACGGGCTCGGTCGAGGCATTGTTGTTCACCACCTGTAGACCGGTGATGGTGCCGGAGAACCCGTCGCCGGTGCCGGCGGTGCTGGTCGCGGTCACGTTCAGGGTTTTCACGCCCGACATCGTGAAGCCGGTGACCGGGGCGCCGGCGTTGAGGGTAGCCGTCAAGGTACCGTCGTTGGCGCTGTCGGCGAGTGTGTCACCGGTTTGCAGCGTCTGGATTTGCGTGCCTGTGCCCCCGTTGAACGCCAGCGGCGCCGTGAATACCGCGGCTGTCATCGCGGTCGTGAGGTTGTCCATGCCGAGAGTGAGGGTGAGTGGCGTCGGCGGCGGTGCCGTCTGGGCGGTGATGAATGCCTGGGTGGCGTTCATGCCAGCCGTCACGGACGGGTCGTTCAACGCCGTTCCGTCAACACCGGACAGCACGCTGCGAGCCGCCGCGAGGAACGTGGCCGGCAAAGGCGCCGTGGTGCCCAGTCCCGCTGCCGCCGTCTTGGCGGTGAAGTCGAACGCAACGGCAATTTTGTTCTGCAGCTCGATGGCGTCGGACCCTGTCGCGCCATTCGCGATGGCCAGGATCGCCGCGCCAAGCGGCACCGTACCGTTGGAGATGTTACTGACCCAGTAGGCCAAGCCGGCCGCATCGGCGGCCCGACCGAAGAGGTTGCCGTAGACGTTATTGACCAACGCCGTCAAACCGGTCTGACCGGCGGAACTGGTCAAACTGACGCCGCTGCCCAGAAACGGATAGAGGGCGAGGGTTTCCGGCTGCGGCGGGCCGAACTGGTTGGCGATCGTGACCAACTCCGTTCCCGCGCTGACGCCGGCGGCCTGTTGTTGTGCGTTGGCGTTTGCCCAGTAATTGAGGCCGGCGATGTCGGCAGCGCGATTGTAATAAGCGATATAGATAAGCTCGATCTGTTGGTTTGGCGATAGAGCGTCGGTAATTCCGGCCATTAACAGCACTCCCTGAAGGGTGAAGTCAACTAATCCATAAGCCAGCACGAGGCTGCTTGCCGCGAGAACAGCGGCGCCAAGTACCGAAATGCCGCGACGACTCGGCAGAACACTCTGTCGTATCCGGGGGGATGTCGGCTTTGCCTCGGGCCGGGGTCTGAACTAAGTTGTATGTGACGCGGAACGAACGGCCAGTGGCGCGGTCAGGCGGTGCCTTGCGCACTCTCGCTGGGGCCGAAAACGTCCGAACTCAATCGGCGGCGATCCAACTGACTGCTGGATCGCTGCCTGCCGTCTCAGGCGTGTGGCGGCTTGTATCCTGTTTTGGCGTCGTGCGCGTGCTGCATGGCCGCCTCGGCTTCCTTGGCGGTCAGCAGCGTGGTCGTCTCGAAGCGGGCGAACCCTCCCGTCGCGGCGGCCGCCATCGAGCACGCAGCGGCGGCCTTGTTGTCCGGGAACTCGGCAATACCGACGCCATCATACTCGCCAAACGAGAAATAGTAGCTGAGCAACGTGCCGCCGAAGCCTTCGACGAGAGACGTTGCCGCCCCCGTACGGTCGTGCGGCTTGCCCACCAACGCTTTGGCTGAGGCATCAGTAAACTGCCAGCGGAGCATGAAATGAGACATTGCGTCCCCCCTTTTTCCGTTTTTTTAGGCACGTTCGCGAATTGCGATCGCTTCGCGACACGTTAAATCTAGGCGCCTGGACCCCGTTTAGCAACCTGGGTCGGGGGGTCGGCGTGTAAAAAACGCACAGAACGACTGGCCTATTCGGCGCAGACAACCTGAGGTTCCAGAGGATTATCATCATGCAACCGAGATTTTCTATGGATAGATGGTTTATGATCACAACTATATTGCCAGAACTCGGCGACCACACCAATCCAACCGAATTTTTTTCGGTGTTGTCCGCGCGAGACTTCGGAACTGTACCGGGGTCAGCGTCGCATAAGCCGTCGGGATGCCAAGCAACGCCCGTTCAGTCAGTCCTGGAGACTACGCCAGAGTGCAGCTTGACGTGGCCGGTTTCTTCGCCGCCACATCGGGCGCGACTGGACAAGCCTCGTAATGCAGCGATTCTCATTTTGGCTTTTTTGCTGTTCGTCGAGGCTCCTTGGCGTGCGGTGGGACGAAGCGGAGGGTCGAGAGGGACTTAGGGTGGCTGCGGGGGCGGTCTGGCGAAGGCGAGCGTTTGCATGAGTTCATCCCAGCCTGAGAAGATCAGGAAGCTGGTGATCGCCACCATGTTGCTGAAGAACTGCGCCCTGGAGCTGACCTTCGATCTGGCCGACTGCCACAACGCTTCGCCGTGATCGCAGATGGTGTGGAAGGCGAATGCCAGCAGATTTAACGTGACGAGCATGGCTGCCAGGTTCTGCTTGCCGTGACCGAAGCTGTGTTCGAGATTGTAGCCATTGTTCTTCAGGACGTTGAAGGTCTCGTTCTCGATCTTCCACCGCGCCCGTCCGCAGGCGGCCAGATCGGCGACCGTGTCGCGCCCGACCGGCAGGTCGGTGATGAAGCTGTTGCGGTAGGTGACATCCCCGGCGGCGTTGCAGATCTCGATCTCGAACCAGTTGACCGTGAGTGCGCCGCGGCCGTCGCGCAGCGGCACCTCGGTCAGCCAGCGGAACCGGTGCGTGACCCACTCGCGGCCACGTTTGACCCGCACGCTGTGGGTCGGCAGTTCAACCCCGGCGATGTACTCCTGGATCAGCGTGTGCGACGCCGGCTTGCAGGTGAACACGAAGTTGCCGCCTGCGGCCTTGATCGCTTCGCACATCGGCTGGTTGGCGAAGAGGTCATCGCCCAGGTAGACCGGCCGGAGCCGCGCATACTGCGCACCATGCGCGGCCAGCCAGCGCCGGGCCGCGCGGCTCTCGCAGTCCTGCTTGTCGCTGCCGTCCTGCGGGACGATGAACTCCGGCGGCAGCGGCACGACATGATTGTGTCCGGGCGCCACCAGCGTCGCCCCCAACATCGCATGGTAGCACTCAACCTTTCCATTCGATCGTCGTCGGGTCGAGCACTGCGGACAGGCGATCTTGCCGGAGCAGAAATATTCGCTGCCATCGAGGGCGATCAGCACGTGATCGCCAAGCCGGCGGTACGCGGCCAGACCGCCCGAGCGCTCCAACTCCGTCAGCACCTCGGCAAAGACCGGGTCGAGCAGCGCCGGCGCCGCCGGGTCGAGCATGGCGCGAATGTGATTGTCGCTGGGGATTTTCTCCAGACCGAACAGGCTGGCGCAATTCGACCGCCCGTGGCCCTCCTGCAGGCGCCGCTGATGCGCCAGGAAGGATGGGCTCTGCATGAAGAACACCGAGAACGCGGCCATGCCGATGTCGGCGATCTTATAGGTTCCGTTGCTCCCGCGGCGCGGGTCGGGAAAGGTCTCGCAACACCGGCGCAAGGCGCCGAGCAGGGGGTCCAGGCGGTTCACCCGCCTGACGAATTGTACTCAGCGTCCGTTTCGATACGCCAAATCTGGTGCAGCGGGCCGTTTCGCCGACCGTGTGGCAATCCGGACTTACCACCAGGCACCGGAGGCGGCGCGCTACAGGGCGCCAATGCGACTCAGCCGCATTGAGAACCGCTGCTCGTAATGGGGGCGCCTGGACTCGCCGCGCGACGATGTGCCAGCCATCGCCATACCCGGAATTGGCCCGCGCGACGTGGGGTTTGACCGCCCCATGTCGAGCGGCCACCCGCCCTCACGACGGATTTTCACGCAGGCTTGACCCAGGCCTCCGATCCGGGTTCCGGGCAGGCTTAGTGTTTGGTCACCGCCTCGATGGCGTCGGTGACCGTCTTGCGGTCGGTGCTGCCGGGCGGCAGAAGGTCGAGCACGCGGCGCCAATACCCCAGCGCGGCGTCGGCATGCCCGGCCTGCACCTCGGCGACGCCGAGATACCACAGCACATCCGGCCGCTTCGGGTCAGCCCGCTCGGCACGCCGCAGCAGGTCGACGGCACGCTGGGGAATTGGCGCCTCGGGCTTCTGGGCTTCCATCAGCGCCTGCACACCCTGCATCAGCACCGTCGCATCGTTCGGGCGCAACGCGGCGGCATGCTCATACGCGTCGGCCGATTTGTCGTGCTCGGCCAGAACGGCATAGGCACGGCCAAGGCGCATCCAGCCATCGAAGTCGCCCGGGTTGGCCGCCAGTTTGGCGGCAAGCTGGGTGACCATGTTGTTGATCATGGTCTGGACGGTCCGCCTCGGACATGCTGGCGGCTGCGGCGAGTTGATCCTTGTCCGGCCCGGGCGCCGCCGCCCCACCGGGCGCCAGCGCGGGCGGCGGCAGTGCGGGGACATTGAGGCCGCTCAGCTTCGCCGTCTCGGAGATGCGGCGGGCGATTTCGCCGCGCAGATCCGGATCGGAAATCTCGCCGGCAAGTTTCACCCAGGCGTCGATGGCCTGCTGACCTCGGCCGGACTGGGAATTGGCCGTCGCCAGATAGAACCGCGCGAGCGGATTCGACGGGTCGGCCTTCAGCGCATTGCCGAACGCCTCGCGCGCGGCCGGTGTGACCACGCCCTGCGAGGCCAGCACCAGCATTTCGCCATAGCCGGAATACGTGTCGGCACCGATGTCGCCGAGCGCGATCACGTTGCGAAACGCGTCGGCGGCGCCCTGCCAGTTGCTCATGGTTGCCAGGGTACGGGCGTACATCTCCCAGCCCTCACGGTTGTTCGGGTCGCGGCGCAGCTTCTCGGCGAGCGCGCCGGCCATCTTCGCCAGGTCAGGGAGGTTGCCGGCATCGCCGCCGTGGGCGCCGGGCTCGGCCACGCGCAGGGCGAACGGCGCGTCCGGCACGCCCGGGGCGCCGAGCACCAGGTAAACACCGGCGGCACCGCCGGCCACCAGCACCATCACTCCCGCGGCCAGCACCGGGCTGCGGCGCGACGCCACGGCGCCGTCCGGCGCTGCCCCAGCCGCGGCGAGCAGGCGGCGCTCGATCTCCAGCCGCGCCGATTGTGCCTCGGTCTCGCCGATCAGGCCGCGCGCGATGTCGCGGTCCAATTCCTTCAACTGGTCGCGGTAGACCTCGGTGTCGTAGCGGGCGCGATCGGGCATCGCGCGGCCGGCGCGCAGCACCGGCAGCACCAGCAGCAGGCCAGCAATCGTCGTCATGGCGACGAGCAAGACGACGAACGCGATCACGCCTCGGGCTCCCTGAGAAGCTGCGCCACACGTAAGCGTTCGGCATCGGTCAATGGCGGCAGCGACGACGCTTCGGTCCGCCGGCGGCGCAGGTACAGCACCACGCCGGCGCCGCCGATTAGAAACACACAGGCCGGGCCAAACCACAGCAGCAGCGTGGCGGTGTTCAGCGGCGGCTTCAGCAGGACGAAATCGCCATAGCGATCCACCAGGAACTGGCGCGCCGCCGCATCGCTGTCGCCCGCCACCAGGCGCTCGCGCAGGAGGACGCGAATGTCTTTCGCCAGGTCGGCATTCGAGTTGTCGATCGACTCGTTCTGGCAGACCAGGCAACGCAATGTCTTGCTGATCTCGCGCGCCCGCGCCTCCAGCGCCGGATCGGCGAGGCGCTCGCCGGGCTCCACCGCGCCCGCCACGCCCGGCGCCAGCAGCAGCAGAACAATCAGAACGCGGATCATGATCGCGCCAGGCTGCGCAGCAGCGGCAGCAATTCCTCGTCCACCTTGGCCGGGCTGAGTGGGCCGACGAACTTCTTGCGAACGCGGCCGGTCTTGTCGATCACATAGGTCTCCGGGACGCCGTAGACCCCGAAATCGATGCCGGTGCGACCGCTGAGATCAAGGCCCACACTGCGATAAGGATTGCCGCCGTCTTCCAACAGCTTCTTCGCGGCCTCCGGCTTGTCCTTATAGGCAATGCCGGTGATCGCAATCTTTTCCTGGTTGGCCAGGCGCATCAGCACCGGATGCTCGATGCGACACGGCACGCACCAGGAGGCGAAGAAATTCACCACCACCACCTGGCCCTGTAACGCCGATGAGGCGACGGTGCCGCCGCCGAGAAGCGAAGGAAGGTCGAAGCCCGGCGCTTGCTTGTCGATCAAGGCGGACGGCAATTCATGCGGATCGTGGTCGGACCGCAAAGCCGCGATGAAATAGCCGGCCAGGGCGATGAATGCCGCCAGCGGCAGCAGATACAGCAGCTTACGCATGGGAGGTTATACCGGAGGGCGGAAAGTTGAGGTAAGGAAGGCCAGCGCCGTCACTCCCCAGGCACAGCCTGCAGCGCCGCCCCCCGTGCGCGGGCAGCAACGCCGATGCGCCAGCGGCGGTCGCTCAGGCTGACGAGCCCGCCGAACGCCATGATCACGGCGCCGAGCCAGATCCAGGGCACCAGCGGCTTGTAGTAGGCGCGGATGGTCCAGCCGCCGCTCGGGTCGGGCTCGCCGATGGCGACGTAGAGGTCGGCCAGCAGGTTGGTGCGGATGGCGGTTTCCGCGGTGGTCTGCTGCTGCAGCGGGAAGAAGCGGCGCTGCGGGTGGACCTGGGCGACGTCCCGGCCGTCGCTCCTGATGGTGATGGTGGCGTTGTCATAGACGTAGTTCGGGCCATCGAGGCGTTGCACGCCGTCCAGCCGCAGCGTGTAGCCGGCGAGGGACATGCTGCCGCCGGGCTTGAGGATGTCGATGTTCTCGCTCTCGAAGGCCGAGGCGGCAATACCGGCGGCGGTGATGGCGAGGCCCATATGGGCGAAGGTCATGCCCCAGGACGCGCGCGGCAGGTTGACGGCGCGGCGCAGCGTGTCGGCGAGCGGAACGCGGAACAGGCGCAGCCGGTCCGCGAGTTCCACCGCGGCGCCACCAAAAGCCCAGGCGGCGAGGCCGAGGCCGAGCACGGCCAGCACCGGGCCGCCATGGGTGACGTAAAAGGCGCCGAGAATGACCAGGATGGCGAAGCCGAAGGCGGCCCACAGGCGCTGTAGCGCGCCCAGCAGGTCGCCGCGCTTCCATGCCAGCATGCTGCCGGGGCCGACCGCGAGCAGCAGCGGCACCATCAGCGGCACGAAGGTCTGGTTAAAGAAGGGAAAGCCAACGGAGATTTTCGGCCCGCCAACGGCATCCAGGAACAGTGGGTAGAGCGTGCCAATGAACACCGTGGCCGCACCGCAGGTCAGCAGCAGGTTGTTCAGCACCAAGGCGCCCTCGCGCGAGATCGGCGCGAACAACCCGCCGCCTTTCAGCACCGGGGCACGGATGGCGTAGAGGGTCAGCGAGCCGCCGATGGCCAGGACCAGAAGCAAAAGAATAAACGCGCCGCGGGCAGGGTCGGTGGCAAACGCATGTACCGAGGTCAGCACGCCTGAGCGCACCAGGAAGGTACCGACCAGGGAGAGGGAGAATGTGATGATGGCGAGCAGGATGGTCCAGCTTTTCAGCGTGTCGCGCTTTTCCACCACGATGGAGGAGTGGATCAGCGCGGTGCCGACGATCCAGGGCATCAGCGAGGCGTTCTCGACCGGGTCCCAGAACCACCAGCCGCCCCAGCCCAGGGTATAGTACGCCCACCAGCTTCCCATGGCGATGCCGATGGTCAGCGTGCACCACGAGGCGAGCGACCAGGGGCGCACCCAGCGCGCCCAGGCGGCATCGACGCGGCCCTCGATCAGGGCGGCCACGGCGAAGGAAAACGCCACCGAGAAGCCGACATAGCCGAGGTAGAGGAAGGGGGGATGGAACGCGAGACCCGGGTCTTGCAGCACCGGATTGAGCCCCCGCCCGTCCGGCGGCGGCGGCATGGCGCGCAGGAACGGGTTGGAGGTGAGCAGGATAAACAGCAGGAAGCCGACGCCGATCATGCCCTGCACCGACAGCACCCGGGCGCGCAGCGCCGGCGGCAGGTTGCCGCCGAAGGCCGCAACCGCGGCGCCGCAAAGGCCGAGCATGAAAACCCACAGGAGCATCGAGCCCTCGTGGTTCCCCCATACGCCGGAGATTTTGTACAGCAGCGGCTTGGCGGAGTGGCTGTTCTCGATGACGTTGATCACCGAGAAGTCGGAGACGATGTAGGCGTGCATCAGCACCCCCATCGCCACGGCGATGAGCAGGAACTGGGTCAGCGCGGCCGACCGCCCCACGTCCATCCAGCCCGGGTTGCGTCGCGCCGCCCCGAGGATCGGCACGGTGGCCTGCACCAGGGCCACGAACAGGGCGAGGATCAGGGCGAAGTGCCCGGTCTCGACGATCATTTTGTACCAGCGACCAGAGGTTTGGCGATCAGGGCTTGGATCAAGGTCCGGCGAGCCGGTCGGGCCAGGTGCAGGCACGACCCTGCCGTGGCTTCGTAGCGTGATCGCAGGTCCCGGTCCAGCATGCGGCGCCCGCGTCCGCTCGGGTGACGCTGCGACATGACCGGCGTAGAGTGGCAAGGCACGACATCTGCTGCACTGCGAAGCAAACGCGGCATGGACGCGATGGGCATGACCATGACCGGAAGCATCTGAGCGTCGGCGGTCGTGCATCCCGGTGTTGCGCATGACCCAAACGCCGATAGCACTGAATCAAAGTGTCACCGGTGGCGGAATCTTCACATCCGGGTGACTTTTTGCTGGCGCTCTCGTTCCAATTCACATACCGTTTCATCGCCTACAAAACGGACTGGCCAGGATCGAGCTTTTTCGGAATTCGTATCGTTCCGGAGGAGCCGAGAATATGCGCTGGTCCATCGTCAGGAGGAAAATGTCCGAACGCCGGCACTGCCGGTGCACCTTGTTGTGCGCCCTGAGCCCTGCGCGTGCGCATCGCCACCATAGGCGTTGCCGCCTTCTGCCGGCTGTCCTTTCGCCAACGGCTCTGGCCTTACGGAATTCGCAGCGGAATGCCGCAGCGACATCGGTGCGGCCACTCCCATAAGGAAACACACATGACATTTGTGCCCAAGCCGACCGCCTTGCTCGCCGGACCTGCCGGCCGGTTCGCCGTTGGTCCGACCTCAACCGCGATCGACTGGGCGCGTCCCCTGGCGCTGGTGCTGGGCGGGGTGACGGCGGCGCTGCTGGCCTCGCCGCGCCCGGCGCAAGCAGTGCCGTCCTTCGCCGGGCAGACGGGGCAGCCCTGCGTGTTCTGCCATATCGGCGCGTTCGGCCCACAACTGACCCCGGCCGGCCGCGCTTTCAAAATTGGCGGTTACACGCAGACCGGCGGCGAGGGATTGGCGTCGCAGATTCCACTGGCCGTATATTTTCAGGAATTGCTGACCTCTCTCGGCAAGGGCTTCCCGGCCGGACAAATCCCCAATCGCTATGCTTCCAACAACAACTTCAACATCGACCAGGGCAGCATCTTTCTCGCCACCAATATCGGCGAGCACTCCGGCATCTTTTCACAATGGACCGGAACGGATAATTTCAGCGCCTTCGCGATGGACAACACGGATATCCGTCCGTACACGACCGAATTCGAGCTCAACGACACGACCTTGCGCGTCGGCATGTCGCTCAACAATAACCCGACTTTGCAGGACCCCTACAACAGCTCGTTCGCCTGGGGTTACCCGTTTATCAGCCCGTCGCCGACCCTGCAGCCGGGGCCTGGTGCCGACGTGATGCTAAACACCGGCTTCAACCAGAACTCCATGGGCGCCACCGTCTATCTCTGGTACGATAAAAGCCTCTATTTGGACGCCGGAGTTTACACGTCGCAAAGCACCTGGCTGCAGACCCGGCTCGGCGAATCCTACGGCGTTGGCGGCATCCAGGGCGTGGCCCCCTATGCGCGGGTGGCCTATGAGTGGAACTGGAACGAAGGCTCCGATAAACAGCAGTCGGCCCATATCGGCGCCATCTTCATGAACGCCAACGTCAATCCGGTTGACCCGAACAGCAGCAACGACAATCCGGGTGTCACCGGCGCGTTCGGGCGCGACCACTATACCGACCTGACGATCGATGGTGGCTACCAGTTCCTTGGCGACGGCACCCATATCGGCACGTTCCTGGCCAACTATACGCATGAATGGCAGGGCCTCACCGGCTCGGCGAACCTGGCCAACTTCGCCAATGCGGCGGCCGGCACCCCCACGAACTACGGAAACAGCTATGAACTCGACAAAGTGCAACTGGCGGCCTCCTACTGGTTCCGCAACACCTACGGGCTAACGCTGGCCTGGCAGGGCATCTGGGGCAAGAAAAACCCGGTTCTGTACGAACCCAACCCGGTGACGGGCAGCAACAATAACAGCCCCAACAGCAGCACCTTCATCGTCGAGGCCGACTGGGTGCCGTTCGGCAGGGAGGATTCCTGGCTGCGCCCCTTCGCCAACCTGAAGGTTGGCATCCAGTACCGGGCCAACACGCAATTCAACGGCGGCAACACGAACTACGACGGCTACGGCCGCAGCGCCCCGAACAACAACACGATCTATCTGTTCGCCTGGGAAGCGTTCTGACCCGCGTCGGAGCGATCACGATACCACGTCCACAGTTGCATCTGACACTGCGGCAGGCGACCATAGTGCCGCCTGCAATCGAGGGAGGATACACCATGCCTGCCAGACTGGCCGCGCTCGCCGCGGTCTCGCTTGCTTGCGTCGTCTGCTGGACCGGCCCGGGAAGCGTGGCGCGCGCCGACACCGGCCGCGAGATCCCACCATCCGTGCGCGCCGAGCACGAGGGCGTGCTGCGATACCTGCGCAATATCGCCAAGCGCCCCGGGCCGGAGGGGGCGGCGGCGCAGAAGGTGCTCGACCTGCTGGTGCCCCATATGGCCATCGAGGAGGAGATCATCCTGCCGCCGCTGATTCTGCTGCCGGAGCTGGCCGCCGGCAAGGTCACGCCGGAGATGCGCTGGGCGATCGGCCTGGCGGACCAGCTCAAGGCCAAGCAGCACGAGATGCTGAAAATCCACGAAGGGCTGAGCGATGCCTTCATCGGCCTGCTCGGCGCCGCCGACGATGCCGGCGACGAGAACACCGTCGCCTTCACCAAGGACATGGCTGGCGACGATCTGGGCGACCGGGAAATCACCGAGCCGACCACGATCCTGATCGGCAAGTTCCTGCGCGCTCGTCTGCCGGCACAATAAAGCGCATGCGCGCCACCGGTCCGATGCGATTCCTTCAGCGGCAGCCGGGGCGGCCGGTGCCGGCCGCGCCCGATTTCAACGGAGTATCCTGCATGCATGCCAGAATGGCCGCGCTCGCCGCGGTGTCGCTTGCCTGCGTCATCTGCTGGCCCGGCCCGGGCGGCGTGGCGCGCGCTCAGCCGGGGGTGGACATCCCGCAATCCGAACGGGTGGAACACGAAGGCGTGCTGGAGCGCCTGGGCGAAATCGCCAAGCGCAGCGCCCCGAGCGGCCTGGCGGCCCAGAAGGTGCTGATCGTCATGGGCCCGCATCTGGCCCACCAGGCCGAGACCGTATTGCCACCGCTGGTGCTGCTGCCGACGCTGGCCGACGAGGACGCCACCCCGGACATGCGCTGGGCGATCGCGCTCGCTGACCGGGTCAAGGCCGAACAGGAACGCCTGCAGCGCACCCACGACGAACTGAACAAACTGCTCATCAATCTGCGCAACGCCGCGGCGGCGGAGGACGACCACAGCACGGTCGGATTCACGAACGACCTGATTGCCGACAACCAGGGCGACCAGGAGATCACCGAGCCGACCACCATCCTGATCGGCGAGTTCCTGCGCAGCCAATTGCCGGCGAAATAAGACGAAGCGGCGACGCCGGCCGGATGCGGCCGGCGTCGCTGACGTCAATGGTGAAGGGTGTCGAGGAAGGCGATCACGTCATGCCGCTTCTTGTCGTCCTTCAGCCCGGCATAGGTCATTCTTGTTCCGGGCACGGTGGTCTGCGGCGAGGCGATCCATTTGTCGAGCGTCTCGTTGGTCCAGACGAAGCCGGACCCTTTCACCACCTCTGAATAGTTGAAGCCAGGCAATGTCCCAGCTTTGCGGCCAACGACCCCATAGAGTGAGGGGCCGACCCGGTTCTTGCCCTCGCTCGCCTCGTGACAGAGGTTGCAGATGTTTTTGAAAACGACCTTGCCGGCCTCAGCATCTTGCGCGTGTGCCTGCAACATCGCGGCGGAAAAGAAGACACCGACGCCGAGAAGAGTTCTTTTCATCCGTGGCTCCTGCTGTTGGCGTTGTAAGGCTTGCCTGATCCACGAAGTATAGATAAATCTCGGAATATTGCGAGCAACCATTTGTAATAGCATCGGCCGTTTTGCGGTGCAGCAAAGCTAGTTCGTTGTGGCGACGTCAGCGAGGGCTTGTTTTTGATTTCGGCGCGGTTTGGGTAAAGGGTACAGTCTTTTCCTGCCCGTCCCGATCATGGGTGGGTGCTGCCGGAGCGGCGTCGGATTTCACGTGGGCGCCAAGCCTTGGCGGCGCCGGCCGCATGGGACCGGCGCCGCTCAGTTTCGTCGTTGCTTGCGTCAATCGTTGTGTGTGTCAGTCATGGAGGGTCTTCAGGTAGGCGATCAGATCGCGGCGCTTCTGCGGGTCCTTCAACCCGGTGTAGGTCATCTTGGTGCCGGGCACCATCTTCTGGGGATCTTCGTCGTAATTGAACAGCACGTCCTCGGTCCAGATAATGCCGGAATTTTTGTTGGCATCTGAGTAAGCGAAGCCCGGCACAATACCGGAGTGACGGCCGATGACGCCATAGAGTGATGGCCCGACCCGATTCTTGTTCTTGATGTTCTCGTGGCAGAGATTGCAGATTGACTTGAAAATTTTCTTTCCTTCCTCGGCGTCCTGCGCGTGCGCGAAGGGCACCGCATAGGGAAGGGAGAGAAGAAAACCGGCAACGAGAAGGGCTCGCTTCATGCAAGGCTCCAGCGGTGGGGAAGGAAGGTATCGGCTCTTACGAAACAGTATATGCAATCGTTCGGAAGTGTGCGAGCAGGTAATTGTTAAACTTCACATCTTGTCTCGCAGTGCAGCAACAGCCGCCAGGTAACTCTGGATCGGTTGCGAGTTAGTACGTTTTGTTACCAGAATGTCGTCGGGCGTAGCCCCGGATCCAACCAACAACTGCGCCCTTGGGACCGTTACTTAAGCAGTGGGGTCAAGCGGGCCACTACCTTGTCGCGCGAAGGCGCGCTGGGCCCGTCCATGGCAATGCCCTAGCCCTTTCTTGCTTCAAGCTGTTACCAGATAAAGCGTATGCAACGGATCGTCCGCCGCCCCGCGCGCCGGCACATCGACGCGCCGCCAGCGCCATCCGCATATGCTGAGCCGGGCCTCAAACGCGGGCGAACGATCCGCCGACCAGACGGCCAGACGCCCGCCGCGAACCAGCGCTGCGCACAACCGGCGCAGCCCGTTGCCGGAATACAGCGCCGCGTTGCCCGCCACCATGGCCGCATCCGGCCCATTATCGACATCGAGCAGGATCGCCTCAAACACCGCCCCGTGCAGCAGCGTCGCCACATCGGCGCGGCACAGCGCGACGCGCGGGTCGTCCAGCGGCCGGCCGGCGAGATCGGCGAGCGGGCCCCGGTTCCAGTCCACCACCTCGGCGAGCACCTCCGCCACCGTCACGCGCGCCCCGGCGGGCAACGTGTCCAAGGCGGCGCGCAGGGTGTAACCCATGCCCAGGCCGCCGATCAGCACATGCGGGTGCGCGCCTGGCAGACCCTCGCACCCCAACCGGCCCAGCGCCTGCTCGGAGTGGTGCGCCCGGTTGGACATCAGGTCCCAGCCGTCGCAACGGATTTCGAACGTGCCGCCACGCTGACGCAACACGAGGCTCTCCCCACCGGGCCCGTGCGCACGCGCCAGTTCGATCCAGGCGTCCATGGCCTCTCCCGCCGGCGCCGCATCCCGGTGCCTCGTGGTGCCGTGGCATGGACGGGGAGGCGGCGGCAAGCATGCCGTGGTGGTTCGCCGGCAACGACTGCATCGTGGCCAATCGCCGGACGGAAGCGGCGCGAGATTCCGCACCCTCGGGTTGCATGCCGCCGAGCGGCAATCGGTGAACGCCCGCACGCCGCGTGCGGCCCGCCGGGGTCGGACGAATGTCGCCGCGGCGCGCCCTGATCCGATGCCGGGCGGCAGGAATGCCGGTTGCCTGGATGCGCCATTTATGCCATGAAAATATTCACAATTGTCGAATTCCCCTTTGCGGCCGCGGCTACGAAATTGCTGCGGCCCATCCGATGCCCGCAGCAGGGTCACCCGCCGGTGGGAAACCACGCGCGGCGGCACCGGTCTCTGTGCGCGGAGAGGCAGCGGCCCTGGCCTCTCGATCCGTGCGGGATGGCTTCTTCGGTCGGTCGATTAAGTTGGATTTCTCCCGCGTGGCGTGCGAGCATCCTTATTCCGTGGCGCCCAGTGGGCGCCGGGACGTACGGAACACCGACGCAAAAGAAACCGAATCAGGGGATGACCAATCTGGTCCGGTACGGTCGCGCCCGTTTGGGTTGCGGCGAGGCTTTTACCGCACGCGAAGGTGTATGCGACGAAGCAATAGGGGCGTGTTGTCTGGCCCGACAAGGCAGGTCCGTGGCTCGCCGCTCGTAAGGCGGGGGACCGGCAGCCTCAGCCACGACAAAGCCGGGCCCGACAGGTGCGTCACCGGCAGGTGGGTCTTCAGCGCAACATGATCGGACCGAATCACCACACACCCTGTTTTTTCAGCTTTCGCGACGTAAGTTTTGGAGGAGGGTAATTCCGGCGCCTCTCCTTTAAACAATCGGGGGACCTCGGCAGTGCCGGGCCGGGTCATCCGTATCACAGACTGAAGGGGCGCGATGCGGCCGGGTACCGCCCCGATGCGTGAGGAGTCTGCGAATGGGCATTGATGTTCTTCGCTCGCGGTTCTCGAGCCATTTCGAGCAGCGTCGCGATGCCGAGTTGACACTGGAGGCCTATCTCCAGCAATCCCGCAGCGACCCGCGGATGTATAGCAGCGCCGCGGAGCGACTGCTGGCAGCGATCGGCGAGGCCGAGATTGTTGACACCTCGCGCGACCCGCGGCTCGGCCGGATCTTCGCTAACCGCACCATTCGCCGCTATCCGGCGTTCTCGGAATTCCACGGTATGGAGGAGACGATCGAACGCATCGTCGGTTACCTCCGCCACGCCGCCCAGGGGCTGGAGGAGCGCAAGCAGATTCTTTACCTGCTCGGCCCGGTCGGTGGCGGCAAATCCTCCCTGGCTGAACGGCTCAAGGAGTTGATGGAGCACGAGCCCATTTACGTGCTCAAGGCCGGCGACGAAATCAGCCCCGTGTTCGAGAGCCCGCTCGCCCTGTTCTCCGACCCGCAGATGGCAGAGGCATTGGAAGGCGAGTTCGCCATTCCGCGGCGCGCCATCCGCGGCCCCATCAGCCCCTGGGCGCTGAAGCGGCTGGGCGAGTTCGGGGGCGACGCCTTCCGCTTTTCCGTCATGCGCATGATGCCCAGCCGGCTGCGCCAGATCGCGGTGGCCAAGACCGAGCCTGGCGACGAGAACAACCAGGACATCTCCACCCTCGTCGGCAAAGTGGACATCCGCAAGCTGGAAGCCTTCGCGCAGAACGACCCCGACGCCTATAGCTTCTCCGGCGGGCTGAACCGGGCCAACCAGGGGATGCTCGAATTCGTCGAGATGTTCAAGGCGCCGATCAAGATGCTGCACCCGCTGCTGACCGCCACCCAGGAGGGCAACTACGTCGGCACCGAGAACATCGGCGCCCTGCCCTTCCAGGGCCTGATCCTGGCACATTCGAACGAGGCGGAGTGGCAGACCTTCAAGAACAACCGCAACAATGAGGCCTTCATCGACCGTATTTATGTCGTCAAGGTCCCGTACTGCCTGCGGGTGACCGAGGAGCAGAAAATCTACCGCAAGATGCTCGAATCCTCGGAGCTCGCCGACGCCGCCTGCGCCCCCGGAACTATCGAGATGCTGGCCCGTTTCGCCGTGCTCAGCCGGCTGAAGGATCATCCGAACTCCAACCTGTTCAGCAAGATGCGCGTCTATGACGGCGAGGCGATCAAGGAACAGGACCCGCAGGCGCGCGCGGTGCAGGAATACCGCGACGCCGCCGGCGTGGATGAAGGCATGGCTGGCATTTCCACCCGCTTCGCCTTCAAGGTGCTGTCGCAGACCTTCAACTACGACAGCACCGAGATCTCCGCTGACCCGGTGCACCTGATGTTCGTGCTGGAGAGGCTGCTGCGCCAGGAGCAGTTCCCCGAGGAGGTCGAGAAGAAGCTGCTGAACTTCATCAAGTCAATGCTGGCGCCGCGTTACGCCGAGTTCATTGGAAACGAGATTCAGAAAGCCTACCTGGAGTCCTACAGCGACTACGGCCAGAACCTGTTTGAGCGCTACATCTCGCTGGCTGATGCCTGGATCGAGGACGCCGACTTCAAGGACCCCGATACCGGCACGCTGATGAGCCGCGACGAGCTGAACGCCGAACTGACCAAGATCGAGAAGCCGGCGGGCATCGCCAACCCCAAGGACTTCCGCAACGAGGTGGTGAAGTTCGCGCTGCGCGCCAAGGCCCGCGACGGCGGGCGCATGCCGCGCTGGACCGCCTACGAGAAAATCCGCGAGGTCATCGAGCGACGGATGTTCAGCCAGGTCGAGGATCTGCTGCCGATCATTTCTTTCGGCGCGAAAAAAGACGCCGATACCGAGCGCAAGCACGGTGACTTCATCGCCCGCATGAAGGAGCGGGGCTACACCGAGCGGCAGGTGCGCCGCTCAGTGGAGTGGTTCATGCGGGTGCAGAAATCGGGGTAGCATCCGTTCACGCGGCCAAAGGCCGCATCGAAGTACAGGGTTCGGACACCGCCATGATGATCGTCGACCGCCGCCCCAATCCCCAGGGCAAGAGCCTGCCCAACCGGCAGCGCTTCCTGGCGCGGGTGAAGGCGCAAGTCCGCCGCGCGGTCGCCGACAGCATCGACCGGAGACGGGTCTCCGATGTCAGCTCCGACGAGGAGGTGAAGGTCCGCGTCGCCGGCACGGGCGAACCCTCCTTCCGCCAGGCCGGCGGGGCGGACGGCGACTACGTGCTGCCGGGCACCGGCACGCTCAACCGCGGTGACCGGATTCCCAAGCCGCAGGGCGGCGGTGGCGGACGCGGACGCGAGGCCGCCGATACCGGCGGCGGCGAGGACGCCTTTGAATTCACCCTGACGCGCGAGGAGTTCCTCGACTGCTTCTTCGAGGAACTCGAACTGCCGCGTTTGGCACGCACCGAGCTCGGCGAGGCGATGCTGAGCAAGCCGCGCCGGGCCGGCTATTCGATCGCCGGGCAGCCCACCTCGCTCGATGTACGGCGCACCATGCGCAACAGCCTGGCGCGGCGGGTGGCGCTGCGCCGCCCGGACCGCGAAGAACTAGCGGCCGCCGAGCAGGAGGTGGCCGACGCGGTGGCGGAAGGCAATACCGCTCGCCTCGCCGCGGCCCGCGCCGCCCTCGACGTGGTGGTTCGCCGCACCGCGCGCATTCCCTTCATCGATCCGATCGATGTGCGCTACGCCCGCCACGAGCGCGTCCGCCTGCCGGCCCAGGATGCGGTGATGTTCTGCCTTATGGACGTGTCCGGCTCGATGACCGAGCACATGAAGGGGCTGGCCAAGCGTTTCTTCATGCTGTTGCACCTTTTCCTCGAGCGCAAATACGAGCGTGTGCATGTGGTGTTCATCCGCCACACCGAGCGCGCCCAGGAAGTGGACGAGGATACGTTCTTCCGCTCGCGCGAGACCGGCGGCACCGTGGTGTCCTCGGCGCTGACCGAAATGCTGCGGGTGCAGGCCGAACGCTTCCCGCCCAGCGCCTTCAACATCTATGTCGCCCAGGCTTCGGACGGCGACAATTTGCACGCCGACGCCGCCGCCGTGGTGGCGCTGATGGGGCGCATCCTGCCGCTGGTCCGCTACTTCGCTTATGTGGAAACCGGCCAGGGCGAGGAGGAGCGGTTCGGCATCGCACGCGGGCTGGAAACCAGCCTGTGGGGCACCTACCGCAGCATCGTCGGCGAGGGTGCCCCGCAGCTCGCCATGCGCCGGCTGTCGGATTTGCGCGATGTCTGGGGCGTATTCGCCGACCTGTTTCGCAAGGACCCGGCGGGGGCGGTCGCATCGTGACCCTGCTGTTCGACGGCGCCGAATGGGACTTTGCCAGCCTGGATGCCACCTACCGCGCCTGTGAAGAGATCGCCTGCGGCGAATTGGGCCTGACCCCCTACCCCAGCCAGATCGAGGTGATCACCTCCGAGCAGATGCTCGACGCCTATTCCAGCGTCGGCCTGCCGCTGATGTATCGGCACTGGAGCTTCGGCAAGCGCTTCGCCCGCGACGAGTTGCTATACCGCGCGGGCATGCAGAGTCTAGCCTACGAGATCGTCATCAACTCGAACCCCTGCATCGCTTATCTGATGGAGGAGAATTCGATGACGATGCAGGCGCTGGTGATTGCGCACGCCTGCTTCGGCCATAACCACTTCTTTCGCACCAATCATTTGTTCCGTCAGTGGACGGATGCCGACGGCATCCTCGACTATCTGGCTTTCGCCCGCCGCTTCGTCTCCGAATGCGAGGAGCGGCACGGGCTGGCCGCGGTGGAACGCATCCTGGATGCCGCGCACGCGCTGCAGGGCCAGGGGGTGCACCGCTACCTGCGGCGCAAATGGCGCCTGGCCGACGAGGAATCGCGCGCCCGCGAGCGGCAGAAATACGAGGAGGAAAGCTTCAACCCGCTGTGGAGCACGGTGCCCGGCAGCGACCGCCCAGCGGTGTCCCCGACCGGCGTGAACGAAGCCAAGGCGGCGCTGAACCTGCCTGAGGAAAATCTGCTGTATCTGTGTGAGAAGCACTCGCCGAAGCTGCGCCGCTGGGAACGTGAGCTGGTGCGCATCGTCCGGGTGGCGGCGCAGTATTTCTACCCGCAGATGCAGACCAAGCTGGCCAACGAGGGCTGCGCCACCGCGGTGCACTACGCCATCATGACACGGCTGCACGATCGCGGCCGGATCAGCGACGGCGCCTATATGGAATTCCTCGCCTCCCACACCGCGGTCACCCGTCAGCCGACGCTAGCCGATCCGGGCTTCAACGGCTGGAACCCCTACGCGCTCGGCTTCGCCATCATGCGCGATATCGAGCGCATCTGCACCGACCCGGATGAGGAGGACGCCCGCTGGTTCCCCGCCTTCGCCGGCAACGGCGACCCCTGGGCCACGCTGCGCGAAGCCTGGGCCGAATACCGCGACGAGAGCCTGGTGCGCCAGTTCCTCGGCCCGAAGGTGATGCGCGCCTACCGCATGGTGAATCTGAATGACAAGGCCAGCGACCCGGCGCTGGTGGTGACCGAAATCCACGACGACAGCGGCTTCCGCCACATCCGCTCGCTGCTGGCCGACCAGTACGATCCGGCCCGCGCGGCGCCGCTGATCGAGGCCACCGACATTGACCTGGCTGGCGACCGCAGCCTGAAGTTGACCTATGTCTCCCGCCGCAAGCAGCGGCTGCACGATGCCTCGGCCCGGCAGACGCTGACCCATCTGCAGGTTCTATGGGGCTACAAGGTCACTCTGCAGGAGATCGATGCCGAGAATGGCCGGGTGCTGGGGGAACTCCGTGCAGAGGGCTGATTAAGCAAATCCAGGGTTCCGCCCTGGACCCGCCAGATGGCAGTGCCGCGCCCTGGCCTTCCTTAGGCGACACCCAAGAATTCACGAATCAGTTGGATAGCGCCGCTCGAATCGTCTGCTCCACCCGGAATCCCTCCCTGAAGCAGGAATTTTTGGGCGTCGCCTTAGTCGTCCCGGTGCACCCGCTCCATCCTCTCATGCCGCTCCTGCGCTTCGATCGACAGGGTGGCAATGGGCCGCGCCTCCAGCCGCTTCAGGCCGATCGGCTCACCGGTTTCCTCGCAGAATCCGTAAGCTCCGGTCTCCACCCGCGCCAGTGCCTGGTCGATCTTGGCAATCAGCTTGCGGGCGCGGTCGCGGGTACGAAGTTCCAGCGCCCGGTCGGTCTCGACGCTGGCACGATCGGTGATGTCCGCCTCCAGAATGCCGCCCTGCGACAGGCTGGCCAGCGTGCCGTCCGCCTCGCGCAACAATTCGACGCGCCAACGCAATAGTTTCTGGCGGAAATACTCCAGCTGGAGAGGATTCATGAACTCCTCGTCCTCCGACGGGCGATAATCGGGGGGCAGAGTCATCATCATCGGGACAAATCCTGCGGAATTTTCGGCGGCCCACCGCCGCGGCATGCTGAGATGTCAGCAAACCCGACAGGAGTCCGGCGGCTTATAGCCACGCAAGTCTGGCGCGCCAAGTGGACATGGCTGCCAGATCATGACAACGCTCTCAGCCGGTTGTGATCGTCTCGTGACGCGCCAACTCGACCCGCGCCCGCAGGGTCACCTCCGCCACAACCCGCCGCAGTGCCGGGTCGGCGGCATCCGGAATGTCGGTTGCCAGCTCTGCCAGGCGATACAAGGCGTCCGGGTCCGGCGGCCCCGCCAGCAGCGCCCGTTGCAGCCGCAGCAATTCGTCCAGCATCTGCTGCCCGCGGCGACGCGCCTCCCTGTCGCGTACCGGCTCGCTCTCGACCTCCTGCAACGCCAGCATGCCGCCGAACGCCACCTCGGCTACCTCGGCCGCCTCAGCTCCCGCGGTGCCCGAAGCCGATTCGGCCCGGCCGGACGGCACCGTGAATCCCGTGGCACGCCCTAAAGCGCGCGCCGGGCCGCGCGCAGCTGGCAGCAATGGTCCGATTCCATCCACTTGCGTCATCCGCACCCTCCTTGCTGGGCCCTTCCTGCCGGCCGGCAGGTGCTGCCGGGAGCCAGGTGGGCCGGAGCAGCACGGACCGGCTGTTTCGCTTGCTGGCACGTGCCTTGCGTGTTCGCGGTCCAGCATGACAGCCAGTCATTAACGTCTCCCTCGTAGACCGCTTGGGCCAACACTAAGGAACACGCGTTGCCGTACCGGACCACCTTGCTCCTCGCCAGCCTCCTCGCGTTCACAGCCCCGATCGCCGCCCCCGCCGTGGCGCAGGTTCGCATCAAGGACATCGCCGATGTCGAAGGCGTCCGCGACAATCAGCTGGTCGGCTACGGGCTGGTGGTCGGGCTGAACGGCACCGGCGACAACCTCGATTCGGCCGTGTTTACCCGCGAATCGCTGATCGGCATGCTGGAGCGGCTGGGCGTCAACACCCGCGACCAGCAGGCCAAGCTGCAGACCAAAAACGTGGCGGCGGTCATGGTCACCGCCAACCTGCCCCCCTTCGCCCGCACCGGCAGCCGGATCGATGTCGCCGTCTCCGCCCTGGGTAACGCCAAGGACTTGACGGGCGGCACCCTGCTGGTCAGCTCCCTGCTGGCCGCCGACGGCGAGGTCTACGCGGTCGCCCAGGGGGCGGTCGCCACCGGCGCCATCGCTGCCCGCGGCGCTGCTTCCTCGGTTACCCGCGGCGTCCCCACGTCCGGAAACATCGCCAACGGCGCCACGGTGGAGCGCGAGATCGGCTACCAGCTCGGCAGCCATGCCGCGTTGCGCCTGGGCCTGCGCAACCCCGACCTGACCACCGCGCTGCGCATCGCCGAGGTGATCAACCATGCCATCGGCGCCGACACCGCCCGTGCTACCGACCCGCGCACCGTCGGCATCGACCTCGGCAGCCGCGATGTGATCGAGTCGCTCGCCCGCATCGAGAACCTGCGCGTCGAGCCCGACAACGCCGCCGTGGTGGTGATCGACGAAGCCAGCGGCACCATCGTCATGGGCTCGAATGTCCGCGTCAGCACCGTCGCCATCGCCCAGGGCAACCTGACCATCCGGGTCACCGAGACGCCGCAGGTCAGCCAGCCCGGGCCGCTGTCGAACGGCACCACCACCACCGTGCCGCGCACCAACATCCAGGTGGACGACCAGCACGACAAACGCCTGGGCATCCTCAGCGGCAATATCACCCTGCGCGACCTGGTGGCCGGGCTGAATTCGCTCGGCGTCGGGCCGCGCGACATGATCACGATCCTACAGTCCATCAAGGCCGCCGGCGCGCTGCAGGCCGATTTGCAGGTGCGGTGATGATCCCGCTGCAGCCGAGCCAGGCCGAACTCGCCAGCCCCGGCGCCGCCCGCGCCTGGCACGCCGCACAGGATTTCGAGGCGATGGCACTGTCGAAACTACTCGCCCCGATGTTCGACACGGTGGACACCTCCGCTGGCCTGTTCGGCGGCGGCGACGGCGAGCAGGCATTCAAGCCGTTCCTCACCGATGCCATCGCCCGCCAGATGGAAGCGCGCGGCGGCCTCGGCCTCGCCGTGCCGGTCTGGCAGCAGATGCTGCGTCTGCAGGAAGCGGAGACCCACCGATGACCCCTCCCCGACCCGACGACCTTGCCAGCGCCGCTGCCGCCCTCTGCGCCCTGCTAGAGCAGGAGAACCGGCTGCTCGGCTCGCTCGACCTCGCCGCCGCAGCTGCCCTGCTGCCGGCCAAACAAAGCGCCGCCGCCGCCTTCGTCCGCGCGCAGGGACACACGCAGGCATCCGGCGGCCTGCCGCTGCCTGCGCGTGAGGCGGCGATGAAGCTGAGCGCCCGCCTGCGCGCGCTCGCAGCCGAGAACCGGCGCCTGCTGGAGCGCGGCCTGGCGGCGCAGGGCCGGGTCATCGCGGTGATTGCGCGGGCGGCGCGCAATCACCCGGCCACGCCACCGCGCTACGGCGCCTCCGGCGTGCTTGCAGGCCCGCGCACACCTTCCCCGCTCGCTATTTCGGCACGAATTTAAGGCGTTTTCGCCATGACCGTAAACGGTCAGAGCGCTCTAGCTCTCTGCTTTATCGAGCAACCTAATCGGCTGCCTATCGCCACTCTGGCCCATGTTGCTCTAGGGTCCGGTGGCGAAGCCCCTACCTCCCGCGGCGCGCGCGTGATACGCGCGCCGCCATGCAGGGGATGACAACGAAACCGGTCAGCAACAGGCTGCGCGAAGCGGTGCTGGCGCGCGGACTGTCCCATGCGCGCACAGTTGGAACCCCACGATGTTCAGACAGACAATCCATGACCCGATCATGATCGCCGGCGGCGCGCAGCTCTGATGCGCATTTCGCTGCTGGCTCCCGCCCCTCTGCACGGCATTTCCGGTGGCACTGAGTACGACCGCGCCATTCTGGACGGGCTGCGCGCCGCCGGCCACGACGCGCAGGCGATCGAGCTCGCCGGCCGCCACCCGCTGGCCGACGACGCGGCGCGCGCCTCGGCCAATGCGGCCTTTGACTCGCTGGCGGCCGACGTGGTGCCGGTAATCGACGGCCTGGGCCTGCCGGCGTTTCGCGACCGCGCCGCGGCCCTGGCTGCGCGCCACAGCGTCGGACTGATCCATCATCCCACCGCCCTGGAGGCCGGCTACACCGAGGCCGACCGCACTGCGGTCTGCGCAGCCGAACGTACGCTGGTGAAACTGCTGGCACGCGTGATCGTGACCAGCGCCGCCACCGCCCACCAACTTACCGCCGAACTCGGTGTCAACCCGCAGCGCATCGCCATCGTGCGGCCCGGCACTGCGAATGCGCCGCGCAGCCCGGGTTCGGGTGGCCCCGCCTGCGCGATTCTCTCGCTCGGCGCGCTGGTGCCCCGCAAGGGTCACGATGTGCTGCTGCGCGCACTGGCCAAACTGTTCGACCTGGACTGGCATCTGACCATCGTCGGCAGCGCCGCCCGCGACAGGGTTCACGCCGGCGCGCTACGTGCGCTCGCCGAACAGCTCGGCATTTCCCAGCGCGTGACCTTCGCTGGCGAAGCCGACGCGCCGACTTTGGAATTGCTATGGCAGAGCACCGATATTTTTGCCCTGGCGACGCACTGGGAAGGCTACGGCATCGCGATCGCCGAGGCGCTGAAACGCGGCATTCCTGTCGCCATTACCGCCGGCGGCGCCGCCGGTGCGTTGGTGACGCCACTGAGCGGTGTGGTGTGCGCGCCGGGCGACGAGGTCATGCTGTCGAAATCGCTGCGCCGGCTGATCTTCGACGGTCAGCTGAGGCGGGCGACCGCTGAGGCGGCCTGGACCGAGGGGCGAAAGCTTCCGGACTGGCGGACGCAGGCGCTGTTGTTTGCCGAGGCGATCAGAGCGTGAGGAGCAAAGCAAGGCCCGGGCTCTGCCTGAACCCCCCCGTTACATAAGAAATGGGTTCCAAAGGGGCAATGCCCATCGAGCTTCGGGCGCGCTCCGCGCGACACGGGGCCACGGTCGAGCCCCGGCCGCATTGCTCATGACCCACACACTTCTGGGTTGCGTCGCCGGCGACATTACCGGCGCCACCGAGCTGGCATCAGTGCTCGTGCGCAATGGCATGCACACGGTGCAAACCATCGGCCTGCCGGGGAGCATCCCGGAACCGACACGGTGGTGATCGTACCAAGGTCGCGCACCGCCAAGGCGCAGCAGGCCGTCAGCGAGACCCTCGCCGCCCTGGCATGGCTGCATGCGCGCGGCCTGCCGGCATTTTTTTCAACCTCGGCTCGACTTTCGACAGCACCGAGACCAGCATTATCGGCCCGATTGGCGAAGCACCGATGGATATGCTCGGAACCCGCTTCGCGCTCGCCCGCCCAGCCTGTCCCGCCAAAGCCCGCACCGTCCACCAGGGCCATCTGTTCATCGGCGCGACGCTACTGCACGAGAGCGGCATGGAGAAGCATCGGTTGACACGGTGCGTGATGCCAATCTGAAGCGTGTGCTGGAGCGCCAGACGCGGGCGCCGATGGAGCTGGTGGCGTTCGCGACCGTCGAGCAGGGAGCAGCGGCGATCCGCCGCGCCATGATGGCCTCAAAGAACAAGGGCGGAGCCGGCCGATCGTCGATGCCCTGACAGAGAGACATCTGCGCGCCCTCGGCGAGGCGCCGGCGCCGCACGCGATGGTCACCGGCGGAGCGGGCGTGCCAATTGGCCTGGCGGAGAATTTTCGCCGCAGCGGACTGCTGCCGCCGCGCGCCGATGCGGGCACGCAGTCCGATGGACCGGGTCCGGGCGCGGTGATCGCCGGCTTGTGCGCGCTCGCGCCCCGCCGGCTCAGATCGGGCGGGCACGTGCGCATCTGCGCTGTTGAAACTCGATCCGCATGCCACGCCTGATGCCGCGGCTTTGGCGCGACAGGCGGTGCAATGAGCGGCGAAGCGACCCGGGGGACCTGCCGATGGTCATTGAGACCGCCGTGACGCCAGAGCGCGTCGGGTCAGTGCAGGCGCTGCTGGGGGATGACGCCGCAGGTTGGTTGGTCTGACAGGCATTGGCCGAAACCGCCGAGGGCGCTGGCAAGGCTTGTTGTGCGTCAGCTGGTGGTGGTCGGCGGTGAGACAGCGGCAGCGACCCGCCTGCGGGTGCGCAACCTGCGCACCGGCGCCGAAATCGATCCCGCCGTGCCCGGGAGCCTTGCTAAGGGCAGCAGCGCCCCACCGCTCATGGCCCTGAAAACTGGCACATCCGGCGCGCCTGATTTTTCCTCAAGGCGTTCGCGATGCCGGAGGCGAACCGAGACTGCTGATGTTGTGGCACGCACACAGACCGCGGCCGCGGTTCAGCTGGAACCCGCGTGTTTCGGTTCCGCACAAGCGGTCAAGCAAACGAGGCGCCCTCGCGGGCGCCTCGGTCACGCGGCCGCATCTGGTCAGGTCGCGGCTTCGCCGCCGCCCGATGGCTCCGTCGGAGCCGGAGCCGGACTCTCGGTTTTCTTGCGCCGCGTGATGGTGCGCTTCACGGCTTCCTTCGCCGCTGCCTTCGCCGGCGCGGCCTTGCGGGCGCTCGCCTTCACCGGTGCGGCCCGCTTGGCCACTGTCTTCTTCGGCGTGGCGGCAGCGGTGCGCGCAGTCTTTTTGGGTGCAGCGGCTTTCTTTGGCGCCGCTGTCTTTTTCGCGACGGCCGTTTTTTTCGCTGCCGTGCGGGCCGCGACCTTCGTCGCCGCCGCCTTCTTCGGCGCGGCCTTCTTCGCAGCCGGTTTCGCTGCCGCCGCCTTGGCAGTGGGCTTCTTCGCCGCCGTCTTGGGCGCGGCCTTCCTGACAGCCGGCTTGGCAGCCGCCTTCTTGGTGGTGGCCCGCACTGCAAGCGCTACGGCACTCGGTCGGGTTTTCGTCGCCTCGGTGGTCACCTGGAGGAACTCCTTGTTTGCCGTGGTGAAGGACGCCGCCCCCCCGGACCGCCGCAGTGCGGCTGGTTCCGCACCATGCAGCCGGCACGCGGCGGGACGGCGACAGACCGGCACACCCGCCTGCGGTCACGAAGCATGAGGCGGCGCGTCTGCGTCCGCGTCATTCCGATCGCGCGGGCGGCCCGGTGTGCCGCCGACGTTGATGCGCGTTCCACTCCCGCAAATGCCGTTGCCACGTGTACGGGCGCCGCACGCATCGATATCTCTGGCAGGCGGAGGGCGTGTTTCTTGTCGGCGCTGCGGCGCTGTCGGCGGCGCTCTGCCCGGACAAGACTGCGGCCCATCGACCGTACCTTCCCTGTTGCGCGCACCCGCCGATGCTTGTGCGTGAGTCGGCGAATCGATCAAGCGCACGCTGACCCCGCTATCTGCGTTCTCGCCTGCCCGTGTCAATAAAAATGCCACCATTACTTGCCCCGCGCACGGCGAAAAAATGCGCCGCGGCATCACTGCCGCGGCGCGGGTGCGATCGGGCCTGGCTGCGTGCGCGACGGGAGTCACGCAAGAAGCTTGGTCAGCGCTTGGACAGCGGCACGAAGGTCGCGTGCTCCGGCCCTGTGTAGTTCGCCGTCGGGCGGATGATCTTGCCGTCGATTCGCTGTTCGATCACGTGCGCGGACCAGCCGGCCGAGCGCGCGATAACGAAGAGCGGGGTGAACATCTCGGTCGGCACACCGAGCGTATGGTACGAAACCGCGCTGTACCAGTCGAGGTTTGGGAACATCCGCTTGGTCTCCATCATCACCTGCTCGATGCGTTCGGCGATGTCGAACATGCGCAGCGATCCCGCGTGGTCCGACAGGTGCTTGGCCACACCCTTGATCACCTGGTTGCGTGGATCGGCAATCGTGTAGACCGGATGGCCGAAGCCGATGATCACCTCCTTCTGCTCCATGCGCCGGCGGATATCGGCCTCGGCCTCGTCGGGCGAGGCATAGCGTTTCTGGATTTCGAACGCCGCCTCGTTGGCGCCGCCGTGCTTCGGGCCGCGCAACGCCCCGATGCCGCCGCAGATCGCCGAATACATATCGCTGCCGGTGCCTGCCACCACCCGGCAGGCAAAGGTTGAGGCGTTGAACTCGTGCTCGGCATAAAGGTTCAGCGAGGTGTGCATCGCCCGCACCCATTCCGCCGAGGGCGCGCGGCCGTGCAGCAGGTGCAGGAAATGGCCGCCGATGCTGTCGTCGTTGGTCTCGATCCTGATCTCGCGGCCGTTGTGCGACCAGTGGTACCAATACAGCAGCATCGGGCCCAGGCTGGCCAGCAGCCGGTCGGCGATGTCACGTGCGCCGGAGGAAGGATGCCCCTCCTTTTCCGGCAGCACGCAGCCCAGCGCCGATACGCCGGTGCGCATCACATCCATCGGATGCGCGCCGGCCGGAATCGACTTCAGCACCTCCTGCACCGCCTTCGGCACGCCGCGCAGCTCGCGCAGCTTGGTCTTGTAGGCAATCAGCTCGTGCATGTTCGGCAGCGTGCCGTGCACGAGCAGGTGGGCGATTTCCTCGAACTCGCAAACCTCGGCGATGTCGAGGATGTCGTAGCCGCGGTAGTTCAGGTCGTTACCCGTGCGGCCGACGGTGCACAGCGCCGTATTGCCCGCCGCCACGCCGGACAGGGCAACCGACTTTTTCGGCTTCAGGGTGGCGGGCGGTGCGGATTCGTTCATTGCTTTCCCTCCTTGTTCAGTTGATGCCCGGTCTCACCGATGACGTAACTCAGAAGATGCCGGACTTGCCGACCTCGAGCTCGCCTTTCCGCAAGGCCACGTTCAGCAGGTGCAACTCGCCCGCCGCGAGCCGCGGCAGATCCTGCACCACCTCGATGAAGCGGTTCGCCTCACGGGTCGAGACGACGTCCTCGGTCAGAATGCGGAACTTGCGGATGTAGTCCTCCCGGCCGAACGGCCTGGCGCCCAGAGGGTGCGCATTGGCCACGGCGAGCTCGTCGACCAGTTTGGAGCCATCCTTCAGCAGCACCTCGACCCGCCCGCCGAAGGCCAGTTCGTCCGGGTTCTTGGAATGGTAGCGGCGCGTCCATTCCGGATCCTCGCGCGTCTCGATCTTGTGCCATAGCTCGACCGTATCCTTCCGGGCGGCCCGCTTCGGATCGTAGCTGTCCACGTGGTGCCAGCGTCCGTCCTGCAGGGCGACGGCGAAGATGTACATGATCGAGTGGTCCAGCGTCTCGCGGCTCGCCTTCGGGTCCATCTTCTGCGGATCGTTGGCGCCGGTGCCGATCACATAATGGGTGTGGTGGCTGGTGTGCAGGATGATCTTCTCGATTTTGGTCAAGTCGGGAATTTGCTCTCGCATCCGGAACGCCAGGTCGATCAGCGCCTGGCTCTGGTACTCGGCGCTATGCTCCTTGGTGTAGCTGTCCAGAATGGCGCGCTTGGCTTCGCCGGGCTCGGGCAACGGCACGTGGTAGACCGCCTCGGGCAGGCCCTGGTCGCGCGCCGTGCGGCCCGCGAGAATCCATGCGATTACCGAATCCTCGCCTTCATAGATCGGGCTCGGCGCGCCCTCGCCGCGCATCACCCGGTCCACCGCCTCCACCGCCAGCTTGCCGGCATGCGCGGGGGCATAGGCTTTCCAGCTGCTGATCTCGCCCTTGCGCGACTGGCGGGTGGTGACGCTGACATGCAGCGCCTGCTGCACCGCCTGGTAGATCACCTCCTGCTTGAGGCCCAGCAGCGTGCCGATCCCGGCCGCCTGCGCCGGGCACAGATGGGCGATGTGGTCGATCTTGTGCTCGTGCAGGCAGATCGCGCGCACCAGGTCGATGTGGATTTCATAGCCGGTGGCAATGCCGCGGATGAGATCCTTACCCGACTTCTCCACCGTCTGCGCGACCGCCAGGATCGGCGGGATGTTGTCGCCGGGATGCGAATAGTCGGCGGCCAGAAACGTGTCGTGCATGTCCAGTTCGCGCACCGCGGTGCCGTTCGCCCAGGCCGCCCATTCCGGGCTGACGCGCTTGGAGCCGGGCACGCCGAACACGGTGGCGCCGCCCTTGCGCGGATGGCCGAGCGCCATGTCGCGCGCGGAGACCACCGGGCGGCGGTTGATCGCGGCCAGCGCCACCGAGGCGTTGTCGATGATGCGGTTGATGATCATCTCGGCCACGTCGCGCTGGACGGCAACCTTGTCGACCGCAACACCCGCGATCTTCCAGGCAAGCTGCTGCTCGCGCGCCAGCTTGGCTTTGGAGGGGTACACTTTCACGTCGTGCAGCTTCATGCGTCACTCCTGGAACGGGGGGCGGCGATCAACGCTGGAACTTGCGCTGCGGCGCGCGCGGTCAAACGATGGCCCTGGCGTTGCCTGGGCGCGGGGCGGCCCTTCCTAGTGTCCCGGCCAGGCAACGGCAAGCCGCGCCGGGATCGCACGCACCGGCCGTTCCACCATCAGGCCGGGCAGCAAAGCGGCGCATCCGCCCGTTCGATCGACCGGCGCGGCGGCCGTGACTGCGCCAGCAAGACGAGGTTTGCCCGGCGCGAAAACGCGCCTGTTCATGTGCCCGCCCTTCCGGCGGCCGGCACGCCGCAAGATTGCGGTGCGGCCCCGGTACGTCTCGTGTTGGCGAAGGTCGGAGAAGTATGTTGCCGAGCCGGCTCATGGCGCGGGCCGTGAAACCGGCCCGCCCGGAATACCGGTGTCGCGGTCGCTGGCGTGCTAAGGCGCACGGGGCGCCGCCCGGTTCGATCAGCGTGGGCTGCGCCGCTGGCAGTGTGGGCTGCGCCGCTGGCAGTGTGGGCTGCGCCGCTGGCAGTGTGGGCTGCGCCGCTGGCAGTGTGGGCTGCGCCGCTGGCCTTGCCGCTCGCGGGAGGCACGATCAGGATACGGGTACGCCGTGCCGCTTGATCCGGCCTCCCGTGGCCTTCAAGATAGAAGCACCGCAGCAGGTCGAGGTGCTCTCTGTTCGTCACACGCCCCATGCGCCGGCAGCCCGATCGCGTCCGGGAAGCGGAATCCTGCGCCTGCGCGAATCGGATCGCGCCCCCAGCCCCGGCCGCTTGTGCCTGAGCGTGACCAATACCCCGGCCGGCACCGGCCCCCTCCCCCCCGACCCGTGCGCCACACGCCTGATCCACGTCTCCCTGGACGGCGAACCGCTCACACGCCTCTCTCCCATCCTGGAAGCCGACCGCGCGCAGGCGGTCGCCGACCTGCAGGCGGAAAACCGCTTCGCGCCGCTGACCCACCCGGTCGCCCGCGACGCCGGCCCTTACGCTCTACGCCTGTCCATCTACGAAGGCCGGCTGGTGTTCGACATCCGCCGCGCCGACGACACGCCGCTGGTTGCCGTCGCGCTGGCGCTCGGCCCCTTCCGCAGCCTCATCAAAGACTATCAGATGCTGGTCGACAGCCACGCCAAGGCCATCGAGGAAGGCCGCGAAGCGCGCATCCAGGCAATCGACATGGGACGGCGCGGACTGCATAACGAAGGCGCGCAGCTCATGATCACCCGGCTCGACGGCAAGGTGGAGATCGATTTTCCCACCGCCCGCCGCCTGTTCACGCTGCTGTGCGTGCTGCATCACCGCATCTGAGGACGCGTCCCGCATGAAGATCGACGGCACCCCGTACCGCAGCGTCTGGGTGGACCAAGATGATGGCTGGTCGGTGCGCATCTTCGACCAGACGAAGCTGCCCTGGGACTTGGAGATCCTGCGCCTGACCACGGTCGGGCAGGCCGCGCACGCCATCCGCTCCATGCAGGCGCGCGGCGCCCCGCTGATCGGCGCCGTTGCTGCCTACGGCATCTGCCTGGCGCTGCGGGACGACGCCTCAGCCGCAGCTCTGGCGCGGGACGCCGCCCTGCTGGCCGCCACCCGCCCGACCGCGGTCAATTTGCGCTGGGCGGTCGAGCGCATGCTGGCGGCCCTGCGTGGCGTCGCGCCAGAAGCGCTTGTCAGTGCGGCCTATGCCGAAGCCGGCCGCATCGCCGACGAAGACGCCGCCCAATGCGAGGCCATCGGCCGCCACGGCGTCGAACTCATTGCCGGCATCGCCGCCCGCACCGGACGGCGCGTCAACGTGCTCACCCATTGCAATGCCGGCTGGCTCGCCACCGTCGACTGGGGCACCGCGCTGGCGCCGATCTACATGGCGTTCGAGCGCGGCATCGACCTGCATGTCTGGGTGGACGAAACCCGCCCGCGCAACCAGGGCGCCGCGCTGACCGCCTGGGAACTGCGCAGCCATGGCGTGAAGCACACTGTGATTGCCGACAATGCCGGCGGCCATCTGATGCAGCACGGCCAGGTCGATCTGGTCATCGTCGGCACCGATCGAGTGACGCGCACCGGCGACGTGGCCAACAAGATCGGTACGTATCTGAAAGCGTTGGCGGCGCATGACAATGGCGTGCCGTTTTTTGTCGGCCTGCCCTCCACCACCATTGACTGGACGGTGGCCGACGGCGTGCGCGAGATTCCCATCGAGGAGCGCAGCGGCGCCGAGGTGACGGAAATCACCGGACGCACCGCTGACGGGCGGATCGAAACGGTGCGGATAACGCCATCCGAGGCCGCCAACCCGGCCTTCGATGTGACGCCGGCCCGGCTGGTGACGGGCCTGATCACCGAGCGGGGACGCTGCGCGGCGAGTGCCGAGGGCCTGCTGTCGCTGTTTCCGGAGCAGCGCTGACAGCCTTATGCCCGTCTACGGCTCCTTCCCCACCCGCACCAGCATCTTGCCGAAATTGCCGCCACGCAGAACCTGGCGCAGCGCCTCCGGAGCACTCTCCAGCCCGTCCACCACGGTCTCGCGATGGCGCAACGAGCCGTCACGCACCCAGGGGGTGGCCAGCGCGCGCCATTCGGCGAAACGCTCCGGCTTGTCGGAAACAATCATGCCCTCGATGCGAACACGCTTGCCGACGACGAAGCCGAGATTCGGCCCAGGGGGGGGCTCGGCGGCATTATACTGGGCGATCATGCCGCTCATAACCACACGGGCATGCGCGTTCAGCAGGGCGAACACCGCCTGCTGCACCGCGCCGCCAACATTTTCGAAATAGACATCGACACCATTCGGGCAGGCCTCCTGCAATTCGCCGCGCAGGTTGCCTGAGCGGTGGTCGACGCAGTCGTCGAACCCCAGCGTTTCCTGCACCCACAGGCATTTGTCCGGCCCGCCGGCGACACCCACCACGCGCGCGCCTGCCCGCTTGGCGATCTGCCCGGCAACCGACCCCACAGCGCCGGAGGCGGCCGAAACCACCACCGTCTCGCCGGGCTTGGGCTGGCCGATATCGGACATGCCGGAATAGGCGGTCGTGCCCGGCATGCCGAGCACGCCCAGCCAGGCGCCGAGCGGCGCGGCGCTCCGGTCCACCTTGGTCAGCGCCGCCGCGGATGAAATACTGTGCGTCTGCCAGCCGCGGCTACCCACAACGACGTCGCCAGGGACAAACCGGGGATCATTGCTGGCCAGCACCTCGCCCGCCGCCTCACCCGTCATCACACCGCCGATCGCCACCGGCTGGGCATAGATCGCGCGCGCGGAAACGCGGCCGCGCATATAGGGATCGATCGACAACAGAATGGTGCGGGTCAGTACCTCGCCCTCGCCGGGCGCGGGGATGGGGTCCTCGACGACGGCGAAGTCGTCGGCACGCGGCTCGCCGACGGGGCGGCGACGCAGCACCAGCGAGCGGCGCAGTCCCCCCTGGCCGGACACGTTAGGCCGCCTCCGCCTTCAGCACCAGACGGCCGGTGACGTGGCCGTCGCGCAGGCGCATCAGAGCCTCATGCGCCTGGCTTTGCGGCAGGATGGTCACCGGCACCGGCTCCAGGCCGCCGTTCTGCGCCAGCGCGACCAACTCACGCAGTTCCTTCGGGTTGCCGACATAGCTGCCCTGGATGGTCAGCGCCCGGATGGGCATGAGCGGCAGCGGCAGGCGGAGCTCGCCGCCGAACAGCCCGACCTGCACCAGCTTGCCGCCCTTGCGCAGCGCTTCGAAAGCAAAACGGGCGGTGGCGGTGCCGTTCACCAGATCGATGATGGCCACCGGCTGGGCACCGCAGGCGGCGATGATCGCCTGCGCCACCTGCTCGCCGGCGCCGTCGACGGTCTTCCAGGCACCGGCACGCCCGGCGGCGGCACGCTTCTCGGCGCTGATGTCCACCGAAACGATCGCCCGATGGCCCAGCGCCTTCAGCACCGCGATGGCCTGCAACCCGAGCCCGCCGGCGCCCACCAGCACGACGGGTTCGTCGGGCGGCAGCGGCAGAATTTTTTTGATGGCGGAAAACACGCTGACGCCGGAGCAGGCATAGGTGGCAGCCACCGCCGGGTCTAGCGTGCCGGGATCGATCAGATGACGGGGATGCGGCGCCAGAACATGGGTTGCATAGCCGCCGTGCTGGTAAACGCCGATCGCTTTCGGCGTCAGGCACATGTTGTCGTTCTCGGCTGCGCAGGCTGCGCAGGCGTCGCAACCGATCCAGGGGAAGACAATGCGGATGTCGCCCGGCTGCACGCCGGTGGCGTCGGGACCGAGCTTCACCACGCGGCCAATGACCTCGTGGCCCATGACGAGCGGCATGGGAATGCCGCGGTCCTTGAGGTTCATCACCTGGCCGCCGCCGAGGTCGTAACGCCCCTCCCAGATGTGAATGTCGGAATGGCAGACACCGCAATAGGTGGTCTCCAGCAGCACTTCCGTGCCCTGGGGTTCGGGAGTGGGAAGCTCAAGTTCCTGAAGGGGGGCTTCGTTCTCGACCAGGGCCCAGGCGCGCATGGAAGGGATTCCTTTTGGGGTGGGACAGGCAAGCAAGGCCGGGGCTCTGCCCTGGACCCGCCAAGGGCCGAAAGGCCCTTGGAACCCGTTACTTTTAGACTGTTGTTATACATGGGGGTGAGGAGGTGAGCCGGTTCGCCTCCTCACCCCCATGTATAACAACAGTCTAAAGTTGCGGGGTCCAGGGGGCCATTGCCCGTCGCGCCGAAGGCACGCTTCGCGGGACGGAGGGTCCAGGGCAGAGCCCTGGTCTTGCTTACTTTCGCAACCGCAGCGCATTGGTGACCACGCTCACGCTGGACAGCGCCATCGCCACACCGGCGACGAGCGGGTTAAGCAGTCCGAATGCCGCCAAAGGAATGCCGATCACATTGTAGGCAAAGGCCCAGAACAGTCCCTGGCGAATGGTCCGGTGGGTGCGCCGCGCGATGTCGAGGGCCTGTGGTACAAAAGCAGGGTCACCGCGCATCAAGGTGATGCCGGCAGTGGACATGGCTACGTCTGTGCCGGTGCCCATGGCCATGCCCACATCGGCGGCGGCCAGGGCGGGGGCGTCGTTGATACCGTCGCCGACCATGGCGACCACCTCACCCTGGCGACGAAAGGCGGCGACCTGCTCGGCTTTACCCTCGGGCAGGATTTCGGCGGCCACGCGGTCGATGCCAAGGGCGGCAGCGATGGCATCGGCGGCACCGCAAGAATCGCCGGTGAGCAGCACGACGCCGATGCCGGCGCGGCGCAGCGTGGCGACGGCCTCGCGGGCGGTCGGGCGCGGGGCATCGGCGAAGGCAAGCAGACCGAGCGGGCGTGGCGTAGGAGCGGTTTCGGCGAGCCAGGAGATAGTGCGGCCCCGGGCCGCCAGGGTGGCGGCGGTTTCGGCCAAGGCGCCGGGGGGAATGCCGGCCTCGTCCAGCAGGCGGCGGCTGCCGAGCAACAGGGTGCGGGCCTCGACGGTGGCGCAGACGCCGCGGCCGGCGAGGGCACGGAAGCCTTCCGCCATTGGGGGCGCGGAGGCACGCCGGCGGATGGCCTCGGCCAGCGGGTGCTCGCTGTTGGCCTGCAGGGCGGCGGCCAGACGCAGCACGTCGTCGGCCGAACTACCTTCGGCGGGGACAAGATCGGTGAGGTCGGGACGGCCGTTGGTGAGCGTGCCGGTTTTGTCGAAGGCGACCAGCGTGACATCGCGGGCGCTTTCGAGGGATGCGGCGTCGCGAATGAGAATGCCGCGCCGCGCGGCGGCGCCGGTCGCCACCATGATCGCCGCGGGCGTGGCCAGCCCAAGGGCACACGGGCAAGCGATGACCAGGACAGCGACAGCATTCAGCACGGCGGTGGCGAGATCGGCGCCGGTGGCCCACCAGCCCATGAAGGTGATCAACGCCACCACCAGCACGGAAGGGACAAACACGCCGCTGACCCGGTCCACCAGGCGCTGGATCGGCGGCTTGGACGCCTGGGCGCCCTCGACCAGGCGAACGATACGGGCCAGCACCGTCTCGGCGCCGACGGCGGTGGTGCGAACCGACAGCACGCCGTCGCCCAGGATGGACCCGCCGGCCACGGGGAGGCCCGTTTCCTTCTCCACCGGCAGGCTTTCACCGGTGAGCATGGATTTCATCGACGCTGCCGCCGCCGTCCAGCACCGTGCCATCGACCGGGATGCGCTCGCCGGGGCGCACCACGACCACGTCGCCCACCACCACCTGGGCGATCGGGATGCTGTGTTCGGTGGTGCCTCGGCGCAGGCAGGCGGTGTCCGGGCGGAGGCGGGCGAGCGCACGCAGGGCGGCGGCCGTCTGGACCTTGGCGCGGGTTTCCAGGAATTTGCCGAGCAGGACGGTGGCGATCAGCACCGCAGAGGAACTCGTAATAGAGCGCCGGCATGGTGCCGGACGGCGCGGCGAGCAGGTTCCAGGTGCTCAGGCCCCAGGCCGCCGAAGTGCCGAGGGCGACGAGCAGGTCCATGTTGCCGGCGCCGGCGCGCACCGAACTCCAAGCTGCCGCATAGAACCGCGCGCCCGGCCAGACCTGCACGATGGTGGCCATCACGGCCTGGGCCCAGGCCGGAAGCATCCAGTGCAGCCCGGCTGCATGCGTGGCCATGCCCAGCAGCAAAGGCGCACTGAGCACGATGGCGGCGATGAGATGGACAAATGCGCGGCGTTCGGGGTCGGCGGTCGGGGTCGTGGCGTCAGTCGCCGGGCGGGCGTCGAAACCGGCCTTGCGAACGGCGGCGGCGAGGTCGGCTGCATCGGCCCTGCCGCACACATGCACCACGCGGGCACGGGAGGTGGCGAGGTTCACCTCCGCCCCCAGAACGCCGGGCACGCGCGACAAGGCACGCTCCACCCGGCCGACGCAGGAGCCGCAGGTCATGCCGACGATGCTGAGGTCGGTCGTATCCCGTAAGTCCGGGGGGGATGCGGCGTGCGGCGGCCGGGCTTCGAGCAGGTCGGTCATGAGGAATAGATGGAGAGTCCGGGCCCCGGAAGGTCAAGGGGCGTTGACAGGGATCTACCTGATGACCAAAGGCTGACACCGGCGGGGCGGCAATAAATTTCCGGTGTGACGATGCAAATGCCTCGGGCTCGGCCTATATTTTACAAGAGACCGGCAAATGCCGGTGGCAATGGACCTGGGTTTTATCATGCTCTCGCACCGGCGTGCTCGGAGAATATGCAGGCCGCGTCGCTGACCTGAGCTGATTTTTAGGAATTGGAGGTGCTGTTGGGCAAGCCTGAATTCGGCCGCAAGGTGACATGTACTGCGTGCGCCGTGCGGTTCTACGATCTCACCCGCACGCCGGCGGTGTGCCCGAAATGTGGCGTCGAGCAGCCTCGGATCAAACCTCGGGTGACGCCGGTGGCGCGTGCCGCCGCGGTGCGGTGGTCCGGCCGGCAGCCGCCGACGCCCATCGTCGAGGCCGCCGCCGCCGAGCCGACGCTGATCGAAACCGATCCGTTGGAAGAAGTGGATGAGGAGGAGGACGAAGTGGCCGACGATTTGCCGGAGGACGAGGACGACTCGCCGAAGGTGAAGCACGATGACTGAGCGGGTTTCCGGCTGCGGCCGGCACGGCGGGGGTTGACGTCCTTGCGGCGGGGCCAACGATTGCGTTCTCAGCCCCGTTGCAAGGAGGAAACCCAGGTGAAGATCGGCGTTCCGAAGGAGATCAAGACCCACGAGTACCGGGTGGGGCTCACCCCCGCCGCCGTTCGCGAGCTGGTTGCACAGGGCCATAGTGTGGTGGTGCAGCAGGGGGCGGCCGTTTCCATTGGCTTCCCCGATGAGGCGTATCGCGCGGCCGGGGCCGGCATCGCGCCGGATGCTGCGGCCGTGTTCGCCGAGGCCGAGATGGTGGTGAAGGTGAAGGAGCCACAACCCGGCGAAATTGCGATGCTGCGGCCGGGGCAGGTGCTGTTCACTTATCTGCATCTCGCCGCCGATCGCGCCCAGACGGTCGGGCTGATTGAATTGGGGGCGACCTGCATCGCCTATGAAACGGTGACCGATGCGCGGGGATCGTTGCCGCTGCTGGCGCCGATGAGCGAGGTGGCGGGGCGGATGAGCGTGCAGGTGGGCGCGCATTGCCTGGAGCGCGAGCAGGGCGGCGCGGGGGTGCTGCTGGGCGGCGTGCCGGGGGTGCCGTCGGGCCGGGTGGTGGTGATCGGCGGCGGTGTCGCCGGCACGCATGCCGCCACGATGGCGGTGGGGATTGGCGCGACGGTGACGGTGATCGACAAGTCGCTGCCCCGGCTGCGCGAGCTGGAGCAGCAGTTTCCGTCACAGTTGCACACGCTGTTCTCGACCACCGATGCGATCGAGCATGCGGTGACCGAGGCGGATCTGGTGATCGGTGCGGTCCTGGTGCCCGGGGCGGCGGCGCCGAAGCTGGTGACGCGGGAGATGGTGCGGCGGATGCGGCCGGGTTCGGTGGTGGTGGACATTGCCATCGACCAGGGTGGTTGTTTCGAGACCAGCCGGCCGACGACGCATGCCCAGCCGACGTATGTGGAGGAGGGTGTGGTGCATTATTGCGTGACCAACATGCCCGGCGCGGTGGCCAGAACGTCGACCTTGGCGCTCGGCAATGCGACGTTGCCGTTTGTGCTGGCGCTGGCTGGCAAGGGCTGGCGCGGGGCGGTGCAGGACGATCTGCATTTGCGCGCCGGGCTGAACGTGCATGCGGGTCTGGTCACGCACGAAGCGGTGGCCGGTGCTCTGGATCTCGAGTTCCGAAGCCCCGCGCTTGCGTTAAAGTCTTAAGTCGTGGGGTCCCAGGGGCCTCTCGGCCCCTGGCGGGTCCAGGGCAGAGCCCTGGCCTTCCTTGCCTTGGGTTACTTCCCCCCCTCGTAGTCATAAAGCGGCATAGCGATCATCATTTTCTTCGTCATGCCCGGCATCGTGGCTTTGTCGCCTTTGATTTTCACGTGGCTCAGCGGCACCGCCACGAGCTTGGTGGAGAGCGAGCCGAGGTCGGCGACGGCGATGACCGCCGTTGGTTCGGCGGCGCGATCTTTCACCAGGATTTCCACGATCGTGCCGAGGGGCTCGCCCTGATCGTCGAGCACTTTCATGCCGATGAGCATGCTGGCGCGCATGGAGTGGTCGGCGAGGACCAGTTTGGGTGGTGGGGTTGGGGTTTGGGCGAGGGCGGCGGGCGCGGTGAGCGCCATGGCCAGGGCGGCGGCGGCGGCGAGGATGGTCGGGCTTGTCATTTCACTCCCCTGAGAGAACGTGTTCCGGGCTCGCGGGCGAGGGGTTTCGTTGCGTTGTCCGCCGCCCGGCGGCCCGTTTGGCACGGTAGCAGATTGTCAGGTTTCGGTGCGCGGGGGAAATGCTGGCGGGTTATGGGTTGGATGAAGGGGCGGTATCGTTGCAGCCGCGAACCCCACGAGGGCTCTGCCCTGGACCCGCCACCAGGGGCCACAGGCCCCTGGACCCCATGCAGAAAGAGAAGGTTTCACTTTCGCCCCGCTGCGGGCTGGGTCGTCGCCGCCCGCTCGCTCCGCTCGCCTGGGCTTGCTCCTCCCCGCCCTTCGCTGCCGCTCTCACTGAACTCGGGCGCAGCGAAAACCGACGAGGCTGAGGCGGTCGCCGGGCTCGCTCCAGAGGCGGCACGCGGCACGCACGTGGCGCGCGTCGTTGCTCCAGGACCCGCCGCGGATGACGCGGACCGCAGCACCCTCATCCGCATAGACCCACGCCGATCCGGCTTTCGGCGCCCCCTCAAAACTGTCATGCCAATGGTCAGCACACCACTCGAACACATTCCCCAGCATGTCGTACAGGCCCCACGCATTGGCCCGCTTCGTCCCTACCGGCCGCGTGCCGGCACGCGTGTGATCATATTGCTTCTCCGACCAATGGCTGGAATCGAGCCCGTTCTCCAGTTCGAACCCCACGCCGCTGTTGCCGCCATACCAGGCAATCCCGTCCAGCACCGGCGCGTTAAACGCACCGAGGATGCTTATCTCGCCCGCATAGGTCGCCGTGCTCGTTCCCGCCCGGCAGGCATATTCCCACTGCGCCTCCGACGGCAGTACCAGGCCGAGAGCCGGCACCAGCGTGTTCACCTTCGCCAGGAACGCCTGCACGTCATCGAAACTAACCCTCTCCACCGGCCGCGTCGGGCTGACGAACTCGCTCGGGTTGTCGCCCATCACCGCTTCCCACAGCGCCTGCGTGCACGGCGTGTCGAACAGCCAGAACCCCGCCGCCAGCGTCACCTCGTGCTGCAGTCCTTCCCACTCGAACCGACCTTCCTCATCCGCCGGCGAGCCCATCGCGAACCGCCCCGGCGGACACCAGCGCAGACGCTGCGTCACCCGGCTTCCGCCCGCCGCCGGCACGCTGAAGCTCGCCCAATTACCATAACGATCCCAACCCGCGGCGTCTGCCCACGTCACATCCAGCCAGCTAGGCTGGAAGTCGGGCGGCCATTCCGTACTGGCGTCCCAGACGGCACTGACAAACATGGAAGGCTCGATCCCGCTTGCTTTGGAAAAGATCGCGCCTCTGACGTCGGCACCGGCGAAATCGAAGCCGGATAAGTCATGGCTGCCGAAATCCGCCCCACGCCAATCGGCAAAACGATAATCTCTCGCCGGTTCGAATCCCGCGATCCGTCCGAGGCGCACGACATCGGTTTCAGTCGCCGCCAGAACATTGCGGAGGATGCGGCGCTGCTCAGCCGTCAGCTTCATGTGTCGTCTTTCCAGATCAGGCTGGCCTCGCCCAGCCGCACGCTGCCATCCGGCGCGCGCAGACATTTCTTCAGGTATCGCTCCACCACTTTTTGCTTGCTGGCACTCATCGTCACATCGGCCTGTCGAATCACCACCTCAAGGTCGGAGTCGCGGTCACACTGAAGGCTGACAGTCACACGCGGCAGCACGTCGGTGCCGTCCCGCTGCATGACCGCCAGTTGGTCCAACTCCGGCGGGCCGCCACGCAGCACCCCTTCCGCGTCGAGCGGACCGACAAACCGCCATTGATTGCCCTCCAGCAACTCGACCACGTCAGGCCGAGTGGGGAGCTGCCCGTAGCGTGAATTTACGCGCGGGTGGCAGGCGATGGCCTCGTAGACCAGCCGCGCCTGCCGCAGCCCGATCTCTGCCCTGAAGCGCCTGTCGGTGACCCGATGCGTCCGGAACAGCAGGGTCAGCAGCAACTCGAACTCCTCTGGACTGCTTCCTTGGCCGGGCTTGTCCAGCGAAAGATCGACCAGCTCCGGCGCAGCGATCTTGCGGTCGGTGACCGGGCGGGCCTTTCCGGCGGGACGGGGCCAGACCGCTGGGGCGGCGTCCGTCGCAACCCCGCGAGCGCGATAGGCCGCATCGAGCAACGAGATCAGGGCGTCCTCGATCCGGGCCTTGCGAAACACCACGAGAACCGCATCGAACTTCGCCGCCTTGGGTGCGCAGCGGCCGTTCAGCCAGTTCTCGATGGTCTTCGTATCGGCGCCACACAAAGCCGCGAAATTGCTTCGCAGCCGTCCTTCGCTGCCATCTGGTTGGCTCTCTGCCCAACGGCGGAAACATGTGGAGAAAGAACTGGAAAAACCGGAAAGATCCGCTTTCTTCTTTCTCGATCCCGGCTGGTCCACGCTCCCGTGCCTTTCTGGTGCCGCCCGTTATTCCTGATTGGCCCGTCCGATTCTGTTCGTACAATTGCGCATTGTCGTAACAACGAACCGAAAGCCAAGTATCATGGAGCGTATTGATAGCACGACAATCGCCGCCGCCTATGCCGGGATGGCCGCGAATGCCGCGATCGCGGGACGGACGACCGAGGCCGCAATGTGCGCACTGATCGCCTTCCTCTATGGCAGGCACGGAAGCGGTCCCACTGCGTTTCCGCCGGGCGCTGACAGCGCGGGTCCGGAGGTGCCGCGGGAAGACAAACCGACGGCCTGATGCCGAACCGCCGAGGGATCGACCCGTCACAGGCGCAACCACGGCAATGACGGGTCGATCGTTCCGCTGCATGTCGGGATGCGCCGCCCTGCGCTTGATATGCGTCAACGACCGCGCCGGCCCCGGATGCGCATGTACCGCCGATGTCAACGAACCAGCCCACGACAGCAACCCGGCGGAGCCTGTTCCGAAGCCTCGCCCCGGCCGGGGCGGCGGTGCCGCGGCCGGCGGTGGGGGATGCGGGGCCTCGCTGGGGCATGGTGGTGGATGTGGCGCGGTGCACCGGGTGCCAGGCGTGCGGGGTGGCCTGCGCGCTGGAAAACGGCACCGATCCCGCCGCGCCGCGCAGCATTGTCGCGGTGCATGAGGCGATGGTGGACGGGGCGCCGCGGATCGCGCTGCTGCCGCGGCTGTGCCAGCACTGCGCCGAGGCGCCGTGCATCGCCGCCTGCCCGGTGGGGGCGACGCGGCGGCGGCAAGACGGAATCGTCTGGGTGGACGGCGCCGCCTGCACCGGCTGCGGCGATTGCGTGCGGGCGTGCCCCTATGATGCGCGGCGGCTCGATCCGCGCTCCGGCGTCGCGGATGGGTGCGATTTCTGCGCCCACCGGGTCGATGCCGGGATGCTGCCGGCCTGCGTGGAGATGTGTCCGGGCGGCGCGCTGGTGTTCGGCGATCTGAACGCGCCGATGAGTGCCGCCAACCGCACGCTGGCAACCCAACACGCCAGCGTGCTGCGGCCGGAGGCGGGCACCGAACCGCTGGTGTTCTATCTCGGCCTCGGCAACCGGGGCTGATCCCATGTTGGTGACATTGCTCGACCTCGCGCGGCCGGTGGCGTGGACGCCATGGTGGGGGGCGGTTTCGTTCCTGGTGGGGCTGTCGGTGGGCGGGTTCGTGCTGGCGCTGCCCGGACGGGCGTTCGGGGTGCCGGCCTGGCAACTTGCATCACGGCTGGGGCTGCTGGTGGCGCTGGCGGCAGGGCTGGCGGCGCCCGCCTGCATGCTGGCGGCGCTGGCACGGCCGGACCGGGTCGGGCTGTTATATGCGCGGCCGGATGGATCGTCCTGGCTGGCCTCCGGCGCCACGCTGACGCCGGAATATCTGGCGGCGCTTGCGGTGTTCGTCTGGACCTCGATGCGGCGCGACCTGTGGGCGGCAGAGGGGCGCTCGTGGCTGGCAAGGCTGCACCGGTTCGCGGCGCTCGGCGGCGGCAGCGCGGCGCGGGTGCGGATGGCGTCGATGGTCGCAACCGCGGTGCTGGGGTTTTTCCTGCTGCGGGCAACCAGCGCGGAACTCCGTCCGGCGTGGAACGACGCGGCACCGGCGTGGCATCTGGCGGTGACGGCGCTGGCCGGGGCGCTGGGGGCGGTGCTGGTGCTCGATCGGCTGGTGGAGGGGGGGCGCGACGCCGGCATGACGGCGCTGCTGGCCCGCCTGACGGCGGGCGTGCTGGTGCTTGGCATGATGCTGGGGCGGGAGCCCTTGCTCTCGGTGGGCGTGGCCGCCGAGGGAGTTGCCGTGCTGGCGGCGCTGGCGGCCCCCGCCCGGCTGGGGTGGCTGGTGGGGGGGCTCGCGGTCGCCGCGTGCTGGGCGGTTCGGTCGGATTTGGTGTCCGCCGGCGCGGCGTGGTCGTGGGATCAGGCGCTGGCTGCGCCGATGGGCACGGCCGGGCTTCTGGTGGGTCTGCTGGTTGCCATCACGGTGCTGACCCCGGTGCTGGGGCCGCGCCTGGCGACGAACGCCATAGGGCTGGCGTCGCGCCGGGGGGTACTGCTGGCGGGCGCCGCCGGGGCCGGGCAGGCCGCTACGGGCGTGGGGTTCCGCGAGACGGCACGCCGCGTCGCCGGCGGTGACGGGGCGCCGCCGCGCGCGCTGGCGCCGGAAGCGCGGGTCGACCCGGTCACCGGCACGGTGACGCCGAACCCCGACCAGTTCATGGCCCATGTCGCCTGCCCCGGATGCGATGTCCGCTGCGGCGCGCGGCTGCGGGTGGAACGCGCCAGCGGGAGGCTGCTGCGCATCACCGGCAACCCGTTCCATCCGTTCTCGGCCGACCCCGCCCTGCGCGAGTCGGCGTCGCTGAGGGATGCGTTCGCGGCGCTGTCGCGCCGGCATGAGAGCGGGCTGGCGCATCGCGCCACGCTGTGCGCCCGGGGCGCGGTGCTGCCGCCAGCGCCCGACGATGCGCGCCGCCTGCGCACGGGGTTGAAGCGAGTCGGTGCACGGGGCGGCGGGCAGTGGCAACCCGTCCCGGTCGCGCAGGTGGTGCGCGAGGTGGTGGAGGGGGGCGAGTTGTTCGGCGGCGGGGCCGTGGAAGGACTGGGGGCGCTGCGGGCGAACGCGCAGGAAGATCGTGTCGGGCTGCTGACCGGGCGCGACAATGGACGTATCGGCCTCGCACGGGCGTTCATGCGCGCTTATGGCGGCGGCGCCGTCGCGGTTCAGCTCGTCGCGCCGCCCTGCCCCGATCTGCGCGATGCTGAGTTTGTCGTTGTGTTCGGCAGCGTCCTGCCCGACCAGCCGCTGGCCCGGCAGATCGCCGGGCGGCGCGCGTCCGGGCAGATGCTGACGGTGGTGGCCGACGCGCTTCTGGGTCCGGCGGATAATCTGGCTTCCGGCGCGCAGTCGCGCTGGCTGCCGATCCGGCCGGGCAGCGAAGCGGTGCTGGCACGGGCGATGATCCGGCGAATTCTCGGGCGCGACGCAACGGAGGACGCGGCGGCGATCTGCGGCGTGCCCGAGGCGGAGATCGCGGTGCTGGCGCGAGAGTTCGCCGCCCATGGACGGCGCGCGGCCTGCGTCGCGGGCGGGGCGCTCAGCGCGGAGTCCGCGGCGGCGCTGAATGCGCTGAATGCGTTGGCCGGAAATCCGGGCCCGAGGCTGCCGCCGGCGGGAGGCGCGCCGGAGACATTGCCCGACGGGTTGAAAGCCGTGTTGCTGTGGGGGTGCGAACCGGCGCCCGCCGCGGCGGTGCACGGCGCGAAGCTGGTGGTGGCGGTCAGCCCGTTCCTGGATGAGGCACCGCGGCACGCCGACTATGTCGTACCCGACACGCTGGCGTTCGAAAGCTGGGGATTGCACAGCGTGCCAGGGGTTGGCGTCACCACGTCCTGGCCGGTGGTAGCGCCGCCGGTTGGCGACGCGGTGCCGGTGGGAATGGAACGTTTCCTGCTTGCCTGTGCCCGCGCCATGGACCTGCCGGGCTTCGGCGACGGTACAGCGGGCGCCGTCACGCGCTGGTACGCCCGGGCGATCGCCGACCTGGCCGCCGCGGAGCCGGCGACCCCGGGCATCACCGACGACGATCTTGTTCTTTCCGGCCTGGACCGTGTTCGTCCGGCGCTGGAAGCGGTGCTGGGCGAGCCGGCCTGGCGCCGCGCGGCCTTTGTGCTCGCGCGTGGCGGGCGGTTTCAGTCCGGGGAAGATGCTGCGCCGGCGAACTGGTTGGCTGAGGCGGCACGTTCCGCCACGAGCGCTCCGCCACCAGCGGCGGCATCCTGGCCGTTGCTGCTGGCCGTGCGGCCGGGTTTGCTGCCCGATGGGACGGAGCCGGCCGGCGCCGTGGCGCTCCATGTCGAGGATGCCATCGCACTTGGCCTGCGCAACGGTAAGTCGGTGACGGTCGAGACCCCGGCGGGAGATTATTCGGGCAGGTTGCATCTCCGCCACGGCATCATGCGTGGCGTGGTCGCGGTGACGTCAGAAAGCACCCCGCTGAGCAACGGGCTGCCCGCCCGCCTGCGGCGCACATAACCACGTCCAGGCGTGGAGGGATTTTCTGAAGGTGGACCGCGCCGGACGGTGGCGAACCCACCCGCTTATGCGGCAGCGTCGAGGCGCTTGCTGAAGAACAGCCGGCGGTGTCCGGGCGGAAAATCGTCCAGCACGCCGAATACGGTATAGCCGAGTTTGCGGTAGAACGGGGCCGCCTGGAAGCTGAGGGCATCGACATGGGCGCCGAGGCAGCCCCTGCCCCGCGCTTCGGTTTCCGCCGCCACCATCAGGGACGCGCCCAGACCGTGGCCGCGCAGCGCCTCGGGCACGAACAGCATCTGCACGTGCAGCCATTGGCAGACGGTGCAACCCCAGAACCCGCCCGCCACTGATCCCATGTCGTCGTGCAGTGGGATAACCAGCAACCGCGGCCGCACGGGTCCGATCATGTTGTGGGAGCTGGCATCGAGGACCCGGTAAATGGCCTCGAACGTACCGGGCGCTGGGTGATCGGACGCGGCCAGCACGGGGGCACATGCTGTCACTTCCGTCGCCTCCGGCGGCGACAGGATCTGCGCGGTTCGACCGGGCTTGTCAGGCGGTCATGCTCAGTGTCGCCGGCGTGCCGGAGGTGGATGTTGTGCCGTGCGCGGACCCTGAACGTCTGGGGCGGAACGGCAGCGCCGCCTTGGTGGTGGTGTTGCGGTTTGGCGGTCTGCCCCGTGGGGTTGGCCTGCACCGGCTTTTGCTGTGGCTGGGCAAAACTGGTCGTTGCCGAGCCTGATACACCTGCCACGCTCATGTGTTTCACTCTCCTGTTCTATCGGGTTCTATCTGATTCTATCGGATTCTATCGGGTTCTATCGGGCCAGTTCTGTCGGGCCAGTTATATCGGGCCAGTTCTGTCGGGCGCCGGTTGATACTGACGCGGGAGGGTGAAAGCAGCCTTAACGGGAGGCGAGGAAACGCGGCCGGCGGGCATCGTTGTGCACCTCGCGTTGGCGTGACAGAATGCAACCGTTGCACAAAGGGGGTGGCTTCGCGATGCGGGGATGGCGGGTTGAAGGCGCATGCGCGGGGTGGACGCGACGGGTTCTCATGGCCGCTTCGGTGGCTTGCGTCATGCTGTCGGTTCCCGTGTGCGGCCAGGCGCAGATTTCCGACGACCTGGTGATGGAACAGGATCAGGACCTCGTCACGCCGGAAAGTGCGCAGCTCGACTGGCGCCGCAGCCTGACCAAGGCACTGTCCTACCAGGGGATCGTCGTCACCACGGACCAGTTGCTGTACTGGACGATCGTGACCGGCGCTGCGGCCTCGGAATGGGAATTCCTTGCCTCCAACGCGGTGACCGGCATCGGCTACTATGTCCTGTTCGATGAGGCATGGTCGGCCGCCGGTCTCGATCCGGCGCCGGGCGAGGGCCAGGTCAGCCTCACCAAGGCGATCGCCTACCGGGTGTTCGACACCGCGCGGGTGCTCGGCGTTACGCTCGCGGTGGGCACGCCCCTGACGGCGTCGCTGGAAGTCACCGCCGCCATTGCGGCGACGCGGACCGTTATCTACGTGCTGCACGACTATGCCTGGTCCTGGGTGGATAGCCAGCGATAGTCCAGCCGCCGCGTTGCCGGGGGGGTGCGGGAAGAAAATTGGGGCTTCGGCTCTGTTCCCGTCCTTGCTTGCCAAGCGCCACCTCCCGTCCCATCCTCTGGTCCTTGTGCCAGGACGCAAGGGGGCGGCGGCATGATCAGCCTGACCATCAATGGAAAACACCATCAGGTGGATGTCGAGGCGGACACCCCCCTGCTCTGGGTGCTGCGCGAATGGATCGGCCTCACGGGCACAAAATACGGCTGCGGTGCGGGGCAGTGCGGCTGCTGCACCGTCCATGTCGACGGCGCGGCCACCCGTTCATGCCAGGTTCCGGTGGGCTCGGTCGTCACCGCCGCCATCACCACCATCGAGGGCCTGTCGCCCGACGCATCCCACCCGGTGCAGAAGGCCTGGCTGGAGCACGAGGTGCCGCAATGCGGCTATTGCCAGTCCGGCCAGATCATGGCCGCGGCCGCCTTGCTCGCCGCCAACCCCAGGCCCAGCGACGCCGACATCCGGGCGGCGATGACCAATACTTGCAACTGCGGCACCTACCGGCGAGTTCGGGCCGCCATCCACAGCGCGGCCGAGGCAGCCAAGGCGCAAGGGGCGGCAAGCATCACTCAACCTGGGCGGCGTCCGCGGGTCTCAAACATGTGACCGGGCAACCCGGCGGGATGCGACAGACGTGAGCCTGCAGCGGGGTCGCAATGGCATCGGCCGTGTATAATCCGCCACATGCTGCGGGTCCGACCGGCAACAGGTCGATGAAGCGGCTGTCTGGGGCGAGGCTCCGGTTTCGCCTCGGCGGGTAGAGCAGGCTGTAAACAAGACAACCGCTGAGAGGCGCCAAATGCAGATCGATGCTGTGACCTTGCAACCCGTCGTCGCGCTCGTGGCCGGGGTTCTGATTCTCCTCATCCCGCGGCTGCTTAACCTGATTGTCGCGATTTACCTCATTCTGGTCGGCGTGACCGGGTTGTGGCCGCATTTGCTGAAATAAGGATGCGCCCTCGTGCCGCGCGCGGCACGAGGGCAAGCTTTTCCCGCGTCAGCGGGCAGAAATGCCTCCGGTGCCGCCGGCATCAGCGCCAGTGGGCGCCCCGCCAACCCCAGCCGGACGGCCCGCGGTACCACCCGCCAGCCGCCCAGACCGCGCCGCGCCAGGGTGGCGCGACATATCGGCCCGGGCCCCACACGTAGCGGACGCCGTTCCACGCCCAGGCGCCGGGCACCCAAACGTAGCCGGCCGGGGCCGGCGCAACTGGAGGCGCATAATAATAGGCCGGGGCGACAGGCAGCGGCGGCGGTGCGAAGACCACCGGCGCGGGCGCAACCACGACCGGCGGAGCCACCACCACACCGGGCAGCCCGATGCCGACTCCATAGTAAAATCGTGCCTGCGCCGCGCCGGTGCCGGCGAACAGCGCGATGGCAATGCCCAGACCGGCCAGCGCCGTGCGGCCCGCCAAGGCCGGATTCATCGGACCCGTCATGTCACCCTCCCTCTGGCTTCAGCGCCGCCGCGACAACCGGCGCGCCCTGGATCATATAGGCGGGACAGCGAACGCAAGCGACCGCACCCCAGCTGAGCAAAGACGCAGCAAGCTTTGTGCCAGGATTGCCACGGTCCGGTTCTCCGCACGTCCGCACCGCGCAAGGGCAGGCATGAGGCCGCTTTCCCGCCGGGCGGAGTCGCCGCCCCTGGCCGGACTGGCGCGGACCTTGGTCTGAAGAGTGTCCGGTCTTTCAACGCCCCTGTCCGGCAACCGGACGCTTAGCCGCGCCGCAGCGGCCAGCCGGAGGCAGTTTCACCCCTGGCTAGCCTGGCACGTGGCTTGCATGCTCGCGGTCATGGCTCGGAAACGTGGCTCGGGCAACGGGGTGCTGTCCAACTCGTCTGATCCAGGTCCGAGCGCAATCACGACATGTCTCCCAAACTCGGAGCCGGCACAGCGGCATCCGGCGGCAGGTTGATGCCGCCGCTCGCCGCAGCATGTAGCCGATCGTAAACCGTGCCTGGTATGGGAACGCCAGCGCGGCGTTCGCACGCACCTGGGCAGCAACAGGCGGAGCATGACGACATGGACGATCGCGCCGGCGAGGCAGAACCGGAGGTCAGACCGGCCGAGCCAATGCGCGAAACCCTCGTACGCGACACCACGGCACCCGGCGCCCCGGCCGCACCACGCGGACGGCTGCGCGGCCGGATCATTCTGGCTTTGTTGATCGCCGCCGGCCTGGGTGCCGGCTGGTACTGGTCGACCCGGCCGGCACCGCAAGAGGCCGGACGCAGCGGCGCCGGCCGGGCCGCACAAATGCCACCGCAACCAGTCGGCGCCGCGACCATCGACACCGGCGATATCCGCATCATGCTGAACGAGCTCGGCACGGTGACATCGCTCGATACGGTGACGGTGCTGACGCAGATCAACGGCCAGCTGACCGAGGTCGGGTTCAAGGAAGGCCAGGCGGTTAAAAGAGGCGACTTCCTGGCGCAGATCGATCCCAGGCCATATCAGGTTGCCCTGGAGCAGGCTTTGGGCCAGCTCGCCCATGACCAGGGCTTGCTGCAGCAGGCGCAGACCGACCTGAAACGCTACCAGACGCTGGGACGGCAGGATTTCGATCGCCCAGCAACAAGTCGACGACCAGCGCTTCCTGGTGGCGCAATACACCGGCTCGGTGCAGACCGACCAAGGCGCGGTGGACAGCGCCAAATTGAATCTAACCTATTGCCACATCGTCTCGCCGATCGACGGGCAGATTGGCCTGCGGCTGGTCGATCCCGGCAATTACGTGCAGACCGGCAGCACCGGCGGGCTGGTGGTGGTGACCCAGATGCAGCCGATTTCGGTGCTGTTCTCGGTGCCGGAAGACAATCTGCCCGACATTGTCCAGCGGGTGCGTGCTGGCGCCACGTTGAGCGTGGAGGCCTATGACCGGGCCAATGTGCGGCTGCTCGCCACCGGGCAGCTGGCCACGCTGGACAACCAGATCGACACCACCACCGGCACCATCAAGCTGCGCGCCATGTTCGACAATCCGGACGAGCTGCTGTACCCGAACCAGTTCGTCAACGCCCGCCTGCTGGTGGACACGCTGCACGAGGCGGTCCGGGTGCCCGTGCAAGCGGTGCAGCGCGGCGAGCCGGGCACCTATGTGTATGTGATCACGGCGGACAACACCGTCTCGGTGCGTCCGGTGAAGCTCGGGCCGACCGATGGCGGTTTCACCGCCGTGCTCTCGGGGCTGCAGCCCGGCGAGCGTGTGGTGACCGACGGCACCGACCGGTTGCGCGACGGCGCCGCGGTGACCGTGCCGGTCGCGGCAGCAACGCCAGGGAGGGGCCAGCGCCGCGGCCAGCCCGGTCAGGCGCCGGGGCCGGATGGTCAGCACCGTCAAAAACCCGCGCCATGATCCGCCTCCCCCCGATTGACCGCGGACGCGCCGAATGAGCCCGTCGCGTCCCTTCATCCTGCGGCCGGTGGCGACCACGCTGCTGATGGCCGCCATCCTGCTGGTCGGCATCGTCGCCTACCGGTTCCTGCCGATCTCCGCCCTGCCGGAGGTGGATTACCCGACCATCCAGGTGCAGACCTTCTATCCGGGCGCCAGCCCGGAAGTGATGACCTCCTCGGTCACCTCGCCGCTGGAGGTGCAGTTCGGCCAGATGCCGAGCCTGAACCAGATGTTCTCGACCAGCTCGGCCGGGGCCTCGGTGATCACCTTGCAGTTCAGCCTGGATATCAGTCTCGATATCGCCGAGCAGCAGGTGCAGGCGGCGATCAATGCGGCCGGCAATCTGCTGCCGTCTGACCTGCCGGCGCCGCCGATCTATGCCAAGGTGAATCCGGCCGACGCGCCGATCATCACCCTGGCGCTGACCTCGAAAACCCTGCCGCTGACGCAGGTCGAGGATCTGGCTGACACCAGGCTGGCGCAGAAAATCTCGCAGCTTCCGGGGGTCGGGCTGGTAAGCATCAGCGGCGGCCAGCGGCCGGCTGTGCGCATCCAGGTCAATCCGCGCGCGCTCGCCGCCTATGGGCTGAATATCGACGATCTGCGCACCACCCTCGGCAATGCCAATGTCAATACGCCGAAGGGCAATTTCGACGGCCCGGCACAGGCCTCCACCATCAATGCCAACGACCAGATCACAGACCCGAAGGACTATCTCGCCCTGGTGATCGCCTACCGCAATGGCGCGCCGGTGAAACTGTCCGATGTGGCGAGCGTGGTGAACGGTGCGGAAAACACCAAGCTCGGCGCCTGGGCGGGGACCACGCCAGCGGTGATCGTCAACGTGCAGCGCCAGCCCGGCGCGAATGTCATCGCTGTGGCCGACACGATCAAGGCGCTGCTGCCGCAACTGCAGGCAACCCTGCCCGCCGCCGTCGATGTCGCCGTGCTGACCGACCGCACCACAACCATCCGCGCCTCGGTGGCCGACGTGGAGTTCGAACTGGGGCTGGCCGTCGCCCTGGTCGTGCTGGTGATTTTCCTGTTCCTGCGCAACCTGCCGGCGACGATCATTCCCAGCCTGTCGGTGCCGCTGTCGCTGGTCGGCACGCTGGCGGCAATGTACCTGCTGGGGTTCAGCCTCGACAATCTGTCTCTGATGGCGCTGACCATCTCCACCGGCTTCGTGGTGGACGACGCTATCGTGATGATCGAAAATGTCTCCCGCTATGTCGAAGCCGGGGAGGCGCCGCTGGAGGCGGCACTGAAAGGCAGCGCGCAGATCGGCTTCACTATCATTTCGCTCACCGTGTCGCTGATCGCGGTGCTGATCCCGCTGCTGTTCATGGGCGATGTGGTCGGCAGGCTGTTCCACGAATTCGCGATCACCCTGTCGGTGACTATCGTCATCTCCGCCATCGTGTCGCTGACCCTGGTGCCGATGTTGTGCGCCAGGCTGGTGCGCCACCGCAAGGACGCCGAGCGCTCCCGCTTCGACCTGGCGGCGGAACGCGGCTTCAACTGGGTGATCGGCCGCTACGACCGGGCACTGACGGTGGTGCTGGAGCACCAGGGCGTGACTCTGGCGATCGCGTTCGCCACCATGGCGGTGACGGTCTGGCTGTATGTCATCGTGCCGAAAGGGTTCTTTCCGGTGCAGGACACCGGAGTGATCCAGGGCATTTCGGTGGCGGCGCAAACCACGTCGTTTCCCGCCATGGCGCAGCACCAGCAGGAGCTGGCTGCGGCGATCCTGAAAGACCCGGATGTGGTCAGCGTGAGCTCGTTCATCGGCGTGGACGGCAGCAACAAGACGCTGAACAGCGGCCGCTTCCTGATCAACCTGAAACCGAGGAACGACCGCCGCCCGGATGCAACCGGCATCAGCCGCCGTCTGCTGCAGGAAACCGCGTCGGTCGCCGGCGTGTCGCTGTATCTGCAGCCGGTGCAGGATCTGACCATCGATGCGGCCATCAGCCGCACGCAGTACCAGTTCGTCCTGGAAAACCCGAACCTCTCGGCGTTCACCGAATGGGTGCCGAAACTGCTGGAGCGGCTGGCGCAATCGCCTGAGCTGAGCAATGTCGCCAGCGACCTGCAACAACAGGGATTAACCGTCAATGTGGTGATCGACCGGGAGACGGCGGCACGCTTCGGCATCACTCCGGCGACGGTGGACAACGCGCTGTATGATTTGTTTGGACAACGCATCATTTCCACCATCTATACCCAGTCCAACCAGTACCGGGTGATCATGGAGGCGGACCCCTCGCTGCAGACCTCGCTGGAAGCGCTGTCGGCGATTTTTCTTCCCAGTGCAGCCTCCACCACCGGCCAGGTGCCGCTGTCCGCCATCGTGCATGTCGAGCAGAAACCGGGGCCGTTGCAGATCAGCCATCTCGGCCAGTTCCCGGCGACGACCATTTCGTTCGATACCGCCGCCGGCGCGTCGCTGGGCGCGGCGGTGGCCGCCATCCGCCAGGCGCAACAGGATGTCGGCCTGCCGGAAAGCTTTATCATTGCGTTCCAGGGGGCGGCGCAGGCGCTGCAGGCCTCGCTGTCGAACGAGCTGTTCCTGGTGCTGGCGGCTGTGGTGACGGTCTATATCGTGCTGGGGGTGCTGTATGAAAGCTTCATCCACCCGCTGACGATCCTGTCTACCCTGCCCTCGGCCGGCGCCGGCGCGCTGGTGGCGCTGCTGATCGCCGGCGACGATATCGATGTCATTTCCATCATCGGCATCATCCTGCTGATCGGCATCGTCAAGAAAAACGCCATCATGATGATCGACTTCGCGCTGGAGGCCGAGCGCGTCGAGGGCAAGCCGGCGCGCGAGGCGATCCACCAGGCCTGCCTGCTGCGGTTCCGGCCGATCCTGATGACAACCATGGCCGCCCTGCTGGCCGCGCTGCCGCTGATGCTGGGCCACGGCACGGGATCGGAACTGCGCCAGCCGCTCGGCGTGGCGATCGTCGGCGGGCTGATCGTCAGCCAGGTGCTGACACTATTCACCACGCCGGTGATCTATCTGATGTTCGACCGGCTGGCCCGGCGTTTGTCCGGCGGCGGGCTGGCCCCGGATGCGGCAACCGACAAGGCGGCGTCGTGAATTTCTCCGCCCCGTTCATCGCCCGCCCGGTCGCCACCACCCTGCTGACCACCGGCATCGCGTTGGCCGGCATCTTCGCCTTTTTCAAACTGCCGGTCTCGCCGCTGCCGCAAGTGGATTTTCCCACCATTTCGGTGCAGGCGCAGTTGCCGGGCGCCAGCCCCGACACGGTGGCGACCAGTGTGGCCGGGCCGCTGGAGCGCCATCTCGGGCAGATCGCCGACGTGACGGAAATGACCTCGACCAGCTCGGTCGGGCAGGCGCGGGTGGTGCTGCAATTCGGGCTCGACCGCGACATCAACGGGGCGGCGCGCGACGTGCAGGCGGCGATCAACGCCGCGCGCGCCGACCTGCCGAGCAGCCTGCGCAGCAACCCGACCTACCGCAAGGTCAATCCGTCCGACGCGCCGATCATGGTGCTGGCGCTCACGTCGAAAACGCTGACCCGCGGGCAGATCTACGACGCCGCCAGCAACGTGATGTCGCAGCGCCTGTCGCAGATCAGCGGCATCGGCCAGGTGATCATCGGCGGCGCGGCATTGCCGGCGGTGCGGGTGGAGCTGAACCCGACGGCGCTGTTCAAATACGGCATCGGCCTGGAGGATGTGCGCGCCGCGCTCGCCTCGGCCAATGCCAACAGCCCGAAGGGGGCCATCGAGTCCGACGCGCTGCACTATCAGCTGTACACCAACGACCAGGCATCGCACGCCGACGACTACCGGCCGCTGGTGGTCGCCTGGCGCAACGGCGCGGGGGTGCGGCTGTCGGATTTGGCGGAGGTGCAGGATTCGGTCGAGAACTTGCGCAACGACGCGCTGGCCGACGGCAAGCCCTCGGTGCTGGTGATCCTGTTTCGCCAGCCCGGCGCCAACATCATCGCCACGGTCGACAGCGTGAAGGAAGCAATCCCGCAGCTGCTGGCGGCGATGCCGCGCGATATCGATCTGCTGATCGCGCTCGACAGCACCAGAACGATCCGGGCCAGCCTGCGCGATACCGAACGAACCTTGCTGATCGCCGTGGTTCTGGTGACGCTGGTGGTGTTCCTGTTCCTGCGCAGCTTCCGCGCGACCCTGATCCCGGCGATCGCGGTGCCGGTGTCCATCATCGGCACCTTCGGGGCGATGTACTTGCTGGGCTACAGCCTGGACAACCTGTCGCTGATGGCGCTGACGGTGGCCACCGGCTTCGTGGTGGACGATGCGATCGTGGTGCTGGAGAACATCTCCCGCCATATCGAGGCGGGCATGCCGCGCCTGCAGGCCGCCATGCGCGGGGCGCGCGAGGTCGGCTTCACGGTGATGTCGATCAGTTTCTCGCTCATCGCCGTGTTCCTGCCGATTCTGCTGATGGGCGGCATCGTCGGGCGGCTGTTCCGCGAGTTCGCGGTGACGCTGTCGCTGGCCATTCTGGTGTCGCTGGCGATTTCGCTTACCACCACGCCGATGATGTGCGCCCTGTTCCTGCGCCCGGCGGTCCGGCGCGAGGGCCCGGTGCGGCGCACCCTGTTCGATCGCGCGCTGTCGTTGTACGAGCGCAGCCTGGCCTGGGCGCTGCGCCACGGCGGGCTGGTGATGATGGCGCTGCTGCTGACCGTGGTGCTGAATGTCGTTTTGTATGTTTTCGTCCCGAAGGGGTTCTTCCCGCAGCAGGATACCGGACGGATGATCGGCGGGCTGCAGGCCGACCAGAGCATTTCCTTCCAGGCGATGCAGCGGAAGCTGGCACAGATGATCGACATCGTGCAGCACGATCCGGCGGTGCAGAGCGTGGTGGGTTTCACTGGCCAGGGCAGCGGCGGCGGCGGCGGGCAAACCAACAGCGGCCAGGTGTTCGTGGCCTTGAAACCGCTGGCTGAGCGCGCCGGCATCGACGACGTCATGACCGGGCTGCGGCGCAAATTGTCGGTGGTGCCCGGGGCCAGGCTGTTCCTGGTGCCGATCCAGGATATCCGCGTCGGCGGGCGGCAGACCAACGCCGCCTATCAGTTCACCTTGCAGGCCGACAGGTACAGCGCTGGTGTATGAATGGGGGCCGAAACTGCTGGCCGCGCTGGAACACGATCCGGTGCTGCGCGATGTCAATTCCGACCAGCAGCAGAAAGGGTTGGAAACCGACCTGCTGATCGATCGCGCCACCGCGAGCCGGCTCGGCGTCAACCCCAGCCAGATCGACAACACCCTGTACGACGCGTTCGGACAGCGGCAGGTTTCCACCATCTACAGCGCGCAGAACCAGTACCATGTCGTGATGGAAGTGGCGCCGCGCTACTGGCAGGCGCCGGAGACATTGAAGGATATTTTCGTCAGCACCTCCGGCGGGTCGGCCAGCGGCACGCAGACAACGAACGCGGTGATCGGTACCGTCGCGGTCAGCACCGCCAGCAGCACCGCCACCAGCGCGGCGACAGCGGCCAGCATTGCCGGCAGTTCGGCGCGCAACGCGGCCACCAATGCGCTGGCCAATACCGGCAAGGGCAGCGCTTCCTCGGGTGCCGCCGTCAGCACCAGCCAGGAAACCATGGTGCCGATGGCCGCCTTTACCACCTTCGGCCCGGGCAACACGCCGCTGTCGGTGAACCACCAGGGGCTGTTCGTCGCCACCACGATTTCCTTCAACCTTGCCCCCGGCAAGTCGCTCAGCGACGCCACCGCGACGGTGGCGGCGGCGATGCGGCGGGTTGGCATGCCGGCGAGCATTCACGGCAGTTTCCAGGGTACCGCGGAAACATTCCAAAAGTCGTTGGACAGCGAGCCGATCCTGATCGCCGCGGCGCTGGTCGCCGTCTATATCGTTCTCGGCATCCTGTATGAAAGCTTCATCCACCCGGTCACCATCCTGTCGACCCTGCCCTCGGCGGGTGTCGGCGCGGTGCTGGCCCTGCTGATGTTCAACACCGAATTCAGCATCATTGCCCTGATCGGGGTGATCCTGCTGATCGGCATCGTCAAGAAGAACGCCATCATGATGATCGATTTCGCGCTGGATGCTGAGCGGGCGCATGGCATGGGCTCGCGCGATGCGATTTTTACGGCCTGCCGGCTGCGGTTTCGCCCGATCATGATGACCACCTGTGCGGCCATGTTCGGAGCCTTGCCGTTGGCCTTGAGTTTCGGCGATGGCGGCGAGTTGCGCCGCCCACTTGGCATCGCGATTGTCGGTGGCCTGATGGTCAGTCAGGTTCTGACCCTGTACACGACGCCGGTCCTGTATCTGTATCTGGACCGTTTCCGCTTGGCGGCAGGTCGCCGTTGGCACCTGTCACCGGGAGCCGCAGAATGATCCGGGCTCCAAGGGCCTGTGGCCCTTGGTGGGGTCCAGGGGCAACGCCCCTGGTCGGGTCCGGGGCAACGCCCCGGCTCGCGCTGGTTCTATTCGTCGTGGGCTGTACCGTTGGCCCAGACTACCAAAAACCCGAAGCGCCGGTGCCGACAGAATTCAAAGAGTTGAACGGCTGGCAGCCGGCCCACCCCACGGATGACGCGGACAAGGGCACGTGGTGGGCGATCTACCATGATCCCGAACTGGACCGCCTGGAGCGGATGGTGGACGTTTCCAACCAGACCGTGAAGGAGTACGAAGCGCAGTATCGCAACGCGGTTGCGCTGGTGGCGGAAGCGAGGGCAAGTTTTTTCCCCACGGCCGGGCTGACCGTCGGTGCCTCCCGCAGCGGCGGTTCCCGCGGTGCCTCCGGCGCGACGACCGGCAGCGGCGGCAGTGCGTCCGGCGCCCAGTACAGCACGAGCGGCTCGGTGTCGTGGGATCTGGATGTGTGGGGCCGGGTGCGCCGCCAGGTGGAAAGTAATGTCGCCGGCGCGCAGGTCAGCGCGGCCGACCTGGCGAATGCGAAACTGTCCGCCCAGGCGACGTTGGCCACCGATTATTTCGATCTGCGCGCCGAGGATGCTCTGGCCGACCTGCTGCGCGAAACCACGGATGCTTACCGTCGCTCCTTGCAGATCACCGAGAACCAGTACAATGCCGGCACCGCCTCCAGCGGCGATGTGGTGACGGCGCGGGCGCAATTGCAGTCGACCGAGGCGCAGCTTGTCGGTGTCGGCGTGCAGCGCCAGCAATACGAGCACGCCATCGCCATGCTGACCGGGCACGCGCCGGCCGAACTCACCATCGCGCCCGCACCGCTGGCCAGCGACGTGCCGGTGGTGCCGCCCGGCCTGCCGTCGGCTTTGCTCGAACGCCGCCCCGATATCGCGGCGGCGGAACGGCAGATGCAAGACAACAACGCGCTGATCGGCGTGCAGATCGCGGCGTTCTACCCCGACATCTCGCTCTCCGCGACCGGCGGGCTGACCGGCGGCGCGCTGGCCAATTTGTTCAGCCTCGGCCGAAGCGGGGTGTGGTCGCTGGGTGCGACGCTGAGTCAGACGGTGTTTTCGGCCGGCGCCCGCAGCGCGGCGGTGGCGGCGGCGCGGGCGACCTATGACCAATCGGTAGCGACCTACCGGCAGACCGTTCTGACCGCGTTCCAGCAGGTGGAAGACGCACTGTCGGGCCTGCGCATTTTGGAGCAGCAGGCGGCGGCGGAAGCGATCGCGGTGGACTCGGCGCGGCGGGCGGTGGAGATAACGCTGAATGAATACCGCGCCGGCACCCTGGCCTATACCAGCGTCATCACCGAACAGGCCCTGCTGCTGTCGGACCAGCAGGCTGCGCTGGCGGTGCAGCAGAGCCGTCTGGTTGCCAGCGTGGCGCTAATCGAGGCGCTGGGCGGCGGCTGGGCGGCGGCGGCGCTGCCGGGGCGGGACCAGGTCGAGGATTCGCAGCCATTGTTTCCCTAGCGCGCTTTCACCCTGACCGTAAATGGGGGGAGCGCTCTAGCTCTTTGTTTTATCGAGCAACTTTATCGGTTGGCTATCGCCAGTCGGGCCGATGTTGCTCTAACGAGAGGTTCGTGCATGCCGACGACCAAGGCGTCCGCCGCCGTCAGCGAAGCCCGCCAGTGGGACAGGCTGATGCAGATGGCGGACATCGGCGCTATTCCAGGCGACGGCGTCAACCGCGCCTGCCTGACGCCGCTCGACCGCGCGGCGCGGCGCCTGCTGATCTCCTGGGCCGCGTCGGCGGGGGCGAGCGTCAGCGTCGATGACGCCGCGAATCTATGGCTGCGGCGCGAGGGCACAGATCCTTCGGCGGCGCCGGTGCTGACCGGCAGCCATATGGACACCCAGCCCAACGGCGGCCGGTTCGACGGCATCGCCGGCGTCATCGCCGGGCTGGAGGCGCTGACGGCCTTGCACGAGGCCGGCATCGTCACCCGCCGGCCGATCGAGGTGGTGGCCTGGACCAATGAAGAAGGTGGGCGCTTCGCGCCAGGCTGCATGGGCAGCATGGCCTGGGCCGGGTTCAAGCCGCTCGCCACCTGGGCGGAGGTGACCGATGCCGAGGGCGTACGGTTTGCCGACGCGCTGGCGGAACACCTCGCCGTCGAGGCCGACCTGCCGCGGCGCAAGCTAGGCGGCAAGCCGCATGCTTATGTCGAGGCGCATATCGAGCAGGGGCCGCGGCTGGAAGCCGAGGGACTGGATATCGGCGTGGTCACCGGCATCCAGGGCAGCCGCTGGTTCACCGTCACGCTCACCGGCGATACCGCGCATGCCGGAACCACGCCGCTGGCGCAGCGGCGCGATGCGTTCCAGGACATGGTGCGCGCCATCACCGCGCTGAACGCGCTGATGCACGACCCAGGCGACGTGCTGCGCTTCACCGTGGGGCGGGTCATGGTCGAGCCGAACACCGCGAATTCGGTGGCAAACAAGGTCAGCTTCAGCATCGATTTTCGCCACCCCGACGGTGAGGTGCTGCGCGCCCGCGGCGATGCCATTGCCGGCGTGGTGAACAACGCCGTGCGCGACGCCGGGGTGACGGTGGAAGAGACCTTTTTTGCCTTGCCGGTCGAGTTTGCCCCGGTGGTGATCGACACGGTGGAGGCTGCCGCGGCGGCGGAAGGGCTGACGCACCGGCGCATGCCCTCCGGCGCGTTTCACGACGCCCAGTTCCTGGTGCCGGTGTGCCCCACCGGCATGATCTTCGTGCCTTGCCGCAAGGGCATCAGCCATAATCCGGCGGAATACGCCTCTTCGTCGCAGCTGGCCGCTGGGACGCGGGTGCTGTTGCGGACATTAATGGGACTGGCGGAAAACTAGAGCGACATCGACCAGTCTGACGATAGCCGGCCGATAAAGTTGCTCGATAAAGCAACGAGCTAGAGCGCTCTGACCGTTTACGGTCAGAGCGCTCTAGCCAAGTCAAGCCAGGACTCTTCCCTGGACCCCGTCACTTTAGGCCTGACGGCCGCGGCGGCCGGGGGATGGGCAGGCATAGTCGTCGCTGGATGGACCTGGGCAGGAAACCGCGATCGCTACCGGGAAGGCACCCGCGAACGCGGCCCTGGTCGCCTCCCCGCCCTTGACCGCGAGCAGGCGCAAGTCGCGGGCGTCGATGCCGGCGGCTTGCAGCAGCGCCGGTTCGGCCGGAGTCGGCCGATCGGCGACCAGGATGGAGACCGGACCAGCTTGCAAGACAGCCATGCAAGGCAACAGCCGGGCAACAGACACCCGCGCCATCACCGGGGGCCCATAGACCGGGGTCAGGCAGGCACCGAGCGGACGCTCGAACGACGCACCTTCGCCGGCGGCATGGGCGGCGGCGACCGCGCTTGGGTCGGCCAGAATGCCGACCGCCGAGGGAACCGCCACGGTCTCCAGCAAGGCGCGGAGCAATTCGGGCGTGTCCCCGAGGCTGCCCGCGTCGGGGTCGTCGGCCGGGTCCAGCAATAAGGTGCGTCCGTTCATCGCGACCGAGGTCAGCGCCTGGCCGGCGGTCGGTAATGCGGCTAGCGGCTCGCGCCCCCCCTCCAGGCGGCTGACCAGCCGCGACGCCGCTTCGCGGGCGGCACCCGCATCGCGATCGGCCCAGGCCATGACGGAGGGGCGCGCCGCGAAGGTATCGGACCAGGGGAAGCCGGAAAAGACGCTGGCATCGAGCAGCGGCGTCCGCTCGTCGCCGCCAAGCTGAGCAAGCTCCTCGTGCCAAAGGGTTTCCATCACCCTCCGCAACTGTGCCGGCGGCATCGGCATGGGAAGCCGCGCCAGCGCACCGACCGGACGGCTGCGACCGGCCAGAATGTCCTCCAGCATGGTCAGCGCCCGAACGGCCGCGCCAGCGCCGGCGCCCGGACCCCGCGCGGCACTGGCGGCGTCGAGCAGCAGCGGCATTTCGTCGGACATGTTGGCGTGGCAGTCGAAACTGGCGACGATGGGCAGGCGGCGGGCGGCCAGCCGCAGGCGGCGGAGCACGGTGGTATCGGCACGGGGATCGCCCTCGGCCTGACAGGCGCCGTGCAGCGCCACGTACACGGCGTCAAAGCGCCCCGGCCGCAGGGCCCGCTCGACCTCGGACAGGAAGGTCGCGAGCACCTCGGCGCCCAACGGACCGCCCGGCGGTGCGGCGGCACACCGCAGCATCACCGCCTCCCACTCCGGACGGGCGGACAGGAAGGCGGCAAGGCCCGCCATGTCCGATCCGGGCGCGCGGGTGAGCGCGCGCGCGGCTTGCCCTTCGGTCCACTCATGACCCTTCAGATCCGCTAGCCGGGTGCGGCGCGGATTGAAACTGTTCGAGCAGAACCAGAGGCGAGTGACCGCCAGACGAACCATGGATGCTTCCGATGCTCAGGAAGGCAGAAACCGGGATGGTTCCGGTCTTAACCATTTGCGCCGGCCAGATGTGTCACCGCAATGGGAAAATCAGGGGAACAGGTTAAAAAAGCGCTGATTCGCGTTTATGTGTCAACAAATGCAACCAGGAATAGAACATGGCGGCCGCGGCCTGCCCGGGGAGGCGCTTCCCCTCTCCCGATCCAAGGTGTGCTGAACGCCATCGCTTTGGCACTTCGGCGGCCAGCGCGGTGCGGAAGGGCTGTTCACGCTCACCGTGAGGCGGCATGAAGGCGCCACTCAATGCCCACTGATGGAGCAGCACTTGGCAATCAACCTGGCAGTGGCGAGACTTGGCTGTGTGGCCGAGCACGACCGGGCGGCGGCACGCGATGAAGATGCGGCCAGGGCCGTCGATGCGTGGTCTTGTGTTATTTGGCATGGGATCTAGCCCATGATGGTCGTGCGGGTGATCGCCGGCCACCGCCGGTTGGCGGGCGGGGCGGCGGTCGGTTTGGTTACATTTCTTCTCTTTCCTGTCACGGTGGCGCCGCTGACCCGGGCCATTGTTTCCTGGGACATCGGCTGCACGGCCTTCCTGGTTCTGGTAGCGGCGATGTTCAGGGGCGAGCGGTTGAGTCGGATGGCCGCCGACGCTGCGGCCCAGGAGGAAGGAGAATGGACCGTCTTCTTTCTGGCGATCGCCGCCGCTGCTGCCAGTGTCGCGGCCCTTCTCGGCGACTATGCCGCCTCGGCGGATTTGCCGGCGTCGGTACGGGCGGCGCATATCGGGCTGGTGGCAGCAACGCTGATGCTGTCTTGGCTGATGATGCACACGCTGTTTGCCCTGCGCTATGCGCACGCATTCTACGCGCACTACGAGGGTGACCCGAGCGGTCTAAACGTACGCGGTGGCCTGGATACCCGGGCGGAGAACCGCCGGACTATTGGGATTTCCTTCACTTCTCGCTGGTACTCGGCATGACGTGCCAAACCGCCGACGTGCAGATATCGTCGCGCAAAATGCGCCGCCTGGCGACCGCGCATGGGTTCATCAGCTTCGTGTTCAATGCCGTCATCCTTGCCTTGACGGTAAATTTCGGTGCGAGCCTGCTCTGACCGTCGCGCCGCTCAGAACATCTTGGCGCAAGCCGAACATTGTCGTAGCAGGTGCGCTGGAAACGATACCAAGAGGGTGCATTGACCGGCCATAAGCGGACGCGAACGAACCCGGCGCCGGACGCGGGTGCTTACCTTCCCCCGGAAACCGAGTGATCTGACCCATCCCATGCTCAGCACATCAGTCCGGACACCCCTGCTCACACCCAGGTTCCGGGTGGATGCCGCCAGTGCAGTCGCCATGGCCGTGCTGGCGGTTGCCCTCGTGCTGGTGCTCGCCACCGCCATGTTCTCGCCGCTGAAAGACGACGTGGCATGGCTGCTGTATGTCGCCCGCAAATGGCTCGGCGGCCAGCGCCTGTATGAGGACATCGTCGAGGTCAATCCGCCGCTGATCGTGTGGATCTACGCCGTCCCGGCCATGCTTTCCGGCTGGCTCGGGGTGTCGCCGAAGACCGTCTCGGCGCCGTTCTTCGCCGCATTCCTGCTCGGTTGCGCCTGGTGGACGGCCTGTTTGCTGCACCGGCGGGCGGCGCTGTTCGACCGCCGGCTGCCGGTGTTCGGCGTTATCGGCACGGTGCTGCTGCTGTTGCCCGGCGTCGAGTTCGGCCAACGCGAGCATCTGTTGGTGGCGGCTTCGCTGCCCTATCTGGCATTGTTCGCCCGCGAGGCCAGCGGCGAGGCGGAGCCGAAGGCGACGGCGCTCCTGGCCGGCGTGCTGGCCGGCCTCGGCTGCGCGCTCAAGCCCGGCTATCTCGTGGCGTTTCTGCTGCTGGAACTGGTCGGGCGCGCGCGCGGGGCACGGCTGTTTCGCGTCACCACCCTCTCGGCCGGCCTCACCCTGGGGTTGTACGGGCTGGGGGTGCTGATCTTCTGTCCTGCCTTCCTGGAGAATGCGGTGCCGCTGGCCCTGGCACTGTATGGGGGCACCGACACGCCGTGCTGGCAGATCGTGCTGCAAAGCCGGGTGCTGCTGGGCGGGGTGGCGGTGGTGGTGCTGGTGGCGGCGCTGTCGCGGCGCACATTGCCGGCGGATCAGCCCTTTCTGCGCGCCCTGCTGATCGGGCTCGCCGCATTCTCCCTGGCGGCGACGGTTTCCTATGTCATGCAAGGCAAGAACTGGTTCTACCACCAGCTGCCCGCCTCGACCGCGGCGCTGCTTGGGTTGCTTTTGTGGGGCGCAGCGCTGCTGCGCGAGCGCCCCCGTCTCAACCTTGTTCGTGGCGCTTTGACCGCGCTGACGCTGGCGACGCTGGCGGATTTCGCCTGGGCCGACCACGACAGGCTCCAGACCTGGGTGGAGGCGGCGGTGGAGCCGAATCTGTCCACCGAGGTCAAGCTCGAACGGTTGGTAAAGCGGGAGCACGCCAAGACCTACATTGCTTTCTCGGAATGGATCGCGCTCGGCTTTCCAGTGGTGAATGACACCGGGGTTACTTGGGCCAGCCGCTTCGACTCCATGTGGGCGTTGAAGGGCGAGTTATGGCGGGCGAAGCAGGACGGGGCAGCGCCGGCCGCGTGGCCGATCCGCCGCTGGATCACCCGCGACTTCATCGCCAACTGCCCGGACCTTGCCGTCGTCGACCTGCGGGAGGGGATTAACTACGTGGCGGTGCTGAGCGCCTCCGACCCAGCCTTCGCCGATGCCTGGTCTCGGTATCACCAGATTGCGGCATTCGATGGGTTGCGGGTGCTGCAGCGCGATGCGGCCGGCTGCACCGCGCCGCCGCCCCGGCGGCTCAAGCCGCAGGTGACAGCGATGGTGATGGAGCCCCCCTAAGCCATGGGTCCAAGGGCCTTGCCCATGGTAGGGTGCAGGGGCAAAGCCGTCCTGCCGAGGGCGCGCTGCGCGCTGGCCGGGGTCAGGGGCAGCGCCCCGGCTACTGAGCAGGCGTGAGAACACAAGGCATCGAAGGATCGGCCGGCCGCCCGGTCGCCACCGCGCGGAGCCGGCTCATTTCCTGGGCGTTGTCGCAGGCGCCCATGGCCTTCAACCAGATCCACGTGGTTGCCGTGTCGGATAGCGTCCAGTTCAGCGGCACGTCGGCGTCCGGCGGGGCGTGCAGGTAGAAGTGGAAATACGCCTGGCGTGGGCACCAGGCATCGCGCACGTCGCGTTCCAGCACGCCCTCGTGGCCGCCGCGGCTGGCGTTCAGGCCCAGCACCGGTGCCAGCATCTGCAACGGACGGCCAGTCGCATCGGATGTCGACGGATCGTCCCGTGGGACGCCGCCGCAGCGCACCACCTTGTCGCCGCCGACCGCGCGCTCGCCATCGGCGGTGACCTCGATCAGGATCGGCTCGACCTTCCGCCCGCCGGCGGCCGCGCGTCCCTGCGGACCCCGCAGCCATTCCGCCAGTTCAAGCGCGGTCAGCAGGCCGCCGTTCTCGAAATAGCCGCCGTCGATGACGCTGACCGGCTGCTCGCGGTGGTGCGGGTCGATGACGAGACTGGAGGCATGCACGGACCGCAGCTCGCCGGCCGGGGAAAGGAAGGCGAAGCGGGCCGAGTTGTGGATTGCGGTCGAGATCGGCAAGTCGGCTCCGAGCAGGCCCAGCGTATCGCCGGCATCCCGAAACGGCCATTGGACGGGGTCGTCGCTGATAAAGGGGGCAGGAATCACCCGCCGGCCGGCGATGGTATCGGTCGAATTCGGCAGCCACAGCGGCAGGCCGCGGCGCGGCTTGCGGTCGGCGCCATAGGTAATCTCCAGAAAGCCGCGGTCGAACGCCAGCGGACGTCCGGTGGCGCCATTCCAGGCCGCCCCGGTGGCGTCGTTCCACAACCGCTCGAAGCTGCGCTCCAGCACCCGGGCGCGATCGCGACCCCGTGGCGGGTCGCGGTCGAGCAGGATGCGCCGGTACGCGGCCGGCAGCCAGCCGACCGCGGCGCGCGGCACATCGTCGACGAACATGGCGGCGAGCGGTGCGGCCAGCACGTCCCCCCCGAGCGCCGACAAGCCGCGATCGGCCCGCGTCGCTGTGCTGCCGGCTGCCGTCGGCTCCGTGGCCGGATCGGTGCGGCAGTGCTGGCCGTCCGGCTGGCCGGCCAGCGTGCTGATCCACGCCCCCGCCCCGAGCGACCCGCCGGAGACGCTGCTGACCGCGAAGATGCCCGGCATGCCAGGTCCTTGCGGCGGCATCGCGTTCTCGACATCGCGCAGCACCCGCGCGGCCCAGAGGGCCGCCCGCGAGGCGCCGCCGGAGACCGCGACGATCACCGGCCGTACCGTCTGCGTCTCGTTGCCGCCGTCGCAGGCGGCGATCCAGTCGGTGAAAATCACCCCGAGGCGGGCGCGGTCGCCGGGCACCAGCGCGCCGCTGCCGTGCATGACAGGAACGATGTGGAGGGAGACCACCGACGGCATGAACGCCACCAGCAGGACGATCATCAGGAACACCGGCGGCCGGGGGAACAGCTCGTACAGAGGCGGGCGGATAAGGAGACCATCGGCCACGAAAGCCAGCGCCGTCACCACCGGCAGGGCGAGCGCGATGGCGAACAACAGTCCGCTCGGGCCGGGGAAAAACGAACCCAGCGCCACCGACAGACCATGCCAGGCGGGAACTTGCCGGTGCACCCACCCATCCACGCCCAGCAGGGCCTCCGCCACGCTCCAGATCAACGGCAGCAGCCCCAACATCAGCAAACCGGCGGCGAGCCCATAACCGAACGGTGCCATGCGCAGGAGTTGCCACAGGCGCGGGCGGATCTGCGCCGGAAACTCCCGCAACCCCTTCGCCTGCACGGACTGGAGCGCGCTGCCCCCGGGCCGTGATGACCGGCGGAAGACAAGGTAGACCAGCATGGGAACCGCCCAGACCAGCACCACCCCGGCATGCAGCCAAGCGCTGCTGCGCAGGGCCGCGGCAAGCCCGGCACCTGCGGCAACCACAAAGACCACCCGCGGCAGCCAATCCCAGGCGACCGGGTCGACGCTCGGAACCACGTCCTGTGCCGGCGTGCCGGCGCGGGCGGCGGCGGGATGGCGGGCGAACAGCGCCGCGACAAAAATACTCAGAACGGGAATCGCCCACACCAGCGGCGAGTCGGCCGCAAGCCAGTCGCGGGCGCGCAGCACCGCGACCAGCCCGACCGAGACGGCGACCGGAAGGACCACGCGGGGTAACCATCCAGAAGCGGTTCCGCCGGACACCGGGGCATCGGCGGGCGCGGACGGCACGCGGCCCACCATGTCGGGGAACCGGGCGGAGAGCACGGCACGCGACCAGTACCAGGCGCTGAACGACAGGAATGCCAAAGCACCATGGAAAAGCAGAGCCGGCAACAGGCTGCGGTAGCCGCCGTCGATCATGCCCGTCAGCATGTCAGCCGTCTGGTCCGGCACCACCAGGCCGAAGGCCAGAACCAGCACGGCGCCGATCGGCACGCGTGCGGTGATCGCCAGGGATCGCCATGACTTGTGCGGCATGGCAACGGCCTCTCTTGTTTATGACATAAGATACGACACCATACGAGTGAATGCCAGCGTCAGACCCAACGCCGGGTGGCGGCACAGTAATCCCGGTATTCGTCGCCGAAACGGCGCTCGAGATAGGCTTCCTCGCGCGCGATGACAAAGCGGCGCAGCACGATCACGGCAGGCACCAGCAGCACCACGCACCACAGCGCATTGGTCAGCAACGCCAGGCCGAGCGAGAGAAGAAACAACGCGACATAGATAGGGTTGCGGCTGCGCGCGAACGGACCGGTTCGGACCAGCGCCGTGCTGGGCTTGTAAGGATCGACGGCGGTGCGGGCGCGGCGCATCTCCCGCAGCGCGGCGGCGGCAAGACCAAGCCCCGCAACGATCAACACGCTACCGGCCCACGGAGCGATGGCGGACGGCAAAGCGGGCTGCCGCACAACATCATCGAGCAACCAGCCCAGAACAACGGCGGCGGCGAAGATCGTCGGCGGCGGAAGCAGGACGCCTGGGGTATCATCAACAGACATATCGACATCTCCTTGCGGCTCGGCCGGAGCGCTGCCCCGGACCCCGCCCAGCGCTCAACGCTCCTTCGGCACGACGGTTTACCCTGCACCCGCCAAGGGCCGAAGGCCCTTGGAACCCATTACCAGCGGTCCAGAAACTCGCGGGTCTCCTCGACGGCGATGCGCCAGATCGCCAGCATTTCGGCGTCCGGGCGCTGGGTGCGGCCACCGAAACTGCCGTCCTCCAACAGGTTGCGCGCCTCGAACGGGGGCAACGTCCGCAGCCGGTCAAGATCCACCATGCGCTTCAACCCATCTGCCGGCGTGTCCGGCAGACGAGTCCAGGGGTAGTTCTCCATCCAACCCGCATGGCTGGCGACCGGATCGGTCTCCAGCACCTTGCTGAAGGTGCGCGGGGCGCGCCACCAGTCGTGCAATCTCACCCGGCAATCCGGGTTGTCCATCATCCACTCCTGCGCCAGCACACCAACCGGGGCATTGCCACCGTGGCCGTTGACCAGCACGATACGGCGGAAACCAGAGCGCTTGAGGCTGTCGAGCAGATCACGCATGACGGCGCACAACGTCTCGACCCGCAGCGTGAGACTGCCCGGAAAAGCCTGGAAATACGGCGCCAGGCCGAACGGAAGCGCCGGAAACACCGGCACGCCGAGCGGTTCGGCAGCCTCGACGGCAACCCGCTCGGCAAGAATAGCGTCGGTCAACAGTGACAGCCCGGCGTGCTGCTCGGTGCTGCCGAGCGGCAGCACTGCGCGCTCGTCGGTGCGGACCCAGTCCTCGACCATCCGCCAGTCCATGTCGGCAATGCGCATGCGCGGTACCCCGAGGCAGGGGGACCACGCTGACACAGCTTCACGTCACGTCAAGCAGGCGAAGGACCAATCGTCATGGCAGGCGGGCCACGATCAGGTCACAGTTGGAGCGGCCGGCCAACAAACAGTCCTCGACCGCCGTCTTGGCGGCCAACTGGTGCAGCACATACAGGCCGGCCACGACAACGAACAATGTCAGCGTCAGCCCTGCCAGGCTTGCGGTCTTGCGGTCCGCGATCTCCTGCTCCTCATCGGCGGAGAGCGGCAGTCTCTGGATACGCGCCATCGGTCGCCGCCCCGGCTTGGGACCAGTTTTTCCTGGCACCCGTGCATCTTATCAAAACGTAACGCACCGCGAGGAGAAGGCAAGTGCGACCCGCAGGGGGTATTCGCGCGTGGCGTGCATGGCTGCCGGGCCGCTCCGCCGGTGACGAAACGAATCAGGTCCGGTTCGCACGGACTGATTGCGCTCGGAATGGGGATGGCGTCCGCGGCGATCGGATGACAGGCTGAAGACATGCGCATGGCTGTGAAACACCTTCGTACCACCGACCCCGCCATGAACCGGCTGATCAGCCGCGTCGGGCGCTGCGGCCTGAAGGTGGACCGTGGCGAGGAGCCTTACCCCGCTTTGGTGCGGGCGATCGCCCACCAGCAACTGCATGCCAATGCCGCCCGCAGCATCCTGGCGCGGTTTCTTGCCCTTTATCCGGAGGTGGATTTTCCCACCCCGGCAATGCTGCTCGGCACCGGCGACGCCGCCCTGCGCGGGGTCGGGTTCTCGGCCGCCAAAGCAGCCGCGATCCGCGATATCGCGGCCAAGACGGCTGAAGGCGCGGTGCCGACGCGGCGGGCGGCAGCGCGGCTGGACGACGCGACCCTGATCGAGCGGCTGACGCAAATCCGCGGCGTTGGCCGCTGGACGGTGGAAATGCTGCTGATCTTCACCCTCGGCCGTCCAGACGTGCTGCCGGTGGACGATTACGGCGTGCGCGAGGGCTACCGCCGCCTGCACGGGCTGGACGAGCATCCGCGCCCGCGCGACCTGGCCGCGATCGGCGAAATGTGGGCGCCGTTCCGCTCCTATGCCGCGTGGTATCTCTGGCGGGCGGCCGACGAGGCGAAGCGGCCGGCGCCAGCGTGACAAACGAGTGATACCATCGCACTATGCGGATTGTGCATAGGCAAGGAAATAACGGTCTGCCACGATCATGCACTGGATTGGGACGGCCGGCGCGACCCGCAACGTCCTCGCCGCACGTGCCAGCCCCCCTGGATCAGTCTCGCTGGAGAGGTTTCATGGCGTTCCCGAAAAAGATGAGGTTGCTGGGCTGTCTGGGTGCGGGCCTGCTGCTCGCGGTCACGGCGCAGGCGCAGCAGCCGCCGCCGCCCGAACCGGCCGCACCGCCCGCGCATCCGGCGATCGAACCCGTCGCGCTGGAAATTCTGAAGGCTGCCAGCACCCGGCTGGCCAAGGCGAACGCGCTCAGCTTCACCGCGCTCACCACCTACGAACATCCCGCCCGCAGCGGGCAGCCGCTGTATTACTCGACCCTGTCCGATGTGGTGTTCCAGCGACCCAACAAGCTGCGGGTCATTACGCCGGGCGACGGCCCGCCGTCGGAATTCTATTACGACGGCAAGGTAATGGCCGCCTACGCGCCGGCAGTGGATCTGGTGGCGGTGGCCGATGCACCGGCGGATTTCGAGGCGGCACTGAAGCAGGCTTTCGAGAAGGCAGCGATCTACTTTCCGTTCGCCGAAATCCTGGTGCCCGATCCCTACGCCAATTTGTCCGAGGGCCTCACGTCGGCTTTCCTCGTCGGCCAGTCGAAAGTGATTGGCGATACCGTCACCGACATCGTGGCCTTCGCCAACGACAATGTGCAGGCGGAAGTCTGGATCGGCGTCGACGACGGGCTCGTGCGCGAGATCCGGACAGTCTATCCCAAGGAGCCTAGCGGGGGGCGCACTGACGTGCAATTCAGCAACTGGCATCTCGATGCCGAGGTGGCACAGGTCGAGTTCACCACGCCGCACGCCGCCACCTCGCCACGGATGAATTTCGCCCGCCCGGATACGCCGCCACCGGCGCCGGCGTCCAAACAATAGGCAGGAGGGAGTTCGCCATGAGCAAGCTGTCAATTGCCGCCACGGCGGTGAGCCTGATGATCCTCGGTACAGGTTCGGCCGGGGCCTGGATGCGCGGCGGCTATACGCCGAGCGGCGGGCATTGGGGCGCCGCCGGGGGGGATGGGCACTGGGCCGGCGACTGGAACGGTCACACCGGCGGCGGGACCTACGGCACCACCTCCAACGGCACCCATTATGCAACGACGAACAACGGCGGCTATGCGACGGCCTCGAATGGAAGCTGGTCGTCGCAGAGCGCCAGCGGACGGACGAACGGCGGCACGTATGGCACCACGGCGTATGGCACGCATTACGCGACCGGGTCCTATGGCGGGGCGGTGGCCACCAATAACGGGTCCTGGGCGGCCGGGCGCAACGGCCAGTACGCCTATGGTAGCAGCTATAATGGTGCCAGCGGCTACGGCTATCACCCGCCGGCGGTGGTCAACCAGTACTACGGCACCGGATGCTACAACTGCGGCGGCTGGAGTGCGGGCGGGGCGGCAGTAGCCGGTGCCGTCGCCGGCGCGGCGGTCGGGGTGGCGGCCGGTGCGGCGGTGGCGTCCAATGCCTATTCCGCGGGATATGCCGCCGGAAGTGTCTATGCCGCGCTCCCGGCCGGGTGCATTTACACACCCATCGGCGTCCAAACCTACTACCAGTGCAACGGCGTCTGGTTCGCCCCCGCTTACGGCGCGAACGGGACCTACTACAACGTGGTGCCGGCACCCTGACGCGTAACCTGTACTGAGCAAAGGAGGCGGCTTGAGGCCGCCTCCGTCAGGCTCGCCCACGTGGCCGATTCTTATGCCGCCGAACGGGCCGTCTGGTGCGCCGGCGTCGCAAACCCGGGAAGCGCTTCACGTGCCTGCATCAAATCCAGCTGGTCCTCGGACTCCCGCGGCAACGGCGTGATCGCCACGTCGCTGTATGGGTGCAGCGCATGCTCGCGCATCGCGCGACGGCGGATACGGTTCACCTGCTGCACCAGGCGGACGAAACGCGCCAGCTTGACGAGCGTGTCGACACAATAACGAACCTGGAACAGAACCGCATTCTCGCGCGGCAAGCCGGGCCGCCTTGTACGCCGGATTTTCCGGCGCAGGTATCCACCCTGCAGCGGGTGGACCTTCTCGATCAGAGGCATGCCGCGAAACACGACCAGACTCATCATCAAGCGCTTGGCCGGAATGCCATTGGCGATCGCACGGCGCAACAGCGTCTCGATATGCTCCAGGCTGTAATACGACGACCACGCGCGATGGTAGACGCCTTGCCACGCCTGCTGCGTCATCCGCCCGTGGGCGGTGCAGACATGCTCGAGGTCATAGTTGTTCATGTCCGCTTCCATCGGCACCCCTGCCCGGGCCAGCTTCTGGTGATCTTCCGACCCCGGCAGCGGCGTCAGGACAAAGAACTCCAGACAATCGACCGGCAACTCGCGCTGCAGGATTTCGATGTCGCTGGCGATGGACTCGGCCGTGTCCTCGGGGAAGCCCAGGATGTAGCCGCAGAACGTGATGATCCCGGCCTGCCGCCAGGCCTGCAGCATGCGCCGGTATTCGCCGATCTTGTTCTGGCGCTTCTTGGCATGCACCAGATTGCCCGGATTGATCGTTTCAAGCCCGATGAACACCCGCAGACATCCGGCACGGCGGCATTTGTCGATGAAATTCGGCAGCCGGTACGCCAGCGCGTCCACCTGGATCAGGAATGTGAATTCCAGTTTTTCCCGCTCGCGCAGGTCGATGACCCGGTCGAGAATCTCTTCCCAGTGCTGATTGCGGGCGAAGTCGTCGTCGGTGATGAAGAAACGGTGCACCCCGCGGTCGAGATGCGCGCGCAGCAGCCGCTCGATATCGTCGGCACTGCGATAGCGGGACTTGCGGCCCTGCACGTTGATGATGGTGCAGAAGCTGCACTGGAACGGGCAGCCGCGGCCGGCGTCGAACGAGCCGATCGGCGGCGAATACCGCTGCAGCCGCTCCGGTGGCAGGAAGGGCGGCGGCGCCCCTTGCAGCGCGGGCAGGTCGGCCATGACATTGTAGATGGGCCGGGCCCGCTTGGCGAACAGATCGCCCAACAAGGTGTCGATATGTCCTTCGGCCTCGCCGGCGAACAAGACAATTCCCAGGTCGAGCGCCGCCTGCAGGTCGGCGGGCAGGGCGTCGAGCATCGACAGGCAGCCGCTGACGTGGAAACCGCCGATGACGACGTTGAGCCCACGGGCGCGGAATTCGCGCGCCATGTCCATGGCGCGGGGAAACTGATTGGTCTGCACGCCGACGAGAAAAACGACCCCGGACCCCGCCTTGTTGATCCGCCGCGCCACGCGGTCGGGGGAAATCACCGTATTGCACTCGTCCCACCCGTCGAGGGTGATCTCGACATCGGGGCCGAGTGCACATCGCTCGGCGGCGTCGAGCACGATGGCATACAGGCTGGCCAGCGAATTCGCCGGAATAGAGGCTTTCCACCACTGGATCACATAGCCGTCGTCGTCGTAGTGCGACGGCTTGATCATTTCCACATGAAAGCGCCTCGTCATGGCCTCCCCTTTCGCCAGCCTGCCGCCTGCCAGGGTATCGCCTGCCGGAGTGAGGCGGCTGTGTCAATGCGAGGTTGACGAACGGAGGGCAAAGCCGGTGCGCTGAACCCGCTAGCGGGCAGCGGCGCCCGGGGTGGTCGGCGCCAACAGCGAGGTCCGCGCGCGGGTGGGCCAACTCGACGTTGCGCCTCGCCATGACCTCCCCCCCGCATCGGGCTGCGGGAGCTACAGGAAGCAGCACGCTGCGGGTTCGAACCGTGCCGGGCATGGTTGGTGCAGTGCATCGCCATTTCCGCGCCTCAGCCACGTGGCTGATTTTGAGACGGCTCAATTTGGTCCGCGGGCCTTGGGTCCCGGGCTCACCTCAACCCTTCAGGTCGCGTTGAACAGCCATGGCTTCAATAAAGGGCGGCCGCTGCCACACCGCAAAAACCTTCCACGCCGGGTCAGTAACGCGGTCGCTGTCGCATCCGGCCTCTAATATGTCGCCGTCATGCGTGCGGCGATCCTGTCATGCGGCAAAACTCCCGGCGTCCTGAAGAACTGCCCGCAGCCGGTGAATGGGAGATTGGTGCAGACGACCCAACGCATGACGATCTGCTGGATGGCCCAATCACCCGTGGGATATTGGTTGCGAGGCGTCGTTCCGGCCAGTTGCCAACCGGATCGCCAGTCACCTGACTGACCCCGTCGGCAACTTCCTGGGCATGAGCTCCCTGCACCTTTGAACCACACCGTCAGGTCAACCCGAATTCGATGCGCCAGATCTCCTCAACAGCGCTTTGCGCAGGGCTGGCTGTGTGTTCATTGCTCGCAGTCCACGCATGGGATGAAGAATTAGACCAGGAAGAGAGAAGAATTAGACCAGTTTGCACATGTCTCATGGTACGAATGAGCGATGGGATTGCCGCGCTGCCACAACTTCGTGGTGTTCGTGCTGACTGCGCCGATGTTGCAAGTATTCACTTGCCCTGACGCGGTGGTAGCGAACAGGATCCAGCGCTTGGTTCCAGCTACGTGCTACTTCGGTCGGAGGCCGCGTATTGAGTGCAACGGGACACGTGGACGCACTGACGTTCCAGCGGTTATCTCGAAGGTTGGGCGCATGATCCAGAACGCCCCGGCCATGTGCTGGAGGTTTCTGTGTTGATTCAGGATCGGGAATTTGGCCGCGGGCTGGCCAACCGCTTTCGCCCGGATTTGGCTGATGTTAGTTTCGGCATTGGTTGGTGTGCCTTTCGGATCCGGATGGATGGGACGGTGAGCGCTCTGCGCCGTGGGCCACTGGTACTCATGGATGCCGTGGAGGTGCGGGAAATATGCCAGGCCGCCCAGGTTCCGGTGATTGAGGTCAGCGAAGCCTGTCCCTCCACGCTTGCGGAAGTGAGCCGAACCGATCCGACCATCGTCCTTGCCGTTGACCAGTTGCGCGGCTGTGGTGCGCTTTTTGAGCGCTACCTGAAGCTTAATGGTGTCGAAGCCTTCGTGCGAGCCGCCTATGTCTACATTTTGGGCCGGCCTGTGGATTCCGATGGTCTGCAGACCTACGTGCCGCTGCTCACCAGCGGCGAGCTCTCCGCCTACGGCGTGCTGAACGCGTTACAGGACAGTGATGAATTCCGCGCTGCCCGACGCCTGCTTGGCGCGCCCACGGAGCCGGGCTTCGTGTTCGCCACAGCATGACCATCTTCACCTCGGCTGGGATTGCGATTTCGCTGCCTGGCGCCGAGCTCACGGCACTCGACCTCCCTGGTTCCGTCACCGGACCGGAGCCGGTGGTGGCCGGTCCTTTGTCTGCCGAACTTCGGGTCGCTCTCAGGCTGGTCCTGGGCGTCTGCCGCCGCCACGATGTGCCCGTGCGGGTGGTCGCGCGACCCGAAATCTTCACCCATGGTGCGGCGGAAGCTTGGTTGCGTACCCGGCTTGGAAACATTACCGAACATCTCTGCATCAGTGACGGAACGACGATCAAGCAGGTGGCAGGCTGCCGGACCCATGTGTTTTTCTATCGCCTCGCCCACCATGACAGCTATAGGGCCTTGCAGCGGCTTTCCCGCCAGGCGCCGGAACTTGTTGCATGCGTGGAAACGCAGGTGAACACCGCCCTCAACCTCGGCGCCGGCGCGCACCGGTTTGTCCCTCCTTCGCTCTACCTCACTCAGGAAGTGGCGTTCGCCCAGACGCCGGCGCGCCTCCTGGCCTTCTTGTTCAACAAGCACTCCGCGGAGGACGTCGCCAACCGCATCGAGCACCACGGCGAGGTCGCATTCGAGCAAATCCCGGCGCACGAGGACGTGCTCTATCTCCCGCTGACCGAAACAGCGCTGCATGACGCCGCGTTCTCCCGTGCCGTTGCCGAAATCATCGTGCGGGCTTTCTACCACCCGCAAACCCTGCTGGTGCTTCGGCTGCCGCCACTCGATCACGCATCGCGCACGCTCGCCGCACAGCTCGACGTCATACTGCCCCGCCTGCGCGACACCGGCGTCACGATCCCGCGCAACTGCCCGCCGAACGTTCTTTTCGCGACCGATGACCTTGACGAAGACAGCTCCCTCCTGGCCGCCCGCCCCTGGACGATGATGTTCCACGAATCCTTCGACTTCTGGCGCCACACCGAGGCCTTCTACCGCCGGGCCGACCGGGTGGTGGTGATGGCGGGGCGCGGCGGCCTTGAATCCGCCGGCTTCCTGCCGACGGATGTCACGCCGCTCTTCGGCGATCGCGCGCAGCTTATCTGGCTGCGCGACCCGGCCGTGGCCTGATCAGCCTTACCATGCACACGCTGCGCGCTCGCCCGAAACTCACCCTCGATATCTGCCCGCTGATGGAGACGCAGTGGACCGGCATCCCCGTGTTCACCCGCCGCCTCGCTCAGGCGCTGCTGCGGCATGGCGGCATGGAGGTGGAGTTCGCTTATCAGCTCACCCGCATTCCCGAGGCCGAAGTGCTGGCGGCCATCCGTGCCGGCACCGGTGCGCTGTTGCGCGAGCGGTTCGAGCGCGACGCCGCCGACTGGGGACGTCCCTTCGATCGCGACGGCGCGATGCTCTATCCCTCGGTGAAGGACGCCTTCGGCCTGGCCGCGCGCGAGGCCAGCACCGTGCACGACATCAGCACCCTGGTGATACCAGAATTCCACGAGGACGCCAACGTGGCCTACCATCTCGACCCGATCGTGGAGCAGCTGGCGACCGACGATGCCGTGTTCTGCGTGTCGGCGGCCACGAAGGCGGCGCTGGCGGCAGCGTTTCCTTCCGCCGCCAGGCGCATCCGGTTTTTGTATCAATACGTCGACTGGCCCGAGCATTTTGAACTGCTGGAGCGGAACCTGCCCCCCCTGGCCCTGGGACCTTATGCGGTGGTGATCGGCACGATCGAGCCGCGCAAGAACCTGGGGTTGTTGCTGAAGGCGCTGGAGATGCCGGAGATTCGCCACTCACGCCTGCGGTTCGTGGTGATCGGGCGGCGCGGATGGAAGGTGGATGCATTCATGGCGAGTGTTTCGCCGGAAGCGCGCGAGCGGGTGTTGTTTTCGGGGTTCGTGTCGGAGTTCACCAAGTACCGGCTGCTCAAGGGGGCGCAGTTCCTGATTTTTCCCTCGGTCTACGAAGGCTTCGGCATTCCGGCGCTGGAGGCGATGAGCCTGGGCAAGCCGGTGCTGTCATCGTTCAGCTCCAGCCTGCCGGAAGTGGCGGGGCCGGCGGGGGTGTATTTCGATCCGTTCTCCGTCAGCGAATTCGCGGCGGCCTTCGGCGAGATCAGCAATCCGCGCAAGCTGGCCGAGTTGGCGCCGCTTGCGGTGGAAGGGGCGGCGGGGTTCAACTGGCAGCGGATGGTGGGGCCGGTGGGGGAGTGGGTGGGGAGTGGAGCGGCACCGCTCCTAAGTGGGCGATGATAAGAGGGCGCGTGACGTCATCTGGCCCGTCGTCGTGAGTAGAAAACGAGATTTCACAAATTTCTTGCCGATTTCAGGCGTCGACCGAAACGACACGGCAAGTTGTGGATTTGATCCCATCGCGCACCCGCCACGAAAGTGATAACATCCTTTCTTGCGCACCGCTCCGAAAACATGTATCGTAACTCGTCTAAAGTAATCGAATGGAGAATCTCGTGAGCGTTTCATTTATTTTCCTTCAGACTGCGGCTGGCCAACTTTATTGCGATATGTTGAAGTGCACATCCATTCCAAATCGAATTTTTTGTTCCCTTCAAGGCGGAGAATATCGTGATTATATTGGGGTCAAGCAGGGATATTATGACTGGCAGGCCACCTATAATCGTATCCCAATGCTCATGGAGCTGATTAATGAAGGCTTCACGGGGTGGGTGATTTACGCGGACGCGGACGCTTACGTGAGAGATGTTAATTTTGACTTTGGTTCCTACATTCGGGAGTTGCCGGAGAAGACCATCCTCGTGGCTGCAAGCGGCGCAAACAAGGCTCCATGGGACGTCAATGCTGGCGTTTTTCTTTTGAATTTAGGCGATAATTTAGGGATTAAGCTGGTGCAGGATTGGTGGCGGTTGCTTGGCCGCCACGCCCCTGAGCGTTATCTAAGAAGTGTGGTGGAACCATGGGGTCGTCTTCCGAGCGGCGACCAAATACTCAATGATCAAACACTTCTTCACCTGGCGCTTCAGAACGACAGAGAATTGTTGAGCCGGACGTGGGTTGAAACCGCTTCGCTCCTAAATTATTCCCACGCCTCATTCATAAGGCAAGAAATTCGCGGGCACCATTTATCGGAACATGCTCGGCTCGCTGCACTTCGGAGCGGATGCGCCGCAGCCCTGAAGGCTGTTAAATTTCCGATAAACCTCAATCTTAAATCGTTTGCTGGATCCTTCCAAACGGATAAGGGTACGGCCGAATGCAATGGACGCAGCTATGTGCGCTTCTATAGATTTTTACTTGAACAATTTCGGCTTAATTCGTTTTCGGCACTAGAGGTCGGATTGCTTCGCGGCAGCCAAGAAGCCGACACGAAATTTGGTCGTCATCCGAACTCAATGCCGTCGATTTTTATGTGGCTTGAGTATTTTCCATTTATCAAACTCTACGGAATCGACGTAAACGACCTTCGACATCTTCAATCTTCGAGATTTCAGTTCTATCAATTAGATCTCTCTGATCTCGCTTTTGCCTTAGAACTACGTCGCCGCCTTCCCGATTTTAGATTTGTGATTGACGATGGCTCGCATGCGTCGTTCCATCAGCAAGTTGCATTCGCGGCCTTTTTTCCAAAGGTCGCACCAGGAGGGTACTACATTGTTGAAGACTGCCACAGGCAGCCAGCACACGTTGAAAAACAAGGAGCTCGCCCAGTGCGGGAGATTTTTCAAGACTTTTCAAGCTTCAGAAATCTTGATCTTCATACCTCAATAATGGATAAAGTTTCGGTCTATGAACTTTCCCGTACCATTTCCGACGTGTTTGTGCACCGTGAGGCAATATCTGCCACTGACAAAGATGTAATAGACATGATTGTCATCCGAAAGCGGGACTGAAAGACGAAATGTGACACCTCTAAGGAACGCGGCAAACTCGCTTTGATCGATCCTATATCTTCAACGTTGGACATTTTGAAATTCCGAACTCGAAGAAACGATCTTAATGACCTCGGCAACGCCCTTGGTTATACCTCGCTTCTTAATGAGAGCAACGTATTCATCAAGCCCCGTCCTGTCCGCTGCGCGGCCAAGCAATCCCCTATAAATTGCCTCGACAAGGTCGCTCTCGTGCCCGCCGAACGTTTCTTGCTGCGTTATTTTTTCCACTTGTCCGCAAGCCATTGGGAGAACATTACCAGAATCGCAAACATTTGATAGTAACCGATTTACATCGGTCCGAATATGTTCAACTCGTGAGACAAAATCTGGGTGTTCCTCTCTGAGTTGCTGTCGAATAAATGTGGCAACAGGGGAGTTAATGAATGCCTTGTCAGCATAATGGAAGTGCTGACAAAAGATTGGGAAATTTCGAAGGACCTCCTGAAGGTGCCACTGATCCCCGCCCCCAATTGGCCACGTTTCCATACCGCGAAGTACATGATCTTCAATGGTCAAGAATGATGCCAGCCACCGTTCGATCAATGGGCGGGCCAGAACGTGATCGAGATTGAGAAAAAAAACACCAGAGTTGACGTCCCAGCAGAGATCATCGATAGCCCCATGCGTCGCTATCATCACGTAATCATGCTTGTCACTCAAATAATTTCTCAAATCAAAATCAAAGTCAGAAATATACGCATCCGCATCTACATAAAGGAGCCATCCCGTTTCCCCCCTGTCGAGAAATTCTTTGATTATAAAAATCCTATTAAACGCGGCATGCCAAGAAAAATATCCGCGCTTGACACCAATATAAATCTCTTGATGGAAGCTATATTTACGTACAATACAGCGATACTGTCCGACTGGTTTCAGCAAGAAGCGGGACATACTTGCAAGGATCGGAAGATTGTATTATTGATATTTTCACCGATTTCCTCATTCGAAGAATGCGTTCGCGAGAACATCCGAAGTTGTCCCACTACAACGGCCGCTAATGCAAATTGGGCGGGAGTTGTAGGCGTAGATGCCGCAAAACCGTGCGAGCCCAATCCTGGGTCGGAGTGGACGCCCGCAGGAGCCGAAGCGTCTCGGCCCGTAACCCGAGATCGCTAAAGCAAATTGCAGTAGGCAGATCGATCACTGCTGTCTCCCATGCAGCGGCCCATCGGTAAGAGCATTTCTCGCGTTCCCTAAACTTCGACCTGCATAGTGGCATGGAACACCGGAACGTCAACCGCGGCCCTCAAAACCCGCGCAGCTGCACCGAAAACAGCTTGATCCCCAGCCTGCGGCTATCGGCTTCCCCAAAGTCGCTGGGATGCGCCGCGTCGGCCGTGTCGATGATAATGACATTGCCGTGCTGGCGCAGCAGGCCGCGGGGAAGTTCGATCAGGATCGTGGTGCGGGCGGTCACATGACGTGACGCCAGGCGCAACCCATTCGCATAGACATGGATGTCCTGCCCTTCCAAATCCGGCGCGGCACGAAACACGTCGAGATCGAACAGCAGTTCGGCGCCGTCACCCGCCGGGCCGACGCCGCCGGGGATGTCGAACGCCAGCTGGCACCAGGACTTGGTGGACCACACGAACCCATCCTCGGGCGGCCAGAAGTTGGTGAGCGCTACGTCCGGGGTGACGTTGTGCGAGAAGGTGAAGTGCAGATGGGGCGTCAGCATCGGCTCCGTCCTTGGGTGCGCTTCGTATCGAAGCATTCACTTACATATGACGACATTTTACCGGCTTCCCGACCAAGACGCAACCATTTCTGCCAGTTAGGCCACAATCAACATCGAACGGCAACTTTGTTCCTTTCTTCGTCGCATTATTCACGACATTGCAGCGTTTAAAAAAATACAAAGCTCAGCTCCGTGGCAACTTCAGTCCATGACAGCCACGGGATCGCGCCGCGATCTCAGCGACACGCAGATGCGCACGCCGCCCGACGGCTGCCGTCCCCACGCGTTCAGGCGCGTGGCTTGCCCACATGGTTCACCCGTGATGACCTGGATGGCCGGCCCTGGCCTTCCGTCAATGCGCCTTGAACAGCCCCGACAGCGGGATGCTCGCCGTCGCGAAAATCGCATACCCCTGCGTTCTATCGTGGGCGGCGAACTCCGCGTAGCCGCGCAGGTTGGTCGCCAGGGTCAACCCGTCGCCAAGGTCGAAATTGTAGCCGATCTGCGGCCCGGCGGCGCGCACCCGCGATTCGAACGGCCCGGCAATCGGTAGCTGTCCGTGATCGGCGGTAAGCTGCTGATAATAATACCCCACCACGCCGACGAAAAACTTGTCGGACAGGAATTGCGCCGTGCCGAGATCGAGGTGGGAATCGAGTCCGTTGGTATAATTGTCCGTCGTATTCACGAAATTCTTGGTGAAGCCCAGGGTCGCCGACATCTCGGTTCCGGTCTTCGTGTTGTAGTATGTATACGCAGCCCCGGCGTCGATGGCGGCATGACCGATGCCGATATTGGACAGCCGGTTGGGGTCGTAGTTGCCGGTCCAGTATGAGCCGGTGGCGTAGACCATGAAATTGCTCATGCCCGCCGTCCAGAACAGGTTCGCCGTCGGCGTCAGGTTGCCGATGCCGATCACCGAGTCCGCCCGTGACTTCGACAATGACCCCAGTCTGACATTTGCCGATGAACTGGCGTACGCAGGCACCAGGGACAGCGAAAAACTCGGCCTTGCGCCAAGGACCGTGGTGTCCAACGTGTAGGTCGGCACGATGAACAGCTCGTCCAGCGCCCCCCTCAAACCGCCGGCCACCAGCTTGCCGCGCGGCAAAGTCCGGCTGGCCCCGACGGAGCCGGAGTATGTGTAAAAATTGACCGGCAGCGACCACCCCGGGTCGGGCGCCACCGCCGCGAAGCTCGCGTATTGCCCCGGCAGCCAGAAGCTCACGCCACCCTGATCCGCCCTGGCGGACGCCCCCGACAACGTCAGCCCGGCCAGCGCCAGCGCCCCGATGCGGCTCGGTTGCGTCGGTCTTCCGCGGCGAAGCATGGCGTCGCCCCCCTGGTTGGCCGGCATGTTCGCCCGGCTTTGCCGATTTCCCTGGCGCGGAGCGTCACAAGCGGCCGGCTACCGAATCATGGCTCCGCGATCGGGATAGCATGTGGCGCCTTGCGCCCCTTCCTCCATTCCTCGAAGCGTTGCAGCACCACGAAAAACGACGGCACGAACAGCACCGCCAGACAGGTGGACGCAAGCATACCGGTGAATACGCTGATGCCGAGCGATTTGCGCGCATTTGCCCCCGCGCCGGTGGCCAACACCAACGGCAGAACGCCGAGAATGAAGGCAAACGACGTCATCAGGATCGGCCGGAACCGCGACCGTGATGCCTCCACCGCCAACTCCAGGATCGACATCCCGTCGATGAGTCGGTGCTCCCGCGCCATTTCGACAATCAGAATACCGTTCTTGGCCGACAGCGCGATCAGCAGCATCAAACCGATCTGCACGTAAAGATTTTGCGCCGCCCCCAAACCAGTCAAGGCGGCGACCGGACCCAACAGGGCCAGCGGCACCGCCGAGAGCACCGCCAACGGCAGCACCCAGCTCTCGTACTGGCCGGCAAGGCAGAGATAGACCAGCAGGATCGACAGGGCAAAGACGTAATAAAGCTGATTGCCGGTGAGCTTCTCCTGATAGGACATGGCCGACCATTCGAAGGTCATGTCGCTCGGCAGCACCCGTTTGGCGATCTCTTCCATTGCGGCGATCGCCTCGCCCGAACTGTAGCCGGTCCCGGGTCCGCCGATGATGGTTGCCGAGGGGAAGAGATTGTAGAGCGTGATCAGCGCCGGCCCAACCGCCGGACCGAGATGCGCGACCGCGCCGATCGGCACCATCTGCCCGTCCTGGCTACGCACGTTCAGGTTCAACAAATCGTCCGGCTGCAAGCGGAACTGGGAGTCGGCCTGCACATAGACCTGCAGCGACAGGCCGAATTTGTTGAACTGGTTGACATAAGTGGACCCCACATAGTCGGTGAGGGCGGCGAACACGTCGCCCACCGACACCCGCAGGGTCTGCGCCCTGGCCCGGTCCACCGTGAGCGCCACCTGCGGCGCGTCTGTTCTCACCGTGGTCAGCACGTGCTGCAGCCGGGGATCCTTGTTGGCCTCGTTGACGATCTGCTCGGTATAATTTTTCAGCTTCTGGTAGTCGAAGCTGCCGCCGAGCATTTCCACCTGCATCTGAAACCCGCCGGCATTGCCGATACCCTAAATCGCCGGCGGCGGCAGTACATACGCCCGCCCATCCGGCAGCGAGGTAAGCCCGCCCTGCAGGTGTTCGTACATCGAGAGCAGGTCCTGACCCTTCGCGCTCCCGCGCTCACCGAACGGTTTCTCGATGATCCAGACGGCCCCGGCGTTGGCCAAATCGGCGCTGTTGTCGAGCAGCGACAAACCCGAGATCGCGATCACTTCCTGCACGCCCGGGGTTGCAAGCGCCACCTTCGTCAGCTGGTCGAGCGTCGCGGTCGTCCGGCCTTGCGAAGCCCCGTCCGGAAGCTGCACGGCAGACAGCAAATAGCCTTGGTCGTCAATCGGAATGAATGCCGTCGGCAGCCGGCCGAGACCCCAGATGGCCCCGCCGCCGAGAGCGAGCGCGATCAGCACCATCAGCCCGCTGCGCCGCACCATCTGGCCGATAAACGCCGTATAGCCGGCTTCCATGGGGTCGTAGACGAAATTGAAGCCGCGATAGAAAACATTGCGCTGCTCCGGCGGCACCGGCGTGCGCAGCCAGGCGGCGCACTGGGTCGGCTTGAGCGTGGCCGCGTTCACCGCACTGATCAGTGCCGTTACCGCGATCACCAGCGCAAATTGCGCGAACATGTTGCCGGTCAGGCCGGGCACGAAGGCGGCTGGCACGAACACCGCCATCAACACCAGGGTGATGCCGATGATCGGCCCGAACAACTCACCCATCGCCTTGATGGCCGAGTTGTGGCCGGACATGCCTCGCTCGATATATTTGGTCACGCCTTCGACGATGACGATGGCATCGTCCACCACAATGCCGATCGCCAGCACGATGCCGAACAGGGTGGAGAGGTTGACGGTGAAGCCAAGTGCCGCCATGCCGGCAAAGGCCCCAATGATCGTAACCGGCACGGTCGTCGCCGGCACCATGGTCGCGCGGAAGTTCTGCAGGAACACCAGGATGACGATCAGCACCAGGATGCCCGCCTGGTACAGCGTGCTGTAGACCTCGCTGATGGACGCACTGATGAAAATGGTCGTGTCGTACGGAATGGCGTAGTGCAGCCCCGGCGGAAAGCGGCGTGACAGCTCCGCCATCAGTGCCTTGACCTCGTTGCCGACTTGCAGCGAATTGGCCTCGGGCGTCTGGTAGATTCCGATGCCCGCGGCCGGCTTGCCGTTCAGCTTAAATTCCTGTGCATAGGTTTGCGAGCCGAGCTCGATGCGCCCGATATCCCTGACGCGAATGAGCCGCCCGCCTTGGGCTGTCTGATCCTTGACGATGATGTCGGCGAATTGATTCGGGTCGTTCAGGCGTGACTGGATGTCGACCGTGTACTGGAATGCCTGCCCCTTCGGCGCCGGCGGCATGCCGACCTGGCCGGAGGCGACGTTCTGGCTCTGCATCCGCACGGAATCGATCACGTCTTTCGGCACCAGGCCGAAGGAGAACAGCTTCTGCGGGTCCATCCAGATCCGCATGGAATACTCGCCGGCGCCAAACACCTTCACCGCACCCACACCCGGCAGGCGTGCCAGCTCGTTGGTGAGGTTGATGGTGGCGTAGTTGCTCATGTACAGGCCGTCGTATTGCCCGTCCGGCGCGCTCAGGGTGACGATCTGCAGGATCGCCGTGCTCTTTTTCTGCACGCTCACGCCCTGCGCCTGCACCGGTTGCGGCAGTGACGCAAGTGCGATCTGCACCCGGTTCTGCACCAGCACCTGGTCGATATCCGGGTCGGTGCCGATCGCGAACGTTACCGTCAGGCTATAGGTGCCATCGGCGGCGCTGGTGGACTGCATATACAGCATGCGATCGACGCCGTTCACCTGCGTCTCGATCGGCAGCGCCACGGTGTCGATGATGGTCTGCGCGCTGGCGCCCGGATAGCTCGCGGTCACCTGCACGGTCGGCGGTACCACGTTCGGATACTGGGCGACCGGCAGACGATAGACGCAGACCGCACCGATCAGCACCAGAACGATCGCCAGGACATTGGCGAGGACCGGACGCTCGATGAAAAATTTCGACATCATCGGCGCATGCCCTACCCGCCGTTGTTGGTCATTTGCGGGTCCACTTTCGTGCCCGGCGTGGCGCGCCAGAGTTCGCCCACCACGACCCTGTCATCCGGCTTGAGGCCGGAGCTGATGACCCGCAGCGTGCCGATCAGCTCGCCAAGCTGGACATAGCGCTGCTGGACAACATTGTCCTGATCGAGGACCAGCAGGTAGCGGCCGCCCTGGTCCGCCTGCAGGGCGCGGTCGGGCACCAACAACGCGTTGCTCACATTCCTGCCCATGGGAAGTCGGATATTGACGAACATGCCGGGCAGCAAAGTCCGGTTAGGATTGCGCAGGATGCCGCGAACAAGAAGGGTTCCGGTCGCCGGATCGATCGCCGGCGCGACATATTCGATGGTGCCGTGATGCGGAAACCCGGTCTCATCGGCGAGCGCCGCGTCAACGGGAATTTTCAGCATCTCCTCCAGCGTGAGTCGCCGCTGGTTGAGGTTCTCCCTGACCTGCAGCGCCTGTTGCGAACTGATATTGGCAACCACATAGATCGGGTCGAGCTGAACGATCTCGGCGAGTTCGGCTTGCTGACCGTTGCCGCCGACTACGTTGCCGGGATCGATCAGGTGCTTGCCCATCTGGCCGTCGAACGGTGCGCGGACCTCCGTGTAGCTCAGGTTCAGTTGTGCGATTGCCACCTGAGCCTGCGCCGCCAGGATATTGGCCTCCGCGCTTGCCCGCTCGAAGTTCCAGTGATCGACATCGACCTGGGTTGCCGCGTCTTTCTTCGCCAGCGCGGTGTAGCGGACCACCTCGGTCTTGGCATAGAGCAGCGCCGCCTGTTGCAGTTGCAGCTGCGCCTTGGCCTGCTCCAGTTGCGCCTTGTATTGATCCTGCTGGATGGTGACGAGCAGATCGTCTTTCCTGACAAAAGCGCCATCAGCGAAATGCAATTGTTCGAGATAGCCGACGACACGCGCGATCAGCTTCACCTGGGCGACGGGGGCAGCATTCCCGGGTATCTCCAGATACTCGCTAACGTTCTGCACCTTCGGCTGCACAACCGGAACCGCCGGGAGCGCTTGCGCCGGCGCTTGCGCGTGCGCGCCGCCGCCGGCCATCACGACCATCACGACGATCAGGACAGCTGCCTTCCAGCCGGCCGTCGCTGCTGCGGGCATAGGGAGAAACATTGTCATGGCATCCTCACCACTGCGGCGCCCGAACGTCGGGTCCTCGGTCGGCGGGCGAGGGCAGCCCGGGAGCCGCCGGCTGCGGCTGATCGGCCGGCGGCAACACCCCCCCCCAATTCGTCCGGTTGCGCATTTCCTCGATTGTGGCGCCATTCACGAACTCGTTGCCCTGCCGTATCTGCCAGCCGCCCCCAAGGGCGCGGTAGACCGAGGCAAGGCCGGTGGAGACGTTGCCTGACGCCGACGCCAGGCTGGTTTGCGCCTGGTAGAGATTCTGCTCTGCGGTCAGCACGGTGGTGAAATCCCTTGTTCCCAGGAGGTACTGATCGAGCGCGATACGCAACGCACTGTTGGCAGCCGCGACACTGCGACGCAGGAGCTCGACCTGCAGTTGTCCTTGCAGGAAGGCGGCCAGCCCGTTCTCCACCTCCTGCTGGGCCTTCAGCACGGTGTTCCGGTACTCAATCAGCAGCGCCTGCAGGCGCGCATCCTGCGCCCGCACGTTGTTGGTGATCTGGCCATAGTTGAGGACCGGCCAACTGAACTGTGGACCGAAGGCGAACTGGATGCCGTTCGCCGTGAAAACTTCGTTCAGACGGTTCCTGCCGACCGAACCGGCCACGGTGCCGAATGCCCCGGTCAGGCTGAACGCCGGATAAAGATCCGCCTTGGCAATGCCGATCTGCGCGCTCTGCGCGGCGGCGTTGAACTCGGCGGCGCGTATGTCCGGACGGCGGCGAACCAGATCGGCGGGAATGCCGACGGCAACATCCTTCGGCGGCACCGGGATGCCCGCCGAACCAGCCAGCAGAGTGTCAAGTGACTCCGGCGTCATACCGAGCAGAACCCGCAACGCGTCCTCGCCTTGCTGCAGCTGGGCGGTCAGTTGCGGGATCGTCGCCTCGGTCTGCGCCAGGACATTCTCAGCCTGGAACACGTCGAGTCCGGTGGCCGTGCCGCCATAGAACCGGTCGCGCGCGATGGCAAGGGCCTTGCGCTGCTTCACGACGTTCTCCTGCGCAATCCCGATCTGCTGCTGCAGCGTGCGAATGCCGATGTAACTGGTTGCGACATCGCCCAGGAGAGTGACCAGCACATCGTCGTAGCTGGCGATCGATGCAAGATAGGCGGCATCGGCGGATTGCACGCCACGCCGGAACTTGCCCCACAAATCCAACTCCCAGGCAACCTGTGTGGCGAGGGAAGCACGCCAATAATTCCCGAGCTGGCTCAGTGGGTTCGATGCCGGATCGACGGAGCTGGCCTGGTTGTAGCCGACGTTCGCCCCGATCTGCTGGGTCTGTGGGTAGAATTCGCCGATGGCCACACCCAGCGTCGCCCGTGCCTCCAATACCCGGGCGCCGGCGGCCAGCAGGGTCAGGTTCTGCTCATAGGCAAGCTTGATCAGGCGGTCGAGGGTGGGATCGTGGAACACGGTCCACCAGGTTTCGTATTCCTGATGGTCGGTCTTGACCGCCGGGTTGCTGGATTCCAGAAATTTCTCGGCGACCGGCGCCGTCGGTGCGGTGAAGTCCGGACCGACCATGCAGCCGGCGACCGGCAGTGCCAGGACCACGGCCAGCAGCCGACAGCACGCCGGCGCCGCCGCGCGGCCAGCCGCGGCAGCACCTGCCGAAGCCGAACGAATTGGCAGTGTCCTCATGCCGACACCGCCTCCCGTGCATACCGCCCTACTGTCATGCGCCCCCCCGCCGTCCGCACATGCACCAAGCAACCAGCCAGGCCGCCATCCGTCGCCACTCTCGGGCCGGATGGACGGGGGACCTCGTTGCGGCTCGGACTCAGCATCGCTCCGGAGCTCCTGCGTGTCAGGTTCATGATCACAGCGGCCTTTTTTGGTCTGCGGCCAGCCCGCGGGCATCTGGGCGTGCCCGGCTCGGGCAGGGCGATGGCAGTCCAAGAACGGCGCCGGGGAAAGCAGCTTGCGGACGCGCACATTCAGCATCGCCTGCATGCCGAAAACCTGCCGCAGCACCATGACGCGCTCGCTCATGGATCTCCCCGCCGATGGTTGTTCCCTGCTACATTGGATGGCAGTCGTTTCGCAAGGGCCGCTGTGCTACTTTGCCGCCGTCGCTGCGATCTCCGCCGTGGGGTCAGGCGCGGGCCGCATCCCCAGATAGGAGTTATCCCGCAGGCGCACCTCGACCGGCGCCACGAGGGCGGCCGCCGCGCTGGCACCGGCGACCAGGGTGCTGGCCAGCGCGGTCCAGAGCAGTATGTGATGACATGTCATCAGGCTGCCCCGGCAAAGATCAGCACCGTTTCGGTGGGACCCGCCAGTTCGATCAGCGCCAAAGCGGTCCCGACGCCGACGAGGAAGCCATAGCTTTGCCTCTGGTTGCCGTTCATCTCTGGCAACACCCCCGGCGACAGGGTCTTCGTATCGACGGTCCTCCGCCCCTCGGTTCGGAGATGATGTTCCGCTTTCCAGCAGTGTTGGCACTGCCCAACGGAACGGCAAGGGCCGCCCCAATCGCTGTGCCCAGCACCACCACCGCCATGATCACT
>CAWDQN010000001.1:0-65063 GCA_963804495.1 uncultured Alphaproteobacteria bacterium | reverse complement strand
GTTCACCGAAGCCCGAAAGCGGCAAATCGCCCGGCTGCAGGGCGCCAAGCCGCCGCCCGCCCGCGCCGCCATGGCGCTGGCGAAGTCCCAGGCGTACCAGGACTCCGCCGATTCTTCGGCAACGCTGCGGGCCTATACGGCCGACCTGGCCAACTTCGAGGCCTGGTGCGGCAAGCACGGCTTCCAGGCGATGCCGGCCACGCCGGAGATCGTCGGCGCCTATCTGGCCGCCGCCGGCGAAGGCTACGCAATGCCAATCCTGCGCCGGCGGGTCGCCGCGATCGCGCGTGCCTGCGGCGTCGCCGGCTACCCGCTCGACACCAAGCACCGGGCGATCCGCGAGACCCTCCGCGGCATCGGCCGCAAGCACGGCACGCCCGCCCGGTGCGCAGCTGCCTTGACCACGGCGGAGATCAGGAAGCTGAGCCGTGCCTGCGGCACCACGCTTGCCGGCGCGCGCGACCGGGCACTGTTCCTGATCGGCTTCGCCGGCGCCTTGCGCCGCTCGGAGTTGGTGGGACTGGACATGGCGCATGTGACCTGGACAACCGAAGGCCTCACCCTGCTGATCGAGCGCTCCAAGACCGACGCGGAAGGCCAAGGCGCCGAAATCACAATTCCGCGCGGACGGTCCGAGGAAACCTGCCCGGTGACGGCGCTGCAGGCCTGGCTGACGACAGCTGAAATCGCCGCCGGCCCTCTCTTCCGCAAGGTCAACCGCGGCGGCGCCGTCGAGACGGCCCGGCTGAGCCCGGACGCCGTGCGCCAGATCCTGCTGAAGCGCGCCGCCGCGGCCGGGTTGAAGGGGACGTTGGCCGAGCCGGTCAGCCCGCATGGCCTGCGCGCCGGCTTCGTGACGACCGCCCGCTGCGCGCGATGCCTGCTTCGTCCGCACGATGCGGAACCCAATCTTGCCGTTTCGGACACGCGGGCTATCGCCATTGCGGAATGCGGCGTGCTGGCGCGCCGGACCGTTGTACCAGGACCCGCCACGGAGGACGCGTCGCTCAGGGTCTCCGGCATCCCATGCGCTGCCGTCTGCGGGCGCACCGGCGTAGTTGGCGTGCCAAAGGTCCCGGACCCAGCGGGTGATGTTGCCGATGGCATCGTAGATGCCGAAAGGATTAGGCTTGAAGCTGCCCACCGGCGCGGTCTGCCGGTTGTCCCACGGGCTGCCGCAGCCCTCGCAGTTGGCGTTCCCCGTGCCGATGCTGTTGCCCTACCAGAACAGCGTGCTGGTGCCGCCGCGCACGACGTACTGGTACTCGAACTCACTGGGCAAGCGATAGCGCTTTCCAGTGCGCCGGCTGAGCCAGCTCACATAGCTCTGGGCATCGTCCCACGTGACATTGATGACTGGCCGGCGGCCGCGCCGCCAGCCGTCGTCTTTCGGCCGCAACCCATACAGCCGCCGTCTGCTACACAGGCATCCCATTCGTCGAAGGTCACGTCGTATTTCCCTGCCGCGAACGAATAGCCGATGGTGATCGTGTGCAGCGGGGTTTCGCGGCTGTGGCCCTCCTCGCCCATGGTGAAGCTGCCTGCAATCAGGACGGCGCCGCTGACCGGTCTGTGTTTCATTGCTCCCTCTGCGTGCCTAACGCGTCTTTTCCTGAATGACACGTCACATCACCCCACCCATCACGAGATGGATGTCGATCGGGCCGCCCCGCATCTCAGCGGCCGATCCGCGCGATCGTGCCCTGCAATGCCACGCCGGCGACGATCCCCCCAGCATGGCACTCGTACTCGGCGTCGCTGACGAAACGGATCTTGTCATAGTAGCTGACCACGTTCACCACGGCGTTGCCCTACTTGCTGCAGAGCGCGATCGCGCAGCGTGACCAGCGCGGACACCATCGCCCAGGCGCAGGCACGCTCGTCGGACTTTCCGAAAGAGTTGGTCTTGCGATTGGAGACGTAGCTGCCCATCAGCGCTGCGCCGCCGGGAACCGGCTGATTGCCGAAAACGAAGGTGACGTCATTGCCGACATGCGTACGGAAATCCTCGCTGTCGAGCACGGCCTTGATGCTGAGGTGATAGACAGTGTTGCGTGCCGCGGCGGGCTGGGCGACGCCGGCCATAAGGGCGGCGAGCAAGGCAGCGACCGGAGCGGGGGTAATGCGTGGCACAGCTTCTCCTGGTGGCTACCCATAACTTCGGACCGTTCCGACCGGCGGAACGCTGAAGCGGCCACCAACGAGACGGATCAGGGAGGCGATGAGGTTTCAGTTGGAACATACTGCCGCCGGCGCCGGCTGGCAAGCCGCGGGCCGGCCTGCCAGCGGTTCACGTTGATGCGTCGTCGTCGTATGCGCTATAGTTAACAAGCTCGTTAGGTTCTTGCTGGCATCCGCTCCGTCGGAGCAGCGAGCGCGCTGGCGCAGGTCAGTTTTTGGGGCGGCGCAAGAAGGCGGCGCGCAACAACACGGATTAGTTCTGTGGCAAGCACGCAGTTCATGACTTTTGTAGTGCGTGCCTGGGCGTCCTGGGACGAGGCGATTTTGCCCGGAGACAGTTCCGGCGGCACGCCCGGAGGGGCACCGCCCCCGCTGCTGCGTCGGCGCGTCGGCACGCTTGGGCAACACGCATTGCGGCTCGCCTGGAGCATGACCGGGTCTGGCGAGGGGCGGCTCGTCGCTTCGTCCCGGCACGGCGAGTTCCGTCGGTACTCTCGGCATCCTGGACTCGATTATCGCCGGCGAGGGGGTCTCGCCGGCCGAGTTCACTCTGTCCGTCCACCACGCCCTGGTTGGCCTGCTGTCGATCGCACGCGCCAACCGGCGCGGTCACACCGCTGTGGCGGCCGGGCTAGAGAGCTTCTGCTTCGGCTTCCTCGAGGCCGCTTCCTGCCTCGCCGAAACGCCTGCCGAACCGGTGCTGCTGATCCACTACGACGAGCCGCTGCCCGAGCCTTTCACGAGCTTCGCCGCCGAGACCGGGCCGGCGATGGCGCTGGTAGTGGCGCTCGCTGCCAACGGCCCGGGCGAGGCGATGACGCTGGCGATGACGCCAACCACGGCGCCGGGTCCGACCGCTCCTCACTCGCCTGCTGCCGGGTTTTGCGAGTTTCTCGGTGATCCCAGCGCGCCACACTTTTCCGCTGTCGGTCCCCGCATGACTTGGCAATGGTCGCGCCATGCTGCGCCGGATTGACCGCGCTTGGCGGATCGCCGCCACCGGCCTGGCCTTTGCCTGCATGTTCGCCGGCGGCGGTCTGCTGGCCGCCACCGTGCTGCCGATGCTCGCGCTGCTGCCCGGCGACCCGCGCGAGCGTGCCCAGCGCGTCATTCGCACCACCTTCCGCGCCTACCTGGCAACACTGCAAGGCATCCGGCTGCTGCGGATCGAGACCGAGGGCCTGGGGCGGCTGGCCGATAGTGGCGGTGCCATCGTGATCGCCAACCATCCGTCGCTGCTCGACGTGGTGATGTTGATGGCCTTCATCCAGCGCAGCCAGTGCATCGTGAAACACCAACTCTGGACCAGCGCCTTGCTGGGCGGCTTGGTGCGCCGGGCTGACTATATTCGAAATGACCTGGACGGCGAGCAGATGCTGGCGGCTTGCCGCGAAAGCCTGGAGCGCGGAGCGGCTCTGATCATCTTCCCCGAGGGGACGCGCTCGCGGCCCGGCGCGCCGCTGCACTTCCAGCGCGGCTTCGCCAACCTTGCCGTGCTGACCGGCGCGCCGGTGCTGCCGGTGCTGATCAGCTGCGACCCGCCGACCCTGACCAAGGGCGAGGCTTGGTGGGTGGTGCCAGAGCGACGGCCGGTGTTCCGCCTGCGTGTTGGCGAGAAACTGGATACCGACGTTTGGACGGGTCCTGCTACGCGGTCCCTGGCGGCGCGGCAGCAATTCTCATTTTGGCTTTTTTGCTGTTCGTCGAGGCTCCTTGGCGTGCGGTGGGACGAAGCGGAGGGTCGAGAGGGACTCAGGGTGGCTGCGGGGGCGGTCTGGCGAAGGCGAGCGTTTGCATGAGTTCATCCCAGCCTGAGAAGATCAGGAAGCTGGTGATCGCCACCATGTTGCTGAAGAACTGCGCCCTGGAGCTGACCTTCGATCTGGCCGACTGCCACAACGCTTCGCCGTGATCGCAGATGGTGTGGAAGGCGAATGCCAGCAGATTTAACGTGACGAGCATGGCTGCCAGGTTCTGCTTGCCGTGACCGAAGCTGTGTTCGAGATTGTAGCCATTGTTCTTCAGGACGTTGAAGGTCTCGTTCTCGATCTTCCACCGCGCCCGTCCGCAGGCGGCCAGATCGGCGACCGTGTCGCGCCCGACCGGCAGGTCGGTGATGAAGCTGTTGCGGTAGGTGACATCCCCGGCGGCGTTGCAGATCTCGATCTCGAACCAGTTGACCGTGAGTGCGCCGCGGCCGTCGCGCAGCGGCACCTCGGTCAGCCAGCGGAACCGGTGCGTGACCCACTCGCGGCCACGTTTGACCCGCACGCTGTGGGTCGGCAGTTCAACCCCGGCGATGTACTCCTGGATCAGCGTGTGCGACGCCGGCTTGCAGGTGAACACGAAGTTGCCGCCTGCGGCCTTGATCGCTTCGCACATCGGCTGGTTGGCGAAGAGGTCATCGCCCAGGTAGACCGGCCGGAGCCGCGCATACTGCGCACCATGCGCGGCCAGCCAGCGCCGGGCCGCGCGGCTCTCGCAGTCCTGCTTGTCGCTGCCGTCCTGCGGGACGATGAACTCCGGCGGCAGCGGCACGACATGATTGTGTCCGGGCGCCACCAGCGTCGCCCCCAACATCGCATGGTAGCACTCAACCTTTCCATTCGATCGTCGTCGGGTCGAGCACTGCGGACAGGCGATCTTGCCGGAGCAGAAATATTCGCTGCCATCGAGGGCGATCAGCACGTGATCGCCAAGCCGGCGGTACGCGGCCAGACCGCCCGAGCGCTCCAACTCCGTCAGCACCTCGGCAAAGACCGGGTCGAGCAGCGCCGGCGCCGCCGGGTCGAGCATGGCGCGAATGTGATTGTCGCTGGGGATTTTCTCCAGACCGAACAGGCTGGCGCAATTCGACCGCCCGTGGCCCTCCTGCAGGCGCCGCTGATGCGCCAGGAAGGATGGGCTCTGCATGAAGAACACCGAGAACGCGGCCATGCCGATGTCGGCGATCTTATAGGTTCCGTTGCTCCCGCGGCGCGGGTCGGGAAAGGTCTCGCAACACCGGCGCAAGGCGCCGAGCAGGGGGTCCAGGCGGTTCACCCGCCTGACGAATGGTACTCAGCGTCCGTTTCGATACGCCAAATCTGGTGCAGCGGGCCGTTTCGCCGACCGTGTGGCAATCCGGACTCACCACCAGGCACCGGAGGCGGCGCGCTACAGGGCGCCAATGCGACTCAGCCGCATTGAGAACCGCTGGCGGCGCGGCGGCTAGTGCGGGCGATGGAGCAGTATTATGCGCAGCGGCTCGATCCGTTGCCTGCCACACACATTGTCGCGAAAGTTTCAATCGTTGCAGCAAACTCGCAAACTGGTTAACAATGCCTAGTATCCCCTTCAAGCTGGGGCTAGGAGTGAGCCGTGGCGCAGAATATCGAACGTGATTTGAAGGTGCTCCTGGTCGATGCCTTGGCCCTGGAAGGCATCTCGCCGGACGAGATCGACTCCGACGAACCGCTGTTTGGCGAGGGGCTCGGCCTCGACTCGATCGACGGGCTCGAGCTTGGGGTAGCGCTCCGCAAGGCCTATGGCATCCAGATCGAGGCGGTCGGCACCGAGGTGAAGGCTGCGTTCGCCAGCGTGCGCAGCTTGGCCTGCTTCGTCCGGAGGCGCCTGGAGGCAAAGCCATGCTGACTTGCGAGCGGATTTACGACGAGCTGGCCGCCAGCCTGGAGGAACTGTTCGAGGTACCGCGCGCCAAGGTTACCCCGGAGGCGCGACTCTACGAGGATCTCGATCTCGACAGCATCGACGCGGTTGACCTGGTGGTGAAGCTGCAGGCCATGATCGGGCGGCGCATCAAGCCGGAAGAGTTCCGCGCCGCGCGCAGCGTCGCGGATGTGGTCGAGTGCATCGAGCGCCTGCTGCAGCAAGGGACGGCCCCGCATGCCGACCAGAATTCGGAGCAACTGGCCTAGGATTCTGGTAGCGGCCGGGCTGGCCTATCCGTTCTTGGTCTATGCCGGATTGCCCTACCTGCCCGGGCGCGTGCTGGTGCTGATGGGGCTGGCGACCCTGCTGGCCCGGCTGGTGCTAGTGCGCGGGGTGGCCGTGCTGGCGGTATGGACCGTGCCGCTTGCAATCGGTGCGGCCTGCTTGGCAGCGCTCGTGGTGTTCGACCCGTCCTGGGCGGCGCGGGCCTACCCGGTGGTGATGAACCTGGCCGCCTGCGGCACTTTCGCAGTCACGCTGCGCCACCCGCCCAGCCTGATCGAGCGCATCGCCCGGCTGAGCGAACCCGACCTGCCGCCGCGCGGGGGGCGTTACACGCGGCGTGTTACCCAGGTATGGACCGGCTTCCTCGCCGCCAACGCCGTGGCCTCGGCTGCCTTGGCGGCCTGGGGCACGCTGGCGCAATGGACGCTGTGGAACGGCTTCGTCGCCTATCTGCTGATGGGTGCGCTGTTCGGGGGCGAATTGGTGGTCCGGCGCCGGGTGCGCCGGCAGGCCGGGCTGGCATGAGCTATCTGCCGATCGCCCTGCTGCTGGCCACCGGCCGGCCGGCCGACCACGTGGTGGCGTTGCGCGGCGGCGAGAAGCAGCGGCATGCGCGCTTTGCCGCTGCGGTGGCCGGGGTGGCTGCACGGCTGCGCGCCGGCCGGTGGGAACGCGTAGTGCTGCTGGCCGAAGACAGCTGGCTGTTCGCCATGGGATTCCTGGGCGCGCTGCATGCCGGGCTGACCGTGGTGCTGCCGCCCCACCAAGTGGCAGCCGCGGCGGCGACGGCCGAGGATCCGGGGGCGTTGGTGCTCGATGCGTGCTGGCTCGAGTCCGTCGCACCGGCCGATGCCCGGCTCGCGCCGCTGGAGCCGGCGCGCTGCCGGGTCGAGTTCTTCACCTCCGGCTCGACCGGCGTGCCGAAACGGATACCACGCAGCCTGGCCGGGCTGCAGGCCGAGTTGGACATGTTCCAGCTGATGTGGAGCAGCGCCAGCGGTTGCGGGCCAGTGCGCGCAACGGTATCCCACCAGCACCTGTATGGCCTCACCTTCAAGGTGCTGTGGCCGCTTTCGGCCGGACGCCCGTTCGCGACCGACACCCACGAGACCTGGGAGGCAGTGCTGCCGCTGCTCGATGACGAAACCATGCTCGTGAGCAGCCCGGCGCACCTGACCCGCATGGCCGGGCTGCCGGCGCTGCCGCCTGGACGGCGCCCGCGGCGGGTGTTCTCCGCCGGGGCGTTGCTGCCGCCTGCTGCCTGCCGCGATGCGAGCGCGCTGCTTGGCGTCGCTCTCACTGAGATTTTCGGCAGCACCGAGACCGGTGCCATCGCCACCCGCTACAATGCCGACGCCGCCACCCCGTGGCGCCTGCTGCCGGGCATCACCATCCGGCCCGAGGAGGACGGGCGGCTGGTGCTGCGCAGCCCCGCGATCGACTGCCAAGCCGGCGACGATGGCTGGTATCGCACCGAGGACATCGTGGCGCCGGCCGAGGGCGGGTTCCATTTTCTGGGCCGCGCTGACCGGATGACCAAGATCGAGGGCAGGCGGGTCGATCTGTCGGCGCTGGAACGGGTGCTGGAAAACTCCATCTGGGCCGAGGCCGCCGCCGTTCTTGTGCTGCCCGGCGCCCGGCCGCTGCTGGCCGCGGTGGTGCTGCCGAGTGCGGCAGGACAGCAGCGCCTGACCGAGATCGGCGGGTTCCGGTTTAGCCGCCTGCTGCGCCGGCTGCTCGCCGCCGCGCAAGGGCCGGCCGGGCTGCCGCGGCAATGGCGTTTCGTGGCAACGATGCCGGTGGCGCGCATGGGCAAGCGGAGCGAGGCCGACCTGCGAGCTCTGTTTGCTGACCGGCCATGATCCTGCCGCCGTTCGACATGGCGCGTCCGAAGCCGGATGAGGCGCGGTTCGACCTCCATCTTGGCTCCGACCCCGCGGCGTTCCGCGGCCACTTTCCGGGCATGCCGGTGCTGGCCGGGGTGATCCAGATCGACTGGGCGATGCAACTGGCGCAGTCGCAGCTCGGGCTGGACCGCCGCGCGGCCGACGATTTCCAGGTCAAGTTCCGGCGCCTGGTGCGACCCGACCGGGTGCTGACGCTGCATCTTCGCATCGACCGGGCGAAACAGCTGCTGCGGTTCGGCTACTGGCAGGACGGCGAGCTTGCCTCCGACGGCCAGATACGGTTGCAGGGCGCATGACCGCTCCGCTTCTGTGCGCCGTGGTTCCCAGCCACAACCACTGGCGCGTCCTGAGTGACGTGCTGAGACGGTTGCAGGAAGCCGGGCTGGCGGTGTTCGTGGTGGACGACGGCAGCGGCGAGCCGGCACGGGCGGCGATCGCGGCGCTGGCTGCACCCGGACGCGGGGTGGTGGTGGTGCGGCACGACCGCAACCTCGGCAAGGGGGCCGCCGTGCTGACCGGCTTCCGTCTGGCCGGCACGGGCGGGTTCACCCATGCGCTGCAGGTGGATGCCGATGGCCAACACGACCTGTCCGTGCTGCCGCGCCTGCTGAAGGCGGCGCGCCTGCACCCGCAGGCGCTGGTGTGTGGCGACCCGGTCTATGATGCCTCGGCGCCGGTGGCGCGCCGCATCGGCCGCCGGATCACCCGGTTCTGGGCGGCAGTGGAAACGCTGTGCCTGCGCCTGCCCGACACGATGTGCGGCCTGCGCATCTATCCGCTGGCGGCGGTCGAACGTCTGACCGCACGGGTGCGGCTCGGTCAGCGGATGGATTTCGACACCGAGATCCTGGTGCGGCTGGTCCGCGACGGAGTGCCGGTCGCCAGGGTACCGGTGGCGGTGCGCTACCGCGCCGATAACTTCTCCAATTTTGCGATGCTCGGCGACAACTGGCAGATCAGCCGCATGCACGCGCGGTTGGCGCTGACCCTGCCGCTATGGGCGGTTCGGCTGCTGCGGCAGCGGCCGGTAGTGTTCGATGCCTGACCAGGACCAGCCGGCGCTCAGCGTTGAGGTAACCATCAAGGTGCAGTTCTTCGACCTAGATCCGATGAACGTGGTCTGGCACGGCCATTACGCGCGCTATCTGGAAGTGGCGCGTTGTGCCTTGCTCGACCGCATCGGCTACAACTACGCGCAGATGGAAGCGTCTGGCTATGCTTGGCCGATCGTCGATCTGCGCATCAAGTATGTCGCGCCGCTGCGCTTCGGCCAGGAGGCGCGCGTATCGGCCAGCGTGGCGGCATTCGAAAACGGGCTCAGGATCGACTACCTAATCCGGGACGCGACCAGCAGGGTGGTGCTGACGCGGGCGCACACTTTCCAGGTACCGGTACGTATCGACACCGGCGAGTTGTGCCTGGAATCCCCGCCCGACCTGACCGACCGCGTGCGGGGCACGACGTGATGCGCCGCCGCACACTGCTGCTGGGGACCCTGGCCGTCACGGCCGGTGCTGCGGAGGCGCAGAACATCGGTCCGGTCGCCCTGCAGCCCGGCGAAGTGCTGCGCGGGGGGTTCGTGCAAGAGCGCCGCCTGACCGGCTTTACCGGCGCGCTGCGCACCGAGGGGCACTTCGTACTCGCCTCCGGGCGCGGGCTGATCTGGCAGGCCGAGACGCCGTTCGCCGTGCGCACCGTCATCACGCCGGCGGGCCTGACGCAGCGCATCGGCGACGAGGACACGCTGCGCCTGTCGGCCGCGCGCATCCCCTTCCTCGCCCGTCTGGCGGACATGCTCGCCGGCACGCTGGCGCGCGACTGGCGTGCGCTGGAGCAGGATTTTGTGCTTGTCCGCAGCGGCGACTCCGCCGCCTGGCAGGTGGTTCTGACGCCGCGCCGCCCACCCGACCCCGCCGGCATGCCGTTCGAGCGCATCGTCGTGCGCGGCGGCCGGCTGGTGGACATGGTTGAGATGGCGCGCCCGGGCGGCGATGCCGACACCGTTCGTTTCCACGACCAGGTCGTCGGCCACAGCGCGTTGCACGAGGACGAAAGGCGTCTGCTCGACAGCAACGAGCGATGATTCGCCGCGCCGCGTGGCTCTGGCTCGGTGTGGTGCTGATCGCCGCCTTCTATCTCGGTCTGCGCCTCCATCAGGGGGTGCAGTTCCGCACCGATTTGCTGGCGCTGCTGCCGTGCGCGCAGCAGGATGCGACGGCGCAGCGCATCGACGACCGTGTCACCGCTGCCGTCTCGCGCCGGATCGTGCTGCTGCTTGGCCACCCGGACGCGGCGCAGGCGCGCGCCTCTGCCGCGGACATCGCTGCCTGGCTGCACGCGGCCGGCGTGGCCGAGCTGTCCGCCAGCGCGCCGGACCGTGCGGCACTTGCCCGCATCGGCGCGCTGTATGCCCCCTACCGACGCGGCCTGCTGGCCGAGACCGATCGCAGCCTGTTGCTGACGGGGCGGGCCGACGAGCTGGCCGAGCGGGCGCTGGCCAAAGTATTTGGCTTTGTCGGCCTGATTGAGGCGCGGCAGGTGCGCGCCGACCCGTTCCTGCTGCTGACCGACTTCTTCGCCGCCCTGCCGCTGCCCGCCTCACGCTTGCTGCCCGAGGACGGGATGCTGTCGCTGCGCGACGGCGACACCAGCTGGGTCATGCTGAGCGGCACGGTCAGCGGCGAGCCATTCGCGCTGGCCTTCCAGGAGCGCGTCGCGGGCGCCTTGGCGGCGGCGCAGGCGCAGGCTGCGGCGGCGCATCCGGGGTTGCAAATGCTGCGGCTGGGGGCCGTGTTCTTCGCCCGCGCCGGAGCGGCGCAGGCGTTGGACGAGAGCACGCTGATCAGCCTCGCCTCCGTCCTTGGCACGGTTGCGCTGGTGCTGGCGGCGTTCCGCTCGGCGCAGGCATTGTGGCTGACCCTGCTGGCCATGGGGGTAGGCATCATGGTGGCACTGTCCGCCAGCCTGGCGCTGTTCGGCGGGCCGCATGTCGCCGCGGTGCTGCTGGGGGTCAGCCTGATCGGCGTGGTGGTGGACTACAGCCTGCAGGTACTGCACCGAGAGCTTCGCCCGGCCGGCCGCGCAGCCGGCAGCGCGGCTGCGGCGGGTGCTAGCAGGCATCTCGATCGGCACCGCCACCACCATGATCGGCTATCTGACCCTGCTGCTGGCGCCCTTTCCAGGGCTGCGGCAGATCGCGGTGTTCTCGGCCGTCGGGCTGGCGGCGTCCTGGCTGACCGTGGTGCTGTGGCTGCCGGCGCTCGACCGCAGTTCCCCGCCGCGCCATGGGGCGGCGATGCTGGCGCTGGCCGGGCGGGTCATGGCGTGGTGGGACGCCGCGACGCCGCACCGGCTGGTTGTGCTGCTGGCGGTGCTGGCCGCCGTCACCGGCGCCGGCTGGCTGCGCCTGACGCCGGACGACGATGTCCGCCGCATGCAGTCGCTGTCGCCGCCGCTGCTGGCCGAGCAGCAGCGCATCGCCGCCTTGATCGGCCGTGGCAGCGAGGCGCAGTTCTTCGTGGTTGCGGCGCCGAACGACGAGGCCGCGCTGCAACGCGAGGAAGCGTTGGCCGAGCGGCTGGGTCCGTTGCTTGGCGGCGCGCTGGACGGATTCCAGGCGCCGGCGCAATACGTGCCCTCGGCGGCACGCCAGCGGGCGAACCGGGCGCTCTTGCGAGCGCATCTCGATGGCGCGCGTTTGCAGCGCCAGGCTGCACGGCTGGGGATCCCCGCCGGGCTAGTCCCGGAAAACGCCGGCGCGAATGACGATGCCGCACGGGTGCTGACTCTGGCACAGGCGCTGGAGGGGAACCTGGGGTTTCTCGCCGCCATGGTGCTGCCGCCCACGGACGGGGTGGTGCTGCATCTGGTACCGCTGGAGGGGGTGCGCCGCGCCGATCTGCTGGCGCAGGCGGCCGCCGGGCTTGCGGGCGTGCGGCTAGTCGATCCGGCAAGCGATTTCAGCGGCCTGCTCGGCCGCTACCGTGCGCGTGCGGTCGGGCTGCTGCTACTGAGTGCGGCCCTGATGCTGCCACTGCTGGCCTGGCGCTACGGGCTGCGGCGCAGCGCGCTGGTCATGCTGCCGCCGTCGCTGGCGGTGCTGCTGGCACCGGCGCTGCGCGCGCTCGGCGGCGGCGGGTTCAGCTTCTTCGATGCCATGGCGCAGGTGCTGGTGCTGTCCATCGGCGTCGATTATGCGGTGTTCTTCGCCGAGACCACCGCCGCGCGGCGGGGGGTGACCCTGCTGGCGGTGGCGCTGGCGGCATTGGCTGCGCTGCTGTCCTTCGGCCTGCTAGCGCTGAGCGGCGTTGCCGCGGTTCACGGTTTTGGTCTCACCATGACGCTGGGCATCGCCGCCGCTTTTTTCCTCGCGCCGCTGGCACGGCTCGGCGAGGATGCCCCGGCGGCACGCGCCGGCGTGCATTGGGCCGCGCTTGCCGAGCGCGGGGCGTGGTGGGGGCTGCTGTTCGTCACTTCCTGCTACCGCCTGTTCGGCCGTCGCGCCTGCCTCGCGGTGCTGCGGCCGATCGTGCTGTATTTCTACCTCGCCGACGGGCGGCGCCGCGGTTGGACCCAGCACTACCTTCTGCGGGTGGCCCGTTTCGCCGGGACGCCGCCGCATCCCTGGCGCGACGGCTATCGGATGTATCTGAACTTCGCCGCCCGCGCGCTGGACAACTTCATCGCCCTGCGCAATCCCGGCCGCGCCGGTGCCATCGAGGTCGTCGGCGGCGGGGCGCTGGAAACCTTTGTCCGCGCCGGGGTGGGCGGCGTGCTGATCGTGTCGCACCACGGCAACGTCGATCTCTGCCGCGCCACCCTGACCTCCCGTCTGGGCCGGGTGGTGAACATCCTGCTGCACACGCGCCAAGCCGTTCGCTACAATGAATTATTACGTCGAGTCCGGCCGGCATACATGGCGCATACCATCCAGGTCAGCGAAATCGGGCCGGACACGGCCATCGACCTGTTGGCGCGGGTGGAGCGCGGTGAGTGGATCGCCATCGCCGGCGACCGCCCCCCATTGAGCGGCGAGGCCCGGGTCAGCCGCGTCGCCTTTCTGGGCGGGCCGGCGCCGTTCAGCCAGGGGCCGTACATACTCGCTGCCCTGCTGCGCTGCCCGGTGCTGTTGCTATTCTGCGTGCGCGCCGGCGCGGGGTACCGTGTAACCATCGAGTCATTCGCTCCGCGCATCGAGCTACCCGCCCGCCACAAGCAGGCGGCACTGGAGGGCTGGGTCCGGGCCTATGCAGGAAGGCTGCAGGAGCACTGTCTGCGCGACCCGCTGCAATGGTACAACTTCTTTGATTTCTGGGCGGCGGATGAGAATGCGGAGTCTGGCAGCGGTGCTGAGCGTGGCAATCCCGGCGGCATGCACAACGACGCCCGCGCCTCCACCGCTGAGCGTGGTGCTTGCCCCGGACCTGGCCATGACCCTCCCGCCGCCGTCTGAGCTTGGCCGCGACCTGCATGCGGTGCATCTGGTCACCGCGCGATACGGCGAGCATGTGGTCAGCTTCGAGGGCCATATCGACGCCACCGCCGGGCACTTCCGGCTGGCAGTGCTCGATCCGCTCGGCCGCAAGGCGCTGACGGTGGACTGGACCGGCAACGAGGTGGTGTTCGACGCCGCGCCCTGGTTTCCCCCGGGGCTGCGGCCGCAGAACATGCTGGCCGATCTGGTGCTGATCTACTGGCCCGCCGAGGTGCTGCAACGGGCACTGCGCCCCACGCACGCCGGCTTCGAGGCGACCGGCGAGCACCGGGCGGTGACGCGCGACGGGCAGGAGATCATCCGCGCCGACTTCACGTCGGGACCCGGCCCGGACCCGATCGGCGCGCGCGTGCAGTTTCGCAACCTCGCCTTCTGCTACAGCCTCGATATCCGCGCGGCAGGGCTGGCGCCGTGACCCGCGACGTGACGAGGCGGCTATTCCTCAACGCCTGCGGTCTGGTCACCCCGTTCGGCCGCACCGCGGCGACCGCTGCCAGCCTGTTCGCCGGCCGCGACGATGCGCTGCGCTGGCGCGAAGGGCTGATCGGCGGGCGCACCGTGCTGGTGGGCGCGGTGGAGGACGAGTTGCCGGCGGTCCCGGCGGCGTTGGCCGCCACTGCGGGGCGCAACAACCGGCTGATGCTGGCGGCGCTTGACGAGATGCGTGCGCCGGTGGCGGAGGCCGTTGCCCGCTGGGGCGCCGACCGGGTGGCAGTGATCATGGGCACGAGCACCTCCGGCATTGCCGAGGGCGAGGTGTCGCTGGCGCAGTTCCGCCGCTCCGGCGCCTGGCCGCCGGACTACGATTATGGCCGGCAGGAACTCGGCAGCCTGGGCGAATTTGCCGCCCGTGCCCTGGGGCTTACCGGGCCGGCCTACACGATCGGAACCGCCTGCGCCTCCAGCGCAAAAGTGTTCGCCGCGGCGCGACGGCTGATCCGTGCCGGCCTGGCCGATGCCGCTGTGGTCGGTGGCGCCGACACGCTGTGCCGCATGACCTTGCAGGGCTTTGATTCGCTGCAGGCGCTGTCGAAAGGGCGCTGCAACCCGTTCAGCCGCAACCGCGACGGCATCACCATCGGCGAGGGCGCCGCTGCCTTCCTGCTCTCCCCCACGCAAGGACCGGTCGAACTGCTCGGCGTGGGCGAGAGTTCGGACGCTTACCACCCGACCGCGCCCGATCCCGCCGGCACCGGCGCACGCGAGGCCATGCTGGCGGCGCTGGCCGAGGCGGAGTTGCCGCCGTCCGGGATCGGCTACATCAACCTGCACGGCACCGCGACGCCGCTGAACGACGCCATGGAAAGCCGGGCGGTGGCCGCGGTGTTCGGCGCCGAGGTGCCGTGCAGCTCGACCAAGCCGCTGACCGGCCATCTGCTGGGCGCCAGCGGCGGCTGCGAAGCCGGGTTCTTGTGGCTCATGCTGGCCGCCGACGAGGTCGCACCGCTGCTGCCGCCACATCTGTGGGACGGCCAGCCTGACCCCGACCTGCCGGCGCTTCGCCTGGTGCGGCCGGGCGAGCGCCTGACGCCGGGGCGGGCGGTGCTGAGTAACACCTTCGGCTTTGCCGGCAGCAACGTGGCCGTGCTGCTCGGCCGCCCGCGTGACCGGATGGCCGCATGACCGCCGCCTTCCCGCCGGTGCTCGACCTGCTGCCGCACGGGCCGGAGTTGATGCTGCTCGACCACGTACTTGCCAAGGATGCCGATGGCATCGCAGTGGCGGTGGGGATCCGTCCCAACTCGCTGTTCATGGTGGCCGGACGCGGCGTGCCCGCGCATGTCGGGCTGGAATACATGGCGCAGACCTGCGGCGCCTTCGCCGGGCTGGAGGCGCGGGCGCGTGGCGAGACGGTGCGGGTGGGCTTTCTGCTCGGCACCCGCCGCTACCGGGCCGCGCGCCCCTGGTTCGCCATCGGAGAACGCCTGGAGGTGGCGGCGCGGCTGGTGCTGCGCGACGGCCCGATGGCGGTGTTCGACTGCCGCATCGATGCCGGCGGCACCGAACTGGCAGCCGCGCAGCTCACCGTTTACCAGCCGGACGTCCCAATGGAGCCGGCGGCATGACCCGGCGCATCCTGGTGACCGGCGCGAGCAAGGGCATCGGTCGGGCAATCGCTGAGCGGCTCGGGGCCGACGGCTTTGCCATCGCCGCGCATTATGGCCGCGACCAGGCGGGCGCCGAGACTGCGCTCGCCGTCATCCGCGCCGCCGGCGGCGGCGGCCACGCGCTTGGCTTCGACATCGCCGACCGTGCCGCCTGCCGGGCCACACTGGAAGCCGACATCGCCGCGCACGGCCCCTTCTACGGTGCGGTGCTGAACGCCGGCATCGCCCGCGACGCCGCCTTTCCTGCCATGACGGAGGACGAGTGGGATACGGTGCTACGCACCAACCTTGACGGCTTTTACAACGTGTTGAATCCGCTGGTGATGCCAATGGTGCGGGCGCGTGGCGGCGGGCGGATCGTCACGCTCTCCTCGGTATCGGGGCTGGCCGGCAACCGCGGGCAGACCAACTACGCCGCCGCCAAGGCCGGCATCATCGGCGCCACGAAGTCGCTGGCCATCGAGTTGGCCAGTCGCAGCATTACGGTGAACTGCGTCGCTCCCGGCATCATCGCCACGCAGATGACGGAAGCCCTGCTGGCCGGAGCGCTGCCCGCGGAGGAGCTGGCGCGCCTGGTGCCGCTGCGCCGCGCCGGCCGGCCGGATGAAGTGGCGGCGGTGGTGTCGTTCCTGTGCTCGGACGGCGCGGGCTATGTGACGCGGCAGGTGATCTCGGTGAATGGAGGCATGCTCTGATGCGCCGCGTGGTGGTCACCGGCATGGGCGGCGTGACCGCACTGGGCAACGACTGGCCTGCGATCCGCGAAAATCTCGCCGCCGGGCGAACCGGGGTACGGCGGATGGCGGAGTGGGACCGGTTCACCGGCGTCAACACGAGGCTGGCCGCGCCAGTGCCGGGGTTCTCCGTGGAGGACCGTTATTCGCGCAAGGCGCTGCGGACCATGGGACCGGTGGCGCGGTTGGCCGTGTATGCCGCCGAGCAGGCGTTCGGCGATGCCGGGCTGATCGGCGAGCCCCTGCTGACCGGCGGGCGAACCGGCGTGGCATTCGGGTCGTCGTTCGGCTCCCCCGCGGCGGTGCTGGGCTTCTACGAACTGCACGTTGCCGGCGCCTCGAAGCACCTGAACGCCACCAACTACATCCGCATGATGAGCCACACGGCGCTGGTCAATATCGGCCTGTTCTTCGGCATCACCGGCCGGCTGATCCCGACCTCGTCGGCCTGCACCTCGGGCAGCCAGGCGATCGGCTTCGCCTATGAGGCGATCCGGCTGAACCGGGCCGACGTGATGCTGGCCGGCGGTGCCGAGGAGCTCGACATTACCGACGCGGCGGTGTTCGACACGCTGTTCGCCACCAGCACGCGCAACGACCAGCCGAATACCACGCCGCGCCCCTTCGACCGCGACCGCGACGGGCTGGTCATTGGCGAAGGCGCCGCCGCGCTGGTGCTCGAGGAGCGCGAACACGCGCGCGCCCGCGGCGCGCGCATCCTGGCCGAACTGGTCGGTTTCGCCACCAACTCGGACGGCGCCCACGTGACCCAGCCGCAGGCCGCGACCATGCAGGCAGCCTTGCTGCTGGCGTTGGACGATGCCCAACTCGCGCCGGCAGCGATCGGCTTCGTCTGCGGCCATGGCACCGCGACCGAGTGGGGCGACATCGCCGAATCGGTGGCGACCAGTGCGGTGTTCGGGCCGCGCGCGCCGATCCATTCGCTCAAGGGGCATTTCGGCCACTCGCTGGGCGCCTGCGGAGCGATTGAGGCGTGGCTGGCGATCGAGATGATGCGCGAAGCGCTGTTCTGGCCGACTGCGAATCTGGAGCATGTCGATCCGCGTTGCGCGGAGCTGGACTACGTGATGGGGGCGGCGCGGGCGCTGGATGTCGAGTACATGATGAGCAACAATTTTGCCTTTGGCGGAATCAATACGTCGTTGATATTCCGCCGGCCTTGACGGCCACGCCATTCAGCCCCGCAGCATCCCTGTCAGCGTAAGCCTGCCTTTCCTGTGATGGTGTAGGGCCATGAAGGCGTGGCTGCAGGCTAGCAGAACCAGCAGCGACGCAAGGGCAAGGTGGACTTGGCGCAGCACGCCAAACCATGCCGCGTCGGTATCGACGAGATGCGGCACCGGTAGCACTCCTAGGAACAGTGTCCGGATTTTTGCGGGTGCGGCGGCAGCGGTCAGATATCCCACCAGGGGCGTCACCAACAGCAAGCCGAACAGGGCAACACGCACCGCTGACGCGACTCGCCGTTGCCTCTCCGTAAGGCTCGCCTTCCAGGCCGGGCGGCCACGCCGCCAGTGCAGGAACAACTGTGCCAACACCAGCAGGAAGACCGTGATGCCAATCGTCTTGTGCAGTTGGTAGAGGGGGTCACCACGCGATTTTCTCAAAATCGTACGCTAAGCCGAAAGTCGTTTGGTTTCAGTGTGTTTCGCAAACGGTCGTTATGCTTGGCTCAGGCCCGACACGGCGGGTCCTGGGAATTTCCCTTTCAAAACCCTCTTTCAGAATCGCGCTGAAAGGCAATGCCCATCTGCATGGCCCGTTAGCGTACGATTTTGAGCAAATCGTGTGGTGACCCCTGCTCCGCAGGTGCTCTGCTTGCCGCCGCTCATGCGCCGCCGTCCATCCGGGTCCGTCTCCTCGACCGGTGTCTTGAGCCACAGCTTGATCAAGCGCAGGACATGGCGGTCGACGATCCGCGCCGCGACCGAGTGAAGCAGGTCTTGGTGCGGAATCGTGTCAAAATACTTCGACAGGTCGGCGTCCACCACATCGGTGAACTCCTGGCAGAGCAGCCGGTGCACCGCCTTGACGGCATCAATGCCGCTGCGGCCCGGTCGGTAGCCATAGGCAGTGGCTCCGAGGTCCGCCTCGAAGATCGGCTCCAGCACCAGTTTCGCCGCGGTCTGCACCACTCGGTCCCGGATCGTCGGGATGCCGAGCGGCCGCTCGCCGCCGCCGGGCTTGGGGATCATCACCCGTCGCACCGGTTGGGGCTGGTATGTCTTGGTCCGCAGTTCCGTCGCAATGCCGGTCAGCCAGTCCTCCAGCCCCGCCGCCTCAATCGCCGCGCAGGTCACGCCATCAACGCCCGGTGCGCCCCTGTTGGCGCGCACCAGATCGTAGGCATGGCGAAGGATGTCCGCGCGGTAGATCTTGTCGTAGAGCAGATAGAACCGTTAGCCCGGCTCCGCCTTCGCTTTGAGATACAGCTTCCTCTGAAACGTCCTGATGCTATCCGGTGTTGTCAGGCTCATCGCCAATCACCATTCCTCGGTTCCTTCGAAAGCACACCAGAAGTCAGGGTCCTTCCCTCCGCTGGCATTACCCAGCCTCAACGGTCTTATGACCCTGTCCGACTCCCATCGGTGCCGCCGCCTGAAGCGACGTTGAGGCCGCTACCCTCGCCCATGATGGGTCTCCCCCAATTACCCGGTCCACCCTTCCGGCATGCCGTGCCCACTACCCCGATGGACTGGAACGGGTGCGATCGTCGGTTGCTTCCCCCCTCCACTCGGGCCTTCCCCGTTATTCAGGCGGGTCGGCGTCCATGACGTCACTTTCGAGGCCTGCTCAGGCTTCACTCGCGTTACGGCCAGCCGGATTGCTCAACCGCCCAAGGCGGCCTTTGTCACGAGGCTTCGGCCCGCCCGGTTACCCGACCAAGCCGCTCGTCAGCTACCAGGGCCTACCGACACATGGATTTTCTCCTCGTTGGGTCATTGTCCCCGCCGGCTTCGGTCCCGGCGGGGCTTTCGTTCAGGTCCGGGCTGACCTGACGCATGAAACCGGAAGTGTCGAACAGCCGTGACTCAATCACAGATAAACATCTCAAGATCAGGATCGTAGAGGCATTGTACCTGGCGGATATTCGAACGCGCATTGAAGTCTGGCTTGTTCACCGCCTGCGTCGTCCCGGTATTGTTGCGGGTCTCAGCGTGAATCGCCGGAACCGGGACCGCGAACGCCGGACCGACGACACTGATTGCCAGGATGGCGGCGAGCGTGAGAGACATGGTCTTCATGGATTTTCTCCTGGTTGGGTCATTGTCCCCGCCGGCTTCGGCCCCGGCGGGGCTTTCGTTCAGGTCCGGGCGGACCTGACGCATGAAAGATGCCCCCGCCGCCGCGAAGACCGTTACGCCGTCTGGTGCATGACCTTCATCGATCGGGTGCATCGGCCCGCCGCGTTGTCCGTCCCCACACCGTTGCGGCGTCGCTCGTCGATCATGCGGTCACCACACGATTTGCTCAAACGCGCCGCCGAGGCCGGGCTGAAGGGAACGCTGGCCGAGCCGGTCAGCCCGCACGGCCTGCGGGCCGGCTTCGTCACCACCGCCTATCGTAACGGCGTGCCGAATGAGGAGTAAGCGGGGTCGGCGGGTGCCGCATGAGAGCGATCGCGCTCAGCACCCCATCAAAGAGCGCGATCGCTCTCAGGTGCTCGATCCGGTGCCGCCCTATGCGACGGTTGCCGGCGTGCCAGCTCGGGTGGTGCGCACCGGCGGCCCGCATGTGCCGGCCGCGCCGTGACCGAGGTCATCGACGACCTGTCCTGCGACAGCTTTGCTTGGACCATTTGACGCCGATCAGATCGTGTAGCTGAACGCCTCGTAAGACAGATCGCGTAGAATCTGATCCATGGTTTGCGAGGGATGGTCCGGCGTTTCGGTCCGCACCACCCGCGCCGGCACGCCGGCGACGGTCGTATGCGCAGCGACCGGGCGCAGCACGACCGAGCCCGCGGCGATCCGAGCGTTCTCGCCCACCTCGATGTTGCCAAGAATTTTCGCGCCCGCGCCGATCATCACCCCGCGCCGGATCTTGGGATGACGGTCCCCGGCCTCCTTGCCGGTGCCGCCGAGGGTCACATCCTGCAGCATCGACACTTCATCCTCCACCACGGCGGTTTCGCCGACCACCAGGCCGGTGGCGTGGTCGAGGAAAATCCCCTGGCCGAACCGGGCGGCCGGATGGATGTCGGTCTGGAACACTTCCGAGGACCGGCTTTGCAGATACAGGGCAAAATCGCGCTCGCCGTTGCCCCACAGGAAATGCGTCAGCCGGTGCGCCTGGATGGCATGAAACCCCTTGAAATACAGGAACGGCTCGATGAAGCGCTCGCAGGCCGGGTCGCGCTCATAAACTGCGGTGATGTCGGCACGCATCGAAGTCGCAATGTCCGGCTGCGCGGCGAGCGCACGGAGGAACGCCTGCACGATCACCGGCGTGGAGATCACGTCATTCTTCAGGCGCGCTGCCACCCGGTGGATCACCGCCCCTTCGAAGCTGCCCTGGTTGATGATCGAATCGAGGAACAGCGGTGCGAGTTGCGGGGCGCGCTGGTAGGCATCCTCGGCCTCCCTCCGCAGCCGCGCCCACAGCTCGTCGGTGAATTGCTGCAGGTCCCGGGGATCGCGGGAGACCAGCGTCAGGTGGCCGAGATGTGGACGCGGCATACGATGGTCTCCCAGCCTGCAGGTTTGTCAGATCATGCCGGGCGCGCCGGCGCGGATCCGCCGCACCGACGCCGCCAGGGCATCGATATCGGCATGGGTATTATACAGGGCCAGCGAGGCGCGCACCGAAGATTCAACCCCGAGCCGCCGCAGGATCGGCTGGGCGCAGTGATGACCCGCCCGCACGGCAATCCCGTCCCGGTTCAGGGCGCGGCCGATCTCCTCGGTGTTCAGCCCGTCGATCACGAAGGAGATCACCCCGGCCTTCTCCGGCGCAGTGCCGAGCAGGCGCAGCCCCGGAATCTGGCCGAGCAGGCGCGTGGCATGTTCCAGCAGATCGTGCTCGTGGGCGGCAATCGCTTCCAACCCGACCTGCTCGACATACTCCAGGGCCGCACCCAGGCCGACAGCATCGCCGATATTGCCGGTGCCGGCCTCGAAGCGCGTTGGCGGCCGGTGGTACTCGGTGTGCTCGAACGTCACGTCGCGGATCATGTTGCCGCCGCCCTGCCAGGGCGGGGTTTCCTCCAGCACGTCGGTACGGCCGTAGACGGCGCCGATGCCGGTCGGGCCGAACACCTTGTGGCCGGAAAACACGAACCAGTCGCAGCCAAGCGACTGCACGTCCGTGCGCATATGGGAGACGGACTGCGCCCCGTCCAGCAGCACCCGCGCCCCCACCGCATGCGCCATCCGGGTCATCAGGTGCGAGGGCGTGATCGTGCCGAGCGCGTTGGAGACCTGGGTGAAGGCGACCAGCTTCGTGCGCGGCCCAAGCAGCTTGCCGTATTCGTCGATCAGCACCTGGCCATGATCGTCCACCGGGGCCACGCGGAGCTTCGCCCCGGTCTGTTCGCACAGCATCTGCCAGGGCACGATATTGGCGTGGTGTTCGAGCCAGGTGATGACGATCTCATCGCCCGCGCCGATATACCGCCGCCCCCAGCTTTGGGCGATCAGGTTGATGCCCTCGGTGGTGCCGCGGACGAACACGATCTCGTCCACCGAGCCGGCATGCAGGAAGCGCCGCACGATTTCGCGCGCCCCCTCATAGGCATCGGTCGCCCGCGCCGCCAGTTCGTGCGCCGCGCGGTGGATGTTGGAGTTCTCGTGTTCGTAGTAGTGCACTAACCGGTCGATGACGGCGCGCGGCTTCTGGGTGGTGGCGCCGTTGTCGAGCCAGATCAGCGGCCGGCCATTCACCCGCTCGGCCAGGATCGGGAAGTCGCCGCGTCGTGCGTTGGCGTCGAAATTCGTGCCGGACGCGACATCCGGGCGCGCGCCGACCGCGGGCACGCCGTGGCCTGCCTCCTCCAGGAAGTAAAAGGATGGCGTCGCCTGGGTACCCGGCGAGGCCGGCAGGGCTTGCGGAGGTGCCTCCGGCGCCTGCAGGCCGAGTGCTGGCCCGAGAAGGGCGCGCAGCTCTGCCTCCCCCGGCAGCGCTGTCCCGAGCGCCGGCACGTCCGGCAATGGCGTCGATGGCGGTGCCAGGCCGAAACCGCCGACCGGCAGCGGCGCGGATGGCGACGGGTTGTCCGTCTGCGCGCGGAACATCTCGTTCGCCATCCGGGTCAGCCAGCCGATATCCGGCAGTTCGGGGGCGGCGGGCTCAGGCATAGGTGTCGACGTAAGCATGGTACTTGCCCACTTCGACATTTTCGAGCACGCCCAGCGCGTCGTCGGTCAGAACCGCCAGCGAGCAATAGAGCGAGACCAGATAGGATGCGATCGCCTTGCGGTTGATGCCCATGAAGCGGACCGACAGGCCCATGCTCTGCTCGCCCGGCAGGTTGGGCTGATACAGGCCCACGACGCCCTGGCGGATATCGCCGGTGCGGATCAGCAGGATGTTGGTGCGCCCGTCACGCACCGCCAGCTTGTCGGACGGCACCAGCGGGATGCCGCGCCATGTCAGGAAGGGCGAGCCATACATATTGACCGTGGGCGGCGGCACGCCGCGGCGGGTGCATTCGCGCCCGAAGGCGGCGATGGCGGCCGGATGGGCCAGGAAGAAGCCAGGCTCCTTCCACACCTTGCTGATCAGTTCGTCCAGATCGTCCGGGGTGGGCGAGCCGGTGCGGGTGCTGACCTTCTGGCCCGGTGCGACGTTGCTCAGCAGCCCGTAGCCGGCGTTGTTGATCAGCTCGCTTTCCTGCTGTTCCTTGATCGCCTCGATGGCCAGACGAAGCTGCTGGGCGATCTGGTTGTGCGGTACGCTATACAGGTCGGAGACGCGGGTGTGGATGTCCACCACCGTGTTGACCGCGCACAGATTGTACTCGCGCGGCTTCTCATCATAGTCGACATACGTCTCCGGCAGGTCGCGCTCGTCCTGGGCCGAGCAGTCCACGGCCACGCGCGAGGCATCGCGGACCTTGTTGACCCGCAAGACGCCGGCCTCGACCGGCAGCCATTGCAGGCATCGCGGCAGCCACCGTGGGGTGATGCTCGACATCATCGGCACGGTCTTGGTGGCGTTCGCAAGCTGCCGCGCTGCGACGTTGCCGAGTGCCGTCTGGATCGGGACTTCGTCGGTCATCGTTTGGACCTCGCTTGTCTTTATGTCTCTGGATCACGTCGATCACGTCCCGGCCGGGATAGGTCCCGAGGGGAAAATCGGATTTCTTGGGGGCTGCATAAGCCCGCCCATCCAGTGCCACAAGCGTCCTTGACAGATCGCGTGTAGTTTCGTCTGTTATAGCGGACGCATGGGCACTACAACAGCCCGATATGATTGGCCAGGACAATTGCGGAGATTGGGGTATATAAAAGCATATACTCTAGCCGTGTGCCGTTAACGCTTTCTATACTAATATTACGCAACGAAAGACGGCAGTTCGCCGTCGGGGCGGCTTAATTTCCCGCTTTCGTCCGTTGAATTTCACGGGTCGGTCCTGTTGCATGTGCCGCGCGCCTTGATGCGGCGTCCGCTCCACCATTTGTGCACCAGCATGCCCGCGGCCATCGCGCCGACAAAAATCCAGGCCCGCCCGTCGAGAACGAGAGCTTCAAGCGCCGGACCCGGGCAAAAGCCGACAACCCCCCATCCCACGCCGAAAAGCAGGGCGCCGATCACCAGGGGCCGGTCGATCACCGGCGCGGGCGGTGGCGGCAGCGGCCGACCGGTCAGCGAAGTCCGGCGGCGGGCGGCAAGGCGGTAGAACACCGCGGTGACCGGGATGGCGGTTGCCATCACCCCCGCCAGGCTGGGGTCCCAGTGCCCGAATATGTCGAGAAACCCCAGGACCTTGGCCGGGTTGACCATGCCGGACAGCGCCAGTCCGAGGCCGAACAGAAGGCCGGCGCCCAGGGCAATGCCCTGGCGGGCGATCTCCTGTCGTGCCGAGCTCACAGGAATTTCCCGCCGGCAACGCTGGCCATGGCGGCGGCCATAAACAGGGCGGTGGCCACGATCGAGCGCGGCGACAGGCGGGCCAGGCCGCACACCGCATGGCCGCTGGTGCAGCCGCCGCCCAGACGGGTCCCGAAGCCGACAAGCAAACCGCCGGCCAGCAACAGAACAGGTGAGGAGGTCATGTTGAGATGAACGGCCCCGCCCAGGCCACGAAATGCCAGCGCCCCCAGGGGCAGGCCGGCGAGGAACAGCAGGTCTTCCCTCCAGGTGGCCGACCGCCCGCCGAGCAGTCCGGCAAACAGACCGCTGATGCCGGCCACCCGCGCATTGGCAAACATCAGCAGGCCGGCGGCCAGCCCGATCAGCACGCCGCCGAGCGCGGCCCGGCCCAGGTCGTGCAGGATCGGTGACGCTGCCGGGCCGATCAGCGAGTCCATATGTGATATCCTTCCGGGCGGAACAAAGCGTGGGCGGCCTGGATCAGGCGAAGGCGGCGAAATCGATCGGGCGGTGGCGGTCGATCGCCGCTTCCGAGGGCGGCAGCGGATATTTCAAGCCAACGGCACAGTTGAACAGCACCGCCCGCTCGTCGCGCCCGATCCGCCCGTCGGCGCGCGCCGCAAGCCAGGCGGCGCAGGTGGCCGCGCCCTCGGGGCACAACAGGAAGCCCTCGTGCCGCGCGACCTCGTTGCGGGCGGCCTCGATGGCGGCGTCGTCCACCGCGATGGCGAAACCGCCACTGGCACGCACGGCGCGCAGGATGAGGAAATCGCCGATCGCCTGCGGCACCCGGATACCGGCGGCGACGGTTTGGGCATGTTCCCAGCGCGGGGCGTGTTCGGCGCCGTTCTCCCAGGCCCTGACGATCGGCGCGCAGCCGGCCGCCTGCACCGCCACCATGCGCGGGCGCTCGGCGCCGATCAGCCCGATGGCTTGGAGTTCGTCGAACGCCTTCCACATGCCGATCAGCCCGGTGCCGCCGCCGGTGGGATAGAGAATGACATCGGGCAGGGTCCAGCCGAGCTGCTCGGCGAGTTCCAGCCCCATCGTCTTCTTGCCCTCGATGCGATAGGGCTCCTTCAGGGTCGAGACATCGAACCAGCCGACCTGGGCGCGGCCTTCGGCGACGATCCGGCCGCAATCGTCGATCAGCCCGTTGACGCGCCAGACGCGGGCACCCTGGAGGGCGATTTCGGCGATGTTGATTTCCGGCGTGTCGGCGGGACAGAACACCGTGGCCCGCATTCCGGCGCGGCTGGCATAGGCGGCGAGCGCGGCGCCGGCATTGCCGTTGGTCGGCATGGCGAGATGCGAGAGGCCGAAGGATTTCGCCATCGATACGGCCAGCGCGAGGCCGCGCGCCTTGAACGAGCCGGTCGGCAGGCGGCCCTCGTCCTTGACGAGCAATTCGCCGCCGCCGGCGCTTGCCGCCAGGCGGGGCAGGGGCACCAGTGGTGTGACTGTTTCGCCCAGACTGACGATGTCTGCGGCGCGGCGCACCGGCAGCAATTCGCGATAGCGCCAGAGATCCCACGGTCGCGTGGCCAGCGCCGCGCGGGTCAGGCTGCGGGCCGCCGCCGCCAGATCGTAGCGCACCAGCAGCGGCTTGCCGGCCCGGGAGAGGTTGTGCGGGCGGTCCGCGGGGGTGTGCTCGCCGGTGGCGGAGCATTCGAGATGGCTGACGAAGCTGGGGCGCTCGTCGGTGAGATTGGCCTGATGATTCACGGCGTGGGTTCCTCGCGGGCGCAGGAAGCAAGGCCAGGGCTCTGCCCTGGTGCCCGCGACTTTATACAGTTTTTCCAGGAGGGGGGTGGGGCGGTGAACCGGTTCACTTCCTTACCCCTCCCTCCTGGAAAAACTGTACAAAAGGAATGGGTTCCAAGGGCCTCCCGGCCCTTGGCGGGGTCCAGGGGCAGAGCCCCTGGCCTTGCTTTCCCGCCGGATCAGCCGGAGCGCAGGCGGGGCGGCGGCAGCCACCAGGGACGGGGGCTTTTTCCGGGACGCGGGTCGATTGTGGGGTGGTGCGGGAGCGGGGCCGGCCGGGGCGGCGCCCGGTGTGGCGGCGCAACGGGGGCAGGGGCGATGGGGCGGGGCGGGTGCGCGGGCGGGAGGCCGAGCATGCGGCGGATGGGGGCGAGGGTGCGGCGGGCGGCGGTGCAGGCGAGGAGGTCGGCGGCGGCGGGATCGGCCAGGAGCGCCTCGAGTTGGGCGGCGCAGGCGGCGGCCTCGGCGCCGAGGGCACGGATCAGCCAGGCGCTGGTGGTGGGAAAGGGTGAGCGGCGACGGGGGCCGCTGTGGTTGCGGGCGCGGGGCCGCGGCGGCGGCAGGGGGCCGGCGGCGAGGCGGGCGCGCAGGCGGTCGAGGCGGGCGGCGGCGCGGGTGAGGTGCCGCCACAGGGGGATGATGAGGGCGGCGTGCAGCGGATGATTGAGGAAGCGGCGGGCGATGAGGGCGGCGAGGTTGCGGAGGATGACGCCGACGCCGGCCACGCCCAAGGATGGGGCGAGGTTGGGGGTGGCGGGGCGTGGCTGGGTGTGCATGGATTAAATTCCTAGCACAAGCGGCGGCTGGATCGCAAGGGAGATTCAGAAAGCGGCGTTGCCGATCGCGGGCCCGCGCCCATGGCGGTCGGCACAAGGGGGGAGAGCGCAGCGTATCCCGCCAGCGCCACTGGGCGGTTGGCCGGGCGCCGGCAGAGGAACGACGGCAGCCCGCAAGAGGCGGGGTACGGTGCGGGTTTTTATAAGGTATCATGTTACGACGTAGCGTGATACAGCGCACGCAGAGCTTCTAAAAAAATTGCGGGGACCAAACATACCATGTCGGAAACAAGCGTCACGTCCGGGCAAACATCCGTCGGCCTCACGGTGGGCACGGGCAGCGGGGTGCGCGTCCTCTCTGGCGGCACGACGAGCCTGACCGTTGCCACGGGCGCCGGCTACGAAGCTGTCTTCACCGGCGGTACGACGAACAGCACCACGGTCAGCGCCGGCGGCACCGAGTTCGTGTACGGGGGCACGGCCAATACGCCGATCGTCAGCAGCGGCGGCGTGGTGGTCGTGCTGCCCGGGGGGACCGTCACGGGCGCGGAGCTGAGCGGCGGCGCCGTCGTTTCCACCGGGGTGGTGGAGTGGAGCCCGGTGTCCGGCGCCACGGTGCTGTCCAACACCACGACCGGCGTGTCGGTTGCCAGCGGCGACGAATTCTTCGTGCTGCTGGGCGGCAGTGCGGTCAGCACGACGGTGACGAGCGGCGGCGGTGCTTATGTCTATTTCGGCGGCAAGGCGGTCAGCACGACGCTGAACGCCGGCAGCGATTTGTATGTCTTCTCGGGCGGCTCGACCACGGGAACCGTCGTCAACGCCACGTCCCTCACGACGACTTCCGAGACCGTGTACACCGGCGGAAAGGCGGTCAGTACAACGGTGACCGGCAGCGGGGCCCAACTGTACGTCGACGGCGGTGTCGCCAGCGGCACAACAGTGAACAGCGGCGCAGAAATTTTCCTCCTCTACGGAACCGAGACCGGAACAATCGTCAACGACGGCGGGTATGACTTTGTCTATTACAACGGAATCAGCATCAGCACCGTCGTGAACAGCGGCGGTGAGCAGTATCTTTACGACAATTACGCTGGCGGGAGCGCCGAGGACGCCAAGATCAACAATGGCGGGCTACAATATTTAAATGAAGGTCAGGCGGCCGGCACGACGGTGAACGCCGGTGGCGAGGAATACGTATACGACTACTCGGAGTCCTACAACACGACGGTGAATGCCGGTGGCGAGGAATACGTATACGAAAACTCGGACTCGTACAACACGACGCTGAAGGCGGGTGGTTTCGAGTATCTTTCTTACTATGCCGCCGCCGTATCCACGACGGTGAACAGCGGCAGCTACATTGACGCGTCGGAATACTCGACCACCTACAAGACGATACTCAACCGCGGCGGCGCCGAGTATCTCTACGAGTATTCGAGCGCGACCAGCACCACGGTGAGCAGCGGTGCCACGCAGTATGTCTATTCTGCTTCCCAGGCGCTCGGCACCATCGTCTACCGCGGCGGCACGCAGTATATCTACGGCGACGGCACGGCGATCGACACCGTGCTGAACGGCGGCACCGAGATCGTGGGCCCGGCAAGCTCCGGCTCCACGCAGTCCGGCACGTCGCTCAGCGCCACGGTGACGTCCGGTGGCCGCGAAATCCTCCTCAGCGGCGGCGTGAGCCTCGATGATGTCATCACCAACGGCGGCGCCGAGCTCGTCTCCTCGGGCGGCATCGCGTACAGCACCACCCTCAGCAACTGCGGCACCCAGACGGTGAGCAACGGCGGCGCCGCCTCGGGCACGGTCGTCAGCTCTGGCGGCACGGAGTTTGTGCAGGCCGGCGGTCTCGATGTCGATCCGGTGATCGGCAAGGGCGGCCTGGAGTTCATTTCGTCCGGCGGCACGATCAGCGGCGGCACCCTGATCAGCGGCGGCAGGCTCACCGTGGCCGTCAGCGGCACTGTGCTCGGAGGCCTCACGCTGTCGGGCGGCACGGCGGTGCTCTCGGGCGCGGTGCCGGCGGGGCAGACGGTGACGTTCGCGGGTCCTGGCGGCGACCTGGTGCTGCCGGTGGCCTCCAGCTTCCTCGCCGTGATCAGCGGCTTTGGCAGCAATGACGAGATCGACCTGACCGGGCTGCGGTACAGCGGGGGCCACACCGCGGCGAGCTATGCGGGGACAACGCTGACCGTCACGGCCGGGGCGTCGAGCGTGACGCTGACCCTCGCCGGCAGCTACACGGCGGCTGATTTCCACACCGCCCGCGACATTACCGGCGGGACCGTGGTGACGTACGTCTGAAACCGACGGGCGGGGCGGGCAATCCCGCCCCGCTACCCCCACAGGGTCAGGTACTCCGACCGCATCCACGATGCCGTGAGCCGTGGATGCGGCGTTCTGCTGCGGCAGTCGCAAGCAGCCGTGGTGGATGGCGCGGGTGGCGAAGCCCCTGGAAGCGACGGCGGTTGGATGCGGGCGTGGTCATGCAGGACGTGCCCTTGCGGGGTGATGAAATGATGGGCCCGGACCCTGGCCCCTGGATGTCATCGCCGTTGCCAGACGGCGGCATCGAAGGGCGAGACGTGCGCCAGCCCGTCCTCGGCCATTCCGGCCATGATCTTGGCCATGTCGCCCGCGCGGATGCCGGTGAGCAGCGACAATCGGGCGAGGGAGGCCGGCGCGGTTTCGATGATGCGCGGCACCTCGTGCCGGACGAGCGGACCGCTCCAGGGGGCGGCTTTTGCCTCGCCGCGCCGGCGCACCAGTTGCACCGGCAGCGGCCGGAACGACTCGCCGATGGCCAGCAGCCCCTCGGGCCCCGCCACCTTGACCCCGGCACCCGGCGCAGGACGGTCGCGGCTGTTGAGCTGGATCGCATCGGGGGCGATGAAGGTGGCCGCCTGTTTCAGCGCCGCCAGCTCCTCCGGCCGGCCGCCGATGCCGGGCACGATGAAAATCTCCAGCAGAATCCGGCCGGCAAAGCCGCGCCGGAAGACGGCGATGCCATCGATCACCGCCCGCACCGCAAGCCCCGGCACCGGCCGGAACGTGTCACCGACTTTGATACAGCCGGGTCGGACATTTAGGCTCGGTTGGGTTGCCTTGCCCTGGAAGCGTTTGGCTCGGGCAAATGGTCAGCGGGTTGTGATGTTTCCTGCTGGCCGAGAGTTGAGCGCTCATCGTGCGTGAGCCCGGGTGGCGTGACGTGTCGGAACACAGCGGCGCCGGGCCCATCAGTGAGGGCGGTGCAGACTGTCAACGCCGAGCGAGCGCCCGAGGCGCCGCGAGTTGACCGGGCCGAACAGGACACTTGGGTTCATCGGCCTTGCCGGCATGGCGTACGGCATCCTGCCTTCCCCCAAGCGACAGCGTGCATTATCGCATTTTCTCCGGCCGCGCGCGACATCGTCCGGCCGGCGCGGCGCGGCGCGCGCCGGCAGCGAAACCGCGGCCCTGCGACGGGCGGGGGATGGCGCGGCCGAAACTGTCCACCTTCCCGCCCGGCGGCAGGGATGATCCGGGCGGCCGGGGGCCCATCCGTTTCCTGTGCAGGGCGGGACGCCGAAGATTGCCCGCCGTGCCGCCAGCGGGGTACACTTCTTCCGGTCAGTCGTTGCGACGGAGACGGGGGGATCGGCAATGCGCACCGCAAGCGGATGTCTGCTGGCTCTCGCTTTGGCGACCCTGCCCGCAGCCTCGCAGGCGGCGGAGCGTTTCGACGGCACGTGGCTCACCACAGTCTCCTGCGCCGCCGCGCGAGACGCGCTGGGCTATTCATTCCGGTTTGTAAGCGAGGTGAAAAACGGCGTCTTCCGCGGCCTGCATGGCGCCGAGGGCGAGCCGGGTTTCCTGCTGATCGAAGGGACGGTGGGCGCGGACGGATCGGGCAAGCTTTATGCAACCGGCCGCACCGGCTCAAAAGAATTCGTGCCCGGACGAGATACGCCGAGAGGCACCTGGCTCGGCTACCACATCGAGGCGCATTTCGAAGCCGCGACGGGCACCGGCACGCGCATCGAGGGCCGTCCGTGCTCCTTCGAGTTCGTGAAGCAGTGAGATAAACACAAGCCCGAAAACAACGAACCTGTCTCAGGCGCCGCCCGGCCGTCGTGGCGAAGCCGCGCTTCGGCCCGCACGCGGCCGGCTTCGCCGGTCCGGGATGGAGAGTGCGGTTGACGGGCGCGCCTGCGATCAGGAAGGGTGGGGGGGTGTGAACCCTTCGCGGGAGCCTTGCATGGGCCGGCCCACCATCGCGATCGTCGGCGCCGGTTTCAGCGGGACGCTGTTGGCGCTGCATCTGCTGCGCCGATGTCCGCAGCCCGTGCGGATCACGCTGATTGAGCGTCATGCCCAGTTCGGCCGCGGCCAGGCCTACGGGACCGACAACCCCAGCCATCTGCTGAACGTGCCGGCCGCGCGAATGAGTGGCTTTCATGACCGACCCGGCCATTTCGTCGACTGGCTGCGGGGGTTGCCCGACGGCGAGACGCTGGTGGCGCAAGGCTTCGTGCCGCGCGGGCAATTCGGCGCCTATGTCCGCCACCTGCTGAGCGAGGAGGTGGCGCGGCCCGAGAACGACAACCGCCTGGATCTGCTGCGCGGCGACGTGCTCGGGCTGTCGATGGCCGAGGGCGGGCTGACGCTCGAGCTGGATGGCGACCGAAGGCTGGCCGCCGACCTGGCCGTGCTCGCCATCGGCAATTTCCCGCCCGAGCCGCCGCCAGGCGCCGAACCGCGGTTTCTCGACAGCCATCTGTACCGTCCCGATCCCTGGTCACCCGATGCCCTTGCCGGGATCGACGCGGAGGCGGCGGTGCTGCTGATCGGCACCGGGCTGACCATGGTCGATGCGGTGGTCTCGCTGCTGGACCAGGGGCACCGTGGCCCGATCCACGCCATCTCCCGCCGTGGCCTGCTGCCGCGGCGGCATGCGTCCGCCGGTCCGCGGACGGCCGGCGCGCCCAGCCCGGCGAGCGCCGCGGCGCTGCCGGGCACATTGGCGGAACTCGCACGATTCCTGCGGACGGAGGCTCGCCAGGCGACCGCCGAAGGCGAAGACTGGCGCCTGGTGGTCGATCGGCTCCGCCCCTTCACCCAGGATGTCTGGCAGAACTTCTCGCCCGCCGATAAGGCTCGCTTTCTGCGGCATCTGCGCCCCTGGTGGGACGTGCACCGCCACCGCATGGCCGGTGCCGTGGCGGACCGGATCGAGACGGCGCGGAGCATGGGTCAGCTTCAGTTGCATACCGGCCGCATCCAGTGCATTCGCGAGGAAGCCGGAAGCGCCGTGCTGACTTTCCGGCGCCGCGACGGCGGGCAGGGCACGCTGGCGGGCGCGGCCGTGGTGAACTGTTCCGGACCGGCGTGCGACTACGACCGGATCACGCATCCGCTGGTGCGGAGTCTGCTGGCCGCCGGCATCGCGCGCGCGGATGAATTGCGGCTCGGCCTGGACGTGACCGCCGCCTGCGCATTGCGCGACCGAAACGGCGCCATTGCGCGCCGTTTGTTCGCCGTGGGGCCGGTGACCAAGGCGGCGTTCTGGGAAATGACCGCCGTGCCGGACATCCGCCGCCAGTGCGAGGTCGTTGCGGAGCACATCGCCGGGATCGTCCGGGCAACCATCGTCTGACTCCCAACGAATAAAAGTTTTTTGGTTCTTTTTTTCAAAAAAGAACAAGCCTTCTTTTTGAAAAAAACCTTTATCTGTTTGGTGTCTCGCCAAGGTCAGGTCCCGGGCGCAGTTTCAGCAGACAGCATCCGCTCCTGTCCGGTTGCCAGGTTTCGCCGGCGAACGTGAAGCCGGCACGCTCGAACAGCTTGACGTCGATGGCGCCGGCGAAGCGGCACAGTAACGCGATGTCGTCCGGCGTGCGGTCCATCGCCTCCCATTGCTCTTTCAGCGGGCAGGCGTGGAACTGGATGCGCAATTCCGCAGCGTCGCAGTGTTGAACTTCGGGATTGAACAATGCACGGGCGGGGCCAAGGCTGCCGATGAAGGCGTCCTTCAGCCCTTCGAGGTCAGCCGGACCGAATGGGGCGAACCGGGCGCCGAGGGTGGTGCCGATCCGGCCGGTGGCTTCGCGGCCGACCTCCAGCGCCACCTCGGCGCCGAAGCGCTCGCGCAGCACGTCGAACAGATGCGCATATGCGGTGGCGCGAAGGGCGAAGGCGCGACGCAGATCATCGAGGCTGACAGCGGACATGCGAACTCCGATTCTGTTCAGGCGCGGGCTGCAAGGGCGGTGCGGCCGATCAGCTCCAGGGCGAGGTCATCCTGCGGCGGCTGGAACAGACCGGCCCGGGCGTCGCGGAAATGCCGCTCCAGCACCAGCGCCCGGGTCAGGCTGAAACCGCCGGCGACCCGCAGCGCTGTCTCCGTGGCGGAACAGGCGGCATTGGTGCACAGATGTTTGGCCAGCGCGATCTGCGCGGCAAAGCCGGCACGCACGTCCGGCCGTGTCACCCAGGCCTCGGCCGCGCGATACAGCACCGCCCGCGCCGCCTCCAGCGAGGCCGTCATCTGGCCGATCCATTGCTGAATATGCGGGCGTTGCGCGATCGGATGGCCCAGCGAGGGCGGGCTGCGGGTGTTGGCGTAGTCGCACGCCGCGTCGCACGCCGCCTGCCCGATGCCCAGATACACCGCCGCAATGGTCAGCGCCCAGCCATCCGCCCCGGGCCGCCGCGACGGCGGCGGCGGCACGCCGATCGGCTGGCGGTCGACCACATAGGCGTCGGGCACGAACACGTCTGCGTAGTCCACATCGTGGTTGCCGCAACTGCGCATGCTCATGGCGTCGCGCCAGCTGTCGGTCAGGCGCAACCCGGGGGCATCCGCAGCGACGATGGCCTGCGCCAGTTCCCCCTGCGGCGCCGAGTTGTTCGGCGGCAGCACAGCGGCGGTGGCCAGAAAGCGCGAGGCCGGCGCACCGGTGACGAAGCTTTTCCGGCCGTTGATCAGCCAGCCGCCGGGGACCGGTCTGGCCGTGGTGGCCGGCACGCCGCCGCGCGAAATGCTGCCGAGTTCCGGCTCGGTCACGCAGGTATTGACCGTGCCGCCATGCGCCGCCACGGCGCCGCACACCTCGGCCAGGATGGGCTCCGGCCAGGTGCGGTGATCCACCACCCGACCGAGCAGGCTGAAACTCATCGCCGCCACCAGCGCGGTCGATCCGTCGCCCCGGGCCAGCCGTTCCAGGCCCACAACCATGTCGAGCACATTGGCCCCACTGCCGCCGTACGCCGTTGGAATTGGCAATCGCAGGAAGCCTTCGCGGTGCAGGTCGGCGAAATTGCCGTGCGGGAAGGTACCGGCCGGGTCGTGTTCGGCCGCGCGGTGGGAAAAAATTCCGGCCAACCGGTCGGCGGTGGCGACGATCTCCCGCTGGCGCGGGGTGAGGGCGTAGGGGAACGGCATGGCTGTCTCCGGCAGGGTCAGGCGGCTTGGGGGGCGCCGCCGAGATAGGCGTCGCGAATGCGCGGATCGCGCAGCAGGCTGGCGGCCGGCCCGGACAACACGATGCGACCGGCCTGCAGCACGGTGCCCTCATGGGCGATGCGCAAGGCCAGGCTGGCATTCTGCTCCACCATGAACACCGTGACGCCGTCACGGTTGATGGCGGTGATCAGTTCCAGCACGTGGTCCACGAAAAGCGGCGACAGCCCCATGGTCGGCTCGTCCATGCAGATCAGGCGCGGCCGGCCCATCAGCGCGCGGGCCATCGCGACCATCTGCTGCTCGCCGCCCGACAGGGTTCCCGCGCGCTGGGAAGCTCGCTCGCGCAGTCGCGGAAACAGGGTCAGCACCCGATCGAGGTCGCGGGCGACTTCCGCGGAATCGCGGCGGGAAAAAGCGCCCATCAACAGATTCTCCCGCACGGTCATGGCGGGAAACAGCCGCCGCGCTTCCGGCACCGAAGCGATGCCGCGGCGGATGATGCGCGGCGTCGGCTGGAAGGTGATGTCCTCGCCGGCAAACAGCACACGGCCGGAGCGCGGTTTCAGCAGGCCGAGGATGACTTTCATCGTGCTCGACTTGCCGCTGGCGTTGCCGCCGAGCAGGCAGACGATGCGCCCCTCCGGCACGATCAGCGAGAGATCGAAATGCACCTGCGCCGGGCCGTAGAAGCTGTTGATCCGGTCGAGCGTCAGCAGGGGGGCCATCACTCCGCCGCCTCGGCCCGCCCGAGCGCGTGGTGGCCCAGATAGGCCTCGGCCACCGCCGGATCGTTGCGCACCGTATCGGGCGCGCCGCCGGCGATGCGCCGCCCGTCATCCATGACGATGACGAACTCGGAAAGCTGCATCACCATTTCGAGTTTGTGCTCAATCAGCAAAATGGTCTGGCCACGCGGCTTCAACCCGCCGAGCAGCGCTTGCATTTCCGCGGTCTCGGTCTCGTTCATGCCGGCGGTGGGTTCGTCCATCAGCAACAGGCGCGGCCGCAGCGCCAGGGCGCGGGCGATTTCCAGACGCCGCCGGTTGGCATAGGACAGGCTGTAGGCCGGATGATGCAGCCGCGACAGCAGCCGGTCGCCGAACAGCGCCAGAATCTGTTCCGCCTCGTCCCGCAGCGCTCGTTCCTCGTTGCGCACCGAGGCCGGGCGCACGGCCGCCAGGGTGAGTTCGAGCAACGGGCCGAGCACCGGCACGCGGGGGCGGACCCGGCGCAGGCGGGTGTGGGCGCCGACCAGAACGTTGTCGATCACGCTGAGATTGCCGAACACGCGGCCGTGCTGGAAGGTCCTGGCCAGGCCGAGAGCCGCCAGACGTTCCGGTGGAGCGCCCGTGACATCGGTGCCGCCGAAGCGCACCGTGCCGGCGTCGGGCCGGTCCAGGCCGCTGACCAGATTGAACAAGGTGGACTTGCCGGCACCGTTCGGGCCGATGATGCTGACAAACGCTCCCGCTTGCACGTCCAGATCGACGCCGGCCACCGCCGTGACCCCCTCGAAGCGTCGCCAAAGCCCGCGCAACTGCAACAAGGGGGCGGCCATCAGACGGTCCCCAGCAGCCCCTGGGGGCGAAGGCGGATCAGCAGCAACAGCACCAGCCCGTAGGCCAGCATCCGGTATTCCGCGGCGGCGCGGAACAACTCGGGCACGCCCATCAGCAGCACCGCCCCCAGGATCGCGCCGGCGACATTGCCCATGCCGCCCAGGATCACCATGGTCAGCGCCAGAATCGACAGCTGGGCGTTGAAGGTCTGGTAATCGATATATGAATACAGATGCGCCGTGATCGCGCCGCCGATGCCCGCCCCGAAGCCGCCGAAGCCGAAGGCGAGCGCCTTGGCGCGGTTGGCCGCGACGCCATAGCAGCGTGCCGCCACCTCATCCTCGCGGATCGCCCGCCATGCCCGGCCGAGATGCGAGGAGAGCAGCCGCGATTGCAGCAGCGCGATGGAAACCACCAGCGCCAGCACCAGCCAATAGGCCGCTTGTGCCGACATCAGGTCCAGCGGGCCGGCGGAAAGCGGCGGGATATTGGTCAGCCCCGCCGCGCCATGCGTCAGCCCGGTCCAGTTCAGGATCGCCAGCGCCACGATCTGGCCTATGCCCAAAGTGGCGATGGACACGTCATGCCCACGCATGCGCAGCGCCGGATACACCAGCAGCGTGCCGAGCGCCGCGGTGATCAGCCCTGCAGCCGGCACCGAAATGGCCACCGACCAGCCATGATCGAGCGCCAGCAGGCCGGAGGCGTAGCCGCCGATCGCCAGCAGCGCCGCATGGCCGAGCGACACCTGGCCGACCGTGCCCGCCACCAGGGTCAGGCTCAGCGCCAGCAGCGCCGCGAGCAGGCCATTGGTCAGGGTTTGCAACAGGTATGGCATCTCCGCGAGCGGCAACAGCGCCGCGGCCACCACCACCGCCGCGATGAGCGGCCGCGGCAGGCGCAGCGGCCGGCTGCGGGCGATGAAGGTGCCGGTCATCGGCTCCGGCGGCGTTTCACGGCGGCGCTGGAACAAGCCGTTGGGGGCGGCGACCAGGATCAGGATCAGCAGCGCGAAGGCGAACAGGTTGCGATAGCTGCTGCCGAACAGGGCGATGCCATAGCTTTCGGTCAGTCCCAGCAGCAGCCCGCCGCCGATCGCCCCCGGCAGGTTGCCGAGACCGCCGATCATCATCGCCACCACGCCCTTCAGGGTGGCGTCGAAACTCATGTTGGGGTCGATATCGTTATAGTACATCCCGACCAGCAGGCCGCTGACCCCGCCGAGCGCCGAGGCGATCGCGAACACCGTCAGGTTCACCAGGTCGGTGTCCACCCCCATCTGCCGCGCCGCGTCCTGATCCTGCGCCGTCGCCCGCACCGCCCAGCCCAGCTTGGTGAAGCGCAGGAACCCATACAGCAGCGCGGCACTGCCGAGCCCGATGCCGGCGATCAGCAAATCGAGCGAGCCGATCGTCCCCGAGCCGACCTGAAAGCGCCACGTGCCCAGCTGGTTCGGCAGCGCCCGCGGATCGGCCGAGAAAATCAACTGCACCAGCTGGTCGAGCACCAGGCTGATGCCGATGGTCGCCAGCAACGGGGCGATGCGCGAGCGCCCGTGCAGTGCGCGCAGTCCCAGCCGCTCGATGGCAATGCCCAGCAGGCCACAGGCGGCGATCACCAGCAACAGAGTCAGCGGCAACGGCGTGTGCAGACAGGTCATGCTCGCCCAGCCGACATAGGCGCCCACGGTATAGACCGAGCCATGGGCGAAGTTGATCAGGTTGGCGACACCGAAGATCAGCGCCAGGCCGACCGCCAGCAGAGCATAGATATTGCCGATGATCAGGCCGTTGACGGTGTAGTCGAGCCAGGTGGCGAGCATCATCCGAGATCGGGTTTCCTGCCGTCCCATAGCGTGAACCGGTCATCCTTGACCACCAACCGCTGGTAACGCGCGCTGGACACCCGGCGCGTCGCCGGGTCGAAGGTGATGCCGCCGTAAACCACGCTCGGCACGTTGCTGATCTTCGCCAGCCCCTCGTGGATGGCCTCGCGGGTCGCGCCGAACTGTTTCACCAGGGCGGCGACCAGGTTCATCGTGTCGTAGGCGGTGGCGTTGAACCCGTCCGGCGCGCGGTTGTACTTGGCGTGGAACGCCTGCACGAAGCGCTGCACCTCGGGCCGCGCATCGCCGGGGAAGAAGTTGCACAGGGTGTAGATGCCGTTCACCGCCTCGCCGCCCAGTTCGAGGAACTTGGGCGAATAGACCGAGCTGACCGCCGCGATCGGTTGGGTCAGGCCGAGTTCGCGTACCTGCCGGGCGATCACCGCCGCGTCGGCGTAGTAGGCTTCCAGGATCAGGCCGGTCGGGTTGGCTGACCGGGCGCGCACCAGGGTGGAGCGGAAATCGCGCTCGTTGGGCAGGAAAGCTTCGATGGCGACCACCTCGGCTCCCCTGTCCTGCGCCGCCTTGACGAACAGAGTCTTGCTGGTGCTGCCCCAGTCGGTGTTGAGGTGCAGCACCGCCAGCCGCTTGAGGCCGAGCGCATTCACCGCGTACTCGGCGAGATTCGGCTGCTCCTCCGCCTGGCTGATCGAGCTGCTCCACATGTAATCGCCCCCTTTGGTGAAATCCGGGTGCGAGTTGGTCATGCCAAACTGGACCAGCCTGCCGCGCTGGTAGATCGGCGAGGCAGCCATCGAGGCGGTGGAGGAGAAGTCGCCGATTTCGATGACGATGCGCGGGTCGTTGACGAATTTCTGGGCGATGGCGACCGACTGGCGCGGGTCGGACTGGCTGTCTTCAAAAATATAGTCGAGGGTGGGTCCGCCGGCCGCCTTGATCTGCTCCATCGCCAGATCGAACGAGGCTTTCCACTGCGCGCCGTACTGGGCGTTCGGGCCAGTCAGCGGACCGCTGACGCCGATCGTGACCGGGGCTTCGCCGGCCGCCACGCGGCGGCCGGGCAGCAGGGAGGCGGCGCCGAAGGCGGCAGCGCCGGCCAGCAGGGTGCGACGAGCTTGCATCCGGGCGTCTCCTCGGCGGGGCGCAGAAGCGTTCATACGAGAAAGAATTGTGGAATTAGGATAATCCGCAAGGAACCGCAGATCAACCCGCGCCGCCGCAATGGCGGTGTCCGGCCGGGAATGGGTGGGTTCCGGTCCGTATGCCACATTTCCGGTTACACGTTTTGGCGACGCTGATTATACCGGGCGGCATGCGTTCCACCCCCGCATTCGGGATGGGCCCTTCATTTGCCAGGACGGATACGACCATGGATGCCGTAGTGCCGCGCCGGCGGACGCGCCGGACCACGCCGGAGGCCCCCGCGCGGCCAATCACGAGGGACGATGTCTTCGCCGAACTGCGCCGGCTCGGCGCCACTATCGCGGGCTTCGCGCCGGTCGGGCGTTGGGCCGCACATGACGAAGTGCCCCCGGCCTACCGGCCCGAGGCGATCTGGCCGCTGGCGCGCACGGTGATCGCTTTCGGCGTGCCGATGTTGCTGCCGGTCATCGAATCGACGCCGTCGATCACCTACCAGGAGCATTACGACACCGCCAACCGGCTGCTGGATGAGATCAGCTACCGGCTGGCGATCTGGCTGAACGAGGCCGGCCATCCGGCGATGTCGCTGCCGCGCGACGGCTATGGCAGCCTGGAAATTCTGCTGGCCAATCCGTTCGCCTCGTTCAGCCACACCTATGCGGCGAAATATGCCGGGCTGGGCACGGTGGGCATGTCGCGCAACCTGCTGGTGGCGCAATACGGTCCGCGCGTGCGGTTGAATTCGGTGTTCACCGCGGCCGCTTTCGAGGGCGATCCCGAATTGGCCGAGGAGTTGTGCTCGCGGTGCCGGGTCTGCGAGCGGGCCTGTCCGACCGGGGCGATCCGCGCGCGGGCGGATGGTGTGGTGGGCGACCTCGACAAGGATGCCTGCACGCGCCACCACATCACGCTGCGCGACGAGCGCCGTTGGCCCTGCGGCATCTGCGCCAAGGTCTGCGCCGTTGGCGCCGACCGCAGGCTGTACGGCAGGCCGGGCGTGAAGCGCTACCTGGACGAGCGCGCGGCCCTGGAACGAAACCCCGAGGACCCGCGCTTCCGCTCCGAGGTGCACCTGCGGCGGCACGGGTCCGGCGGCACCCGCATCGCATGAGCGGCGGGGTTAATCTCGACCCGCTGTTTCGGGATGGCAGTGCCGTTGGGCACGCCCCAGTTCTCCCAGCAGCCTGGATTTCCACCTCAGGAAGTCCGGATCGGCACGCGCGCGCGGCCGCGCCAGAGCCGGCACCATTTCGGCTCTGATGCGGCCGGGATTGGCCTGCATCACCACCACCCGATCGCCCAGGAACAGGGCTTCCTCGATGTCGTGGGTGACCAGGATCATGGTTGGCTGATCATCGCTCCACAGGTCCAGCACATGCTCCTGCAGGTCGCCGCGGGTCAAGGCATCGAGGGCGGAGAACGGCTCGTCCAGCAGCAGCACTTTCGGACGCCCCACCAGCGCCCGGGCCAACGCCGCGCGCTGGGCCTGGCCGCCCGACAACTCCCGCGGCCAGCGGCCCGATTGCGCTGCCAGGCCCACCCGGGCGAGGCTGTCCGACACCCGCCGGGTTCGTTCGCCGGCCGGGAGATGGCGGATGCCGAAGGCGACATTCTGCTCGATGGTCAGCCACGGCATCAGACGCGGCTCCTGGAACACCAGGCCGATTTCGGGGCGCGGCGCATCGACCTGGGTGCCGTCGAGGGCGACGCGGCCGGCGGTGGGGCGGTCCAGACCGGCGATCAGGCGGAGCAGGGTGCTCTTGCCGCAGCCGGAGCCGCCGACAATGGCGAGGATTTCGCCAGCATCGACGGACACGTCCAGCCCGGCCAGCGCCAGCACGCCATTGGGATAGCGCTTGTCCACATGGGTCACCGTGAGCATGCAGCTATTCCGCCGGCTGGAAGGAATCCTGCCAGGCCAGGAAGCGCGCCGACACCGACGCGAGCAGCCAGTCGGTGAGCTTGCCGAGGATGGCGAAGGCGGTGATGGAGGCGAGAATGACCGCCGGCCGGCCGGTCTGCTGGCCATCGATCAGCAGAAAGCCGAGCCCTTCCTCGGCGCCCATGAACTCGGCCGCCACCACGAACATCCAGCCCAGGCCAAGGCCGGATCGCAGTGCCACGACGTAGGTCGGCAGGGCCGCCGGCAGCAGGATGCGGGTGATCATCTCGCGATGGCTGAAGCGGAAAATCCGACCGACCTCGACCAGCTTTCGGTCCACGCCCCGGATGGCGGCCGACAGGCTGAGGTAGATCGGAAAGAACACCCCCACCGCGATCAGGATCACCTTCGAGGTCTCGAAAATGCCGAACCACAGAATGAACATCGGCACCCAGGCGATCGAGGGGATGTTGCGCAGGGCCTGCAGCGTCGGATCGACCAGTCGCCGCGCCAGGGGCCAATAGCCGCTGACGGCGCCCAGCACGGTGCCCGCGGCCACGCCGAAGGCGAAGCCCAGCGCCACGCGCTGCAACGTCGCCAGAACATGGAGGGCCAGTTCGCCGCTCTGGGCCAGGCCCGCCAGCGTGGCGACGATTTTGGACGGTGTGGGCAGCAGCCGTCCATCGGCCCATTTCAAGGCCACCGCGGCTTCCCAGGCCAGGGCGAGACCCAGGGGCAAAATGACCCCGATCAGCCGGTTGGCGCTTGTCCACGGGCGCGAGGGCGGCGCATCGGCCGCTTCGAAGGATGGGGTGGCGATCGCGTTTCCCGCCGCGGTGATCGCCTCCGTGCTCACGTGATGCCCAGACTGGCGACGAATGACGGATCGATCAGCGCGGCGGCGGCGGCGGCCACATCGACATCGGCGGCCACCACGCCGGCCTGCTGCAGCGCGATGCCGGCGGCCTCGACGGTGTTCCGCTGGCGCGCCCCGATGGCGGCGGTGGAGAGATCGGTCCGCTCGAGCTGGCGGGCGGCCACGGCGTCGGTCAGCTTGGCCTGGACGGTGATGGTCTTTTTCAATTCGCCGGGATTGGCGATGGCGAAGGCGCGGGCGCGCTCGTAGGCGGCGAGCACACGCAGCACCAGATCAGGGTGGCTGGCGGCGAAATCCTCGCGCGTGTTCAGCACGCCCCAGCTGTTGAACGCCGCATTGCGGTAGAATATCCGCGCGCCGTCATCCAGTTCCGCCTGGGCCATCAGCGGATCGAGGCCGGCCCAGGCATCGACATCGCCCTTGGCCAGCGCGAGCCGGCCGTCCTGGTGCTGAAGCAGCACCACCCGCACGTCTTTCTCCGTCAGGCCGTTGGCCGCCAGGGTGCGGATCAGGAAGATATGCGGATCGGTGCCGCGGGTGGCGGCGATGCGCCTTCCCTTGAGATCGGTGACTTTTTGGATGGACGAATGGCCCTGGGTGACCAGCGCCGTCCATTCGGGATTGGAATATACGTAGACCGATTTCACCGGATTGCCGTTGATGCGTGCCAGCAGAGCGGCGGCACCGGCGGTCGACCCGAAATCCAGGCTGCTTGCGTTCAGGTATTCCAGCGCCTTGTTCGACCCCAGCGACAGAACCCACCGGACCCTGATGCCGTCTTTGGCCAGATCCTGCTCCAGCCAGGTCTTTTCCTTCAGCACCAGACTGGCCGGATTGTAATAGGCGTAGTCGATCCGGATTTCCTCCGGCTTGCCCGTAGCCCTGGCGATCCGCGGGGCGGACACGGTTGCCGCCAGCGCTCCCGCACCGAGAACCCCTACCAGCGAGCGCCGGTTCAAGCCGTTGCCGGCGCCGGGCTGGCGGCGAAGGGCAGGTTCGGCGTCGGCGGCGCGCATGCAATACCTCGGCTTGGTCGTGTCGGTAGGGGCGAGAGGGCGACGGAAGGTGCCGGACCTAACCACCTTCGTCAATGGTTGTTCTTGCGGCAACTACGACCGAATGTGATTATATGCCGCGATCATTCCTGCCTTCGGGATGCCGGCGTGCACCTGTTTGGCGGAACGATCAGCTGTTGGCGGCCGCTTCAGTTTCGGCTGCGCCGGCGCAATGCGGCGTCGATTGTCCGGTCCTGTCAGCCGATGGTGCTCGCGCGCATGATGGTGGTGGCGGTCCGCTCGATCGTGGAGACCTCGCAGATCAGCACCCAGGGCAGTTTGTTGCGGCTGGCGACGGTCGCGCCGCTTGCGGCAATCCGGGTGCCGCAGGTGGCAATGGCGCCCGACGGCAGCATCCACCAGCTTCTGACCGACGGCATCGCTCATCCGGCTGACGTGCCGGCCGGCCTTAAGAAACGCGACGCCATGCTGAAGCGATCCAGGCTGGCAAATCGTTGCGCACTGACCGGACTCCGGTGAGTCCGATCAGCGTCTGGTCATAGGGTGACGCCGCCGATTCGGTGGCCCGGTCCGGGCGGCAGCGGACAGGCGAACGACCTGCGGGATCGTCCGTAAGCACATGCTATATTAGTTGAATTAGATCGTAAGCCTTCGATGTCAACTAAGACCCGGCGTGCGATCTCGGTGGCGGTCGATCCTTGGCGGGTCGGCGAGCGCGTCCACACGGAGGCATCATTGATGCGTTGCAAAACGACGCAGAATCGTGAATTATCTCTTGGTGCCGCTTAAATTCACGGAAAAAAAGTGGATAACTCGCCCCTCAGTGTCCCGGTCTTTCTCCTGCTGAGCGCCTGCTCGGCGGCCGCCGCCCTGGCCGCGTGGCAAATTCTGGCCGCCAGCGGGGCGGTCGCGCCGGAACTGCTGGCCAGCCCCGCTCAGGTGCTGGATGCGCTGGCGGAGATCCTGCGCGAGGGCTACCGCGGCACCACGCTGGCGCACAACGCCGCCGCCACCATCGGACGTTGCCTGACCGGGTTCGGGCTGGCGGTGGTTGTCGGCGTCCCGCTCGGCCTGCTGATGGGACTGCAGCCGCGCGCCGCGGCGGCGCTGGGCGATATCGTGCAGTTCCTCCGCCCGCTGCCGCCATTGTCCTACATGATTCTGTTGATCCTGTGGTTCGGCACCGGCGACGGCTCGAAAGTGGCGCTGCTGTTTCTGACCGCGCTGCCGATCATTGCCAGCGCCGCCATGGCCGGCGTGCGTCTGGTGCCGCGGCCGCGCATTCTGGCCGCGCGCAGCCTCGGGGCCGGGTTCTGGCAGGTGGTCTGGCATGTGGTGCTGCCGTCCTCCCTGCCGTCGATCTTCACCGGCTTGCGCATCGCGCTGGCCGCCGCGTTCTCCACCGTGGTTGCGGCCGAATTGCTGGCGGCCACCGACGGGCTTGGCTGGATGGTGCTGTCGGCCAGCCGTTTCCTGCGCAGCGACGTGATCCTGCTGGGCATCATCATCCTCGGCCTGTCCGGCATGGCGCTCAGTCACGCCCTGGTGCTGGTGGAACGGCGCGTGGTGCATTGGCATGGCCGCGCCTGAGCCGCCACGCCTGTGGCTGTGGCGGGCCGGCAGCCTCACCGTGCTGGTGGTGGCCTGGGTCGCGGCCACCGCGAGCGGCCTGGTGCCCAATGTGTTCCTGCCCGGCCCAGCCGACCTGTGGGACGCGGCGGTGGACCTGGTGACCGAGGGCTACAAGGACCGCCCGCTGCTCGACCATATCGGGTTTTCTCTCCTGCGGGTGTTCGCGGGCTTCGGCGCCGGGGCGTTGGTGGGCACCGCGCTCGGCCTGCTGATGGGCTGGCGTGGCTGGATCGATGCGCTGTTCGCGCCGTTCATCGCGTTCCTCCGCCCGCTGCCCCAACTGGCGTATTTGCTGCTGCTGATCATCTGGCTCGGCATCGGCGAGGCGCCGAAAATTGTGCTCCTGTTTCTCGCCGCCCTGCCGGTGGCGGCAGTGGCGGCGCATGCGGGCGTGCGCCGTGTGGAGCGCGCGCGTCTGGCGGCCGCCCGCACGCTGGGGGCGAGCGAGTGGCAGGTGTTCCGCCACGTGGTGCTGCCCTCGGCGCTGCCCGACATCCTGATCGGGGCGCGGCTGGCGCTGGGCATCGTCTACGGCACCCTGATCGCCGCCGAGATCATCGCCGGCAGCACCGGGCTCGGCTGGATGATCGTCGATGCCGGGCGGTACCTGCGCTCGGATCAGGTGTTCGTCGGTGTGCTGATCATCGGGCTGATGGGGGTGGCGCTCGACCGGATGCTGGTGCTCGCCGAGCACCGGATCGTCCACTGGGCCGGACGCTGATGGCCCGAAAATACGCATGAAAAGGAGATGATGATGACCCAACCCATGTCTCGCCGGGGCGCGCTTGCTGCCGCGCTGGGCCTCGGCACGCTGGCGCTTGCCCGACCGCACGTGGCGCGGGCGGCCAAGCCGCCCATCAATATCGGCTTCTTTACCGAAACCAAGCCGACCAACATCGTCAAGGCGCAGGGTCTGCTGGAAAAAGCCACCGGACAGACGGTGAACTGGACCGAATACGGCAGCGGCGCGGAAATCAATGCGGCCATCGTCGCCGGCGGCGCCGATATCGGCTTCGGCAGCGGCTCCGCCCCGGTCGCCGCGGCGATCAGCCAGGGTCTGCCGGTGTGGCTGGTGGGTCTGGTCGACAATATCGGCCCGGCCGAGGAACTGACCGTGCGGGCCTCGGCGCATATCCATGCCGCCGCCGACCTGAAGGGCCACAAAATCGCCACCCCGTTCGGTTCCACCTCGCATTTCCGCCTGCTCGGGCTGCTGAAGCAGAACGGGCTGACCCAGAAGGATGTGACCGTGCTCGATCTGCGCGGCGATGCGATCGTTGCCGCCTGGTCGCGCGGCGATATCGATGGCGCCTATGTCTGGGCGCCGGCCAAGTCGAAGCTGCTGGCCGATGGCGGGGTGGTGTTCAAGACCTGGGACAGGTTGGACGCCGCCGGCTACGTCATCGCCGACACCATTGTCGCGCGCGCGGGCTTTGCCGAGCAGCAGCCGCTGGCGGTGACGGCGCTGCTGAAGGTCTATGGCCAGGCCCTGGAGTTCTACCGCAGCCAGCCCGACGAGGCGGCCAAGGTGGTGGCCAAGGCCGCCGGCGTCACCCCCGAGGTGGCGGCGGCGGACCTGAAGGAATACGACTTCATCTCGCTGGCTGATCAGTTAAAGCCGGAGTGGCTCGGCACCCCGGGCAAGCCCGGCGCATTCGCCGAGGTGCTGCGCCACACGGCGGAGTTCCTGGTGGAGCAGAAATCGATCAAGAGCGCCGGCCCGCTGGCCACCTACCAGAAGGCGATCCACACCGAGTTCCTGCGCCAGGCCCTGGTGTGAGCGCCCCCATTTGAGCGCCCCCATTTGAGCGCCAGACATTACGTCGCCTTCAGCGACGTGACCGTCACGTTCGGGCGGGGGGCGGGCGCGGTCCGGGCTTTGGACCGCGTCTCCCTTGGTTTCGGCCGCGGCAGCTTTGTTTGCGTGGTGGGGCCGTCGGGCTGCGGCAAGACCACGCTGCTGAACGTGCTCGCCGGCTTTCAGGCGCCCAGCGGCGGGCGGGTGAGCGTCGCCGGCAATGAAGTGCGCGGCACCGGACCCGATCGCGGCGTGGTGTTTCAGCAGGCGGCGCTGTTCCCCTGGCTGACGGTGGCGGGCAACGCCGCCTTCGGCCCGATGGTGCGCGGCATCGGCAAGCGCGCCCGCGCCGAACGCGCCGAGCATTGGCTGCGCGTCGTCGGACTTTGGGAGTTTCGCGATCGCTATCCGTACGACCTGTCCGGCGGCATGCAGCAGCGCCTCGCGCTCGCGCGGGCGCTGGCGAACGATCCGGCCATCCTGCTGATGGACGAACCCTTCGGTGCGCTCGACGCCCTGACGCGTGAGCGGATGCAGGAGGAATTGCAGGCCGTGTGGCGGGCCAGCGGCATGACCGTGCTGTTCATCACCCACGGGGTGGAGGAGGCGGTGTTCCTCGGCACCGACGTGGTGGTGATGTCGCCGCGGCCGGGCCGGATCGTTGAGCGCATGGCAAGTCCTTTCGCGCACGAGGCCGGCCGGCGTGGCAGCCGGGTGGTGAAATCCGATCCGGCGTTCGTGGCGCTGCGCGAACAGGTGCTGGGGCTGATCCTCGACGGGCCGGGCCCATCGGATGGGCAATAACGGCGAGCCTGGCGTTCGGTTCGGCCGATGAGAACGGCGCCTGCGCGTCCCGCCTGCTCCGCGGCAGCTTCGGCTGATCGAGCCACCGAAAGCGAGGCTGGAGGGCCGCGCGCAGACGCGCATGGACATTTTGGTGGCCCGTACGCAACGCTGATTTTATATGAGCTCATCACGCCAAAACAATGCGTCTTCGCGTCGAAACCAAGTCTTGTAACAGAACAACCACGCTATCAGAGCTTTAATAAATCCCTTTGTCATTGAGATGCTGCCGGTATTTCTGGTCGCTGCCTTGAATGTGGTTGATCAGCCAGTTCTTGAGAAACTGCATCACTTCCAGGGACAGCGTGGCCGTGGTCGCATCGCTATGCTTTTTTTGCACCTCGAGCACCTGACGGGTCAAGGCGTCGTGTTCCTGTTTGTGCGCGGCGGCCGCCGGATAGGCGGTTTGGGAAAAGAACTTTTCCTCGCGTCCGAAATGCAACTTGGTGTACTGTATCAGTTCGTTCAAAATTCGACTGAGCTTTTCCCGGCCTTGACCAGCCTGCATCGCATCATACAGCTCGTTCACCATCGCGACGAGGCGCTTGTGGTCGTCGTCCAACGACGCAACCCCAACGCTCAACTTGTCGGTCCAGCTCATCAATGGCATTTTGTGCCTCTCCTGTTGATTGTCCACTTCCGGTGCGCAAACTGTTGCCGTTATTCAGGCAGCCTTGCGCTGCTGCTGCCGTGTCAGGAACAGCTCGATTTGTTGGTGTGTTCTCGCGTCCGGGTCGAATTCCAGGTGCAGCGCTCCTCGATCGTCGATGCTGCGGACGACGAACGGGATATCACCCGACACCTGGTCCACCGCCATCGTACCCCGTGCCCCGACTTCCAGCGTCGGCGCGTCGCGCACCTGCGCCCCGGTGGTCGACAAATCCGCGAGCCTTGCCGGATGTGTCCCCTCGGTCGAGGTCAAGCGACACGGCATATCCAGCAGATAGCGGGGCGCCCGGCGGCGATCAACGTCGCTGGTCGAGGTGCGGATCACCCGCACGACGGCGCGGCGCAGTTCGGCCACCGCGGTCTCCAGTGCCGCCGAGTTTTCCCGCACCGAGTGGGCGAACTGCTCGGTTTGTTCCGCCTCCGCCAAAACTTCGGCGGCGCGCTCGCTCATGCCGGTCGCCGCGGTGGCGGTGTCGCCGATGTTGAACGCAATGCCCATGGTGGCCGCCGCCTGCTTCTCGACGGCAGAGGCGACGCGGCTCGAAATGGCGTGGATCTGAATGATGGCTTGTTCGCTCTCTGCCACCGTTGCGACGGCAGCGGCGGTGGCGCTGCGTACAGTTGTCGATGCGTCGGCCGATCTCGGCGGTTGACCGCGCGGTCTGGTTGGCCAAGAGCTTCACTTCCGCGGCCACCACGGCAAAGCCCTTGCCCATCCCGCCCGCCCGCGCCGCCTCGATGGTTGCGTTCAGTGCGAGCAGGTTGGTCTTGGCGGCGATGTCGCTGATGAGGTCGACCACCGCGCCGATATGGGCAACTTCCTCGTTCAGTGCCTCGATTCTGACCCGCGAGTTGCGCCCTGCTGCCACCACGTCGCTTGCGTTGGCGGCCGATTGATTGACCTGGTTGCCGATGTCGGCGACCGAGGCGGCCAGGTGATCGGCCTCATTGGCGACGATCTGCGACGTCGTCAGGGCCTGGGCAGCCGATTCCGCCGCGATCTGCGCGGCGCGCCCGGTCCGGGTTGCGGAGCCGCTCATTTCTGCGGCCGTGGTCGCCATGGCGGCGGTGCGCTCCTGGACACGCCCGAGCGCCTGGCTCGCTTCGGCCTCGATCGCTTCGGCCATTCCGATCAGCGCGGACTGCGTCGCCTGGCGGGCATCCTCCAGCGCGCGCTGCAATGTCGCGGTATTGCTCAGACTGGTTTTGAACACCGAAAGCGCCGCCGCGATCGCAGCAAGTTCGGCGCAGCGCGGCGGGGCGGCGAGCTCGGCGGCAAGATCGCCCGCGGCCAGCCGCCGCATGGTCGCCGCCAGTTGGGCGATCGGGCGGACGATGCTGTTGGCCACGATGATCATCACCAACACGGCCACGCCAAAGGCAGCAAGACCGACGATCACCAGCCGCACCGACAACCCGGCGATCGGTTCCGGGCGTTCGTTCGCGATATCGGCGCCGATGATCCAGTTCCAGTTGCCGACGCTCCGGGCATAGCTCCGCCTGATCTGGCCGGGCGGATTCTGCGGCCATGACAAGGCAAAGGCGCCCGCCGCCGGACGCGACAGCAGGTCGGTCATGGCGCGGAACGACTGCGCTGCGGCCGCGTCCCGCCCGGCGAGCAGGCTCGCCGTGACCAGTTCCGGCCGCGTCGGATGCATCAGCAGCGTTCCATCGCCACCGATCACCCAGAACGATTCGTCGTTGCCGAACCGCAGGCGCGACACCTGCGCGAGTGCCTCCTGCCGCGCGGCGGCGTCGGCGATTTCACCCTGCGCGGCCCGGCGCTGATACTCCGCGACCAGGGAAGAAGCGATTTCCACCGCTCGCCGTGTCTCGGCCTCCTGAAATGCCGTAATCGAGGCATGCATGTCCGCAACAGCGGCCAACCAGGTGCTGAGCACGGCCAAAGCCATAACCAAAACGCCGAGCCACAACCGCCGGCTGATGGTTGGTTTGAGGAAATGCAACGCTGGATCCTCGTCCTCAGCTTCGATGCCCCACACTCCGCCCAGAACGCGGCCGGCCCTGGCGCGGCACCAGCAGTACCGATGATTTCGTTAACAATCAGTAGCGACACGCCCCGGACACGAGGTACTCTCCCCTTGCCGACACGCCACCCGTTGCCTGCGCCTGAGGCACTCTCGGAGCCGCACCGCTCCACCTTTCCGCCGGCACGCCCGCCCACCAACGCGCCGCCCAGAAACGCCGATGCCGATGTCGGACTCCCCACCCGCCATCCAGGTTCTTGTCGAGGACGACGGGTCGGGCGTCCTTGAGGAGCGGCCGCTCCACCAGATCGACAGCATCGGCAATCCGCCGGGTCAACGTCTTGGGCTTCGGCCATGACGCTCGCGAACGCGGTGCCAGCATGACCCGTGCGGGCAAGGCCCGGCAAGCACGGCGGGGGTTCGCGGTCCCGGGACACACGCGTCGAATCCGTAAGCAGTTGCAGGGACTTACGAAGGACGGATTTCGAGCGTGTGTCTGGTGACCGCCAACACAGGCGAAACGTTATGCGGAGTCGCCGGCGCTGGTTGCGAGAGTCACAACCCGCCCACACGAACGAGACCCTTGATTTGTATACATATGTTCCTGAATTGTACAAGAGCTTTACGACACAGGAAGATGAATGGCAGCGATGTCAACCACCCGGTACGGATCGACGCTCCAGCCGCCGCATCACCCCAATACCTGAGGTGGTTCCTTGCGCTCTCGCTGGCCGCCCGATCAGAATCCTGCGGTTGTGTTGCCTTGGCACGGCCCCTTAGCATTTTGTCAATAATAATAATAGACGATCCAGGACACCCACGCCGGGTTCTGAGTGCCACAGCGGGCAAGCGGTGCTCAATGACACACCTGATTGAGAGGTCGCAGCGAATGCGAAGGGGAGTCACGGATGTTTGGCTCGGCGCCGGAGTTGTCAGCCCACGGTGCATTGACTCCGCCGAGTGCCGCCCTTGGGTGCCTCTCGTTGAGCTGCGCCGTCGGCGTCATCCAGCATAAGAACTTCATTCGAAGGTTTTTCCGCAAGCGATTGAAGGGTCTCGTGGATCGTCCTGCATCGATAACGGGCCTGTATCGCGGTGGAAAGGCCGAGGACGGGAGCGATCATCGTCAACGCGCCGGTGAGCAGGAGTTGGGGAAACAGTGTGATCCAACCGACTTGACGTCAGCCCCAGTTGGCGAGCCGCGCCCTAAGGTTGCCGACCTGCTGCAACAGTGGCTTAACCTCTCCGAACTGCAGCGGCACGCACTTAACGCCCTGGCGCGGGAAGTTTCCTCCGCCTCCGACCTCGTCGAAACCAGCACGCAGTCCATTTCCGAAGGCTTCCGTAAGCTGGCCACGCTCGCGCAGTCGCAGAGCGACCGGGTGGGAACCGTCATCGATTTGGCCAATGATCTCACGGTCGGCGACGAACGTGTGCCCCTCGACCAGGTCACCGGCTTCGTGAGCGAGGTTCTGGCCGACGAGGTCGAAACCCTCCACATGTTTTCCGACCTCGCGGACAAGATGCAGCACGCTCTCGACGCAGCGCTGGCCGAGGCGGGCCGCTCTGAGGAAGGGGTTGCCAGAATCGAGGCCCTGAACCGCCAGACCCGGTATCTCTCGCTCAACGCCATGATCGAGGCGGCGCACGCTGGCGAGCGGGGTCGGGGCTTCGCGGTGGTGGCAAACGAGGTGCGCGAGCTCTCGCAGGCCACCGAGGGCGTTGCCGGATCAATTCGAAATCAGATCAACGCAATGGCCGACGGCGTGCGCAAGGGCTCCGCCATCGTCGGCGACATCGCCCGCATCGACCTCAGCGGCCGCATTGCCAACAAGGAACGCCTAACTGCCTTCATGGTCGCCATGACGGTGCAGAACCGTCGGTTTAGCGCCATCCTGGAGGAGACCGCGGACAGCGTGCGCGAGTTGTCCAGAACCGTCGACGGGCTGGTGATGGACCTTCAGTTCCAAGACAGAAACTCGCAATGCCTGGCGCACGTCACCGGCACCCTGGGCGTGCTGTCCGGCCTGCTTGCGGAATTGCAGGACGCGACCGAGGCGGTTCCGTCGGTGAATGGCCACGTCGTCGATCAGGCCGCGCTCGACCGGGTCCTGTCGAACCACACGCTTTCCGAAGTGCGCGACCGCTTCGCGCGGATCGGGCGTGACGGAGCGGCGCGGAGCACGAAACCCGCAGGCAACGATGACGATGGCATCGAACTCTTCTGATCTGGCAGCAGCCGATGACCGCGACGAAGCATGGGTCATCAAAGGAGCGCCACCGATGGTACCAGAATGCGGAGAGGACAACGAGGCGGACAGGCAGGCAATCAGGCTGCCGTGCTCACTTGATCTTGTCGCCGCCGGGCCACTGCAGGACAGGCTTTGCGCACGCCTGCATGCCGGATCGGCGCTGATGCTCGCGGCCGAAGATGTCGAAGTTGTCTCCACCGCCTGTGTGCAGGTGCTGCTCGCCGCCGCCGCGGCGGCCCGGATGCGGAACCTGCCCTTCGCGCTGCGCGACGCCTCTCCCGCACTCCTGACGGCGGCGCGTGACCTTGGCGTCGCCGCACGTCTCAGCCTGTAGGAAACCGCAGTGCGCAAGCGCGTCATGACGGTGGACGACTCGAAGACCATGCGGGATATGGTGACCTTCACCCTCCGCGGAGCGGGCTTCGACGTGAGCGAGGCGGAAGATGGCGAAAAGGCCCTGGCCGCCCTGCGGGCCGCTCCCGTGGATCTTGTGATAACCGACCTCAACATGCCGCGCATGGACGGGGTCGCCCTGATCCGAGCCCTGCGGGCGGACACGAAAAACCGCGCCGTCCCGATCCTGATGCTGACCACCGAAGCGGACCCCGCCAAGAAAGCTGAGGGTCGCAGCGCCGGGGCGACGGGATGGATCATCAAGCCGTTCAATCCCGAGAAGCTGATCGAGGTCGTCCGCCGCGTGTGCGGATAAGCGAGCACAATTCCATGTCCGGCTTCGACCATCTCAAGAGTACCTATTTCGAGGAATGCGGCGAGCTGCTGGATGCCGCCTATCGGCATTTCGCCGCGCTGGAGGACGACTCTCCGGATCCCGACACCGTGCATGCCATCTTCCGCGCCATCCATTCCATCAAGGGCGGCGGCGGCGCGTTTGGCTTCGAGCGCCTGGTCGCCTTTGCCCATCTTCTCGAGACGGTGCTCGACCTGCTGCGCGACGGACGACTGCCCGCCATCCCGCCGCTGCTCTCGCTGCTGGTGCGTGCCACCGATGCACTCGGCGACCTGGTGGAGGCCGCCCGCACCGGCACCGATGCGCCGCCGGGGTTCGAGGCGGGCCTGATGGCGGCGCTGCGCGAGGCGGCAGCACCGGAGGGTGGCGTGAGTCTCCAGCCTGCGGCGGCCGCGATGGCACCTGCTGCGACAAAACCGGCGGCGGCGATGCAGCGCTGGCGAATTCGACTTTGCCCCCCACCCCGGCCTGTTCCGCAACGCCAGCGAGCCGCTGCTGATCATCCGCGAACTCCGGCGCCTGGGAACACTGGACGTGGAGGCGGACCTTACCCGACTGCCCAACCTGGCGGACATGGACCCCGAGGCGGCGTATCTGGCCTGGACGCTGCACCTCGAATCCGAGGCGGGACGGGATGCCGTTGCGGAAGCGTTCTCCTTCGTCGCCGACGATTGCAGCCTGATGATCGGGCCGCCGCAGGCCGAAGCCGCACCGGATGGGAAGCCGGATGGCTTGGCCGGCGCCTCCCAGGCCGCGGCCCGGCGTTCCGGAAATGCCGGCCCGTCCGCGACGAGCGACGCCGCCGTCCACTCAATCCGCGTCGATGTCGACAAGGTGGACCGGCTGGTCAACCTGGTGGGCGAACTGGTCATCAACCAGGCCATGTTGATGCAGGACGCGAACGGCCTGCCGCCCGAACTGTGCGGCAGCCTGCTCAGCGGCCTGGAGGCGATGGCGCAGCATTTGCGCGAGTTGCAGGAAGGCGTCATGGCGATTCGTGCCCAGCCAGTGAAGTCGGTGTTCGCCAGGATGCCGCGGCTCGTCCGCGAGTTGTCCGTTCAGCTCGGCAAGGAGGCACAGCTGGCGGTCAGCGGCGAGGCAACCGAGATCGACAAGACTGTCATCGAGCAGCTCGCCGACCCGCTGACGCATCTGCTGCGCAACGCGCTCGACCACGGCATCGAGCCGCCGGACGTGCGCGGAGCGGCCGGCAAGCGCCGTTGCGGCACCATTCATCTCGGCGCCGAGCACCGTCGCGGGCGCATCGTCATCGAGGTGGCCGATGACGGCCGCGGCATTGACCGCGCCAAGGTGCTGGCGCGCGCGCGTGCACGCGGTCTGGTTTCGCCGGAGGCGAGCTTCACGGACGAGGAGATCGACCAGCTGATCTTCCTGCCCGGGCTGACCACCGCCGATGCCGTTTCGGAACGTCTCCGGCCGCGGCGTCGGTATGGACGTGGTCAAGCGCAACATCCAGGCGCTGGGCGGGCGCATCGCCGTGGAATCCCGGGCGGGCGCCGGCTCGCGCTTCCTGCTGTCGCTGCCTCTGACTCTGGCTATTCTCGACGGCATGGCGGTGGCGGTGGGCGGCGAGACCTACATCATTCCGCTGACCGCCATCATGGAGAGCCTGCGGCCAACGCGGGCGACCATTCACGCCCTCCCCGGCCGCGGCGACGTGCTGGCGATCCGCGGCACCTATGTGCCGCTGGTTCCCTTGCACCGGCGCTTTGCTGTCCATGGCGCCGTCACCGATCCGTGCCGCGGCATCGTCGTGATCGTCGAGAACGAGGGCACCGGCCGCATCGGTCTCGTGGTCGACGAATTGCTCGGCCAGCTCCAGGTCGTGGTCAAGAGCCTGGAAGCCAATTACGGCCCGGTCGACGGCATCGGCGGGGCCACCATCCTGGGCGACGGCCGGGTCGCCCTGATCCTCGATGTCAGCCGGTTGCTCGGCGACGGCGATCCGCCGGCCGGCCGGGAAACCGCCGGCCCGGCGCGCGCCGCGGCACCGGACCTCCACTGAGCAGCCCAGCAGCCCCAGGGACCGAACGCATGAGCACCTCAATATACCATCACGCACCAACCGTCGCGCTGGCCGGGGTCACCGGTGCGGTGGCGCGGCAATATATCACCTTCAAGCTTGATGCCCAGGAATATGGCATCGACATCATGCAGGTGCGCGAGATCAAGGGGTGGACCGAGACCACCACCCTGCCGCAATCCCCGGCCTATGTTCGCGGGGTGATCAACCTGCGCGGCGTGATCGTGCCCATCCTCGACCTGCGCGCCCGCTTCGGCATGGGTACCACTGCGCCGACCCGGATGCACGTGGTGATCATCGTTACCACCGGCGCACGCACGGTCGGCCTGCTGGTCGATGCCGTCTCCGACATCATCTCCGTCGAGCCAGGCATGGCTCGGCCGGTGCCTGAGACCGGCCTGACAATCGAAGAAAAATTCCTCGAAGGGCTTGTTCCGTTCGACGCGCACATGGTCACGCTGGTGTCGCTGGATGGCCTGATCGGAACCGCCGCCGCCGCCGCAGCGAGCACCACGCGCCCGCAATGAGCCGCCGCCGCTGACCCGCTTTCCGACACCCTTGCACTGGAGACCGACATGCTGATCGGCTTCACCACCTTTCCTCTCAAAGCTCTGAACCTCTCCGACCGCCGCAGTGCCGCTGATCGCCGTGCCGAGGTGCGCGACCAGGCGGCGCAACTGGCGGCGATCCACAAGGTGCTGGCGGTCATCGAGTTCGCCACTGACGGGCGGGTGCTCTCCGCCAACGAGAATTTCCTTGGGCTGCTCGGCTATACGCTTGATGAGGTGCGTGGCCAGCATCACAGCATGTTCGTCGACCCGGCCGCCCGCAACACCGTCGACTACAGGCTGTTCTGGGAGAAGCTGGCGCGCGGCGAGTTCGACGCAGGCCAGTACAAACGCATCGGCAAGGGCGGCAAGGAGGTCTGGATCCAGGCCAGCTATAATCCGATCATCGATGGGGGCAAGGTGACGAAGGTGGTCAAGTTCGCCACCGACATCACCGCCGACCGCCTCACCGCCGCCGATGGAGCCGGGCAGCTTGCCGCGATCAGCAAGTCGCAAGGCGTCATCGCCTTCGGTCTGGACGGCAAAGTGCTCGCCGCCAATGAGAATTTCCTCGCCGTGCTAGGCTACACGCTTGCCGAGGTGCGCGGCCAGCACCACAGCATGTTCGTCGATCCGGCGATACGCAACACGGTGGACTACCGGCTGTTTTGGGAGAAGCTCGGGCGCGGCGAGTTCGACGCAGGTCTCTACAAGCGCATCGGCAAGGGCGGCAAGGAAATCTGGATCCAGGCCAGCTACAACCCCATCTTCGACCCCAACGGAAAACCCTTCAAGGTGGTTAAGTACGCCACCGATGTCACGGTCGAGAGGCTGGCGGCGGCGAACGCCGCGGGGCAGCTTGCAGCGATCGGCAAGTCGCAGGGTGTCATCGAGTTCGGCCTGGACGGCAGGGTGCTCACCGCCAACGCGAACTTCCTTGCGGTTCTCGGCTACACGTCTGACGAGGTGTGCGGCCAGCACCACAGCATGTTCGTCGAACCGCAATACCGCGCTAGCCCGGATTACCAGCGGTTTTGGGAGAAACTCGGGCGCGGGGAATTCGATGCCGGTCAGGTACAAGCGCATCGGCAAGGGTGGCAAGGAGGTCTGGATCCAGGCCAGCTATAACCCGATCCTCGATCTCAACGGCAAGCCCTTTAAGGTGGTGAAATACGCGACGGATGTCACCGCCGAGAAGCTGACCGCGGCCAATGCCGCCGGGCAACTGGCGGCCATCAACAAGTCTCAGGGTGTCATCGAGTTCGGCCTCGACGGCCGCGTGGTGGCCGCCAACGAGAACTTCCTCGCGTTGCTGGGCTACAGCCTGGAGGAAATCCGTGGCCGCCATCACAGCATGTTCGTCGAGCCTGCCTATGCCAGCGGGCCGGAATACCGACTGTTCTGGGAAAAGCTGGGACGCGGCGAGTACGATGCGGGCCAGGTACAAACGGATCGGCAAAGGCGGCAAGGAGGTTTGGATCCAGGCGAGCTATAATCCGATCCTCGACCTCAACGGCAAGCCCTTCAAGGTGGTCAAATACGCCACCGACATTACCGACCAGGTGCGCGGCGCCGCCGCGGTACGTGAGGCGGTGCAGCAGGTGCAGACGGCCGTCGCGGCGGCGCGTGAAAACGACCTCACCAGCCGGGTGCCGCTGGCCGGCAAGTCCGGCGACATCGAGGCGCTTTGCGGCGGCGTCAACGGCCTGCTCGATACCATGGTGTCGATCGTGAGCGCCATCACCGACGCCACTGGCAATATCACCGCCGCCTCGCGCGACATCGCCAAGGGCAACACTGACCTCTCGCAGCGAACCGAAGAGCAGGCCTCCAGCCTGGAGGAAACGGCGGCGAGCCTGGAGGAGCTGACTGTTACAGTGCGTCGGAACGCCGAGAGCGCGCAGCAGGCCAACAAGCTGGCGAGTTCCGCCTCGGAGACCGCGGTCAAGGGAGGCTCCGTGGTGAGCCAGGTCGTCCGCACGATGGACGAGATCAACGGGGCCAGCCGCAAAATCTCGGACATCATCGGGGTGATCGACGAGATCGCCTTCCAGACCAACATCCTGGCGCTGAACGCCGCGGTCGAGGCAGCGCGTGCGGGCGAGCAGGGCCGCGGCTTCGCCGTGGTGGCCGCCGAGGTGCGTAACCTCGCGCAGCGCAGCGCCAATGCCGCCAAGGAGATCAAGGCGCTGATCTCGGACTCCGGCACCAAGGTGGACACCGGTGCCAAGCTGGTGGCCAGCGCCGGCCAGACCATGGAGGAAATCGTCGTGTCGGTGAAGCGCGTCACCGACATCATGGCCGAAATCTCGGCCGCCTCGCAGGAGCAGCGCAACGGCATCGAGCAGGTCAATACCGCCGTCTCGCAGATGGACAAGATGACGCAGCAGAACGCCGCGCTCGTCGAGCAGGCGGCGGCGGCGGCAAAGTCGATGGAGGACCAGACCGAAGACTTGTCCCGGCTGGTCTCGGGCTTCCGCACCGGCGCCACGACTGCGACGGCTGCAGCCGCCGTCCCGCAGCGCGCGACCGTCCCGCAGCGTGCCGCGCCGTCCGTGCGTCAGGCCCCCCCGGCCACAAAGCCTGCCGTCGCCCGCAAGGCCGGGGCAGCACGTCCAACGGTCGCGACGGCTGAGAACGGGGACGACTGGAAGGAGTTCTGAGGCATTCCATGCCGGATGGTACCGATGCCGGCCGCCACCGGGTAACCCCGGCGGCCGGCACGCCCCCCGCCAGCATCGAGGCGCGGGAGTTCACCCTTACCGCCGGCGACTTCAACTCCATTGCCGAACGCATGCGCGCCGCCACCGGCATCGTGCTGGGCGAGAACAAGCGCGAACTGGTCTACAGCCGTCTGGGGCGACGCCTCCGGGTACTTGGTCTCGCCAGCTTCGCCGAGTACCTGGCTGTCCTCGACGGCCCGGACGCCGAGGCCGAGCATGCGGCGCTGGTCAACGCCATCACAACGAATCTCACCGGCTTCTTCCGCGAGCGCCACCATTTTGAGACGCTCGAACGGGAAGTGCTGCCGGGACTGATCGGCGCCGCTGGGCGGGGGGCGGCGCGCCGGTTGCGGATCTGGTCGGCCGGCTGCTCGACGGGGGAGGAGCCGTTCTCGATCGCAATGGTCGCGCAGCGGGCAATGCCCGACCTGGCCAAATGGGACGCGCGCATTCTGGCGACCGACATCGACACCGACGTGCTCGCTGTGGGCCGGGCCGGCTGCTACGACGCCGCCCGTGCCGAGCCGATCCCGCCGGATCTGCGGCTCCGCTACCTGGAGCGGACGGACGGGCAGCAGTTCGTCATGGCGGACACCGTGAAGGAGCTGGTCCGCTTCCGCCATCTCAACCTGCTCGGTCCCTGGCCCATGCGCGGCTGGTTCGACGTGGTCTTCTGCCGCAACGTCGTGATTTATTTCGACAAGCCCACACAGGCGGCGCTGTTCGAGCGTTTCGCCGAGATCCTGCAGCCGCGTGGCTGGTTGTTCATCGGCCACTCGGAGACCTTGTTTCGGGTCAGCGACCGCTTCGAGAATGCCGGACGCAGTACGTACAGGAAGGTCAAGTGATGTCGGGCAACACGGCTCCGACGGATGGCCAGCAGAGACTTGCGCGGTTTCACGACCCGCAATTCAGCGTCACCTCCGTCTGGATCGAGCCCGGTGAGCACTACGTGACCGACGACACAGGGGAGATGATCGCGACCGTGGTCGGCTCCTGCATCGCCGCCTGCATTCGCGATCCCGTCGCCGGGATCGGGGGCATGAACCACTTCATGCTGCCGGGTTTCAGCGCGGAGGGCATCGCCGTTCCGGCATCGGCGGACATGCGTTACGGCACGGTCGCCATGGCGCAACTCATCGGCGACATCGTGGCGCGTGGCGGGCAGTTGGGGAGGCTGGAGATCAAGGTCTTCGGTGGCTCGACAATGATTGGTCGCGGCGGCCTGGTCGGCCCCAACAACGCGGACTTCGTCGAGCGCTATATCGTGGCTGCGAATCTGGTGTTTGCCGCCGGCGACCTGCGCGGCGACGATGCCAGACGGATTCTCTACTTCCCGTCCAACGGCCGCGTCCTCATGCAACGGCTGCCCCGCCTTGCGCTGTCAACAGGGAGCGGCGAGGCCGGCGAGCGGGACAGCCTGCAGACCGCCACGGCAGCCGGCCGCGGCGGCTAGGTTTCGTAACGGACGGGAGATCGCCCATGCCGATCCGTGTGCTGGTTGTGGACGACTCCGCTCTGATCCGCCAGCTGCTCACCGAGCTACTGCAAAGTGATCCCGCCATCGAGGTGGTCGGCACGGCGTCCGACCCGCTCATCGCGCGCGAGCGCATCAAGGCGTTGAACCCCGACGTGCTCACCCTCGACATCGAAATGCCGCGCATGGACGGGCTGAGCTTCCTGGAGAAGCTGATGGCGCTCAGGCCAATGCCGGTGGTCGTCGTCTCGACGCTGAGCCGGAAAGGGGCGGAGGCGACGGTGCGCGCGCTGGAGCTTGGGGCGGTCGACTGCATCGCCAAGCCGCTGATCGACGTCCGCCAGGGGGTGACGGCGCTGCGCGATGCGTTGATCGCCACTGTGAAGACCGCTGCCGCCAGCAGGCCGCAGGCAAAAAGCCGCCGGGAGGTGACGTCCACCCCGCTCGCCTTCGATCCCAGCCTGTCCGCCGCAGGACGCATCGTTGCCGTCGGGGCCTCCACCGGCGGCGTGGAGGCGCTCCACACGCTGATCAGTGCCCTGCCGGGCAATGCGCCCGCCATTCTGGTGGCGCAGCACATGCCCGCCGGGTTCACCGCTTCTTTCGCCCGGCGGCTCGATGAATGCTGCCGCATGTCGGTTGTCGAGGCTACCGACGGTCGCCTCGTCACCCCCGGGACAGTTTACATTGCCAACGGCAGCCACCACCTGGAGTTGGCCCGCTCGGGGGGACATTACTGCTGCCGTCTCTCTGACGCGCCACCGGTGTCCGGTCACCGGCCTTCTGTGGACGTGCTGTTCAACTCGTTCGCCGCGACGGCTGGCCCGAATGCGGTGGGTGTGATCCTGACGGGCATGGGACAGGACGGGGCGGCCGGGCTTCTGGCGATGCGCCGGTCTGGCGCACCTACCTTCGGCCAGGATGAGGCGAGCTGCCTGATCTATGGGATGCCAAGGGCAGCGAAGCTGATCGGTGCAGTGGAGGTAGAACGGCCGCTGACGAAATTGGCGACAGAAATTCTCGGCTGCCAGGGCCCGCCGCCTGTCCAAGGCGTTCCGGAACGTCGGCATGCGACATGACCTGCTGTAGAAGACTATCATGAGCGGGGCAAAACCCCGGGCGGCCCTTTGCTTTCCGGCGTGGCGCGACGCGGCCGGGTCCGGTGCGCTCGGATCGTGCCGCTGCCGACCGCCCCCTCCGATCTGCCGCGCACCGTGTTGGGCGCCGAGTTGGCGGCGCTGCGGGGCGAAGTGGCCGAATTGAAAAAGCTGCTGGCGGTGCTGCGGGACGAGATCGCCCGGCGCAAAGGCCGGAAGGGCCGTCCGGTGATCAAGCCCGGTGGCAAGGAGGATGCGGCCGAGCCGAAAGCGTCGGGGCATACGAGGCAAGACGCGTGGCCGTGGCAATGTGACACCGCGGGTCATCGCCGAGATCAAGGCAATCCGGGTGACAGCTCCGGCGGGCTCGCAGTTCAAGGGCTACCAGCCGTACCAGGTGCAGGACCTTGGCCCGAACCAAATGACGGGGCATTTGGTGCGCGTTTTGCCACGAAATGTGGGCATTTGGCGGATTCAGGAGCGGACGTGATCTTCCGTCAGACCCGATAAGGAGCATTGCACTAAACCGTTCAAGTGAACCAAAACCGGCAAGCCGCTCGCCGCATGAGGCATGCCGGCAAATGGGGTCGGTGCTTCCGGTGCGCTGTATTAGATATGTCAGCGTTTCAGCATCTTTTGCGCGAAAGTGGCTTTGAGATCAGCGGCGTACTCCTCATTCCAAGCTGCACCTGGTCTGGCCTGGAAGGTCAGGTAGCGCTGAAAGTCAATCTCCGCGGCCTCCGCATAGTCTTTTTCCGAAATGGTGCGCAGAAGCGCCAAGCCGTGGCTTCTGAAAAAAGCAACGGTCGATTCGATATCGATCCACGACACTCCGATGTGCGAAAGTGGAGTACCGTTGCGCCGGTCCGCAGATGCCGTGCCGAGGTATTCAACGCAGCCATCTATCGCCTTGAAGCAGGCTGATCGGGGTTCGACGACCCTCTGAAAGATATGCATCTGGCCGCGACGCCTGGGGACAATGAAGGTTCGGCCCATCATATTCGTGCCCATTAGCTCCGTCCCGTGGCAGGCCGAACCCTCTGGGAATATGACAATTTTGGCCTTCCTATAGTGGTCCATCTGAGACGTGAACCGGAATTCTTCGGGCCGAAAAACTGTAAAACCCTCGCGCTCCAGGTGTTGTTCGAAATAGATCTCTCCTAATATATTCCCTTGCGGCTCGAGCGCGGACCGAGAAACGTAAAGCATTTCGGGGCGTCTGGTAGCGCCATGGATACCATTTAGTTGGCGCTCGCAGAAGTGGCGGATAGTCTCAAGATAACCCGGCTTCGGACCTCCACCAAGATCGGAACCGGCCTCGATGATGTGAAGCTTCTCGACGATCGTGTTTTTGTCGATGACGCGGACATCCTGTTGCTTGACTTCTAAAAATGAAAGCACCTCTTTTATAACATTCGGAAATTCACCGTAGCTAGGATAGGGATTCCAGCCGAGAGTAGAAATAAACAAGTAAGGATGTGTCAATCCTAATTTTTTAGCCGGAAGAATGCGATGAACCATCTCCGCAAGAAAATGACCGAAGTGATCATAGATTGGGCCTGCATAAGTGTACTCGCCGCTCAATATTTCGTTATAATTTTCATCGGAACGAAAACTATCTACGGGAATTTTATTTCTGGTGTGCCGAAGCGCTGCGTCATCCTCATTTTCCAATACCGGACCGCCCCGAAATCCATCAGGGTAACGTACAATCGGCCGCTCGTACGCCTGAAATCTTTGCCTGATTGATAATTCGATATGCGAGCGATTCTATCATGATCAACTAAACCCAGAACCGAGCTGTGAGTTGCGTGTCTTGATTGCTAAGCAGGTGCTGTGAGTTGGTCCGGAGCTATTGCAGCGCCAGGTCGTAGAAACACCCGCAGCCGGCAAGTTCGTAGCATAGGTTGCGAACATAGGCCGTGCCGGAGTTTGCCAGCTTCGATCACTACGGCTGCACGCGCCGATAACGAGCACGAGCACAGCGCCTAACTGCAGGCCCTTGAACAAGGATTGGACAGCAATGTCGGCACGCCTTGGAGACAGTGAATGCACATGCCATACTGCGGCGATGCGGTCAGCCATACCGTGTGAGGCAGTCTCTAGCCGAGAGATGGCAAGCATCGGGATCAGTGGCCTGTCCATGCTATCGATCCGCATCCGGTGCATTCATATGCGCATCGCCAAGGTGGTGACGGCCCGTGTCACTCGGTAACTCTAGACCAGAATTGCCAGGCTGCCAACCTGTCCAGACAGGGCAATCGCATATGGAGGCGGCACAAAAGAGGATGCCGCGCCACCTCCGCGCTGGGTTCTTGCCGGATGCCCTTGCCGTCGCCAAGATTGGAAACCGCCGATCGGTTCGGAACGATCGTCCATACGCGGTCACCCTGTCTGGCCAGTCGCAATCCCGATCGCGACGCTCAGTTCGAGCATATCAACGCAGCCGTCATCGCAGCCCAGGCGGCGGGGCAGCCGGTAATTTCGATCGACACCAAGAAGAAGGAATTGATCGGCCCCTGCAAGAACGTTGGCAGCGACTACCGACCGCGAGGCTGTCCCGACCAGGTCAAGGTTCATGATTTCGTCGATGCCGAGCCTGGCAAGGTTGTGCCTTATGGTGTCTACGACATTGCGGCTAATGCTGGCTGCGTGAGTGTCGGAATCGATAACGACACAGCACAGTTCTCGGTCAACTCGGTCCGCCGCTGGCTGGATGTGATGGGCCGGGAGCGGTATCCGACGGCCGACCGGTGGATGATCACGGCAGATGGCGGCGGCTCCAACGGTTCGCGCGTCCGGCTGTTCAAGGTGGAACTGCAGAAGTTGGCCGACGAAACCGGCCTGACGCTCCAGATCTGCCACTTTCCGCCCGGAACATCGAAGTGGAACAAGATCGAGCACCGCATGTTCTGCCATATCACCCAGACTTGGCGCGGCAAGCCGCTGACCAGTCGGAACCCGAGCCCACGCCCTCGTCCATCGACGAGCGCATCGTCGCCGCCCTCGCCGGCGCCGACCGGCCACGCCCGTTCGCCGAACTGCGTGCCTGCTGCCGCGTCCGAACCGCCACCCTCTTCGCGCGCCTCGCCGCCATGACCGCCACCGGGCGCATCGTCAAAGCCGGCGACGGCTGCGGCCTCACCGGTCACTGACCGGACCTGCCGGCCCTCAGCCCGCAACCCCCGCGCCGTGCCCGGGAGGAAGAAGCCATGACTTGACCCAGATCCAGGCCGGGAGACACACTCGCAGGCGGGTCACTTCTCGGTGCAAATCCCGGGTCAGTTCTTAGCGAACATCAACAATATCGGCTCCGTCGGCGGGATGATAAGGGCGCCGTCGTGAAGAAGAACGATCACGTGATGGACGCCACGCGATACTTAATCGTTTCTGGTCTGCACGTTGAAGGTCTGCAGCCGAACTATATCGGCCGGTCAGGTCTAGCGCAGCCGGCGCGCGGGCACCAGAACGGCACCGATTACGATCCGTTCGCCGAGCTCCAGGTGAGGCATCCGCCGGGGGCACGGGGATGACCACGCGCGACAACAGCGGCGCCCTGTTCCGGAACGACAAGCAGGGCAACGAGGCCCGACCCGATTACCGCGGGGACATCACCATCGGCGGCGTGAAGTACCGGCTGTCCGGATGGGTCAAGGAAGGCCAGCGCGGCAAGTTTCTGTCGCTGTCCGTGTCGCCGGCCGCGCCGCAGCCTACGGCCGAGCGGGTGGCGGCGGTGCTGAATGACGAGGTTCCGTGGTGATCCCTGCGGCAGAGATGGAGTGATGCAATGACCCAAATCACCGGCGGCGCCTGGGCTGATGACCAACCCTTCGCGCCGGTGTTCGACTACGCGTCCGCTCGCGGCGCCATTGCGCTGACAGTGGGCATGCCCGCCACGCCCGGCCGGGTGCTGGCCTGATCTGCACCAGCGCAGGCAATGTCGCGGTACAGTTCCTGGATGGCTCGACCCTGACCGTGCCGGTTGCCGTGGGCCTGACGCTGCTGCCCTTCATGGTGGCACAGGTGCTGACCAGCGGCACCACCGCGACGGCGAAGCACGCCAACCTGCGGTGAGGGTTCGGCCCCGCGCCGGCCTTGCGGCACCCAGCGGCGCGGCGCCTGTCTCTCGACCCATGTAGGCCTCAGCGCTCACGGAAACGGACCCACTTCTGCTCATGGGAATGGACCCAGCAAGTGCGCATGAGTTTGTGGTCAGATGGCCTGATCGGTCGGTAGCGGGCGTGGTCGGCGGCAAATTTTCCTTTGTCTGCCCAGGCGCCATGCCTGCCGCCGGGGCGTGCACCGACGGAGACCCGGGGATGAAGGCGGTCAGGTGTTGTCGCGGGTCACGGCCCGGGCAGCACGTCGCGTCCTGTCACGGCGAGACGGGCACGCCCCCGGCGGCTGCCGGGTCGGGAGGAGTCGGCAGCGCTGACGTGGCTCAGCGGCCCGACCACGCGATCGATCGTGACGTGGCTGCTGCCAAACCTCAGCCTTTCGTTCGACGCCGCGC